>JBCCUC010000017.1:0-93237 GCA_039197515.1 Pseudomonadota bacterium | reverse complement strand
TCGAGAAAGTCCTGCACGCCAAAGCAATGCTGGCGGATCGGTAGCGCACCGCCCATTCGGCCATCTCGCGTCTTTGTCCCTCTCGGGTCATTGCAGGGCAATGCCCTGCCGGGCAGTGGACGGCCTCACCACTTTTTTCCAAGCGCCTCCTTGAGCAAATCATTCTGCATGCTCTTCTCGGCATACATCTTCTTCAGGCGCTTATTCTCTTCATCGAGTTCCTTCATCCGCGCCATCAGGCTGGCGTCCATCCCGCCATACTTGGACCGCCACTTGTAGAAGCTCGCGTTGCTCATCCCGTGCTCGCGGCACAGATCAGCAACTGGCACGCCGTTCTCTGCCTGCTTCAGGGTCGCCATGATCTGCGCGTCGCTATGTTTCGATTTCTTCATCAGAATCTCCTCTTTCATCTTCGAGAAAATTCTACTTCCAAACACCCCTAAATTTCGGGGGGATTACCTAACCACAGCGCCAACCTCTCGCCGCTCCTCAAAGGAGCGCTGGATAGAGGAGGATGAGGCCCAGGCCCAGCACGATCCCGGTGATCAGGTACTTCCCGAGTGAGGCGATCATCTGCGTTCTGTCTTCAAATTCGGCGTCAAACATCGTTGATTCGATGACAACCGTTCGCTTGAGGCTCGTTGGCCGGGGTGAGCTGGCACGGAATTGTTGCGTCAGAGCTTGCCGCTCCGCTTCGTGCCGCGCGAGGTCGCGCTGCGGTGCCGTTGCTACATCGGAGGGGCTGTGCATCCGGGAGTTTTGGCGCGGTGCGGTGCCCGACGTCGCGATAGGCCGAGACAGGACCCGAGAAGGGTTTCGCTTCACCGCGACCATCGTGTCCGGCGCTGGGTTTTCATCTTGCGCAAAGATCAGACGTGACTTGGGCGCTTTGCGCGGTTCAGGCTCAGGCACGGCGACTGTGGGGGAGGGAGCGGCCTCCGCCAAGATGGCCTCTTGGGTCCGGTCGATGGCGTCTTTCTGCCGCGATTCCTCGTTAAACTCCTCAAGCCATTCAGGTTTTTCTGGCTCTTTTGCCTGGACCAACTCAACGGGCTTCGGCGGCATCGGTGCCACGCGGGACTTTTCAACCTCTTCGTTGGTTTCTTCGATCAACCGGGTCAAGAGACGGTCGATGTCAGGTGTGATTTGTTTCGGCGGAGATGCGGTGACGGCATCGGCCACAACGATTGGTCTGCTCGGCACACAATCTTCGATCAAGCTGCGCCAGGCACCTGCGCTTTGCAAGCGGTTGCGTGGGGCCACTTCCATGGCGAGGTCGATGGCTTCAAGGAAGGCGTGTTCATATCCTTCAATGCGCCCTGCCAGCGGCACGCAAGGATCGGGATTGTCTGACGCCACTTCGGCAAGACGAACCTGGCTGTTGGGCGGTGCCTTACCGCTGATGACGTGGTAAAACGTTGCACCGAGCGCGTAGAGATCGCTGCTGGGCGTTTGCATACTGCCCGCGAGGTAGAATTCCTGCGGCGAGTAGCCGTCTTTGACCACCAGCATGGAGGAGATTGCGCGCGTACGACGGCTCGCATCGCCGCGTGCTGCGCCGAAATCGATCAAGACGGGCACGCCGGTCTTTTCGATGATGATGTTGTCGGGAGAGATATCGCGGTGCAACAGATCGGCATCGTGTACCGTTTCTATGGCGTGCAACAACTGCAGCAAGATGTCTTTGACACGTTCGGGCGTAAACTGCGTGCGGGCCGGGGACTCGAGTATGTCCAGCATGTC
Source organism: Pseudomonadota bacterium (assembly GCA_039197515.1). Lineage (GTDB taxonomy): Bacteria > Pseudomonadota > Alphaproteobacteria > Rhodobacterales > Rhodobacteraceae > Sulfitobacter. The sequence continues at coordinate 91,494 of JBCCUC010000017.1, read as the reverse complement.
ATGACCATCGATCAGGTCGAGCGCCATGTAAGCTGTGTCATTCTCTTCAAAGGCACGGTGCACACCGACGATGTTCGGGTGGCGCAATTTGGCAAGGCTGCGGGCCTCGCGCATGAACATTTTTACGATGGACCGGAACTGGTTCAGCTTGTCAGCCGATCGCACGATCACGTTGGTGCCGTCGCGCATGCAGAAGTCTTCTGGAAAACACTCCTTGATGACGACGGTGCGGCCGAGGGTGTTGTCCTCTGCCAAATAGGTGATGCCGAACCCTCCAGCGCTCAGCCGGCGAGTAATCGTGAATTGATCGCCGGACAGGGTCGTGCCGTTCGGCAGACCAGGGTCCAGCAGGGTCGTATCATATGCAGTTGCCTGACTCATATCCCACTCTCTCCCCAACGGCGCGAGGCACGTAACTCCTTCCACTTCCTAGGGAATTTAATCGCTGGATTGTGGTCAATTTATGTTCGATTTAAGGAATTGAGGTTTACAATGCGCATTTTCAGCCCCGCATTGTTGAATTTGGCTCGGCAATGACTTCGAAATATGGCGAACTGCGTGTTTTTCATGTCTTGATTGCAATCTATGATTGTTTTTCCGTGACTTAGCGCCAGTTTCGCGGCGATCAATTTAACTTTACGCGCTCGGGTCCAGGTCTTACGCGGCATCTCTTGTGGGTAGAGCTGACCTGCCCGCCATCGGCGATGCCTGAACTGGTCTTTCACGGACTGCGCGGTGGTCGGGGGCCGCGCGCCGAGCGGGCCCCAAAATAATCATCATCAACCAGGTTTGCGCCTTGACGCTTCAAAGCCGCAGCCATAAGAGACGTGAACGTTCATGGACACCTATGAGCGTATGTGGGCGGTTGTAGCTCAGTTGGTTAGAGTACCGGCCTGTCACGCCGGGGGTCGCGGGTTCGAGCCCCGTCAACCGCGCCACCACACATGTTGCATAAGACGAGGGTCCCTTCCGGGGCCCTTCTTTTTTTGGGGGCGCTCGCATGACCCACGCTTTAGCTGACGGCAGCAAGAACACGCGCCCAAGAGCGGATCCCTTTGTGAAAGCTCTCCATATCGTACTTTTCATTGGGCGAGTGCAGGGCATCATCGTCCTTCCCAAACCCGATCAGCATGGGCTCCGTGCCTAAGATCTGTTGAAAATACCCTGCGATGGGAATTGAGCCGCCGCACCCGATGTAGGCGGCGGGCCGCCCCCATTCATCGGTCAACGCCTCGCGCGCCGCTTCAAACATCGGATCAGACGTATCTGCCCCCGAGGCACCACCCGATCCGTGATCTGAGAACGCGACGGTGCAGTCTGGGGGGAGGGCAGCGCGCACCATCTGCTGAAAACTCTCCCGGATGGCATTTGGATCTTGCGTGCCGACCAAACGAAAGCTGATTTTGGCATGAGCTTGTGAGGGCAGCACGGTTTTGAAGCCCGCGCCGGTGTAGCCGCCCCAGATGCCATTGACCTCGCAGGTGGGGCGGGACCAGATCATTTCCAAAGGCGTGCGGTCTTGCTCCCCCGCCGGATGGGATAGCCCCACGTCGTCCAAAAACGCTTGATGATCAAAGGCCAGCCCTTGCCATTGCGCTTCCAGCGCATCGGAAAGCTCGGGCACGCCTTCGTAGAAACCCGGGATCGTGATCCGGCCCATGTCGTCATGAAGCGAGGCAATGATCCGGCTGAGCACGCGGATGGGGTTCATCGCAATGCCCCCGTAGCTTCCGGAATGAAGATCCATCGAAGGGGCGGTTATGGTGAGTTCTTGACCCAGAAGACCGCGCAGCATGGTGACGATGGCGGGTGTCTTGCTTTCGAAGAGCCCCGTATCGCAGATGAGCGCAATATCGGTTTTTAGCTCCTGCGCATTTTCTTTCATGAATGGGATCAAGGACGGCGAGCCTGACTCTTCTTCGCCTTCAAAAAAGAAGGTGATGCGGCAGGGCCACCCCCCTTTGATCTCTTTCCATGCGCGCAGGGCTTCAACGAAAGTCATCAACTGACCCTTATCGTCAGAAGAGCCGCGCCCGCGAATGACAGGCCCCCGGTCGGTTTCTTCGACCTGCGGATCAAAAGGATCATTGTGCCATAGCTCAATAGGGTCAACCGGTTGCACGTCATAGTGACCGTAAAACAAGAGGTGCGGGCCCCCCTCACCGCAATGGCCAACCACCATGGGATGTCCCGGTGTCGGTCGTTTGGTCGCCTCAATGCCCAGCCCTTGAAGCTCACTCACAAGCCAATCTGCTGCGCGGTCGCAGTCATCCTTGTAGGCCGGATCGGTTGAAATTGACGGGATGCGCAGCAAGGCGCGCAAGCGCTCTGTTGCGTCAGGCAAATTGTCATCAATGCGGGTGAGCACAGCGTCGAGAGACATGGAGAACTCCTTTGGAACAAGCCTTTGGCAAAAGGTATCAGGGCGCTTGGGGGTGTCCAGCAGGAAGCTCTTTGGCCTAGGGCTAGGACGCATTAATCCTGCACCACTGGCGATAAAACCACGAAAGTTCAATGGTTTGAGACATGCAGCAACGAACGGGTTCATTGCAAATGGCTCACGCCGCTGAAATGAAGCGGTTTTTCCGTCCTTCGGATTTTCCCCGTGAAGTGCGTCACATCTACATGAAATAGAACCACTATTTCTGCGCGCATGTTCCTTTTCACGGGCAAAATCTGTCAAACCGGTGGTACAGGATTAATGGGTCCTGACCCTAGTCGGAGCAGCAAAAAAAACCTTCATTTCGCCCGAAGCTGCGACAAAGCGGCGTCTGTTAAGAAGTTGAACAGTTTAGAGTGGTTCTATATCTGAGAAGATAAGCGATAGCTGGTGGTGGTTCCGCCGCGCCATAAGCCAACGGAGATGCGCATGGACTATACGGGTAAGCTCGATGAAGCGATCGCGCGTCTGCACGAAGAAGACCGCTATCGCACATTCATCGATATTGAACGGCGCAAGGGGCAATTCCCCTACGCGGTTTGGACCCGCCCCGATGGCACTGAAAAAGACATTACCGTATGGTGCGGCAACGATTACCTCGGCATGGGGCAGCACCCTGTTGTGATCGAGGCGATGGAAGAAGCGCTGCGCGCGACCGGCGCAGGCTCTGGCGGCACGCGTAACATTTCTGGCACAACGGTCTACCACAAAAAGCTTGAAGCGGAGCTTGCCGATCTTCATGGCAAAGAGGCGGCGCTTTTGTTCACCTCAGCCTACATTGCCAATGATGCGACGCTCTCAACGCTGCCGCGGCTTTTTCCCGGTCTCATCATTTATTCTGACGCGCTGAATCATGCCAGCATGATCGAGGGCGTGCGCCGCAACGGTGGGGCAAAGCGGATCTTCCGGCACAATGACATTGCTCATCTGCGCGCGCTGCTTGAGGCTGACAACTCGGATGCACCGAAGCTGATCGCCTTTGAGTCGATTTATTCAATGGACGGTGACTTTGGGCTCATCGAGGAGATTTGTGATCTCGCTGATGAGTTTAACGCGCTAACCTACCTGGATGAGGTTCATGCGGTTGGCATGTACGGTCCGCGTGGTGGCGGGGTGGCGGAGCGAGATCGCTTAATGCACCGGATCGACATCATCAACGGGACGTTGGCCAAAGCCTATGGCGTTATGGGCGGCTACATCGCGGCTTCTGACAAAATGTGTGACGCTGTAAGGTCTTACGCGCCAGGTTTTATCTTTACGACCTCGTTGCCCCCGGCGGTGGCGGCCGGCGGTGCAGCCTCGGTTGCTTATCTAAAGCGCGCCCCGGAACTGCGTGAAAAGCACCAACAGCAGGCAAATGTTCTCAAAATGCGGCTCAAGGGCCTCGGTTTGCCGATCATCGATCATGGCTCTCACATCGTGCCTGTGATGGTTGGAAACCCAAAACACACCAAAATGTTGTCGGATATGCTTCTTGAAGAGCATGGGATCTACGTGCAGCCGATCAACTACCCAACTGTTCCCCGCGGCACGGAACGGCTGCGTTTCACGCCGTCACCTGTGCATGAGTTTCGAGAGCTCGATGCGCTTGTACGCGCCATGGACGGTTTGTGGTCGCATTGTGCGCTAAATCGCGCTGAGGCTGCGGGCTAGCCATCGAAAGTTCGTCTTTCGCGTTGCACTGTGTTATCGTTATCGCAAGAAAAGGCGCGTACTCGAATCGTCTGTGGGTTTGAGTGAATAAGCGGCAGGCACGATAACGGCGGGGCAATGGGATGATCGGGCGTTGGTCCTCAAAGATTGCGGATACGGACGAGCACATTTTAGAACCCAAGGGCTTTGACGCCTTCGAGCTGCGGCTCGGCGACATCATGCGCGGTGAGCGCGCGACCATGGGCAAATCCCTCCTGGATGTGCAGCGCGAGCTCCGGATCAAGGCCTCCTACATCGCAGCGATTGAAAATGCAGATCCCGCTGCCTTTGACACGCCCGGCTTTATTGCAGGCTATGTCCGATCTTACGCGCGCTATCTTGGCATGGATCCTGACGAGGCCTTTGCAACCTTCTGCGAAGAATCAGGGTTTGCCGTTGCACATGGCATGTCCGCGGAGGCGTCCCGTGTGCGCAAACCTGGGTTGGAAGAGCGCAATAAGAGGCCTTCCGACATTGACCTTTTTGCGCGGCCGAACACGCCCTTTGCCCCGGCGGGAGAGAGTGTTCTAAGCCGGATAGAGCCGAGTGCAATCGGCTCTGTCCTGGTGCTTGTCGCGCTCATCGGGGCGATTGGCTATGGCGGCTATAGCGTCTTGCAGGAAATTCAGCGCGTTCAAGTGACGCCGGTGGATCAAACCCCGGTTGTCCTGTCGGATCTCGACCCGCTTGAGGGCGCAATGACCACGGTCGATGACGACGCAGGAACCGCCGGTTTTTCCGCACCGCGCGCGGATGCGCTGGACCGGCTTTATCGGCCGCAGGCGTTGGACGTACCGGTCCTTGTGGCGCGGGACGCGCCTATCGCCACAATCGATCCAAGGTCTGTTGGCAATTTCACCAGCCCACAACCGTTGCCTCCCGCGCAGGCGGGCACAGTGCTGAGCGCAAACCTGGATTTGGGAGACGACGTGGATGATGCGGTGAGCCAAGCACTTGGCGGCATCTCGGTGCCACAGGTGTTGGAAGGACCGACTGAAGGCGTGCGCATGGTCGCCACGCTCCCTTCTTGGGTGCGTGTGCAAGCCGCTGATGGCACGGTCATCTTTGAAAAGACGATGGAACCGGGCGATGTCTTTGACGTTCCCATCACAGAAGAGCCGCCGATGCTGCGCACTGGCAATTCTGGGGCGCTTTACTTTGCGCTTTCCGATGGTTGTTTTGGCCCCGTCGGCGACATGGGGGCCATCACGTCAAATCTGCCCCTCAACGGCCAAGCGCTGGCCGAACTCTACGACCCGGTAGACGCGCAAGCGGACCCGGCTCTCAACAGGATGTTTGCCGATCTCGCCGCCTCCGACATGGACCCCGCGGAGCTGGCTGCAATCCCCTGCCAACCTAACTGATTTTCTCCGCGCCGTAGGCTGTCAACAAAACTAGACACGCTTGCGCCGATGCGGCGGCTCACCTAGATAGGGGGTCGTTGGTATCGTTTAAGGACCCCCAATGTCGCTCAATCACGTTCGGCCCTGGCGCAACATCTATCGACGCAAGTCACGCCAGATCATGGTGGGCAATGTCGCCGTTGGAGGAGACGCGCCGATCACGGTCCAAACGATGACCAACACCTTGACCACGGATGTGAAAGCGACCATCGCACAAATAGAAGCGGCAGCTGAGGCTGGGGCTGACATCGTGCGCGTATCTGTGCCGGATAAGGGGTCATCAGAGGCGCTGAAAGAGATCGTGCCAGAGGTCTCAGTGCCCATCGTGGCGGACATCCACTTTCACTATAAGCGCGGCATTGAAGCAGCAGAGGCCGGTGCGGCTTGTCTACGGATAAATCCGGGCAACATCGGCGATGAAAAACGCGTCAAGGAAGTGATAAAGGCCGCCCGCGACCACAATTGCTCCATCCGGATCGGGGTGAATGCGGGCAGTCTGGAAAAGCACCTTTTGGAAAAATACGGTGAGCCCTGTCCGGATGCGATGGTTGAGAGCGGGCTAGGGCACATCAAGATCCTGCAGGACAATGACTTTCACGAATTTAAGATTTCCTGCAAAGCATCTGACGTCTTTATGGCCGCGGCCGCCTACCAACAACTGGCGGATGCCACGGATGCACCGATCCACCTTGGGATCACTGAGGCGGGCGGGCTGACCTCGGGCACCATTAAGAGTGCGATTGGTCTTGGCAACCTCCTTTGGATGGGGATCGGTGACACGATCCGCGTCTCGCTGTCTGCCGATCCAGTGGAAGAAATCAAAGTTGGGTATGAGATTCTGAAATCTCTCGGTCTGCGCCATCGCGGGGTCAACATCATTTCCTGTCCGTCCTGCGCACGGCAGGGCTTTAATGTGATTAAGACGGTTGAGGCTTTGGAAAAACGGCTGGAACACATCAAGACCCCTATGAGCCTGAGCATCATCGGCTGTGTGGTCAATGGCCCCGGCGAGGCGCTGATGACAGATGTGGGTTGGACGGGCGGCGGCGCGGGGTCGGGCATGGTGTACTTGGGCGGCAAGCAGAGCCACAAGCAGTCCAACGAAGAAATGATCGAACACATCGTTGAACAGGTGGAGCGCAAGGCCGAAGAGCTTGAAGCGGCGGCCGCGCAACTGCAACAAGCCGCAGAGTAGCTTTTCGCTATCGACAGGGCAGGGGCTGCTGTCTAGACATAGATATGGTGTCTGAACCCTACCCACGCCCTAGGTTTGCCGAGTTTTTCTGCGGTGGCGGTCTTGTGCGTGCGGCGCTTCAGGCACATTGGGATTGCGTTTTTGCCAATGACATCGATCCGATGAAAGCAGCCGTTTATACCCAGAATTGGGGCGAGGCGGCTTTAAGGGTAGGCGACATCGCCGATCTGCAAATCGGAGCGATCCCGCCGCACGTCGATCTTTATTGGGCGTCGAGCCCGTGCCAGGACTTTTCGCTGGCCGGAAAAGGGCGAGGGCTTTCGGGTGCGCGCAGCGGGGTGTTCCGCGAATGGGTGCGCCTTCTTGCAGCGGCGGCAGAACAGGGCACCGCGCCGCGCATCATCGCATTTGAAAACGTGACGGGGTTGTTGACCCGAAACGAAGGGCGCGACGGTCGGGCGGTCTTCAATGCGCTCACCAATCTTGGCTACCGCGTTGGCGCGCTTGAGGTGGATGCGGCAGCCTTTGTGCCGCAGAGCCGACCGCGGATGTTCCTTGTTGGGGTGGCGGAGGATGTCTTGATCGCGCCCTTGAAAGCTGCGGGTCCTCAAGGCCCGTTTCATTCGGCAAAAGTGCTGCGCTTTCATGAAAGTCTGCCGCGCAACTTGGCGCGCCATTGGATCTGGTGGGCGCATCACGCCCCCCGTGTTGAGGTGCCAAGTTTAGCAGATATCTTGGATCCCCAGCCTGATACGCCGTGGCTGGCGCATGCCGACGTAGCGCGTCTCTTGTCACTCATGTCCGCTCCCAGTCAGAACCGCGTCGCCGCCGCCCGCCAATTGGGTGCTCCTGTCGTTGGCATGCTCTACAAACGCGGGCGCCCCGATGCATCTGGACAGAACCGGCAGCGGGCTGAGGTGCGCTTTGACGGTTTGGCGGGGTGCTTGCGCACGCCAGCAGGCGGCTCATCACGGCAAACCGTGCTGATTGTTGAGGGCAAACGCACGCGCGCGCGGCTGCTTTCCAGCCTTGAGGCGGCGCGCCTCATGGGTCTGCCCGACAGCTACCAGATGCCAACGAGCTACAATCAAGCCTACAAGGTCGCAGGCGACGGGGTTGCTGTCCCGGTGGTGCGCTACCTCGATCAGGCGCTTTTCCAACCATTACTGCGCGCCGATCGTCAACGCGCTGTCGCGTGACGCCTGCCCAAGCATACCGGACTGACGCGCTCTCACGGCTGACCAATGAGATTGGCGTCTATGCGCTCTGCGATCTTGATGGCCAGCCGATCTATGTGGGGCAATCAGTCGATGGGATCCGAACCCGGGTGCGGCGCCATCTGACCTCTGCCCGGTCAGATGTGATCGCCAATCGCCAGATCGACGTCTGGGAGATTGCCTATGTCTGGGCCTGGCCGGTGCAGGATGACGCTGATGTCGGGCCACTTGAAGACAGTATATTCAATCACTTCGACGCCGAAGTGCCGCTCATGAACGGGCGCTCTTTGGTGCCATCACTGTTGCAGCCCGCCTGGCCTGAAAAACAGCAAGTGCAAGTGATCGACGAGGCGGAGCGCAAGCGCCGCCTTGACCCAACGCAACGGCTGCCGCGCCAGATCCAGCAGTATAACTTGCTCGTCGATTACATCCTGAACGTGAAAGACGCCACACACCTAAAACTGTCCTTGGAGGCGCATTTTCAGCGTCTCGTGAAGTACCATGCGATGTTTCGGTAAGCGCTACCCGCGTTTGGCGTTCACCAGGTCTTTCATCTGGTCAGAGCGCAAAAAGCCACGCAACATCTCATCTTCTAACACAAAAGTGGGCGTGCCTGAGATGCTGAGCCGTTGCGCCAAGGCCCGCGTGTTACGGATCTCGTCCGAAACGGTCTCGCTCATCATATGCGCTTCAATCGCTGCCGTATCGAGGCCTAGCGTGTCCGACATCCGCCGCAGGGCGGGCAATGTAATGTCGCCGCTGAACTCCATCAGTGCGTCGTGTATCGCCTTGTATCCATCGCCGCCCGCAATCTGCTTTGTTGCCACGGCAAAACGGGACGCGACAACGGATTGATCGCCCAAAATGGGGAACTCTTTCACAATCAGCCGGATGTTGCCATCGGCCGCAAGCAAGGACGCCACCTCGTCATGGGCACGCTTGCAAAAGCCGCAGCGGTAATCGAGGAACTCGACCAGGGTGATATCGCCGTTTGGATTGCCGCCAACCCAAGAGAAGCCATCGTTGAAGAGCGCCTCTTTGTTCGCGGCGACCAGGGCCAGATCGGCCTGCGCGGCTTCCTCGGCTTCGCGCACTTGAAGCGCCTCTATCGCCTCGCGGATAACATCTGGATTTTCAAGCAGATAGGCCCGCACCTCGGCGCGGAATTGTGCGCGTTCTTCTGAGGTTAGATCCTTCAAATCCAGCGCCCAGGCCGGGGTCGCCAGAGCCAGGCCCAAGACAAATCCAATCCAACGGTTCAACATCGCAACAGCCCTTCCGACCGACGTGGCTTGACCTTCGTTCAAGATCTTAGTGATACGTGCGCAGAGAATAGGAGCAATCGCATGCGCACTTCAACCCGGTCCCAGGTCGATCCCTTCATTGTGATGGATGTGATGCAGCAAGCTGCGGCGGCAGAGGCAGCGGGGCGGCACATCATTCACATGGAGGTGGGTCAGCCCGGAACAGGTGCCCCGAAAGAAGCGCTCGCAGTGCTGGAACGGGCCATGCGATCCGACGCGATGGGCTACACTGTTGCGCTCGGCCTGCCTGCGCTGCGTCAGCGCATCGCCAGGCTCTATAGTGATTGGTACGACATCGACCTCAATCCCAACCGTGTGGTGATCACGCCGGGATCTTCGGGGGGCTTCATCCTGGCCTTCACGGCGCTTTTTGACACGGGCGACAGGGTGGGTCTCGGCGCGCCAGGCTATCCCAGCTACCGGCAGATTCTGCGCGCTCTGGGGCTCACGCCCGTTGATGTGCAAACCACCCCTGAGAACCGGCTACAGCCGGTGCCGGAGGATCTCAAAGACCTTGACTTGGCGGGTCTCATGGTCGCCTCGCCCGCCAATCCCACCGGCACCATGCTCAACCGTGATGCGCTGCGCGCGCTTGTCGAAAGCGCGGCTGCGGCTGGGGCCGCCTTTCTGTCGGACGAAATCTATCACGGCATTGAGTACGAGCAAAAAGCGGTCACAGCGCTCGAGGTGACAGATGATGCCTATGTGATCAATTCTTTCTCCAAGTACTTTTCCATGACAGGCTGGCGGGTGGGCTGGCTCGTGGTGCCCGAAGATCACGTGCGGGTGGTGGAGCGGATCGCCCAGAACATGTTCATCTGCGCCCCCCATGCCAGCCAAGTCGCGGCCCTCGCAGCCATGGAGTGTCACGATGAGTTGGAGGCCAACATGGACGTCTACCGCGCCAACCGGGCGTTGATGACGCAAGGGCTGGCGGAGGCGGGCTTTACCCGCTTTGCGCCGCCGGATGGGGCCTTTTACGTTTATGCCGATGTCTCCGATCTCACATCCGACAGCTTGAGCTTTGCCTCGGATATCCTTGAAAAAGCGGGTGTTGCCGTCACACCTGGCCTCGATTTTGACCCAGATCGTGGCGCGACGACCCTGCGGTTTTCCTACGCACGCAGCACGGCCGATATTGCTGAAGGGCTGCAGAGATTGAAAACCTACCTCGCATCGCGCTGAACCCCTTTGCGTTATGCTGCAAACGCTCTAATCTCGAAAAAAAAGCAAGAGCAGTGACGATGATACGGGTCTTTTTATTGAGCCTTTTTCTGGCGTTCTCGGGGGCTGCGCAGGCCCAAGACATGACAGGTCTTGCGCGCGCAATCCCGGACAAAAGCATCATTCTGGACCGTTGGGGAGGGCAGACGGCGCTGACATTGACGCTCACCCAAGGGGTGCCTTACCGTGTCTTCTGGCTCGACGCGCCAGCGCGGTTGGTTCTTGATTTTCAGGAAGTTGACTGGAGCGGTGTTGCGCCCGAAGCGATCTTGCCCAAGCCGGGGCGGATAACCTCCCTGCGATTTGGTACGACGCGTGAGGGGTGGTCCCGGCTCATCGCTGATTTGGCGCAACCAATGATGCCTCAGAGAATTGGCCTGTCTGTTGAGCCTGGCGGCGGTGAAGCGACCCTGTCGCTAACGCTCAAGACTGTTGACCAGGCGTCCTTCGCCGCCACGGCCGGTGCGCCAGATGCCCTCTCCTTGGCGGAGGGTCCAATGCCCGCTTCCCCGCACCACGCCGCGAGAACTGAGCGGTTCACCGTCGTGCTCGACCCCGGTCACGGCGGCCCAGATCCCGGGGCCGTACGACAAGGCACTGCGGAAAAAGACATCATGCTCAAGATCGCGCTTGGGGTAGAGGAGGCTCTGATCCGGGCTGGAGCAACGGTCATCACGACGCGGTCCGACGATATCTTTGTCCCGCTGGAACATCGGGTTGCGGTTGCGCAGAGAGCAGAGGCGGACGCTTTTGTCTCGCTTCACGCCGATAGTCTCAGCAACGGTCGGGCGAAGGGGGCCACGATCTATACGCTGTCGGACGAGGCCAGCGACACGGCAACCGCGCTGCTTGCCGCGCGACATAACCGAACGGATCTGTTGGCGGGGGTCAACCTTGACGGCGCTGAGGATCAGATCGCAAAGGTGTTGATGGACCTCGCACGACAGGAAACTGCGCCACGCGCCCTGGCGCTGGCCGAGGCGCTGGTGGCTCAGATGACGCAAGCAGGTGGTCCTATGAACACGCGGCCCCTGCGCCGCGGCGGGTTTTCTGTCTTGAAATCAGCGGACATCCCATCGGTCCTGATCGAAGTCGGGTTTCTAAGTTCAGACCGTGATCTCAAAAACATGCGGGATCCGCTTTGGCGGGCTGGGATGGTGGATGCCATTGCAGAGGGGCTGCTGGTGTGGAGAGATCAGGAAAGGACCCGAGCGCCTTTGGTGCGGCAGTAGTACCTCTCAGACATGTAACACCGTCGCACATCCGCAGATCAGGGGGATGGGCCATTCCTTTGCAAGGTGCATGTGCCGGCGGTGGTCCAGCATGCATTTGCTCATCGCTCTTTTGACGCGGCACGCCCCATCCGGTATAGATCTTTCAGAATTATGCAGGCATGAGGCGGGCATTCTGTGTTTCGATTTATTCTAAGTTTTTTTGGCGGTATCTTCACCAGCGTGACACTTGGCATTGCCATGTTCGCCCTCACTGTGGGCGGTGTTTTTTGGATGTACGGCCGTGATTTGCCCAGCCATGAAAGCCTTGCGCAATATACCCCTCCGACCATCAGCCGGATCTACTCTGGTCAGGGGCGGCTGATCGATGAATTTGCCAATGAACGGCGCCTCTTTGCGCCTGCCAACACCATTCCGCCTTTGATAAAGCAGGCGTTCATCTCTGCGGAGGACAAGAACTTTTACGATCACTCTGGGTACGATCTGCGCGGCATCGGGGTCGCGGCTGTCGAATGCGCCCTTGCCAAAGGGAGCGGCTGTCGTGGCGCGTCGACCATCACGCAGCAGGTGATGAAGAACTTTCTGCTCGGGGGTGAGCGCCAGGCGGAGCGCAAGATCAAAGAGATCATTCTGGCCAATCGCGCCGACGCGGTGTTGGGCAAAGAAAAGATCTTGGAGCTTTATCTCAACGAGATCTACCTAGGCGCAAATTCCTACGGGGTCGCGGCAGCATCGCAAACCTACTTTAACAAGACTTTGGATGAACTTTCACCGGGTGAGGCCGCGTATCTTGCGTCGTTGCCCAAAAAGCCCGCGGGTCTGCACCCTGTGCGCGATATGGAATACGCGATCGACCGCCGCAACTTCGTGCTCAAAGAGATGATGGAGAACGGCTACATCACGCGCGCCACATTTGAAGCGGAGCGGGAGCAGCCGCTGCGGTCTGTGCAGAACGGTGATTTTGCGAGCTTCAAAGCCGAACTGCCGCCGCGTGATTACTTCACCGATGAGATTCGCCGTCAGTTGACGGATACCTTTGGGGAAGGAGAGTTTTTCTCCGGTGGCTTCACGGTGCGTGCCACGATTGATCACGAGATGCAGCCCATCGCTGCCAATGCGCTGCGGGCGCAGCTCGAACAATACGACCGTTCGCAAGGCGTCTGGCGCGGCACGGGCGAGCGATTGGAGGCCGACGATCTGGCGAGTGAAGAGACTTGGCGCGAGGCGCTCGCGGACGTCAAGGTTTCGCGCGACATCGATTTGAACGGCAAGTGGTACCCGGCCGTGGTGCTTGAGCTCGGCGCAGAGCGCGCGCGCATTGGCATTGAGGGCGTGCCGGAGCATGCCGAAGGCTATTTTATCCCTGCGCGCGATGTGCGGTGGGCGCGCAAACAGTTGGAAAACGGAAACCTAAGGGCAAAAGCGCAGACACCTGGGGATCTTTTGGACGTAGGGGACGTCGTGCTGGTGCGCCGTATGACCAGTGATGAAGACGGCAGCTTTATCCGGTGGACGCTGCGACAAGTGCCCGAGGTGCAGGGTGCCTTCACCGCGATGGATGTGAACACGGGACGGGTGATCGCCATGCAGGGCGGCTTTTCCTATCAGCATTCGGTCTTTAATCGCGCCACGCAGGCGCAGCGGCAGCCCGGCTCGAGCTTCAAGCCTTTCGTCTTCGCCTCTGCTCTCGACAGCGGCTACTCCCCCGCGACCATTGTCGTGGACGCGCCGATTGAGATAAACACGCCCCAGGGCATCTGGCGGCCCAAGAACGCTTCAAATCGCTTTTACGGCCCGACGCCCCTGCGCACCGGCATTGAACGGTCGCGCAACTTGATGACCGTGCGCCTCGCGCAGGAAGTGGGCATGAACATCGTGGGCAGCTACGCTGAGCGCTTTGGCGTCTACGACACGCTCGCCCCCGTGTTGGCCAATTCCCTCGGCTCACAAGAAACAACGCTCTACCAGATGGTGAGCGCCTATGCGATGTTTGCAAATGGGGGCGAACGGGTGCAGCCGACGCTGGTTGACCGGGTTCAAGATCGCTATGGCCGCACTGTCTATCGTCACGATGATCGGATCTGCAATGATTGCGACGGAATCCGGCTGCAAGAGGGGTTTGCCCCCCACGTCGTCTCTAACCGTGAGCGCGTCATGGATCCGGTCACCGCCTATCAGTTGACATCGATGATGAAGGGCGTCGTTGACCGCGGAACCGCCGCAAAGACCGTGAACCTGCCGGTACCTACGGCGGGCAAGACCGGCACGACCAATGATGCCAAAGACGTTTGGTTCGTGGGCTTCACCAACAACATCGTCGCGGGCTGCTACATCGGCTATGACCGGCCCCGTTCTTTGGGTCGCGGTGCATCGGGCGGCGGTATGTGTGGGCCGGTCTTCCAGAACTTTATGACGGAAGCGATCAAAAAGTTTGGCGGCAGCGATTTCCGCGTGCCCGAAGAATGCGAGTTCATCAAGATCGACCGCTTCAGCGGTGCGCGGCTGAGCGACGCGGCCTTTGGACCCAACGTCGTCTCTGAATGCTTCCGCTTCGGGGAAGAGCCTATCTTTGGTATAACCTTTGACGGTGGTTTTGCGATGGGGATTGACCTGCCGCTCTACGATGAAGCGGCCAGCGGTGGGCGTCAAGTCACGACCTCTTCTGGCCGCAATGCTGTCGTCGGACCAAAGGCAAGCTTTGGCACCATCTCCTCTGGCGGTCTCTACTAGCGGACGCGGCGCGGGGCATCGGCTCTGAACGGCAAAGGCCCGGTGCGGCGTCCTCTTGCTGCGCTCCAGCCCCTGGTTTATGTCCGTGACAAACAGTAAAGGGGTGGAGAGGCTGTGCGCGCCGAGATCCAGAACATCGCTGATCAAGTGGCCAAGTCTCTGGAATTGCTTGGCCAGCGGCTGGGTCTTGAGACCGCTTATCATCGTTTGGAAGAGTTCAACGCCCGGGTCGAAGATCCAAATCTGTGGAACGATGCGGATGCGGCGCAAAAACTGATGCGCGACCGTCAAGCGCTCGTGGATGCCATCGGCACCTATGAGGCCATCAAACAGGAGCTTACCGACACCGTCGACCTCATTGATCTGGGCGAGATGGAAGACGATGTAGAAGTCGTGGGTGAAGCCGAAGACGCGTTGAAATCCTTGGCCGACACTGCCGCCCAAAAGGAGCTTGAGGCGCTGCTGGACGGGGAGGCGGACGCAAACGACAGCTTTCTTGAGATCAATTCCGGGGCAGGTGGTACTGAAAGCTGCGATTGGGCGAGCATGCTGGCCCGGATGTACATCCGCTGGGCGGAGAAGAAGGGCTATAAAGTTGAGCTGCAGGCCGAGAGTGCGGGCGAAGAGGCGGGCATCAAATCAGCCACGTACAAGATCGCAGGGCATAACGCTTACGGCTGGCTGAAGTCAGAGAGCGGTGTGCACCGGCTGGTCCGCATTTCGCCCTTCGATTCGGCGGCAAAACGGCACACGTCCTTCACATCTGTCAAAGTGTACCCGGTGGTCGATGACAACATCGAAATTGAAGTGAACCCGGCTGACATTCGGATTGATACCTACCGTTCCTCAGGGGCGGGGGGCCAGCACGTGAACACGACTGATTCAGCCGTGCGCATCACCCATCACCCCACCGGTATCGTTGTGACCTCCTCCGAAAAGTCGCAGCATCAAAACCGGGATATCGCCATGAAGGCGCTCAAGAGCCGTCTGTATCAACTTGAGCTCGACAAACGGTCAGCGCTGGTCAACGAAGCGCATGAAAGTGCCGGGGACGCCGGCTGGGGAAACCAAATCCGCTCCTATGTGCTTCAGCCCTACCAAATGGTAAAGGATCTGCGCACAAACTTTGAGACCTCGGACACCAAAGGCGTGCTGGACGGTGATCTTGATGGGCTCATGGCCGCGACGCTGGCGCTGTCGGTCAGTGGCAAGAGCCGTGCCGAGGCTCAGGCCGAGTAGGCAAGGACCGAAGAGGCACTCATGCGACCGTCAGACACTGACCTTCTTGATCTGAGCGCGCTGGCGCTGTCGGACGGGCTCGCGGCGCGTCACTTTTCCGCCGAAGAGGTCATGCAGGCCACGCTCGCGCGCATCGCCGCAGTAAACCCGAGGCTCAATGCGGTTGTTTCGCTGCGCGATGAAGAGCAGCTTTTGCAAGAGGCCCGCGCCGCTGACGCCGCCGCACGCCGCGGCTGGCTGCACGGGGTGCCCATCGCGATCAAAGACCTCGCGCATGTGCAAGGGTTGGTCACCTCGATGGGCTCACCTCTCTTTGCTGACTTTGTCGCACCGCAAGATGATTTGATGGTTGCGCGGTTACGTGCAGCTGGCGCGCTGATCATTGGCAAAACCAATACGCCGGAGTTTGGTCTGGGCAGCCATACCTACAACCCCGTGCACGGTGCGACGGCAAACGCTTATGACGTCACGCGCTCTGCAGGAGGGTCCTCGGGTGGCGCGGCTGTCGCTTTGGCCGCGCGCATCCTGAGCGTGGCGGACGGCTCAGACATGATGGGCTCTCTGCGCAATCCGGCAGCTTGGAGCAATGTGTACGGCATGCGGCCCTCTTGGGGCACGGTGATTGGAGGGACAGAGGGCGAGCTTTTCGCCCAGCAACTTTCGACTTCGGGTCCGATGGCGCGCAGCCCCAGCGATCTAGCCGCTTTGCTCGACACGATGACCGGGGCTGACCCGCGCCAACCGCTGAGCCGCACCGTATCGCCCTGGCTGCCGATGTTAGCAGAGCCGTTGTCACGGTTGAACCTCGGTTGGACCGGTGCCTGGGGGCTGCCCATAGAGCCCGGGCTGCTCACCCTGGGCGATGCTGCACGTGCGCAGTTTGCAGACCTGGGCCATGCGCACCGCGAACTGCCGGATCCGTTTGACATGCACGCGCTTTGGGAAAGCTGGACGACACTGCGCGCCTTTGTCGTCTCGGCCAGCGCTTTGGCGCATTATGATACGCCCGCCGAAAGGGCGCTTTTGAAGCCTGCCGCACTATGGGAAGTGGAAAAGGGGCTCTCGCTCACACCGCGCGACTTGCACCGCGCCAATGCCATCCGGTCGGATTGGTATCGGCGCTCTCTCGCGCTCTTTGAAGAGGTCGACGTGCTCGTCATGCCCTCAACGCAATGCTGGCCCTTTGCGCTTGAATTAGACCATCCCAAAGAGATCGCGGGTGTCCAAATGGACACCTACCACCGATGGATGCAGATCGTGATCCCAGCGAGCCTGATTGGTCTGCCAGTTGTTAATGTGCCCATCGGCTTTGGCGAAAATGGCCTGCCTGCGGGTCTGCAACTCATCGGGGCGCGGGGCACCGATGGCCTATTGCTGCAACTCGCGCAAGAGTGGCATCGCGCGACGTCCTGGCCGGACAAGCGGCCGCCTGACCTACAGTAGGCTCACCTCTTGGGCGGTTGCGGCGGATGCAAAGGGCTTTCGCGCCCCAGCGCCACCAGCGCCGCGCGCAGCTTTGCTGTATCGGGGTGATCACACTCAAGCGCGAAGATATGGGCGTGGGTCAGCATGAACGCTGCCGCATCCCCATCTTCAGTAAGCGCGGCGGCCTCTTGGTAAATTGAGACCAGCGCCGCCGCGTCTCCCGCCGCATGGGCGGCAAGAAGCGCGGCTTCCAGGTCCTTCATTCCGCGGCAAGGGGCGCGTGCCGATGCCTTTCAAGCTGAAGTGCAACCCAATCGTGGAAAAGATGGGTTGGGCCGTCCATCGCTGGCGAAAAACGCCCGCCATCGAATTGCACGCCGTGCCGTCCACGCTGCATGCCTTCAACGACAAAGACATCCTCTTCAAAGACCTCCTTCCACTGTGCCGTGTTTTTCCCACGCAGATGGTCAGAGGTATCAGGCACGCTGTAGTACAGATGGATGTTCTCCACCGTCTTTTCAGGGCCTTCAGGCACAAGGACGATGGCGAAGGTATGATCACGGTGCACGCCCAAAAGCACGTTGGGATAGACGGTGATATACTCGGCTGCAGTCGCCCACTTCTCGCTCAGCCCTTCGAAATCCTCAAATTTCTCTCCTGCGTCATTGCTGATCTGCCTGTAGACAAGCGTGCCCTGACCGGAGTATTTGCCCGCCATCTCAATGTGATAATGATCTTCCAACCGCGAGTAGCTGTTCAGCGCTGGATGCACCCACGGCAAGTGGTAGCTTTCGCAGTAGTTCTCGACCGCCAGCTTCCAATTGCAATTGACGACAAGCTGGAACCTGCTGTCCGCACCACCGTGATAGAGCGGTTTTTCAAATTCTGCCCAGCGGCTCAAGAGATCGGCATGCGCTGTCTCAAAGGCAGGGGCGGTGCCGGAGATGTTGATGAAGACAACGCCCATCCAGATGTGGCTGCGGATTTCAATGAGGCCCAAGAGGCTGCGGTCGATACCTTCATGCGTGTTCTGCCCTGGCCCGCCTACATGGGGTGTGCTGACAAGGCGGCCGTCGGTTGCGTAGCACCAACTGTGATAGGGGCAGCGGATCGCGCCACCGATCTTGCGCGGGCGTTCAACCAGAATCATGCCGCGGTGGCGGCAGGTATTCTGGAACACACGCACCTCGCCGGCGCGGTCGCGCACCAAGAGCAGGGGCATTCCGAGAAATGTGATGGGCACCGCATCCCCAATTCCAGGCACGTCTGCGGCCACGGCCAGCCCCGCCCAATTGTCAAAGAGAACGGCCTGACGCTCTTCCTCAAAGATCTCGGGATCAATGTAATGGGCGTTTGGCAGACCGTGCGCTTCCGCAATGGGGCGGCGGACGGCACTGAGATCAGATATCGATGACGACATGGCACGGGCTCCTCGCTGGTGCGAAAAGTCTAATCGCTGGCCGCCGTATCGAACCCCCTCATCCGCGACCGAAGTTGACCGCTTGCGACATGTCGCGCCTTTGCCGCGGCGCAGAATGGAGAGTGGATCAGGCAAAATCCTCATCAGGCTGCAGCAGGCGACGGTGAAACGGCAAGAGTTCTTCCGTCGTGTGAAACCCGCTTTTCCGCCTGGCTGGCATCGCGCTCTGCACGGTTTCGCCTAAGTATTCGTATACCATGCGCGTGGCCCTCAGACCGTAAGAGGATTCCGGTACCGTGCGCGTGACGTAGCCCACCCAGTAATTATTCTCAAAGGACCGCACACGACTGAGATAGTTGAAGGAACTTGTCATCGCGTTCTTGCGTGAGACGAAAATCACGATCCCGTCTTCTTGCTGCATCACAAGGCCCCGAAATTCCCGCGCGATGGCGTCGTCTGGAAGGTCTTGTACCTGCATCGACAGCTTAGATTCGTAGCCTCGCATGTAGGTGTTTCGACCATCCCTGAACACCCGAACAACGCTCACGATGAAGACGTCGCGGCGCACGAAACTCCGCCGGGCGAACCGGAAAAATCCAGATGGAAAAACATCTTCGGGCACGTCGCTCGCCCCGACCCCGACAAAGTCTTTCAGGAACGGGTTCGCTATTGGGTCTTGCGTGCTGCCAATCTCTCCGACAGGTTCTAGAAGCACGCGGGCGTCAACGCCGAAAAAGCTGCAGATCCGCGATAGGACATCGGGCCTCGGAAAACTCTCACCAGACAGATACCGGTTGTACTGGGTCCGATTGATGCGCAATTGGCGGGCAAGGTCTGAGATCGATGCATACTCAGCAGACAGTTGGCGCAGGTTTGCGCCAAACATGCTGCGCAATTCAGCGGGGGAAAGCTTGGGAGCCGACATAAAAACGATTCTGGGGGTCCGTGGCAGGTAGTTGAAACTCATACTTTACTAGTCCATTCTCTGCGGTGACGCCAATCAGAAACGCACATGATGCGATTGCGCGTCAGCCCAATCCGGATCCAGACACAAATGCAACCGTGCGTTACGTTGAAAATTTGATATACTTGTAAATGAGGCGAGGTGTGCGACCACAGACATAAGACGGATGGGATCAAAATGATTGGTGTGGTACTTTGGAGCGATCACGATGATCGCAAAGCAGTATTTTGGTGCGAAGATCACGGCGACTTGGCGTATTATGACGCAAGTACAGACGGATTTGCAGGCAAGACTTTTATGTCACCGGGCGACATGATCAGCTTTGACGTGTCGATCAGCGGAAAAGTGCGCCGGGCGACAAACGCTGCGGTCGTTGAAACGAGCGTTTGTAACGGCTTACAAGACCATCTTAAACAAACAGCTGGACTAAAGTCTCAGAGGACAGACAGGCGCTTGGGGTCGAATGTCGTCGATATTCTACCGCCGTTGACACAGCGCCGTCGGGCATAAGGCATTTGCAAGCTGCAGTTGTACGCTCTAAACGGTACGACTCCTCGAAAGGGGCCTCCTAGTCGCCGCGAGGCAAAGCGGCGACGCCTGTGCGCGCCACTTCGGCAAGTCCAAGCGGCCGCATAAGTTCGGCAAAGGCATCTATCTTGTCGGGCGCGCCTGTTATCTCGAACACAAAGCTTTCAAGCGTGCTGTCGACCACATTGGCGCGGAAGATATCAGCGAGGCGGAGCGCTTCAACCCGCTGCTCGCCCCGGCCGGTCACTTTGAACATGGCCAGTTCCCGCTCAACGCTCGCCCCCTCGACCGTCAGGTCGTGCACATCATGCACCGACACAATCCGCCCAAGCTGCGCCTTGATTTGCTCAATGACCTGCGGCGTGCCAGAGGTGACGATCGTGATGCGCGACAGGTGGCCGGTGTGATCCACCTCCGCCACCGTTAGGCTGTCGATGTTGTAGCCGCGCCCCGAAAAAAGCCCTATGACGCGCGCGAGAACACCTGGTTCGTTCTCGACCAGTACGGCCAAAGTATGCCGCTCAACCACATCCGAAAAATTGGGGCGTAGGTTGTAAGCGGAATGGCTGGTGGAGCCTTTCTTGATTTTCAGCGGCGACATCTCTTTGATCCTTCTCTGCCGGAGCGCGGATTGCAAAGCGTTTGGAGGCGTGGGGCCTAGACCAAAACGCTTCCTTTGGCGTCAATCACACCCTGGGTCTCAGCCTCGCCCAGAAGCATCTCATTGTGCGCCTTACCCGAAGGGATCATGGGGAAGCAATTCTCATGCTTTTCCACCAGGCAGTCAAAGATGACCGGCCCGTCGTGGGCCAACATCTCCATGATCGCGTCATCGAGGTCGTCGGGGTCCTTGCACAAAATGCCTTTGGCCCCAAAGGCATCCGCCAGTTTCACAAAGTCGGGCAAGGCTTCCGACCAGCTTTGCGAATAGCGTTCTCCGTGCAAAAGCTCCTGCCATTGGCGCACCATCCCGAGACGCTCATTGTTCAGAATGAACTGCTTCACAGGGAGATTGTATTGCACCGCCGTGCCCATCTCTTGCATGTTCATCAGCCATGAGGCCTCGCCCGCGACATTGATCACAAGCGCCTCGGGATGCGCCAGCTGAACGCCAATTGAGGCGGGAAAACCATAGCCCATGGTGCCCAGGCCTCCGGAAGTCATCCACCTATTGGGCCCTTCAAACCCCATGTATTGTGCCGCCCACATCTGATGCTGGCCGACCTCGGTGCAGATGTAGCGATCATGATCTTTGGTCAGCGCCTCAAGACGCGCGAGCGCATACTGCGGCTTCATTGTTTTGCCGGTCTGGTTGAATTTCAGACAGTCAACTTTGCGCCAGTCCTCAATCTGCGCCCACCACTTCGCAAGCCCTTCGGCATTCGTCTTGCGGCCGCGCGATTTCCAGACCTTCAACAGATCTTCCAGCACATGCCCCACGTCCCCCATGATGGGGATATCAACCCGGATCACTTTATTGAGGGAGGATGGATCAATATCGATGTGCGCTTTTTTCGACTTTGGGCTGAAGCGATCCACGACGCCGGTGATCCGGTCATCAAAGCGCGCGCCGATATTGATCATCAGATCGCAGTCATGCATGGCCATGTTTGCTTCATACAGCCCATGCATCCCCAGCATGCCGAGCCACTTATCACCAGATGCAGGATAGCAGCCCAGACCCATCAAGGTGGAGGTTATGGGAAAACCCGTCCCCTCCACCAACTCTCGCAAGAGCTGCGAGGCAGCGGGGCCGGAGTTGATCACGCCACCGCCGGTGTAGAAGATCGGCCGCTTTGCAGCCTCCATCGCCTCAACCAGTTCCGTGATGGCCGCCAAATCGCCCTTAACCTGCGGCTGATAGCGCGATTTTGAGGGGGATTTGGTGCTGTAAGACCCGGTGGCGAACTGCACGTCCTTCGGAATGTCCACCAACACCGGTCCGGGCCTACCGGAGGTCGCCACGTGAAACGCCTCGTGAATGACGCCGGCCAGTGCGTCAGTCTCCTTGACCAACCAATTGTGCTTGGTGCATGGCCGCGTGATGCCGACCGTGTCCGCCTCCTGAAAAGCGTCTGAACCGATCATGAAGGTGGGCACTTGCCCTGTCAGCACGATGATTGGAATGGAATCCATCAGCGCATCGGTGAGTCCGGTGACCGCGTTCGTTGCTCCAGGACCGGAGGTTACCAAAACGACACCTGGTTTGCCTGTTGCCCGGGCATAGCCTTCTGCGGCATGCACCGCCCCTTGTTCGTGACGGACCAGGATGTGCTTGATCGAGTTTTGTTGGAAGACCTCGTCGTAAATCGGTAGCACGGCCCCGCCAGGATATCCGAATACGGTGTCGACACCTTGATCAATCAAGGCTTGGACGATCATTTTGGCTCCGGTCATTTGACGTGTCATCTTGTGGCTCCGTGTGGCACGTTTCTGTTTTCATTAGCGCAAAAAAAAGCCCCCGAGATTGTCGGGGGCGCATGGGTCGAATTTTGGTTTTCCGTTACCGGCCCATGCGCATGTGTCCTACGATGACGACAAGGGTGTTCATCCCTCAATCTCCTCTTTGCGTTGTGCGACCATATGAGTGGCCCTTGGGAGCGTCAACACCCAAATCGCTTGAGATCCTTTCCCTGCGGCAGAGTTTTGCGTAACATTGTTGCGTTCAGAGGGCCGAATTTGATGATTTGCGTCTCCGGCGCGTTTTCAGCTTCTTTGAAGGGTGCGGGATGATGTTTGCGGTGCGCTGAAAATGCACCGGTTTGCAATTCTAGCGAGGCTATCCTGACGGAGCCTACACCTCTTCTATTCTTATTTAGCTTTCGGGTGTAGCGTGCCACGCAAGATGAATTATGACAGTTTGCAAAGAAAAGTCATCGCGCTCCTGACTGCCGCGCCAGATCAGCATGACGATGCCTATATGCGCCGTTTCCGGGAGACCCGGGACTGGCTTGCGCATACAATAGAAGAGTGCGTCGATCATCATCGATTGGCTGATTTACATGACCTCATGCTCGCAATGGAGGTGCGGGCTGTTCTACTGCGCGCGCCGCCAGTGATGCGGTGCGCTCCGCGAGACACGCATCAGCCCGCGGCCGACCTGCCACCCTTGATACGCGCCATCGGCGGCGGCGATATCCAGGCGGTTCAGTCGCTGATTTCAAAGACAGACGTAAACAAGCCTCTCGGTAAAATGGCGGCGACACCTCTTTATACGGCGATGGGTCAAGCGCCGCTCTCTCTTGAGATCGTGACGCTCTTGCTCAATCATGGCGCGGACCCCCGTCGGGGTTTGGGGCAGGCCAACGTTCTGCATGCGCTTGCCTTTGCCGGTGCCGACGGGGTCACACCAGAGGACCTCGGTTTGACAATCCGGCGCTGCGTGACGCTTGGAGCTGATCTTGAGCAACGCGATGCGCATTTGGGCTGCACGCCGCTGCTTATGGCCGCTCTGGAGTGGAATGCCACCGTTGTTGAGGCGCTTTTGCTCGCAGGGGCAAACCCGTCCGCACGCGCCGCCGCCACTTTATCTCAAGCGGACGCTTACGCCTTTGCCAGAGGGCACGCAGCCACAGGAGATGTGTTGCGTCGATTTTCGCAAGCACGGCAAATCTGAAACGGTACTTCGTCTAAAGCAGGTTTCAATAAACCTGGGTCAGCCGAAGCTGCCTGAAATCGGAGATTTCAAGGCGTTAAAGCGTTTCGGGTTTAACTTGAAACACGAATACCCTGCCACGCTTGCAGCGTTCTCGGGGCATTCGCGTCACAGGGTGTCTCAGGAAAAACCTGAAACGCTGTAGGTGCCAAGTCCGGTTTCGAGGCAAATCGAAAACACTCTAAGAGGATCGGCGGCCTCGGGCCACGTCAGGCAGGGCAATATTCGCCACCTGCTCCGCAATGGGGTCATTGCTCAAAGGATGCCGCTCCGGTTGAAAAGACGCGGGATCGTCAAGCCGCTGCCAAGCGCCGCCGAGGTAGATCTCAAGCCCTGAAAACTTTGCCTTATACCCCATCTTTTGGCTGCCCGGCACCCAATAGCCCAGATACACATACGGGTAGCCGGCACCACGCGCGATGTCTATGTGATCGAGGATCATGAAGTTGCCCAGTCCGTCTTTTGGTCGGTCAGGTTGGTAAAAGCTGTAGACCATGCTCACACCATCGTTGAGCACGTCCGTAAGGCACACGCCTACCAACTCGTCCGTGTCCCGATTGGTGTATTCGATCACCCGGCTGCGGATCGGCGTCTCTTCGATCATGGCGGCGAATTCAAAGACGTCCATGTCTGCCATGCCGCCGTCTGCATGCCGGTGGTCGAGATAGCTCCTGAAAAGATCATACTGCTCTTCGGTCGCCCAGGGGGACGTCGCACGACGCACCAAATGGGCGTTCCGTTTCAGCGTGCGCCGCTGGCTCTTGGTCGGTTTGAACGCCGCGACATCAATACGCGCTGAGAGACAGGAGGCACAATCTGCGCAGGACGGCCGATAAAGGACGTTTTGCGATCGGCGAAACCCTTGTGCTGACAGGCTGTCGTTTAACTCGGTCGCGTTCTCCCCCTGGAGCGCCGTAAACAGCTTACGCTCCATGCGCCCATCAAGATAGGGGCACGGCTGCGGCGCTGTGACATAAAATTGCGGCGTGAGTGGGAGCGTGTGGCGCATCTGATTGACCTCTACGCGGGAGAGTAGCGCTCAGCCCGTCACCCGCCAAGACCGGTTTTTCATAAATTTTGATTGTTTCGCAATCCGCTCATCTTCGCGCGTTCAGCGCAACAGTGCCAAGCGCCATATCGGTGATTCCTTGCCCGCGCAGGCTGCTGATCATCAATATCATCGATATCACCTGCACAAAAAATGTGCCGATAGAGAGCGTATAGCCCAGCGTGTGCATCAGCGCGACGCCACCGCTCAATCTTCTATCTTCAGCGTCTCGGATTTCGATGGACATCACACGCATGCCAAAGGTTGCTGACCCGCTCGCCAAGGTGGCCCAACGGTAGACGACTCCCACTGCGACATAGAGCAGTGGAAAAAAGAAGAGCGCCGTAAAGACAGTGAACGGGAGGGCTATGAAACACAGGAGCAGGATCAAGATCGTGTCTATGATCCAAGCCAAAAAGCGTTTTGTGGGCACACTCTCGTAGAACTCTGGATGGAATTCGGGATCGGGCGTCATGCGTTTCTCATTAAGGGTTTTCTTAAGTGACCTGAGCACGGGCGAGGCTTCCCCCGGGGTGGACCCGGGGGGACGATGACTACGCCTCTTGCGCGCCGTCCGACCGGGTTGAGCGCTCATCCATGAATTGGTCGAACTCGGCCTTGTCCTTTGCGTCACGCAGGCGCTTCAAAAAGGCTTCAAAGTTCTCTTGTTCCTCTTCCAGACGGCGCAACGTGTCAGCGCGGTATGCGTCAAAAGCAGCGTTGCCGGTA
Organism: Pseudomonadota bacterium; assembly: GCA_039197515.1. Taxonomy (GTDB): domain Bacteria; phylum Pseudomonadota; class Alphaproteobacteria; order Rhodobacterales; family Rhodobacteraceae; genus Sulfitobacter. Next base: position 66,049 of record JBCCUC010000017.1, on the reverse strand, counting down.
GATTTTGTGCGCATCTCAAAGCGACGGCTGCGGCTCATGCAGGACTTTCCAGAAAACATGCGTTTGCTCCATATCATGTACATCAGAAGGGCCAGGCCCACGGGCCAAAAGAGGATGAAGCCTAAGACCATCGCGGCGATCCAAGCGCCTTTGCCCCGATCATCAAGCCAGTGTTCTGCGCGGGCAAACCAACCGGGCTGGGAAGAATAGCCGGGATCGGAAGTCAAAGTGTTCATTGTCGTGCCTTTCGTGTTCAGGCCTGACTGCGGCCCGTGTGAGGGAGAGGTCTTATGTAAATGCCTTTCACATTATTGAAGTGGGGAAGCAGTGGGGGTTTCGCAAGGGGTAATGTGAAAGGTTTTTACATTTCTGGTTTTGCCCATGAAGCGGGCCCCCTCGCTTTTTCAAGGCAGGTCTGTTGTTGAAGCTGTAGCGGGACACCTATTCTTTCAGTGCGAGACACCAAAAGTTGCAGCAAAAAATTCTGGGCAAAGGGCGCTTCGTTAGCGGGGCATAACTGCTAGCGCGGCCTTCGCTTACATCAAGGAAGTGCTCAGCCTGACCTTGCTCGCGGTGGACCGGATTGGACCTGTCGCGGGTTGGTGCAGCCCCAAGTGCTTGTTGAACGTAATCTTACTTTGCCTCAGGCAATATCCGCACGCGCATTGGCGTTTTGGGCAGGTAGCGAGAATTGGGCGATGGATGCTGACAAAGCGGTTGCTTCGAACTGCAGCGCATCTGCTGCTGTGTTGGTCTCTTTGAAGGTTGCGACGTTCGTTTGAGTGCTTGCGTCAAGCGATCTGGTGGCGTCTGCGATTTCTGAAAAACCTGTGGAGGTGTCGCGCGAAACCTCGTGGATGTTATCGATCTTGCCCGAAACACTGGTGATGTCACCGACAATCTGGTGCAAGACTTGTCCAGAGCGGTTGACCAGGGAAACGCCCTTTGTGATGTCGTTGGATGACTTTTCGATGAGAGCCGAAATCTCATGCGCGGCGTTTGACGAGCGGGCGGCAAGGGCGCGGACTTCGCTTGCAACAACCGCAAAACCTGCGCCAGCCTCGCCTGCGCGCGCGGCTTCAACACCAGCATTGAGCGCCAATAGATTGGTTTGGAACGCAATTTCATCAATCTGGGTCAGGATGGCTGTTATGGCCTCAGAAGAATTCTTGATGTCATCCATTGCTGCTACTGCCTCTGTCACAACGCCTGAGCCGTCTTTGGCGCGGGTTGCAATCACATCGACCGCTTGTTTGGCGATGTGGGCGGTCTCTGCCGCGGTGTTGATGGCCGCAGCCATTTGATCGACCGAGGAGGCTGTTTGCTTCAAGGTCGCTGCATTGTCCTGCGACCTCTTGAGAAGATCGTCGGCCGAGCGCGCAATCTCTGTTGCCACGTTGTCCACGGACGCTGACGCTTTTGAGATGTCTCCGATGGTCTGTGCCAACCCGATCGCTGTACCGTTCACCGCATCTGCGATCTCCCCGAAGACACCTTGCAGGTGGTCCGGCATGGTATGGGTGAGATCGCCGTGTTCAAAATGATACATTGCTTGCCGCACGGCTCCGAGACCTTCGTTAGCGGCAGAACCGATCTGGTTCAGCCCGTTGCACAGATCAGCAAAAATGCCCTCCTTATCGTCCGTCTCAAGACGTTTGGAAAAATCTCCAATCGCACAAGCGGCCACCACAGCCGCGATTTGTTCGGCAGTCTTCCGCTGCTCTTCTTGGGCTTGATGCGCTCTTTGCTGTCGTTCGTCAGCGTCGCGCATTTCTGTCTCCAACGCGGCGGTTCGGCGTTCGCTTTCAGCACGTTCAGCCTCCCGCGCGCGCTCTTCCTGCTCTTTTTGTTGCGCTTGTAACGCTTCGTTTTCGCGCGAGATCTTGGCCAATCGCTCCAAACTGACGCGAAGCCGTCCAAACTCATGGGTTGCTGGCAGGTTTGAAATCTCGATCTCGTTGTTGCCGTTTGACAATTGATCCAAATGCCGGATCGCACGTGCAAGAGGTTTCATAACGCCGCGCGTCACGGCATAGATCGATAAGCCGATCATGATCAAACAGATCGCCCCGACGCCGAGTGCAAATGCTCTTTCCAGTCGGGCGTCTGCGAGTTGTGTTGAAACCTGTTCAACGAGCCCTTCGTTTAGCGTGCTGGCGGCGCGGGCCAATTCTTCGCGCGTTAATGCGACGCGTTCAAACCAATTGGCTGCGCTGGCCCCCTCTGGGCGTTCGCCGCCGACGACCGCGAGCCGTGCCATCGCATCTGCAATCGCGAACAGCCCGGAGGCTTCCAACGCCACCTCCAGATCCCCCAAAAGGGCCTTTGCCTCCTCATTTGCAATCGCACTTTGCAGGCCCTGTTCAAAGCGTGCGCGTGTCGTCGCATATGACGCTGCATTTTGCGCATTAAGATGGCCACGCGAGGTTAAAAAACCCCCAAAAGTCGCTGCAAAGTATGCAAATTCTTGACGCGCGATGTTGAGCGCCGCGCTGCTAGAGAGCACGCGCTGCATCGCAGGATTGAGGACGAGTTCGTCTGGAACGGTGTTGTTTTTCTGGTCAATGATCTCCGCCAGTGCTTTCCTCGTACCGGCAAGCCACTCCGCTTTTGTGGAGGTGCTGCGCAGCATCGCAGACTTTTGGAATTCAGCGATGGCTGTCTCGCGCAAAGGGACAAGTGCGTCCAAGCTCTGCGCAATTTGCACGCGCAGTTGAGGATCTGTGAGGGCCTCCACGGCTGCGTTGGCTTGCGCAACCCGTTCATCAATCTCCGACATGAGCGGGGCAACTGCGCTGCCACGGACGCGCTTTGAGGAGGCGAGGAGCGCATAGATCCGCAATTGCTCTGTGCCGATGACCTGCTCGATCTTTCCGAGCGTGATGCGGTCGGGCATTGCCGCAAGCACGTTCTTGCCACGCGCTAGATTGACCTGAGCATGGTAGACGTTGAGACTCGCTTGCGTGACAGCGAGGCTGGCGAGAACGAGGACGACAAAGCCAATTTTTTGAGAGATTGAGAACGAGCGCATAGCGAACACTCCGGATCAGAGGTTGGCGTACATACCAACGGCCTTGTTCATCTCAACCAGCACCTCGTTGTTGCGTTCTGCCACGAATGCAATCTCCGCATCGCTTGCGGATGATCCTCTGGCGACCGATTTGAGAATGTCAGCCATTGGGGTCCAGAGCACCTGAACTTTATCGAGTTGTTCATAGATTTCATCGGTGGGCGCTTCGGGCAGGCCAAGGGTTTGGTCTCCGTCCATCAATGCGGCGAGAGACGCTTCAAAAAGGGCAATGGTCTCCGCGAGCACTTCGCGATTGGCGTCAGGGTTTTCGCCGGCCATGATGAGGCAGAATTCCTTGCTCGATTTTTGCGACAGCATCCGTTGGCGGCCAGAGACGTTGATCGCGAGGGCCAAAGACGGATGAATATTGGATCCACCATAGCGCTTTTCGAATTCACCAACGGCCCTGTTCATTTGCACCAGTGTCGGCAGGCTTAGCTTGGCGACATTGGCCATGCCCTCGCTGCTCACAGTCTCGCCTTCCAAAAGGGACGCCACAGCTGGCCCGTAAGCCGCCCAGATATCATCAACCGCGTCAAGTTCAGTCAAAATCACGGGCGCGTTTTCGGGGAGGAGGCCCAGTTCCGCGCTGCCTTCACGCAGCCCGACCAGCGCCACGCCGAATTCTTCATGCGCCTTTGTGGCCATTTGAACATGTGCTGTCCGGTCGACGCCGATGGAAGCAAAGCATGCCGCTTTTGCCATTCTTTGGGACAGCATGCGCTGCCTGCCGGAAATGTTGATCTTTCTTTTGCCGTCTTCCTCAACCGAGATCTGCGTGGCCGAAGCAATGTCGGCTTGAGTGGCGAATGTGAGCGCAACAGCTGCGACAAAGACGGCAATCCGGTCCAGTTTCATCGAAATCTCTCCAAAGATGGTCCCCGCAAGCCTGCCTAGATGCAAAAACCTGCCAAAGCTTTAAGCCCTGCATTTCAATCGCCACGGGCGAGCGTCGTGGGATTTCTCTCAGGAGGCGTAAGCATCTGAAAACGGGCGTCCTGGGGGATGGGTTCGCGCAGACGTGAAACCGCGACAACGCAAATCAAAGCATCCTGCTAGACATATTAAGCCCGCTCCCATACGACTTTATCGATGCCGCGGAGCTTTCCCTTGAGCCATGTTCAGGGAGATTTGCCCGCCGCAGGACCGCTACGCGCAAAACAAAAGACAACGCGCGGGCTCTAAGGGAGGAAAAAATGAAGAAACTTTTTGGAACCGCAGCCTTCGTTGCTGCCGTTTTGGCCGGTGGTACGGCTGTGGCGTTCGAGTGCAAGCGCACCGAAGCCTCAATGGACAAACCGGGTGGCTTTCCAGAACGGGCGCTCACCATGATCGTGCCTTACGGTCCTGCGGGCGGTTCGGGTCAGGTTGCGGCGGCAATGGCCGAGGCGGTAACCGAGCTCACAAGTGTGCCGATCAACCGTGATCACAAGCCAGGCGGATCCGGCACGGTGGGGATGACCGCTTACATGGCGGCTCCCGCGGATGGCTACAATGTGCTTGAGCATATCGACGACGCCTCATCCGCGCATGCGCTGGACAGCTCTGTGCCTAATCCGGCTAAAGACCTGATACCGCTGGTCACGAGCCAGGTCACCTTCAGCCAGATCTATATCCGCTCCAACGAGACGCGCTTTACCGACTGGCCATCCTTTGTGGAGTGGGTGAAGGCGCAAGACGGCAAGGCCACAATCGCCAACGTCTCCAAAGAAGGGTCGATGGAGCGGGTGACGATGAAATTCATCACCGACGCCACGGGCATGTCGATCCAGCAGATATCGTTTGACAAAGGCGCGCCGCGATACGGAGCCTTGCTGGGCGGACAGGTTGATGCGCTCTTTGAACAGCCTGGCGATGTGCGCAACTTCTTGGACGCCAGTCAATTCAAGCCGATCCTGACGATTTTTGATGAGCGGCCCGATGCCTTTGCCGACACACCCACACACCGCGAATTTGGCATGGACTTTGATCCGCTGTTGCGCTTCCGGGGCTTTTATGTGCATGCAGACGCGCCTGCGGACCGTGTAGAGTGGCTGCAGTGGGCATTCCAGCGCGGGTATTGCGAGGACAGCTATCAGGCGTTCAATGAAAGCAAGTTCATGACCGTGATTGACAGCTATCGCGACACCGAAGGGTCAAAAGAGCTCATAACGCGTTCGATTGGCCAGTACCGCGACGTCTACAAGGCCATGGGCCTGGACGTGAATTAAGGGATCGTTCAGACCACAGGCGCAGCGCGGGAAAGCGCTGCGCTTCTGCTTTCAGTTTAACGGGGGTGACCCTTGGGACGTTTGACACGCACCCATTTGATAGAGGCTGCGATCTTTCTGCTGATCGTCGCGGTCTTCTACGGCTTTTCCTTTGAGTTCAATCAACCAATCGAGATCTACCGCTTTGGCGCGACCGCTTGGCCAAGGGTGGTGATTTTCCTGTTGCTCATCGCGGCTCTGGGCAATCTGTGGTATCAATACAAACACGGCTCTGCCTCACAAGCCACAATTGGGCAAAGCGATGACGAGGCTGATTTGAGCGAACCGGGCGCGCTGCCGCGTATCATCGCTGTTTTGCTGACGCCGTTCGTCTTTGCGATGCTGCTCAAACCCGTTGGGATCTACTTCAGCGCGCCTTTCTTCATCGCGCTCATCATTTGGCTGTTTGGAGAGCGGCGGTGGAAAGCGACCCTGGTTATGACAGCGCTTATCTATGTGATTTTCATTGGGCTCTTTTTGGTGATCCTCAATGCACCTTTGCCACAGGGAAACACCTCGCCCTTCTATGATTTCAGCGCTTGGATCCTCACGCTGAACGCCAAGCTTCAGGGGCTTTGAGCAGCGCATGATCGACAACTTTCTTGCAGGATCGGCAGCGCTTTTTGGGGATCCCGTTACGATCGCTATTTTTGTCTTTGGCGTCATCGGCGGGATGCTTTTTGGCGCCATCCCAGGGGTGAGCATGTTGACCCTAGCCGCGATCCTCTTGCCCTTTACGGCGGGGCTTGAGCCGGCGCAGGGCGTCATGCTTTTTGCGGTGATCTACTGCACCGGCACCTATGGCGGCGCGATCACGGCGATCCTTTTCAACATCCCCGGCGCACCGGAGAACGCGCCAACGGCCTTTGATGGCTACCCGATGACCCAGAACGGGGAGTCCGGCAAAGCGGTGGGGGCCGCGGTGCTGTGTTCAGCCATCGGCGGGGTGGCCTCGGCCCTGGTGATGATGGCGGCGACCGAACCGCTCGCCAATTGGGCCATTCGCAACATCGGCCCGCCGGAGATTTTCGCGCTGGTCTTCTTTGGCCTCGCTGTCGCCTCCTCAGTGGGCGCGCGCACGATCTGGAAGGGCTGGATGTCTGTGCTGATCGGGCTTTTGATCGCCACCATTGGCCAAGACCCGGTGGGCGGCATCAACCGCTATAACTTCGGGTTGACGGATCTTGCCGCCGGGATTGCCTTTGTGCCTGCGATCTTGGGCTTTTTCGCGGTCTCAGAGATCTTTGTGCAGGCCGAGAAAAAGGCCAGTGGCAAATACAAAGCGCCCAAGCTCAGCATGACCTTCCCAACTTGGCTTGAGCTTTGGAGGCACAAGCTGGCGGTGATCCGCTCCATTCTGGTCGGGTTTTTCTGTGGGATCCTGCCGGGGATCGGGGCCACGCTGGCGGCCTTTATGAGCTACGGGGAGGCGGTGCGCTGGTCCAAGAACCGGGATGAATTTGGCAAAGGCAAGTTGGAGGGCGTGATCTCGGCTGAGACGGCCAACAATGCCGCAACCGGTGCCGCGATGATCCCACTCCTGGCCTTGGGGCTGCCGGGCGGGGCACTGACGGCGATGATGGTCGCGGTCTTTCAGATGCACGATCTACAGCCCGGTCCACTTGTTTTCATGATGTCGCCCGATCTGATTTGGATCGTCTTCGCGGCGATGTTTTATGCCAACCTGTCGATCCTCTTCATCGGACTGGTCGAGACCAAGACGATCCTCAATCTTCTGAAAATCCCGTTTCAGTTTTTGGCACCGCTCATCCTCATGCTGGCCACGGTTGGGGCGTACATCAGCCGGGGGCTGGTTTTGGACGTGATGGTCATGTTCCTTGCGGGGATTTTTGGCTATCTCCTGCGCCGCTCGGGCTTTTCGATCCCGGGGATCGTGCTGGGCCTGATCCTCGGCAAGATTGGGGAGCAGAACTTTGCGCAGGGCATGCAAATGGTGCACTACGATCTGGCGACATACTTTTCGCGCCCGATCTGTGCGATTTTGATCGCGGCAGGGGTGTTGACGCTGGCCACGAGCATTTACCGGGCCTTTGCGCCTGGGAAGAAAGCCGCGTAGGGCCCTGGAAAGAACGCCAAGGGGATAGGTATGAGTGACGCTGGTATTGCCGACATCGTGGCGCGGGCGCGCGCAGCGCAGGCCCGCTTTGAGGCGGGCGGATCGCAAGAGCGCTATGACCGCGCGGCCCAAGCCGTGGCCTGGGCGATCATGGAGCCGGGGCGCAATCGTGCCTTGGCGGAACTTGCCGTGGCGAGCACCGGCCTTGGCAACGTGCCCGATAAGATCACTAAGAACCACCGCAAGACGCTGGGACTCATGCGCGACATCGCGGGGGTCGTGACCTACGGCGTGATCTCGGATGATCCCGCGACCGGCATCACCGAGATTGCTCGGCCCAAAGGCGTTGTGGGTGCCATTGTGCCCTCAACCAATCCTGCCGCCACGCCCGCAAACAATGTGATCAACGCGTTAAAATGCGGCAACGCCATCGTTGTTGCGCCGTCGCCCAAGGGCGTGGCCTGCGCAGAGCGGCTCATTGCCTATATCCACGCCGAGTTCGCCAAGATCGGCGAAGATCCTGACTTGGTGCAGATGATCCCCGCGCCTGGATCAAAGGAAAAGACCCAAGCGTTGATGGAGGCCTGCGACATGATCGTGGCCACCGGCAGCCAGAACAACGTGCACCGGGCGCAGACCGCAGGCACGCCCGCGGTAGCGGTTGGCGCAGGCAATGTGACCGTGATTATTGATGAGACTGCCACGCTCGGGGATGCCGCCGAAAAGATCCGGGCATCGAAGTGTTTTGACAACGCGACCTCCTGCTCTTCAGAGAATGCGGTTGTGGTGGTCGACGCGGTCTATGACGGTTTTATCGCCGCGATGGCAGGGGCGGGCGGGGCGCTCGTGGCGGACGAGGCGGGGATTGTCGCCAAGCTTTGGCCCGGCGGACACCTCAACCGTTCGGTGATCGCGCAGGACGCGGATAAGATGATCGCCGCGCTCGATCTCAATGTCCCTGATGGCACAGAGTATATCGCGGTGCCCACCAAAGGCATCGGGCCCGATCATCCGCTTTCTGGCGAAAAGCTGAGCCGCGTGCTGGCACTCTACCGCGCCGCCGACTTCGATGAGGCGGTGGAGATTACGCGCGCGATCCAGCGCCATCAGGGGGCAGGACATTCGGTGGGTCTGCATTCGACCCGGGCTGAGCGCGCCATGCTGCTGGCAACGGAAATCCCGACCAGCCGGGTCATCGTCAACCAAGCGCATACCTTTGCCACTGGGGGCGCGTTCACCAATGGGATGCCGTTTTCGCTCTCGATGGGCTGCGGCACCTGGGGCGGCAACTCGGTCAATGAAAACGTCAACCATCGCCACTTCATGCAAACAACCAAGATTGTGCGCGAGATCCCGGCGCGGGAGCCAAGCTTAGACGAGGTCTTTGGCAGCTATTGGGATGCAGCGGGCAAATGAAGTTTGACCCGACGACGCCGCCCGGAGGTACTGTGCGGGACTGGCTCAATGCGCGCGCGGCGACGGGCGGCACGGGATTTGTCTTTCCTGAGACGGGCGAGACGCTCGATTGGTCCGCGTTGCAAGCCCATTGCGCCGAGGTTGCAGGGGAACTGACCGCACAGGGGATCGCCAAAAGCGAGAGCGTGGCGGTGATCCACCCAAATGGGCTGCAGGGCGTGAAGGCGCTTTTTGCAGCCCTTTATGGCGGATTTCGCGTGACGATGATCAACCTCGCCGCAGGGCCTGATGCGATCAGTTATGCGCTGAAACACTCTGAGGCGCGCGTCGCTTTTGTACATCCCGACCAAATTACCCTTTTCAAAGAGGCGCGGCCCCCGGGATTGGAACTTTATGCGGCGCGCGGCGCGCAGGCCGCTTTGCATGACATCTCGCCTCACGATGACGCATTGCTGATGTACACCTCGGGCACCACGGGGCGGCCCAAGGGCGTGGTGCATACGCAGGCAAGCCTGCTGGCAGGCGGCTGGACAGTGAGCGTGGCGCATAAGCTTACCCCGGGCGACCGCGGGATGGGCGTGCTACCCTTCTATCACATCAACGGGCTTTGCGTGTCGGTGATGGGCAGCTTGGTCTCTGGCGGCTCTCTTGCCATGGTCGCGCGCTTTTCGGCAAGCCAGTTCTGGGCTCAAGCCGAGGCGGGCGAGATCACCTGGTTTTCTGTCGTGCCCACGATCATCAGCCACCTCCTGCACGGCAAAAACGCCCCGAGTGCGAGCTTGCGCGCGCGGCTGCGCTTTGCCCGTTCGGCGTCCTCCGCGCTTGCGGTTGAGACACAGCGCGCTTTTCAAGACCGCTTTGGCTTGGCCATTGTGGAATCGCTCGGCCTCACAGAGACGGCGGCCCAGTGCCTGGTAAACCCGCTTGACCCGGCGCTGCACAAGATCGGCTCAGCGGGCAAAGCCATCAGCAACGCCGCACGCATTGCGGATAATGGCGGCGCTGAGTGCCCGCGCGGCATGGAAGGGGAGATCCAGATCCGGGGGCCCAACGTGATGAAGGAGTATCTCAAGAACCCCCAAGCGACGGCGGATACGTTTCATGGTGATTGGCTGCGCACCGGCGATTTGGGGCGCATGGATGACGAAGGATACGTCTTTGTCACCGGGCGTCTGAAAGAGCTGATCATCAAAGGGGGAGAGAACATCGCCCCGCGCGAAATCGATGAAGTGCTTTATGAACATCCTGATGTCGTTGAGGCCGCGGCTTTTGCCCGGCCCTGTCCGCAATACGGTGAACGTGTCGAAGCTGCGGTGCGGTTGAGCGAGACGTCAACGGCCACAGGCGAGGAGCTGCGCGCGCTTTGCACAGAACGGGTTGGGGCCTTCAAAGCGCCAGAACGGGTTCATATCCTGCCTGAATTGCCGAAAGGGCCGTCGGGCAAGATCCAGCGGCTTTACCTCAATGAGATGCTGCAGGGGGCGGGGGATTAAAGCGTTTTGGCTTGAACTTGGATCGCCAATGCACTGCTGCGCCTGCGGCGCTCTCGTGACATTGGCGATCCATGATTGCTCAGGTTAAAGCCGAAAAGCTCTATAGCGCCCCGCCTTAAACCTGAATCGCCGATACCCTGCCACGCTTCGCGCTCTCCGGACATCGGCGATACTTGATGTTTTAAGTTAAAGGCGGGACGCTTTAGGCGAGCCCATTCGCGATCAGCCGCAGACCCATCAAGAGGAACGCAATTAGGACGGCCTTGCGGAAAAGTTCTTGGCTCACCCGGTCGCGCAGCTTTTCACCGATGCGAAACCCCACCAAGACGACGCAGAGGGCCAGCGCTGATTTCAGCAAGACCGGGAAGGTGAGGATCCCCGCCACGACCTGGCCCGCGCCAAGCGGCAGCACACCCGCGAGGAACAGAAAACCCGTGGCCCCAATGAATTTCTCTTTGGGCACGTCGCGCGCGACAAGATACATCGCCACGGTTGGCGACCAAATCGACGAGATCCCGCCAAGCGTGCCCGAGAGCATCCCAAAACCCAACTGCCAGCCACGCCCCGGCCCGATGCGCAGCTTGATGCCAAGCAGCAAGTTCAGCGAAAAAAGCACCATGGCCACGCCAATAGCCACCGTAAGCAGGGCCGTGGGATAGGCGGGAATGAACATCGCCGTGACAAAGATGCAGATCATGATCGCCACGGCGAAAAGCCAATACTCCCGCGCGATGGCGCGCTTGTTCGGCGCATGCGCGAACTGCAGCGAATTGGTCGCCAAGATCGAAAGCCAGAGCAGGGGGATCGCCTCAGTGGGGGGCATCACCAGCGTGAGAAACGCCATGCAGGCGGCTGGCAAGCCAATGCCCAAAAACCCCTTCACAATGGCGGCGAAGAGAAAGATCAGGATGAACTGCGCGACTTGCAGCGGATCGGCGTTCAGGATGAGATCTGTAATGGTCTCCATCATCGGCGCATAACCGCGTCGATCACAACCGCGAGGCTCTTGGCCTCGCGCCGCGCCACGTCTTTAATCTGGCAGCGGCAGGAAAACCCATCGGCCACGACCCAGGTGCCCTTGGGTGCCGCCCGCACCGCTGGGGCGAGTGAAAGCTCGGCCATCTGGCGCGACACCTCTTCGGTCTCTGTCTGGTAGCCAAAGACGCCGGCCATGCCGCAACAAGAGCTCTCAATCATCGTGGCCTCGGCCCCCTGGATCGCGTTCAGCGCATCGACAGTGCTCTGCGCGACCCCCATTGCCTTTTGATGGCAGTGTCCATGCACCAAAAGCTGTAGCCCCGGCGCTTCGATCCCTCGCGGCGGATTTTGGGCGAGGTACTCGGCAAAGGTCAAAACGCGCGCGCCCCTCTCGGCCGTCCAGTCTGGGATCAGGTTCACCGCCTCATCGCGAAACATCAAGGTGCACGAAGGCTCAAGCCCTACGACGGTTTTGCCCGCATCCAGCGCCGCGCTGAGCGCTTTTGTCGTGCGCGCAAGCTCGGCCCGTGCCTTGTCCGGCAGACCGGCGGAGAGATAGGTGCGCCCACAACAGAGTGCTCGACCCGGGACGGAGAGGACACCGACCCGGCGGCCTGAGCGTTCAATCACCCGCTGCGCCGCGCGCAGGGTATCGGGATCGAAATGGCAGTTGAACGTATCGGCGAACAAGAGGACTTCGCCCTCGGGCTCACCTTTGAAAGCGGGCTGAAACTTTGGCAGGTTGCGCTTGGCGCTGAACCCCACCAGACGCGCGGACCTTGCAAAGGCATTGGCCAACGGGGCCAGCCGCGCCCCAACCGGGGCCAAACGCGGCAGGGCGGCGATGATCCTGTCGCGCAGCGTGAGACCGGATTTGGCGACGCGCGCGGCCTGCACTTCAGTCTTCATCTTGGCCATGTCGATGGACATTGGGCATTCGCTCTTGCAGGCCTTGCAGCCCACGCAAAGCGCCATCGCCTCGGCCATCTCATCAGAGGCAAAGGCATCCCTTCCCAATTGACCCGTCAGCGCTTGCCGCAGCACATTGGCGCGGCCGCGCGTCAGGTCCCGTTCAAGGCCGGTGACGCGGAATGAGGGGCACATGACGCCGCCCGTGCTTTTGCGGCAGGCCCCGTTGTTGTTGCACATCTCTGCCGCGCCGCTCAGCCCGCCGGGCCAATCCGTCCAGTCATAGACCGTTTTGCGCTCTTGCGGGATGTAGCCCTGGGGCCAGCGGGTCAGGCGTCGGTCATCCATCTTGGGTGCGCGCACGATCTTGCCCGGGTTGAGGATGCCGCCCGGGTCAAACCGGTCCTTGATCGCCTCAAAGCTGCGCACCATGCGGCGGCCGTACATGCGTTCATGAAACTCCGAGCGGACGATCCCGTCGCCGTGCTCTCCCGAATGGGACCCTTTGTAGGCGGCGACCAGATCAAACGCCTCTTCGGCAATGGCGCGCATCTGTCGCAAGCCGAGATCTTGCCGCAGGTTGAGCACGGGCCGCACGTGCAACAGACCAACGGAGGCATGCGCGTACCAGGTGCCATCTGTGCCATGCTTGCGAAAGACATCTGTCAAGCGGCTGGTAAACTCCGCCAAGTGCTCCAACGGCACGGCGCAATCTTCGACAAAGGACACCGGTTTGCCCTCGCTGCGCATGGACATCATGATGTTAAGCCCCTGGGTGCGCACCCCCCAGATGCGCGCCTGAAACGCGGGATCTTCGGCCTCCACAACGCCGCCCGGCGCTTTGCCCGGGTCCCCCCAGCGATAGCCGAGACGCGCCATCAGATCACCGAGTTCGGTCAAGCGTCGGCGGTTCTCCTCTGGGCTTTCGGCAAACTCCACCAGCAGCAGCGCTTCGGGATCGCCGCGCACAAAGCTGTCAACGATGGGCCGAAACTGCGCGATGTCCCGCCCCAGCCGGATCATGTTGTGATCGACAAGCTCTACCGCCACGGGGCCGAGCTTCACGATATGCTGTGCGGCATCCATTGCGGCATGGAATGTGGGGAAGTGGCAGACGCCCAAGGTTTTCGTTGTGAGCAGCGGGGAGAGCTTGAGCTTCAGTGATTTGGTGATCGCAAGCGTGCCCTCTGAGCCGACCAGAAGTGCTGCCATATCTGGTTTGTTGCCCAAAAGCGCGTCGATGTTGTAGCCGCCCACGCGCCGCTGCACGGCGGGAAAGCGCGCGGCAATCTCATCGCGTTCCCGCGCGGCGAGGCCAAGCATATCTGCATCGAGGGGGTGATCACGGTCGGCGGGTCCAAAGGCGCGCAGCGCACCGTCAGGCAGCATCGCCTTGATCCCCAGCACATTGTCTTGCATCTTGCCATAGCGGATGGAGCGCGAGCCGCAGGAGTTATTCGCCGCCATGCCGCCGAGGGTCGCCCGCGACGCTGTGGAGACATCCACGGGGTACCAGCATCCCTGCGGCTTGAGACGGCGGTTGAGATCATCGAGGACGAGACCCGGCTGCACCTCAACCACGCCCGCCTTGGCATCGCAGCTCAGCACTTTGTTGAGATGCTGTGTAAAATCAATGACAAGCGCATCATTGACGGTCTGGCCTGATTGAGAGGTCCCGCCGCCGCGTGGCAACAGCGCAATCCCTTCAGATTTGGCAAAATCAAGCGCGGCTTCCACGTCGTCCCAGACTTTTGGCAAAAGCACAGCGCGCGGTCTGATCTGATAGATGGAGGCATCTGTGGCATAGCGCGCGCGGTCGAAGTCGCCCAACAGAACCTCCCCTCGGATCCGCTTTTGCAAGACGCTGTAATCTGTCATTCCACCTTGACCTTCCTTGGGGCCACCCTCACGCTTGCTGTCAGTACCCGCAACTCTTTTAGGCAGACCCATGCGATCCGGACGTCACTTTTTACAGATCCCAGGCCCAACCAACACCCCAGACCGCATCTTGCGCGCGATGCATCGGGCTGTGATGGATCATCGGGGGCCCGAGTTTGCAGAGCTTGGCCGAAGCGTGTTGCGCGATCTCAAAGCAGTCTTCAAAACCGAGAACCGAGTGGTGATTTATCCTGCCTCAGGGACCGGCGCGTGGGAGGCGGCCCTGGTGAACGTCTTAGCCCCTGGCGATCAGGTGTTGATGTATGAAACAGGGCAGTTCGCGACACTTTGGAAGAATATGGCCGTAAAGCTGGGGTTTGATCCGGTTTTCATGCAGGGCGACTGGCGTACGGGTGCGAATGCTGAGGCCATCGGTGGACAATTGAAAGCGGACAAGGCGCATCAGATCAAAGCGGTTTGCGTGGTGCATAACGATACGGCGACCGGGATCACGTCTGACATTGCGGCGGTGCGCGCGGCCATCGACGCCGCAGCCCATCCCGCCCTTTTGATGGTCGATACCATCTCCTCGCTGGGGTCCATCGACTTTCAAACCGACGCCTGGGGTGTGGACGTGGTCGTGGCGGGCTCACAAAAGGGGCTGATGCTGCCGCCAGGCCTGTCTTTCAATGCCATCTCAGAAAAGGCCTGGCAGGCTGCAGCTGCGGGAGGGGATCGCCGTTCTTACTGGGATTGGCAAGACATGGCCGGGCCGAACGATCAAGGGTTCTTTCCCTATACGCCCGCCACAACGCTGCTTTACGGTCTGCGAGAGGCGCTCGATATGCTGGCCGAAGAGGGGCTTGAGACCGTCTTTGCCCGTCACAGGCGTCACGCAACGGCCACGCGGACTGCGGTGGATGCCTGGGGGCTCGAAATCCTCGCAACAAACCCCGAAGAGCGCTCAAACAGTCTGACAGCGGTGCTCATGCCTGACGGGACCGGGGCAAACGCGCTGAGGGCCGAGATCTTGGACAGCTTTGACATGTCTCTTGGCACGGGACTTAACAAAGTCGCAGACCGCGTTTTCCGCATCGGTCATTTGGGCGATTTCAACGATCTGATGATGATGGGCACGCTTTGCGGCGTCGAGATGGGCCTCGTTAGGGCCGGGGTCGCGCACGAGAAGGGAGGCGCGCAGGCCGCGATGGACTACCTGGCCGCGCATGTTTCATGACCTGCAGCTTTGGCAAGCTGTCGCGATCATCGCGACCTACGTGTTTGCCGCCATCGCAAAAGGCATCACCGGTCTTGGGTTTTCTACCACCTGTCTTCCGATCCTCGCGCTGATTGTTGGGCTAAAAGACGCGCTTCCTCTGGTGATCATCCCGTCGATCTGCTCCAACCTTGTAGTCATGCGTCAAGCTGGCCGATTTGCAGAGACCCTGCAGCGTTTCTGGCCGATGCTCTTGGCACTTCTGCCGGGCCTGGCGCTGGGGCTCTGGACCCTGTCCCAGATCAACAGTGTGCAGGCCGGGGCTACTCTGGGCAGCATTATGCTATTGTGGTGTGTGTTCTCATGGGCGACGCCGAATTTGCGATTGCCTGCCGCGCGTGAACGGCTGTTATCGGTGCTTTCCGGCACAATCACCGGGTTCATCAATGGCGTAACCGGTTCGCAGGTGATGCCAGCGGTTCCATTTTTGATGGCACTGCATCTTGACCGAAATCTCTTTATTCAAGCTGTGAACTGCTCTTTCACCTTATCAAGCTTCGTGATGGCCATGGGCCTTGGTCGTTTGGGCCTCTTTGGGCTGCAAGACGTTGCCATCTCCGCCTTTGGCACGCTCTTTGTGTTTGGCGGTGTTCGGCTGGGAGGCAACATACGCGCGCGTCTGTCAGAACAGGCATTCCGCAACGCCGTCTTGCTGATGCTCTCAGTGATGGGGCTGACATTGATCTATCCGATCTTCGCCTAAGCGGCTCCGGTCTCGAACTGTTGGGTTTAAGGTCTTTCATTTCAACGATAAACGTAGATGGGACTTGTCCAGGCACGGGTGCCGTCCTCTTGCGTGAGGCGGATGTAGATCGGATTATCGCCCAAGTTCTTTAGACGGACATTTCTAGAAAAACGGAAGCTGCGATGGCGGTTGATGTCCGGCAGGCGGAACACTTTCACAAAGCGGGGGAGCACCGCAGAGGCATCAAAGATCATGTCATCGAGCCCGATATCAGCGATGGGGACGTCGAATTGCACCAAAGGCGATTGAAAGCGTAGCCGTCCCGAGGGCCCCTCCGCCAGCGCAATGTCGAAACCGCCGTAGTTGCCCGTTGTGAGTGCTTTCCAGGAAAGCTTATTGCCGTTCGTTTCCAAGACTTTGTCGGGGTTCAAAAAGTTGAGGGGAGCAGACCCGCCAATTGAGTTGCCGGTCACCTCAGCGCTGCCGTCCCAGATCACTTCGCGAAAGCGGCCGCGGTATTCGGCACCTTCCCACTGCACGCGGATGCGGTGGCCGAGGTCAGCGTCCTCATAGGGCCGCAGGGTGTCCACAAGATCGGCACCATTGAAGATCTCCACCCTCTCGATGCCCGTGCTGGCATCAATGGAGACCACAAGCTGCATCTCCCCACTGGGCAGATGCACGATATCACCCATCAATGCTGATGTCGCTCTGCTGCCTTTGGCTCCTTCAAAAAGGGTTGGGTCGTCGTGATAGAGGGTGCCCGGCTTTGAAAAGCGCGCTTGCAAATCGATGATCATCCGCCCCGTTGGACCGCCCGTTGAACCGTAGTGTCGCCGCTTGCGTTGGCAGTCGAGCAGCGTCTCGCGATCCAGTTTGTCCATCAAAAAGCAGGTCAGCCCACCGATCGCACCGAACTTGCCCGCCCCGGGATAAGAGGCACCTGGCCGGCCTTTGTGACCGTCTGAATTCGTCACCACGCCGACGCGGTAGCCCAGTGCAAAGGCATCGTGCAAAAGCCACTCAAAGCTGCCCCAGGACGAATGCACTTCGACCGATCTTTCAAAGCGGCCATCATGGGCGACCGCGATATCCGCAAAACGCCCACCACAGTGGGCGTAGATCACCACGTCCCATTCCCCCGCTGCTGCCAAATCTTTGAAAAGTTGCGCGCAAGTCAGCGCATCGGTGCCCTGTGTGTCGCCGCCTGCGATCAACGCGTGGGAGGAGCGTCTGATGATGCGGTCGTCGGTGGGAAAATAGACGTTCCTGTCGCCCCCAAGAGAGGTATTGCCGGACCATTCGTAGCCAGGCAGGGCCACAAAGTGCCCCGACGCGTCATAGTCAGCCGTCAGCCGATTGAGTTCCGCCCAAAAGTCATCCGTAATCTGAAAGTCATTTCCCTGATGCGCACAGGCATCCAAAAACGCCAGATCGCGGCCAAAGCGAAAGTACTGATCGGCTGACCCCGTTCCAATCGTCTCCTCTGACTGCCCGTGCAGATCGCCCCAAAAGTGCACCATCTCGGTCTCTTCAACGCGCAGCGGGTTTGTCTCCGCCACGATTTGACCTTGGGCATCCTTCAACCGAACGGCGATGCGCCCCGGGTGAGCGACAGACAAACCTTCGATCACCACAGCCCGTTCGCCGGGGGCAAAGCGCACCGTGTCAGGCAGACCTTCGATATCGCCGTCGGTGTCCAGTTGAAAGCTGGTGTCGCACTGGTCAGATGGGTTGCCCCATTTGTCCTCGCCCTTCATTTTGAGCGCGAATGTCTCACCAGGGCGTCGCCGTGTTGGGAGAACGGCCAGATAGCGCTGCGGCGGGCCGGGCACGATTGCGATGATCGGCTGTTCCGGCAAAGGCTGGAAGTTGAAGGTCGCTATCGGGTCAGCCAAAACGCGAAACTCAAAAGTGTCCTCACAAAAGGTCTGCAGCCGCATGCCTGGACCACCGTGATCGGTCACGCCAAAGCGGATCGTGATGGTCTCTCCTTGCGTGAGATACCCTTTCACGACCTTGATCAGCAGCGTGCGGTCCCAGGGGCGGACGTTCGCCTTGGGGTCCCACCGCACCTCAAGGACGGCCCCATTTGATGCCTCAACGGTGGTGTAGTTGGGGCCCTGAGGGGTGTCGAATTGGGGCGGGCTTTGATCGGAGGCAAACCGAAAGCAGACGCGCAAGCTGCCTGTATCGTCGATCCCGTAGAGCCCAGCTGTGTATGTCAGGGTGAAGGAGGCAAAAGATCCCGCCTCAAACCCCCCTTTGGGCGAAATCGACGCGGTCCCCAGTTGATCGACCGGAATGGCATCGCGCACCACGCCGCTGTGCATTTCCGCCCATGGTTCTGCTTTGCTTTTGCGTTCCTTCATCCTCTCCCCCTTTGACACAGACCCTTTCCCGCCACCCTAATCGCTGTTGGACCTCCGTCAATTCTGGGCCAGCCTGTGCAAAGCGGCGATGCGGTTGCTTTCACTAAAGGCGGCGCTGAACGATTCGGTGCACAGCAACACGGAGATCCAGAGGCAAAGCAATCGGGCGTGTTTGGTCGGATTGGTGCCGGTTGGGCGACGCTGGGAAAAAAGGCCCCGTTTCCAATTCAGGTTGGTTACGGTGAAGGGCGCGCGCCGCCCGCTATTTCCCAAGATGCAACAATGCACGGTCCATTTCGGGCAAGTCTTGGAACGGCCCGACGATCAGCGCCCTGAGGCCGCCCTATATGCCCCATTCCGGCAACAATTAACCATTTGAAAACAAATTGGATGTTTGAGTAGCCGGGCTTTTCGACGAATTTTAGAAAACGAGCAGCCTCTTTATGACACTTTTCAGACACTTTTTGCTTTCTCCGCAAAAGAGCGATGGCTATCCCGCTGTGAGTTTTGTGCGATCGGTGTGGAGACAGCGCCGGATGCCCTCCCCTAGAGAGACGCGTTTATGATCCGAACGCTCGACTTTAATGATTTTGCGGCAGGGACCGTGATTGAGGACACCTACCGCGTGAGCCATGGTGTGTCAGTCACGGCCGTAGGCGGGTCGGGCCAGGCGATGATCTTTGACAGCGCGGCGCCGACAGGCGGCGACGATGACCTGGCGTCCGACCGGCTGCAAGGTCTGCTCATCATCTCCGAGGACGGTGACAGCAGCGACCCTGACGACGCAGCTGGCGGCGGTATTCTGCGTTTTGATTTCGATGCGCCCGTTCGCATGAAAAGCATTACGGTCAAGGACATTGAGGCGGCGGCAAGCGGCCCGGGAACGCGGCTGGTCTTTTTTGACGCCGATGGATCCGAAATCGCCAATCACTTTGTGAGCCCGACGGGGGACGGCGGAGAAGCAGACATCGCTTTGAATGTCTCCGGCGTGTCTCGCTTCGAAGTGCAACTGGATGGATCGGGGGCCATCGACAACCTCATCTTTGACGATGCGCCCCGGCGCGACGGGATCGTTTCTGGCAGTACCGCCTCTGACATCATCGACGTCACTTATGACGGCGACCCCGAGGGGGACCGGATAGACGCAAACGATGCGATCCTGGCGGGGCAGGGTCCGCAAGATGACATTGTGCGCGCAGGAGAGGGGGACGACGTGGTGCGCGCCGGCGCTGGCGCGGACAGTGTCGAGGGTGGCCGCGGCAATGATACGCTCAAGGGCCAAGCCGGGAGCGATGTGCTTGAAGGTGAGGCGGGTGACGATCTGCTTGAGGGTGGGGCAGGCGATGATACGCTGCGCGGTGGATCAGGCGCCGACACAATGCTTGGTGGAGCAGGCCGGGATGTCTTTGACGTCGTGGGACCCGGCGATGTGATCGACGGCGGAGACGGTCCGGTTGACGAGGACACGCTCGATCTTCGCGGTGCGGCACCAGCAGGCGGCAGCTTAAATCTCACCTATACCACCGATGACCGTGAAGGGGGCCGCGTCGATTTCATCGACGCTGAAGGTGAGGCCGCGGGCGCGCTGGTCTTTGATGACATCGAGACGGTCATTCCCTGTTTTACGCCCGGCACATTGATCGCCACACCTCAAGGGGCCAGGCCGGTCGAGAGCTTGGTTGCGGGGGACGCTGTCTTGACCCGCGACCATGGCTTTCAGACCCTGAGATGGGTGGGGGCACGCGAGCTCACGGCTGCCGTGCTGCAGGCCGAGCCCACATTCCGCCCGATCCGTATCGGGCGCGGCGCGTTGAGCCCGGGCTGCCCAGAGCGCGACCTCGTGGTCTCCCCACAGCACCGGATCCTGATCGCTGGCGGCCAGAACCAAGTTTACTTTCAAACGGATGAAGTTCTTGTGGCAGCAAAGCACCTCACCCATTTGGATGGGGTGGACGTGCTTGACCCGGTCGCAGTGACCTACATCCACCTGCTGTGCGACCAGCATGAGATTGTGCTGTCAGACGGTGCCTGGACAGAGAGCTTCCAACCCGGAGACGTGTCACTGGCAGGCATGAACAGGGGTACGCGCGACGAAATTCTGGCGCTTTTCCCGGCGTTGAAAAAGAGCCAGGGGCGGCATGCGTTTCAGGCCGCGCGGCCCGCGTTGAAAAGGCATGAGGCAGCGCTGATCGCGGTTTAACAAACATCGGAATATGCAGCCGTTTGGGAGGGAGGCCTCCCGAACAGATAAGCGAGGCAGGGAACTGCCTCGCTTTTTTTGCGTTAGTTTCGCCAAGGCGTCCGGCCTTCAACCCGAGCCATAGTTCCATGCGCATGTCCCGAGAGCGCCGAAGGTGTGGCAGGTAATTGGCGTCTCAAGCTTTACGTAGGGCGCTCTAGGCGCGCCGCGTCCTGTCCGCCTCGCGCCGTCCTCGCCAGGCCGACCAGTCTTCGGGCGTGTCCAAATCGGTGCGCGCGCGCATGCCCGGCAGCGGTACAAGGCGCACATGACCAGAGGCCGCTTTCACTACGTCTCGCCCGCCAAAATCACCCCGGGTCTGCATCAGTTGGGCAAAGAGTGCTGCGGCAAACACAATTGGGTGGCCGGGCAACCCCGTTTCGGTGCTGGCCCGCCACACCAAGGTGTCTTGAGCCGGATCCAACGCTGCAGCTACAGCTCTCAGATCGGCAGCCGTCAGATCCGGCATATCTGCGAGCAGGACCATCACGTGGTCTGTGCCCGTCGGCAGGACGGCAAGAGCAGCCCGCAGGCTTGCCGACATGCCTTCCTGCGCATGGCAAACCGGCACGTGCGCAACATCCAGGCCGTGTAGCGCCTCAGCACGCGCTGACTTGTCCGGAGGCAGGGTGATGAAAACCGGTCCAAGCCCTGCGTCAATCGCCATTGCTGCCCGTTCGCGCAAAAGCGGTGCGCCGTCCACGTCTTCCAACAGCTTGTCGCGCCCGCGCATGCGCTTTGAGGCACCCGCAGCAAGCAGGATGATTGGCAGCTGGGGCATCTATCCCCGCATGCGGGCACCATCCGCGTCGAAAAGAGGCTCAGTGATCAAACGCGCGGGACGCATCTGGCCTAAAATCTCAACCTCCACTTCCAGGCCCGCCACCGCGCGCGCGCGCGGCACAAAGCCAAGCGCAACGGAGGTTTGCGCATGATGGGAGTATCCGCCAGAGGTGCAAAACCCCGCCACCGCGCCATCGAGCCAAATCGGCTCATAGCCTTGCACATCGGCATCGTCCGCCGCCACTTCGAAGGCCGCCAAGATCCGCGCAGGCGGTGCAGCGCGCTGAGCCTCAGCGGCATCCCGGCCGATGAAATTGACGTCTTTGCCAAATGCGATGAACCTGTCAAGTCCGGTTTCGGCTGGCGTGTAGTCGGGGGAATACTCGGCCATCCAAGAGCCAAAGAACTTGTCCAGCCTGAGCGACATCATGGCGCGCATGCCAAACGGCGTAATGGCGAAACCCTGGCCCGCAGACCACAAGACGTGCCAAAGCTGGCGTTGATCCATCGGGTCGCAGTAGATCTCAAAACCCAGATCACCGGTGTAGCTGACGCGCTGCACAATGCAACGCACCGGGCCAAGGTGCATCTGGCGCACATAGAGAAAGCGCATCGGTGCGTCCTCCATGGCTGCGCAGGCGCGCAAAAGCTCTCCCGCACGGGGCCCCGCAATCTGAAACCCGGTGAGCCGGTCAGAAATGTTCTCAATCATCACACCGTCCTGCAGGTGGGCAAGAAACCAGCGGCTGTGGAAAGCTTGAGCGCTGTAAGAGGCGGTGAGGTGAAAATAGTCGGGCGCGAGGCAGGAGATGGTGAAGTCGCCGATGATCCGGCCTCCGGGTGAGAGCATGGGGGTGAGGGCGAGGCGGCCGACCTGCGGCACCCGCCCGGCCATAACCCGGTCCAGCCAGGGACGCGCCTGCGGGCCGGTGACGCGGTACTTGCCGAAATTCTGCACTTCGTTGATGCCAAGGGCACCACGCACCGCACGCACTTCGCGCGCCGTGGCCGCAAAAGCGTCAGAGCGTCGGAATGACGGTGTCTCGTAGGTCGGCTCGCCCTTTTGTGCGAAGTAGTTTGGGACTTCTAGCCCGTACTGATGGCCCCAAACGGCCCCCATCTTTGCAAAGACATCGTACATCGGCGTCATTCGGTGCGGCCGCGCGGCGGGCAGTTCCTCGTTGGGATAGGCAACCGAAAATCGCTTTTGATAGTTCTCAATGACTTTTGGCAGCGTGTAACCCGGTGTGATCCAATCGCCAAAGCGCGCGACGTCCATCGCCATGACATCGCGTTCAGGCTCGCCCTCGATCATCCATTGAGCGAGGGTCAGCCCCACGCCGCCGCCTTGGCTGAAGCCTGCCATCACGCCACAGGCCGACCAGTAGTTGCGCACGCCGGGCACCGGCCCGACCAGGGGATTGCCGTCGGGCGCAAAGGTGAAGGGGCCGTGGATCACGTTCTTGATGCCCGCGCGTTCGAGGTCTGGAAAGCGGGCATAGGCAAAGGCGATGCTGTCTTCGATCTTTTCGTAGTCATCCGGCAGCAGGTCCTGACCGAAGTCCCAGGAGGTACCGCCGACGGCCCAGGGGCGGCACTTTTGTTCGTAAAACCCGATGCACAGCCCTTTGCCCTCTTGCCGAAGATAGCTTTCGCCCGCGGGATCCATCACATGCGGGTGTTCTTTGCCTTCTGACATCATTTCTTGGATGAGCGGGACAGGCTCGGTGACGAGGTACTGATGCTCCATCGGATGCAGCGGAAAGTAGATGCCCGCCATCGCACCGACCTCGCGCGCCCAAAGGCCGCCTGCGTTGACCACGTGTTCGGCGTGGATCGTGCCTTTTTCGGTGACGACGTCCCAAGTGCCGTCAGCGCGCGGATTGGTCTCGCGCACCATGCAATGGGTCTCAATCGTCGCTCCGCCTATCCGCGCAGCCTTTGCATAGGCGTGGGTTGTGCCTGACGGGTCGAGGTGCCCGTCGAGCGGATCATAGAGCGCACCCAAAATACCATCGGTGTTGGTCACCGGCGCGATGCGTTTGATCTCATCCGGCCCGACAATCTCGGTCTCAAGGCCCATGAAACGATGCTTGGCGCGTTCGGCCAAGAGCATGTCGAAGCGGTCTTGGTTGTCAGCCAGCGTCACCCCGCCCACGTGATGCAGCCCACAAGAAAGCCCTGTGATTTCTTCAAGCTCACGGTAGAGCCGGATGGTGTAGCCCTGCAATGCGGCCATGTTGGTATCGCCGTTGAGCGTGTGAAATCCGCCTGCCGCGTGCCAGGTCGAGCCCGAGGTGAGTTCTGAACGCTCCAGCAACATGACATCCGACCAGCCAAGCTTGGTCAGATGGTAGAGCACGGAGGCCCCGACAACGCCGCCGCCAATGACACAGACACGGGTGGTGGTTTGCATGGCACCTCTCCTTTTTGCTGCGGTGACGGTTGCGCGGCTACGAAAGGCTATCATGCGGTTTTCCGACATGAAATGTCGGACATAAGCTATTGGACCCCGCGTGAGGGGTGCAGGGTGGCGGAGAGCCAGCCCCAGGAGGATCACACCTATGCGCACCCATGCCCAAGCGGTCGTCATTGGAGGCGGCGTGATCGGCTGCTCCATCCTCTATCATCTGACAAAACTGGGATGGTCCGACGTCGTACTCTTGGAGCGGGATGAGTTGACGTCAGGCTCTACCTGGCATGCGGCGGCCAACATTCACGGGCTGCACGACAACAACAACATCACGCGGATCCAGAACTACACCATGGACCTCTACAAGGCGCTGGAGTCGGAGACCGGGCAAAGCTGCGGGGTGTTTCAGCCCGGATCGCTTTATCTCGCGCAGACTGAGGCGCGGGAGCATCAACTGCGGCTGCAGGCGGCCAAGGCGAAATACTATGACATGCCCTTTCGCGAGGTGAGCCGCGAGGAGGCGGAGGCGCTGCATCCTTTGGTGAACTACGACGGTATCCGCTGCATTATGTTCGAGGAGAACGGTGGCAATGTGGATCCGTCAGGCGTAACCAACGCCTACGCCTTGGGCGCGCGGCAAAATGGGGCTGAGATCATCCGGTTTTGCTCCGTCACTGGGACCGAGGCGCAGCCCGACGGGACGTGGATTGTGCACACACCAAAGGGCGATATCGCGACGCAATGGGTGGTGAACGCCGCGGGGCTTTGGGGGCGTGAAGTGGCGGCTTTGGCGGGTATCTCCCTGCCGCTGCAACCCACAGAACATCAGTACTTCGTGACCGAGGCGATTGCCGAGATTGAGGGGCTAGACCGCCGTCTGCCCTCTGTCGCGGACCGGGATGGCGAATATTACTTGCGCCAAGAAGGCAAAGGCTTGCTGGTTGGGGCCTATGAAAAAGACCTGCGGTTTTGGGCGGAAGAGGGCACACCGCAAGGCTTTGGCCACGAGCTATTTGCCGATGATCTTGAGCGCATCGAAGAAAACATGCTGCGCGCGATTGAGCGGGTGCCAGCAGTCGGGACAGCCGGCATCAAGCGGGTGATCAACGGGCCGATGATTTGGTCACCGGATTCAAACGTGCTCTTCGGTCCGGTGCCAGAACTCAGCAATTACTTTTGCTGCAACGGAATCATTCCAGGATTCAGTCAATCGGGCGGCATGGGGCTCTTGGCCGCGGACTGGATTGTCACTGGGGAGAGCCGCTATGACATGTTCGCCTGGGATCTGGCGCGTTTTGGCGATTGGGCGGATGCGGCCTTCACCAAAGCGCGGGTGGGCGACCAATACGCCAACCGCTTTAAGATCCATTTCCCCAACGAAGAACGCGCGGCTGGACGTCCCGCACGCCAGCGGCCTGCTTACGGCGCGCAGCAGGATCTGGGCGCGGTCTTTGGTCTCAACAGCGGTTGGGAGCATCCGCTCTATTACGGCCAAAGCCAAGGCGCGGTGGATGAGACCCATGGGTTTACGCGCCAGGGCTGGTGGGACCAGATCGGGCGCGAATGCCGAATGCTGCGCGAGCGGGCAGGCATCATCGACATCTCAAACTTTGCCAAGTACCGCGTAAAGGGACCAGGGGCTGAGGCTTGGCTCAACCAACTCTTCGCCAATGTGATGCCTAAGGATGTGGGTCGATCCTGTCTGACGCCGCTGATCGGCAGCCGGGGTGGGATCGCAGGCGATTTTACGGTTACCCGTACCGATGAGGATACCTTTTGGATCATCGGATCTGGCATGGCCGAACGCTATCACCAGCGCTTTTTCCAGGCGGTGCCCTTGCCCGATGGCACAGTGTTTGAGAGCCTGACGGATGCTGTCTGCGGCTTTAACGTAGCGGGGCCTATGGCGCGCGACCTTTTGGGTCGGCTGACCAACACCTCATTAAAAACCGAGGACTTTCCGTTCATGCGCTCGAAATGGATCGAGTTGGCCGGCGTGCGTTGCTTGGCTTTGCGGGTGAGTTTTACCGGCGATCTGGGCTGGGAGTTGCATTGCGATGCGACCGATCAGGGGCGGCTCTTCGCGGCGCTCATCGCTGAGGCAGCGGCGCTAGAGGCCGGGCCAGTAGGATCACGCGCGCTGATGTCGCTTAGGATTGAGAAAGGCTACGGTTCTTGGGGGCGCGAATACAGCCCAGAGTATTGGCCCCAAGAAGTCGGGCTGTCACGGCTTATCAAAATGGAGAAGGACTTTCTCAATAAGACGGCGGTGGCAGAGACCTTGGCACGACCTGCGCGGGAGCGCTTGGTAACGCTGGCATTGGACAGTGTGGCGACGGAAATCTCAAAAGCAGATGCGCAAGGAGGCGAACCCATCTTTCGAGACGGCTGCGGCATCGGGCGGGTGACTTCCGGCACCTATGGCTACTCAGTGGGACAATCCCTTGCATTGGGGTTCGTGAGGGATGCAATGCCAGGCGATATGGTCGACGTCATGGTCCTGGGCAAACAGCACCCAGCAACAATCCTCGCCGAACCTCCCTTTGATCCCCAAGGCAATCGCTTGAGGGCATAGCGTCAGGACCCCGGGAGGTGACACCGCAGGCCGGGGCGGCTCGTTTCGCTGGTTTGGCGGATGCTGCTCATGGATCTTGGATTATCTGCTGATGAGCATCGCGGCACGGCCCCGACCGATCACAGCCAAATCGGCGGCGGTACGGAGGCGGGCACGTACCTCGATCCTGCTACCATGCTAGAGTGGGCGCACCTTGAGTTGCGTGATGCGGTTGCCGTGACGCGCGAGCACCTCAAAACGAAACCCGTGAAAGCTGAAAACCTGCCCAGGTGTCGGGATCATTTGTGCCTCGTGGATCACAAGCCCTGCAAGCGTGTTGGCCTCGTCATCCGGCAGCGACCAATCCTGCGCCCGGTTCAGATCGCGGATTGTCATTGCCCCTTCGACCGTGAAATGACCCTCCGCGTCCGGGCGTAGGATCTGATCCCCATCGGGGTCAAATTCATCAGTGATCTCGCCCACGATCTCTTCAAGTATGTCCTCCAGCGTGATCAGCCCTTGAAGGGAGCCATATTCATCCACCACAAGCGCAAAATGGGAACGCATTGCAAGAAACTGGCGCATTTGCTCGTCGAGGGTGGAGGTGTCCGGGACGAAATAGGGTTTCATCGCGACCGTCGCCACATCGAACTTTTTGAGCGCCGCGGCATCCCCCTCAGGGCCGCCGATGAGCTTGTACATGGCGCGCAGAACGTCTTTGGCATGGATTACACCGATGATGTTCTCAGGATCATCGCGAAAGACGGGCAGGCGGGTGTGATTGGACTTGAGGCATTGGGCCAAGATATCTGACGGGTCACTGTCGGCATCGACCATCTCAATCCCGGAACGGTGTAGCATGATCTCTTCCACGGTACGTTCGCCCAAATCCAGCGCCCCCAAAATCCGGTCGCGGTCTTCTTTTTCGACCACCCCTTCCGAATGGCCGAGGTGCAAGGCCCCCGCGATCTCTTCGCGCACGGCGAGAATGTTGCTGTCGGGATCGACCTGCACGCCCAAAACCCGCAGCACTCCACGTACGAAATAGCGCACGGCCGAAACGATCGGGGCGAAGACCGTGACAACCAAGCTGATCGGGCGTGAAACGATGGAGGCCGCCGTTTCTGAATTGGTAATCGCGTAGGTTTTGGGCAGGACCTCGGCAAAAACCAGCACCAGCAACGTCATCACCACCGTTGCAAGTCCCACGCCGGATTCGCCGAAGAGGCGTAAGAAGAGAGACGTGGCCAGCGATGTTGCGAGGATATTAACCAAGTTATTGCCCAATAGCACCGAGCCGATGAGGCGTTCGTTGTCTTCCGTGATCTTGAGCGCGCGTTCCGCCCCGCCGGAGCCTTTGTCAGCAAGCACACGCAATTTGCCGCGCGAGGCCGCGGTCAGCGCGGTTTCTGAACCGGAAAAAAAGCCTGAGAGTACCAAAAGGCACAAAATGATGCCTGTGCTGAGCCAAAATGCACCGTCTATCAGCGCCGGATCGGTTTCCATGGGAGAGGCCTATGTCGTCGGTGTTTTGAAATGTTATGGGGCCGGGCCCGGCCGCGTTCAAGGTCGCGGGCCGCGCGGTTGCTTCGATTTTGCCGCGTTAGTCCGTTTCCGGGACCTGCCGGGCGTTGCCCGCGCGCCAGTTGCCCTGCGCGAGGGGGTGACGCTCCAACACCAACTCAGACAGCCGTTCTTCCAGCACATGGGTGTAAATCTCGGTCGTTGCCACGTCAGCGTGCCCCAGCATCGTCTGGATCGCGCGCAAATCGGCACCGTTCGCCAACAGATGCGTTGCAAAGGCGTGCCGCAACGTATGCGGCGTCACTTTCGAGGGATCAACGCCGCCCGCTACGGCAAATTCTTTGACCATGAGATAAAACCGGTGGCGCGTCAGATACCCAGATTTTCCATGCGACGGGAAAAGGTATCGGGAGATCGGTTTGCGCTTTTTTTGCGCGGCTTGATCTTGCGCATCGCGCTGTGTGAGCCATTCGGCCAAAGCCTCGCGCGCCGTCAGAGAGAGCGGCACCATCCGCTCTTTCCCGCCCTTGCCCAGGATGAGCAGGAGCCGCGGATCGCCTCGCGTGGCGGAGATCGGCAAGCTCACAAGCTCACTGACCCGCATGCCCGTGGCGTAGAGCAACTCCATTAGGCAGGTGTTGCGCAACCGGTCGGCCTCGGTCCGCCCCGAGGTGCGGGCAGCGGTCAGCAAGCGATCCACTTCCTCTTCGGTCAAGATCTTGGGCAAGCGCTTTTCTTGGCCTGGTCCGGCAATTTGGATCGCCGGATTGTCCGTGCGCCACCCTTCTTCAAACGCGAAACGGTAGAGTTGCTTAATGGCTGAGAGCCGCCGGGCGCGGGTTGATCGTGCAAGACCTTGTGCGGTGCACTCGATGAGATACTCCTGCACATCGTCTTGAGAAGCGGTGGCAAATCCTCGTTCCTGCTCCTTGAGGTAGGCGTGAAAGTCCTTCAGATCCCTACCATAGGCGAGCTGCGTGTTGGTGGCCGCACCAAGCTCTGCGGATTGCGCTTCCAGGAAGGCGGAGATCCAGTTGAGGCCGTCGTGCGTCATGGCTCAGCGCTCCAGGATCAGAATTTGAAGGGCGGCGCGGCGCGCGGTATCTTCCAGCCCAAGCGCGCGCAGGGTCGCGATCGCCTCGGTCAGCGCCTGGGTGTTGCCGCCAGCTCCCTGATGCAGCAAGCTAAGTGTGCGCAAGATGGCCTCACCCAACCTGGTTTCGCGCGCCAGTGCCACCAGATCCGGGCGCGGGGCAGCACTGGAGAACCCATCGTAGAGCGCGGCGGCCATCAAATTGACTGGACGTTCTGGGGACATGCTTCCCATC
The DNA here is from genome assembly GCA_039197515.1 of Pseudomonadota bacterium. Classification (GTDB taxonomy): domain Bacteria; phylum Pseudomonadota; class Alphaproteobacteria; order Rhodobacterales; family Rhodobacteraceae; genus Sulfitobacter. Next base: position 36,805 of record JBCCUC010000017.1, on the reverse strand, counting down.
GCAATGTCTTGTTTAAGGCTGGGCTCGACCGGCTGTGCGGCGGTCTCGTAGCTTGCGGAGAGCAACGCGATGTCCTCTACAATTGCGGCCGGGGCGCCCTGAAAGTTGAATTCCCCCAAACGGGCGGCAAAGAGATCGGCAAACGGGACCTCCAATTGCGCGCTCTGCATGCGCTGCCAGACCTCTGGCAAGGTTTTGGAGACCGCCGCGTCGCTTCCCGTTTTCAAAGCCGTTTCAAACCTCTGCCATGCCGCCACACGGTCCCATACGCCGCCCGAGGCCGCGGCTTTGCGTTCCGAGTAAAGTCCCAAGAGGTGATTGCCCGGCAGCGCCCCCGCACGGGTCAGCCGTTCGGCAGCTTCCAATTGCGCCTTCCATCCGGCCAACCGGCGCAGGTCGGCCACAGCGTAGGGCAGCGGCAATGGCACGGTGGAGAGCGGCTCTCCAATGCTCTCAAAAAGTCGGAAAGACAGCGGATCCATATCCGGAGGGATCGAAAGCGGCGGACCCGCCTCCGCCGCTTCGGGGTGCAAAAACCGGTCCAAAAGGGCGCGCTTCGTGGGGGTGAGCAAATCGAGCGCCTGCGCTGAAGCGAAGGTCAGCGCCGCATCTTCCCACGCGCGAGACCTGACGGCGCAAAAGCTGCGCAAGCTGTAGTCGGACGTGAGATGCGGCTCTTGTTGCAGAATGTCGCAGGCACGATCTTCGGTTCCCTTCAACAGGCTGATCTGCATCCACAGGTCGAAGTGTCGTGAAGACCGTCTAACATCTGCCTGCTCGATCAAAGCCAAGGCCGGGTCCAGCGCGCCGCGTTGCTGCAATTTTGAGACGCGCGCCAATACCAAGTCGTCTTCTTCACCCGTCTTATGCAACGGTGGCAGCGCTTCGGTGAGCAGCAGGGTGTAGAGCAGCGATTGCGCCGCTGGTAGCGTCAGATCCGGCAGATCGGCCAAAAGCTCCACCAGCGTTTCGGTTTGGCTGCCACGCCAAAGCGTATCGGGCAGGCCTGTGACACGCGCAGGCACCAAGCCCACGACGCGCAGCGCTTGACCATCAAGCGGTTGCACCGCGACATCTGGCACCGCAGCCGTATTGGTGATCGGCGGCTCTTGCGCAGCGGCGGGGTTGGTCAGATCTGGCCGCGCCTCAAGCCAGTCGATAACTGAAAGCGGCGGCTGATCGGGCCCGTCCGCAGCGGTTTTTGCTCCCGCGCCCGGCGGCACGAGAAGGCAGAACCCAATGGCCTGCGCAACAATGAGCATTTTGCGCTGCACTTAATTCGCCTCCAATGTCACAGGCTCACGCATTTCAACCTGAGCGGGAGCGAAGTCCGCACCGAAAAATGGGCCAACGTAAGCATAGCCTACCAGCGCGATGAAGCCGAGAACAATAAGGTAAATCAACAACTTGATTAGTTTGCCCATGCCCCGCGCCCCGTATTCAAGGTCTCGTTATGTCAAAAGTATATATGGCCTTTCCAACAATATCACGTCATTGAAGTGAAAATGAGAGAAATTGAGCAAACGCCAGCCGAAGTCTCCCCTGCGGTGGCCCCGCTCGTGCTTTTGAGGACGGTTGTGATGGTCGGTATGATGGGGGCGGGGAAGACTGCCGTGGGGCGCGCTTTGGGCGCGCGTCTGGCGGTGCCGTTTATCGACAGCGATGCTGAAATTGAAACCGCTGCGAACTTGAGCGTGCCGGAGATCTTTGACCGCGACGGTGAGGCCTTCTTTAGAGCGCGGGAGAGCGAGATCATTGCCAGACTGCTTTCTGGCCCACCCGGCATCTTGTCCGTTGGCGGTGGTGCCTTTTTGTCGGCGGAAAACCGCGATCTGATTTCCGCTCATGGCGTTTCGGTGTTGCTCGACGCGGATGTCGATCTGCTGTGGAGCCGCGTCAAGCACAAAGACACCCGCCCGCTGCTGCGCACCGCGGATCCGAAAGCGACGCTGACGGCGCTTTTCGCAGCGCGGGTCCCGATCTATGCGCAGGCTGATTTGACCGTGCCTTGCGAAGCTGGGTTGAGCATTGAGGCGATGGCGCAGCGCGTCGTTACAACGCTTTTGTCGCGCAGGGACGTTTTGGTCGCAAAAGATGCTTAAAACAGTGCATGTTGACCTGCCCGGGCGCGCCTATGACGTGCGCATCGGCCCTGGGCTCATAGCTGACGCGGGCGCACACATCGCGCCGCTCTTGCGCCGTCTGCGCGTGACGGTGATCACCGATGAGCACGTGGAAAAGCTGCATGCCGAAACCTTGCGTTCCGGTCTAGCAAAGTCGGGCATCGAGATGACTGTGCTCAGCTTGCCGCCGGGTGAGGCCACAAAATCATGGCCCTTTTTGCAGCAGTGCCTCGATTGGCTGCTCACCGAGAAGGTCGAGCGCGGTGATGTTGTCATCGCCCTTGGAGGTGGTGTGATTGGGGATCTCGTGGGCTTTGCTGCGGCAATCCTGCGCCGTGGGGTGCGGTTTGTTCAGATCCCCACCTCTCTTTTGGCGCAGGTGGACAGTTCCGTCGGTGGGAAAACCGGGATCAATGTCGCGCAGGGCAAGAACCTTATCGGCGCTTTCCACCAACCGAGCTTGGTGTTGGCTGATATTGACGTTCTCCAGACGCTTCAACCTCGGGATTTTCGAGCGGGCTACGGTGAAGTGTTGAAGTACGGGCTTTTGGGCGACGCATCGTTCTTTGCGTGGCTGGAAAGCAATGGGACCCACTGCGCTTCCGGTGACACAGAGGCGCGGATCCACGCAGTCGCCCGGTCCGTTGAGATGAAAGCTGAGATCGTTGTCCGAGATGAAACGGAGCAGGGCGACCGGGCGCTCCTCAATCTTGGACACACGTTCTGCCATGCGCTTGAGGCCGCAACGGGCTACTCTGACAGGTTGCTGCATGGCGAAGGCGTTGCCGTCGGCTGTGCATTGGCATTTGATCTCTCCGCGCGGCTCGGCCTTTGCGCGCAAGAAGAGCCAAGCCGCGTTCGGGCGCATCTGCGCGCCATGGGCATGAAAACCGACCTAGCTGACATTCCGGGTGATCTGCCGTCGGCCGCGACCCTGCTGGACCTCATGGGCCAGGACAAAAAGGTTGTTGATGGCCAACTGCGTTTCATCCTCGCCAGGGGGATAGGCGACGCTTTTGTGACCTCAGATGTTCCTCGCGAGCGGGTCTTGCACATGCTCGCGGAAGGACTGGACGCAAGGTCTTCTTAAAAAGGTATCTCGTCGTCGAGATCGCGTGATGCGCCCCCGCCGCCGCCGCCGCTTGGGCCACTGTCATAGCCGCCGCCATAGTCTCCCCCTGATGAACCGCCGCCGTAGCCGCCGCCCCCACCGCCGCCGCTGTCGCGTCCGTCTAGCATCGTGAGCGTGCCGCCGTAGTTGCGCAGTACAACTTCTGTGGAATAGCGGTCTTGGCCGGATTGATCTTGCCACTTGCGCGTTTCCAATTGGCCTTCGACATAGATCTTGGAGCCCTTGCGCAGATACTGCTCCGCAATGCGCACCAAGCCTTCGTTGAATATCGCCACCGTGTGCCATTCGGTCTTTTCGCGCCGTTCGCCGGTGTTGCGGTCTTTCCAGTTCTCAGAGGTCGCTATGCGCAGGTTGCAGACCTTGCCGCCGTTCTGAAAGGACCGCACTTCCGGGTCGCGCCCCAAATTCCCGATTAAGATGACTTTGTTGACAGAGCCTGCCATGATCTTTCCCCCAACCTGTGGTCCGCATGGGATGCCAACCGAATCCGGCATCGTATGTTGCGCATGGTTATATCTGGCCCCGCGCTGTGCAACCACGACAATTCGCACGCCCCTTTTTGCCGCTCTGGTCGCAGTCGTTAAACAAGGCTATAACGCACTGACGAATGCGTGGAGGCGTGCAAATGGGGGTAAAAGTGGCGTTTGCGGGGCTTGTTGCCGCGACCTTAGGGCTGCCGGCGCAGGCGGATGTTTTTTCCAGTAAAAGCCGACAGTCTTTGTTTAAGTCGCAGTCAAAGCTTTTGGACACGCGGGCCGCATCGCAGTATTCCGCCTCGGTGCGTTTGCAACCACCAACCGTGCACGCCCCAACGAAATGGGATCTGCCCAAGTACCGCGGTGCCTATCGGGGCAAGTTTCTGGACATGGCGAAAGCAGCGGCGACCCGGCACGGTGTACCGGTCGACCTCTTCTTGCGCCTCGTGCAACAAGAGAGCAACTGGAACCCGGCGGCCCGCTCACACAAAGGCGCAATTGGGCTTGCTCAGCTCATGCCGCAAACCGCACGGGCGCTGCGGGTCGATCCAACGGACCCAAAGCAGAACCTGGAAGGCGGGGCGCGCTATCTCAAACAGCAATTTCGCACTTTCGGTACATGGCGGTTGGCCTTGGCGGCATACAATGCTGGACCGGGCGCGGTGAAAAAGCACGGCGGCGTGCCGCCTTTCAAAGAGACGCGCAATTACGTTCGCATCATTGGCGGTCAGTAGCGCGTTTACGATTTGATGGCGCGCCCTGAGGGGCGCGCGCTAGGTCTTCAGTCGCGCAAGGATTCTTCCCGCAGACCGTCCGCCAAAAGGTTGAGGCCCAGAACCAAGCTCAGCAAGGCCAGAGCGGGTGCGATGGCCGCATGCGGGTAAAGCGCCAGCAGACGCCGACCCGCGTTGATGGTGCTGCCCCAATCTGGGCTTTCGGATTCCAAGCCGAGCCCAAAGAACCCCAGGGTGCCCAAGAGGATCGTGGTATAGCCGATGCGCAGGCAGAAATCGACGATCAGCGGTCCCCGCGCATTCGGCAGGATCTCCCACAGCATGATGTACCATGGCCCTTCGCCGCGCGTCTGCGCGGCAGCCACGTAGTCTCTGGTTTTGATGTCCAGGGCCAGGCCGCGCACAATGCGGAACACCGTCGGTGAGTTCACGAAAACAACCGACACAAAAACCACCAGGATCTCCGGCGGCATCGCGATCCAATCGAGTAGGGCAGGCAGGCCCCAAACGGCCACATCATCATTTTTCACGATGTAGCCCTCACTGGAGATGAGTGAGAGATAAGCCCAAGACAGTACACCCAAAACAACAATCAACAACGGCGTACGCACCTGCGGCTGTGTGTAAAACCGCGAGTTGAGAAGAACCCCGGCAAAGATGACCGGGAATACAAAGAGCACTGCTGCCATGTAATTGGGAATGCCCGTCAGCACGATCTCTGGTGTCACCAAGAGATAGAAAAGAAGGATCACCGGAAAGGCGAGGATGAGATTTGCCAAAAAGCTCAAGATGGTGTCGAGACGCCCGCCGTAATAGCCTGCGGGCAGGCCCAGCGTGATCCCAACCATGAAGGCAAAGACCGTGGCCATCGGCGCGATCAGAACAACGATCCAAGACCCTTTGATGAGCCGTGAGAAGACGTCTCGGGCCAGGTTGTCGCCGCCAAGAAGATACCACTGAAACTCGCCGGGCTCTGCACCGCTGAGCGGCGTGCCCGGCAGCTTGTTTTTCATCCCCGGGATTTGGCTCAGACTGTCGTGCGTCACGATGAGGTCGAAAAGCCCGCCCAACACACCGGCAAAGACCCAAAACATCACGATGCCGAAACCGATCATACCAACGGTGCTGTCAAAGAGCTTGCCGTAGAGGCCGAGGCGCTTCTTGTACGCAATCGACACGCCAAAGGTCACTGCGAGCGCGATCCAAACAGGCACGAACTGCTGGGCCATCCCGCCAAGGATGCCGGCACTGGTGCCCATGACGATCCCGGCGACAAGATAAAGCAAAATCGTGCCGATTACGCCCATGAAGATGTAACTTGTCGCCGTTCCCACAAGTTCAGGCAGTCCCATGCCCCCTGTGAGCGTCCCATCCGGGTTCACCGCAGGCCGCCGCGCTGTGGGCACGAATGACAAAACAATCGAGACGATGATCCCCACCAAAAGCAGCAGAAGCAGGGTGTTGAAAACGAGGTTGAGCGGAGACAGCGCACCGGTCCATGTCAAAGGTTCCATCTTGCTGCTCCCTAAGAAATGCGAATGCGCGGATTGAGATATACGTAGCCGATGTCTGAAATGAGCTGTGTGACCAGCACCACTACGACCGAGACGACAGAGACCGCCAACAAAAGCTCAATGTCGTTGTTGGAGGCCGCCTGCACCAGCAACCAGCCGAAACCCTTGTAATTAAACAAAGTCTCTACAATTACGACGCCGTTGAGGAGCCAGGGGATCTGCAACATGATCACGGTGAAGGGCGCGATGAGCGCATTGCGCAGCGCATGCTTGAGCACGATTTCAGAAAACTTAACACCCTTGAGCCGCGCGGTTCGGATGTATTGCGCCGTCATCACTTCCGCCATCGAGGCGCGGGTCATCCGCGCGATGTAACCCATCCCGTAGAGCGAGATGGTCAGCACTGGCAGGAAGAAGTTCCAAAAGGTCGCGTTCTCCATCGCCTTTGTCGCGGACCCAAGAAAGAGCGTCCTGCCATCGATCCAGCCCAATTCGCTGAGCAGGGGCGAGATGCCGAATTTTGAGGACGCCAAGAGCGCGATGAAAATCACGCCGGAGACGTATTCCGGCGTCGCTGTTGTCGCGATGGAAAAGGTCGAAAGGGAGCGATCAAGCTTTGAGCCTTCGCGCATGCCTGCCAAGACGCCCACGATCAGGGCGGAGGGCACCATGAGCAAAAGCACGTAGAGCATGAGCTTACCCGTGAGTGCGAGCCTGGTTGCGACAACACCGCCGACATCTTCTTTGAAGACGGTGGAGTAGCCCCAATCGCCTTGTATAACGCCGCAAAAGCGCGTTCGTTCGTCCGGGGGAGTGCCTTCCGCATAGCAGCGCCCGAAAGATGTCCCGTCTTCTTTGACGGTTTCCCAGCCTGGCAGTACGCCGACCCACTGACCATACTTCACGGGCATCCACTGCAGATATCCCCGGTCGGCCAAGTAGGAGGCCACGGCCTCATCCGACATCCTGAAATTGCCCTGCGTTTTGGCGAGTTTTTCGAGGTTCGGATAAAGGTTGGTAAGCCAGAAGACGATGAATGTCAGGCAAAGTGCCGTGAGCAGCATCACCCCGATCCGGCGGAGTATAAAGGTTCCCATGTCGCGCCCCTGTTGGTGGCTTGGCGGCATTTCCCGCCTTTTTTGAGGGCTTCCGCCCGAAAAATTAAGGCTGCGCGATCAAACGCAGTGGGTGATCATGTTAAGATGCCCCCAAACTTCGCCAGCAGTGTCGTTTCTGTGCAGTGCTGTGCGAACCCCTGTGACAAGTAAGGCATTGTTCCCGCAGCAAGGTCAACGCTTATGGCCGCACCCGCGTGCAAAAATACGACACCTTTGTTCTGGCTGCCGCCAAAGGAGCCTTAGTTGCGCAGTTTGCTGGGCGGTGCGCCTGCGTGTTGATGCATGAACCGGCTGAAGTAAGCGGGGGAGGTAAAACCAAGGTACCGCGCGATGCTTTGCGCAGGCTCGGAGGTCTCTTTCAAAAGCCTGCGCGCCTCATGTAAAAGCCGTTCGGCCAAAAGTTCTGAGGCTGTGCGCCCGGTGGCTGCTTTGACAGCACGGGTCAGATGCGTCGCTGTCACGCCAAGGCATTTGGCATAGACTGCCAGCGCATCGCCGGAGCGGTAGCGTTCCGGGAGCAACTCGCAAAACCCAAAGCTGATGCGCCCTGCTGCGTCGGGTTGATCCGGGAGGTGCTCTTCTAGGGCCAGCTGACGCCGCAACCAGACTGAGATCAGCGCTGCATGCGCTTCAAGCGCGTCATGTCTGAGCGCACGCCCGCTGAGATCTTCGCGTTGGGTCGCTTCCATCTCATGTGTCAGCTCGGCCTGGCTGCCCACGTCACGGATCCGCAAGTGGTGTGCATGCGATGGAAAAAGCAAGTCCGTGTTCTGTGGGAGCACCAGCGCATGCCCAATGCTGTGACGCGCGAGATCCAGGGCAAAGAGAGCGCCTGATGGTACGAAAAGCGCGTTGTGCGCACCGACGCCGCGACGTTGAACGTCAAGCAGAACGCGGCCCTGGCCCCGGGTGATCCAAATCAGCAGGGGCGCGGGCCGGTCATGGGCGAGTTTCAACCGCCAGTCCGTGGCTTGGGCCAATTGTCCAAGGGTCTTGATCTCAATCTCTGATTGGACGTTGAACATGGCCCTAGTTTACGCCCCTGGTTTCATTCTGAAAAGGTGCCCGACCGCAACAGAGCGTGGTCAGACGCCCTCTCAGGGCAGTTGAACGGCGTGCCAGGTCTTCATCCTGCGGCGCATCCACGTGCGCTGGCGCTTTGCAAACTGGCGCGTGGCGATCACCGCCTTATGGCGCGCGGCATCCAATGTCAGTGCGCCGTTCAGATGCGCCATCAACTCGGGCACGCCGATGGCCCGATGCGCCGGCAGGTCGGGATCATAGCGCTCGCGCACGCCCGCGACTTCCGCGAGGGCACCGGCCTCAATCATAGCATCAAACCGGGTCTCAATCCGCTGGTTCAACCAGTCCTTATCGACGTCCAGAACCATCGGATGGCACGCAGAGAGGTCCAAAACCGGCGGCCCGGTCTGCGCTTGCCACGCGGCCAGCCCTTTTCCCGTCGCTTCAAGGACCTCCCAGGCCCGCTGCACCCGCGCGCGGTTGCGCGTGTCGATCTGCGTCTTTGTGGCGAGGTCAAGGCCCTTCAGCAGCACGGCGAGCGGCAGGCGATCACCTTTGTGGCGGATCTCTTGCGGGGTTGCCGGGATCTCAGCCAGGCCGCTTGTCAGGGCCGAAAAGTAAAGGCCGGTGCCCCCCACAATAATGGGGTTTGGCTGCGTTTTGAGAATGCCTGCCGCCTCTCGCAGCCAGTGACCCGTGGAGTAGTGTTCCGTTGCGGGGACATGCCCGTAAAGGAGGTGCGGGGCCTGAGCTTCCTCGCGCAGGGTGGGCCGGGCGGTGATCACGCGCCAGCACGCATAGACCTGGCTTGCATCCGCGTTGACGATTTGACCGCCCTGCCGCGCCGCGATCTCAAGCGCCAGCGCTGATTTGCCCGAAGCTGTCGGCCCGGCGATCAATACGGGGCGGTCTGAGGGCACATCGCGCAGGGCTTGCGCAAGACCCGAGGTGATCCGCATTTCTCCGCTCCTCGTGGGGACCCACATTGAACCTTCTAATCATTTGAGACATTTTGCAGGCAAAGAAAACACCCCTCATTTTGGAAGGTCAGCCCATGTCCGACACCCCCCCGCCGATGACCTTCAAACGCGTGATGCTGAAAATCTCGGGCGAGGCGTTGATGGGGGATCAGGGGTTCGGTCTGCATCCCCCCACAGTGCAACGTGTCGCGCAAGAAGTGCAGTCGGTTCACGCGATGGGGGTGGAGATTTGCATGGTGATCGGCGGCGGCAATGTGTTTCGCGGCCTGCAGGGGTCCGCGCAAGGGATGGAGCGCACGACGGCCGACTACATGGGCATGCTCGCGACAGTGATGAACGCACTGGCGATGCAATCGGCGCTGGAGGGCCTGGGGATCCACACCCGCGTGATTTCTGCGATCACGATGAACGAGGTTGCAGAGCCCTACATTCGGCGCCGCGCAGTGCGCCATCTGGAGAAACAGCGCGTCTGCATCTTTGCGGCTGGGACGGGCAACCCTTATTTTACAACCGATACGGCGGCGGCACTGCGCGCAAACGAGATGGCCTGCGAGGCGATTTTCATGGGCAAGAACGGCGTCGACGGTGTCTATGACAAAGATCCCTCAACACACGCCGATGCCGTACGCTATGACACGGTAAGCTATGACGATGTGCTGACCAAAAGGCTCGCTGTGATGGATGCGTCTGCCATTGCCTTGGCCCGCGACAACAATCTGCCCATTATCGTCTTCCCGCTTGATGAGCCGGGCGGGTTTCGGGGGATCCTGGCGGGTGAGGGTACCTATACCAAGGTGCACGGCTAGAGCCGCTCAGCGCCATGCACATCCTCTGTTGGAATGCTTGCTGGCCAATCGCCGCCCGTTTCGCCTATATGGAGGCAACAAGAACGACGCGCGTGCCAAGCGCGCAGCATACGGGAAGAAAGATGTCTGACGATTTCATGCTTGATACCGACGATCTGGAGCGCCGGATGTCTGGGGCCATCGGTTCGCTGCGCACTGAGTTTGCGTCGCTGCGCACGGGTCGCGCCTCAGCGACGATGCTAGAGCCGGTGATGGTGGACGCTTATGGCGCGATGACGCCCGTCAATCAGGTGGGCACCGTAAACGTGCCAGAGCCGCGCATGGTCACCGTGAACGTCTGGGACAAGTCTTTGGTCGGTAAGGTTGAAAAAGCCATACGCGAAAGCGGGTTGGGCATAAATCCCCAGCTTAACGGTACGATTATCATGCTGCCGATCCCGGAACTCAACGAAGAACGCCGCCGGGAATTGACCAAAGTCGCGGGCCAATACGCCGAAAATGCGCGCGTCTCCATCCGCAACATCCGCCGCGATGGGATGGACCAGATTAAGAAAGGCAAAGCTGACGGGATGTCCGAAGATGACCAGAAGCTTTGGGAAGATGAGGTACAAGATTTGACCGATAAGTTCATTAAGCAGATCGATTCTCAGCTAGAGACCAAACAGAGTGAGATTATGCAGGTTTGAGGGCAGCCTCTTTGCAGCTCCATTCACGCTTGTTTTGGACCTTTCCGCGATCCTCCAGTTCCCTATGCGACCAAACACAAGGCACACGTTGAGATGACAACGAATGACACCCGGACGCTCAAAGCTGTGGAAACGGTTCAGGTAGAAGAGACCCAAGTCGATGAGCCAAGTGCAGCTCTGCAAGAGCTGTGCCGCGATGAGACGCCGCCTTTGGGGCCCCGGCATGTGGCCATTATCATGGACGGCAACGGCCGCTGGGCGACGCAGCGGGGCCGGCCGCGCTTGTTTGGGCATCATGCAGGCGCAAAGCGGGTGCGCGAAGTCGTCGAAGCTTGCCCTGAGACGGGGGTGAAGTATCTGACGATATTCGCTTTTTCGACAGAGAACTGGAAACGCACCCAAGTCGAAGTGGCCGGGCTGATGAACCTTTTTCGCAGGTACATCACTCGCGAAACGCATCAGTTGATCGAAAAAGGCGTACGCGTGCGCTTTATCGGAGACCGCCTGCGGCTCGATGACAAACTCATCCAGATGATGAACGATCTCGAAAAAGCCACGGCGCACAACACTCTGGTGAACCTGACGATTGCCATCAATTACGGTGGGCGGGATGAGGTGGCGCGGGCCACACACCGCTTGGCACAAGACGTTGCAAAGGGACGTCTTGATCCCGACAGTGTGAATGAAGAAACCTTGCCAAGGTATTTAGATACTTACGTTTTGCCGGACCCCGATTTGGTAATCCGCACCAGCGGTGAAGCCCGCATCTCAAACTTCCTGCTCTGGCAATCAGCCTATTCCGAATATGAGTTCATTGATACGCTCTGGCCAGATTTTACGCGCGAAGAATTCATCGCGCTCTGCGCGGCCTACGGTGGGCGGGACCGCCGGTTCGGGGCCGTTAAGGCCTAGGCAATGACGGCCCCCGCGGATCAATGGACCGATCTTAAGGCCCGCATGGTGCCAGGGCTCATGCTGGTGGTCATCGGTGTGATCGGCATTTGGCTGGGCGGACATGCGTTCCACTTCATGGTCGCGCTCATCTGTGCGCTGATGGTTTGGGAACTTGTCGGCATGCTGCGGCCCGGAGCCTCTTGGGAGCAGCTTCTTCTCGGCGGATTGGCTGGGGCCGCGGTGCTTTGCGGCAGCTACCTGCCCATCGGCTTTGCGCTGCCCATACTGTTACTGCCCGCGCTCTACGGCTTTGCGCGGTTGGAGGATCATCGCACCGATTACATGAACTTTGCCGTCATGATTACACTCGCCGGGTTTGGGATGATTGCGGTGCGCGACACGCTGGGGGTGTCTTGGATGCTCTGGCTGGTCCTGGTCGTCGTGGCGACTGATGTCGTGGGCTATTTTGCGGGACGGTTTTTTGGCGGGCCCAAATTCTGGCCCAAAGTCAGTCCCAAAAAAACCTGGTCGGGCACCGTGGCCGGTTGGGTCGCGGCGGGATGCATCGGTGCGCTTGGCATGGTGGTGCTTGAGGCAAGTGCCGAATTGATCGGGATTTCGGTCGCGGTTTCGATGGCCTCCCAGATGGGAGACATTGCCGAATCCGGTATGAAACGAAAAATGGGCGTAAAAGACAGCTCATCCCTTATCCCAGGGCACGGCGGCGTGATGGACCGCTTTGACGGGATGCTGGGTGCCTCGCTCTTTCTGCTCGTGACCGGCCCGATCATCAACTTCCCACCCAGTTTGGCGGGGTGATGCGGCGGGTGAGCATCTTGGGGGCCACCGGCTCCATCGGGCAAAGCACGATCGATTTGATTGCGCGCGCACCGGGTCACTACGATGTTGTGGCACTGACCGGATCCGACAACATCGGGCAGCTTGCACAGGATGCCGTCCGCCTGAACGCCCAAATTGCTGTGACGGCCCGTGACGACTGCTTAGAGGATCTGCGCGATGCGCTGGCAGGGTCGGGGGTAGAAGCAGCCGCGGGCGATGCTGCGCTGATCGAATGCGCGACGCGTCCGGCGGATTGGATCATGTCTGCGATTGTCGGGGCCGCGGGCCTGGCACCGGGGCTCGCCGCGTTGGAGCAGGGGACGACACTGGCCTTGGCCAACAAAGAATCGCTGGTCTGCGCAGGTGCTTTGATGCTCAAAACTGCTCAGGCGCATCAGACCCAGATCTTGCCGGTCGACAGTGAGCATTCGGCGATCTTTCAGGCACTGATTGGCGAAGACCGCGCGCAGGTGGAGCGTATCATCATAACGGCAAGCGGTGGTGCCTTCCGCGATTGGCCGCTTGATCGATTGGCAGAGGCCACGCTGGCCGAGGCCTCATCGCACCCTAACTGGGACATGGGTCAGCGCATCACCATCGACAGCGCATCCATGTTTAATAAAGCGATGGAAATAATTGAAACTCGAGAATATTTTGGGTTTGAGCCCGGCCAGATTGAGGTGATCGTGCACCCGCAATCGCTGGTGCACGCCTTTGTAGGCTTTGCTGATGGGGCACTGATGGCGCATGTGGGGCCGCCTGACATGCGCCATGCCATCGGCTTTGCCCTGAACCATCCCGCGCGCGCGCCGCTGCCAGTTGACCGGCTAAATCTGAGCGACATTGGCACGCTGGAGTTTCGCGCACCTGATGAGACGCGCTGGCCCGCGCTCCGACTTGCGCGGGAAGCGATGGCGGCAGGGGGATTGATGGGGGCCGTCTTCAACGCAGCGAAAGAAGTGGCCTTGGACGGTTTTATCGCTGAGCGCATCGGATTTCAGCAGATGGCGGAGGTCGTTGAAGAGACAATGGCCCGGATAGCGGCGTCCAATGGCCACATTGATGACATCATGAGCCTTGATACGGTCCGCCGGGCAGACCACATGGCACGTGAGACGGCGTTGGTCGCGATAAGCAACAGAGCGGATTAGGTTTTTGGACATCTTGGGACTATTGCCGCAGTTTGGCGGCCTCATCTGGACATTATTGGCCTTCATCGTGGCGCTCTCAGTGATCGTCGCCATCCATGAATACGGCCATTACATCGTCGGCCGGTGGTGCGGCATCAAAGCGGACGTGTTCTCCCTTGGCTTTGGGCCGGTGCTGTGGTCGGGCGTCGATCGGCACAACACCAAATGGCAGGTCGCGGCGCTGCCTTTTGGCGGTTACGTCAAGTTCGCGGGAGATGCAGACGCTGCCTCCGGGAAAGATGTGGCGGCGATGGCAGCCGTGGCGGACAACCCCAAGGCCAAGCGGCATACCATGCACGGCGCCCCCCTTTGGGCGCGAACGCTCACGGTTGCAGCGGGGCCGGTGTTCAATTTTGTGCTCTCGATCATCGTGTTTTTCGCCATAACGTTCACGACTGGAATCGCGCGTGACCCGCTCACGGTAGGCACGTTGCAGCCGCTGCCCCAGGGCACTGCGGCCCTGCAAGTGGGCGATGTAATCCTCGGGGTTGAGGGCGCTCCGATCCCAGAGGAGGCGGAGGCCTACACCGAATTTATGCAGTCGCTGCCCAAAAAGGCGTTGATCGAATACGACGTTGAAAGAGAGGGGCGGGTGCTGACCTTGGAGGGTCCTTATCTGCGGCCGCCCCTGATCAGCCAAGTGGTGCCTCAGTCCGCGGCAATATCCGCGGGGCTCCGGCCGGGCGACGTGATCACCCGGATCGATGGCACCGACATCTATTCTTTTGATGAGCTGAAAGAGGCGGTTGAATCCTCTGAAGGCACGCCGCTGGCGCTCAAAGTCTGGCGCGATGGGCAATCCATCGACGTGACGTTGGCCCCGAAGGTCGTTGATGAACCGCAGCCAGACGGCAGCTTTAAGCAGGCGTTGCGTATCGGCATCGTGGGCAGCATGGCCTTTGATCCTGCAACAGACACACCCGGCGTCGGTGAAGCGCTCATCGGCGGGGTTGAGAACACCTGGCGCATCATCACGGGGTCCTTTAACGGGCTGCGCGAGATGATCGTCGGCAACATCAGCACCTGCAACCTCAATGGTCCCGTTGGCATCGCGCAAACCTCCGGTGCAATGGCAAGCCAGGGGGCGCAATCCTTCATTTACTTTATTGCGGTTTTGAGCACCGCCGTGGGGCTCCTCAACCTCTTCCCGATCCCCGCTCTCGATGGGGGACACCTGACGTTCTACGCCTATGAAGCTGTTGCGGGCAAACCGCCAAGTGACAAGGCACTGCGCGTCTTGATGACCATCGGCATCGCTTTGGTGCTTAGTCTGATGATCTTCGCGCTTGGGAATGACCTGTTCTGTCCGTGAACAAGCGACCAAAGAAACTGGGTGCCCAGTCGGGTTCGTGTGGCACGTTCCGCGTAACTCCCTCGGTTTGACACGATGTTGCCATATTTGGTCAAAAACGCGCCCCAATTGATCTGTAGGCAGAGCCCGCAGGGGAGGTTTGTTCAATGCAGATGATGAGACAGACATACCACGGGTTGGGACTGATAGTGCGGCTCAACTTTGATCGCGTGATCTACATCGCTACGATTGGCATCGCCTTGGCGGCTGGAGCGTTCGTCGGATCAATGTGATCGGCGTGGCGGTTGAGCGCCGCCGCCGTTCTTCAATGCCCTGCCGGTGCGACGGGGCAAACGCAGTTGAGCGGCCTAAACAGATTAAGCTTTCAGTTCTTTCAGCGCCCGCTTGGTTTTGACAAAGCCGACCGCCTCCCGTACTCATCTGCGTAACGGTGGACAATAAGAATGGGTCAAAACCATGGGGCTGAGCAGTCGCTGCCAACCGCCTTCTTGCAGGGCGTCGTCAATTACCCTATCCAAACTCCTGCGCAGTGTTTCAGTTTGTATATTATTATCAACATCTTGCGTAGCGCTATCGAACGCGGCTGAAGCACAGCAGTTCCAGTTCAACTCAGTTGAGATCAACGGCAATGAGCGGATCCGCGATGCGGCCATCCTGCGCCAGGCCGGAATCAGCCGAGGCCAAGCGGTTTCCGGCGGGCAACTCAATGAGGCCTTTCAGAACCTGCAAGGTTCGGGCCTTTTCGAGAGTGTTGAGCTCACCCCGCGCGGCTCGACCCTCGTCATCGACGTGGTCGAATTCCCCACGGTCAATCGCATCCTCTTTGAGGGAAACAGACGCATCGACGATGAGGCACTGACCGCGGTCATCAATTCGACGGAGCGCCGGGTTTTCAACCCGACACAGGCGGAGGCAGATGCAGCGGCAATCTCTGATGCCTACGCCAATGAAGGTAGGATAGCTGCGCGTGTGCAGCCCCGGATCATTCGGCGCAATCAGAACCGCGTTGATCTGATCTTTGAGATTTTTGAGGGCGATAACGTCGAGGTCGAGCGCCTCAGCTTTGTCGGCAACCGTGTCTATTCAGACCGCCGTCTGCGCCGCGTTCTGGGCACCAAGCAGGCGGGACTCTTCCGCCGCCTTGTGCGCCGCGACACGTTCCGCGAGGGCCAGATTGAGGCTGACAGGCAGCTTTTGCGCGATTTCTACCTCTCCCGCGGCTATGTCGACATGCGCACACAGGCGGTGAACTCTGAACTCACGCAAGAACGCGACGGCTTTTTCGTAACCTACAACATCACCGAGGGGCAGCAGTTTCGATTTGGCGAGATCAATGTCGTCTCCCAGATGCCGGGCGTCGATGCCGAGACCTACCGCAGGCTGATCAAGGTGCGGCCCGGTGTGGTCTATTCGCCGACCGTCGTGGAGACCGACATCGCACGTCTGGAACGGCAAGGCATTCGGGACGGCATCGACTTTATGCGGGTTGAGCCGCAGATTGAGCGCAACGACCGCACGCTCACCCTCGACGTGACCTATGTGATCAGCCGCGGCCCGCGCGTTTTCGTGGAACGCATTGATATTGAGGGGAATACGACGACGCTGGACCGCGTGATCCGGCGACAGTTTGACAGTGTTGAAGGCGACCCTTTCAACCCGAGGGAAATCCGCCAGGCGGCGGACCGCATCCGGGCGCTGAACTACTTTGAAACTGCCGACGTCAACGCGCGCGAAGGCACCAGCGAAGAGCAGGTGGTGGTGGACGTAGACGTGGCTGAAAAGCCCACTGGGTCTCTAAACTTTGGCGGCACGTTTTCAAACAACGACGGGTTCGGCATCGCCATCAGTTTTGCGGAAGAGAACTTTCTGGGGAGAGGGCAGCGGCTTGGGCTGACTGTCTCGACAGCCTCCGATGCGCGTCGGTATGGGATCAACTTTGTCGAGCCATCGCTGCTGGGGCGCGATGTCGCCTTCAGCATCAATCTTGACTACGCCGAGACCAATTCCTCCTTCTCATCATTCGACACGAATCGTTTCATCTTCCAACCCGGTTTGGGCTTCCCGGTCAGTGAGAACGGGCGCCTCGTCCTGCGCTATACTGCTGAACAGATCGAGATGCTCGAACGGGACCCGTCAGAGAACGGGCTGACCGTCGCCGGTGACATCGCTGCGGGGGAGCAGACGTCTTCTGCGATTGGCTATGAGTACACCTATGATACCCGCAGGACCGGTCTTGACCCGAATGCGGGCGTGCTTTTCCAGTTCAGTCAGGATTTTGCCGGGCTCGGGGGTGACAGCACCTTCGTGAAAACCACCGCCAAGGTGACGGGCGAGCGAAAGATCTTGAATGAAGAGGTGACGCTGCGGGCCACGCTGGAGGGAGGCGCACTCGCTTGGAGTGAGGGCACCAACCGGGTGGTCGACCGTTTTATCCTCGGCCCCAATATCATCCGCGGGTTTGAGCCAGGCGGTATTGGGCCCCGCGATGTGAGTGGCACGGCCAATGATCCGCTGGGCGGCAACCTCTATGTGGCGGCCAGGTTTGAAGCGGAGTTCCCGCTGGGACTGCCTGAGGAATATGGCATCTCTGGCGGCGTGTTCTACGACGTGGGCAACTTGTGGGATTTGAGTGATGTGAACTTGAACGGTGGGACAATCCTCGGCGAGGAAGGCTCCTTCCGCCATGTGGTCGGCATTTCGCTTTTCTGGGACACGCCTGTTGGCCCGCTACAGTTCAACTTCTCCCAGGCGCTGAGCAGTGAAGACTTTGACGAAGAACAGTCTTTTGAGGTTACGCTGCGGACCCAGTTCTGATCTGGGGCGACGCGTGACGCGCCTCTTTGCGCTTGCTTTGGGCACCCTGATTGCGTGTCAGCCGGTGCTGGCGCAGTCCTCTTTAGAGCGCGGCGTGATCGTGAGCCCGATCCTGACCATCGATTCGGATCGGCTTTTTCTAGAAAGCGATTTTGGGCAGCGGGTGATCTCTCAGATCGAGGCGCAGAGCGCCGCCCTCGCGGCAGAGAACCGGCAGATTGAGGCGGATCTTGAGGCGGAAGAGCGCACTTTGACGGAACGGCGGGCCGAACTTGACCCCGAAGCCTTCCGGGAATTGGCGGATGCCTTTGATGAGAAAGTGCAGCAAACCCGCAGCGCGCAAGCGGCAAAGGGCAGGGCCCTCACGGCGGCCCTGGATGAGGAGCGAGAGGTTTTTCTGACCGCCGCGGCACCAGTGTTGGAACGGCTCATGCGCGATGCAAATGCCTCTGTCATTCTGGAACGCCGTTCTGTTTTCGTAAGCGCCGCAGCGATAGAGATCACCGATGATGCGATCACGCTTTTGAACCAAAATCTGGGCAGCGGCGGCGAGTAGCTTGCCCCCCCAATGCCCGACTGATAGCGATTTGAAAGTTTGACGAGACAGAGAGACTTATGACTGCCGACCTCCTCCGTGCTGACATCCAGACAATCATGCGGATTTTGCCGCACCGCTATCCGTTTTTGCTGGTGGACAAGGTTGAAGAGATCGAAGGTACCGCGTCTGCGGTGGGCTACAAGAACGTGACCATGAATGAGCCCCATTTTCAGGGCCATTTCCCGGGAACGCCGATCATGCCGGGCGTGACAATCGTTGAAGCAATGGCTCAGACGGCGGGCGTGATGGTGGGTGTGGCTCTGGATCAACTCGATAAGGAAATGCTGATTTACTTCATGTCGATCGATAAGTGTAAGTTTCGCCGCAAAGTTGTGCCAGGAGACGTTTTGCGCATGGCGATGACCACGCTGAGGGGGAAGGCAGGGGCAAAGATCTGGCGCTTTGGCGGTGTGGCAACGGTGGAAGGTGAAATGGCAGCGGAAGTGGAATTTATGGCGATGCTGGATCTGCCCAAATGATCCACCCTTCCGCGGTGATCGAAGAGGGTGCACAGATAGACCCGAGTGCGCGCGTCGGACCGTTTTGCGTGGTCGGCTCGAATGTGGTGCTGCGGGCAAATGTTGAGCTGAAAAGCCATGCCATTGTGACCGGACGCACTGAGATTGGCGCGGGAACGGTGGTGTTTCCTTTTGCGGTCATCGGTGAGATCCCGCAGGACTTGAAGTTCAAGGGCGAGGCTAGCCACCTCATCGTTGGCGAGCGCAATCGGATCCGAGAGCATGTGACGATGAATTGCGGCACTGCGGGTGGCGGCGGCGTGACCCGGGTGGGCGACGATGGGCTTTTCATGGCGGGCTGCCATATCGCTCATGATGCTGTCGTGGGCAACCGCGTCGTGGTCGTGAACAACGCTGCGGTCGCCGGGCACTGCGTGATTGAGGATGACGTGATCATCGGCGGGCTCGCCGGCATTCACCAGCATGTGAGGGTGGGCCAAGGAGCGATCATCGGGGCGGTCACGATGGTCACAAATGACGTGATTCCATACGGTCTCGTACAGGCACCGCGGGGACATCTTGACGGGCTAAATCTCGTTGGTCTGAAGCGCCGCGGGGTCAAGCGAGCGGACATCACCGCATTGCGCGCCGCCTTTCAAATGCTCGCCCAGGGAGAAGGGACGTTCTATGACCGCGCGCAGCGGCTCGCAGATGAAACGGAGAGCGATTATGTCCGAAAGATTGCCGCCTTTGTCATGGCTGACACCGGGCGCCATTTCCTAACCCCGAAATGAGCCTTGCGCTGATTGCGGGGCGCGGCGGCTTGCCCGTGGCCGTGCGGGATGCGCAATCGGCACCTCCGCTGATCTGCGCGCTTGAAGGCGCTGAGGTCGCCAGTCTTCGCGTTGATATCAGCTTTAGGCTCGAAACACTGGGGACGTTTCTCCTTCTGCTCAAAGAGCGCGGCGTGATGCGGGTGTGCTTTTGCGGCGGCGTTGATCGGCCGAAGTTTGACCCCAGCCAGCTTGACGCCGAGACAGTGCCGCTTGTGCCTCTCTTTCAGAAGGCGCTTGCGGGCGGGGATGATGCCGCCTTGCGGATTCTCAAA
Organism: Pseudomonadota bacterium; assembly: GCA_039197515.1. GTDB lineage: Bacteria > Pseudomonadota > Alphaproteobacteria > Rhodobacterales > Rhodobacteraceae > Sulfitobacter. Next base: position 16,999 of record JBCCUC010000017.1, on the reverse strand, counting down.
GAGATTTTTGAGCGGCAGGAGTTTGAGGTGGTCGGTGCCGACCGCCTGCTGCCCGCGCTCATGACGTCAGAGGGCGTGTTCTCCGCACTGCAGCCAGATGCGCAGATGCTACAAGATGCGATGCGCGGCTTTGCGGTGCTTGAAGGTCTCGCGGCGCTCGACATCGGGCAGGCCTGCGTTGTGGGCCAGCAACAGGTTCTCTCGGTCGAGGCATTTGGCGGGACCGACCATATGCTTGAAACCCTTCCGGCAAGTGCCAAAGACATGCGCGCGGTGCTCTGCAAACGCATGAAAGCAGGGCAGATCCGAGAGATCGATTTGCCGACGATCGGGCCAGAGACCATTGAAGCCGCGCACTGCGCAGGCCTGGCTGGTGTTGTGATTGAAGCGGGCAACGTGATCGTTCTTGATCCCGATCGCTGTGCGGTCTTGGCCGGCGACTATGACATGGTGCTTTGGTCTCGGGTGGGAGGCACCACTTGAAGGTCTTTATCCTCGCGGGTGAGCCTTCTGGCGACAAGCTCGCCGGCGCGCTGATGGCGGGGCTCAAACAACTGCATGCCGATGTGACATTTGACGGCATCGGCGGCCCGGCGATGCAGACTGAAGGGCTAAAGAGCCTCTTTGACATGGCAGAACTCAGCGTCATGGGTTTGGCTGAGATCCTGCCGAAGTATCCGGCGCTCAGAGCCCGGCTGAAGCAAACAAGTGCTGCGGTGTTGGCGCGCCAACCGGATGTTTTGATCACCATCGACAGCCCCGATTTTAGCTTGCGGGTGGCAAAGCAGGTCAGGGCGCAGAGCGCGGTGCGCACGGTGCACTATGTGGCGCCGACCGTTTGGGCGTGGCGGCCGGGGCGTGCCAAGAAAATGGCCCCTTTCATCGATCATGTGCTCGCGCTGTTCCCGTTTGAGCCGCGCTATATGCAGGCGGCTGGCATGCGCTGTGATTTCGTCGGGCACCCGGTGGTGGCGCAGCCTGTCGCGTCACCTCAAGAGGCCGCCGCCTTCCGGACGCGACACGGGCTTGGGACCGCACCGCTGCTTTTGATGCTTCCCGGGTCGCGTCGCGGAGAAGTCGCCCGGCTGGGGCCTGTCTTTGGCGCAGCGGCCAGCCGCATACTGCGGTCCCGGCCAAACACGCGCATCGTCATTCCAGCCGCCGAACCAGTCGGTCAGATGGTACGTGAAATGACCCGTACTTGGCCAGTTCCGCCGCTTGTCTTGGATCCAACCGCGTCTGATCCAGCATCCGCTGAGTTGGAAAAGCGCGCGGCTTTTGGTGCCTCCACCGCAGCACTTGCCGCATCCGGAACGGTTTCGCTTGAACTCGCGGCTAGCGCTACCCCCATGGTCATTGCCTATGACATGAATTGGCTGTCTCGCCAGATCATCAGCCGCATGGTCAAGGTTGATACGGTCACCTTGGTCAATCTCGTCTCTGAAACGCGCGCCGTGCCGGAATACATCGGGCCTGACTGTCGCCCAGAGCCCATTGCGCAAGCTGTACTTGCGTTGCTTGACGACCCCACACGGCAAGACGCGGCGATGGCCGCAACGATGCGGCGGTTGGGGAAGGGGGGTGAGGATCCCGGCCTGCGCGCTGCCCGGGCCGTTTTGTCGGGTATGGCGCAGATGGTGCCCTGATGGGCAGCACTTAAAAGGTCATCGCGGGTGGCTCACCCCTTGTGGATCCATCCGCCCCCAAAGACACGGGTGCTTTCAGGATCGTAGAACACGCAGGCCTGCCCGGGTGAGACACCAGCTTCTGCCATCAGAAGCTCTACTTCGGCGGTTGTCTCACCGATAGGTCGCAGTATGGCTTCGCGCGGCGGGCGCGTGGATCGCACCTTCACGGCGACCTGCCATTCTGATCGCGCCGTCATGGGCACGTCACCCAACCAGTTGATTTCCTGCACCGGTACCTTTCGTGTCGCCAACATCGATTTTGGCCCCACGACGACTTGCTTGCGCGCCGCGTTCAATTTGACGACGTAAAGCGGTTCTGAAAGCCCGCCGATGCCCAGGCCTCGTCTTTGGCCAATGGTATAGTGGATGATGCCCTCATGGGTGCCGAGCGCTTTACCAGTGTGATCCACGATCTCACCGGGGTCCGCAGCCTCGGGACGCAGTTTGCGAATAACGGAGGCATAATCTCCGTTGGGCACAAAGCAGATGTCTTGACTGTCGGGCTTCATCGCGACGCGAAGTCCATATTTCTCCGCCAAGGCGCGCGTGTCACCTTTGGAGGGCAGGTGGCCCAACGGAAAGCGCAGGAAGTCGAGTTGCTGGGCCGTTGTTGAGAACAAAAAGTAGCTTTGGTCGCGGCCAGGATCCGCAGCACAGTGAAGCTCCGGTCCCGCCGCGCCCATTTTCCGCTGGATGTAGTGCCCGGTTGCCATGCAATCAGCGTCAAGATCTTTCGCGGTTGCCAAGAGGTCCTTGAACTTCACCCGTTCATTGCAGCGAATGCAGGGCACCGGCGTCGCCCCAGCGAGGTAGCTGTCTGCGAATTCGTCGATGACAGCATCCTGAAAGATGTTCTCGTAGTCCAAAACGTAGTGGGGAAAGCCCATGTCTTCGGCCACTCTGCGCGCGTCGTGGATGTCGATGCCTGCGCAGCATGCGCCCTTTTTGGCAAGTGCCGCGCCGTGATCGTAAAGCTGCAGGGTGACGCCGACCACATCGTAGCCTTGGTCCGCCAAGAGAGCCGCCACGACAGAGCTATCCACACCGCCCGACATTGCCACAACCACCCGCGTCTCAGCGGGAGCTTTGGCAAAACCAAGTGTGTTGAGCGGCGGGCTCTGATCAAGCGGCATGAAACCTCCGGAAGTCTTCAGCGCGAATATAGGAAAATCCTATGTACTCTCAAGGCTTGGCTTCATCCAGCGTTAAGGCCAATTGCGGTTTTTGGTGCCTGACTTTGATGGGACCAGTACGATGTATCTGAAAAAAGTTGATGGACCGCGCTCGGTGACACTTGCCGATGGGCGCGTGATGAGCCAGGCGGATTTGCCACCGCCGAACACAAAGCGTTGGGTAGCCTCACGTAAAGCCGCCGTGGTGCGCGGCGTGGTTTACGGTTTGATAAGCCAGAAAGAAGCGTTAGATCGCTACCAGATAAGTGAGGATGAATTTCTTGAATGGGTGCGCGCGGTGTCTGATCACGGTGAAGCAGCGCTCAAGACAACAGCTTTGCAAAAGTATCGGAATGCATCATCACCAACAGAAACATAACTTTGGGTCTAGACACCTTTAGGTTGTAATGTTACATTGAATGCGCCGGTAACGGGTGGTTAACCTTTCTTGTTCACGATCCATTCCAGTGGTGATGAAGACCAATCGGAGAATGTGAATGCGTGTTTTGCTTGTCGAAGACGATCCTACAACGTCCCGCAGCATCGAATTGATGCTGACCCATGCCAATCTGAACGTCTATGCGACAGACTTGGGGGAGGAGGGGATCGATCTGGCAAAGCTCTATGACTACGATCTTATTTTGCTGGATTTGGACCTGCCCGACATGAATGGGCATGAGGTTTTGCGCCAGCTTCGTCTGAGCAGGATTGAAACACCGATCCTAATCCTGTCAGGTGTGGATGATACGGAAAGCAAGATCAAGGGTTTTGGCTTCGGGGCAGACGATTACCTGACAAAGCCTTTTCACCGCGAAGAACTGGTCGCGCGCATCCACGCCATCATCCGCCGCTCAAAAGGACACTCCCAGTCTGTCATTGAGACCGGGCAGATAGCCGTGAACCTCGATGCAAAGACCGTGAGCGTTGACAATCAGGCCGTGCACCTCACCGGCAAAGAGTACCAGATGCTGGAACTTTTGTCGCTGCGGAAAGGCACAACGCTCACCAAAGAGATGTTCCTCAACCACCTCTACGGCGGAATGGACGAACCTGAGTTGAAAATCATCGACGTGTTTATCTGCAAGCTGCGTAAAAAGCTCAGCACGGCTACCGGCGGCGATAACTACATCGAAACCGTCTGGGGCCGTGGCTATGTGTTGCGCGATCCCGAACCGCAGGTTTTGGACTTAGCCGCCAGCGCCTAACGCGCGCCTCATCACCGCAGATCTTCGAAAGTCACTCGGCTCCGCGCATTCTTTGTACCGAGCCGATGTCATTCAAGTTCAAGGCTGCGGCACCGCCGTTCTTTTCACCCACAACGCCTGTTGCATCTTCCCGACCGGCGGCTTGGGGACCTGCATCAATCGCTCATTATAGCACTTTGCATTTATGTGAGGCAATCTGATCGCAGGGCGCGTTCGACCAAAGGGAGAAACGGCGTTCTTCGCTTCAGATCAAACGCAAAGTGCTTTAGATGCCCCCACTGCGCTCAAGCGACCTAGGCACACAGCGAGGCGGCGCAGGGGGAATTGCGGGCCTAAACTAACTCTCTCAGACCTTTTAGCGCGGCTTGGCCGCCGCTGGCCTCACGCGCACGTCTTTCTCCACTGGTTCTTCACGACCCTGCGGGCTATCTGATGCGGCGGGAGATCGACTGAGCTTGGACAAAGCGGCATGACGGAAAAGACGGCGGTGACAGCGCTGACTGAAGCGGACGCAGGGCGGGAATTGGCGCGGCTCGCTCAGCTGCTCGAGCAGGCCAATACGGCCTATCACACCAAGGACGATCCAGAGCTTGACGATGCCACCTATGATAAGCTCAAAGCGCGCAACCGCCAGATCGAGGCGCGTTTTCCCAACTTGAACCGCAAGGATAGCCCGTCCGATCAAGTTGGGGCTGCCCCGGCCGAAGGCTTTTCAAAGGTGCGCCACGCTGTCCCCATGCTGTCTCTGGCGAATGCCTTTGCGGTGGATGATGTGAGGGAGTTCGATCAGCGCATCCGGCGCTACCTTGGCCTCACGGATGAGGCACCTTTGGACTACAGCGCGGAGCCAAAAATTGATGGGCTTTCCCTTTCGCTGCGTTACGAACAGGGTGCGTTGGTCCAAGCGGCCACCCGTGGGGACGGCACAATTGGCGAAAATGTGACCGCAAATGCTCGCACCATCGCAGATATTCCAACCGCGTTGCACGGCGCGCCAGATGTTTTAGAAGTGCGGGGCGAGGTTTACATGAGCCACGCAGATTTCGCCGACCTCAACGCCAGACAAGCGGCGGCGGGGCAAAAGACCTTTGCCAACCCGCGCAACGCGGCAGCTGGATCTTTGCGGCAACTTGACAGCGAGATCACCAAATCCCGACCCCTGCGCTTTTTCGCATATGCTTGGGGCGAATTGAGCGCGCCCTTGGCTCAAACGCAAAAATCGGCAATTGACCGTCTGGCGGCTCTGGGGTTTCAGACAAACCCTTTGACGGCGCTCTGCTCAAGTACACAGGCCCTCGTCGATCATTACGATGAGATTGAAGAACAACGCGCAACGCTCGGCTATGACATCGATGGCGTAGTCTACAAGGTCGATGATCTGGCCTTGCAAGGGCGGCTCGGTTTCCGCTCCAGCACGCCACGCTGGGCCGTGGCGCATAAATTTGCAGCAGAGCTGGCGTGGACTTGGCTCACCGCGATCCAAATCCAAGTTGGGCGCACCGGCGCACTGTCTCCGGTTGCACGATTGCAGCCGGTGACAGTCGGCGGCGTTGTGGTGTCAAATGCGACCTTGCACAACGAAGACTACATTCAAGGGCGCGACAACAAGGGCGTCGAGATACGTGGCGGCAAGGACATTCGCGAAGGCGATTGGGTCCAGGTTTACCGGGCGGGGGACGTGATCCCAAAGGTCGCTGATGTCGATCTATCCAAAAGACCCGCGACCGCGACACCTTATTGCTTCCCCAAGATCTGCCCTGAATGTGGCAGCGCCGCGGTACGAGAACCCGGCGATGCGGTGCGCCGGTGCACGGGCGGGTTGATCTGCCCGGCGCAGGCGGTTGAAAAGCTCAAACATTTCGTTTCACGCGGGGCCTTTGACATTGAAGGGCTGGGGGCCAAGCAAGTGGAGCAATTCTACACCGATGGTTGGATCGCCGAACCCGCTGATATCTTCACGCTTGAAGACCGCTATGGCAGCGGCGTGCAGCAATTGAAGAATCGCGAAGGGTGGGGGGCAAAGTCTGCGAGCAACCTTTTCAAGGCCATCGCAGAAAAGCGGCGCATCTCGTTTGACCGATTGCTTTTTTCCCTGGGCATCCGGCATGTGGGCGAAGCCGCATCTGGCCTGATCGCCCGCCACTTCGGCACTTGGGAGTACGTGAGCAAAGCCGTCACAGAGGCGGCTGGGCAAACTGGGCCTGCGTGGGATGAGATCAACGCCATTGACGGGGTGGGGCCGGTCATGGCCGCGTCACTGGTGCGCAGCTTCGCGCAGCCCTCTGAACGCGCGTCGATTGACCGGCTTGTTGCGGGCCTCGAGGTTTTGCCTGTTCAAGCACCGCAAGCAAGCACGAGCCCTGTCGCGGGCAAAACCGTGGTGTTCACCGGCACCCTTGAGAAAATGACGCGTGCCGAAGCCAAAGCGCAGGCTGAGCGTCTTGGAGCCAAAGTCTCAGGCTCGGTCAGTGCCAAAACCGACCTCTTGGTCGCGGGTCCCGGCGCAGGGTCCAAGGCGAAAAAGGCGGCGGATCTGGGGATCGAAACGTTGGACGAGCAAGCCTGGCTCGACCTGACTGCCGGGGCATGAGCGGGCGGCCAGAACCGCTTTTTCCCCTCTTCGCGGGGTTGGAGACATTGCCGGGTGTAGGTCCCAAGACGGCGCAACACTTTGCTCAGCTTGCGGTCAGCGCGCCCAGGGATCTCTTGTTTACGCTGCCCCACACAGGGGTGGATCGCAGCCTGCGAGACACCATCAAGGGTGCCCTTCTGCCCGACACTCTGACCGTAGCGGTCACCATTGGCGCGCATCAGCCGCCGCGCAGCAAAGGGGGGGCCTATCGCATTTCAGTAGCGGATGCGGGCACGGTGTTTCAACTGACGTATTTTCACGTGCGGGGCGACTATCTCAAACGGCAAATGCCGCAGGGTGCCAGGCGGATTGTGTCCGGCAAGATCGAGCTCTTCGAGGGCAGTCCGCAAATGGTGCATCCTGACTTTGTCGTGCCAGAAGAGGACGCGGAAGAGATCCCGGTTTTTGAGCCTGTCTACGCCCTGACCGGCGGCATCACCCAAAAACTCATGTTCAAAGCCACGCGCGGCGCGCTCACCCGTGTTCCGGTGTTTGATGAATGGATCGATCCGGCTTTGAAGAGGCAAGAAGGCTGGCCTGATTTTGCACAGGCGGTGGCGGCGGCACACGAACCACACGAGATCCGAGACATTGCCCCCACGTCGCCAGCGCGTGCGCGGCTGGCTTATGACGAGCTTTTCGCCCATCAGGTCACGCTCGCTCTGGCCCGGCAAATCGAAAGGCGCAAACCTGGGCGGGCGACGCGCGGGACCGGAATCATACAAGACCGCCTGGTTGCCGGTTTGCCCTACACGCCAACTCGGGCGCAAGTTCGGGCGGTCGCCGAAATCACCCAAGACATGGCCAGCGATCGGCGCATGAACCGCCTGTTGCAGGGCGACGTCGGGGCCGGAAAGACGCTGGTTGCCATGCTGGCGCTCCTTGCCGCCGTCGAAGCGGGTGGGCAGGGCGTTTTGATGGCCCCGACCGAGATCCTGGCCCGACAACACCTCTCCGCATTGCGGCCTTTGGCGGCAGAAATCGGCGTATTTGTTGAAATTCTCACCGGGCGGGACAAAGGCAAGGAGCGTGCGGTCAAGCTGGCGGCTCTTGCAGCAGGAGAAATTCACATCTTGGTAGGCACCCATGCGGTTTTTCAAGCTGACGTGACTTTTGCCGATCTACGCCTCGCCGTGGTGGACGAACAACATCGGTTTGGCGTGCGTCAACGGTTGGAGCTCGGGCAGAAAGGGCACCGGGTCGATGTTCTTGTCATGACCGCAACGCCGATCCCGCGCTCGCTGGCTCTGGCGCAATATGGCGACATGGATGTTTCAATCCTCGATGAGAAACCGCCCGGTAGACAACCCATCAAGACGGCGCTGATCAGTACCGAGAAGTACGACGCCGTTGTCGCACGCTTGCAGGCGGCGGTGGCCGAGGGAAAACAATGCTACTGGGTCTGCCCTTTGGTCGAGGAAAGCGAGGTGAGCGATCTCATCGCCGCTGAAGAGCGGTTCAAGCGTTTGCGCAGCGCCTTGGGCGAGGGTGTCGTCACTTTGGTGCACGGTCAGATGCCGCCTGCCGACAAAGACGCCGCGATGCAAGCCTTTCAAACCGGTGCCTGCCAAGTACTCGTCGCGACGACGGTCATTGAAGTCGGTGTGGACGTGCCCAACGCAACGATCATGGTCATTGAGCGGGCTGAGACCTTCGGCCTTGCGCAGCTTCATCAGTTGCGCGGGCGGGTGGGCCGCGGGCAGGGGTCGTCAACCTGTCTGTTGATGTACAAACCGCCGCTGAGCGAAGGCGGGCAGCGGCGGTTGGAGGTCTTGCGAGAAACCGAAGACGGCTTCGCCATCGCGCAAACGGATCTGGAAATGCGCGGCACCGGCGATCTGATTGGCACAGCACAGTCGGGCATCCCGCGGTTCCGGGTCGCGGACCTTGAACGCCAGGCCGGGCTTATGGCCATCGCCCAATCGGATGCGCGCGCAATGCTGCAGGAAGATCCTAAACTTCTGAGCAAACGGGGAGAGGCCGTGCGCATGCTGCTCTGGCTCATGCGCCAAGACGAGGCGATACGTCTGATTTCAGTGGGGTAGGCTCTGGGCTGCACCACCTCTCATGACGCATGTATCAGACATGCTTTCGGCAGCCCGCGAACTTCGTCCATAAATGTTCTTAAAAAGTTCTTTACAGCGCGCTCAAAAAATGAGAACAAAGTGGCAACAAATCCAGGAGGTCGCCATGACGACGCTAAAGACACTGAAATCGATTGTACTGCGCACGCAAGATACACTGCTTCAAGATGCGATTGGTGCCGCTGCCCTGCTGATGATTTTTATCACCGCGCTTTATCTGCCCGTCATTGTTTAATATCTGCCTGCGGTCTCATGACAATGTCTCAGGCGCACTTTCCCCAAAGGTGGCGCGCAAGTCGGATTTGCCTGTCCTTGTCTTTCGCTGAGGTATCCTGCCTCACCTGAAGGCGTTGTGTCCCACATGAGAAACGCTTCCCTGCGCCGCCATCCAATCGGATGTGCGGCGCTTTTTTACGCTTTTTGAGCAGGTTGCGCGCTCAGCGCAGCTTCCATCGCCTCAGTGATGGCCTCTAGGGTGAGCATGATCGAGGCATGCCGGTTCTTATACGCCACTGCGGGTGAGAGCGCTTCATACCCCTCAAAAGGCGAATCCGGCATCGTATCTTTGCCCTCAAGCATCTCTTTTAGGGCGTCACGGGCGTCAACGATCTCTGCCAGTGTGCGCCCAACGGCCACACGGCTTGCCAGCGTGGCGGCGGCCTGTCCGAGGGCACAGGCTTTCACATCGAGGCCGAGCTCAATCAGTTGGTCTTGAGAGACGACGACGTCCGCCGTGACAGCAGAGCCACACAGCGGAGACCGGCGTTTTACGCTGGCATCAGCGCTCGTGAGCCGGCCGAGATGCGGGATATCCGCAGCCAGCGCCAAAATCCGCGCAGAGTAAAGCTTGATCAATTCGGTATCGCCTGACATGGCCCTTCCCTTTATGATGCTACCCTTACATAACCGCGTGGTTGACAGAAGCAAACCCGAGGCTGCCGCATGGCTTTTGACCCAACACAGCTACAATTCAATGACGCGGGGCTCATTCCGGCCATTGCGCAAGATGCCACATCGGGGGACGTCTTGATGTTGGCGTGGATGAATGCTGAGAGCATCGCGCGTACGCTTGAAAGCCGCCGTGTCACTTATTGGAGCCGCTCGCGATCGACGTTCTGGATCAAAGGTGAGACCAGCGGACATACGCAAGAGTTGGTCGATTTCCGCTATGACTGCGATCAGGACTGCCTACTCATTTTAGTGAAGCAGATCGGGCCTGCCTGCCACACCGGACGACCAAACTGTTTTTATCGCGCGGTCCGCGATGGCGATGTGGTGGAACTATCCCAGCCAGTCTAGCCGTTCGAGCCCGACCAACCGCCGGATGTCAGCGGGCGTGGCCCCTTCGGAGCGGTAAAGCGATATTGCCCGGGAATCATCGCGCTTTGCCAGGCGCTTGCCCGTCTCATCGCGGATCAGTGCGTGATGATGGTAACGCGGCGTCGGCAGGTAGAGAAGACGCTGCAACAGGACATGGATCTGCGTGGCATCGAAAAGATCCTGGCCGCGGACCACGTCGGTGATCCCCTGTGCCGCATCATCCAAGACCACGGAAAGATGATAAGAGGTCGCCATATCTTTGCGCGCCAAGACGATGTCGCCAACATCGCGCAGCAGGTCTTCAGCGGCGAACGTGATCTGACCGCTTTCCCCCTTTGGACCCGTACCGCCCTCCCAAAACTCTGAGCGGTTGTAGATCACAGCGGCCGCGTCTGACATGTCCAACCGTAGGTTTTGCCCATGTGGTCTGGGAGTGGGATCGGAGCTGGTACCCTTCCGGGCGCGGCACGTTCCGGGATAGATCAATCCGTCTGGACCGTGCAGCGGCGCGCCCTCCTGTGGGGCAGATGCCGCTGCCTGAATGTCACGCCGGGTGCAGACGCACGGGTAGAGCAGGTCACGCTGCCAAAGCGCATCAAGCGCGGAAGCATAGCCCTCTTGCCGCGTCGATTGGCGCAGCACGGGTTCGGGCCAGCACAATCCAAGCCACTTGAGGTCGTCGAAGATCTGCGCTTCCCATTTTGGTCGCGCACGCCCTTGATCAATGTCTTCGATGCGCAGCAGAAACTCACCGTTGTGAAGGGCGGCAAGCTCATAGGCCACCATCGCAGAATAGGCATGGCCAAGGTGCAGCGGTCCGGTTGGGGATGGGGCGAAACGTGTACGGAATATCACGCTTTCTCAAGGATATAGACGTTGGACTTCATCCCAAGGCCAGGCAGATGGTCGCCCCGTTCCCGAAACAGAAGCCGCGCCGCACCGCAGTCTGTCCATTCCGATACCCGCGCCTCATGCACCGGTTCCTCAAGCGTGTGGTCGTTGAACGAAAACACAAGCCGCCCGGCGGGGGGCAGTGCATGCATCAGGGTGTCCAACACGCCGATGGGTGCTGCCCCCGCGCCGATGACACCGATCGCAGCAATCGCTGTGTAGGCTCCCGCTTCGGGCGCATCACCCGCTGAGACATGCTGGGTGTGCCGGTAAACGTCTTTTTTATCGGCTTCGGCCAGCATATCGGCCGACAGATCCACGCCGTCAATCGTGGTGAACCCCGCAAGTTTCAGCGCCAGCCCGGAAAGCCCCGTGCCGCAGCCAAAATCCAACACCGGCGCATCCATGTCATCCGTTACATCCGCCAGCGCCCGCGCGCAGCGACCCGGTGTCACGTAGCCGTTTTTAGCAACCTCCGCCTCATAGCTCTTGGCCCAGGCATCGTAGATTTCGCGCGTCTCATCCGCGGTCCGGGCCGCATAAACCCGGTCAAGAAATGTCTCTCCCATGGAGACAACTTAGGCAGGCACGGCATCTGTGTCCAGCCAGGCCTGCCAATCTCGCTTGGCGCGGTCGGTATAGGCCTTGTACCGGTCTTTTCGCCCGCGCCGCCCTCCTTTCAGGCCATCGACAGGGGGAAACAGCCCAAAATTCACATTCATCGGCTGGAACGTTTTTGCCTCTGCACCGCCGGTGATATGCGTGATCAGCGCGCCCATCGCCGTGGTGTTCGGTGGTGCCGCCAGGGGCGCGCCGCGCATTTCCGCCACTGCCATGCGGGCTGCGAGCAGACCCATCGCCGCGCTTTCCACGTAGCCTTCAACCCCGGTGATCTGACCTGCAAATCGGATATTGGGCCGAGAGCGCAAGCGCATCTGTTCATCCAAAAGCGTCGGCGCGTTGATAAAGGAATTCCTGTGGATACCGCCTAGTCTGGCAAAAACAGCATCTTCCAACCCAGGAATCATCTTAAATACAGATGTTTGAGATCCGTACTTCATCTTTGTCTGAAAACCAACGATGTTGTAAAGCGTGCCGAGCTTGTTGTCGCGGCGCAGCTGGACCACGGCGTATGGTTTTTCATCGGGCGCATGCGGGTTCGTCAGCCCAACCGGCTTCATCGGTCCGAAACGCAGGGTTTCACGGCCCCGTTCCGCCATCACTTCAATGGGCAAACATCCGTCGAAGTACCCTGCCGTTTCACCCTCGCGAAACGCCGTTTTATCCGCGGCCAACAGCGCATCGATAAACGCTTCGTACTGCGGGCGCGACATCGGGCAGTTCAGATACGCGGTACGCTCTTCTTCCGTTTCCCCTTTGTCATAGCGCGATTGCATCCAGGCGCGCCTCATATCGACGCTGTCGAAATAGACAATCGGGGCGATGGCATCAAAGAATGCCAGGGCCTGCGTGCCGGTCTGTGCAGCGATTGCATCCGCGAGCGCGCCGGACGTCAGTGGACCCGTTGCAATGATCCAATGACCCTCCTCGGGCAAAGCCGTCACCTCACCGTACTCAACCGTCACGTTGGGATGGCCAAGCAACGCATCGGTCACGGTTTGCGCGAAGGGATCACGGTCCACCGCAAGCGCACCACCCGCTGGCAGGCGATGCTTGTCGGCGCTTGCCATGATCAAGCCACCCGCTGCGCGCATCTCCCAATGCAAAAGACCAACGGCGTTTTGTTCAGAATCGTCTGATCGGAACGAATTTGAACATACCATTTCACCCAAAAGACCGGTCTGATGGGCAAACGTTCCTACTTTCGGCCGCATTTCGTGCAAAACGACCTGCACGCCTGCTTGCGCCGCCTGCCAGGCTGCCTCAGATCCGGCCATGCCTCCGCCAACGATATGGAGCGTCTGTGTCATACTGCGGGTGTAGTTCAGCGCAGCTGCGATTTCAACGGACACCGTTTCAACGCACCGGCTCTTAAATGGTGTATTTTGTCGGGGACGGATGGGGCCTAGGGTCGCCGGGGCAGGGATGGTCGATCAGTGAGAGGCTGATCTGGAGGGACCTTCCGCCAGCGGCGACCCAGAATCATCGTAAGGCTGTTGCCCTAGTCATGCCCCATTCGTGCCTGATTTCAAAGACGAGGCTGCGCAACTCTGCGTTTCAGGAAAAGAAACAGTTACTGCTGCCAGTCCGGATTGCGTTTCGTTAAGAAAGCGTCGATCCCTTCGGCAGTGTCCGACTGCAGCATATTTTGAACCATAACGTCTCCTGTATAACTGTAAGCTGAAGATGTATCCATCTGTAATTGCTTATAAAAGGCCTCTTTTCCGATCTTTACGACAGATCCAAGCTTGGCTGCGATTGTCTCCGCCAGCGCCCTCGTTTCGGCTTCTAATGCGTCCCGCGGCACGTGGCGATTGATCAGCCCTACCGCTTGCGCCTCCGCCGCTGCCAAAAAACTGCCCGTTGTGAGCATTTCAAATGCCTTTTTGGGTGTGATGTTCCGGGTGAGCGCGACCATGGGGGTGGAGCAGAAAAGGCCGATGTTCACACCATTGACACCAAAACGCGTGTCGCTGGCCGCAACCGCAAGATCACAGGTTGCCACGAGTTGGCAGCCCGCTGCTGTTGCGATGCCGTGTACCTGCGCAATGACCGGCTGCGGCATGCTTTGGATGCGCGCCATGACCGCCGTGCACCGGTCGAAGAGATCCTTCCACGCGCCGGCCCCCCCGTCCTCTGATTGTCGCGCCTCCGTCATCTCGCGCAGATCATGCCCCGCGCAAAAGGCTTTCCCAGCACCCGATAGGATCACCACCCGCGTGGCAGGGTCACTCGCGATGTCATCAAGCGTCCCCTGCAGTGCGGCCAACATGTCATCTGAGAGCGCGTTCAGCCGATTTGGTGCATTCATCTTCAATGTGGCCACCGCACCACGTTGCGTCACTTCCAGAATTGCCATCTTGCCCCTCGTTCATATTCCGCCCCAACTTTAGGCGATGTCGGAAAGGGAGGACAAGCATGGCCTTGATGATGACAGCCAAAGCTTTGAACGCGTTTTTGAGGGAAGTGTTCCAGCAGGTCGCCGACGATTTTGACGTCGTAGCGGTGGACGAAAACAGCATTCGCATGCGCTTGCGCGTGGCCGATCGACATTTGCGCCCCGGCGGGACCATCTCTGGCCCGTCGATGTTCAGCCTTGCGGATGTGGCTGCTTACGCGATGACACTGGCACACATTGGGCCGAAGGCGCTTGCTGTGACCACCAACTGTTCCATTGATTTCATGCGCAAACCCGCAGCGAAGGTCGACCTCATCGCGCAGGGACGGCTCTTGAAGATGGGTAAACAGCTCTCTATCACTGATGTGCTGTTGTTTTCTGAGGGCATGCATGCACCGGTGGCGCGCGCCTCTTTAACCTACGCAATACCCCCGAAATCGATGGGATAAAAAAGGGCCGGGAGAACCCGGCCCAGAAAAAAGTCTGGCGGATGCCACGGGGATGTTACATCCGCCAGAACACGCGGCGGGCCTCGAGAAAGGCCTCATCCGGTGTCAACCCCACATCGCGGAGTTGCCACGGCTCCAACCGCGACAGAGCGAGGCGGGTCCGGCGACGTGTTACCCATGTCGTGAGCAGCACAGCAAACTTGACCGCGAGTTTCGCGACGAACGGAACCTCGGACTGGGAGAGAAGAACAATGTCTTCGGTCAGCAATGATTTACTGTGTGCCATGGGGAACTCCTTACATTTGTATTGACACAATATGGCGATTGCTACATTAGTACGGTACAATTTGTTGAATGACAGCACTAGGGAAACATTGTGATGGATACAATTTGGCCATCCGAAGCGCTGGCAAAGGCAAGACCCAAGTACAAAGCCGTTGTGAGCATGATCCGTGACCGGATTTCAGCAGGCCAGTTGCAACCCGGAGAAAAGCTGCCGCCAGTGCGGGAATTGGCTTGGTTGCTCAAGATCACACCGGGCACAGTCGCGCGGGCCTACACGGTGTTGACAGACTGCGGCGTGCTGCAAGCAGAAGTCGGCCGCGGCACTTTCGTTTCTGAACCCGATGTCGCCCTCTCTCATGGGATCGATGCCCCTCCGCTGAACTTGGTCGAAAGGGAATTGGGTCGAGATGGTGCCGCGGACGAACCAGAGACCGTCAATCTCTTTTCGCCGCATTTGCCCGACGGCGGCCAATCTCAGCTTATCTGTCAACTTTTGGCGCAGGTGGCTGAAAACCCGCCCTCTGGTGTGATGCACTATCCGTCGAGATACAGCGCCAAGTCAGCGCGTGAGGCAATGGTGCTTTGGTTGCGGGGCTCGCCAACCGGAGCCATTACGCAAGACGATATTGTACTGTGCCACGGCGGACAAAACGGCATCATGTTGGTCTTCCAAACGATTTTGCGGGGTCGGCGGCCTGTGATTTTCGTGGAGGAATTGTGCTATCCTGGATTTCGGAGAGCGGGAGAGATGTTGAGGGCGGATATTGTATCTATAAAGTGCGACAATCTCGGCATTGTACCAGAAGCGCTGGCAGAGGCCTCGCGACAGCACCCGGAAGGTCAGATCTTATGTACGTCGCCAGAAGTGCACAGCCCAACGTGTGGTTTTACCCCAACCGCTCGGCGCCGAGAGATTGTATCAATCGCGCGCAAGGCGGACCTGCAGATTTTGGAAGACGATTGCTACCGAATGGGGCGCGCGCAAGGTGAGGGGTACCGTCAACTGGCTCCGGAGCGCGGCTGGTATGTGACATCTTTGTCCAAATCGGTCACACCGGCCTTACGCTTTGGCTGCGCGGTTGGCCCCAAAGGTATGTCGAACGCGCTTCATCGGGCTGCGGAGCAGAGCTTTTTCGGTTTGGCAACCCCGATGGTGGACCTCGCTGCGGCGCTCTTGTCTCATCCCAAAATTGAGGACGTGATGGACCGCTCGCGCGCTGGGGTGGAGGCCTATGTGAAATGCGCCGTAAACACCTTGGGAAGCTTTGATCTGCACTGGCGCCGCGACGTGCCTTTTATTTGGTTGCTTTTACCGCGCGGGTGGCGGGCTTCTGCTTTCTGTCAAGCGGCAGAAAAACGCGGCATTCAAGTCCGGGCGGCCGAAGAATTTGCGGGCCGCGATTGTGCAACACCCCATGCGGTGCGCATGGCCATTAATGGGGGTGTCCCGCTCGCGCGGTTTGAAAAAGCGATGGAAAGCCTGCGCGATTTGCTCGAAGATCCGCGTGATCAGATCAGCGTTTAGATTTCGAGCGCGTTGGTTCGGTTTATTCGGGTAGATTTGGGCATTTCCAAGATTGATCGTTTGCTTGCGAGCCGCGCAGATCACGCTCTCTTGCCACCTGCCGTTGACCCGCGTGCCGGTCCATGTGCCACTCTTTCCATCGTTGTGATGACAGGAAGAATTCTAGCCAACGGCTTGGTTGTGCAAATCGGCTCTTGGAATGAGTTGTCTATGCGTTGGCGGTACTTTTTTCATGGCCAAGGCCACGGAGATACCAAGCGTAAATTGGCCATTCAGAATTGCGATGCGCAGCTACAACTCGGCGACCGCGCGAACGCAAACGCGTGCCAGAAGGGGATTGCCCGACCAGCGTCATGAGGTTTATCGTACTGCCGATCCGGCTTCGGTGGTGGCTACTGAATTGTCGCCAGATGTCGCGATCCATTTACTTCACTGCCCGCAGCGCTTCGTTGCATCCGGCGGCACCGAGCCCCGTAAACATCTATGGTTTCGCGTTTTCGCGCGGCGTGACGACAGCTGTGGCAAAGTGGGCAGCAATGGCTTCTGATCATTTGCGCGTGTCATAGCCACCATATACGATTAGATAGTCTGACCTGCCCCCCAAACTTTGGACCATTCAAAAGGAGAGTTTGTTCTCGTAACGTTCAAAGCAACGAGGAGAACGAAGAATGCGGAAGTCACGTTTCACAGAGGAACAGATTGTCGGGATTTTGCAGGAGTATGCTGCCG
>JBCCUC010000016.1:0-101896 GCA_039197515.1 Pseudomonadota bacterium | reverse complement strand
TGGTGGAGCCGAAGATCCCCTTCACGTTGGCACCCGCACCCTTCGCCATCAAGCGAGAGTAAAGCGGCACGACGATCTCGAAGTTCTTGCCATTCACCTGCTTGTCGCGCAGGCCGAACTGAACAGCATTGGTGAGCGAGTTCACCATGTTGCCGCCGTAGTGGTTCAGGACCAGCACGTCAGCGCCAGAGTTCAAAACGGGCGCGATGTAGGAGGAGAAGTCGGTGGACGCCAGCGGCGTTTTCACCGCATTCACGGTCTCCCAGCCCATCGCCTCGGTTGAGGTGCGCACCGCCTCTTCGGTGGTGTAGCCCCAGTTGTAATCCGCCGTCAGGTGATACGCCTTGCGGTCCTTGCCGTAGTTGTTGGCAAGGATCGGGGCCAGCGCCGCACCGGACATATAGGAGTTAAAGAAGTGGCGGAAACCGTTGGCCTTCTTGTCCTTACCGGTCGTGTCGTTTGAGTGGGTCAGACCGGCCATAAAGATCACGCCCGCCTCTTGGCAAAGCGCCTGTACGGCCACGGCCACACCGGAGGAGGAGCCGCCGGTGATCATGATGGCCCCGTCTTTTTCGATCATGGAGCGGGCCGAGGCGCGCGCCGCGTCAGACTTGGTCTGTGTGTCACCGGTGACGTATTCGACCTTTTTGCCGAGGATCCCGTTGCCTTGCAGCGCCTTTGACGAAAACGTGTTCATCAAACCGCCGTCGCCGCCGCCGTTCAGATGCTCGACCGCAAGCTCATAGGCGCGCAGCTCATCCGCGCCCTCGTCGGCATAGGGACCTGACTGCGGCACGTTGAAGCCCAATGTGACACTGCTGCCCGAAGGCGCGTTGGTGAAACCAGCGTGGCCGTCGGCACGCAAATACGTGGGCACAGCAAGCCCGGCGCTGGCCACGGCACCAGTCCGCAGCAGCCCACGACGTGTTGGGTTCGAAAATGACATGAATTCCTCCCGGATTGTTACAACGCTCACCGACCTCCTCGGCGAACGACACATTCGTGCCATCATTGTATCGGCCAGGTGTCTGCCGCCCTTCAATACGCCCCTCAAAAATGCGGCCGAGTTTGTCAAAAAATTTGCAACGCGTGTTTTCAATAAGTAAAGTTCCTGTTGTTGCAACGCAGAAACACCTTGATACTGCGAAAGATTGCTAGAATCGGACCAGAGGATGAGCGATACCCAAACCGGCAGCCGCATCCGTGAAAAGCGTGTGATCGCGGGCATGAAACAGGCCGATCTTGCTGAGCGCAGCGGCATTTCTCCCAGCTACCTCAATCTGATTGAGCACAATCGGCGTAGAATCGGTGGAAAGGTGCTCTTGTCGATTGCCGCGGCGCTTGAGGTTGAGCCGCAGACGCTTTCAGAAGGGGCGGAGCAGGGCTTGATCGCAGCGCTGCGCGAGGCCGCGCATGCCGCCGGCCATGCCGTTGAGACAGCTGAACGCGCTGATGAGTTTGCAAACCGGTTTCCGGGATGGGCTGAGGTGTTGTCGCAAACGCGCAAGCGGGTAACAGCGCTTGAGCAGACAGTTGAAGCCTTGAGTGACCGGTTGTCGCATGATCCGCATTTGGCCGCTTCAATGCATGAACTTCTGACCACTGCGGCGGCCATCCGGTCCACGGCGGCCATTCTTGCTGAGACGGAAACGCTGCAACCTGAATGGCGTAACAGGTTTCACGCCAACATCCACGAGGACAGCCGCAGATTGTCTGACAGCGCGCAGTCCTTGGTAGGGTACCTGGACGCCGACGACAAAGGTGCAGAAGCTGACGCCTCACCGCAAGAAGAGGTAGAGGCCTTTTTGACCGCGCATAACTTCCGTTTCGAAGCACTTGAAGGGGCGGGGCCATACGGCGTCGAAATTGATCGCCTCGTCGCTGAGGCCCCGGAGCTTCATACGGCGGCGGCCAAACACATCGCAAAAGGCGCGTTGCTGCAGGTCAGCGCAGATGCCGCGCGTCTCTCCGTCAGCCAACTGCGGCAGGCCGTGGCGCGGGTTGGCTCTGATCCGCTGGCGTTGACGCGCGCGCTTGACCAGCCTGCTGCGGTGATCTTGCGCCGGATGGCGGCCCTGCCGGAGCTGCAGTGCGGGCTGGTGGTCTGTGACCGGTCTGGCACCGTGCTTTTTCGCAAGTCGGTGGAGGGGTTTAATGTGCCGCGTTCTGGGGCATGCTGCCCGCTCTGGCCGCTGTTTTCCGCGCTTGGCCAGCCCGGGGCCTTGATCGCTGAACGCATCGGACAGCTAGGGCGCACAGATTATGAGTTCATGTCCTACGCCACAGCGGAAGTGGTGGCGGCACCGGCCAGCTATAACATGCCCCCGCTGGTGCAGGCCGTTATGCTGCAACTGCTCGCGCCGCCGGGATCGGGCGAAGTTGTGCGGGCCGTAGGCTCCACGTGCCGCGTTTGTCCACAGGAGAGCTGTGCAGCACGCCGCGAACCTTCGATTTTGGCCGCAGGTATCTGAAAAGAAGATCTTTTGACAGGCGGGGTGTTCCGGTGCATCCTCTTCTAATCGCGCGACGCGATGGCGGACGTGACCGGGGGAGGAGCCGATCATGACCAAACATGTAATACTGGTCGAAGACGAGGTGAACATCGCGGAGGCGATCCGGTTTTTGCTGTCAAACGAGGGCTGGCGGGTGGAGACATTGGCGAACGGTGCCTCAGCGGCTGAGGTGATCCGCAAGGCGGTGCCGGACCTCGTGGTCCTCGACGTGATGCTGCCCGGCAGGTCCGGCTTTGAGATTTTGCAAGATCTGCGATCAGATCCTGCAACGGCGCATTTGCCCATTCTGATGCTGACCGCGCGGGGTCAATCGCGCGACCGTGAAATGGCGGAACAAGCGGGCGTGAACAGGTTCATGACCAAGCCCTTCTCCAACGCCGAAATGCTGGAGGCTGTCCGCGCGCTGAGCGTGGACGCCTGAAGGGGGTCGTATGGGTAAAGGCCCCCTCTTTTTAGAACGCGCGGGTTACCGCAAACGGCGGATGATGGATGCGATCCGGATCCTGCCATTTCTCGGTTTGATCGTCTTCATGTTGCCTCTTTTGTGGCCGGTTGGCGGGGATCTTGAGGGGCCTGTTACGACGTCGGTGGCGCTGCGCTATCTTTTTTGTGGATGGGTCGCATTGTGTGCAGGCGCTTGGATCCTGTGGCGCATGAGCGCGGCGCGGGCGGAAAAAGGCACGTCTACGGAGCCTTAGCATGGTCGCGCTCAATCAGCTGATCCTCGTCTGTTTGGCCTATGTTGCCGGGCTTTTCCTCGTGGCTTTTTTGGCTGAGAGGGCCGCGGTGCGCACGCGCGGTGTCGCCTTTTTGCGCACGCCGCTGGTCTATACCCTCTCACTCTCGATCTACTGCACCGCATGGACCTTTTATGGGGCGGTTGGCTATGCCGCGCGTTCCGGTCTGGAATACCTGACCATCTATCTGGGGCCGAGCCTCGTGATGATCGGTTGGTGGTGGTTCCTGAGGCGTCTGGTGAACATCGGGCGCAGGCAGCGCGTCACCTCGGTGGCCGACCTGATCTCGTCCCGCTATGGCAAGTCAAACACGCTTGCGATTGTCGTGACAGTGATGGCGGTGATCGGCGTGACACCCTACATCGCGCTGCAACTACAATCGGTTGTCTTGTCCTTGGCAATTTTTGCCGAAGCGGAGGGGGGCGAGCAGGCGTTCAACCCCGCTCAAGCGGCCTTTTGGGTGGCAACGGGCCTTGCCCTCTTCACGTTGCTTTTCGGAACACGCAAGCTCAACGTGCATGAGCGGCATCATGGCATTGTGATCGCTGTCGCCGTGGAGGCGGTGGTGAAGCTTTTTGCGCTCATCGCCGTGGGGATTTTCGTGATCTGGGGTCTGGCAGGCGGTCTGGGGCCGACGTTGGCGCGCATCGACAACTCTGCAATTGGGACCTGGCAAGTGCAGGGCGACCGCTGGGTCGCGCTCACCGCGCTCTCCGCCGCCGCATTCTTGTGCTTGCCCCGCATGTTTCAGGTGATGGTGGTGGAGAACGACGACGAACGTTCTCTACACTTCGCCTCTTGGGCCTTCCCGACGTATCTTTTGCTGATCAGCCTATTTGTCGTGCCAATCGCGGTCGTGGGCCTCGACCTGATGCCGCCCGGCTCGAACCCAGATCTATTCGTGCTGAGCCTGCCGCTCAGCCAGGATCGCGACGGGCTGGCGATGCTCTCCTTTCTCGGCGGATTCTCTTCCGCCACCTCAATGGTCATCGTCGCTACGCTCGCGCTCAGTACGATGGTGAGCAACCACATCGTCATGCCAATCTGGCTTTCCGCGCGGCAAGGCGCGGCCGTGCAATCGGGTGATGTGCGCAACGTGGTGATCCTCGCCCGGCGTGCGTCCATTTTGCTGATCATCGGGTTGGGTTTTCTGTATTACCGCGTCTCGGGGGGCAGTGCGGCACTCGCGGCAATCGGCACGATCAGCTTTGGCGGGGTCGCGCAATTCTTGCCTGCGATGATGGGCGGCATTCTTTGGCGCGGGGCCACGCGCGTAGGTGCGCTCTGCGGGATGGGCGTGGGTTTTGGACTGTGGATGTTTACGATGCTCTTGCCGAGCTTTGGCGTGGATGCGGCCCTCTCTGCGGCGACGTTTGAAGAGGGCTTGATGGGGCTGGCCTGGCTTCGCCCGCAGGCGCTTTTCGGTCTTTCAGGCATGGATCCGACCGTGCATGCCGTCTTCTGGTCCTTGTCGCTGAACACGCTCACATTCATCGGGGTCTCTTTGCTGACATTCCCCACGCCGATGGAACGGCTGCAGGGCGCGCAGTTCGTCTCCGTCCTCGATGACAGCGGATCCGCGCAGGGATGGACCGCAAACCTCGCAGGAAGTGAGGATCTTTTGATCATGACGCAGCGGATCTTGGGCGCACCCGAGGCGCTTGGGTTTTTTCGCGCGCAGGCCCGCCTGCAAGGGCGTCGCGACGCTTTGCCGGAGCCGACGCCGGCATTTGTGCAAGCGCTTGAGCGGGAGCTTGCCGCCTCTGTCGGCGCGGCGACGGCACATGCGATGGTCGCACAGATTGTCGGGGGCAGTACAGTGTCGGTGCAAGACCTACTCGCCGTGGCTGACGAATCTGCGCAGATGCTGGAGTACTCGAACCAGCTGGAACAAAAGTCGCGAGAACTGGCCGAAACGGCCGATAAACTGCGCCTTGCAAATGCCAAGCTGACCCAGTTGTCGGTGCAAAAGGACGCCTTTCTTAGCCAGATCAGCCACGAGTTGCGCACGCCTATGACCTCCATCCGCTCCTTTTCCGAGATCCTGCGGGATGGGCAGACGATGGATCAGGCGGACAAGACTCGCTACGCCTCCATCATCCATACCGAGACCATTCGGCTGACGCGCCTTCTGGATGATCTGTTGGATCTGTCGGTGCTGGAAAACGGCGAGGTGTCGTTGCACGAGACATATGGCACCTTGCGGCAGGCGGTTGATCGGGCGGTCACCGCGGCGCGCGCGAACCAACCTGGCAACATCGAAGTCCGCCTGCGCTTGCCGGAGGCGGACGTGCCGCTCTACACTGATCTTGACCGGTTGGTTCAGGTTTTCATCAATCTGATCAGCAATGCGCAAAAGTACTGTCAGAATGAGCGCCCAGAGCTCATCATCACGGCAAAGCGCGATGATCGCGGCCTGCTCATCGATTTCGTCGACAACGGTACCGGCATACCCGTCGATGAACGAGCTGTTATCTTTGAGAAATTCTACCGTGCGTCAGGCTCTCAAGGGGAGGGGGCAGGGCTTGGGCTTGCGATTTGCCATGAGATTATGGCGCGCCTAGGCGGCCATATTGGGTATCTTGATGGGTACGCCGGTGCTGCATTTCAAATCGGGTTGCCCGCCGCAGCAATTGCCGCGCAGCCACCCCTTTCGAGGGAGGTCGAGGTCTCTTAGCGGGCTACGTTAAAGGGTCTGGTAACTCAATTGGTTTACCGGTTTAAGCATCCAGCGGAAACCGCGGTGCGCCCTAAGGAATGCAAGATACTATGGCCACGCCAGAGCAGTCTGCGACAACATCCGCGACTGCGCCCAAAGCAAGTATTGTTCAGCGCAAGGCGCAAGCGGGCCGGGCGGAGCATCAGGCGCGCGCGATGTCGCTGGCAAAGGCGCTGCGGCTGACCATTGCCAAACTGGCTGACGAAGAGTTCGACATGTCGATGGGCGTGATCAGCGTCAGGCGGGAGGTGCGGACCGCAGAGCAGCTTGCTGAAGCGCTCAAGATGGATGGGCTGCGCATGGTCTTTGACGGTCCATACCGCGCCCGCGCGGGCGTCATCTTGGACGCTGACATGGCGGCGGCGCTCATTCAGCAGCAAACAATGAACAAGGTATTGCCGAATGCGGGCGGTGCTGAGCGGGCGCTCACCGCGACCGACGCTGCCATCTGTGCACCCTTTATTGTTGATATCCTGCGCCGCGCGGCCTTGATGCCGGAAACGGTTGCAGACAAGCAGGTGATCGCCGGGTATCAATTCGGCGTTTGGGCTGAGGATGCCCGCATCCTTGGCATGGCGCTTGATGCGCAGGATTACGATCTGATCCATCTCGATCTCGACATCGCCGGTGGCGTCCGGCAGGGCCGCGTGCTTTTGTGCATGCCGCAGAGCAGTGAGCCCGCAGCGGAGGTTTTGGCGCGTCCCGCCAGCACCGAGGAGGGTGCAATGCCGCCGCCCCCGGCCAAGCCGGAGTTCTCTGAGACAGTGATGAACCTGCAAGCCGAGACCCGGATCAGCTTGGCGCAGGTCCGGCTGTCTTTGCGGGATCTGGGGACCATGCGCGCGGGCAGTACCATAGATCTGGGGGCAGCAGATTTTAACAAGGTGGCGGTACAAACCATCTCGGGTCAGACCATTGCGCGCGGGGTCCTTGGTCAGTTCGACGGGCAGCGGGCCGTGCAAATCAAAAGCATGAAGCCCGGCACCATGGCTCAATTCAGTGCCGCACACCCCGAAGACACCTATGACGAAGGGGAGCCGGACGATGCGGCACTCGGCTTGCCGGATTTTGGCGGGATGAATGCGGATGCTGCATCGGATCTGGGCGGCTTGCCAGATCTGCCGAGCAATGACGATGCGCCTGATCTCGGCACTTTGCCCGATTTACCGGATTTACCGGATCTACCCGACCTGCCGGAACTGCCAGACCTGCCTGAACTCGATGATTTGCCCGATCTTCCGGACCTCGGCTCACCATCTTCATGACCCGCTTACGGCACACCGTAAAGCTCTGTCACAAAACGCGCTGAAGCACGCTGTCTTCAAGCACAAACAAGCATGATGGCCAGTGTCCTGAGACTGCTGAGCATAGCAGCTTCTTTGTGATGCAAGTTGGAGGCCGTACGCACCAGATTTCGGCAGCTGGGTGTCTTGCCCCAAGATAAGGGGAAACGCCCTCAGTCCAAGGCGCTACGCCGACCGTCAGCGAGGCGAGCGGGGATCGTTCTCAGAGTCGATCTTGTATCACGGGCGTTAAAACAGAAAGGGGTGTCTCAACTTCAGCCATTGCCTTGGGTCTGCCCTAGCGCTCCACAAAAGGGCGCTCCAGCGCTTGGGCAATGTGGCGTACATCATAGCCTTGGGCGGCAGCGGCTGCGATGATCTCCTCAGCTGGCATATCGCCAGCCTGGCCAAGCGCCCAGGCAATGCAGGACCGTGTACCTGAGGCGCAATAAGCCAAAACGACGTCTTCTGAGCCCGCGCCCTGGGCGTGGTTCTCACCCATAACCGCTGGCACGAAACTGGCCTGGTCGAGCGGCACGCAAGCAAAGCGCAGTCCATGCGCTTCGGCTGCCCGTTGAATGGCCTGCGCGCCATGGCTTGGGGGCACCTCAGCGTCGGGGCGGTTGCATAAGACACAGGTGACGCCCGCCGCCGCAATCTCTGGCAGGTCTTCTGCTGAGATCTGCGGGCTGACGTAGAACCGCTCTGAGAGTTGGCGCAAGTCCATGTTAAGGCGTTACAATCGGTTGAGCGGCAGCTTCAGCATCACGGTGCCGTCTTCCTCCGCAGGGGGCATTTGGCCCGCCCGCATGTTAATCTGAAGCGAGGGCACGATCAACTTGGGCATGGAGAGCGTCGCGTCTCGCTCCTCCCGCATGGCGACGAACGTCTCCTGCGCCGCACCACCGCCGATGTGCACGTTCGCGGCCTTCTGTGCGCCCACGGTCGTCTCCCAAGCGAATTCACTGCGCCCAGGGGCCTTGTAATCGTGACCGACAAAGATCCGCGTCTCATCTGGTAGGGTGAGGATACGTTGGATTGAGCGATAGAGATCATGCGCCGATCCGCCCGGAAAATCGCAGCGCGCGGTTCCAAAGTCGGGCATAAACAAGGTGTCCCCCACGAATGCCGCATCGCCAATGACATAGGTGAGGCACGCAGGGGTATGGCCCGGCGTATGCATCACATCCGCGCGCAACTGCCCGATGTGAAATGTATCGCCGTCGCGGAAAAGAGCATCAAACTGGCTGCCGTCGCGCTGAAACTCGGTCCCCTCGTTAAAGACCTTTCCAAAGGTGTCTTGCACAGTGGTGATTTGATCGCCGATGCCGATCTTGCCGCCCAAGTGTTCTTGCAGATAGGGGGCGGCGGACAGGTGATCGGCGTGCACATGGCTCTCCAAGATCCATTCGGTGCGCAGCGTATTCTCTTTGATGAAGGCGATGATTTTGTCTGCCGAAACCGTATCGGTGCGCCCCGCGGCATGGTCAAAATCTAAAACGGAATCGATGATGGCGCAGGCGGAGCCTTGCGGGTCTTGCACCACATAGCTGACGGTATTCGTTGCGTTGTCGAAAAAGGCGGTGACGTTGGCGGATCGGTCTGGCATATGGCTCTCCTCCCAAGGGGAGCCTAGCGCAAAAATGCCTTCCGCGCAAAGCGGCTTTACGCGTCGAGATCTTTGGCAGTCGGCAAAACTGTCGCCCGGGGTGGATGGAGGATTTGCTGCAGCTTGAAGGCTTCGGATGGGGGATGCACGAAGCCCGCACCAGTGCCTGATCCTATGCCAAAAAGATGCCCACGATGACCATCATCAACCCAAAGACAGAGAGAAAAAGCGCGCCGAGGTTGAGCGGCAGCACCGACTGTACGACACCGCGCATGTCTTCATCGCTGAGCTTGGCCCGTTTTGCGCGGCTCACCCGCATGATGCACCAGACAAGGCCAAGAAGCCCGATGAGCGACAGCGTTGCCCCGGACCAGATCACAATGTCGGGAAGAGCAGAGGATGGTGCGTTTTCCATGCGCGGACCGCTAGTGCATCGCGCGGATCTCGGCAAGCGTATCTTGCAGGCCGCCAGTGCCGCAGGTAACACGCGCCGAGAGACCCAAAGCGAGGCTTTCCGATGAGCGATACATCCACCGATCCTGACGTCATTGAAGCGGGAGGCGAGGCCTCTTATCGCGTGACTGCCAATGAGCTGCGCCAATTTGTTGAGCGTATTGAGCGGCTTGATGCTGAGAAGCGGGACCTGGCGGATCAGCAAAAGGACGTGATGGCTGAAGCGAAGGCGCGCGGATACGATACCAAAGTGCTGCGCAAGGTGATCGCGCTCCGCAAACGCGATGCAGACGACATCGCCGAGGAGGAAGCAGTGCTGGAGATGTATAAAGAAGCGCTCGGCATGTGATGGACCTGCGTCTCAACCCGGTCCGATGGCTGCCGTGATGTTTCCTGTGTAACGGGTTGTTAATGCAGCGGTATGTAGATCATGCACCAATGAGTACGGAAAGTGGTGTATGCAATCGTTTGTCTTGGGTTTCTCTCTCGCGATGCTGTTTTCTGTTTGGTGGGCAGCGGGAGCGGCTGAAGCACAAGGCACCGCCGCGACAAGCGTAGAAGACCGCGCCATCGCGCGCATCACGCTCGCCGCCAAGCAACGGCATTTGGTACAGCAGATTGCGACAGCCAGCTGCTTTACCCTGTCACCGCATAACCCGCAGGAAAATGCGGCAACGGCCTGGCTCGGCATGGTTGAATTCGACGGGTCGTTCGCCACGCTGATCCAGGGTGATCCGCGCCGCGAATGGGCACCCGAGGAAGATGCCTCCGTGCTGGCCGCGGTGGCGGGTATGCAGGCCAATTGGTCGACCTTCCGCGCCGCCACCCAGCAAATCATTTCGGGAGACCGCCATTCTGTGCCGATGCGACAGATGGTGGAGTTGAGCGCGCCAGTGCTCACAGAGGTGAACGCCGCGGTGGATAGGATTATCGCTGCCCACGCAAAGGGCCTTGACGCGCAAAAGGCCCATGTCGCGGGTTTCAATGAGGTGGACCAACAGCCGATGTTGATCCAACGGGCGGCGATGGCAATGTGCTATATCTCTCTGGGCATTGACGAAGACCGGATGCGCAGCGACCTGCGCCAGACGATCAACCTGTTTGAAACTGCACTCGACGCATTGGAAAAGGACCTTTCTGGGACGGTACAGGCTGATCCGGAAAGCCCGGTCCTACTGCCCAAAATCAATGAGATTCGCGCCCTGTGGGATCAGTTTGCAGAGCCGCTGCGCAAGGTGGCTCAGGGTGCTGAAGCCGAGGCGGAAGACGTCGCTTTTGTTGAGAATGCAACTGGCCAGCTTACCGAAATGTCTAACGCGCTCGCGTCACTCTCAAAGGCGCGGGAGCAGTGACATTTGGGCTTGTGCGGACGGCCTGAAACGCCCCTTGCGCCTCATCTGAGACCTCACTAGAAGGAGCGAAATTTTGATCCGTGCGCGCCGCGCGCGGCCCGATGTTATGGAGCACACATGCAAGTCAATGAGACGCTGAACGAAGGTCTGAAACGCGGCTATGCCATCACGGTCACAGCGGCTGAATTGGACGCGAAGGTCAACGAAAAGCTTGCCGAGGCGCAGCCTGATGTCGAAATGCGCGGGTTTCGCAAAGGCAAAGTGCCGATGGCGCTTCTGAAAAAGCAGTTCGGTCAGCGGGTCATGGGGGAAGCGATGCAAGAGAGCATTGATGGTGCCATGGCCGCGCATTTTGAGGAATCAGGTGACCGCCCCGCACTGCAACCTGAAGTCAAGATGAGCAACGAGGATTGGAAAGAGGGCGACGACGTTGAGGTCACCATGACCTACGAAGCGTTGCCCGAGATCCCAGAGACCGATATGTCTGGCATCAAGCTTGAGCGTTTGGTGGTCAAAGCCGAGGAGAGCGCGATCCAAGAAGCGCTGAACAACCTCGCCGAACAGGCCCAGGATTTCAAACCCTGCAAGAAAAACGCCAAGGCCAAGGACGGCGATCAGGTCGTCATGGACTTTCTGGGCAAAGTAGACGGCGAAGCCTTTGAGGGCGGGTCCGCGGATGATTTTCCCCTGGTTTTGGGGTCCGGCAACTTTATCCCCGGCTTTGAAAAGCAACTGGTCGGCGTGAAAGCGGGCGAAGAAAAAGCGGTTTCGGTCACTTTCCCTGAAGACTATCAGGCCGCGCATCTGGCGGGCAAAGAGGCAGTCTTTGAGTGCACCATAAAAGAAGTGAAAGAGCCTGTCGCGGCTGAGATTGATGATGAACTCGCGAAAAAGTTTGGCTCAGATGACCTTGAGGCTTTGAAAGCCCAGATCTCCGAGCGACTGGAGGCGGAATATGCCGGTGCGGCGCGCGCTGTTATGAAGCGCGGCTTGCTCGATGTCTTGGACGGTATGGTGAGTTTCGATTTGCCGCCCTCGTTGGTGGATGCCGAAGCGATGCAGATTGCCCAACAATTGCACCGCGAGGAAAACCCCGATGAGGAGGCGAAAGACGCAAGCGAGATCAAACCGAGTGAGGATCACATCACTTTGGCCAACCGCCGGGTGCGGCTTGGTCTGCTTCTCGCAGAGGTGGGTCAGAAAGCGGAGGTGGAGATCTCAGACGCTGAGATGACCCAAGCGATCATGGCCCAGGCGCGGCAGTATCCGGGACAAGAGCGGCAGTTCTTTGAGTTCGTGCAAAAAAATCCACAGATGCAGCAGCAACTCCGCGCGCCCTTGTTCGAGGACAAAGTTGTCGACCACATCGTTGAACAGGCTGACGTGACAGAGAAAGAAGTGTCAAAAGACGACCTCGAAAAAGCCGTAGAAGCGTTGGAAGACGCAGAATAGGGCGGCGCTTTATCGTTGCCTACCAGTAGAGCGACGCCGACGGTGCGTGCCCTAGATTTCTTGCAAAGAAATCTGCCGGCCTCTTTTGAAAGAGGCCGGCCCCTTGCCCCTTAAAGGGCGATCCTGAAGAGAGTGAACCCATCGGTGCCTGCACCCGCGGGCTCCATGCTCACTCCCTTTAGCTCATCAATGTAATCTGTCGCCTTTGGCCCCGTCTCAAAAAGGACGGTGGCACCCTCTATCGGCGCAAACTGCCAATTCGCATCCGCCCGCGGACTGATCGTGCCTTTCTCGACGATGTAGCGGACAATGACATCCCGGTTGGTGTCCGGTCCTTCGAAGATAATG
The DNA here is from genome assembly GCA_039197515.1 of Pseudomonadota bacterium. Classification (GTDB taxonomy): domain Bacteria; phylum Pseudomonadota; class Alphaproteobacteria; order Rhodobacterales; family Rhodobacteraceae; genus Sulfitobacter. The sequence continues at coordinate 89,430 of JBCCUC010000016.1, read as the reverse complement.
GTATCGCCCATGGCACCGGGGAAGCTGCCGCCGCCCGATGCCCGGTAGTTGTTGGTGGCGATGATGAATTCCGCCGCCATGTCCAGAGGTGCGCCATTGAAGGTCAGGTTCTTGATCCGACTGGCCTCGGGGTTCAACGGCTCCCCCTTCGTGCCAAACTTTGAAGGTTGGCTCAGATCAATCTCGTATGAGACGCCATCAATGACGTCAAAATTATAGCTGGGGAAAGACGGGTTCAAAAGCGGCTGGTCCGCTTGCCCCGGCTGGATCTGGTTGAACATACCGGCGGAGCGTTCGAGCCAATCCTTAACTTGTTGCCCGCTCACGCGTACGGCGCGCACCGTGTTGGGGTAGAGATAAAGGTCGGACACGTTTTTGATCGCGACATCGCCTTTGGGCACGTCCGTATAGTATTCCGGCCCTCCTCTGCCGCCCGCCTTGAAGGGAGCCGCCGCTGACAGGATCGGCAGCCCTTCGTGCTCCGTGCCCTGCATCATCTGTTCAATGTACCATAGCTGCGCGTTCGAGACGACCTGCACAGAAGGATCGTCGGCCACAAGCGCGAAGTAGCTGTGCAGATTGGCATCTGTCTTGCCCACCGCGCGGCGAACGTAGCTTAAGGTGTCATCATGTTCCTTTTGCACCGAGGCCAGCACAGTTGGCACGCTTTCGACAAGCGCGGTGATGCTGCGATCTTCATTGCGTTTTGAGATCGGGCGGGCCTCAGCCATGTGGCTTGCGATGCGCCAAGACGCGCCGTCTCTTTCCAGCATCAGATCGATGAGGCCGAGGTGACTGCCCCAGAAACCACCCATCGTGGCGGGCGTGCCGTTGATTGTGCCTTTTTCCGCGTCCACCCCGTTGAAATCCGCATAGCTGGCCGAGGGGAAGACCAAATGGGAGTGCCCGGTCATGATCGCATCGATCCCGTCGACGGCGGCGAGGGGGACGGATGCGTTTTCCATCATCTCTTCTTCGCGGGCCGATCCGATCCCGGAATGCGACAGCGCAATGATGATATCGGCGCCTGCTTCTTTCATCTGGGGCACATAGGCGCGGGCCGTCTCAAGAATGTCACGCGCTGTCACGTTGCCCTCAAGGTGCCGCCTGTCCCAGTTCATGATCTGCGGCGGCACAAACCCGATGAGCCCGATCTTAATATCATGCGCCGTGCCCGCCCCATCGGTGATCTGCCGCTCCATAATCACGTAAGGCGGGACGAGGGTCGCGTCCTTGGTGGGATCCGTGCCCATGTCTTTCACCACATTCGCGCTCACCACCGGGAAGTTGGCACCTGCGAGCGATTTCATCAAAAAATCGAGGCCATAGTTGAACTCATGATTGCCAAGGGTTGAGGCATCAAAACCCACCACATTCATCGCTTGAATGATGGGATGCATGTCCCCGTCTTTCATCCCCCGTTCGTAGGCGATGTAATCTCCCATCGGATTGCCTTGCAGGAAATCGCCGTTGTCCAGCAAAAGCGCGTTTGTGGCCTCCGCACGGATCTCCTCAACGATGGCCGCGGTGCGCGCGAGCCCCACGGTGTCCCGGGGTCGGTCGGCGTAGTAGTCATAGGGGAAGACATGCACATGCAGATCCGTCGTCTCCATCAAGCGCAGATGCGCTTGGTTCGCAGCGGCATTTACCGAAAACGGGTGCAGCGCGATGAGACCGGCGGAGCCGGCGATAAAGGAACGGCGGTTGAGGACGAGTGTCATGTCAAAATCTCCCACAGATGAGCAGCGCAACCCCAGGATGACGGGCAAAAAAGGAAGTGACAAGCGCTCTCGTCGCAGCATGGCTCTGAGCCCAGCGAACATCCGCCGCGGGGTGGGCCGACGGGCTTGAAGTCTCAAACGTAGCAAACCGCGCAATGGTATGCGCGGCTTTCAAAGTGTTCTTATGACACTGATCCCAGAGGTGGCTACCTGTTCTCGTCTTGAGCCGCTGCAGCCTCAGCCGCCTTCGCGTCCTCAGGCGTTTCGACCAGGTCAGCGTCCTCGGACGCTGCGCTGCCAATGTCATCGAAAAGCTCGGCAATCTCAAACTCTGCCGCTGCTTCTTCTTCGGCGGCCAATTCTTGGATCGATTTGCCAGAGGCTTGCAGCTCTGCCTCTTCGGGAGAGCGGGCGACGTTGAGATGGATGGTCACATCAACCTCGGGGTGGAGAACGATGCTCACATCGTGCAGCCCAAGCTCTTTGATCGGGGCGGCGAGGACGACCTGCTTGCGGTCGAGCGTAAAGCCCGCGTCGGTCGCGGCTTCTGCGGCATCGCGCGTGGTCACCGACCCGTATAGTGCCCCGGCGTCGGACGCTGAACGAATCACGATGAACTGCTGCCCGCCAAGCGCTTCTGCCATCTTCTCCGCCTCTTTGCGGGTCTCAAGGTTTTGCGCCTCTAGCTGTGATTTGCGGCTTTCAAAGGCGGCGATGTTAACCTTGGACGCACTCAGTGCTTTGCCCTGCGGCAGAAGGAAATTGCGCGCATAGCCCGGCTTGACGTCAACAACCTCGCCCATCTGGCCCAGTTTGGCCACGCGCTCAAGAAGGATCACTTGCATGTCTGTCTCCTTACTTCACAGCGTAGGGCAAAAGCGCAAGAAAGCGCGCGCGCTTGATTGCGCGGGCCAGCTCACGCTGCTTTTTAGCGGAAACGGCTGTGATGCGGCTTGGCACAATCTTGCCGCGCTCAGAGATGTAGCGCTGCAGAAGCCGTGTGTCTTTGTAGTCAATCGCAGGGGCATTGTCGCCGGAGAAAGGGCAGACTTTGCGGCGGCGGAAAAATGGTTTTGTAGCCATGGTATTTGCTCCTTATCGCAACGGGGCTTAGCGGCGGTCGCGGCGATCAGGCCGCTCATCCCGCTTTTGCATCTGCACCGATGGCAACTCTTTATGGGTATCAACCTTGATGGTCAGCACGCGCATGACATCGTCGTGCAGCCGCATCAGCCGCTCCATCTCCTGCACCGCGGGGGCCGGCGCGTCAGACCGCATAAAGGCATAATGTCCTTTGCGGTTCTTGTTGATCTTATAGGCCATGGTCTTCACGCCCCAGTACTCATGGTCGACCATTTTGCCGCCATTGTCTGCCAGAACGCTGCCGAAGTGTTCGATAAGGCCTTCTGCTTGCGTGTTGGAAAGATCCTGACGCGCAATCATAACATGCTCGTAGAGGGGCATGTGCACTCCTATTTCTGTCAAGGCGCATTTCAAAGGTGGAGCGTTTGACCCTGCGGCTCCACCACGAGAGACTGCGCGGTAAGGTCGATGTGCAGGGAGCGGCCCGTATACATGCTTCTCCGGCCAAGGCAAGAGGCGTGTTTTGGTGCCTAAAGCGCTTGAGACGCGGGGCCGCCGTGGCCAATCGCAGGTTGTGTCAGCGATTGTTTTCTCAGGCGCGCAATCCACAGCAAAGTCGTGACATGGTCTGCGCGGTGTCAGAGCACCGCCATTTTTCGGACGCTTTCATCATCGAATTCTCGGTTAACCAACATGTAGAGTTGTGAGGGATTGACATGACAGCGACGGCGGAGATTTCAGAAAAGTCAACAACGCGAACAGAGCCAATGCGTCTGGCGGACGGTGGACGGATGATTGTGCGCGGTGCGCAGCGGCTCATCGGTGGGGCGCTTGCCTTGGCCGCGATCGGTCTTTGGTTTGCGCCCGGCTCCTCGCTCGACAGCGACGTGGTGCTCTTTAAGTTGGTTTTGTCGCTGGGTGCCGTTTTTGCCGGTTTGGCCTTGTTGCATGCCAGCGCGATGCCACGCGCGCCTGAGGTTGAGATCGACACGATCCGCCGACAAATCCGGGTTGTCCGGCGTCAGCGAGGTGCGAAGCCACACGTCCTCCAAAGCTGCAGCTTTGGCCAGCTGAGCTCAGCCGAGTTCGACGGTGCGCGCGTCCGCATGTGGGATGATAACCACGTTCTGCTCGCAGAAGTAGAACTGCCGGACGCGGCCGCGCTGAGAAGCTTGGTCGCTGGTTTGCAAGACGAAGGCAAACTCCCTTAGGCGGGCGGGCGCTGAACAGCCTGCGCACAAATTCATCTGAAGAGGCCATTTCTGTTCGTAAACGCGCAGCATCTGTTAGGTGCTGCGCGCTTGTAATTTTGCGGTGGCACCGCACATCTGGCGTATCTTTAACGTGATGGGAGTGCCCTGAGATGAAATCCGTTTTGTTTGCCGCAGCTTTTGCGCTTGGCGCAACTGGTGCAAGCGCTGCTGAAAAGTTCGTGCTTGATGCAAGCCACAGCCAAGTGATCTTTAGTTATGACCACTTGGGTTATTCGACGACCTTTGGCATGTTCTCCGGCTTTGAAGGCGAGATCATGTTTGACGAGGCCGATCCGTCTGGTTCTTCGGTCAGCGTTTCCATGCCGGTCAAAAGCATGTTCACCGGATGGGAGCAGCGGGACGGGGACTTCATGTCCGGCGATTTCTTTGGTGCAAGTGACGAAGATCTGGTCACATTCACGTCAACAGCGATTGAGGTCACGGGCGAGGATACTGCGCAGATCACCGGTGATTTGACGATGAATGACATCACAAAGTCGGTCACCCTGGACGCGACACTGAACAAAGTCGGGGATCATCCGATGGCAGGGAAGCCCTGGATGGGCTTTAACGCCACAACCACATTGCTGCGCTCAGACTTCGGCGTGGGTGCCTTTGCGCCCGCAGTTGGTGATGAAGTTGCAATCCAGATTTCCATTGAGGCGATGAAAGCCGAATAGAACGCTTGCTTACGTTCTTCGGTCCAGCTGAGAAAACCCGTCCTTCAACAGAAGGGCGGGTTTTTTGCTGCGCGTGGGAAAGAACAGAACTACTCTGCGCCGCGTGTCGCGGTCAGGGTGATTGCGACGTCGACGCCAAAGCGCAGGCTGCTTTCGTCGCCGACGCTTGCGCCGATGCCAAAGTCCCGCCGGTCGAGCGAAACTTCTGCCTGAACCGTTGCCGTGTCGCCTTCGATGTTGAGCGAGAAAGGCAAAGTAATCGGCACTTCGGTTTCTTTGATCGTTAATGTTCCTTCCGCGACATAGCCCGCGTCGGCGCGCATCAGCGCGGCTGCGAAGACCGCCGTTGGATGGGTCGTGGCATCAAAAAAGTCTGCACCCATGGCTTGGCTGGTCACAGAGCCCAAGGTGAGAGAGGGGATCGCGATGGTCGTCGTGACACTCCCCGCTTCGCCCTCGGTCACCGTTTCATCGAATGTGATAGAGGCCGTCCAATCCGCAAAGCTTCCGGCCACGTCGCTGCCGAATTGATTCACGGTCAGCCCAATCTCTCCTTCGGTCACGGCCCAATCGGAGGCCACTTCTTCAAGCGCGATGGCCGCAATACTCTCTTTGGGCGACGAGTTTGCCAGGAGAGCGCCGATCCCAACGGCAACGGCCCAAACCAAAAGCGCGCCGGAGAAAGGGGCGCGGCTGTGCGCCGGCTGATCAAGCCTTGGGATGTTGACCGGTCCCGGCAACATTCGGCGCAACGTGCCGTCGCGGTCAATCAAATGGTGCTTGAAGGCACCGCCGATGTGCAGCACCAGCGACAGGATCAGCACTTTGGTCGAGACAAGGTGCAAAGCGATGAAGAAGTGTTCCACGTCAATCGATTTTGGCACCAGCGGCAAATCCTGGCCAAAGGGCCACCAAATCGGGGCAAAGCCCGCCGCGGCGGCGTGGCTGATCCAGCCCGAAAGAGGCACGATGACAAGTGCGCCGTAGAGCGTCCAATGCACGATCTCGGCGGCAAAGCTCTCGAGCTTTTTGTCTGCGTTCAGCAGGCCTGGCTTTTGCTGGCTCAGCGCCCAGAGGATGCGCAAGCTGGCCACGAAAAAAGCCGCGACGCCAAGGGTTTTATGGAGCGAAAAGAGCCATGCTTTGCGCGCAAGCTCTGCATCGGTGGTGTAGGGCAGCTGGTTTGCGATCCACCCCAAGGGGATGAGGGTCAGGATGAGCAAAGCCGTTAGCCAGTGAAAGCCCTTTGTCACGCTGCCGAAATGGGTATCCGTATTCGTAAGGGTCATGAGGGGGGTCCTCCTTGTGGATCACCAACGTAAGCCGATCGCGCGAAGCTGCAATCTCACTGCATGCACAGGGGCCGTGCGGCCTTGTTTAGCGCCCTGCCGCGCGGTAGAGGGGCGCGACGACGGGGAGAGACAGGCATGAGCATCGCATTTGTGTTTCCGGGCCAGGGTGCGCAGACCATTGGCATGGGGCAGAACCTTGCGGCGGCATATCCGGCGGCGCGGGCGGTCTTTGAGGAGGTCGATGACGCGCTTGGGCAAGACCTGTCAGGCTTGATTTGGCAAGGTGACATTGAAACGCTGACCCTCACCGAGAATGCACAGCCCGCTTTGATGGCCACCTCGATGGCCGCGATGGCCGCACTGAGCTCCGAAGGTATCTCCGTGAGCAAAGCCGCCTTTGTGGCGGGACATTCTTTGGGCGAATACGTGGCGCTTTGCGCTGCAAGCAGTCTGTCGTTGGCAGACACGGCCCGCCTTTTGCGGATCCGCGGCCGCGCGATGCAAGACGCCGTGCCGGTGGGCGTGGGGGCCATGGCCGCGGTTCTGGGTCTTGACGCTGCGGCAGCAGAGGTGGTCGCGGCTGAGGCCGCCGCGGGCGAGGTTTGTGAATTGGCCAATGAGAACGACCCGGCGCAAAACGTTCTCTCTGGGCACAAAGGCGCGATTGAGCGGGCGATTTTGTTGGCCAAGGAGGCAGGTGCCAAGCGCGCGCTGCCCCTGCCGGTCTCGGCACCGTTTCACTGCGCGTTGATGCAACCTGCCGCCGATAAGATGGCGGGTGCCCTTGCGGAGGTGGCGCTGCGCGCGCCGACGGTTCCTGTTGTGGCAAATGTCACGGCAGAAGCTGTGACAGAGGCGGAGACGATCCGCGGGCTTTTGGTCGAACAGGTCACAGGCCGGGTGCGTTGGCGCTCATCTGTTGAGTGGATGGTGGCGCGCGGCGTGACGGAGTTTTGGGAAATCGGCGCGGGCAAAGCTCTCTCTGGCATGATCCGGCGGATATCGCGCGACACGGCCTGCCGGTCGGTCGGCTCCCCTGAAGATGTCAGCGCGGTGGTGGGGGCGTAATGTGGCGGGGGGCGCTCTTCGCTTTGCTCATCGCTCTGTTGGGGTGCGCTATTGCGGACAACGCGGTGGACCGCACGCAGATGTCGGTGGAGGGCAGCCAGCTTTTTATCAGCGGTGAGATCACCAGCCGGACACCCGGAAACTTCCGTGCGCTGCTGGCCGCGCATCCCGAGGTGCGCACCATTGTGCCGCTGCGCATGTCGGGCTCTTCGGATGAGACGGCGACCTACCGCATCGGCTATTTGATCCGCGATAGCGGGCTCGACACGCGCCTGACGCCTGGCAGCGAAATCTACTCTGGCGCGGTCAGCCTTTTTATCGCGGGCAATCGCCGAACCGCAGCGTCAGGGGCAGTGGTTGGTGTGCATTCCTGGGCCGATGGCTTTGGCGAGGGCACGAGCTATCCCCGTCAAGCGGGCGAGCACGCAGCAAACGTCGATTATACCCGAGACATGCTCGGCTCGGACGCGTTTTATTGGTTCACGCTGGCTGCTGCACCTTCAACGGACATCCACATTATGACGCGGGCCGAGTTGCAGCGCTTTGGCATTCTGACACCCTAACACAGAGGAAAACGCATGTTTGATCTGACCGGGAAAGCGGCGCTGATCACGGGCGCATCGGGCGGGATTGGGGCCGAAATTGCCCGGGCGCTGCATCAAGCGGGCGCGACAGTGGGCCTATCGGGCACACGGGTAGACCCCCTTGAAGCGCTGCAGGCAGAGTTGGGAGCGCGCGCCCACGTCTTGGCCTGCAATTTGAGCGATCCTGAGGCTGTGGGTACGCTGCCCCAGCAAGCGGTCGAGGCCCTGGGGGCGGTTGACGTTTTGGTCAATAACGCGGGCATCACGCGCGACAACTTGTTCATGCGCATGTCAGACGAGGAGTGGCAGTCGGTATTGGATGTGAATTTGACCGCGACGTACCGGCTGTGCAAAGGCGTGATGCGCGGCATGATGAAGGCGCGGTGGGGTCGGATCATTAATATTTCATCGATCGTCGGGGCGACGGGAAACGCGGGTCAAGCAAATTACGCGGCGAGCAAAGCGGGCATGATCGGCATGTCAAAGTCATTGGCGTATGAAGTGGCCAGCCGCGGGATCACGGTGAACGCTGTGGCCCCCGGTTTCATTGCCACCGCAATGACCGAAAAACTCACCGATGAGCAAAAGACTGGAATCATGGGACAAATTCCGATGGCACGCATGGGAACAGCCGAAGAAATCGCCCATTCGGTGCTGTATCTTGCCAGTCCTGAGGCGGGCTATGTGACGGGGACGACCTTGCACGTGAACGGCGGCATGGCCATGTTGTAGCGCGAAAGTGATACCGTTTGCGCTCTCTCAAGCATGTGCTAAAGGGGGCGCAGAATCGACTGGGGGCTGCAGCGTTTGCACCCTTCCCTTGACCGCAGGGGCTTAACCGTCCTGAAAAAAGGACAATTCCAACCGCTCTGAGAGACGTGCGGGCAGAACTGGGGCCGTGGCCCAAAACGTGAGGACTGAATATGAGCGATGTCGCAGAACGCGTGAAAAAGATCGTGGTGGAACACCTTGGCGTAGAAGAAGAGAAGGTCGCTGAGAACGCTTCTTTCATCGACGATTTGGGCGCAGACAGTTTGGATACCGTTGAACTGGTCATGGCGTTCGAAGAGGAGTTCGGCATTGAGATTCCAGACGATGCGGCAGAGAACATCCAGACCTTTGGTGATGCGGTAAAGTTCATTAACGACGCGTCATAGGGCGCACACTTTCCGCAAAATAACACGCAGGCGGCGTTCTTTCAGGCGAAAGAGCGCCGCTTCTTTTTGCTTTGGCCTTTGTGCTCTTGCTCCTAGGGTTTTCGTCTCTCAGAGTGATGCTGAGCAGATAGTGAGACCGAAGGCCTGTGACGTGTCTCGGACGATTCCTACAATAAACACCGCTCGGGTGATCCTGCGTGCGATGCGGCCGGAGGATTTTCCACGTTTCGCCGAGATTTGGGCGATGCCCGCTGTTGTGGCCCATATCACCGGCAAACCGCGCAGCAAGGCACAGTCTTGGGACGCGTTTTTGCGCAATGCGGGCCATTGGCAGGTGACCGGGTTTGGCCAATGGGCTGTGCAGCAGCACGGAACGCCCACGATGTCGGGCCAGACCGGTTTCTTTTATGGCTCACGGGGGCTTGGCGAAGACTATGATCCTTATCCGGAGGCAGGCTGGGTCTTGTCAAAAGACGTTCAGGGACGCGGGATTGGCACAGATGCGGTGCATGCCGCACATGATTGGTTTGACCGCGTTATCTCCGGGCCGACGGTGTGCATGATCAGCCCCGATAACAAGCCCTCGCTCAAGTTGGCGCAGGGGCTAGGCTATCGCCGTCTGCGCGAAATCAACATGGAAGGTGATCCCGTTTTGCTGATGTCGCGTAAGGGCGCACATGTATAGCCTGCGATGGAATGTTGCGAGAGGTTTTCGACCGGCTTTCGAAGAGGCTGCGCACTTGAATTTGGTTGTTTCGCCACGTTATAGGCCCCTCAAAGGATAAGAAGGGCGAGAGAATGCGCAGAGTTGTGGTGACAGGCTTGGGGCTGGTGACACCTTTGGCGGATGGGGTCGAGGCAAGTTGGCGTCGCATTTTGGACGGGCAGTCTGGGGCCGGTACGATCACACGGTTTGATCCTGCCGCACATGCCACGAAATACGCCTGTGAGGTGCCGTTGGGTGATGGTTCAGACGGCACATTTGATGCGGCCAAGTACATGGAGCCCAAAGAGCAGCGTAAGGTCGATACCTTCATCCTTTATGGGATAGCGGCCGCGCAGCAAGCGGTTGAGGATGCTGGATGGCAGCCTGAGGACGTCGAAAGCCGGGAACGCACGGGCGTTTTGATCGGATCGGGCATTGGCGGGCTCAACTCAATCGCCAACACAGCCATTATGATGAATGAGCGCGGTCCAAGGCGCGTGAGCCCGTTTTTTGTGCCGGGCGCTTTGATCAATCTGATTTCCGGCCAAGTCTCCATCAAGTATGGGTTTCGCGGGCCCAACCATTCTGTTGTGACCGCCTGTTCGACGGGCGCGCATGCCATTGGCGATGCGTCGCGGCTCATCCAATTTGGCGATGCGGATGTGATGATAGCTGGAGGGGCTGAGGCCGCGATCTGTGAGATTGGGATAGCGGGGTTCAATGCTTGCAAAGCGCTCAGCACAAAGCGCGCCGATGATCCGCAAGGGGCGTCAAGGCCTTACGACGTAGATCGGGACGGTTTTGTGATGGGCGAGGGTGCCGGCATCGTCGTTTTGGAAGAGTTGGAGCACGCGCGTGCGCGGGGTGCAAAGATCTATGCTGAAGTCGTTGGATATGGTTTGTCGGGAGACGCCTATCACATCACAGCGCCCTCTGAGGACGGCGAGGGGGGCGAACGCTCCATGCGCAATGCGTTGCGCAATGCGGGACGGGAGGCCAAAGACATCGACTATATCAATGCCCATGGCACGTCGACCATGGCAGATACCATTGAATTGGCGGCGGTTGAGAGACTACTGGGCGCGGATGCAAAATCGGTCACCATGTCCTCGACCAAATCGGCGACGGGCCACTTGCTTGGCGCTGCGGGCGCGATTGAGGCGATCTTTTCAATCCTCGCGCTCCGCGACCAGATTGCGCCGCCGACGATCAACCTCGACACGCCCGCGGTGAAAACGCCCATTGACCTTGCAGCCAAGAAATCCGTACCGCGGGAGATCCGCTTGGCGTTGAGCAACTCGTTCGGATTTGGCGGTACAAACGCCAGCGTATTGTTCGGGAAGATCTAGATGCTTTGGCGGCACATCGCTTCCAATGCCTTTACGTTGCTGGCGGTCGGGCTTTTCGTCTTGGGCGGGGCAGTGCTTTGGGGGCGTGGGCAGTACACCTCGGCCGGGCCTTTGGGCGAGCCAATTTGTCTGCAGGTCGCGCCGGGGTCGAACATCACCCGTGTCTCTGAAGATCTGGCCGCGCAGGGTGCTGTGACGTCGAGCGCGATATTTCGGATGGGTGCCGATTACGAAGAGAAGGCGGGGCTTCTAAAGGCGGGTTCCTATCTCGTGGAGCCCGGTGCCTCAATGGCGGAGATCGTGGATGCCGTCACCACCAGTGCGGCGAGCACCTGCGGCACCGAGATCGTCTATCGCATTGGTGTGAACCGCATGTCAGTCTTGGTGCGCGAGTTGGATCCCGCCACCGAGCGTTTTGTCGAACGCGCGACGTTTCAGCCGGGCCGCGAAGAAGTCCCTGACATATTTGCAGAGAAGCGGGGACAACCCGATACGCGGTATCGGCTTGTTCTGGCCGAAGGTGTGACGTCTTGGCAGGTCGTTGAAGCGATGAAAGCGATGGATGTGCTCGAAGGGTCTCCCGGCAATGTCCCCGCTGAGGGCGCACTCGCACCGGATAGCTATGCGGTGCAATCGGGCGAAAACCGGGCGGATGTGATGGAGCGCATGATCGAAGCGCAGGAGGCCCGCGTGGCGGAGGCCTGGTTGGCGCGTGACCCTGAACTGCCGATTGAGAGCCCGAGTGACTTGCTGACACTGGCGTCGATCATTGAGAAAGAAACAGGCATTGCAGAGGAGCGCGGGCAGGTGGCCAGCGTTTTTGTGAACCGGTTGAACCAAGGCATGCGCTTGCAGACGGACCCAACTGTGATCTACGGGATCACGCGCGGAGAAGGCGTGTTGGGGCGCGGGCTGCGCCGCTCTGAACTGCGCCGAGAGACACCGTGGAACACCTACGTCATCCCAGGTTTGCCGCCAACACCGATTGCCAATCCAGGGCGCGCGAGCTTGATGGCGGCGGCCAAACCTGATGAGACGGATTTCATTTTCTTTGTGGCGGATGGGACCGGTGGGCACGCCTTTGCCAAGACCTTGGCAGAGCACAATGAAAATGTTGCGCGCTGGCGTGAGATTGAGGCGGAGCGTGCGGCGCAAAGCGCTTCGGACTGAACCCCGTTGCGCGACACATACGATCTGCGGACGGCGGCGTAACCATCTGTTAAATATGAATTTATTGACTTTTTGGGTTGGCTGAGGTAAGACTTTGCCATGCTAGCAAATGTGAGTGCTTTGCGCGATGAGGGGTCTCATCGTGGTCAAAGTGCTCACTCGGTCGGGGGACCATACGGAAAGGTATGAGCCACCATGACAACTGTGATCCAAGACGACGACATCAAGCGGGGGGCAGAGGTTCTCGATACCCTGCGTGATGCCATCACCGATCTCAGACGGGAGATCGAGGGGCTGACGACGCAAGCGAGGTCGTCAGGAGATTTTGATGAAACGGCCGCAAAGCAGTCTTTGACCAAGCTCAAAGATCTGGTGATGCAATGCGCCAAAGCGGAGACATATCTCAATGAGTGCAGAAGCAAACAATCAGCAATTGCCCGCGGAGGATATGCCCTCGATCTGGACCGAGCACGGGTTGAGATCGGGTGCAAGTTGGGTCGCCTGCGCCGATGTTGCCGTGCAGGAGCAATTCCTAAATGAGCTTGAGCCCGGAGAGATACTAGCGCTTCCCTATCTTTTTGAGTTTTGGGCGATGGAACATCAATTGCCGCCTGAGGGGGCTTGGCGGACCTGGGTTGTGCTCGGCGGGCGCGGTGCGGGAAAGACGCGGGCCGGTGCGGAGTGGGTCCGGTCGATGGTTGAGGGGGCGCTGCCCTTTGATGAAGGGCGCTGCCGCCGCGTGGCGCTGGTTGGGGAGACCATTGAGCAGGTGCGCGAGGTGATGGTGTTCGGCGAAAGCGGGATCTTGGCCTGTTCGCCGCCCGACCGGCGGCCTGTGTGGGAAGCGGGGCGCAAGCGGCTCGTCTGGCCAAACGGTGCGGTCGCGATGGTGCATTCCGCACATGACCCTGAAGGCCTGCGGGGGCCGCAATTCGATGCGGCTTGGGTGGATGAGCTGGCAAAGTGGAAGCGGGCGCAAGAGGCCTGGGATCAACTTCAGTTCGCGTTGCGCCTCGGCGAAGATCCGCGGGTGTGCGTGACAACGACGCCGCGCAACGTTGCTGTGCTCAAACGTCTTTTGGCGTCTCCGTCAACGGTCAAGACGCATGCCCCAACGGCGGCCAATGCGGCGAACCTTGCGACGTCTTTCATGGATGAGGTCATGGCGCGGTATGAGGGAACACGGCTGGGACGCCAAGAGTTGCAGGGTGTTTTGCTGACCGATGCCGAAGGCGCGTTTTGGACATCTGAGATGTTGGAGAAGTTGCGCATCGAGCAACTGCCTGAGTTTGACCGCATTGTTGTGGGGCTTGATCCCGTTGCGAGCAGCGGGGTTGCGGCCGATGAGTGCGGGATCGTGGTGGTTGGCGCGGTGATGCAGGGACCGCCGCAGGAATGGCGGGCTGTCGTGATTGCCGACAAGACGGTGCAGGGGGCGACGCCGTCGGGTTGGGCACGGGCGGCCATCTCAGCCATGGCAACCTATGATGCGGACCGGCTGGTTGCAGAGGTGAACCAGGGCGGGGCGATGGTTGGCGAAGTGCTCCGACAAGTCGACCCGTTGGTCTCGCTCAAGGCGGTGCACGCGTCTCGCGGTAAGGTTGCGCGCGCTGAACCCGTCGCGGCGCTCTATGAACAGGGCCGGGTGCGCCATGCGCGGGGGTTAGACAAGCTCGAAGATCAGATGTGTCGCATGACGGCAAGCGGGTATGAAGCTGAGGGCTCACCGGACCGGGTGGATGCGTTGGTTTGGGCCTTGCATGAGTTGATCATTGAACCCGCAGCATATTGGCGTCGGCCGGGCATCCGGACGCTTTAAGCCGTTGCGAGGCGTTGCGTACGGTGGGGTCGCGCAGTCTTAAACAATCTACGTCAAAGTGTACCCAAGCCGATGGCCAAAGGAGTTTCGTCCATGTTTGATTTTCTGCGTCGGGGAGCGGTAGAGCAGGTGCCGGAAGCCAAAGCATCGGCGACCGGGCCGGTTATCGCGTACCACTCCTCTGGCCGTGTGGCGTGGAGCGCACGGGACGCGGTGAGCCTGACGAAAACGGGGTTTTTGGGAAATCCGGTGGGGTTCCGGTCGGTCAAGTTAATCGCCGAAGCAGCCGCCGCGCTTGCGCTGGTGGTTCAGGATGCCGAGCGTCGATACGATGCCCATCCGGTTGTTTCTTTGCTGGCGCGCCCCAATCCAGCGCAGGGGCGGGCGGAGTTCCTCGAGGCGCTTTACGCGCAGCTTCTGCTCAACGGTAACGGTTACATTGAGGGGGTTGGCACAGGGTTGCCGTTCGAGCTGCATGTTTTGCGGTCTGACCGGATGTCCGTTGTTCCTGGGGCCGATGGTTGGCCGAAGGCCTATGAGTATGCCGTGGGTGGGCGCAAACACAGTTTTGCGGTGAGCGATGATGCCTCCCCCATTTGCCACATCAAAGCGTTTCATCCCCAAGATGATCACTACGGCCTGTCACCGATGCAGGCGGCAGCGATGGCGCTTGACGTGCATAATGCAGCGTCGCGGTGGTCAAAGGCGCTTTTGGACAATGCGGCGCGTCCCTCGGGGGCTATCGTATACAAAGGTGCCGAGGGGCAAGGGCACCTTGCACCCGATCAGTATGACCGTCTGGTCGCGGAGATGGAAAGCCATCACCAAGGGGCGCGAAATGCCGGGCGGCCGATGCTGCTGGAAGGTGGTCTGGACTGGAAGCCCATGGGCTTCTCACCGTCCGACATGGAGTTTCAAAAGACCAAGGAAGCCGCGGCGCGCGAGATCGCGCTGGCCTACGGGGTGCCGCCGATGCTGTTGGGCATTCAAGGTGATGCGACTTATGCCAATTACCAGGAAGCCAATCGGGCGTTTTATCGCTTGACCGTGCTGCCTTTGGCGAGCCGCGTGACCGCGGCCCTGGCGCATTGGTTGGCGGGGTTCACGGGGGAGAAGGTGGAGATCAAGCCAGACCTCGATCAAGTGCCTGCCTTGGCATCAGAACGGGATGCGCAGTGGAAGCGGGTGGCGGAAGCGGATTTTCTGACCGAAGCGGAGAAGCGCAGTCTGCTTGGCTTACCGGCGGTGGCGGCGGATGAGTGATGGGTCGGCATATGAGCGATTTGAATGCGCGCCGGGCCTCAGGCTGGAGGCCCATGAGAAGGTCACGGCCATTCATCAGGCCCATATGACCAAACAGATGGAGCGTCTGGAGCAGATGATGGAGCGCATGGAAAAGCGTCTCTGGCTCACAGTTTATGGGGTTGTTGCGACGATCCTCGCGCAAGCGGTGCAAGGTTTTTTGGTGGTGGCTCCCTAAGTCACGCACGTTCAAGGAGACTGTCATGGGTCATGACGTAGGCAGCTTCGGCTACATGCCGGGGATCGGGGAAGATGTGCTTGAGCGCAAGTTTATGGCGCTAGAAGCGGTGAGGGCCGTAGAGGGCGGCACAGAGATCAGCGGATACGCCAGCCTTTTCGGGGCTGTAGATCAGGGCGGCGACGTGGTGGAGCCGGGCGCTTATGGCGTCTCGCTGGCGGCGGTCGCGGCGGCGGGGCGCAGCATCAAGATGCTGTGGCAGCACGATCCCGCTCAGCCGATTGGCGTCTGGGATGAGATCCACGAAGACGAAAAGGGTCTTTTTGTCAGGGGGCGCATCCTGGCGTCGGTGGAAAAGGGCCGTGAGGCGGTTGCCTTGATCCAAGCGGGCGCTATTGATGGTCTTTCCATCGGCTACCGTACGGTGAAAGCCACAAAGAACAACAAGGGCCAACGGCTCTTATCAGAACTGGAGCTTTGGGAGGTGTCGTTGGTGACATTCCCGATGCTGCCCAGTGCGCGGGTGGCGGCAAAGGGCGAAACCTCGCCCGTTGGCACCATGCTGCGTGAGATGGCGGCGGCCTTTCAGGGTGCGCGGCAACGACTGGCGGAGCGGGGGCCTGCGCCAAAACCTTGACCTCGTTCTGGGGCAAATTCGGGAGTGACGGATGAGCAGAGAAGAGATGGGGCAGATGTCCCCAGCTGAGGAAGTGCGCGCGGCGGTGACGGGATTTGTCACTGACTTCAAAGGCTTTCAAGCTGAGATTGAGACCAAACTTAACCAAACGGAAGAGCGGATGACGATGCTGGATCGAAAAATGACGGCGCCTGCGCGCACACCTTTAGCGGGCGCTGCGGACGCGGCAGCACCCCATCAGAAGGCCTTTAAGACCTATCTGCGCAACGGTGATGACGACGCGTTGCGGGGTCTGGAGATGGAGAGCAAGTCGCTGTCCACGGTTGTGAATTCGGACGGGGGCTACCTGGTGGATCCGGAGACGTCGGCGTCTGTGCAGTCTGTGCTGAACGCGACGGCATCTATTCGCGCCGTTGCGAGCGTGGTCCAAGTTGAGGCGACCTCATATGATGTACTCATCGACCATACCGAGCTGCAGCACGGGTGGGCGACGGAGACTGCGAACGTCACTGAGACATCAACGCCGAGCATCGACCGGATCAGCATTGATCTGCACGAGCTTTCTGCGCTTCCAAAGGCTTCACAGCGCCTCTTGGACGATTCTGCTTTTGATATCGAAGGCTGGCTCGCCGCGCGCATCGCCAACAAATTTGCCCGAGCGGAGGCCTCGGCTTTTGTCAACGGCAATGGCGTGGACAAGCCCATGGGTTTTCTCACGCATGCGAAGGTCGACAATGACGTCTGGGCTTGGGGCAATATTGGCTATGTGCCTTCCGAGGTCGATGGTGAGGTCACGGCGGAATCGATCATTGATCTGGTCTATGCTCTGGGGGCTGAGTATCGGGCGAACGGGACGTTTGTCATGAACTCGAAGGTTGCCGGGCAAGTGCGCAAGCTCACAGACGGCGACGGTAGGTTTCTCTGGACTGACGGGCTTGCCTCAAGTCAGCCTGCCATGCTGATGGGGTATCCTGTGCTGGTCGCCGAAGACATGCCCGATGCAGGCAATGACAGCTATTCGATCGCATTTGGGGATTTCCGCGCAGGCTACACCGTGGCCGAGCGTCCTGATCTGCGGGTCTTGCGCGATCCTTTCAGCGCCAAGCCTCACGTGCTTTTCTATGCGACCAAGCGCGTGGGCGGCGATGTGAGTGATTTCGCGGCCATCAAACTGCTGAAATTCGGTTCGGCGTAGGGCCCAACCGAGACTGGACCGGTGCCGTGAGGCGTCGGTCCGGACGCGCGACCAAAGACACCTGCCTTGCCTAGCTGCTCCCCTCTGACCGAGCGGGGTGGGGGCCGCGCGTCCGGGTTCTGTTTGAGAACCCATTTGAGGGACGGATTTGAGAGAGGTCGATATGCTGATCGAAGAAACCCCCATTCCCGATGCGGCGCTGCCGCTTGAGGCGTTCAAAGCGCATCTGCGGTTGGGCAGTGGCTTTGGTCCGGCGGACGTGCAAGACGCGATGATAGCCTCGTTCCTGCGCGCTGCTATTGCGGCAGTCGAGGCGCGCACGGGCAAGGCTGTTTTGCAGCGGCGGTTTAACCTTGTGGTGTCCGAGTGGCACGCGCGGGACGCGCATGTCTTGCCGGTTGCGCCGGTTGAGGCTGTCGCGCGGGTGGAGCGGGTTGCTGCCGATGGCACCCGCACACTTGTGGATCCTGGCAGCTACTGGCTGCAGCGCGATCTACAGCGTCCGCGGTTGCGCGCGTCCGGCTCGCTGCCCGATGTCCCAGACGGAGGGACGCTGGAGATGCTCTTGGAGGCAGGCTACGCCAGTGCTTGGGAAGATGTGCCAGCGGACTTGGGCCAGGCGGTCCTGATGCTGGCCGCGCATTATTATGAGTACCGCAATGATACGGGGTTGAGCGCGGGCTGCATGCCATTCGGCGTGAGCAGTCTGATTGAGCGCTTTAAGCAGGTGCGGTTGGGTGCAGGGGCAGCGCGATGACTTTGCCCAAGCTAAACCGTAAGCTGGTGTTGGAGGCCCCCGACCGGGTGAGTGATGGGGCTGGTGGCTACACCGAAGGCTGGATCGTGCTTGGCACGCTTTGGGCGGAGATCAACGCCCGCACTGGCCGAGAGACGGCAAGCATAGGCGCGCCGGTGACGCGGGTCGGGTACAAGATCGTCGTGCGTGGGGCACCTTTTGGTGCGCCTTCGCGCCCCATGGCCCAACAGCGGTTTCGCGATGGTGCGCGGATTTTCAACATTGAGGCTGTGGCGGAACGAGATCCGGAAGGCCGTTATCTCACCTGCTTTGTTGAAGAGGAGCGGGTCGTATGAGCTTTGCGATGTCTGGCGCTTTGCAAGCTGCCGTTTATGGCGCGCTTACTGCCGATGCTGCTTTGAACGCGCTGGTCGGTTCAGCGATCTATGATGCCGTGCCGTCTGGAAACTTGCCACCGCTTTACGTGCGGTTGGGCACCGAGACGGCGACAGATGCCTCTGATTGCTCTGGCGCGGGTGCGGTCCATAAGTTCACCGTTTCAGTAATCACCTCAAATCCTGGCTTTGCCCAAGCAAAGGCAGTTGCCGGGGCCGTGAGCGATGTTTTGCACTACGGCGCGCTGTCGTTGGCGCGTGGGCGGCTGGTGTTTTTGCGGTTTGAGCGAGCAACAGCCACGCGGGTTGAAAGCGCGGCGACACGGCAGATCGACGTCCGCTTTGTTGCACGGGTGCAGGATGACGAAGTTTAGATCTCAAGGAGAGATATGATGGCGGTACAGGCCGGTAAAGACCTTTTGGTCAAAGTCGACATGAACGGATCGGCGCAGTTTGAGACCATAGCGGGTCTGCGCGCGACCAGGGTGAGTTTTAACGCGGAGCCGGTGGATGTCACCACGCTCGACAGTGACGGTGGTTGGCGCGAGCTTTTGGCCGGGGCAGGCGTGAAATCTGCCGCGATCTCAGGGTCGGGCGTCTTTCGGGATGCCGGGACAGACGAACGGGCGCGGCAGCTTTTCTTTGATGCACTGACCCCGGGCTTTCAGATTGTGATTCCGTCGTTTGGCATCGTGGAGGGGCCGTTTCAGGTCACATCTCTTGAGTACGCGGGGCAGTTGAATGGCGAGGCGACCTATGAGGTGAGCCTGCAGTCGGCGGGCGTGCTCACCTTCACACCGGACACGGTAAGCTGAGCATGGCGAACCGATGGCGCGGAGACGTGGCGATTACAGTGGACGGGCACCCGCGGGTTGCGCGGCTGACGTTGGGAGCGTTGGCTGAGCTTGAGGAAGGGCTTGGTGAAAGCTCTCTGATAGAACTCGTGGAACGCTTCGAGACCAGCCGCTTTGCCAGTCGCGACGTCGTGGCGCTTTTGGGTGCGGGGCTGCGGGGGGGCGGCGCTGCAATCACAGATGAGGCCGTCGCCGCCGCGGAGATTGAGGGCGGTCCGATGGCGGCCGCACAGGCGGCGGCAGAACTTCTCGCGCGGGCCTTTGTGGTGCCAGAGTGAACACGCTGGATTGGCCCGCTTTGATGCGTCTGGGTCTGCATCAGTTGCGTTTATCACCGCAGGCTTTTTGGTCGCTCACGCCTGTAGAGCTGCAGATGATGCTGGGTGTGGCGGGCGCAAACAGCCCAATGCTGAAAGACGGGTTGGCGGCTCTGATGGCCGCGTATCCTGATGAACTGAAAGGGAAACGCGATGACGGATGAGACGGACTATGGCGCTTTGGGAGAGGCCGCGGAAGACCTTAACGGCACCCTGGCCAATACGGGCGTTCTGGTGTCGGGTTTTGATACGGAGTTGCGTCGGATGGCTGGTTCGCTTTCCGTTACCAGCAAAGACCTGCAAACGTTTGAGAGAGGTCTGAGCAGGGGACTTCGCCGGGCCTTTGACGGCGTAATCTTTGACGGCATGAAGCTTTCGGACGCTCTAAAAACGGTTGGGCAGTCCCTGGTCAACACCACGTATAGCGCGGCGATCAAGCCTGTGACGGATCACTTCGGAGGTCTTTTGGCACAGGGCGTCGGGAACTTGATGCAGGGTATTCTGCCATTTGAGAACGGTGCCGCCTTCTCGCAAGGGCGCGTGATGCCCTTTGCCAATGGCGGGATCGTCAGCAGTGCCACGTCATTCCCAATGCGAGGTGGCACTGGCCTCATGGGTGAGGCGGGACCGGAGGCGATCATGCCGTTGGCGCGCGGTCCAGATGGCAAACTTGGTGTGCGCAGTGGCAGCGGTGGCGGGGTAACTGTCAACATGAACATCTCGACCCCGGATGTGCAGGGCTTTCAACGGTCGCAAAGCCAGATCGCCGCGCAGATGGGGCGGGTCCTCGCCTCCGGCAATCGCAATCGGTAACCTGGAAAAAGGGAGCGCTCAATGGCTTTCCATGAGGTGAGATTTCCACCCAATCTGAGCTTCGGCTCACTCGGCGGACCGCAGCGTCGCACAGACATTGTGACGCTTGCAAACGGCTTTGAAGAGCGGAACACGCCCTGGGCGCACTCTCGTCATACCTATGACGCGGGACTGGGAATGCGCTCTATCGACGATTTGCAGTTGCTCATTGATTTCTTCGAAGCCCGCGGGGGGCAATTGCATGGTTTTCGTTGGAAAGACTGGGCAGACTACCGCTCATGCGCGGCGTCCAGCTCAATCGAGGCGATGGATCAAGAGATTGGGACTGGAGATGGGTCCCGCAGTGTTTTCCAACTGACCAAAACCTACCGATCCGGGAGCGAGAGCTATGTGCGTTTCATTCGAAAGCCCGTCGCTGGGACGGTGACGGTTGCCGTTGGAGGTGTCGCCCTAGAAGAGGGTTCTGATTTCTCCATCGCGCATGAAACGGGCGAGGTGAGTTTTGCGGCCGCGCCTGCACCGGGGGCGATGATCAGCGCGGGTTATGAATTTGATGTGCCGGTCCGGTTTGATACGGATCGAATATTGACCAGCATAGAGAGTTTTAGAGCGGGCCAGGCACCGTCAGTGCCCGTCATTGAGGTCCGGATCTGATGGCCGGTCTCGATCCAGCGCTGGAAGCACATCTAAAGTCCGGTCTGACAACGGTTTGCCGTGCATGGTTGGTCATCCGTCAAGACGGTGCTCAGTTTGCCTGTACAGATCACGATCTGCCCTTGGAGATTGAGGGTATCACCTACCGCGCTGACGCGGGTATGTCTGCCCGCGCGCTAGCTCAGACGACAGGTCTGTCGGTCGACAATACCGAGGCGCTTGGTGCGATTTCTGACATGTCGATCCGCGAGGACGAGATTGAGCAAGGTCGCTTTGACGGCGCGGAAGTTCAGGCATGGCTTGTGAATTGGACCGATGTCTCGCAACGCTGGTTGCAGTTTCGCGGCACGATTGGGGAAATGCGCCGCGTCGATGGGGCATTCCAAGCGGAACTGCGTGGTCTGACTGCGGCTCTGAACCGCGCTGTGGGTCGGATCTACCAAAAGCCTTGCACCGCTGTTCTGGGAGACGCCAAGTGCCGCGTTGCGCTCGACAATCCCGCTTACCGGATTGAGCTGGCTGTGAACACACAAGAAGACGCGCGCCGCTTCACTTGGGCAAGTCTGCCCGGTTTCGATCCGCAGTTTTTCATCCGAGGACGGTTAGATGTTTTGACGGGGACTGCGCAGGGTCTGTGGGGTTTGATCAAACACGACGCGGAACAGGACGGCGCGCGTCGCATCGAGCTTTGGGAGCCGATCCGAGGCGATGTCAGTCCGGGAACCGTTGTGCGGCTTACTGCTGGGTGCAACAAGCAGTTTGAGACCTGTCGGCAGAAGTTCAGCAATGTTCTAAACTTTCAGGGCTTTCCGGATCTGCCAGGTGAGGATTGGGTTGTCTCTGTTCCCAAATCAACGGGATCGAACACAGGCGGGTCCTTGCGGTGATGGCGTCCCAGATTGTCAGTTCGGCGCGCGCGTGGATTGGCACGCCCTACGTGCATCAAGCCTCGACGCAAGGCGCGGGGGCAGACTGTTTGGGGCTGCTGCGCGGCGTGTGGCGTGACGTCATCGGCTCTGAGCCGGAAGCTGTACCCGCCTATTCCTACGACTGGTCCGAACCGCAACGCGAGGAGCGTCTATGGGCCGCCGCCGCTCGGCACCTTGCGCCAAAGCCTGTTCACCAGCACGCACCTGGAGACGTCTTGCTCTTTCGGATGCGGGAGGCATCGGTGGCAAAGCATCTGGGGATCCAGGCACAAGTGGGTGACGCGGCGAGCTTTGTGCATGCCTATAGCGGTCATGGGGTCGTCGAGAGCCCATTCAGCCTACCTTGGCGGCGACGGGTCGTCGCGCGTTTCTGTTTTGCGGAGGAGTATCGCTGATGGCTACCGTGCTGTTTTCTGTCGCAGGTGCGGCGATTGGGGGAACTGTGGGCGGGTCGGTGGCCGGTTTGGCCACGGCAACTATAGGACGTGCGGTCGGGGCAACCTTGGGGCGTGTGATTGATCAAAGGCTTTTGGGCCAAGGTGGCCAAGCCATTGAAACAGGTAAGGTCGACCGCTTTCGCGTAACCGGGGCCGGGGAAGGAGATCCGATCGCGCAAACATATGGCCGCATGAGGCTCGGCGGTCATGTGATTTGGGCCTCGGATTTTTTAGAGAGCACCGAAACAACTGGTGGCGGCAAGGGTACCCGGTCGCAGCCAAAGACAACTGAGTATAGCTATACTGTGAGCCTTGCCATTGGCATTTGTGAAGGTGTTATCACGCGTGTCGGCCGAGTTTGGGCAGATGGGGAAGAGGTTGCGACCGACGATCTGAACATGCGCGTCTACTACGGTTCCGAAGATCAACTCCCCGATCCCGTGATTGAGGCCGTTGAAGGTGCAGGTAGAGTCCCGGCCTATCGTGGCACGGCCTACGTTGTGATGGAAAACCTCCGCCTCGCCCCATTTGGAAACCGTATCCCGCAGTTTTCTTTTGAAGTGCTTCGTCCAGAGCAACCAGGTGTGGAGGGGGCTGAACACACCCTCGCCTACGGCGTAAGCGGTGTTGCTCTCATCCCCGGTACAGGTGAATACACGATTGCAACGTCGCCAGTGAATTACCTCATTGAAGACGGTGCGTACGAAAGTGCCAACATCTCAACCCCCGCGGCGAAGCCAGATTTTACAGCCGCAACGGAAGCGATGTTAGAAGAGCTTCCCAACCTTGAAGCCGTTTCCTTGGTCATCTCCTGGTTTGGCGATGACCTAAGATGTGAAGACTGCTCAATTCGGCCAAAGGTTGAAAATAGGTATTTTGAAGCGGAGGATAAACCTTGGGTCGTTTCTGGCCTTAAACGCGAGAATGCGCAGGACATCGTACAAGACGGCGGCCGTCCAGTCTACGGCGGCACGCCCGCAGACTTTTCAGTAATTGAGGCCATCCATTCCCTTAGGAATGCTGGCAAAGCGGTAATGTTCTATCCATTCATTTTGATGGATCCCTATACCGGGAATACGCGTGCAGATCCTTACAGCGACAATACATTTCAGCCGAACCTGCCCTGGCGCGGACGGATAACGCTTTCTAAGGCACCCGGACGTCCCGCAACGACGGATGGCACGGCGAGCGCCGACATAGAGATTGACGCCTTCTTTGGGTATGCAACGGCTGGAGACTTTAGCATTGAGGATGGCCAAGTTGTGTTTGGCCCCGATCTGGTGGAACCGGAAGAGCCCGAAGAGGGAGAAGAAGAAGAAACTGAAAACATCGGTCCGACATATGACGATCGACGCGAGAATTGGACTTTTTCTCGCTTTATCCTGCATTACGCAATTCTTTGTCGCGAGGCCGGCGGGGTAGAGTCGTTTTGCATTGGCACGGAAATGCGCGGAATGACCCAGGCCCGTGGCAGCGGTGGGTCATTTCGATTTGTGCAGCATCTCAGAACGCTCGCTGCTGAAGTGCGTGGAATTTTGGGACCGGCAACCAAGATAACCTATGCTGCGGATTGGTCCGAGTACTTTGGTTATGTTCCCCCAGATGGATCTGGCGATCGCTACTTTAATCTCGATCCGCTGTGGGCCGATGCCAATATAGATTTTATTGGGATCGACAATTACATGCCTCTCTCAGACTGGCGTCAAAATGAGGAGCATCTGGATGCGCAAGTTTGGGGTTCAGAGTATGATCTGGATTACCTCAAAGGGAACATTCAAGGGGGCGAGGGGTATGATTGGTACTACGCCTCGCAAGCGGCGCGGGATGCTCAAAACCGGACGCCAATTACAGATTCCGCCTATGGTGAGCCGTGGGTTCACCGCTACAAGGATCTGCGGGGGTGGTGGCAAAACGCGCACTTTGATCGCATTGGTGGTGTGAGGTCATCGACAGCCACGGCTTGGGTTCCACAATCTAAACCCATTTGGTTTACTGAATACGGCTGCGCCGCGGTGAACAAAGGGACAAACGAGCCAAACAAGTTTCTCGATTTCAAGTCATCGGAAGGCCGGTTGCCAGTCTATTCCAATGGTGCGCGAGATGAGTTGATCCAGCTACAATACCTGCGCGCGATGTCTGAATACTGGAAAGCGCCAGCGAATAATCCAATCTCTTCAGAGTACGGCAACCGCATGCTCAACATGAACAGGGCGTTCGTTTGGGCGTTGGATACCCGACCTTACCCATTCTTTCCAAACAACCTTGAGAAATGGAGTGACGGAGAGAATTACACGCGCGGACATTGGATTAATGGACGCACAGCGGGGCGTTCTCTGGCCTCGGTGGTCTCTGAGATCTGCCGCCGGGCGGGCGTTGAGGCCTTGGATGTCGATCAGCTCTATGGCTATGTGCGTGGCTACTCTGTTCAGGAAGTCACAGATGCGCGCGCTGCATTGCAGCCTTTGATGCTGCGATTTGGATTTGACGCCATAGAACGCGACGGGATGCTCAAATTTCAGATGCGGGCGGGTCGGCAACCGGTTGTCCTGGATCCGGATGGATTTGCCGTAACGTCCGAGCTTGATGGGGTCAAAGAGCAGACACGCGAGGGCGAGGCAGAAGCCAGCGGTCGCATGCGGCTGCGCTTTGTTCAGGCAGACGCAGATTTCGATGTGATCTCAGAAGAAACGGTCATGCCTGACGAGGCGACTCATTCTGTTTCAGGCACCGAAATCAATATTGCACTTACGCGGGGCGAGGGACGCCAAATCGTCGAGCGCTGGCTAACAGAAGCACGGGTTTCGCGGGATTCGGTGCGGTTTGCGCTGCCGCCGTCGCAACTGGCGCTAGGTGCGGGAGATGTTGTTGAACTTGCAGCAGATGGTCTGGAGCAGCCAGCGCGGTTCAGGATAGATCGGGTTGATCAATCCGATGTCCAGCTGATTGAAGCCGTTCGTATAGACCCCAAGGTTTACGATCTTGCCGATATCTTCGATGAGATTGTCCCGCCAAAACGGTTTGTGGCTCCTGTGCCTGTGGTATCGCATTTTCTTGATTTGCCGCTTTTGCGCGGTGATGAAGTCCCGCATGCGCCCTACATTGCAGCCGCCGCTCAGCCCTGGCCGGGACCAGTTGCCCTCTATCAATCGAGCACGGATCAAAACTATACGCTCAACACTATAGCGGAAAACCGCTCGACTTTGGGCTCGACACAGACGTCGCTTCGGTCTGCGCGATCGGCCGTGATTGATCGCGGCGCTTCGCTCGACATCAAGTTGATCAGCGGCAACCTTTCTTCTGTCAACGACGAGGCTCTGTTGACTGGGGCAAACATGGCAGCGGTCGGCGACGGTAGTGTGGACAATTGGGAGGTGTTTCAGTTCCGCGACGCAGAGCTTGTGGCACCTTTGACCTACCGTTTGCGACATCTCTTGCGTGGGCAAGCGGGAAGCGACGGGCTGATGCCGGAACTTTGGCCTACGGGATCAAGGTTCGTCTTGCTCAACGCCATTCCGAAACAGATTGAACAGAGCCCAAACTTGCGTGGCGTTTCACAGAGCTTTCGGATTGGTCCGGCGCATCGCGGCTTTGATGATCCGTCCTATCGTGTTGTACCTGGAGCTTTTGCCGGAAATGGTCTGCGTCCGCTTGCACCAGCGCATCTTAAGTCGTCGAAGACCGCGCAAGGTGGGCATCTCTTCACCTGGGTAAGGCGCACGCGTCAGGGTGGCGATGCGTGGGATGCGCCTGAAGTACCGCTTTCTGAAGAGAATGAAGCCTACCTCGTGCAAGTCTACCAGGCCGGAGCATTGGTCCGTGAAACGGTGCGGGCCACGCCTGACTGGGAGTACACGACTGCAATGCAGACGGATGACGCCCTAATTGGGCCTTTCGAAATGCGGGTCGCCCAAGTGTCTGCAGTCTACGGCCCCGGGATCTATCGCCGCGCGACCGTCCTGAGTTAGATGACGCCGCAACGGCTGCTTGTTGATGTAAGTTCTTCTGACATCAAAGTTCCCGATTTTGCTGGCCCTTGGTTTTCCGAATGCTAGTCTGCTAATGAAGAAGCTGAGAGACGCAAAGCGGAGCATTCAGATGGCAATAGCACAAGAGCGCGTGGCCCCCTTCGATCCTGTGTGGGAGCAAATCCAGCGTGAGGCACAGGCAGCCATTGAAGAGGAGCCGCTGATTGGTGGGTTTGTGCATGCCTGTGTCTTGCATCACAAGAGCATCGATAAAGCCTTGTCTTACCGCATCGCGGCCAAACTGGCGTCAAACGAAATGTCGATGGTTATCGTGCGTGAGATGGTCGAGGAGGTCTATCGCGAAGACCCGGCGATTGTAGATGCAGCACGTGCGGATCTTGTTGCGATATTTGAGCGGGATCCGGCCTGCCACCGTCTTTTGCAGCCTATCCTCTATTTCAAAGGATACCAGGCGGTGCAGGCTTATCGCGTTGGGCATCACCTTTGGGGCAAAGGGCGTCGAGATCTCGCCTATTTTGTGCAGATGCGTGTGAGTGAGATCTTCGGGGTTGATATTCATCCGGGAGCGACGGTTGGCAAGGGCATTATGATCGATCATGCCCACTCAATCGTCATTGGTGAAACCGCCGTGGTGGGAGACAACGTTTCAATGTTGCATTCGGTAACATTGGGAGGCACGGGCAAAGAAGAGCAGGACCGGCATCCCAAGATCGGCGACGGTGTTTTAATTGGTGCGGGTGCCAAGGTCCTTGGCAATATTCGCGTCGGGTCATGCAGTCGAATTGCTGCGGGTTCCGTCGTTCTTCAAGAGGTGCCGCCCTGCAAAACCGTGGCAGGGATCCCCGCTAAAATCGTTGGTGAGGCAGGTTGCGAGCAACCCTCAATTTCCATGAACCACATGTTTGGCAAAGACATTGCCGATCAGATTTCAGGCTAGCATCCGCATGGGTGCCTCAAGGTTCTCTTTGATGGCTGAAAGCAGTTGCGCGCCGAGCGCGCCGTCGATGACGCGGTGATCCACTGAAAGAGTGACAGACATAACAGTGGCCACGCCGACGCCCCCCTCTGCTGAAACGACCGGCTTTTTCGCGCCGGCACCTACTGCCAGAATGGCTCCGTGTGGCGGGTTGATCACGGCGTCGAAATTGTCGATCCCGAACATGCCAAGGTTTGAGATCGCAAAACTGCCCCCCTGATATTCGTGAGGGGCCAATTTGCGGTCACGGGCGCGCGTCGCGAGGTCTTTCATCTCAGTCGAAAGAGCAGAGAGCGATTTGATGTGCGCGTCCTTGAGCACTGGTGTAAAAAGACCACCCTCAATGGCCACTGCAACAGCGACGTCGGACGGTTCAAGTTGCAAGATCCGATCCTCGGCCCAAACCGCATTCGCCTCTGGCACTTCTTGCAAGGCTAAGGCGCAGGCCTTGATGATGAAATCATTCACGCTGAGTTTCACGCCACGGTCTGCAAGCGTCGCATTCAACTCGGAACGGAAGGCCAAAAGGGTGTCGAGTTTAATGTCGCGGCGCAGGTAGAAGTGGGGAATGGTCTGTTTCGCCTCAGTCAGGCGCGCAGCGATTGTTTTGCGCATCCCATCGAGCGGCACTTCCTTGAAATCGCGCCCCTCGTAGATTTTCGTCACACTGCTGGCAGAAGCAGTGCGGGGCGCTGACGCCGCGGGCGCGGCAGCGGGTGCTGGCGTGCTTGGTTTAGGGGCTTCAGGGGCGGGCGTCTCGGTCAGGCTTTGGACATCGGTTTTGACGATGCGACCGTGGGGCCCCGAGCCTTTGATCTGAGAAAGATCGAGACCCTTTTGTGCGGCGATGCGCCGGGCGAGCGGCGAGGCAAAGATGCGAGATCCGTCTGATCGCGCTGGTGTAGGGGCGGCAGTTGGTGCTTCGCTCGGTTTAGGAGCGGACGCGGATCCGGCGGCCTCATCGGCGGGCTTCGCCGCCTCTTCCGTGGAGGACGGCGCTGTCGTTGAACCGATATCAGATGCGTTCTCGCCGTCCTCTAATAGAACCGCGATCGGGGCATTGACCTTGACGCCTTCGCTGCCTTCGGCAACGAGGATCTTGCCAAGAACACCCTCGTCTACGGCTTCAAACTCCATCGTCGCTTTGTCAGTTTCGATCTCACATAAAACATCTCCAGAAGACACGCTGTCTCCCTCGGCCACAAGCCATCGGGCGAGGGTACCCTCCTCCATTGTAGGCGATAGCGCAGGCATCAAGATCTCAATGGGCATATCTGCACTCCTTATCTGTAGGTGACCTGCTTGACCGCATCCACGACCTCTTGTGTGGTCACCAAGGCGTGCTTTTCGAGGTTTGCGGCATAGGGCATGGGCACGTCTTTGCCGGTCAGATTGATCACAGGCGCGTCGAGATAATCGAAAGCCTGCTGCATGACCACGCTTGAAATGTAATTGCCGACAGAGCCTTGCGGCCAACCCTCTTCGACAGTGACGAGGCGGTTGGTCTTCATAACAGAGGTCAGGATAGATCCGGTGTCCATGGGCCGAAGGGTCCTGAGATCAATGACCTCGGTCTCAATCCCATCTTCCGCCAGCTGATCAGCGGCTTGCAAGGCATAGCTCATGCCGATGCCAAAGCTCACGATGGTCGCATCCGCCCCTTCACGCCAGATACGCGCCTTGCCAAAGGGGACGGTGTAATCTTCAATCTCCGGCACATCGAAGGACCGGCCATAAAGGATCTCGTTCTCCAGAAAGATCACGGGATTGGGGTCCCTGATCGCCGTCTTGATGAGACCTTTGTAGTCTGAGGCGGCATAAGGCATCGCCACTTTCAGGCCAGGGATCTGCATGTACCACGCCGCGTAGTCCTGGCTGTGCTGTGCGGCCACGCGCGCTGCTGCCCCGTTGGGACCGCGGAAAACCATGGGAGCGCCCATCTGGCCGCCGGACATGTAAAGTGTCTTTGCCGCAGAATTGATAATCTGGTCAATGCCCTGCATGGCGAAGTTAAACGTCATGAACTCAACGATCGGGCGCAGCCCGCCAAAGGCCGCGCCAACGCCGATCCCGGCAAAGCCATGCTCAGTGATGGGCGTGTCTATCACGCGGTCGGGGCCAAACTCGTCTAGCATGCTCTGGCTGATCTTATAGGCCCCCTGATACTCAGCGACCTCTTCACCCATCAAAAACACCGTCTCATCCCGGCGCATCTCTTCCGCCATCCCGTCCCGCAAAGCTTCGCGCACGGTCTGTTGTTTGAGTGTCGTTCCCTCTGGCCAATCGGGCGCGAGGTCTGTTTTGGGGGGTGGCGCATTCTGTTCTGCTGCGGGTGCTTCTGGGGCAGCTGGCGTGGTGGCCTGTGCAGGCGCTGGTGGTGCCTCCTGCGGGCTGGCGATATCATCAGCCGTTTCGCCGTCTTCGAGGAGGACGGCGATCACTGTGTTCACTTTGACACCCTCAGTGCCCTCCGCCACGAGGATCTGGCCCACCTTTCCCTCGTCAACCGCTTCGAACTCCATGGTTGCTTTGTCAGTCTCAATCTCTGCCAAGATATCACCGGAGGCGACACTGTCGCCTTCCTTCACCATCCACTTGGCCAGCGTACCTTCCTCCATCGTGGGTGAGAGTGCGGGCATGAGGATCTCAGTTGCCATGATCAGACCTCCGCCGCTTCATAGATATCTGTCCAAAGCTCATCGAGCGCCGGCTCCGGCGAGGTTTTGGCAAACTCGGCGCTTTCGTTCACGATGGCCTTGATATCCTTGTCGATCGCTTTCAGATCTTCCTCGGTTGCATGTTTGCCGGTCAGAAGAAGGTTGCGCACGGCTTCAATGGGGTCCCGCTCATCGCGCATTTTTTGCACCTCTTCACGGGTGCGGTACTTGGCGGGATCAGACATTGAATGGCCGCGGTAGCGATAGGTCTTTATCTCCAGGATATAGGGTCCTTTTCCCGCACGGCAGTGGGCCACCGCGGCCATGCCCGCCGCCTTTACGGCAAGCACGTCCATGCCGTCGACAGCTTCACCGGGGATGCCAAAGCTCTTGCCACGCTCCCAAATCTCCGCCGAAGAGGTCGAGCGCTGTTGCGCGGTTCCCATAGCGTATTGATTGTTTTCAATCACGAAAATGCAAGGCAACTTCCAAAGCGCGGCCATGTTGAAAGTCTCATAGACCTGACCCTGGTTCGCGGCCCCATCGCCGAAATAAGTGAACGTGACCCGACCGTTTTTCTTGTATTTGTCCGCAAACGCGAGGCCCGCGCCGAGGGGGACCTGCGCGGCAACAATCCCATGCCCGCCGTAAAAGTGCTTTTCTTTGGAGAACATGTGCATGGAGCCGCCTTTACCCTTGGAATAGCCGCCCTCGCGGCCGGTAAGCTCCGCCATCACGCCGTTTGGGTCCATGCCACAGGCCAGCATGTGCCCGTGGTCACGGTATGAAGTGATGCGCTTGTCGCCTTCTTCCGCTGCCGCTTCCAGCCCGACGACCACGGCCTCCTGGCCGATGTAGAGGTGGCAAAACCCGCCAATCAACCCCATGCCGTAAAGCTGCCCCGCCTTTTCCTCGAACCTTCTGATGAGGAGCATGTCCCGGTAGTAGGCGGTCAGTTCCTCAGGTGACACGTTCGGTTTTTTTGTCGTTTTCCTTGCGGCCATGCGGTCCCCTCCCGTCACATGTGACGCCAGATAGTTTAGCGTTAAACAAATGACTACTGGATTCGTTTGGTCTTGGGTAGGGGGAGTTCGACTAGCCAAAGACGAGGTCGGCGCAAATGTGCGGCTCAACTCAGTTTGCGTCAGGGGATCACAATTTCATCCGCGCGCACATAGCCCAGGACGCGGCGCGCCTGTTCGTCAAGAAGATCAAGATCAAGGTAGGTGTCCGACATGCGTTTGGTCAAGTTTTCCATCTGGGCAACATCGGCCCGTACGCTTGCAAGTTGGTCTCGCAGTTGCTGGTTTTCAGAAACGATCTCAGCCCGGCGGAAGAGGCCAAAATCACCTTGCACCGCTGCAAAGGTGAAATAGAGGCTGAGCGCAAAGGCCAAAGCGAAAAACACAAATGTGCCGAAAGAAGGTCGGTGACTGCGGGTCATGCGGGGCCTCAAACTGTCTCTTATCGGACGTCTTCAAGATATGGCACAGCCGCGCGCCGATGTGTATCTTTTTTGCAGGCACGAGGTTCCTTCTCAAAGAGTGCGGCCTTCAAGTGCTGCGACACCGGGCAGCGTCTTGCCTTCCATCCATTCCAAAAACGCCCCGCCCGCTGTTGAGATATACGTGAAGTCCGAAGCCACGCCGGCTTTGTTGAGCGCGGCCACCGTATCGCCGCCGCCTGCGACAGAGATGAGGCTGCCCTCCGTCGTGCGCGCGGCCGCCGCTTTGGCGACGGCGATGGTTGCTGTATCAAAGGGCGCGATCTCAAACGCGCCCATCGGGCCGTTCCAGATCAAGGTCTTGAGCCCCTCAATGGCGCTTGTCGCGACCTTGATGCTATCGGGCCCTGCGTCCAGGACCATTTGCTCGGGGGCAAGCGCAGTCTTGGCGTTGAGCGCTTTCACCTCACAGGGCGCACCTGCTTTGAAAGCGCGCGCTATGAGGCCATCCTCTGGCAGGATGACCCGGCACCCCGTTTTTTCGGCTCGGCGTAGAATGTCGCGGGCTGTGTGGGTGAACTCAGGCTCTTGCAGCGACCCGCCAAGTGTGGCGCCCAGAGCCGCGTGAAAGGTGTTGGCCATGCCGCCGCCAATGATCAAGGTATCGAGCCGCCCGACCAAGTTTTCCAACAGGGCAATTTTTGTTGAGACTTTCGCGCCGCCCACAACTGCGCCCACCGGTCGGTCGGGTTTGCCCAGTGCACTTTCCAGGGCGGAGAGCTCCGCCTCCATCAACCGCCCCGCGCAGGCGGGCAACTGACGCGCGAGCGCCTCGGTAGAGGCATGCGCGCGGTGGGCCGCAGAGAATGCATCGTTGCAATAGACATCTGCAAGCCCCGCAAGGCGCATGGCAAAGGCGGTGTCATTGGTTTCTTCTTGGGCATGAAATCGGATGTTTTCGAGCAAGATCACATCGGCCGCGCGCGCCTCTTCGGTAAGCGCTTCGGCCGCCTCGAGTGTCTCGACAAAGGCAACGCTCCGCCCAAGTGCCTTTTCCAGATCCGGCAGGATTTGGCGCAGGCTCATGTCCACGTTGACCTTGCCCTTTGGGCGGCCGAAGTGGGCCAGCAGAATGGGTCTGCCGCCTTTGGCCATGATGTCGTGCACGGTCGGCACGATGCGCGTGATCCGCGTGGCATCTGTCACGCGCCTGCCCTCGACCGGCACGTTGATATCAACGCGCAGCAGCACCCTTTTGCCGCGCAGTTCGATGTCATCGAGTGATTTCCACGCCATACTGTCCCTCTCTTCCGGTCTTTGGCGTGTGTTGCCAATCTGGTCGCTGGGGGTCAATGCACTTGCTTGGCAATTTGGTGGATCCCGCCTAAGGAGAGACAAGAAGATGACAAGGAGAGCGGCATGGCCGAGATCAAGGATCCTGAGAACACGATTTTGATGGAGTTGAAGGGCGGCACAGTGACCATTGCGCTGCTACCAGATGTGGCACCCAAGCACGTGGAACGGATGAAGGAATTGGCGCGTGCGCAAAAGTACGACAATGTCGCGTTTCACCGCGTGATTGAGGGCTTCATGGCGCAAACCGGGGATGTGGAGCATGGGAACATGGAAGACGGCTTTAACCTGCGGATGGCGGGGACTGGCGGATCCGATCTGGGCAATGTGCCCGCAGAGTTTTCCAAAGTGCCCCACGCGCGCGGCTCTTTGGGTGCAGCACGCTCTGCCAATCCAGATTCAGCCAACAGCCAATTTTTCATCAACTTCAAAGATAATGACTTTTTGAACGGCCAGTACACCGTCTACGGCCAGGTCATTGAGGGTATGGAGCATGTGGATGCCATTGCCCGCGGTGAGCCACCAGCCGAGCCCGATCGCATGATCAGTGTGACGGTGGCGGCGGATGCGTGAGCCTTTGCTGATGCTGGCCGCAGGCCTCTTCGCTGCGCTCATCGGCGGGCCCGCAGCCGCCACGGGGATCCAGATTGAGGTCGCAGGTGAGGCCAATGGGACGATCATCATTGATTTGCTCGAAGACATCGCCCCGCAACACGTGCGGCGCATCACCACCTTGGCGGCGGAGGGCGCCTATGACGGGGTCGTTTTCCACCGCGTGATTGAGGGCTTCATGGCGCAAACGGGGGACGTTGAGTTTGGTCTTGCGGGCGGTGATATGCGGCGGGCAGGCATGGGTCGATCTAACCTGCCAAACGTCCCAGCTGAGTTTTCTGACGTTCCCTTTGACCGGGGCGTGGTCGGCATGGCCCGATCACAGAACCCAAACTCGGCGAACAGCCAGTTTTTCATCATGTTCAGCGAAGGGTACTTTTTGAATGGCCAGTACACGGTGATCGGCCGTGTCACTGCTGGACAAGAGGTTGTGGATGCCATCAAACGCGGGGCAGGTCCAAATGGCGCGGTCATCGGTGCGCCCGATATGATGCGCAGTGTCACGGTGATCGATTAACCTTCACATTTCATCTCCCCCGCGTGGGGCGCGCTGTGCAGCGCGCCCTTTTTGCGGCACGCTCTCGCGAACTGAGCGAAAGGTGCCCCATGCGAATTCTTGCCCTATTTCTTGCATTCCTTTGGCCAGCCTTTGGGCTGGCGGATCCCAGCCTTTGGCGGCAAGAGTGGCCCGATACGGATTTTAGTAAGCGATCCATCAGTTCCTGGGCCGAGATACTCTCCGGTGGCCCTGGCAAAGATGGGATCCCGTCCCTCGATGCCCCGGCCTTTCAGCCTGCCGGTTCCAAGAGTGATATTGGCGGGCGAGAGCCGGTCATCACGCTGGAGATTGAAGGCGTGCCTGCGCGGGCCTACCCGATCCGCTATCTGATGTGGCATGAAATTGTGAACGATACCGTGGGCCGCGTGCCCGTCGCCGTCACATTCTGTCCGCTCTGCAATTCCGGCATCACTTTCGACCGCCGAGTGGGCGGTCAAGTGCTGAGCTTTGGCGTAACAGGGAAACTGCGCAACTCGGACATGGTGATGTACGACCGCGAGACGCAAAGCTGGTGGCAACAGGCAACGGGGCGCGGCATCGTAGGCGCGATGACGGATGCGACTTTGCCAACCTTGCCGACCTGGATGGAAAGTTGGCAGGAGTTCAAGGCGCGTCACCCTGACGGTCTGGTGATGACAGAGCCGAACTACCGCCGCGCATATGGGCGCAATCCCTACCGGCGGTATGACAGTTCAACGCGACCCTTTCTTTACAATGGCGAGATGCCGCCGCATGGGATTCCGCCGTTGGCGCGCGTGGTGCGCGTGGGGGAGAGGGCTTGGCCGCTGACCCGTCTTGTGCAGGGGCAACTCACAGAAGCAGGCGTGACCCTGACATGGCGCGCCGGGCAGGCCTCTGCTTTGGATACCGGACAAATTGCGCGGGGGCGCGATGTCGGCACAGTGCGGGTGCGGGATGCGTCAGGCCGCAATCTGTCCCACGACGTGATGTTCGCGTTTGCCTTTCACGCGTTTTGGCCTGACGGCACTTGGATGCTTGGGAATTGAGTGCAACAGCCACGCGCGCGTGCATTGAACACAGCAGCTGCAAAAAAACCACCGCTCTACCGAGCGGTGGTTTTGATCAGTCTGGCCCCTGAGCGCTATTCAGCTGCGGGGTTTGCTTTGGCCGCGGATGCCGCTTTCTTCGCCGTTGGATTGAGCGGATCATCTTGCCGCTGCACCGAACCCTCGAAATGGGCACCGCTTTCAATCGCGATCGTCTTGTGAATGATGTCGCCTTCGACCCGAGCGGTTGAGGTCAGCCGGACCTTGAGCCCGCGCACCCGTCCCACAATGCGGCCATTGATCACGACGTCATCGGCGGTCACCTCGCCTTTAATGGTCGCAGATTCGCCGATTGTCAGAAGATGCGCGCGGATGTCGCCTTCGACAGTCCCTTCGACCTGCACGTCACCGGTCGTCTTCATATTACCGGTTACATGCAGATCAGCAGAGAGGATTGAGGCAGGTGGTTTGGCTTTTGGCGTGCTGGCTTTGAATTCACTGGGCGAGGCAGGCGCGCTCGCCTGAGGCGTGGCGGCACCAGCAGGGCGGGCAGCAGTGCCTTCTTTGCCAGGTGCCGGTTCATTGATTTTACTCTTAGAAAACATCGTTTGCAGCCTTGATATAAATCATGGGGTTTACGGCTTTTCCGCCGACACGCACCTCGTAGTGAAGATGCACGCCGGTGACGCGTCCAGAGGCTCCCATATCACCTATTCGCTGCCCGCGCGAGACCCTTTGTCCGACTTTTACGCGAAGTTTAGACAGATGCGCATAGCGTGTTTCGATGCCAAACTCATGCTGGATCTTGACCAGACGCCCATAGCCGGATTGCCAGCCCGAATGCGTTACGACGCCGTCTGCTGTGGCGTAAAGCGGTGTGCCAAGCGCTGCTGCAAAATCAACCCCGGAATGCATGCGCCGCCCACCGGTTTTGGGGTCGCGACGGTAGCCAAACTGCGAGGTGAACCGAAACGGATCTTTCACGGGGTTGGCAAAGGGCGCTTTCGCCGCGGCAATCCGGTAGAGGTTGAGTTGATCAAGCTTATGCAAAAGCCGGTTGGCGCGCAGCGTATCCGGGCTCGGCTCTTCGCCCCGGGTGGTGAAGCTCAGCGGTGCCAAGGGACCGCCCTGGCCGGAGTAGCCGCGACGCACCGTCTCCAAAATGCGTTCGGGTGGCATGCCTGCGCGTCGGAACATCCGGTCCAACGGCGCGACCGAAACGCTCATCGCTTCCTCAAGCTGCCGGAAGATCGTATCATTTTGATCCTGCAGCAGAGTAAGCTCTTCGCCGAGCCGATCCGCTTCAAGCAGCGCGTCTTGCGCATCCGCAATGACCTTGTCACGCTCCGCGGCGGTCCGGGCCAGCGCCTCCGCCAAAAAACCAACCGGTGCGGTCTCCGCCTGGGCAAGGACAGTGCCACCCCCGTTGCCCTGCAATCGTGTCTGCAGATCAGCAACTTCTCGGCGCGCTGTTTCGCGCTCTTTCATCGCGGTGCGCAGCGTATTCTGGATCACGTCAACGCCCGTCTCAAGCTCTTGCCGGCGGATTTCCGATGCCAGCAATTCTGACTGCATCACTGAAATTTGGGCAAGCGCGGCGTTGAACCGCTCCTGCGCCGCCAATGCCTCTTCGGCGCGGCTGTCGCGCTGCGCGGATAAATCGTTCAGCCGCGCTTGATACGTCTTCTGATCACGCTTGGCCTGCTCGCGAAAATTCCCTGACCCGATGCTGTCCATTAAAATCACGGCCGTGGAGACAATCGACCAAGCCAAAATGAGCGCGCAGACAGAGGCTGCGATCAGTTGTGTTCCCGAGCGCAGGCGAATGAACCGCGTATCGTTGTCTGATTTTAGGAAGACCCGGCGCTCAGGGAAGAAATGCTCTAGGGTCGCATGTATGCGGATCGCCAAATTGCTGCGCACGGTTTGTCCCCCTTGTCCCGTCCTCAATATATGCCCCTCTGCTTGGGGGATCAAAGCCCGTCTCCCATACCCAAGAGGATGGAGCCGGGCAAGTCTGATGCATCTGGGCGGCCCATTCCGGCGAGGTCAGACGCGGGTTTGGCAAATTTCCGCCGATCTCAAAGGTGGCTGCAGGCCCTCTATTGAACCCAAAACATCAACAAAGGAGCGAATTCTTGTCGATTGTCGCTAGACTGGTGCCAAAACGCCGGTTTTGCTCCCGGATCATCCTTTCCCGGCGGCGAGCGGCCAGTAAAAGTCGGGTGGAATGCCCGCTTCGGCACGCTTTTCTTCGTTGAACGGCGGCTTCAGCGTCCCGTGGAAGTATTTCCGCACCAGCGCGTGAAAACGCTCTTTTGGATCTTCGTTGTGCCGACCGCAGAGGAAATGGAACCACTTGCTGCCGTAGGCGACATGCGCGACTTCTTCGGCATAGATCGTTTCAAGCGCAACGACCGCCTGGTCTTCCCGCGCTTGTTTGAAAAGCTTGATCATACCGGGGGTGATATCCAAGCCACGGGCCTCCAGCACCATAGGCACCACCGCCAAGCGACCCATGAGATCATCAACCGTGTCTTCGGCCGCACGCCACATTCCCGCATGCGCGGGCAGGGCCCCATAATGGCTGCCTGCCGCTTCAAGACAGTCTGACATCAGATTGAAATGTTTTGATTCTTCAT
This sequence comes from Pseudomonadota bacterium, assembly GCA_039197515.1. GTDB lineage: Bacteria > Pseudomonadota > Alphaproteobacteria > Rhodobacterales > Rhodobacteraceae > Sulfitobacter. The sequence continues at coordinate 51,865 of JBCCUC010000016.1, read as the reverse complement.
CGGCCGCTTTCACCCAATCGTCGTAAAACCCTAAGGGCATGTCAGTGTCGGTGTACCTTGCGATTACGTCCCAATGCAGATCAACGGCGTTCAATTCAATGTGCGCTACGGCATGCATCATGGCGATGCGCCCCTCTGGCGTGCCCGGTTTGCGCTGCGGCACATCGCGGGGGGAGAGCAATTCGGGCGCAGCCGGACGCGCGGGGTGCAGCGGCGGGCTGGCGCGACCGATCTCAGGCCGCTGCCCATCTTCCCGCGCTTTCTGCCATTGCTGCGCAAAGCCGCGAGAGAGTGCCGTTTTCGCGCGTCCGTCTGCGCAGCGCAGAACCTGCTCCGCCATTTCAGCAAGAGCGATCACAGGGCGCGTACCGCCTCCAGCACTGCCTCGACATGACCCGGCACTTTAACCTTTCGCCAAACTTGCGCGATCTTGCCCTCTGCATCGATGAGATACGTGGCACGCTCAATGCCCATGGAGGTTTTGCCGTACATCTTCTTTTCAACCCACACCCCATAGGCTTCGGTCACGGCCCCCTCGCTGTCAGACAGAAGCGGAACGGTCAAATCGTGCTTTGCAACGAATTTGTCGTGTTTGGCCATGGTATCGCGGGAGATGCCAAAGACCTTCGTCCCTGCCGCCTCAAAGTCCGCAAGCTGTTCGGAAAAGCCGAGGCTTTCCTTCGTGCACGCAGGTGTGTCATCGCGCGGATAAAAGTAGATCACAACAGGCGCGCCTTTCAACGCGCTGAGCGTGACGTCGCCGCCCGCGGTGGAGGGCAGGGTAAAGTCTGGCGCAGTATCAGAAATCTCAGGCATTTGTCGGTGTCTTTCGCTTGGAAATAGATGCATCGGCTGACATATTAGGGCAGAGATCGTCCCCGCCAAGACCGGAAAGCCGGAGCAGATGAGCAACGCTGAGCCCGATGAGACAAGGCGCAATCCACGCGGGCGTCGGCTGGGCAAAGGGTTTCTGTGGCTCGTCAACGGCTGCGTGGCCGTTTTGACAGCCTTTGTGCTGCTGGTGGGAGCGCTGGTCTTTTACCTTCAAGACAATCCGGTCAGCGCACCGACATGGCTGCGCGATAAAATCGAAGGTCAGCTGGCCCAAATGCTCCCCGATGCCCGCATCCGCTTTGCGCAGATGGTGTTGGTCATGGAAGACGACTGGACACCACGCTTGGGCCTCAGAGATGTGGTGGTCCGTGCGCCCGACGGCCGTGATATCGTACGTCTGAATGAGATGCGCGCCACCTTTGCCACCGCCGCTTTGCTGGACGGTAAGATCCAGCCTCGGCGCATCTCCTTGTCTGGCATCACCGGACAGATTGACCGGGACGCGCAAGGTCGGGTGCGTCTCAGCGCGGTTGCCGGAGGCGCTGGAAGAGGCGCGCAAGCAGCGAATTTGCCCGGTCTGATCGGCCAGATCGACATGCTTTTGGAGCGTCCCGCTTTGGCACAATTGCAGAGTGTTGATCTGCGCGCGCTCACCCTGCGCTACGAGGACGCGCGCGCTGGACGTGCATGGACCGTGGATGGGGGGCGCTTGAATCTTCAGCGGGACGGGCAGACACTCCGGCTGACCGCAGATCTCGCTGTCCTCAGCGGCGGGTCCGGCGTGGCGACCCTCGCGGCCAATTACAGCAGTGAAATTGGTCAGACAGAGGCTGTCTTCGGGATCGCCTTTGATGATGTCGCGGCTGAGGACATTGCCGCACAAGGGCCTGCGTTTGCATGGCTCGGCGTGTTGCGTGCGCCGATCTCGGGTGCGGTGCGCACGGGTCTGAGAGAAGACGGCCGCTTTGCGCCGCTGGCCGCCACCCTGCAGATTGGGAAAGGGGCCGTGCAACCGACACCTGATACTCCGCCGATCCCCTTTGAGGGCGGTGAGAGCTATTTCAACTACGACCCGGAAGACCGCCTGTTGCGCTTTGACACCCTGTCTGTACAAAGCCAGTGGATCACAGCAGATGCGAGCGGCAGCGCTCAGATATCTTTGGATAAGACGGGGCGCGCGCTGCGCGATCTCGTTGGTCAATTTGAGTTCAGCGCAATCGAGTTGAACCCGGGCACGCTCTACGAGACCCCCGTTGGGCTCAACGGTGTCGATGTCGATTTCCGGCTGCGCCTGAACCCCTTTGAGATACACCTGGGGCGCGTACAGATCGAAGATCAGGAACAGACCTTGTCACTGCAAGGCGCTGTCGCGGCCGATCCGGATGGCTGGCGTTTGCGCCTTGATGGTCTCATGGACGCCATCGCACCAGCACGGCTCTTGGCACTCTGGCCCAGCCGACTGGTGCCGCGGACACGAAGTTGGCTTCAAACAAATCTTCTCGCCGGGTCGATTGAAAACATCAATCTCGCGCTGCGGGTCGATCCGGGTGCGCCCATTGAGAGCTATGTCGCCTTCGATTACGACGCGGCGACGGTACACTTTGCAAAGATCCTGCCTCCTGTGACGGGGGCCAAAGGACATTTCTCAATTGCGGAGAACCGGCTTGTCATCACAGTGGAGAAGGGGCTTGTGACCCCCCCTGAAGGCGGACCGATAGATGCAGCGGGCTCTTCCTTCATCATCCCCGACATCACGGTCAAGGGCGGCGCGCCCTCAGTGGTGCGGCTGTCCACACAGTCAAGTTTGCCTGCCGCCTTGTCTCTTTTGAACCAGCCGCCCTGGTCGGTGATGGACAAAGCAAACCTGCCCGTTGATTTTGCGCGCGGTCAAGTGACGCTTGCGGGCACGCTCTCGGTCCCGCTCAAGCCCAAAGCGCAGATTACCTACGCCCTTGACGGCACGGCCCGTGCGATTTCAACGGACGTTCTGGTGCCCGGCCGCCAATTGACTGCAGATCAATTGGCGATTTCAACCGATAACGAGGGTGTCACTGTCCGAGGGGCTGGCACCTTGGGTGCATTGGCTTTCAGCGGGGCATGGGAGCAAGAGATTGGCCCGGACCGGGGACCGGGGCAGGTGCTGGCCGATGTCACACTCACGCCCGAAGCCTTGGCTGACCTTGGCGTCGGCTTGCCGCCAGAAACACTCACCGGGTCCGCGCCTGCGCGAGTGGAGATCGCACTGCCACGCGGCGCGGCACCTGACTTTGAAATCACCTCCGATCTTGTGGGCTTGGCCCTTGCGGTGCCTGAAGTCTCTTGGCGCAAAGCGGCGGGGCAAAGCGGCTTATTGCAGGCCTCAGGGCGTCTGGGCCAACCTGCTCAGATCGACCGGCTGCGCATTGAAGGTCCGGGGCTGCGGGCAGAGGGGCAGGTGTCGCTGCGAGACGACGGAACGCTTGAGAGGCTGCGCTTTGAGCGCGCGGCCGTGGGTGAATGGCTAAATGTCTCGCTCGATCTATTGGGCAGAGGCGTGGGGCGACCGCCCGGGATACGTGTCAGAGGCGGTGAGCTGGACCTCCGACGCGCGGCGTTCCAGTCTGGCGGGGGCGGGGGCGGCGCGCCGCTGGACCTCTCGCTCAACCGATTGCAGATCACCGACGGCATCGCGCTTACCAACCTGCGTGGGTCTTTCACGACCGGCGGTGGTTTGGACGGCCAGTTCCAAGGTCTGCTCAACAACGCAGCGCCCGTCACTGGTCAAGTCGTCCCGCAAGCCGGGCGCAACGCGCTGCGGCTGCAGTCTGCGGATGCAGGGGCGGTCCTGCGCGCAACGGGTCTTATAAAGCAGGTTGTGGGCGGGCAGCTCAATCTCGTGCTCTTGCCCGTCGGCTCCGGCGGCGCCTTTGACGGGCGCCTCAGGGCGAGCGATCTGCGGGTGATGAACGCGCCGGGCATCGCGGCGCTTCTGAACGCTGTTTCGATTGTCGGGCTGATCAATGAGCTCAACGGCGACGGCATCTATTTTGACGACGTTGAGGCGACCTTCCGGCTGACGCCTGACCAACTCACCCTGACCGAGGCGAGTGCGGTTGGATCTTCAATGGGCCTCAGCATGGATGGAACTTATGCGCTGGCCAGTGGCCGGTTGACGCTGCAGGGGGTGGTGAGCCCGGTCTATTTGCTCAACAGCATCGGCTCAATTTTCACGCGGCGGGGCGAAGGGTTGATCGGGTTCAACTACACGCTCGGCGGCACGGCAAAGGACCCGCGGGTGAGCGTGAACCCGCTCTCCGCGCTGACCCCCGCGATGTTCCGCGAGATTTTCCGCGCGCCGCCGCCAGATCTGCCCGTGGTCGATGGCGTTAGTGAAAGCGTGCTACCCGCTCCGGTAGAAGCGCCCCGCAGGCCGCCGCAAAGCCAGTATGAGGGGCGCTAGGGTCAGGACCCATTAATCCTGCACCACTGGTTTGACAGATTTTGCCCGTGAAAAGGAGCATGTGCGCAGAAATAGTGGTTCTATTTCAGGTAGATGTGACGCACTTCACGGGGAAAATCCGTCAAATCCGAAGGACGGAAAAGCCGCTTCATTTCAGCGGCGTGAGCCCTTTGCAATGAACCCGTTCGTTGCTGCATGTCACAAACCACTGAACTTTCGCGGTTTTATCGCCAGTGGTGCAGGATTAATGGGTTCTGGCCCTAGACCGCGCAACGGACCCGCGCTTTGATAGGCAGCAATGGTGCGCGGTTTCAAAACACGTATTCGGCCCGGGACACGGTTGCAGCGGGGCGGCCTTTCGATCTAAGCGCAGCACATGAAGCTGGCCGATTTTGATTTTGACTTGCCAGAAGAGCTTATAGCGATCCGCCCTGCGGTGCCGCGCTCTTCGGCGCGGATGCTGGTGGCAGACGGCGCGCAGATCCAGGATGCGCGGGTCACCGATTTGGGCGACTGGTTGCGCCCAGGCGACCGATTGGTGCTCAACAACACCCGGGTGATCCCCGCGCGTCTCAGCGGCATCCGGCGGCGCGCAACCGATCACGGTGAGGTCACGGCACGGATTGAGGCCACACTGCTTGAGCCCGACAGCCATGGCAATTGGCGCGCGCTGCTGAAACCACTGCGCAAGGTCAAACCCGGAGAAGAGATATCTTTTTCCTCTGATTTGCGTGCCGTGCTTGTTAACGTTGAGACTGGCCAGGCGGTGTTGCGTTTCAATTGCGAGGGTGCCGCCTTTGATGCCGCGCTCAACGCCGCCGGGGCGATGCCGCTGCCGCCCTACATCGCGGCCAAAAGGGCGGCAGATCAGCACGATGAGACCGACTACCAGACGATTTGGGCTGAGACACCTGGGGCCGTCGCCGCCCCCACGGCGTCACTGCATTTTGATGCGCCGCTCGTCGAAAGGCTGAAAGGGCAAGGCGTTGAGATGTCTTTTGTCACCCTGCACGTCGGCGCAGGCACGTTTCTGCCGGTCAAAGTGGATAACATCGCGGAGCACAAGATGCATGCCGAATGGGGCCTTGTGACGGCCCAAGCGGCCAGCGAGATTGCCGCAACCAAGAGGTCTGGCGGGCGCGTGATCGCGGTGGGCACGACAGCCTTGCGTTTGATCGAAACGGCAGGTCGTAGGGGCACGATCGCACCCTGGGAGGGTCACACCGATATCTTCATCACGCCGGGCTTTACGTTCCACGTTGCCGATGCCCTGATGACGAACTTCCACCTGCCCAAATCCACGCTGATGATGCTGGTGAGCGCCTTCATGGGGGTGCAAGAAATCCGCGACATTTATGCCCATGCGATTGCCGCGCGCTACCGCTTCTTTTCCTACGGCGACGCGTCCCTTTTGCTCCCCCCAAAGGCACAATAGCGACGCTATTTGCAATTCGTGTCGCGGATAAGACCGACGTTCGAAAGGGCGAGGTTCATGCACGCGACAGAAACCCGCTGGAGGCATGAGACATGATTCAGGTTCTCTCAAGCGCCTGGGCTCTGTTATTGGGCGTTGGGCTGTTGATGGTCGGAAATGGAATGTTGGGCACGTTGCTGGGCATTCGCGGCGCGATTGAGCAGTTCTCCACGTTTGAGATGTCCGTGGTGATGTCGGCTTACTTTCTCGGCTTTCTGGGTGGTTCCCGCCTTGCCCCCAGTATGATCCGGCGTGTCGGTCACGTGCGCGTCTTTGCCGCGCTCGCCTCGCTGATCTCGGCGGTGATGCTCTTGCATCCGACCTTGCCCAACATCGTGGTGTGGACGCTCGCGCGTGTCTTGACCGGGTTTTGTTTCTCTGCGGTTTACGTGGTCGCGGAAAGCTGGCTCAACAACGCCGCCGACAACTCCAATCGGGGCAAGGCGTTGTCGCTCTATATGATCGTACAGACCCTGGGCATCGTAATGGCCCAGGCGCTGCTTTTGGTCGCTGATCCTTCTGGGTATGTTTTGTTCGTCATCCCATCGGTTCTGGTGAGTGTGGCAATCACGCCCATCTTGCTCTCGATCAGCCCGACACCGGCCTTTGCCACAACCAAACCGATGAGTTTGAGCGATCTGATCAAAGTCTCTCCTGTTGGAGTGGTGGGCATGGCTGTGGTCGGCGGGATTTTCGCGGCGCAATTTGGCATGTCGGCGGTCTACGGCGCGCAGGTCGGGCTCAGCGTGGCGCAGATCTCCACTTTCGTTTCGGCCTTTTTCATCGGGGCGATCATTTTGCAGTATCCGATCGGCTATCTGTCTGACCGGATGGATCGGCGGCGGCTCGTCTCGGCCGTCTCCGCCGTTGGCGTGCTGGGCTCGTTGCTGGGGTTTACCTTGGGGGGCAATTTCAATCTTCTGCTCTCATCTGCCTTTATTTTGGGCGGTATGCTCAACCCGCTTTACTCACTGCTCATCGCCCACACCAATGACTTTCTTGAGCATGAGGATATGGCTGCGGCGTCAAGCCAGTTGGTGTTCCTAAATGGTCTCGGCGCGGTTTTAGGGCCCGTTCTGGTGGGCTGGATGATGGATACAACGCTCGGCGCAGGCGCGTTTTATCTCTATACCGGCAGTCTTTTTCTCGCTCTTTTGATCTATTCTCTCTACCGCTCCACCGTGCGGCCAGCTTTGTCTGCGGAAGATACAGGCGCGTATGTTGCCGTGGCCCATGGGGCGACCGTTACGGCCATCGAATATGCACAAGAGATCGCGATCGAGGCCGAACAAGAAGAAGATGCGGCATGATAGCGTTAACCATGTCGGGAATGATACAATTTGTGAGTGGGCATGCTGCGCAGCGGGTGCGTATATTAAAGTATATTAACGGATGCGTACAAAGGATGCAGCAATGGCACGCCCCGAAGACATACTTTCATTTTGGTTAGACGATTTAACACCGCAGGATTGGTATGCGGTGGATGCGGCATTGGATGCCGATATTAAAACCCGTTTTTTTGACACTTGGGTCGCGGCGACGGAGGGGGCCCACTCGCTCTGGCTGACGTACCCCACCGGCGTTCTCGCCTACATTATTTTGACCGATCAATTCCCGCGCAACATGTTCCGCGACGACGCGAAGGCATTCCAAACCGACCGGCTCGGGCTCTCAGCGGCGAAATCGGCCATTGAACGTGGCTGGGACCTGCGCATCGATGAACCGGCACGGCAGTTTTTCTACCTGCCGTTGATGCACTCTGAAAATTCATACGATCAAGATCGCGCGGTGCGGTTGATCTGCGAAAGGATGCCGAAGACGGGTGAGAGCAACCTGTTGCACGCGCGGGCGCATCGCCAAGTGATCCGCGAGTTCGGTCGCTTTCCTTATCGAAACGAAGCGCTGCAGCGGGCGACGACCAAGGCAGAGGCTGCCTATCTCGCGCAAGGCGGATACGGCAGCACGGTGCGTGCGCTGCAAGAGGACGCGGTCGCCGCCTAGAGCACCTGCGCCTGGTTGTGGGCAGCATCGGGGTGGTTTAGTGTTAAACCAGCGTGATGCAACCCAACGGCGAGGTCCTGGTGATGACGGCGAAATCCTATGATTTGATTGTGGTCGGTGCCGGGCCCGGCGGCTACGTCGCGGCCATCCGGGCAGCACAACTTGGGATGTCCGTGGCCATTGTCGAACGGGAGCACCTGGGCGGCATTTGCCTGAACTGGGGCTGCATCCCGACCAAGGCCATGTTGCGCTCTTCCGAGGTTTTTCACCTAATGGAGCGGGCCAAAGAGTTTGGGTTGAAAGCTGAGGGCATCAGCTACGACCTCGGCGCTGTCGTGAAGCGGTCCCGCAAGGTGGCGGGACAGCTTTCAAGCGGGGTTGGCCATCTTCTCAAGAAGAACAAAGTGACCGTGCTCATGGGGGAGGCGACGCTTCCCGGCAAAGGTAGGGTGCAGGTTAAGACGGAAAAGGGCAGCGAAGATCTGACCGCCCCCAACATCATCCTCGCGACGGGTGCCCGGGCGCGGGAACTGCCGGGGCTTGAGGCGGATGGCAAGCGCGTCTGGACCTACAAACATGCGCTGCAGCCCGCGCATATGCCCAAGAAACTCCTCGTGATCGGCTCTGGCGCAATTGGCATCGAGTTTGCGAGTTTTTTCAATACGCTGGGCGCGGAAACGACCGTGGTCGAGGTCATGGACCGCGTGCTGCCTGTTGAAGATGCCGAGATTTCAGCATTCGCTAAAAAGGCCTTTGAAAAGCAGGGCATGCAGATCCTGCAGGAGGCCATGGTCAAAAAGCTCGACCGGGCAGCCGATAAGGTGACCGCTCATATCGAGAGCGGCGGAAAGACGACCCAGCATGTGTTTGACACTGTCATCTCCGCCGTGGGGATCGTTGGTAACGTGGAGAACCTCGGCCTGGAAAGCCTAGGCGTGAAAATTGAGCGCAGCCATGTGGTCACAGATGAGTTTTGCCGGACCGGCGTTGACGGGCTTTATGCGATTGGCGACATCGCCGGGGCACCATGGCTCGCCCACAAAGCGTCCCATGAGGGTGTCATGGTGGTCGATCTGATTGCGGGCAAACACGCGCACCCCGTCAAGGCAGAGGCCATCGCCGGCTGCACCTATTGCCATCCCCAAGTGGCCAGCGTCGGCTACACCGAGGCGCGGGCCAAAGAGCTGGGACATGAGGTGAAGATCGGGCGCTTTCCGTTCATTGGCAACGGCAAAGCCATCGCCTTGGGCGAAGAGGGGGGCATGATCAAAACCATCTTTGACGCCAAGACGGGCGAGCTTTTGGGCGCGCACATGGTCGGCGCTGAGGTCACAGAGCTCATCCAAGGGTACGTGGTTGGGCGCCAGCTTGAGACCACTGAGGAAGACTTGATGAACACCGTGTTCCCGCATCCGACGTTGAGCGAGATGATGCATGAAAGCGTGCTCGACGCCTATGACCGTGTGATCCATATGTAACCCGTGATCCAGCGGACGCGGCTGCGCCGCGACGACATTTTTGTCGCGCGTGGCGATGCTTGCTTGCAAAACTGAAAGGCAAGGGCGGGTTGCAAAAGGGCGCTGCCCGTAGCGCATGGGGCAACTGGATCGATGGGCGTGGCGGAAGGCTTTGACGAGCGATGGTGAGACCGCCGACACCCTGGGGGATGATCCTCGCGCTTTGGAGCGCAGGCCTTGGGGCTGCAGCGCAATATGGCAAAGTCTCGGTCATTTTCGACCTTCTGGCCCGCGCCTACCCGGACGTTGGCCCCGCGCTCGCCTGGGCGGTCTCATTGGTGGGGCTTGTCGGCATTCTTTTTGGCGTTGTGGCAGGCCTCATTGTCGCGCGCATCCGCTACCGCCGGGCGCTTGTCTGGGCGCTTTGGCTCGGGGCAGCGGCGTCTTTTGCGCAAGTCGCCCTGCCGCCGCTGCCGTGGTTTCTCGCGCTGCGGGTGCTGGAGGGCGTCTCCCACCTCGCGATTGTGGTGGCGGCACCGACGCTGATCGCGGGTCTCGCGGCAGAGCGTGATCGCGGGCTTGCGCTCACGCTCTGGGGGACGTTTTTCGGCGTGGCCTTTGCGCTCTTGGCTTTTGCTGGGCGACCGCTTGCCGAGACCTTTGGCGTGCCTGCGCTCTTTGCGTTTCATGCGGCCTACATGGCGGGTTTTGCAATTTTGCTCTCGCTGCGATTGCGAGGACTGCCGGAAGAAGAACCTTTGCCCAAACGTCAAAACGTTCTGGCTGAGCATTGGGCCATCTATCGCAGTCCCGAAACGGCCGCTCCGGCTGCGGGGTGGCTGTTTTACACGTTCAGCTTTGTCTCTCTTCTTACTGTCCTGCCCCCCTTTATCGCGCCTGAGTATCGAACCACCGTGATGACGGCGATGCCGCTGATGAGCATCTTGTCCTCGATGACCCTTGGCGTTTTGCTGCTCCGGCGCTTGTCAGGCGTTGGGGTCGTTCAGCTTGGCTTCATCACCTCCGCCTGCGGCATGATCTGGCTGTGCTGGTCACCGGGCGACCCGCTGGCCTGTTTGGCCGTTGCAGCCGCGATGGGTTTGATCCAGGGGGCAAGTTTTGCAGCTGTTCCGCAGCTCAATCAAACGCCAGCGGCGCAAGCGCGGGCGAACGGTGCCTTGGCGCAGATGGGAAACATCGGAAACACCACCGGGACACCGGTTTTGGCGGCAGGACTCGCCAGTTTTGGCTACGCCGCCCTGCCTTTTCTAGCGGGCGGGGCATTTATCTTAGGTTTTGTGGCCCACGCGCTCTACGCCCGCGCGCGCAAAGAAGCCCGGGCAGGGGCCCCATCCTGAGCAGCGCGATCTGCGCAACAGCCTCATTCGACTTCAATCGTGGCGGTGGCGAGCGCTGCGCGATTCTGACCCACCACATACTCCACCAAATAGGTGCCGGGTGCCTCTGGCAGTCTCACTTCGAGTGTTGGGGTATCCCCGAGCCGTGTGCGTTTATCGAAGCGGTGAAAACCCTCGGACCCGGGCTTGCTGATCCCAATGAAGTCGCCTTTGTAGGCCGGTCCGGTCCATCCCACGGTGATGGTTTCGCCCACCTTGCCGGCCAAAGGCGCAAGGATCCGCGCGGTGATCGGCGACAGAACGATCTCATGAGCGGCGAGCGCTTTCCGGTCCTGGTTTTCGACGTATTCAATGATGTAGGTGCCCGGCTCTGCGGGCATTTGCAAGGTTTGCGGGCTGTCACCTTTGATCCGGGCGGTGTTGATGAAGCGGTGGAAGCCCTCAGCCTCCATCGCCCGCACGCCGATAAAATCATTCGGATAGGCCGGACCGGTCCAACCAATGTCGATGGTCACGCCTGCAGGCACTGTGGCGGGGGCTGCGATAGAGGCAGACACGGCTTCGACCACGATTTCCATCGCGGCCAGCGCGATGCGGTCCTGACTTTCCACGTACTCGATAACGTAGGTGCCGGGCTCTGTGGGCATCTCTAGCTTGAGGGGGTTGGCGTCTTTGATGCGGGTTGTGTTGATGAACCGGTGGAAGCCCGTGGCATCGGGGGCCCGCACCGCGACGAAGTCATTTTGGTAAGCAGGCCCGCTCCAGCCCACGTCAATGCTCTCCCCCGCGGCGGCGGTTGCGGGGGAGATGACACGCGCCGTCACTGCTGCTACGGTGATCTCCATAGAAGCAAGCGCGGTCCGGTCCTGGCTTTCCACGTATTCGATCACATAGGTGCCGGGCTCGGTCGGCATTTGCAGTTTCAGCGGGTTGGCGTCTTTGATCCGGGTTGTATTGATAAACCGATGATAGCCCGTGGCATCGGGTGCCCGCACCGCAACGAAGTCATTGCGGTATGCCGGGCCTTTCCAGCCGACATCAATCGTTTCGCCCGCATTTGCGGTCTGAGGCGCAATCACAGCCGCCGCAACCGGCTCCACGGTGATGGCAACCTCCACAAGGGCGGTGCGGTCGTTGTTCGACACGTATTCTAGCACATAGTCGCCAGGCGCCGAGGGCATTTGCAGACTGACGACAGGCTCGGCAGTGACTTTGGTGGTGTTGATGAAGCGGTGGTATCCGGTGCTCTCTGGAGCCCGCACAGCGACAAAGTCGTTCTTTTCAGCCGGGCCTTTCCAGCCGATCTGGATTGTATCGCCCGCCGCTGCTGTGGCCGGCGCGGTCAGCGTCGCGGTCGGCAAGCGTTCTTCGAAAACAACTTCAACAGTCGTCGCGGCCCCGTCTATTGCGATAAAGGACACCTCTGCGGTCACTTCGTCGGCAACGGAATAGGCCGTTGCGGTATAGGCTCCTTCCGCGAGCGCGCGCGCGAAGGGGTTGCCCTGTTCATTTTCAGCCAATGCCCCGTCGTTGCCGGCGATCGTCCAAACGACCGGGGTCTCAATCGCGGTGCGCGCCTCCCCGATCACAGCAGAGAAGGTCATGTCGATCAGCATTGGTTCCGGTGCGGGGGGCGGCGGAGGCGGGGCGGCAGCGACCACGGTGCTCATCGCGAGGTTCAGCTCATCCGCATTGGCGGCGGTGAGAAACTGCCCCCCGGTCTCATCTGCCAGACATTGCATCTGCGCCAGCGCCTGCGGGTCGTCGACATCAAAACCGATGACATGCGCGGTGAAATCGATCCCAGCCTCCTCAAGCAGTCGCGCCGCGGCGCAGGGATCGGGATTGCAGGTTTCCACTCCGTCGGAGACGAGGATCACGGTCGCGGCATCTTCAGTGTAGCGCAGCGCCTGAGCGGCGGCGATCACCGCGTCGGTCATGGGGGTTTTGCCCAGCGGCTTGATGCCCGCCACGGCGGTCGAAATGGCCGCAGCGGTGCCTGGGGCAGGTGCGACCAGCGTTTCAATATCGGTACAATCGCCGCGCGTCCGGTGGCCGTAAACGGTCAGGCCGAGCCCTTGCTCGGCCGGGAAATCCGCCAGCAGGCCCCGCACCACATCCTGAGCGATCCCGATCTTTGCGATGCCTTCGATTTGGCCCCACATGGAGCCGGATCCATCCATAACAAGTATCGTATTGGGCTGGTTCTGAGCCTGGGCAGAAGCAGCCATCGTCCCGAGAAGGGCGCAAGTGGCTAAAAGGCGCATAATCTGTCCTTTCGAAATTGGGTGCGTGATGACAATTTATAGGCAAAACAGAGCATGAAATGCGCCGCAGGACCAGCACTTAATCTAAGCTGGACGGCGCTGCCGTAGGCTTGGGCACAGCCTGTATCCCCGCCAAATTATTTGCTCATGTTCCATTAATGTTCTAACTCTTTGGTGGCGGTCGCGCACGAATGATTTAGGTTTGTAGCAGAGCAGTCCGGGGGGCGGTATGGCAGAGCAAAAATTCATTGAGGTCCGCGGCGCGCAGGAGCACAATCTCAAGGGCATCGACGTCGATATCCCGCGCGACCAGCTGGTAGTGATCACAGGGCTCTCGGGATCCGGCAAGTCATCTCTGGCCTTCGATACAATCTATGCCGAAGGGCAACGGCGTTATGTCGAATCGCTGTCTGCCTACGCGCGGCAGTTCTTGGACATGATGCAAAAGCCGGATGTGGAGCATATCTCGGGCCTCTCGCCTGCGATTTCCATTGAGCAAAAGACAACGTCGAAAAACCCGCGGTCAACCGTCGGCACGGTCACTGAGATCTACGATTACATGCGGCTTTTGTTTGCGCGTGTTGGCACGCCCTACAGTCCGGCCACGGGCAAGCCCATCGAAGCGCAGCAGGTGCAGGACATGGTTGACCGGGTGATGGCGATGGCGGAGGGCACGCGCGCCTATCTGCTCGCGCCCATCATCCGAGACCGCAAGGGTGAGTACCGCAAAGAGTTTTTGGAGCTGCGCAAGCAAGGTTTTCAGCGGGTTAAAGTGGACGGCGCTTTCTACGAGTTGGATGAGCCGCCGACGCTGGACAAAAAGTTCCGCCATGACATAGACGTCGTTGTGGACCGGATCGTGGTGCGCGAGGGGCTGGAGACGCGCCTCGCCGACAGTCTGCGCACGGCACTGGATCTGGCAGACGGGATCGCCATCCTCGAGACGGCACCCAGCGAAGGGGAACCGGAGCGGACGACGTTTTCCGAAAAATTCGCTTGTCCTGAGAGCGGGTTTACCATCCCCGAGATTGAGCCGCGGCTCTTTTCCTTTAACGCGCCTTTTGGTGCCTGTCCGGACTGCGACGGGCTTGGGGTTGAGCTTTTCTTTGATGAGCGGCTGGTGGTGCCGGACCAAAACCTCAAAGTCTATGACGGCGCGCTGGCCCCCTGGCGCAAGGGAAAGAGCCCCTATTTCAAACAGACCATTGAGGCCATTGCGAAGCACTATGAGTTTAACGCCAACACCAGGTGGAAGGATCTGCCAAAGCATGTGCAGCAGGTGTTCCTCTACGGGTCAGGCAAGGAAGAGATTAAGTTTCGCTATGACGAAGGTGGGCGCGTCTACGAGGTCAGCCGCGTTTTCGAGGGCGTGATCCCCAATATGGAGCGCCGCTACCGCGAAACGGATTCCAGCTGGATCCGAGAGGAGTTTGAGCGGTATCAGAACAATCGGCCTTGCGGCACGTGTGACGGCTACCGTTTGCGGGCTGAGGCGCTGGCGGTGAAGATCGGCCCGGAGGATAACCTGCTGCATGCCGGTCAGGTGGTCCAGATGTCGATCCGCGAGGCCTATGAGTGGTGCGAAGCCGTGCCTGCCAGACTCACGGTTCAGAAAAACGAGATTGCGCGTGCGATCCTGAAGGAAATAAGGGAGCGTCTTGGATTTCTGAATAATGTTGGATTGGAGTATCTTACACTCGCTCGTTCAAGCGGTACATTAAGCGGCGGTGAGAGCCAGCGGATCCGTCTCGCCTCGCAGATCGGCTCTGGGCTCACCGGCGTGCTCTATGTGCTCGACGAGCCGTCCATCGGCTTGCACCAGCGCGACAACGACCGGCTGTTGCTCACGCTGAAAAATCTGCGGGATCAGGGCAATACGGTGATTGTGGTGGAGCACGATGAGGAGGCCATCCGCGAGGCGGACTACGTCTTTGACATCGGACCCGGTGCGGGCGTGCATGGTGGACAAGTGGTGAGCCACGGTGTCCCGGCCGCGATTGCGGCAGACCAGCAGTCGATCACCGGACAGTATTTGACCGGCGCGAAAGAGATCGCCGTGCCTGCCACCCGGCGCAAGGGCAACAAAAAGAAACTGCGCGTGGTGAAGGCGAACGGAAACAATCTGCGAGATGTCACAGTGGATTTTCCGCTTGGGAAGTTTGTCTGCGTCACGGGCGTCTCGGGCGGTGGCAAATCGACCCTGACCTTGGAGACGTTGTTCAAGACCGCATCCATGACCTTGAACGGGGCTCGGCAGACACCAGCACCTTGTGAGACCATCAAGGGACTTGAGCACCTCGATAAAGTGATCGACATCGACCAGCGGCCCATCGGGCGCACACCGCGCTCCAACCCGGCCACCTATACGGGTGCCTTCACCCCCATTCGAGATTGGTTCGCCGGGCTGCCCGAGGCGAAAGCGCGGGGGTACAAGCCCGGACGCTTTAGCTTCAACGTCAAGGGCGGACGGTGCGAGGCCTGTCAGGGCGACGGGGTGATTAAGATCGAAATGCACTTTCTGCCGGATGTCTACGTGGAGTGTGAGACCTGCAAAGGCGCGCGGTACAACCGCGAAACGCTTGAGATCAAGTTCAAGGGCAAGAGCATTGCAGATGTCCTCGACATGACGGTGGAAGACGCGCAGCAGTTTTTCTCGGCCGTGCCTTCGATCCGTGAAAAGATGGACGCTCTTATGCGGGTCGGGCTGGGCTACATTAAGGTCGGTCAGCAAGCCACCACGCTGTCGGGCGGTGAAGCGCAGCGGGTGAAACTCTCCAAGGAGTTGAGCAAACGCTCCACTGGGCGCACGCTCTACATCTTGGACGAACCGACCACGGGGCTGCACTTTGAGGACGTGCGCAAACTCCTCGAAGTGCTGCATGAATTGGTGGATCAGGGCAATTCGGTGATCGTGATCGAGCACAATTTGGACGTGGTCAAAACTGCGGATCACATCATTGATATTGGCCCTGAGGGTGGCGACGGCGGCGGTCAGATCGTTGCCGAGGGCACGCCAGAAGAGGTCGCGGATGTGGCTGGCAGCTATACGGGCAAGTATCTCAAGCCCATGTTGGTCAAGCAAACAAAGGTCGCCGCTGAATAGGGCTTCTCATCCGCTCTGACGAGCGTCTTCGCGCGCGCCGCCCGTCAGCCACGGCTGCGTTTTTCGAAACGCGGCAGCATGGCAGAGAAATCCTTGCCGCGCCCGTCTTCCTCTTCGACGAATTGCCTGTAGAGGGCGAGGGCAGCGGCCCCCATCGGGGTATCGGCATCCACAACTGTCGCGGCCTCTTGGCTGAGCCCGAGGTCTTTGAGCATGAGTTCAGCCGCAAAACCAGGTTGGTAGCCGTTGTCGGCCGGGGAGCTGGGGCCGACCCCCGGGGCGGGGCAATAGGCGTTCATCGTCCAGGAGTAGCCCGATGAGGTGCTGACAACATCGAACATCTTTTGACGGTCGAGGCCCAGCTTGTCGGCCAGCGCAAAGGCTTCGCAGGTGGCGATCATCGTGGCCCCCAGAATCATGTTGTTGCAGATTTTCGCCGCTTGGCCCGCGCCTGCCTCCCCGCAGTGCACGGCCTTTTGCCCCATGATCTCAAAGAGCGGTGCCGCACGCGCGAAAGCCTCCGCGCTGCCCCCAGCCATGAAGGTCAGTGTACCGGCTGCCGCGCCGCCAATCCCGCCGGAGACTGGTGCGTCAACTGCCAGCAGCCCCGCCTCATGCGCCAGTGCTGCCGTGGCGCGCGCACTTTCCACATCGACGGTGGAGCAATCGATGAAAACCGCGCCGGGGCGCATTGCGGGAACGGCTTGGGCAGCGACGTCGCGCAAGATGGCACCGCTGGGCAGCATGGTGATGACCACATTTGCTGGGCTGACAGCAGCGGCGATGCTGTCGGCCGAGGCGACGCCTTCGGCGGTAGTGCCCGCGACATCGTAACCAGTGACCGCGTGACCAGCGGCAGCGAGGTTGGCGGCCATGGGGGCACCCATGTTGCCGAGACCGATGAAACCGATTTTCTCTGGCATGTCAGGCTCCTATAGGGTGAGGCGGGTGGTGGGTTCAAACATCGCGTCGATGGCGGATTGCGGCACGTCGCTTTGCGCGTGCTGCCATTTTGGATTGCGGTCTTTGTCGATGATCGCCGCACGGATGCCTTCCAAGAAATCGCCGTGCTCCGAGGCGCGTGACGTGAAGCGATACTCAAGCTCTAGCGCATCCGTCATCGTTACACCGGGCGCGCGCAGACGGTTCAACATCTCAACCGTGTAGGCGGCGGAGAGAGGGGAGACGCGTGAGAGTTTCTTCAGAGCTTCGGTCGCAAAGGGCGCGGGGTCTGCGGTCAGTGATGCCTTGATGTCGTGTATGTTCGAGACAGCAAAGTGGGCATCGATTTCTGAACTGAGTGTGCAAAGCCTGCCCGAAGGTGGCTGCTCGAGGTGGTCTTGAATGATCGCCACATCCCCGCTCGCTTCAATGTGTTGCAGGAGGTCTGGCCATTTGACTTCGGGGATGAAACCATCCGCAAACCCCACATAGATCGCATCTGCTGCATTCATTCGCGCAGTGGTGGTTCCAAGGTACGTGCCGGAGAAGCCAGGAGCGCGGGCCAGCAGCAACGAGCCGCCAACGTCGGGAACAAGGCCTATGCCGCATTCGGGCATGGCGATCTGGCTCGTCTCGCCCACGATCCGGTGAGAGCCATGGCAGCCGATGCCAACACCGCCGCCCATGGTGAAACCCTGCAAGAAAGAGACAAAGGGTTTGGGGTAGCTGTGGATCTTATGGTTGAGGCGATACTCATCGGCCCAAAACTTGGCACCGTAGGCAAAGTTGCCGTTGCGACCCTGAGCGTAGAGATCTGCGATATCTCCGCCTGAACAGAAGGCGCGGTCTCCCTCCGCGTCAATCACCACAAGGGCGACGGCATCATTGCCGCGCCAGTCATCAATGGCCGCCTCGATTGCCAAACACATCTCATAGGTCATCGCATTGAGCGCCTGCGGGCGCTGCAGTGTGATGCGCCCCGCGCGTCCGGTGATGCGAATGTGGATGTCGCTCATCGGTTTTTCAGCATGTCGCGGGCGACGATCACCCGCATAATCTCGCTGGTGCCTTCCAAGATTTGGTGGACCCGCAAATCGCGCATCAGCTTTTCGATGCCGTAATCGGCAAGGTATCCATATCCGCCGTGCAACTGCAAACAGCCGTCCACCACGCGGCTGCCCACCTCGGTGGCGAATTTCTTGGCCATGGCGCAGAATTTGGTCGCATCGGGCGTGCCGTAATCGAGCTTCCAGGCGGCTTGGCGCAGGAAGGTGCGGGCGGCTTGCAGCTCGATTTCCATGTCCGCGAGGCGAAACTGCAGGCCCTGGAACTGGTCGATACTTTGACCAAAGGCGCGTCGTTCGCCCATGTAGGAAAGCGTCGCAGTGAGCGCGGTCTGCGCCGCACCGATGGAGCAGGCGGCGATGTTGAGCCGGCCGCCATCCAGACCCTTCATCGCATATTTGAACCCGTGACCCTCTTCGCCGATGAGATTGGCGGCGGGCACTTTGCAGTCATCGAGTTGCACCTGAGAGGTCGGTTGGCTGCGCCAGCCCATCTTGTCTTCCATCGCGCCAAAGGACAGGCCCGGCGTTCCATCTTCGACATAAAGCGTCGAGACCCCGCCAGCGCCCGCCTCACCGGTGCGCACCATGCAAACATACGCATCCGAATAGCCGCCGCCTGAGATAAAGGCCTTTGTACCGTTCACGACATAACCTTCATTGGTGCGGGCGGCGCGGGTTTTGAGGGCGGCGGCGTCTGAACCGGACCCGGGCTCGGTCAGGCAATAGCTGAGCACGGTGTTCATCGCCAAGACATCGGCCAGCACGCGTGACTTGAGGTCGTCGGCGGCGAAACTGTCGATCATCTTGGCGCACATATTGTGGATCGACAGGAATGCCGCGACAGAGGGGCAGGCCATGGAGAGCGCCTCGAAGACCAGCGTTGCTTCAAGGCGGCTGAGCCCGGCACCGCCCGCGTCTTCGGACACGTAGAGCGCGCCAAACCCCAATTCTGCGATCTTGGGCCAAAGCTCTTTGGGGATGGTGCCCGCCTGCTCCCATTCGCGGGCGAAGGGGGCAATGTGCTCCTGGCCAAAAGCCTGCGCCATGTCGAAGATGGCGTTTTGTTCTTCGGTGAGTGCAAAATCCATGAGATTTTCCCGTTCAAACATTGAACAGCCCAAAGGCTGGGTCGTTTGCGTTGCTTTTGCAAGGGCTGCGGCAAACCGGAGGGGCCACGTCTTGCCCAGGCAGCCCTGGCCGGTCAGTGACTACTCCATCACTGGAATGGAGAATTCACCGCCTTCTTTGATGCCAGAGGGCCAGCGCGCGGTCACGGTCTTGGTGCGGGTGTAGAACTTGAAAGCGTCCGGCCCGTGCTGATTGAGATCGCCAAAGACCGATTTCTTCCAGCCGCCGAAGGTGTGGTAGGCCAGCGGCACCGGGATTGGCACGTTGATGCCAACCATGCCGATGTTCACGCGGTTGGCAAAATCGCGCGCGGCGTCCCCGTCGCGGGTAAATATGGCGGTACCGTTGCCGTATTCGTGATCCATCGCAAGCCCCAGCGCTTCCTCGTAGCTTTGCGCGCGCACGGTAGAGAGGACGGGGCCAAAGATCTCGGTCTTATAAATGTCCATGTCTCTGGTCACATTGTCAAAAAGGTGGGGGCCAACAAAAAAGCCGTCTTCATAGCCCTGAAGTTTGAAGCCGCGGCCGTCGACGACCAGTTTGGCGCCCTGTTCGACACCAGATTGCACCAACCGCTCGATGTTGGACTTGGCTTGCGCGGTGACAACGGGACCGTAGTCTACGTCGTTGCCCGCGGTATAGGGGCCGACTTTGAGCTTTTCAATGCGCGGCACAAGCTCTTCGATCAGCCTGTCGGCCGTCTCATCGCCCACGGGCACCGCAACAGAGACCGCCATGCAGCGTTCACCGGCGGCACCATAGCCTGCGCCAACAAGGGCGTCTGCGGCCTGTTTCATATCGGCGTCTGGCATGATGATCATGTGGTTTTTGGCGCCGCCAAAACACTGCACGCGTTTGCCCTGCGCGCAGCCTGTGCCGTAGATGTATTCCGCGATGGGGGTGGAACCGACAAACCCCACGGATTGGATGATTTCGTTGTAGAGGATGGCGTCGACAGCCTCTTTGTCCCCATTGACGATCTGCAAAATCCCTTTTGGTAACCCGGCCTCTTCCATAAGTTCCGCCAGCATCAAGGGCACGGAGGGATCTCGCTCAGAGGGTTTCAGGATGAAAGCGTTGCCGCAGGCAATGGCAGGCGCAAACATCCACATCGGGATCATCGCGGGGAAATTGAACGGCGTGATCCCCGCAGTGACCCCAAGGGCTTGGCGCATGGAATACATGTCGATCCCGGGACCCGCGCTGTCGGTGTATTCGCCCTTGAGCATTTGCGGCGCGCCGATGCAGTACTCGACAACTTCCAGGCCCCGCTGCACATCTCCCGCGGCATCGGGCAAGGTTTTGCCGTGTTCGCGGCTGAGCGCCTCTGCAAGTTTGTCCATGTCACGGTTCAACAGATCGACGAATTTCATCAAAATGCGCGCGCGCCGCTGAGGGTTCGTTGCCGCCCAAGCGGGTTGTGCTTTTTGGGCATAGGCCACAGCCTGTTCAAGCTCAGCGGCGCTCGCCAACGGCACCTTGGCCTGCACCTCACCGGTGGCAGGGTTCATAACCTCAGCAAATCGGCCAGACGTCCCCTTAACATGCGCCCCATTCAGGTAATGCGTGAGCTCCTGCATCTTTTCTCCTCCGTATCTGATGTTGAGGTTAGTCTTGCAAAAAGGTCGGGAACAGGGGCAGTTGGGCAAAATGGTTTTGCATTTTTGCAAGGCTCGGGAAGATTTTGGCACAACTGTTCTCCGGACGAGAAGGGCGCGGGCAAATGCAAAACTGGGATGATCTGCGCGTGTTTCTTGCAGTGGCGCGCACGGGCAGCCTTTCCGGTGGGAGCAAGCTCCTCCGTCTCGACCCCGCGACCTTGGGGCGCCGGGTGGCACGGCTTGAAAAATCCGTGGCCGCGGCGCTGTTCGCCAAGTCGCCGCAGGGCTATGCGCTCACCGAAACGGGTGTGCAGCTCCTGGCGCAGGCCGAAACAGTTGAGCAGGCCATGCGGCAGGTGCGTGCTGATGTTGCTGCCCCAGACGATCCATTGTCCGGCCAAGTGCGCATCGGCGCGCCGGACGGGGCCGCCAACTACCTGCTGCCCCAGGTCTGCGCCCGCCTTGCCGCAGAACATCCCGACCTTGAGATCCAGATCGTGGCGCTGCCCCGCGTCTTTAACCTCAGCCGCCGCGAAGCGGACATGGCCATCGCCGTAAGTGCGCCTGATACCGGTCGGCTCACGGTGCAGCGCATTGGAGACTATCATTTGCACCTGGCGGCGGCTGACGCGTATCTGGCGAGACAAGGTGCCATCGCTGAAGTGGCAGATCTCAAGCGCCACCGCATCGTCGGCTACATCCCCGACATGATCTTCGACAGAGAGCTTGCCTACCTGGAAGATCTCGGGCTGGCGCAGGTGGCGCTGGCGTCCAACTCGGTGGCTGTTCAGGCGCAGATGATCCGCCAGGCAGGGGGCATCGGTGTGGTTCATGCCTTCGCTCTGCCGTTTCTGCCAGGTGTGCGCCGGGTTCTGGCGCAGACGGTAAGGCTCAAACGGGCCTTCTATCTCATCCGCCATGAGGATGATCAGGGCAACCCCCGTCTGAGCCGATTTGCCGAAGGGCTCAGCGGCGCGCTGCGCGGTGAGATTCAGCGGCTGGAGGGTTTGGCTGCGGCATCTGAGTAACCTTTTCACCGCCATGGCCCCGGCCCGTCATTGAACAGAGCGGGTTGCGCGGGACGTCTTTGCGTGTTTGTTGGGGGCCGAACTTAGCACGAGGCAGGACAGCGGATGCGTATTGGTCTTTACCCAGGTACATTTGATCCCATCACTTTGGGGCACATCGACATCATCCGCCGCGCCGCGCACCTGGTGGACCGTTTGGTCATCGGTGTGGCGATCAATCGTGACAAAAACCCGCTTTTTTCTCTGGAAGAGCGGGTTGCCTTGATCGAGGCCGAGTGCATTGGTCTGTCTCAGACGGTGGGCATGGAAATCACGGTGCACCCCTTTGAGAATTTGCTGATTGACTGCGCGCGGGATGTTGGTGCCCAGATGATCGTGCGCGGCCTCCGCGCAGTTGCGGACTTTGAGTATGAGTACCAGATGGTTGGGATGAATCGGCAGCTGGACGATTCTGTCGAAACGGTGTTCCTCATGGCTGAAGCTGAGCATCAGGCCATCGCCAGCAAGTTGGTCAAAGAGATTGCGCGCCTCGGAGGGGACGTCAGTAAATTCGTCTCCCCCCCCGTGCGTGACAGCCTGATGGGCAAGCTGGGTAGGGCGGTTTAGAGCAATCGGCCCATCGCCGCGGCGGTGTCAAGCATGCGGTTTGAAAAGGCCCACTCATTGTCGTACCAGGCCAGCACACGGATGAGATTGCCCGCCTGAACGGACGTCTGGTCGCTTGCAAAGATGGCGCTGGCCGGATTGTGATTGAGATCGATCGAAACCAGTTTGCGGTCGGTGACGTCGAGGATCCCGGCGAGGGGTCCGCGGGCGGCGTCAGCCATCACCTGATTAATGTCACCCACCGACGTTTGCGCTACCGTCTCCACCACGAGATCGATGCAAGAGACATTCGGCGTGGGCACGCGGATGGCGGTACCGGTGATGCGGCCCGCGAGATCAGGCAGCACCTGCCCAAGGGTATTAGCCGCCCCCGTGGTGGTGGGGATCATGGAAAGGGCCGCGGCGCGGGCACGGTAGAGGTCGCTGTGCGGCGCATCGTGCAGCGACTGGTTGCCGTTGTAGCTGTGCACCGTGGTCATATGACCGCGAACAATGCCAAAGGTGCCATGCAACACCTGCGCCACAGGTACCAGGCAATTGGTCGTGCAGGAGGCGTTGCTGACAATGTGATCTGACGCGGTGATGCTGTCATGATTGATGCCGAAGACAATGGTCTTTACCTCACCTGTCGCGGGGGCCGAGATCAGCACGCGCCGCGCGCCGTTCTGCAGATGCCTGCGCGCGGTGTCTTTATCGCGGAACTGTCCCGTGCACTCCAAAACGATATCGACTTCGTCCCAGGGAAGGATTTCAGGTTTCGCCTCAGCACTCACACGGATTGGCCCTGACCCGACATCCAGCGTGCCATCGGCGTGGATGATGGACCCGGTGTAGCGTCCATGCACGCTGTCAAACTCAAAGAGATGGGCAAGCGTCTCAAGCGGCGCAAGATCATTGATCGCCACCACTTCCACGTCCGTCCGGCCTGTTTCCATCAGCGCGCGCAGCACGCTGCGGCCGATCCTGCCAAAACCGTTGATGGCGAGCTTGACTGCCATGACGCCCTCTTTTGATCAAATTATTTGACCCAAGATGGGAGGACTGTGTTGGCCCTGTCAACGCGCGCCAGCCCAGTATTTAGTACCGATACAATTTCGTGATCCCAGCCCTTCAGCGCCAGAAGGCGAGCCATTCGATCAAATCAAGAAAGGCGCGCGTGAGGAACAGAACGCCTTGGGCTTCATTGAAGCTGAGGTCCCAGGCGAGCGCCGAGATGAGGCAAACGCCAAGGATAAGGGCAATTTTGTTTGTCAAAAGGGGTGTCTGAGCTGCCGCATTCTACTGGCAGACTACGTGAACAGCCTTGCCAAAGTGTTAGCCCAGGCGCCCCATGGCCACGGCGACATCTGCCATGCGCGCGGAAAAGCCCCATTCGTTGTCGTACCAGGCCAAAACGCGCACGGTGCGTCCGCCGACCACGAGGGTTTGCTCGGGCGCAAAGATGCAGCTTTCTTCGGTGTGGTTGAAGTCTATGCTCACCTTGGGTTCTGGGTCGTACCCCAGGACGCCGCGCATCTCGCCCTCAGAGGCGGCTTTGAGCGCCGCGTTCACCTCATCGACCGTGACGTCCTTGGACGCGGTGAAAGTCAAATCGACCGCCGAGACATTCGGGGTCGGTACCCGGATGGCTGTGCCGTCCAGCTTACCTTTCAGCGCGGGCAAAACCTCACCGAGGGCCTTCGCGGCGCCGGTCGAGGTGGGAATGAGCGCCATCGCCGCAGCGCGCGCGCGGTAGAGATCGTCGTGCCGCCGATCGAGCGTCGGCTGATCGCCCGTGTAGCTGTGAATGGTGGTCATCAGCCCACTTTCAACGCCGACAGATTCGTGCAGCGCTTTCGCCAGAGGGGCCAGACAGTTGGTGGTGCAAGAGCCGTTTGAAACCATGCGGTCGCTGCTTTCCAGCTTGTCGTGGTTGACACCGTACACCACCGTCCGGTCGACGTTCTTGCCCGGCGCTGACAGCAGAACCCGCTCCGCCCCGTTGTGCAGATGAGCACCCGCTTTCCTACCATCGTTGAACTTTCCGGTGCACTCCAAGACGACATCGCACCCAGTCCAATCCAATTCATCGAGGTTGTACGATGACATCACTTCAATGTCATTTTGACCGAGGTTGAGGGTTCGCTCGCTCACGCGGATCTCTCCAGGAAAGCGCCCATGTACGGAATCGTATTTGATCAAATGTGCTGCCGTCTCCAACGGGCCGGTTGCATTTAGCTTTGTCACCGCGATGTCGTTGCGCCCTGATGAGGCGATGTGAGAAAGCGTGCAGCGGCCAATCCGACCAAATCCATTGATGCCGACGTTGATGGTCATACAATTATCCTTCAGGCGAGCGTCGATAAGACGCGAAAATGTAAACGTTCTATAGCCGTCCGCAGGGTGCTAGGAAAAGAGGAAATGGCCACGCTAAGTGTCTGTTAGCGCTAAATATTTGTGTTAGCGATAAAGGAGCGGAGAAGCAGGCGTTGCGACATGGAAACAAACTGCTATCTTTCCGCGGAACTGTTGAAGGGGTAGCGTATGAGCGGTCTGATTGCCTTGTTGGACGATGTGGCGGGCATTGCCAAGGTGGCTGCCGCGTCCGTCGATGATGTGATCGGACAGGCGGCAAAGGCGGGGGCCAAGGCGGCAGGGGCGGTGATTGATGACGCTGCTGTTACGCCGAAATACGTGCAGGGCTTTGCCGCGAACCGTGAACTTCCGGTCATTTGGCGCATCACCAAAGGCTCACTGAAAAACAAGCTCTTGTTCTTGCTGCCCGTGGGGCTGTTGCTGGCGAACTTTGCCCCATGGCTCATCGCGCCGTTGCTGATGCTGGGTGGGGCCTACCTTTGTTTTGAGGGGGCAGAGAAAGTGGCCCATGCCTTTGGGGCAGGGCACGGCCATGAGGATTTTCACGGCAAGGAACAGGTTGTGGTCGACCCCGCCCGGCTCGAAGAGCAAAAGGCCCAAGGAGCTATCAAAACCGACTTTATCCTCTCCGCAGAGATCATGACCATCGCGCTTGCCGCGATCCCGCAAAGCAATTTTTGGATGGAAGCGGCCACTCTGGCCACGGTCGCTGTGATGATCACGGTTGCCGTTTACGGCTCCGTCGCGATCATTGTGAAGATGGATGACATTGGCCTGTCGATGGCCGCCCATGGCCGGTTCGGGGCCACGCGTAGCCTGGGGCGCGCGATTGTGCGCGGCATGCCCAGCTTTCTAAAACTTCTCACAATCGTGGGCACCGCCGCGATGCTCTGGGTCGGCGGCTCCATCATCATTCATGGGTTGGAGCAAATGGGCTTTGGCGCTTTGGAGCACCTCGTGCACGATATCGCCCATGCCGCGGGTGATATGGTCGCGGAGGCGACCGCCCCGGTAATCGAATGGCTGACCAAAGCGGTCATAGACGGCATTCTTGGGCTGTGCCTTGGGCTCCTCCTCATCCCCGCTGGAGAAAAGATCGTTACCCCTTTGTGGCGGGGGGTGTTTCAGCGTCGTCCCGCGTAGCGCTCTTTTCTTCTTCAGGAGCGGTCGCGATACGGAACGCGACATGCGCGACAAGGCCTGCGATCACGAGATTGCCGGTGAGCACGTAGACCAAAAACGCGCCCCAAAACGATCCGTCGGCGTATAGCCACAGGAGCGCCGTTGTAAGACCTGACAAAACAGCAGCAGACAGGTAAGCGATTGGCATAGACCCCTCCAAGCCTCTCTTAGATAAAGCTTAACGGGAGGGACGTTAAAGAAGGAATAACACTCAGGCGCTTGTTAACAAATTGAACGACGAACCGGCAGAAAACCGCTCACTGTTTGAAAGCTTCGCTGATATAGTAGTTTGGCAAAGGCAGGGCACACCATGGTGTGACGGACGTCGACCGCCCCGCCGCTCCGCTCGCACTTTGCGTAGGCTCTAGAGCATATCGATGGCTGCTTGCTCAATCGCTTCGGCCGTGATCTTAAACTTTTCGAACAGCGCGGACGCGGGCGCTGAGGCCCCGAAACCTTGCATCCCGACAAAAGCCGCTTTGCCTGATTTGCCGCGCTCGCCGAGCAGCCACTGATCCCATCCCATGCGGACACCGGCCTCCACCCCGACGCGCACGGCCCCGCCGGGCAGGACGCGTTTGCGGTAGGCTTCATCTTGGGCGGCAAAAAGCTCCATGCAGGGCATGGACACAACGCGGGTCCCAATGCCGCGGGCCTGTATCGCCGTACGCGCTGCAAGCGCAAGACTGACCTCCGACCCTGTGGCGATCAAGATCACCTGCCGCTTTCCCTCTGCTTCGGCAAGAACGTAAGCGCCTTTTTCGACCATGTTGGAGGTTTTGTGCATCGTGCGGACTGTGGGCAACCCTTGCCGTGTGAGTGAGAGCACTGAGGGTGTCGCTTTGCTCCGCAGTGCCAGTTCCCAAGCCTCTGCCGTCTCAATCGTATCTGCTGGGCGGAATACATGGGTGTTGGGGGTGGCGCGGCTGATCGCCAAATGCTCCACCGGTTGGTGCGTGGGACCATCTTCACCCAGACCAATACTGTCGTGCGTCATCACAAAGACTGTCGGCAGCTTGCTCAGCGCGGCCAATCGCATGGCGGGACGCGCGTAGTCGGTAAAGCACATGAAGGTGCCGCCGTAGGGCCGGATGCCACCGTGCAGCGCCATCCCGTTCATCGCCGCTGCCATGCCATGCTCTCGCACGCCCCAGTAGATGTAGCGGCCCGCGCGGTTGTCGGTATCAAACACGCCAAGATCGGCTGTTTTGGTGTTGTTTGAGCCCGTCAGATCGGCAGATCCGCCCACTGTTTCTGGCACAATCGGGTTCAACACTTCCAAGACCTTTTCCGACGCCGCCCGCGTCGCCAGTTTTGGCGCCGTCTCTGACATCTGCTTTTTGAGGGCTTTGATGGTGGCGCTCAGCTTCTTCGGGACCTCGCCCTCAAGCGCGCGGGTGAAAGTCTCGCGCTTTGCCTTTGGCATCTTTTCAAAACGCGCTTCCCAGTCGGCCCGCGCCGCCGCGCCGCGCGCACCGATGGCTTCCCAGGCCGCTTTAATGTCGTTGGGCACTTCAAAGGGGCCGGCCTTCCATCCGTAAGCGGCCTTGGCCTCTTCCATCTGCGCGGCATCGGTGAGCGCGCCGTGACCTTTGGAGGTATCCTGTGCCGCATGCCCCAAAGCGATATGTGTTTTGCAGGCAATCATGCTGGGCCGGTCGGCTTTGCGCGCCTGCGTGAGCGCAGCGTCAATGGCGGCGGGGTTATGCCCGTCAACCTCAAGCGTATGCCAACCCGCTGCCGCAAATCTCTGTACTTGGTCCGTGCGATCCGACAGGGTGACCGGGCCATCGATGGTGATGTTGTTGTTGTCCCACATCACGATCAGCTTGCTCAGCCGGTGCCGACCGGCGAGGGTAATCGCCTCTTGGCTCACACCCTCCATCAAACAGCCGTCACCAGCGATGACGTAGGTGTGGTGATCAACGATCTTTTGCCCGTAAGTTGCGCGCAGGATTTCTTCTGCCATGGCGAAACCGACAGAATTGGCAATCCCTTGCCCCAAAGGCCCGGTTGTCACCTCAACGGCATCAGCCAAAAAGTTCTCCGGATGCCCCGCAGTGCGCGCGCCCAATTGCCGAAAATTCTTGATCTCCTCCAAGGTGAACTGCGCGTCGCCCACAAGATACAAAAGGGCGTAGAGCAGCATGGAGCCATGCCCAGCAGAGAGAATAAACCGGTCCCGATCTGGCCAAAGTGGTGCGGAGGCATCGAATTTCATGTGCTTTTCAAACAGCACTGTGGCCACATCGGCCATGCCGATCGGCATGCCGGAATGCCCTGAGTTTGCTGCGGCAACGGCATCAAGCGTCAGCGCGCGAATAGCGCTCGCCTTTGACCAATGATCCGGGTGAGCGGTGCGCAGGGCAGTTAGATCCACGAGATGGACATCCTTTCAGCAGGTTCAGGGGTCTGCGCGTCTCAATATCAGCGCCCAAGCAAAGTGCAAGCCAAAGCGAAACAGCTGCCTGGCATGCTCTTGCATTGGGTCAGCTTTGCCATCCAACCTGCTGATCTCAAAGGGGGGCGCATTTATGCGCAATGTTGGATAGCATCTGTCAAGGCTGGTCTTTTTGCGATTCGCGGTGCAAGTATCGCGCGGCGGGCTGGGTACGTACCGCGAAGGAAAGAGCTGAGTAAAGAGCGGGGGATGCGCGGGGCATGAGTAACTTAGACGATCTGCAGCGTCGGATCAGTGCAGCGATGGATCGCGTGGCGCAAGGTCTTGATCAGATCAATTCCGCACCGGCGGGGCCCGATCCGGAAATGGTTCAGGCGTTGGAGGACGAGCGCACCGCCAATGCACAGCTGACCGAGCGGGTGCGGGCGCTGAAAACGAAAGCCGATGAGCAGGCGGAAACGGAACAAGCGCAACGTGCTGAGATTGAAGAAAAAATGGGGCGGCTTGATGTTGAGATCCAGCGCCTGAGACACGTGAACTGCGAACTCAACGAGGCCTGTGCGGCCCTGCGGGATGCCAACAGCGAGGGTGTGGCCGACCCGCATCTGATCAACAAAGCAATGATGTCTGAGTTGGAAAGCTTGCGCGCCGCGCGGGCGAGTGAGGTTGCTGAGGCCAACGCCATCTTGTCGGCGCTCACCCCTCTGCTTGAAGCGACAGCACCGGCGGCAGAAGTTGCGGAGGAGGAGGCCTGATGCCCGAGGTAAGGATCACCATCGGTGGGCGTCAGTTTGACGTGGCCTGCCAAGACGGAGAAGAGGATTACCTGCACGCGGCTGCCAAAATGCTTGATGATGAGGCACAGGTCCTCAGCGATCAGGTGGGCCGCATGCCAGAAGCGCGCATGTTGCTGATGGCAGGGCTTCTGCTTGCAGATAAGGCCGCAAGCGTTGAAGACCGGATTGCTGAGGTTCGCGCGGAACTTGCTGAACGCGAGGCTGAATTGACCACCCTGCGCGAAGCAAAGGTTGAGCCCGAGCGCGTTGAGGTGCCCGTGATTCCCCAAGGTGTGACAGACACGCTCGCGGAGCTTGCAGCGCAGGCTGAAGCCTTGGCCGCGGCAGTGGAGGAAAAGGCGCAGGCTTAGGGGGTCAGACTTTCAATGAGGTGCGAAGTGATCAAGGCTTGCCAGCCTGGCGGTCATATCAATGTCTCGGGAAGCGCTGACGCCATTTGAGGAAAACTTCGCGACAGCTTTCGGGCGATGTCTTTATTGAGCAGCACGGAAATCGCGTTTGCCATGTTCGGAGATCTGCCCATCAGCTTGACGAGCTTATCGACCTCCCATCTGACGAACCTCGATCCCGGGGATGCAATCACCGTTGCCGAGGCCTCACCTTCCAAGAGAAATGAGATCTCTCCCAGAAAGTTGCCCGAACCGATCTCGGCATATTGGGTGGCGCGCACAAGCATAAATCCTTCGCTTAGCGTCAAATAGATGTAATCGGGCCGCTCTCCATGGCGCAGCAGAACCTGATGCTCACAGGCTTCTGAAATCTCGCCCAGGGCCATCATCCTGCGAAACTGTCCCGGATTGAATGTCGGGAAAAGCTTGAAAAGCTCAAGCATGTCCGACGACATCCCCCAGGTGGAACGTTCGCGCAAGATCCAAAAGATAACGGGGACATTTGCGGCACCGATCAGAAGCGAGGCGGCAATGGCCTCCCACAGAGGATACTCAGCGATGTTGTAGTAATAGAGGATATAGCAACACGTGCCCGCCAAGATGAAAAGCCGAAGGCGCAGCTCCCGCCGGGTGGTCAGCCCCAGCGCGTAACACAGCGTTGCCATATGGACAAAAGTCACTGGCCCCGAAAAATAGGCTATTAAGTCCGGCATGAAATGGTCCCGCGCTAAATTAGGAAACGGTACCGGTGTTCTCAATTTTGGAACAGGTTAGAAAACGACAAAGAAGGTCGTTTTCGGTCGTTGGCACAAAAGGGTGAGGGTACACTCAGAAAAAGACCGCCCGCGCATTCCCGGTGATCAACTGTCTCGCAGCCCTTTGTGTTCAGCACTTCCAGTTTTTGTTGAAGCTCATATCATCGCCAATGTCCCGAGGGTGCAAAGCGCGGCAGGGTATTGGCGTTTCAATGTAAACTGGAAGTGCTTTAGGAGGGCCGGGAGCCTAGCCGTTTGCCTCACGAATTTTGTCAGCAGCCTCTTTGTCGTAGCCCACACCGCTTTCATCAAAAAGCGTATCAAGCTCGCCTGACAGCGTCATCTCGGTGATGATATCGCAGCCCCCGACAAATTCCCCCTTCACGTAGAGCTGTGGGATTGTCGGCCAATCGGAGAAGTCTTTGATCCCCTGACGCAATTCATCATCTGCCAGCACGTTCACGTCCGAATAATCAACGCCCATGTAGTTCAGCACGCCAGCCACGCGAGATGAAAACCCGCATTGCGGCATCTCTTTGGTTCCTTTCATGAACAAGACCACGGGGTTGGTGTCCACGGTTTCTTGAATGCGGGTGCTTGTTTCGCTCATCTTAAGTGTCCTCTTTGGTGCTCTTGGCAAATGCGCGATGATAGCGCGCAGCGTAAGTCTCATCGTCTGCGAGGGGCAGGACGTCTGAATCGGGCCGTCCATAAAAACCGCCGCGGTGCAACCAGTTGGTTTGCCCGCGTTCCAAGCTCTCGTTGCGCCGGTTCGTGCGGCTTACTTCATCAAGGTCGAGCGCTTCCATGCCCAAGGGTACATCTTGTGTTTGCCTGGTCGGCTGCCGCTGCGCCAGGGGGCGGTGAATGCGCTGCGCCCGCAGGTATTGCGCAATGCAAACTGCGGTGAGGGCGACCAGACAGGAAAGCGCGGTCAACATGGCTCAATCCGGTGCGCGCGTTGTCAGGGCCAGCGCGTGCAACTCACCCGAAGGCCCATCCATCTTGCCCTTGAGGGCAGCATAAACGGCACGCTGTTGCTCCACCCGGTTCTTGCCTTTGAAAGAAGGATCCACCACCATCGCGGCCATGTGAACACCGTCATCACCTTGCACGGCGATTTCGGCCTCGGGGAAGGCCGCGCGCAAAAGCTCTTCGATTTCGTGGGCTTGCATGGGCATACCACTTCCCTTCGGTCGCTTTGATGAACTTAGGCGGGCGCGCGGTCTGGTGCAAGCAGAGCCGTGCAAACTTTGTCAGCGGGGCATGGATTTCAAGATTGAGGCAGGCGCGCGCGCGCAGTAACACTAAGGCGGATGGTCCCACAGGTTTGGGACCCGTTGCCAGCCACAGAGGATCTGTAGCCAATGCACGTCAGGGAGACCGCGCCAGAAGAGGCGCTGGCCTGGGTTAACGCCGGAAAGCGGGTCGCCCTTGCCACCGTGATCGAAACCTGGGGATCCGCCCCGCGCCGCGCTGGTGCACAGCTTGTCGTGGCGGAGGACGGCACCATGCAAGGATCTGTTTCCGGTGGTTGCGTCGAGGGGGCCGTGGTTCTGGAGGCACTGGACGCGGTTGAGACAGGATCTTGCAAACTGCTTGAATACGGTGTGAGCGACGGCGACGCCTTTGCCGTTGGTCTGGCCTGTGGGGGGCGCATTCGCATTCTGGTTGAGCCCATAGGGTCCGGCGGTATGCCCTTGGAGATGCTGCAGGCGCTGGTGACTGCGCGTGCGGCGCGTCGACAGATCGCCTACCAAGTCGCACTCGATGGCAGCCACCGCGCGCTCAGCGAGGAGGGCCACGCAGATCGGTTTCGCGCTGATACCTCCGCTCTGAGCGCAGATGGTGCGACTTTCATTGCGGTTCATAACCCTCCAGTAAGGTTGATTATAGTGGGCGGCGTACACATCGCTCAGTACCTCAGCAGCATGGCGCGGGATGTCGGATTTGAGCCCGTCATCGTCGATCCACGCGCCGCTTTTGGCGCGCCCGAGCGGTTTCCGGATGTTGCAATCGTTTCCGATTGGCCAGACGAAGCCTTGACCGAGATCGGCGTAGACGCCCGCGCAGCAGTTGTGCTCTTGACCCATGATCCAAAACTCGACGATCCAGCGCTTGAGATCGCCTTGCGGTCCGAGGCGATCTACATCGGCGCATTGGGAAGCCGGCGCACCCACAGCGCACGGGTGGAGCGCCTATCGGCCGCGGGCTTCAGAGCAGAGGACAGCGCTCGGATTGCGGGGCCCATCGGGCTCGACATTGGCGCCTCTGGCCCGGGCGAGATTGCGGTCGCTATTCTTGCGCAGATCATCGAAGCCTTGCGCAGGCCATGAAGTTCGGCGCGCGCGCACTGTCCGAGGCTGAGGGCACGATACTGGCCCATTCGGTGATGTCTGCTGTGGGCCGCTTACGTAAAGGGCGCCTGCTCACCGCTGAGGACCTTGAGGCGCTTGGCGCGGCGGGACACCGTGAGGTTGTCGTGGCAGCGCTTGAGCGCGACGATGTCCATGAAAATGAGGCCGCTGCGCGACTTGCCGACGCACTCCAGGGCAGTGGCGTCTCCCTGTCCAAGGCGTTCACTGGTCGCGTCAATCTGCTTGCCGATGGCCCCGGCATTGCCCGTCTTGATGCGGCGGCGTTGCAGGCTGTGAACGCGCAAGATCCCATGATCACTGTCGCCACGGTGCCGCCGATGCAGCAGATGACGGCAGGTGGGATGCTTGCCACGGTCAAGATCATATCTTACGCGGTGACCGAAACCGCCTTGGCAACCGCGCTCAGCCGCGCCGGGCAGGGGAGCGTGGCATTGGCGCAGCCTCAACTGGCGTCTGCCGCACTGATCATCACTGAAACGCCTGGTGGCGCTGGCACAAAAGGTCGCGCAGCTGTCGAGGGTCGGTTGGAGGCTCTTGATGTTGATCTGCGAGAGGTCCGCGTGGTGCCGCACACCGTTGCCGCCTTGGCAGCCGCCATCGCGGAGGTGAAAAGCGCGCTGATTTTGATCCTCACTGGCTCGGCAACCAGCGATATCGCAGATGTGGCTCCCGTTGCTGTAAAGGCCGCGGGGGGGACAGTGTCTCGATTTGGCATGCCTGTTGATCCAGGCAACCTGCTGTTCTTGGGTGATTTTCAGAGGCGTCCGGTCATTGGCTTGCCCGGCTGCGCTCGGTCGCCTGCGCTCAACGGGGCGGACTGGGTGCTGTCGCGGATCATCTGCGGAGTGCCGGTTGAGAGCACCGACATTGCGCAGATGGGCGTCGGCGGGTTGCTTAAAGAAATCCCCAGTCGCCCCCAGCCCCGCAAAGGCGAGCAAGACGCGCGCCCTTGACCGGTCAGCGCGAAGCGCCAAAAAATAAATGGTTCTCAAACCGCGGCCTAAGTGGTTAACTCAAAGGGACGAGCAAGACACCTAGGGAGGAAGTATGACTGAGGTATTGATGCGCGTGAACGGTCAGGACGTATCCGGTTCAGTGGAGGGCCGGACGTTGCTGTCATCTTTTTTACGTGAAGATTTGGGACTAACGGGCACGCATGTGGGGTGTGATACCTCGCAATGCGGTGCCTGTGTTGTGCATGTGAATGGCACAGCGGTGAAATCCTGCACCATGTTTGCGGTTGAAGCCCATGGGGCCGAGGTGGCCACAATCGAAGGGCAGGCCAACGCGGATGGCTCACTCAATGTGGTCCAGCAGGCCTTTCAAGATCACCATGGGCTGCAGTGCGGGTTTTGCACGCCTGGCATGGTGATGTCAGCGACAGCGCTTTTGCAAGAGAACCCGTCGCCGACGGAGGCTGAAGTCCGTGAATATCTGGACGGCAACATCTGCCGCTGTACGGGCTATCACAACATCGTCAAAGCGATTTTGGCGGCGTCGGGTCAGGATGTGGCGGCAACGCCCATCGCCGCGGAATAGAATTCACATCAGATCAGCCTCATCGGTCCCCATCCGGGGCTTCTTCGCGAAGACAGCCCGGAAAGGGTTGGATGAGCCCACTTCTTTAGGGAGAAAAAGACATGCCAAAGGACAGCGGCATTGGTGCCAGCACAAAGCGGCGCGAAGACATCCGGTTTTTGACCGGCACTGGGAATTACACGGACGACATCAATCTGCGCGGTCAAACGCATGTGGTTTTTTTGCGATCAGACGTGGCGCATGCGACGATCAACGGGATCGACACATCGGCAGCAGCAGCGATGCCCGGCGTCTTGCGCATTTTCACCGGTTCGGACTTTGCCGCGGCGGGCGGCATTCCGTGCGGATGGCAAGTGACCGACCGGCACGGCCAGCCGATGCAGGAGCCCAAGCACCCCATCCTCGCCGAAGGCAAGGTGCGCCATGTGGGCGATCCAATTGCGGCCATTGTGGCGGAAACAGCGGCACAGGCGCGCGACGCAATGGAGGCGATTGAGGTTGATGTTAGCGAACTGCCGGCTGTCGTCGACATGAAGGCCGCCCTGTCCGAAGCCAGCACAAAAGTGCACGACGATCTAACGTCAAACCTCTGTTACGACTGGGGTTTTGTTGAGGAAAACAAAGCGGCGGTGGATCAAGCGTTTAAGGACGCCGCGCATGTCACATCCGTGGAGTTGGTCAACAACCGTGTCGTTCCGAACGCGATGGAGCCGCGTGTCGCCGTGGGTGATTACAACCGCGCGGGCGGCGATCATACGCTCTACACCACCAGTCAGAACCCGCATGTGATCCGACTGCTCATGGGCGCATTCGTGCTGGGCATCCCAGAGCATAAATTGCGTGTGGTGGCCCCTGACGTCGGCGGCGGCTTCGGCTCCAAAATCTATCACTACGCTGAAGAGGCTTTTGTGACCTTCGCGGCCAAAGAACTGAACCGTCCGGTCAAATGGACCTGCACGCGGTCAGAGGCCTTTATCTCAGACGCCCACGGGCGCGATCACGTGACCAAGATTGAGCTGGCGCTGGATGCAGAGCACAACTTCACCGCCGTGCGGACCGAGACCTACGCCAATATGGGGGCCTACCTGTCGACCTTTGCACCTTCTGTGCCCACGTGGCTGCATGGCACGCTCATGGCGGGGAACTACAAAACGCCGCTCATTTACGTGAATGTGAAAGCGGTGTTCACCAACACGGTGCCGGTCGATGCCTATCGCGGTGCGGGCCGGCCAGAGGCCACCTATCAGCTCGAGCGCGTCATCGATAAGGCCGCGCGGGAGTTGGGCGTGGATCCGATCACGCTGAGACGGCAGAACTTTGTCACGGAGTTTCCCTATCAAACGCCGGTCGCCGTTGAGTACGACAGCGGTGACTTCCACCGTTTGATGGACAAGCTTGAAGCAAGCGCTGATTTTGGCGGCTTTGCTGCGCGCCGCGCCGACAGTGAGGCCCAGGGCAAGCTGCGTGGGCTTGGGATAAACTGCTTCATTGAGGCCTGCGGCATCGCACCGTCAAACCTTGTTGGGCAACTCGGTGCCCGGGCGGGGCTTTATGAGAGCGCCACGGTGCGCGTCAACGCCACGGGTGGTCTGGTCGTCATGACCGGGAGCCACAGCCATGGGCAAGGGCATGAGACGGTCTTTCCGCAGGTCATTGCTGAGATGGTCGGCATTGACGAGAGCATGATCGAGATCGAGCACGGCGATACCGCCAATACGCCGATGGGCATGGGTACCTATGGCTCCCGCTCCATCGCTGTGGGCGGTTCAGCCATGGTGCGCGCCACAGAGAAAATCATCGCCAAGATGAAAAAGATCGCGGGCCATCTCATGGAGGCCTCGGAAGGCGATATCGAGCTCAAAGACGGCACCTTTAGCGTGGCAGGTACGGACAAATCGGTCGCCTGGGGTGATGTCACGCTGGCTGCCTATGTGCCGCACAATTACCCCTTGGAAGACATCGAGCCCGGGCTGGAGGAAACCGCCTTCTACGATCCGGCGAACTTCACCTACCCGGCAGGGGCCTATGCCTGCGAGGTGGAGGTGGATCCTGATACGGGACAGGTCACCATCGCAAAGTTCACCACGGCGGATGACTTTGGCAACATCATGAACCCGATGATTGTCGACGGTCAGGTGCATGGCGGGCTGGCCCAAGGCATTGGCCAGGCCCTGCTGGAAAGTGCCGCTTACGACGAAGAGGGTCAATTGCGCTCCGCCTCCTACATGGACTACGCGATGCCGCGCGCAACCGATCTGCCTTTCTACACGGTGGATCACTCCAACGGCACGCCCTGCACGCATAACCCGCTGGGTGTGAAGGGCTGCGGTGAGGCGGGGGCCATCGGCTCTTCGCCCACAGTTGTGAACGCGGTGGTTGATGCGCTGCAATCGGGTGGCTTTGCGGTCGATCACGTGGACATGCCGGTCTCCCCCGCGCGGGTCTGGGCCGCGATGCAGGGGTAGCGGGGCGTTCCCACCCCACAGCGTAGCGGCGTCGCCGCTGCGCGCATCGTCTACAGCATAAGACGCCGCAACGGGCGCATCAGATGGCACCCACCGCGGCAGAAAGGAAGAAACATGTACAACTTTGATATCGCCCGCCCAAACTCCGTCGCCGAGGCGGTCACGGCCCTTGGTCAAGACGAGGCGCAGCCGCTGGGTGGGGGGCAGACGCTGATCCCGACGCTCAAGGCAAGGCTGGCGGCACCCTCGGTGCTCGTCTCGCTCACGGGTATTGCAGAGATGCGCGGTTGCAGCGCCTCTGACGGTATCCTCACCGTCGGCGGCGGAACCCCGCACGTTGAGGTGGCCCGCGCGGCGGCCTTGGATTATCCAGCGCTTGCCTCTTTGGCCGGACGCATCGGCGATCCCGCAGTGCGCAATCGGGGCACCATCGGCGGATCGGTTGCCAACAACGACCCATCCGCGTGCTACCCAGCGGCTGTTTTGGGCAGCGGGGCCACTGTGGTGACCGACCGCCGCGAGATCGCGGCGGATGATTACTTTCAAGGCATGTTTGACACTGCTCTGGACGAAGGTGAGATCGTAACCGCGGTGCGCTTTCCCATTCCGCAGACTGCGGCCTATGAAAAGATGTTGCAGCCCGCTTCGCGCTTCGCCTTGGTCGCAGCCTTTGTGGCAAAGTACGCAGGCGGCGTGCGGGTCGCGATCACCGGCGCCTCGGAAAGGGGTGTCTTCCGCTGGACCGAAGCAGAGCAGGCGCTCAGCGCGAACTTTTCAGCGGATGCCCTAGCAGGCTTGACCCTCTCTGAAAATGGAATGATCTCTGATTTGCATGGGACGGGTGCCTACCGGGCTCATTTGTGCGGTGTCATGACGAAACGCGCCGTCATGAGCATGGGCTGAGCCGGTAGGCCGCAGCGTTACTTAGGGAGAGGGCCGATCAGCATGACCATCTGTCGGCCTTCCATTTTCGGAAAGTTCTCCACCCGGCCGTGATCTTTTGTATCTTCGGCCACGCGTTCTAAAAGCTCGCGTCCGAGGTTTTGGTGCGCCATCTCGCGACCGCGAAAACGCAGGGTCACTTTGACCTTGTCGCCGTTCTCCAAGAACTTGAAGACATTGCGCATCTTGACGTCATAGTCGTTGGTGTCCGTGTTGGGGCGAAACTTCACCTCTTTGATCTCGATGATCTTTTGCTTTTTGCGGGCTTCGGCCTCCCGCTTTTGCGTCTCATATTTGAACTTGCCGAAATCCATGATCTTGCAGACCGGCGGATTGGCATTGGGCGAAATTTCGACGAGATCGAGGCCAGCTTCATCGGCGAGATCCAGCGCACGGGAGGGGCTGACGACGCCGACGTTTTCGCCATCCGCGCCGATCAAACGAATCTCTTGGGCACGGATGTTTTCGTTAACGCGCGGGCCGGTGTCGCGTTGCGGCGGCGCGTTGTGGGGTCTGCGAGCGATGGGAGCGTTCCTTTGTTGTTTCAGTTCTCTAGGCGGTCAAATTAGCCGTCAGAGTGGTTTACTTCAAGGCGCTAAATCCCGCCGCACCAGCCTGATTGCGTCAGGTTGAGCCGCTGCCGCCGCGGCCTACGGCGTTGAACGTGTCTGGCTGCCCTCCAACGCGCCAGCGCCCGCTCAACGGGCCGCTGTGCTCAAATTTCCCCTCGGAACCCTTTGCGTCATCGGGCATTTTACGCATTGTACCGCCTAGGCAGTTTGTGGGCTGGGTCTTCTGACAAGGAGTTTGATCATGCGAAATCTGATCTGGATCGTTCTGGCAGTGGTTATTTTGGGGGGTGTTTATCTGCTGTTCTCAGGGAAAACGCCGGGCGAGGCGGTTTCCGAGGCGGCGGACGCCATCACGCCAACCGCCACAGAGAGCAGCGATTAATTCAAAACACGGCCGCCCGTGTCAGCCGACAAAGGCCTTTTCAATCACGAAGTGCTTGGGGTCTGAATTTGCGCCTTCCTCGAGGCCAAAGCTTTCAAGGATCTCCGTGATGTCTTTGTTAAAGGCGAGGCTGCCACAGACCATGGCGCGATCTGTTTGCGCATCGATGCCGTCGATCCCAAGATCGGTGAATAGGGTTCCGTCTTTCAGAAGCGTCGTGATGCGGCCCATTTTAGGGCTCTGCTCACGGGTCGTGGTCGGGTAGTAGCGGATCTTGTCCAAGTTCTCTGCCCCGATCAAATCTTGCATCAGCGGGTCTGATTTAAGGCTCTCGATCAGCATGCGCCCGAAGTCGAGTTCCGCCACATCCCGACAGGTGTGCGTGATCACGACCTCTTCAAACTTCTCATAGGTCTCTGGCTCTCGCAGGAGCGATGCAAAAGGGGCAAAGCCGGTCCCCGTTGCAAAAAACCACACGCGTTTGCCGGGCAAGAGGGCGTCATGCACCAACGTGCCAACAGGTTTGGGGCGTAGGATGATCTGATCGCCCTTGGTGATGTGCTGCAGCTTTGAGGTGAGCGGACCATCCTGAACTTTGATCGAGTAAAACTCCAATTCATCGTCCCAGGCGGGAGAGGCGATGGAGTAGGCGCGCAAAAGCGGCTTCTGCTTGCCCGTTTCAGGATGGGGATCGCCCATCAGTCCGATCATCACAAATTCACCTGAGCGGAAGCGAAGGCTGGCGGGACGGGTGACCCGGAATGAGAACAGGCGGTCTGTCCAATGCTTCACCGCGGTCACAGTCTGCGCGTCTGGAAGCGTCGGCACGGGTTTTGCGGCATGTGTGTTCAAGGATCTTTGCTCTGTCATGACTGAATTACACCGATGCTGTTATCATGGAATTACAACGAGAGGAAAGAACTGCCAAGCGCAATTGCCGCTCACCCACGGGAAGCGCCGCGCAGGCGCGCCTGGTAATCATGCTCTTGCCAGTTCGCGCGAAACTGCCACTGGTCCGCTGGTTGCCGGGCCGCGATCTCGTCGCTCACCTCAACCTCATCGAAGCCTGACCGCCGCGCCATCGCATATTGATCCGCGATCACCGTACCATGTGCCCGCAGGCGCCCCTGATATCCCCGCAAGCGCAGCGCGCGGGCGATGCTAAACCCGCGCCCATCCGCGGCGGAGGGAAAATCGATGCGGATCATCTCCAAACCTGGGGAAAGGACGACGTCTTCGGGCTGCGTATCTGAAGGCAGATCAATGGCGCGACAGTCGTTTGCGGCACCAACGCTGCAAAAGCCGTGGGTCCAGTCGTCCTGCACAAAGCCGGAATCGTTGATGAGCTGTGTCATGCGTCTACCTCTCAAGCCGCATCCGCTTGCGCGGGCGGATAGAGGGCTTCTTTGAAGGGGCCAAGACCCAGGCGCCGGTAAGCGTGCAAGAAGCTCTCGTCTGGGGCACGCCGCAGATCGAGGTAGGCCATGACCAAACGCTCAATTGCCGGCACAATCTCGTCAGCGGAAAAGCCCGGGCCCGCGCGTTCGCCAATCGCCGCGTCTTCGGTGCCGTCGCCGCCCAAAGTGATCTGATAGTTCTCCATCCCGGCGCGGTCGAGCCCGAGGATGCCGATGTGCCCCACGTGATGGTGCCCACAGGCATTGATGCATCCCGATATCTTGATCTTGAGCGGACCCACATCGTGCTCGATCTTGAGCGCTTCGAACTGGGTCGCGATCTCTTGCGCGATGGGGATGGAGCGGGCCGTGGCCAGGGCACAATAATCCATGCCAGGGCAGGCGATGATATCTGAGATCAACCCGATGTTCGCCGTGCCCAACCCTTCGGCCTTGAGCGCGTAGTAGACGGACGGCAGGTCTCCTTTGTGGACATGGGGCAGAATCACGTTCTGTTCATGGCTGATGCGCAGTTCGTCGTGGGCATAGCGTTTGGCCAAGGAGGCCATCAGCCGCATTTGCCGCGCTGTGGCATCACCGGGCGTCTTTCCGTGCGACTTCAGAGAAATGGTCACAATGGCATAGTCCGGATTGCGATGCGCCGTGAGGTTGGTGTCTGCCCAAGATCTGAAGAGCGCGTCATCGCGGTAGGCCGCGGCGTAGGGCGAAAGATCTGCGGATTTGAAGCGCGGCGGCGCAAAGTCGTCCTCAATGCGCGCCAACATCTGCTGATCGACACCCGAAAACTGCTCTCGGATGAGCGCATAGCGGGCATCGACGCGCGCACGGATCTCCTCAATGCCGTGCTCATGCACGGTGATCTTAATCCGTGCTTTGTATTTGTTGTCGCGCCGTCCCAGCAGGTTATAGACGCTCACAATCGCCTCCAAGGTCGGCAAGAGATCCTCTTGTGCCACGAAGTCATAGAGGGTTTTGCCGATCATCGGGGTCCGCCCAAGCCCGCCCCCCACGATCACACGGTATCCGATCTGGCCATCCTGCACGACGATTTGCAGGCCTATGTCATGCGCGCGGATCACCGCGCGGTCGGCTTCGGCCCCGGTGACGGCGACTTTGAACTTGCGCGGCAGGAATTGGAACTCTGGGTGGTCGGTGGACCACTGGCGGATAAGTTCCGCGATGGGACGTGGATCCGCCACCTCATCGGCAGCAGCACCTGCAAAGTGATCGGCCGTGACATTGCGGATCGTGTTGCCGGAGGTTTGGATGGCATGCATCCCAACCTCCGCCAGCGCATCCAACATATCCGGGACGTCTTGCAGTTTGGGCCAGTTGAACTGGATGTTTTGGCGCGTGGTGAAATGGCCATAGCCCTTGTCCCACCGCTCCGCGATCATGGCCAGTTGTTCCATCTGGCGGGCGTTGAGCGTGCCGTATGGGATGGCGACGCGCAACATATAGGCGTGCAACTGGAGATAAAGACCGTTCATCAGGCGCAGGGGCTTGAATTCATCTTCGGTCAGCGCGCCAGAGATGCGGCGTTCGACCTGCGCGCGAAACTGCGCATTGCGCTCTTTGAGAAAGGCGGCGTCGAAATCGTCGTAGTGATACATCAGATCTGCTCCTGCTTGCCGTGGGGGTAGTTGGAGGGTCCGCGCGCGCGAAAAACCTCGCGGAAGTGACCGGGGCGATGATCCGCGGCATCCAGCGTGACATCGGCCAGATAGGCACCGACGATTTGTCCCGCCTGGATCTGCGCATGGGCGAGCCGCGCCTGAGCGGTTTCAAGCTCGGTGAGAACTTCGGCAGCGGCGAAGTCGCGGCTCCAACCGGTGGCTGTTTGATACACCACGTCGCCTTCGAGCAGCGCGTTTGCGGTCACGATCTTTGGCGTGAAAGGTTTGGGCATCAAGCCGTCTCCTCCAAAGCAATTTCGTGAGCTGCGGCTACGGCCGCGCGAGGCGCTAAACCGTAAAGCGTGAGAACTGGCCCGCGGAGTGTCGCTTGGGACATGTGATCTGCCATCTCGCCGAGCGTTGTGGCCAAGACCCGTTGATCCGGGCGGGCCGCGTTTTCAATGATGGTAACGGGCGTATCCCGCCCGGCCCCGTGCATCAAAAGCCGACCTTGGATAAAGCGCGTCGCCCGCTTGCCCATGTATATGGCGGCAACCTCGCCTGCGCGGGCCAGTGCCGCCCAATCATGATCGGCAAATCCTGCCATATCGTGGCCCGTGAGGAGCCGCACTGCCCCGTTGCGCCCGCGTCGCGTCAAGCTTTGACCGATCGCGGCAACGCTTGCAGATGCGGCTGTGATGCCCGGCACGATCTGCCAAGAAACACCGCCCGCGTCGAGCGCTTCGATCTCCTCATCAAGCCGACCAAAAACGGTCGGGTCGCCAGATTTCAAACGGACCACTTGCGCCCCTTCTTTGGCATGTTGGAGGAGCAGGGCATTTATTGTCTCTTGCGCTGTGGCAGGGCCGTAGGCTTCTTTGCCAACATTGATCATCGTGGCCTCACGCCGGGCGAGTTCGAGCACCTCAGGCGTGATCAACCGGTCGTAGATCACAACGTCCGCTTCATCGAGCAATCGGCGGGCCTTAAGGGTGAGCAATTCGGGATCTCCGGGGCCACCGCCCACAAAGGCCACATGCCCTTCGCGCTCTGGCTTTTGCAGATGCTTTTTGAGCAACGCGTTGAGCGCTGGCTGAACATGCGCCACCCCGTTGCGGATTGCGCGGGGGCCAGTATCAAAATAGTAGGCGCGCCAAAAATCACGCCGCGCGCGCCCAAATGGCAACGCGTAGGAGGCGCGCCGGAACGCTTTGCCAATGCGCGCCAAAGCGCCCAGGCTCTGGGGCAGGCGCTCTTCGAGGTCCGCCTTGATGGCGCGGGCTAACACGGGGGCCGCGCCTTCGGTGCCAATGGCGACGGTCACCGGGTCCCTGTCCACGATGGCGGGCGTGATGAATTGGCTGTCAGCGAGGTTGTCCACGATGTTGACGAGCGCGCCTTCTCGGCGAGCGATGGCCGCGGCGCGCTTGTCCTCAGCGTCATCTTCATTGGCCCCGTAGAACAAGGCCGCGCAAATCGTATCGCCCACGTCGAAGGCGCGTTTGGCGAGCGTGAGTTTGCCCGCTGACGCCCAAGCCGTGATTTCCGGTGCCGGGTCTGCTGAGAACACGGTGATGCGGGCCGAGGTCTTGAGCAGCAGCCGCAGCTTGGCGCAGGCTGCATCGCCACCACCGGAGACAACAATTCGCCGGCCAGCGGTCGCGAGAAAGAGAGGAAAGTGATCCATGGCGGGCCATCATGTTGCTTGCTTTGACGGTCAATATAGGAAAATATTCCGCAATGACGCTAGTTAGGCGAGAAGATAAGGACATTGATTTCACTTTCCGGCAGTAGCGGAACAAACGAGGCAAACAAAGGTGCAAGACAGAATGGCCGTTCGAATAGACGATATGGATCGGAAAATCCTTGCGGCGCTTCAGCGTGACGCCAGCCAGTCTTTGGATGAGATTGCGCGGCAAGTGGGCTCTTCAAAAACGCCCGTCTGGAACCGGATCCGCAAACTGCGAGAGGCGGGGATCGTCGGTCAGCAGACGGTGGTGCTCAATGCAGAGGCGTTGGGGTTTGAAGCGTGCTTTTTCGTGCTGATCCGGACGTCGGCGCATGAAGCGGCTTGGCAGGCGCAGTTTCTCAAGGCGTTGCAAGACCGGCCTGAAGTGCAGGAGGCGCATCGGTTGGCCGGAGACATTGACTACATCCTCAAGGTGCGGGTCACAAATGCGCGCGCCTACGACCAGTTCTATCAAGCCTTGATCTCAGAGGTGAGGGTGCACAATGTGACAGCACTTTTGTCGATGGAGGAAATCAAATCGACGGTCGCGCTGCCGCTTTGAGCGTTGATCCAAAGGCCGCGGCAGGCCGCGACGACAGTCTGGGCGCAGGTTTTGGCGTGTTGGGATGAGCGATGGTGCGGCGCTTGTGGGACGAATTGGCTTGGCTGAGAAGGTGTTCAGGGCGCGGTGCGTCCTGAACGACCTCGTGTCATGGTTTTGTGAGCTGGGCGGATGTCAAGGACAAGCCAATCCAAGATTGGTCGCTACGCGATCCTTGACAGCCGCCCACCTCACGGCGTGATCCACAGGTGGTCTAGTTTGTGAAAGTGGTAGGACATGGCGTAGCGCGGCTTATGGGCCAGGCGCATGTTGGGCAGATGGGCAAAAAGCGCGGGCAGGGCGACCTGCAATTCCAAACGGGCCAGGGGGGCCCCAAGGCAAAAATGCAGTCCTGCGCCAAATGCGCTGTGCTGCTTTAAG
The DNA here is from genome assembly GCA_039197515.1 of Pseudomonadota bacterium. Taxonomy (GTDB): domain Bacteria; phylum Pseudomonadota; class Alphaproteobacteria; order Rhodobacterales; family Rhodobacteraceae; genus Sulfitobacter. The sequence goes on along the minus strand of JBCCUC010000016.1, from coordinate 7,658 downwards.
GGGCGGGACGGGTCGAACTGATCGGGCGCATCCCAAACCGCGGGATCGCGCCCGGCCGCGCCAAGGAGCAGTGCGATTTCTTGACCCTTTCTCAGCGTCAGCGGGCCCAGTGGGATCTCTTCATAGGCAAACCTTGTGAAGAGATGCAAAGGCGGATCGAAGCGCAAAAGCTCTTCGACAGTGGCGGCGATCCCGTTGGGAGAGAGGGCGCTTGGGGGAGTTGCAGTTGCCAATAGACAGTTCACCGCATTCCCCATGCTGTGCACCGTCGCCTCATGACCAGCGTTCAGGAGCAGAACAATGGTCCCAATGAGCTCGTCCATGCTGAGTTTTTCGCCCGCGCTTTCAGCGGTGATGAGTTCGGTGATCAGATCGTCGCGCGGGATCCTGCGGCGATCTTCGATGTAGTCTGTGAGAAAGGCGATGAATTCAGCACTCGCGGTTTCGGCCGCGTCTTCCACGGCGCGGGTCCGCCCTGCTTGGTACATCGCCACCATGGCGTTTGACCATCTGAGAAGATCCGCCGACCGCTCTTCTGGCACGCCCAAGAGGCGGGCGATGATGCGCACCGGCAAAGCTGTGCAAAAGCGGGGAATGAGATCAAACGGGCCGCTCCTTGGCAGTTTTTGCAGCAGATCTGCGGTCACCTCCTCGATATCGGGTTTCAAAGTGGCCACGCGGCGGGAGGTGAAGGCCCGCAGCACCAACCCGCGCAGCCGCGTGTGACTGGGCGGCTCCATGTCGAGCAGGGAGTGTGTTTCCAACCGCGCCCAGGACTTCAGATGGCCGGGATAGGCCTGATGAAGGGCTGCCGGGCGTGCTCTGCCCAGTCGCCGGTCGCGCAGCAAAGCGTTGACGGTAGCGGCATCAAAGGCGGCAAACATGTCGTAGTCTTGCCAGTAGAGCACCGGGCCTCTTTGACGCGCTTCGGCGTAGACCGGATAGGGATTCTGCACAAAGTTTGGATCAAGCGGAGACTGCTGGAGCACTTGCATCCTGTCACTGAACGCGGCAGGGCTGGTCATGGCAAGGGGCGCTGTGCAAACTGAGATCATGAAAAAGGCGATGGGTCAGAAGCGAACGCTGGTTTTGGTGTTTTTATGCTGCGTGGCAGTGCTCTCCGCGCTTGTCTGGCGCGCGGCGACCTTGCAGGGGTTGAGCCAACTCGCGGCGCGTGGCCAGGCGGATCTGGCCTTGGCGGGCGACCGGCTTGTCGGTCAACTTCAGCGCTACCGGGATCTCAGCGTGTTCTTATCAGACCATCCTGACGTGCGTGCTGCCGTGCTGGACGGTGACGCGGTCGATGCGCTGCTTTTGCAAGTTGCGGATAAGTCAGCCGCGCTGGATGTGATGGTGCTGAATGCGGAAGGTCGGGTGCTTTCATCGGCCACTCAGCGGGGGCCTCAAAAGCTGGCCCCCTATCCTTACGTGAAACGGGCGTTGCGGGGGGCGCTCGGCTGGGGGCATGGGCCCGCTCGGCCACTCACGGAGCGGGCGTTTTTTCACGCATCCCCGGTGTTTGGGGATGCGGGCAAGGTGCAGGGGGCAGTGGTCGTCATCACGGATCTGACCGGCATTGATTACAATTGGCGCGGCACCAACCCGGCCACGTTTTTTACCGATGCCGGTGGAGAGGTGATCGTCGCCAACCGCAGTGAGATTCTGTCTTGGCAGCGGCCCGAGGGATCGCCCGGGCTGATGCCGCCGGCGGGGGCCTCTCCCGCCTTTGCGGCCGGCTGGATGGGCCCCCATGAGATCTGGCGTCTGGGCTGGGGCCGATATCTGCCCAGCGAGGCGTTGCATTTGACCCAAGCGTTGCCGGTGATCGGTATGACCGGGGAGGTTCTGGTGGATATCGCCCCCGTGCGCACTGTTGCCGCTTCGCAAGCGGCGGCGGTGGCCGCGTTGTGCTTGGCCTTTGGCTCCCTTCTCTACTTGGCGGCTGTGCGACGTCAGACCTTGGCTGCGGCCAATGCAGAATTGGAAGCGCGGGTGGCAAAGCGTACGACGGCGCTGCGGGCGGCAAATGAGACGCTGACCGCGGAAGTTGCCGAACGCCAGGAAACGCAGGATGCTCTCCGGCGCGCGCAGGACGATCTTGTGCGGGCCGGCAAGCTGTCGGCACTGGGGCAGATGTCAGCCGGGATCAGTCATGAGCTCAACCAACCTTTGATGGCGATCCGGTCATTTGCTGAAAATGCCGTGGCGTTCTTGTCACGCCAAAAGCCGGAGCGGGCCTCCGAAAACTTGACGCGGATCTCTGAAATGGCTGAGCGCATGGGCCGTATCATTCAAAATCTCCGCGCTTTTGCCCGCCAAGAGGATCAGCCGCAGGGTCCGGTGCAACTGCGCGCGGTTTTGGAAAGCGCACTGGCGCTCACCAAATCGCGGCTGCAGGCGGCAGATGTGACCCTGTCCTACGTGCCGCCGTCCGCTGATCTGCTGGTCCTCGGCGGTGAAGTCAGGTTGAGCCAGGTCTTTGTCAATCTCATCACCAATGCGGCGGATGCGATGGCTGGCGCGCCTGTGCGCGCGCTGCATATCTCGGTAGCGGGCGGTGATACGGTCGATGTCCGCTTTGCCGACACCGGGCCTGGTATTGAGATGCCCGACAAAGTCTTTGACCCTTTCTACAGCACCAAAGAGGTCAGTGATATGGGCGGCATGGGCTTGGGGCTGTCGATCAGTTACGGCATTGTGCAAAGCTTCGGTGGCCAGATCAAAGGCGTGAACACGCCGGGTAGCGGCGCGGTGTTCACGGTCACACTCACGCCCTTTGCCGAAAAACTGGCCGCTGAATGAGCGTTGATGTGCTCTTGGTTGATGATGATGCCGCCGTGCGCGAGGCCTTGGGCCAGACGTTGGAGCTGGCAGATCTGCGCGCCAACGCGGTTGGATCTTTTGTGGCGGCCAAGGATATGATCACGCCTGCTTTTCAGGGGGTCATCCTTTCGGACATCCGGATGCCTGGTCGCGACGGTTTTCATCTGCTGAATTATACCTTGGATCAAGACGCGGATTTGCCTGTTGTCCTGCTTACCGGAGAGGGTGACATCCCCATGGCGGTGGAGGCAATGCGGCAAGGGGCTTTTGCTTTTTTGGAAAAACCTTGTGCGCCCAACGAATTGATCGCGGTTTTGGAGCGTGCATTGCGCACGCGGGCTTTGGTGCTGGACAATCGCAGGTTGCGGCATCTCGACAAACAGGGGGATCCGCCCGCGCGCATGCTTTTTGGAACCTCTGCGAAGGCGGAAGCGCTGAGAGCAGCGGTGCGCCAGGTGGCCCAAGCCGAAGGCGATGCGCTTGTCTTTGGGGCACCAGGGACGGGGGTTTCAAAAGTCGCTGAGGTTTTGCATCTCTCTTCTGCGCGGTCAAAGGCACCGTTTGTGAAGCGCGCAGCGCAGGGATTAACAGAAGAGGCGCTTGCGACAGCCGCCAGAAAGGCGCAGGGGGGCAGCCTTTTCCTAGATGAAGTTGCGCTATTGTCCCGACAGGTCCAGTTGAGCCTGAGCGAAACTGGCGGCGCGCTGACTGGGGTCCGGCTTTTGGCGGGAACGACCGGTGATCTGAAAAAGGCCGTCAAAGAGGGGACCTTCAATGCCGACTTCTTTTATCGGCTGGATGCGCTTCGGGTGCGTATCCCGTCGATTTCCGAGCGTCCCGAAGATATCCCCGAGATGTTCCGCCGCTACGTCGATCAAGCCGCTGAGCAGGCGGGTCAGCCTGCGCCTGAGATCACGCCAGAGATGATCGCGCGACTGATGGCACAGGACTGGCCGGGAAATGCACGCGCACTCATGTCGACAGCCATGCGGTTTGTGATGGGGTTGCCCGATGAAATGGCAACCGATGCCACCCTCGGCCTCACAGAACAGATGGCTGCCATCGAAAAGTCCCTTCTTGAGGCTGCCCTAAGGCGTGCCTCCGGGCGCGCTTCAGCCGCCGCGGCGGCGCTCAAGCTGCCGCGCAAGACGTTCTATGACAAACTGGCTCGGTACGGTCTGCGGCCCGAGACATTTCGCGGGCGCTAAAGCGTTTGGCTTTGAACTTGCATCACCAATGCACTGCCAAGCTTTCGAAGCTCTACTGACATTGGCGATGTTTGAGTGATCAGGTGAAAACCGAAAAGCTGTGGAAGGCATCTTTGACGCGGCCCAACGCGGGTAAGTCGCGATGCGAGGACGCTTTGCCGCGTTTTTCGTGTGAGATTTCGCACAATCCAACGCGGAACAACGGCAGATGTGCTTGAGGGATCGTAGATAAAGTATTGGTAATGCTATTAAATGGCGCTTTTGCGGTGAAATCTCCTGAATTGAGTGACACAGCCGCGCGGGGTGGCATAGTGCGCTGGCGCAGCTCAAACCTGCAAAGCCGAATCCAATCTCTGGGAGGAGACATCATGAAGTTTTTGACCATGGCCGCTTTGGCCCTGACCGTATCTGCTGGTGCTGTGGCCGCGGCCTGTGATGATGGCGAAATCGTCATCAAGTTCAGCCACGTGACCAACACCGACAAGCACCCCAAAGGCATCGCTGCCTCACTGCTGGAAGAGCGTGTGAACACCGAAATGAACGGCAAAGCGTGCATGGAGGTCTTTCCAAACTCAACGCTCTACAACGATGACCAAGTGCTGGAGGCCTTGCTACAGGGCGATGTCCAGCTTGCCGCACCGTCTCTGTCAAAGTTTGAGCAGTTCACCAAGCAATTCCGTATTTTCGATCTGCCTTTCATGTTCAAAGACATCGCCGCGGTGGATGCCTTCCAAAACTCTGAAACCGGTCAGGCGATGAAAGAGAGCATGACCCGCCGGGGTCTATTGGGTCTTGCGTTTTGGCACAACGGCATGAAGCAGATGTCAGCCAACAAGCCCTTGATGACGCCTTCGGACGCCGCAGGGCTGAAGTTCCGAGTACAAAACTCGGACGTGCTCAAGGCCCAGATGGCCGCGATGGGCGGCTCGCCGCAGCCAATGGCGTTTTCAGAGGTCTACGGTGCGCTGCAAACCGGCGTTGTCGATGGGCAGGAGAACACCTGGTCCAACATCTATGGCCGCAAGTTCTTTGAGGTGCAGGACGGCGTGACCGAAACGAACCATGGGATCATCGACTACCTCGTCGTGACGTCTGTCGATTGGCTCGACAGTTTGGATGCCGAGGTGCGCGATCAACTCATGACCATCGTGACGGAGGTCACTGAGACACGGAACTCAGAATCGACCAAGGTGAATGCCGACGCGCGCCAGGCCATCCTGGATGCCGGTGGCGTTGTGCGCGAACTGAACGCAGAGCAGCGCCAGCAGTGGGTTGACGCGATGAAGCCCGTTTGGGAGCAGTTCCGCGATGACGTGGGTCAAGAGAACATTGACGCCGCCCAAAAGTTCAATGCCTCAAGTTCATAGTGATCAAAAGGCCGGTCCTGCATTGGGCCGGCCTTTCTCTTGAACATTCAGACGACCGGTGGGGAGGGACCATGTCTGACCATAAGGCCGAACAAAGCATGCTTGGCCGCTTTGTCAGTGAGATCGAAGAGACTTGTATCGCCCTGCTTTTAGGGCTGATGACGATCATCACCTTCATCAATGTGGTGCTGCGCTACGGGTTCAACACCGGTCTGATCTGGGGGCTGGAGGTGACAACGTTCCTCTTTGCCTGGCTCGTTCTCTTTGGGATGTCCTACGCCGTGAAGGTCACCGCGCATCTGGGCGTTGACGCGGTGATCAACCTTTTCAGCGCGGGACCTCGGAAGCTCTTGGCGTTGCTGGCAGGTGCAGTCTGTGTGATCTACGCGGCGCTTCTTATGAAAGGAGCGTGGGACTATTGGGCTCCCTTTGCTGGGCTTGATGTGACGTCTGGCCGGTGGTTCCCAACGGGCTTCACACCCACGCGGGATCAGGCCTGGTACGAAGTGATCGACACGCCGATCCCAGAATGGCTGCGTTTTATCGAACCGATCATGAACGAAGGGGAGGAATACGAAAAGCTGCCCCGCTTCATCCCCTACGCAATGCTGCCTTTTGGTGTGGCGCTTTTGCTGCTGCGATTCATTCAAGCCTTCATCCGCGTGGCACAAGATCGCCAAAAGGGGTTCATCGTCAGCCACGAAGTTGAGGATGCGCTGGAAGACGTCAAGAACATGAATACAGGCCGGTAAAACATGGAAGTCGTTGCCCTTTTCTCGATGGTCATTGGCCTCATGCTGATCGGCGTGCCGATCGCGATCTCCTTGGGCTTGAGCTCGATCATCTTTCTCCTGGTTCTCTCTGACACGTCTCTTGCGTCCATCGCCCAGTCGTTTTTTCAGGCGATGGCAGGGCATTACACGCTGCTCGCGATTCCGTTTTTCATCCTGGCCTCTTCGTTCATGTCAACTGGAGGCGTAGCGCGGCGGATCATCCGGTTTTCAATCGCCCTGGTCGGGCATTTGCCGGGCGGGCTGGCGATTGCAGGCGTTTTTGCCTGCATGCTCTTCGCCGCGCTGAGTGGCTCATCTCCAGCAACGGTGGTTGCCATTGGATCGATTGTCATCGTCGGCATGCGGCAGGTCGGCTACACCAAAGACTTTGCTGCAGGTGTGATCGCGGTTGCTGGCACGCTGGGCATTCTGATCCCGCCGTCGATTGTGATGGTGGTCTATGCATCCGCCACAGATGTCTCCGTGGGCCGCATGTTTTTGGCTGGTGTTGTGCCAGGCCTTCTCGCGGGCTTTATGCTGATGGTCACCATTTACGTCATCGCAAAGATGCGCGACTTGCCGAAAGGAGAATGGCGCGGCTGGGGCGAGGTGTGGGAGTCGGCCTTTGAGGCAAGCTGGGGGCTCTTTCTCATCGTCATCATCTTGGGCGGGATCTATGGTGGGATCTTCACCCCGACGGAAGCAGCGGCGGTCGCGGCGGTCTACGCCTTTCTGATCGCGTCGTTTGTCTATCGCGATATGGGTCCACTGCATGTGGCGGGCGAGGGGCAGAACATCCCTCTCACGCGCAAACCCAAGGCTTTGCTCACCGTGTTTGTCCACCGAGACACACGCGATACGCTTTTTGAAGCAGGCAAGCTGACTGTGACACTGATGTTCATCATCGCCAATGCGTTGATCCTGAAGCATGTTTTGACAGACGAACAGATCCCGCAGCAGATTGCCGCGGCCATGCTGGAGGCGGGCTTTGGCCCGGTCATGTTCCTCGTAGTGGTGAATGTGATCTTGTTGATCGGCGGGCAATTCATGGAGCCTTCAGGCCTTCTTGTCATCGTCGCCCCGCTTGTGTTCCCCGTCGCGATCGAATTGGGGATCGATCCCATACATCTGGGCATTATCATGGTGGTGAACATGGAGATCGGCATGATCACGCCGCCTGTGGGGTTGAACCTTTTTGTCACCTCCGGGGTGGCGAACATGCCGATGATGAACGTGGTCCAAGCTGCACTGCCGTTTCTCGCGGTGCTCTTCATCTTCTTGATCATGGTGACGTACATCCCTCAGATCAGCATTTGGTTGCCCACGCTGATGATGGGGCCTGAGATCATAACGCGCTAAAGCGTTCGGCCAAAAACCTGAATCGCGGGATTCCCTTTGATGCTGATCTGTGGTTCATCCTTCTTGGGAGGATGGATCATGTCAGCACCTTTGCCGGATGCGCTGCGGGCGCGGTTTAAGAAACTGGT
>JBCCUC010000015.1:0-102389 GCA_039197515.1 Pseudomonadota bacterium | reverse complement strand
TTTTATCTCACCAAAAACCAAGCTTTGACAAGGATGAGTTGGAAAAGGCGACCCAAAAGATCGAGCAATTGATGTTTGATTTAGACTTTGGCGACAGCGTTCCTCCATGGCTCAGCAATGCCTTCGTAGGCGTTGCAGTCTGGTCTATTTGCGACACGACACAAGCCTTAGCACGTCTGGAGAGAAATGGTACATTACCAGTCAGATACTCAGATTTTCAAGATGCTAATGAAGAAGCTTCGCTTTCATGTAGCGTCGTAGACTTACTTATCAGTGAGTACTTTGCAACAGGTATTATTGCGAGTGGAGCCACACGGGCGGACATCCGGCTGTATGACCCAGACCTAATAATTGAGCTCGAGCATTATGAGGCTACCCAAGGCTCCCTACCAAAAGAACTCTACATTCCTCGGGACCAATTTGAAGCAGACAAGGGTGTTCATTCTACCTTTGAGGCTGGTCAGACGCCTACTCTGAGCAAGTCATAGAAAGCGAAGGTTGCACCTTCTTTGGCAGGTCTGCACATTATCGATCACAAATGCACATCATTGAAAGCCACTGCACTTACGACTGTAAGGACGCACGGGGCAGGCTGAATTTGTCACGCCGACCTACAGCCACTTAAGAATCCAGCAATTAGCATTGATGCCACCCGAACCAGCTTTTGGGTCAGAAGAACTGGCATGCTTTGCATGTTTCATCTCAATGAAAGTCATCTGAGAAAGGCGTGAAATATGGCTCATACGAATGCTCCCGACCAACTACCGCAGAAAGAAAAACCCACCTATTTACAAGCCGGGTTGGTCATCAGCCCGCTTTGCTCCGTTGCCTTGTTGTTGGTTGCTCTCATCCAGCTTGGCGTTGGCGGCGGTGGCTGGCTCGGCTGGATCAAACTGGCCTTCTTGGGCGCGGGTGCTTTTGCGGTCAGCTATGCTCTGTTCCGCATGGCGATTGAAAAATCCGCGCCGCAAGCGACACTTGGTTATCGTTCGTCGCTCATCACAGGCGGTGTGACCACGTTCCTCGTCGGCCTGGCTTTTTTCTTTGCCACATCGGCGGGACTGATCATCGCGGCCTGCGAGGGACTAAGCCTGCAAGAGCATAACAATGCGGTTGTCACCTATGTCGATGCGCGCGAAGCACAGGCTGCACAAACCGTTCAACTGGTGCCAACGGCCAACGCCATTTACGCGGACCTGACCGTCAAGACCGAAAGCGAAATCGCCACCTCTGGTGTGTCTGGCTCCGGCTCCGGTGGCTACGGCCCCACGGCACGGGCGTTGGAAACACTGGCCGGTCGCGCCGAAGGTATCGCTCAACAAGCGCAGCAAGGTCTGGAAAACCGCGAAGCACTTTCTTCCGATTTGCAAGACCTGTTGAACCGAATGGACGCGACACTCTCTGATGAGGATCGCTCCATATGGGAGCGCCGCAATGAGTTGCGCCGTCTGGATTCCGAGTTGGGGCGCACACTGTCGGCTCTTGATGAGGCCATGCCCCTCGCTTTGATGGCGGGCTATGCGCAAGAACTGCGCAGCGGCATCGCCATGCAGAACGCACGTGTGGCGGAAACGATCAACGGTTTCCTCGGCGGATATGCGGGCTCCATTGACACTGTTCTTTCTGACATGACCGTGCAGCCGATTGAGCGGCCTGCTTTTCCGCAAAAGGTTGGCGCAATGCAAACCTTCGACTATGCCGCAAACTTCTTGCCCGTGATCATGATCGCTTTCTTGGTCGATATGATCTTTCCGCTGGCCTTGTGGCTTTACACTCTGAACGGTCTGGATTTTGCGGCCTTTGCAAAAAACCCGTCGCGTAAATCGGCGAGCCGCGACCGCACGGACTTTGACGAATTCACCGAGTATCAACCGATGGCAATGCCCGAGCGTTTGAATGGGTCAGCGGAAGCACGACCGCCGCACCGTCCTGCGCCCTCCGGCCGCAAGCGCAATTGAGGGAGAACGACACATGTCCCTTGATGCATCTACCCTCCCGTTCAGCCCGTTTCTGATCGTGATTACACTGCTCTACGCACTGATCTCGGCCACAATCACCGGCCCCACGATCATCCACCGCGAACTCGAACAATCCGACTGGCACGCGACGTGCCAGTCGAACCTAAATGCCGAAATTACCGCAACTCGCCGCCCGGATCAGGTGGTGCCCCAAGTGCCGGACGTGGGCGGCATGCTTTGCGGTATGTTTCCGGAACTGGGCGATCTCTGTATGATGATTCCTGATCCCAATGCCATGGCGCGGGAAACCGAGCGCCGTGCCTGCGCAATCGAAGCGCAGCGCTTGGCACGTGCGGCAAGTGGCACAGAGGGCACCTGCGCCTGCGCGGCGCAACTCTTCACTGAGACAGAACGACTGTCTGTTGCGCTCTATGCTGCCTCAGGTCGTGCCTTCACGCCCTCTGCTATTGCCAATCGAGATGTTGGGCTCTCCCGCGCGTTGAACGCGCCCCAATGCAAGATGGAGGGCTGAGCCATGGTATTTGGAACTCTTGAGCTACGCGGAAACAGCCTGAAGACACACAACGATGTTTATGTCCTCGATGGGATCAGCCTAGTCTCGACCCGTCGTCCTTTCCTATCTTCCGGTTTGTCCTTTGCTGGCCTTTTGACACTATTTGGCGCTGGTACGATTGACCTGCTTTATGCGGGCGAATTGCTCTTGATCATTGGCCTCGTTGCCGTTTCTGCAGCCATCGGTCTCTGCATCGGCCAGCTTCGCCTTGTGAGCCGCGACCTGCGTGGATCACCCATGGGTGACGCGGTGTACGGCACTTATGGGCACCTCAAAGGCGAGCGCTTACGCATTGCTGACGCCGTGCAGCGGGCGCGTGGCGGGATGAGTGCCGGAGGTGCGTCATGACCCTCCCTTCAAAACCTGAAATCGGCGCGCGGGAGATCGCTCGTATTAACGGTCAGATGATCGGAGGGATGCTCTCATGCGGTTATGGCTGGGTGTGTTGGCAAATAGCAGCGTCCGCACCTGAATGGTGGGCATTCTGGGGCATGGCCTATCTCGGCTTCGCCGGTGGCGGCTTGATGATGCTCGCGGGCGTCTTTCTGACCGCTCGGTTGATTAAGAACCTGCGCGCCTGGAAAAAGCACTCAGAAGTTGCAGTCGCGCCGCGCGCGGATCGCATGGTGGAAGACGCAGACTTCGAACCCGGAGGTCGTGCGCCATGAGCTTTCCATTTGGATGGCGCAATTGGCGTCGCATCGGCCAAGAGAAGGTCTTTGCCAAAGCGCATAACTCGGCAATTAATCCGAGGGGTCGGCGACTCCTCGGCTTCACCCGGAAAACCAAGATACCGATTTGGGCTCCGAAAGGGCATAGTTTAACGCTTGCGCCAAACGGGGCGGGTAAGACGACCAAGGTCTTGATGCCGTCCCTCTTCTCTACGCTGGCGTCGTCGGATCGGCCCGCCGTCCTTCTGCTCGACAGCAAAGACTTCGAGATCGCACGCCAAGTGGCCCCCATGCTGGAAGAAATGGGTGTCCCCTATGTTCTCCTAGATGACACCGGCAATCTCCCAGCGAACTTTCCGGGAAAAGTCCGGTTCAACCCGCTGTCCTCGGTCGTCGACACTTTCAAGGTAAAGCCAGAAGACCTGGCCTTTGCCAATGAAGCTGTGACGCATACGCTGATTGAAGAGCCTGAGAAAGATGAACGGAACCGCTACTGGCGGGCATGGCCGCGTATCCTGATCTCTTTCGCGGTGCATCTTTTGCTCAAGCGCAATCCTGACCTTGTAACCCCAGGGGGCCTGTGGAGCCTTCTTAGTAGCCCCCAAAAGACTGTTCGCTTCGCCGAAATTGAAGCCATTGAGGGCGATGGCATGCTCAAAGTGCTTGCTGAGAACATCATCGGGATGTCATCACATGAGCACTTTCCGCAGCACTTGCAGGCTGCCCAAGATGCGCTTCGCGTGTACGCTATCGGATCGCCGCTTCATACGGCAGGACACCAATCAAACGTATCACCAGGCCAACTCATCTCCTCACAGTCGGTGATCTTTTTTGGCGGGTCTCAGGCCAACATGGGGTCCATGTCCACCCACTACGGGCTAACCCTGACCAGCTTCATTCGCGCGGCATACCAGCAGAAAAAACCGCTATGGATCGGGGCAGACGAGTTCACTAATGCCCCAACAAAGCAATTGGTTCAGTCACTTACCACGCTCAGGGCCTATCAGGTTGAGGTTTCTATGATCGCGCAGAGCCGCTCTGAGATTGAGCGCAAACTGGGCCGTCTCGAAACTCAAACCATCGATGACAACTGCATTCTGAAACAGTGGTTGGGATTCAGCTACGAGGAAGCCAAGCGCGTCTCGGACGCCATGGGGGAACAGCACGCGGTGGCCACCTCCGTTGGCCAGGCGGGCGAATGGCTGAAGCTCAACAAGAACCTGAGCCTGATACGCCAGAAATGGATGTCACCGGCGGAACTCATGGCGCTCAACCCAAATCTGATGCTGATCCACATTCGTGGGCTCGGATACTATCTGGCCGAAACCGTCAGTCAGCAGAATGTCGATCCCTACGCGCGTTTGATTGCAGCCAATGACATGGAAGGCGGGCGACTAACGCCTGATCCTAAAATCTGGCTCACGCTTCCTGAGGAGGCCCGGCCATGAGGATCGCAGCACTCTTTCTTTGGCTTGCCTTTCCATTAGCCGGTTACGGCATCTACGCCGCCTACGGCACGCCGCATGTGATCTGGGAATACACCTTTCGAGACAACGGCGCGCGCTATGATCCTTTTGCGCAGCGCATCTATACAAGCTGCACGTATCTGGGCTGGGGATTGCGCCCGCATAGAGTTCCAGCGCGGGACGCCAGATGCCCCTGGGTCCAGATGTTCAAGGTGCCGGTTCAATGAGTGTACCGGATACTCTGATCGACGATGGTCTCGTGATACCGAGGCTTCAGCGCCAAACGGTTGCGCAGACCGAGGTAAGCGGCGTTCTTGAGCCCCTTGAGGATCAAGTCCTGCTGCACTTTCCCACTCGCAATAAGCGCGTCGCAATGATCACGCTCAGCAATCGAAAAGATGCGGTAGGGCGCTGTCGCCTCAAAAATCTCGATGTAACCCATGGGCTCCAGCCATTCCTGGACGTCCGTCAAATCTTCAAAAATTACCATCGCTACAGGGTATCACAGCTCTGTTTCAAAACGCAATTTTGCTGCGCAAGGAGTCCACAGGATGTCAAATGAGATACAGCTGTGCATGGCTGCGATGTTCCGCGACGCCACTTTCCAAGATGTGGTCAAAGAGCTGCAAACGCCTAGCGACTGGAAACGCCTCAACGAGATTTGCGAGACCGCTCAAAAGGCAGAAGACGCAGAAATCCAAGACTATCAAAGGACGAAATCAGATCGCATCGCGAAGGCGCTTGAGAACCTGATCGACAAAGCGGGCTCTGCAAGCCTCGAGCACCCCACGCCTTTCGGAATGGATCGCTTCAATCGGGCCAGCAATGAAAGGCGAGCGGCACAGCTGGTGGAAAATGAGCACCAAGCAGCTTTGATCGGCATCTTGGAGAACCAGACCGCGCAGTTTGACGAGCTCAAGGCTGATATCTTTGCGCGCGAACACCGCAGAGACCACGCGCGCGACGCGTTCTTCCGCGCCACTGACCGCCGCACCGGCGAAGACCGTCGGATGACGGGACCAAGCCGATAACCAACCTTCAGAAAGGAAAAGCACATGACCGATGGTCACGCACAGCAAAACGCACGCCGCTTTGAAGCGGCCCGGAACAGCTTCCATGGCAAAACCATGACGGAGACTCAATTGCGAGACACCTGGGGCATTGCCGGGATTATGGAGCGATCCATCCGAAGGACAGGCACCTTCAAAGACAAACTCAATGACTTCACCAATGCTTTCGCAAGATCGGAGCGGTTCGAGCACATGAAAGGCGAAGAGATCATCCGTGACATCTTCAAGGTGCGCTTCGGCCAGACCATGAATCAAATGCGCGAGGGCTTGATGGAGCGCGAGGCTGCGCTTGGACCTGATGCCAAGCAGGAAGCTCTGGAACGCGCTCGCCTTGTCCTGGCTGACATCCAACAAGGCGAGACCATGCCGTTCTATGCGGCCTCGGAAAAACACGCTCTGCCCTTTGCAAAGACGCATGGTGTCACCGAGGTGGCCGCCAAGAAATCCATGTCAGCGGCATTCAAAGAAGCTGAAGGCAGAGACCTTTACGATGTGGGCAAAGAGCTGGAAGCAAAGCACCATGTTCCGGTGCGGGAGGCACACCGTGAGGCGCAGAAAGCTGAGCGTCGAGAGTACGCGCGCTCCGGCCCATGTCGCTGATTAGTAGTTGGTCCGCTCAATAAACCGTTGTCAGCAATAGGAATTTATGCCTATAATGTTCTCTTTTTGTTCAGGTGCGCCGGTCGCGCCCGACAGCAAACAGGAGACATGAAACAGAAAGACAAAGCCCATGAAACATACCGATCCACGACACCCAAACACCGTTGAGAAGGCAATCAAGAAAAGACCATCCGTTCACTTCGACTGGCTGGATTGGCTGCCCTATCTCGCGGACGCCGATATGACCAATGCCGAAAAACAGGAGCATATCGAAACGCTGTGGGCGCTTGTGCTGGGCTTTGTTGATCTCGGCTTTGCGGTTGGATCAGACGAAGATAACTGTGGAGAAGCCTTCGATCTCAAGGACGTGCTTGCCGCCGCTGTGCTAAACTCCGGGGAAAACAAGGAGGACGCGGCATGAGTGAGACCAAGATCAGAGAAAAGGCTGTCATTTACTCTCGCGTTTCTTCCAAAGGTCAAGAGTCCGACGGCGGCGGGCTAGAGTCTCAGGAAACGCGGTGTCGACAATACGCCGAAGCACAGGGCTTGGATGTGGCTGCGGTATTCCCTGATACCTTCACCGGGGGCGGCGATTACATGGAACGCCCTGGCATGAAGGCACTCTTGGCCTTCCTTGATGCGCAGCCCGATGAACGCTTCACCGTGATCTTTGACGATTTGAAGCGCGCCAGCCGCGATACCCGAGCCTTCCTCGACCTGCGTGACGCTTTCCGCAGTCGCGGCGTCCGCGTTGCCTGCCTCAACTTCAAGTTCGACGACACGCCAGAAGGCGAGTTCATCGAGACCATTATGGCCGCCCAAGGCGCGCTGGAGCGCAAACAGAACGGACGGCAAGTGGCGCAGAAAATGCGCGCGCGGATGGAAAACGGCTATTGGATACACAATCCGCCTATCGGATACCGCTATGAAACCCAACGCGGTCGGGGAAAGGTGCTCGTACCGAACCCGCCATTCGATGACATCGTTCGCCAAGCGTTTGAAGGCTATGCGGTCGGACACTTCCAGTCCCAAGCAGAAATCAAGCGCTTCTTCGAAAGCCATGCATCGTTCCCGCGCAATCGCAATGGGGAAATAACGCAACAGCGCGTGACCGACATTCTGGGCCACGCGCTCTATGCAGGATTTATCTGTTCCGAAAATTACGGCATTCACTGGCTGAAAGGTCAGCACGAACCGCTGATCTCTTTGGAGACCTTTGAGAAGGTCCGAGACCGCCGTCAGTCGGTCGCTAAAGCCCCAACTCGAAAGAACATCGGCGAAGACTTCGCCCTCCGCGGCTTTGTTCTCTGCGGCGACTGTGGCAAGCCCTACACGGCCTGCTGGTCCAAGGGCAAAAACAAGAAATACCCTTATTACCTCTGCGACACGAAGGGCTGCGACAGCTACCGGAAGTCTATCCCACGGGCTAAGATCGAAGGGGAGTTTGAAGACTTCCTCAATGCCATGGAACCATCCCGCAGTCTCATGGACTGCGTGACCGCCATGATGCGCACAGCATGGGCAGCCCGCGAAGCGCAGGCCAAAGAGGCCATATCTGCCCTGAAACGGGAGCTGGCGGCGATGGACAAGCAAACCGACGCACTCCTAGCCCGAATTGTGGACACCACAAATCAATCCGTCCTGCGCGCCTATGAGGTCAAAATCGCCGATCTCGATAAATCCCGCGCGTTGCTGCAGGAAAAATGCGCACAAAGCCTGCCACCGAAAGGCCGGATGGACGAATTTATCGAACACGCCCTCACATTCCTCGCAAACCCCTGGAAAATATGGGAAACAGGCCAAATGCCTGCCCGAAGACTGGTCTGTAAACTGGCCTTCGCAGAGCGACCGACATACACCCGAAATCAGGGCTATCGAACACCAAAAACGACCTTACCTTTCAAGGCCTTAGCGGGAATTACGACTGAAAGCGAAAATATGGTGCCCAGGAGAGGACTCGAACCTCCACGTCCTTGCGGACACTAGCACCTGAAGCTAGCGCGTCTACCATTCCGCCACCTGGGCCTTCCGAGCACTGGCGATATTGTCGGCCAAACCAACTGTCAATAGCCAAAATAGGCTGACCCGACCGCCACTTTGGGACGTCGTTGGCTGCATGTGCCTCTAGGTTCCAGAGAAGTCCACAAAAAAGTTTGAGGTCAGAACCCATTGCTGCTGGTTGATGGTCGCAGCGACGGCGGTTGCTTGGAAGAAGATCTAGGCAACCTATCTTTCCAGGATGCGATGGGACGTTTACCCGGGCGCCTGCGGAACACACATCGATCTTGTAGCCGCGGTTGTCGTGTGGCTTAGGGATCTTGGACTGTCCGCGGGAAACCTGGCGCGTATCCCCCTGCTGTCCGACGGGTTTCTAAACGCATTGGATGCCCGGGCGCGTTTGTAAAGCAAGCGTTCAAAGACGAGCAACGGTTTCATCAAATTGACTACCGCCTTACCGTCGCCATCCCAATGACGAGGGAGGCATTGCAGAGCGTTCTGGCATCAGAGGCTGCAAAGGAAAATTGATGCGGGTTGATAGCCGCCCCAAATAGCGCAAATCGCATGCCCTTTCGTGTTCGAGGGGCCCTTGGTGGGTCCTCCTCTCAGCAGCGTGTCTAAGGTAATACCCCCCACGGGCAACGCGCGTCGGTCCACCGCCCGCCCTTTAGGAACGCCCACGACCAGCCTAAGGCACCGGTGTTTGCGGTGATCACTTTCCCTGCTCGGCTTGCGCTCCTCTTCTCGCGCAACGGCGTGGCTGCGGCCCTCTGAGCCTATATACTCAAAAAATCGTATTCTGAATTCGATTTTATGCACTTCATCTCCCAACGCTTGAATTCTCAACGGATGCGTCGCTCCCTTTGAAGGCAACATTGGGGACGAAAATGGAAGCGACGAAGCGACGTGTCAAACGGGGAGGGCGTCTGGAACGCGTCGCTCAGCGGGCTGAGAAACCGATCCTCGATCCTTGTCCTCCCGGTCAAGTGGGCGGCCATTACAAACCTCTGACAAACGCCGAAATGCGACGGATCTACGAGACCGCGCTTGATCTTTTAGAAAAGCTGGGCGTGGGCGAGGTGCCAGAGCGGCTGCAACGAGATCTGCTGGCAATTGGCGCGATCGACAACAAGCAGGGTCGGTTCTTGTTTCCGCCCGCTTTGGTGGAAGAGGCGATCGATCAAGCGGCGAAGACTTTTGTCTTGCATGGCCGGGTGCCTGAGAGATCTATCGAAGTTGGAAGCAACAAGGTCTATTTCGGAACGGGCGGTGCGGCGGTCCAGACGCTTGAAATGGACAGCGGTACGTACCGGCCGTCAACGCTCAAAGACCTGCATGAGCTCACTCGCCTGCAGGACACGCTGTCGAATGTGAGTTGGTACACACGCTGCTGCGTGGCAACCGATGTGCCCGATAACTTCGATCTGGACGTGAATACCGTTTTTGCGCTGCTGAAGAACACAAGTAAGCCCACAGCGACATCCTTCACGGTCGCTGAACACGTCGCCCCTATCGTCGAAATGCTGGATATCGCGGCTGGCGGACCCGGTGAGTTTGCCAAACGGCCCTTCATGAAGGCGCATATCAGTCCGATGATCTCTCCCATGCGGTATGGAGAGGATGCGGTCGAGGTTCTCTATGAATGCGTCCGGCACAACATTCCAATCTCATGCATCACAGCGGCGCAGGCCGGGGCGACAGCCCCCGCGACACTTGCGGGCTTCCTGGCGCAATCGCTGGCGGAGACCCTCGCCAGTCTGCTCATGGTACACGCTATTCAGCCAGGCTACCCAATGGTGTTCTCAAACTGGCCGCTGGTGGTGGACCTGCGCACCGGTGCTTTCACTGGGGGGAGCGGTGAAACCGCTGTGCTGAATGCGGCGTCGGCGCAGCTTTCAAATTGGCTCGGCCTGCCCTCGGGAGTTGCCTGTTCAATGACCGATTCAAAGGCAATTGATGCGCAATATGGGATGGAAAAGGGCATTACGTCGTTTGCGGCAGCCCTTGCAGGCGGCAATCTTATCTATGAAAGCTCAGGCATGACCGCCTCGCTTCTCGGCGTGAGCTTTGAGGCCTTTGTGCTGGATGACGAGATGCACTCCAACACCTACCGCGCGCTGCGTGGCGTTGAGGTGACGGACGAGAACCTGGGCTTTGACGCGATCTGTGATGCGGTTCTTGGGGAGGGTCATTTTCTGGGGAATCAACAGACTTTGGCGGCCATGGAACGGGACTATTTTTATCCCTCCCTCGCAGATCGCAATGAGCCGCGCACGTGGATGCAAAACGGCGCAAGCGATGCTTGGGGCCGCGCACGCGCCAGAGCCAAAGACATCCTGAGAGAGCACAAACCGCAGTACTTGACGGAGGAACAGGAGCGCCAGATCCGGGATCGTTTCAAAATTCTTTATCCCGCTTAAAGTGTCTCACTCTTTCGGGAAGCAACCTGGAGCTCTGATCAGGAGATCAACTGATAGCTTTCTGCCAGCCAGGGGTTTTGCCGCGTCTGTTCTGCGATTGCGTATTTTTCCACAAAGCTGCGGATCTTGGTATCAAACAGCTCCAGCACCGATCGAGAGCAATCCGGCGTCGCGATGATCGACAGCGTTCTTGAAAACGGCCTGCCCGGGATCTGCCGCATCACCACTTTCTCTTGGAAACGTCTGTTCGATCTTGAGAACAGCAAAGGCGTTGTGATCGTCCATCCCGCGCCCGCCGCCACCATGGCCAGTAACGTCTGATTGTTGCTGCACTCAAAGCGCGCGCGTGAGGCGACGCCCAAGCGCCGCAAATGTGCCTCAATCCGCTGCGCGATGATCAGGTCACTTGAAAACCTCAAAAACGGCAAATCGCCGAGGCCTGCCATGACATCGGAGATTGGTTGCTCCGTCATACGTGGCAAGACAGCAACGAAAGGGTCGCGCAAGAGAGGGCGATCTTGCAGGTCGCGCTGGTGGTCGGACGGCGCAGAAGAAATGCCCAAATCCAAATGACGGTCGCGCAACATCCGGATGATCTCATGGCTCAAGTCGGTCTGGTATAAAAAGTCACAGCCCGGCATGCTCTGTGCGAGAAAGACGGCCATGGCGGGCATGACGTCACTGTCAAAGTCTTCAATCGTGCCGATGCGCAACAGGCTCGCCTCAGCCACACTTCCCGCCGACGCCTCCGCCTTGGCTTTCCGGATCGTGAAGAGCGCGCTATCGATATTGCGCAGAAAGACCCGCCCCTTGGGTGTCAGCACCATAGGTCGGCGCGCGTGATTGAAAAGCGCGATGCCCAGATGTTCTTCGAGACTTCTGAGATGATGCGATACCGTGCTCATCGACAATCCGGTTTCTTTCGCCGCCGCCTGAAGCGATCCCTTCTGCGCGCAAATCTGGAACAACTCCAGCCAGCGCAGGCTCAGCTCTTTCTTCCGGGCGGCACGCGGCATGCTTTCGTCGCTCACATTGGCATAATGAGAAACGATAGAAGCTTTGTTGAGACTAAGTCAAACTAAAGCCGGATCCGCGCTGCATGCAGCTTTGATGCGCAGCGTGTTCCAAGAGGGCCACGGCGCGAAGACACCGAGCTGCACATGCGTCCTCAGTGCGCGCGCCGGAAAGCGCCCTGCACGATCCGGTCGATGACCATGGCGACAAACAGAATGGCAAAACCACCCAAAAGGCCGGGACCCTTCGCCGCAAATTGCAGCGCCTCAAGGATCACTTGGCCCAGGCCACCCCCTCCGATGAGCGAGATGATGACCACCATCGACAGACACATCAAAATGGTCTGGTTCACGCCTGTCATGATCGACGGCAGAGCGAGCGGCAGCTCCACATCCTTTAGAAGCTGCCACCGGGTCGCGCCAAAGGCCATCGCAGCCTCTTTGATCGTGTCTGGGACGCCCTTCATGCCAAGCGCGGTCAGGCGGATAACAGGGGGCATGCCAAAAATGATCGTGGCGAGAATGCCCGGTGGGTTGCCCGTTCCGAAAAACGCGATGATCGGGATCAGATACACAAAAGCCGGTAGGGTCTGCATCAGGTCAAGCACGGGTTCGGCGAACCCGTATGCACGCTTGGACTTGCCAAACCAGATCCCCAGAGGAATGCCGATGACGACGCATAATACAACCGCAGCACCGACAAGTGCAACGGTTTCCATGGCGATTTCCCAGTACCCGAGGAAGGCGATGTAGGCGAGTGCGGCTGCCGTAAAGATTGCCACGCGCGGACCCGCTGAGCGCCAGCCCACGACGATGATCACCGTCATGACCACCGGCCATGGCGTGCCGATGAGGGCGAGGCTGATCGCATCCAGCACTTGCCGCACAAAGAGCACCACACCGTCAAACGCCCCTGCCCCGTTCCGCGCGGCCGTATCGATCATACCTTCCAGCCAGCGCGCGCTGACCGCATAGGTATTGGGATCTGCGGGGAATTCTGACATCCAAGCAGGTACGCCCTCTACGGTGAAACGGTAAACGGTCAAAGGCACCATCACCGCCCCCAGTCCCAGCCCGAGGGCAAGGCTGCGGATGTTGAAACCTGACGGTGTCGAAGTTGGATCAACGCGCCACCGTGCATACTGCTTTTCGTAGGTGATGTTGCCGTATATGGCTTGAATCAGTCTGAGCAAAGCGAGCAGCGCAAGGCCCGACAAAAGAATGGAGAAGGCGTCAGCTGCCGCGCCATCCGCCGCCTCACGCGACCGTTCGGCGGCGCGCAGCAAGTTGTCGCCGAGTGTTTGAAAACGGCTCGGATCTTCACCCGCCGCCGAGGCCTCCGCCGCCCTTTCCAGAAACTGCTGCGCGCGCTCTTCCTGTCTTTCAGCTTGCGCAAGGTCACTGGCACCCAGTTGCCCCCATGTCCCGCGGCCGATCTGAACAAAGGCGATGATCTCAAGAATGATAAAGGCCCAGAACATCCCCCAGATGCCACGGGCAGCGGCCCAGAACGGCCCCGCCAAAAGCGCCGCTTGATTGAAGGTGCGCGGGATGCCGGACGTCGCGTCGTGGATCTTGTTGAACGCATCGGCGTAATACTCTGATCGGGGTCCTGCAAACTCACTGATTGAGTCGTCGAGCGCGGCGCGGTCGACCTCAATATCGCTCACCGATCCCACGGGCATCGCTTGATCATCGCTTTGAACAGCCGCCTCTGGCTTGAGCTCGTTCATCTCATCGACCCCCTTGGATGCCGCGCAAAAGCACTGTTTTTGAGATCACCCCTACCGGTACACCGGCTTCTTCCACGACAACCGGGCCGTCGGCGTCTAGCGAGACGTCGATGAGCGAATCAAGATCGCTTTCCCCGGTGACACGCGGCGCGTTCTCGGGCACGCCGGACCCATTCAGCGGCTCCATGATCGTGTGTGCCTTCACCAATTTCAGGCGAGAAATACCCTGCACAAACTCTCGCACGTAGTCGTCAGCAGGTTGCGTCACAATCTCTTCGGGCGTGCCAATCTGCACGATGACACCGTCTTTCATAATCGCAATGCGCGTCCCGATGCGGATCGCCTCATCAAGATCATGGGTAATGAAGAGCGTGGATTTATTCAGATCCTTCACCAGCGCTTTGAACTGATCTTGCAGCTGCAGCCTGATCAGCGGGTCCAGCGCCGAAAACGGCTCATCCATCAACAGGATCTCAGGGTCGGATGCCAAGGCCCGCGCAATTCCCACGCGCTGCTGCATCCCGCCAGAAAGCTCGCTCGGCAGGCGGTCTTCGTATCCGGCCAGATCCACCAGGCTTAGGCAGTGATCAGAGATCGCCCATCTTTTCGATTTGGGCACCTTCCGAATTTCCAGCGGATAGGCGACATTTTCCCGGACGGAGCGATGCGGCATCAACGCCATGTGCTGAAACACCATGCCGATGTGCCGCGCGCGCATCTCGCGCAGGGCGGTCTTGTTCATCGCGCCAACGTCCTCGCCAAGAACACGGATGGTGCCCGCGCTCGGCTCAATCAGGCGGTTAACATGCCGCACAAGAGTGGACTTGCCAGACCCTGAGAGGCCCATGATGCAGAAAATCTCGCCGCGGGCGACGTCGAAAGTGGCGTCTCTGACACCGATGACAGTCCCGTACCGAGAGAGCGCTTCGGGTTTCCCGATCCCCTCTCCCTTTGCTGCAGTGATGGTTTCTTCCGCGCGCTTGCCGAAAACCTTCCACACGTTGGACAATTCGACCACGTTTTCGGTCATGCTTTCGCGCCCCCAATCACCCTTGGTGCGACGCGCGACAGGTCACCGCGCATCGCTATCATGTTTGGACTTCGGCTTACTGACCCGTGAGCCAGCTCAGCACGACGTCTTCATTGTTGTCGACCCATTGCCGCGCGTACTCCTCTACGGGCACGTCGTTCACTGAAAGCTCGAACCCAGCCTCCGAAAGCACGAGCGGCGGAATCGCGTAGTTGTCGAGCATGTCTGCGACCTCGGGGTAATTCTCGCGTACAGCAGCGGCATAATGCAGGTGCAACTGCGCGCCTTTCCAAGCGGTCGAGGCCTCGGACTTATTCAGCCAATCGGGATCGTCTGTCGGCTGCACGATTGTCCATGTCGCAGGATCATGCGCTGGCTCTTCGAGGTAGACAACGTCATAGGCCACGAAGATGAAGTGCGGCTCATAGCAAAAGCCCATCCAGGGCTCATCCGCATTTGCGGCAGCAGCCAGTTCGCCCCAGGCGACCGTACCGTCATACTGCTTCAGGTCCATGACTTGATCATAGCCATAGGACTTCGCGCGGACCTGCTCAATCACTGTTGACGCCCAACCGGGTGCACCGATCCACACTTCAGGCGTGCCGTTTCCATCTTTGTCGAAGGCGGCCATTTTGTCCGGGTCGGTCAGATCATTGATCGAGGTGATCCCATAGGTATCGGCGGTGTGCTTTGTCACGCACATGCCCTGCTTTGCCTGAACGAAGTTTTGGTTCGCAATAACGGTGCCATTCTGTTTGACAAAAGTGTCATGCAAGTTGGCCTGATTGGGCAGCCAAACCTCAGGGTGCAGATGCATTGAACCCGAGTCCATTGCCTCGAAAATGATTGGGTTGGTGCCATTCTGAAGCTCAACTTCGAGCCCGAAGTTCTCTTCGATCACGATTTTGAGAATGTTTGACTGGGCGCTGGCGGCTGGCCAATTTGGCACGCCGAGTATCATGTCCGCCGCAAACGCAGTGCTTGACCCGCAAATCGTCGCTACGGCTGCCAAAGCTGTGACTTTATTCATTGTGATGAACTCTCCCTATTTGTTTCTGTGCATCTGACTGGAAGATCTGCGCTGCCCCGCTTTCGAAAAGCCGAAAAGCACGTCCCCCCGCCGAGCCCGTATTTCACCGACGCGAGCGAAACAGATGTGACTTGGCTTGTCCAGTCTTGCGGCCGTTCACCTATACCAGGCTCGCCTATCGTCAAAGTTTCGCTCAATCGTCATGCATCCAAGGCAACACGGCAGCCTTTTGGTCAAAAGCTGTGGATCAGGTTTTTGATCGCAGGCGACACTGGCCCAACCTGACCGCGCATATCCGATGCGCGATCGGCGAGGCCAAAGAAGCGTGCAAACGTGGGTTGACGCGTTTCCCTTCGCCCCACACACTCCGCGGGGGAGGTAAGGCCGTGCACAAGCATTCTGCACATGGTGACGTGGTCGCCGCTGCGGTTTATTCTGGTTCAGCTGCTGCGCGATCCTCTATTGCCTCGTCTTGGCATCGCTCGTTGGTAAAATTCGGGCTTGACCCTACGGTCAACAGACGGATCTCGCGTGTCGACGCAAAGCGGCTCAACGACCGTCAAGAGAAGATGGACGCGCTCCTGCACGTCGCCGGCACAGAGATTGACAGGCTTTACCGATTGGTAGGCGACGCTGGCTGCGGTCTCTACCTGACGGACAGCGGGGGTATCGTTCTGGATCAGCGCTGCAAAGACGGTGATGCGGATCAATTCCGTGCGATGGGCCTCGAACCCGGTGCGATTTGCAGTGAGGCGGCCGAAGGTACCAATGGCATGGGCACTTGCATCGCGGAAGAACGTCCCGTTGTCATTCAGCGCGAAGATCACTTTATGGCGCGGAGCACCGCATTTACCTGCATTGCCGCGCCGGTCTTTGGAGCCGAGGGTGAACTGATTGCCTCCCTCGACATCAGCACCGCACGCGCCGATCAGAACCGCAGCGCGAACCTGTTGATGGCTGATGCCTTGCTGCAGTCCACCCGCCGGATTGAAGCGTCCTTCTTTCGTTTTGCACATCCCAAGACCCGAGTTGTTGTCGCGGACCTTGAAGGCTGGGACGGCGCAGCGCTCTTTGCGATCGACGCAGATGACATCGTGGTGGGCGCAACCCGCGCCGCCCGGATCGCGTTTGGCCTACAGGCAGGCGGTGCATTCCAGCCCCGGCCCGCAGGCGACATCTTGGGACACAGCCATGCGGCGCGAGACATCTCAGCAGTGCAAAAATCAGCGATAATGCGTGCGTTGACCCGCTCATCGGGCAATGTATCCGCCGCCGCGCGTCAGCTTGGGATGGGTCGCACGACGCTCTACCGCCATATGAAGCATCTTGGGATCGAAAAATAGGTCAAAGCACCTGTTCCGGAACGGAACAGGTAACCGCAACAAAGTCGCGCTCCAAAGTTTCGCGAGATCCCGGCTGGGGGCATCTTTGCGTCGGCGGCTGGCGGGTCACGTCGGATCGGTGCCCGCGCCAGCGCTCAAGAAAGAAAACTGTATCCAAAAATGACCAACAGTCAGGGAGGAATAATCATGGACATGTCTATGCTCATCGGTGGCAAGATGACTGCGTCCGATCGCTGGATCGACGTCATCAACCCAGCAACGGAGGAACCCATCGCCCGCGTGCCGCACTGCACGGAGGCGCAACTCAACGAGGCGGTCGCCGCCGCGAGCGCTGCGCAGAAAGAATGGGAAAAAACGTCAATGGAAGAACGGCGCGCAAAGATCGAAGCGCTGTCCGCTGCCCTTGCCGAAAATGAGGCCGAACTGGCCCGGCTGATCACGCTGGAACAGGGCAAACCCCTGCCTGAGGCCACGGGCGAGGTGCAGTGGTCTGTTGGCTATCTGGCCCATACCGCCACGCTCACGCTGCCCGATCGCGTCATTCAGGACGACGATGACTTTTTCATCGAAACCCGTCACAAGCCTTTGGGCGTTGTCGGTGGCATCATTGCCTGGAACTTCCCGCTTTTGCTCTGCGCCTGGAAGATCGGCCCGGCTTTGATGGCGGGCAATGCCTTGGTGCTCAAACCTGCACCAACCACGCCGGTTGCTGCTTTGAAACTGGCAGAGATCTGCGCCGATATCTTCCCAGCAGGATTGATCAACATCATCACCGATAACAATGACCTGGGCCAGAAGATGACCGAGCACCCCGGCATCTCTAAAATCGGCTTCACCGGGTCGTCGGACACCGGCAAGAAAATTATGGCCTCGGCTGCCGCAGGGATGAAACGCGTCACGCTTGAGATGGGCGGCAACGATCCATCTATCGTGCTTCCTGATGTGGACGTGAAGGCGGCGGCAGAAAAGGTGTTCGGCGGCGCGTTCCTCAACGCGGGGCAAGTCTGCCTAGCGGTCAAACGCGCCTATGTGCACGATGACATCTACGACGACTTCTGCACTGAACTGCAGGGGATCGCGAGCCAAGCTGTTTTGGGTGACGGTCTGCAGCAAGGGACCACGATCGGGCCCATTCAGAACAAGGCGCAGTATGAGAAGGTGAAGGGGTATCTAGAGGATGCCAAAGCCAATGGAGAAATCATTGCCGGAGGGGAGGCACCAGAAGGCAAAGGCTATTTTGTCCAGCCAACAATTGTGCGCAACGTGAAAGACGGTGACAAAATCGTGGACGAAGAGCAATTCGGCCCGATTTTGCCAGTGATCCGCTTTGACAATGTTGACGACGTGATCGCCCGAGCGAATGCCTCGGACTACGGGCTAGGCGGTGCTGTGCATTCAAAGGATGTCGAAAAAGCCACGGAGATTGCCGGCCGCATCGAAAGCGGCACCGTCTGGGTCAATCAGCAGACCAACATCGGGCCGCATATTCCGATGGCAGGGTTCAAGGGCTCCGGCCTTGGGGTAGAGCAATCGACCGAAGGCCTCGCGGAATACACACAGATGCAGGTGATCAACGTCGCCCGACACTGAGTGCAAAGGCGAAAACGAAAACCCAGGCGGGCCTCCGCCTGGGTCTTTTCATTGAAGCAAAAGTGCACCCCTTGCCGGCGGCCTCGCTTTTGAAAGGACCCGCGGGCCCTTTGAAGACTGCTCGCACCACCACCACTCCCGCAGACGAGTACGGATCCCTCAGAAAACCCGCATCGCCGGACTTTTAATGCCGCTTTCGTCAGCGCCGATCAAAGACCCTGCGCGACGAAATTGAGCAAGACACGAAAGCAGGGAGTGCTAGTATGACACCGGCGGTAAACCGCGGACCGCTGCGGTTTCAAAAAAGGACAACCGCGCCAGCTATGAGGATTGCAGTGGAATGACAAACGATACGCTGCTCTCTGAGCTTTCGACCATTGTGGGCCGTCGCCACGTCCTCACCGGAGAGCGCGCTACTGAGCGCTTTCGCCGAGGCTTTCGCTCAGGCGAGGGGCAAGCGCTCTGCGTGGTGCGCCCGGGCACTCTGCTTGAGCAATGGCGCGTGCTTGAGGCATGTCACAAAGCCGATAAAATCATCATTATTCAGGCTTCCAACACCGGTCTCACCGAGGGGTCCACCCCCAAAGGCGGCTACGAACGCGATGTCGTCCTGATCAATGTCAGCCGCATGGATGATCTCCACTTGTTGAATGACGGCGCGCAGGCGCTGTGTTTTCCCGGTGCAAGCCTCTTTGAGCTTGAAAAACAACTGCGCCCGCTGGGCAGGACACCTCATTCCGTGATCGGCTCGTCGAGCATCGGTGCCTCAGTGCTGGGCGGTGTCTGCAACAACTCTGGCGGCTCGCTGTGTGAACGCGGGCCAAGCTACACCGAGCTTGCGCTTTTTGCCCAGATCACCGCCAACGGAGACCTGAAGCTGGTGAACCACCTGGGGCTTGATCTGGGCGAGACGCCAGAGGAAATCTTCTCAAAGCTCGACGCCGGGGCGTTTGACAAGAGTGCGCCCCCGCCAGCGGGCAAGAACGCCTCAGACCCGGATTACACGACGATTTTGCGCGACGTCGATGCTGAGACGCCCTCGCGGTACAACAACGATCCCCGGCTTTTGTATGAGGCATCAGGTTGCGCGGGCAAACTCATGGTTTTTGCCGTGCGGCTGGATACCTTCCAGGTCTACGAAGCGGAACGGACGTTCTACATCGGGACCAACACTCCGGACGATCTGACAGAGCTGCGCCGTCACATCCTGAAGGAGTTCAAGACACTGCCTGTGTCGGCGGAATATGTGCATCGCGAGTGTTTTGATATTGCCGCGAAGTACGGCAAGGACACGCTCGTGATGATTGACAGGTTAGGGACTGACCGGCTGCCCATGTTCTTTGCGCTCAAAGGTGCCGTCGACTCTTGGCTTAACAAGCTCCCCCTCACACGCGGTTTTACTGATAAGTTCATGCAGATGCTCGCGCGGGTTTGGCCTGACCATCTGCCAAAGTTCCTGCATGCCTACCGGGACAGATTTGAACATCATTTGATCCTTAAAATGCATGATGGCGGGATCGAAGAAGCGGCACGCTTCTTGCCTGCCTTTTTCGAAGGGCGCGAGGCGGATTTCGTGACGTGTTCCCCGCGCGAGGCAAAGATCGCAGGTCTGCACCGTTTTGCAGCCGCCGGTGCTGCGGTGCGCTATGGTCATGTGCACGCG
The DNA here is from genome assembly GCA_039197515.1 of Pseudomonadota bacterium. GTDB lineage: Bacteria > Pseudomonadota > Alphaproteobacteria > Rhodobacterales > Rhodobacteraceae > Sulfitobacter. The sequence goes on along the minus strand of JBCCUC010000015.1, from coordinate 82,230 downwards.
AAGGAGGTTGAAGGGATCTTGGCCCTCGACATCGCGCTCCGGCGCAATGATCGCGACTGGTTTGAGACGCTGCCGAAAGAGATAGCGGACCATTTTGTCGGCAAGGTCTATTACGGTCATCTAATGTGCCACGTCATGCACCAAGATTACATTGTAAAAAAGGGGTCCGACCCCAAAGCGCTGAAAGCCAAGATGTTGCAGATATTGGATGCACGTGGGGCGGAATACCCAGCAGAACACAACGTTGGACATCTCTACCAAGCCAAGCCCGCGCTTGCCGCGCACTACACGCGCTGCGACCCGACAAATTCGTTCAACCCGGGGATCGGCAAAATGTCTAAGTCCCGCAACTATGCAGAAACCGTATAGACCGAGCGGCCCGATCGCCCTGAGTTACCGAAGCTGCGTAGCCAGCCGTCGAAACTTCTGTAAAGCGCCACACCGGCAGTTTGTTGCCGTCCTACGGGGCTCTTGGAAGGCGCTGGAAAACCCGAGCCAGGGCCTTCGGCAGAGCCAAACGGACGGCGCTTTCCCCTGCACGCCGACTTGTGCCAATCGGAAACTCGCGCCCCTGCTTCCTGCCGCATCGACCTGCATTTATCTTTAAGGCAAGTGTCTTTGGATGTTGCTGTTTTTCTAGCTTGGGCGTATCTCTGCGCCCGGGACACCCTTCCCCAACGAAGGGCGCATATCTGGAAGGATAGCATCAATGGCTATGACCGAACCGGCGACGCGGCCGGCTTTATCACGTCCGTCTAAACGACCGGCCAATCCGCGTTTTTCTTCAGGCCCCTGTGCCAAACCCCCCACATTCTCGCTCACCACATTGGCCGATACGCCGCTCGGCAGATCGCACCGTGCCGCAGGCGGCAAGGCAAAGTTGCGGGAGGCCATTGAAACGACGCGAGAGATCTTAGGCGTGCCATCCGACTACCGGATCGGCATCGTCCCAGCGTCCGACACTGGTGCCTATGAGTTGGCCATGTGGTCATTGTTGGGTGCGCGCCCGGTTGAGATGGTGGCCTGGGAAAGCTTCGGTGCCGGGTGGGTTACCGATGTGGTCAAACAGCTGAGAATTGAAGCAAGCTGTCACACCGCAGACTACGGTGAAATCGTCGATATGGCCAAGCTCAACTACGATTGCGACGTCTGCTTTACTTGGAATGGAACGACCTCTGGCGTGCGCATGCCAAATGGGGAAATGATCCCCGAGGACCGCGCGGGTCTGACCCTTTGCGATGCAACTTCGGCCGCCTTTGCAATGGACCTGCCCTGGGCAAAACTCGACGTGACGACATTTTCTTGGCAAAAAGTTCTGGGGGGAGAGGCCGCGCACGGGATGCTGGTCCTGTCACCGCGCGCAGTGGCACGTTTGGAGAGCTATACGCCAACTTGGCCCTTGCCCAAGATCTTCCGATTGACCAAAGCTGGTAAGCTGAACGAAGGGATCTTTCGAGGCGAGACGATCAACACCCCCTCGATGCTGTGCGTTGAGGATTACCTGCAGTGTCTGGATTGGGCAAAAACAGTCGGCGGCCTGAACGGGCTTATCGCCCGCGCCGACGCCAACGCAACCGCTATTGCCGACTTTGTCGATTCGCATGCCTGGATCGACTTTCTGGCTAGCGATCCAGCCACCCGGTCAAACACATCCGTCTGCCTGAAGTTCAATGACGAACGCATCCAGGACGGCGCTGCCTTTGCCAAATCTGTTGCCACGAGGCTTGAGGAGGAAGGTGTCGCATTCGATATCGGGGCATACCGTGAAGCACCGCCAGGTTTGCGCATCTGGTGCGGCGCGACGGTTGAGACTTCCGATGTCAAAGCCATGCTGCCCTGGCTCGCCTGGGCATTTGAAACCGAAATCACCGCATAGCGCTCATCCGTCCGAGTGGACGTCTTCGCGAGGACAGCCATCGGCTGGACGAGCCCTTTTTTGAAAGGAGCCAAGAATGGCACCGAAAGTATTGATCTCAGACAGACTTAGCGATGCGGCGGTCCAGATTTTCAAAGACCGCGGCATCGACGTGGATTTTCAGCCCGATGTTGGCAAGGATAAAGCAAAGCTCGCCGACATCATCGGTAACTACGACGGCCTCGCCATCCGCTCTGCCACCAAGGTCACGCAGACAATCCTGGCCAAAGCTGACAAGCTGCGCGTCATCGGCCGCGCTGGCATCGGCACTGACAACATCGACAAAGAAGAAGCCTCCAAAAAGGGGGTGATCGTGATGAACACCCCGTTCGGCAATATGATCACCACTGCCGAGCACGCAATTGCGATGATGTTTGCCGTGGCGCGCCAAGTCCCTGAAGCCTCAGCCTCGACACATGCTGGAAAGTGGGAAAAATCGAAGTTCATGGGTGTGGAACTCACCGGCAAAACGCTTGGTGTGATCGGCGCGGGCAACATCGGCGGCATCGTGTGCAGCCGCGCGCGCGGGCTGAAAATGAAGGTGTTGGCCTATGATCCTTTCCTGGGCGAGGAGAAGGCGGAGAAGATGGGCGTTGAGAAAGTTGAACTCGACGATCTGCTGGCAAAGGCTGATTTCATCACGCTACATGTCCCCCTCACCGATCAGACGGCCAACATACTCAGCCGAGAGAAACTGATGATGACCAAGAAAGGCGTGCGCATCATCAATTGCGCCCGAGGCGGCTTGGTGGATGAGGAGGCATTGGCTGATCTTTTGAAGTCGGGGCACATTGCCGGGGCCGCCTTCGACGTCTTCAAGGTCGAGCCTGCAACACAGAACCCGCTCTTCAACCTGCCGAATGTTGTTTGCACGCCCCATCTGGGCGCGGCTACCACAGAGGCGCAGGAGAATGTGGCGCTGCAAGTAGCAGAACAAATGTCAGATTACCTCCTGACAGGAGCCGTGAGCAACGCGCTTAACATGCCGTCTGTCACCGCAGAAGAGGCGCGCGTGATGGGCCCTTGGGTCAAACTTGCGGGCCATCTTGGCGCATTTGTCGGACAGATGACCGATGAGCCCATCACCGCGATCAACATCCTTTATGACGGCATGGTCGCTCAGATGAACCTGGAGGCACTGAACTGCAGCGTCGTCGCGGGCATTATGAAGCGGGCCAACCCGGACGTGAACATGGTCTCCGCCCCCGTGGTCGCCCGGGAAAAAGGCATCCAAATCAGCACAACCAATCAAGACAAGTCGGGTGTCTTTGACGGCTACATCAAAGTGACTGTGGTGACGGAAAAGCGCGAACGGTCTGTCGCGGGCACTGTCTTCTCGGATGGCAAACCGCGCTTCATCCAGATCAAAGGGATCAACATTGACGCTGAGATCGGGGCGCACATGCTCTACACTACAAACGAAGATGTGCCAGGCATCATTGGTACTCTGGGCCAGACGATGGGCACAAACGGGGTGAACATCGCAAACTTCACGCTTGGCCGGGCGGGGGTCAAGGGCGAAGCGATTGCGTTGCTTTACGTAGATGAACCAGTGCCCAGTCCGGTCATCCGAGAGCTGACCAACACCGGTTTGTTCACGCAAGTGAAACCACTGCAATTCGACGTGGCCCCATGACTGCATTCCGGTCAGCGCTGCCGCGGAGGCCCCGGGCGCGAAGGAGCTAAAGCGTGCGTGAGCCGATTTACGCCATCGGAGACATCCATGGTCAGGTAGAGGAACTCAAACGCGTCCTCGCCCTGATCGCGGCGGATGGGGGTCCTGACGCCAAAATCATCTTCTTGGGCGACTACACGGATCGCGGGCCCGAAAGCCGCGCGGTCATAGAGCTTCTCATTGAGGGGCAGGCCAGCGCGCGAAACTGGACGTTTTTGAAAGGCAACCATGACCGCATGTTTTGCTGGTTCATGCAGGACCCCCCGCGGCGCGAGGACTACCTTCCAGTGGAGCTGAGCTGGCTGCATCCACGCTTGGGAGGCGACAGGACACTTGCATCCTACGGCGCCGACTTCACGCAACGGACCAAGCTCAAGAAGGTGCACCGGCGCGCGCTGGCTGCGGTGCCGCAGGAGCATCTTGCATTTCTTCAAGAGCTGCCGCTGAGTTTTCAAACCGAAGAGGTGTTTTTCGTGCATGCTGGCATTCGCCCTGGCGTGGCGCTTAAAGATCAGACGGAGCATGATCTCTTGTGGATCAGGCAGGAGTTTCACCTTGACCCGCGCATGCACCCGAAACTCATCGTGCATGGCCACACGCCCGTGGATCAGCCCACTCACTACGGCAACCGGATCAACTTAGACTGTGGAGCGGGCTATGGCAGGCCGCTCGCGGCAGCCGTCTTTGAAGGCAGCGCTTGTTGGCATTTGACCGAGCATGGTCGCGTCGCGCTACGACCTCGCCAATCAACGTGAGCTTACAGACATCGCGCAACACCTGGGTGCGCCGCACTATCACAAGAGCGCGCATGAGCGAAGACGTCGCGCCCGGCCCGCACAGCGGGCGTGCGGCGTGAACGGATGAGCCGACTGCTTGTGCGTTACGATGACAAATTGCAAATAAATCGTTGATATTTTCAACAATCATGCAATTCTGCTTGGCAAGTCGGGGAACTCCCCCGCATGCTCGCGGTAAAGACAATGATTATGACCCGCCAAATTGCTGTCATCGGTGCCGGAATAGTCGGCGTATCAACCGCGCTTTGGCTGCAGCGGGAGGGGCTTGACGTGACCCTCATCGACCGAGATGCGCCAGGCTCGGGCACATCACACGGCAACGGCGGGGTCTTGGCCGCCTGTGCTATGGTCCCTGTAACGGTGCCGGGCATCCTGGGGAAAGCTCCCGGCATGCTACTTGATAAGGAGGCTCCGCTCTTTCTCCGCCTTGGATACCTGCCAAAGCTGGCACCCTGGTTGGCAAGATACCTAGCCCATGCGAACGACAAAGATACGCAGCGCATCAGCCAAGCGTTGACCGACATCGTCGGCGATTCGATCGCGCAACACCAAAGCCTTTGCGCAGAACTAGGGTTGCAGGAATGGGTGCGGCAAAGCGATTATTGCTTTGCCTATGCTAATCGCACGGCCTTCGACCAAGAAAGCTACGTCTGGGCGCTTCGGGCCGAAGCAGGTTTTGCGCCAGAGTTCATTGAAGGCGCTGATGTGCAAGACTACGAGCCCGCGCTGGCACCCGAGATCACTTTCGTGGCGCGCATGGGCGCGCACGGCTATATCGCTGATCCCGGAGGCTATGTCCGCGCGCTTGCAGCGGCATTTGCCGAACGCGGTGGCAAGGTTTTGGAGGGTGACGTGCACGATATCGTGGTCACGGGTGAGCGGGTCGAGGCGGTGCTGAGCAGTGCTGGGCGCCTGCCCTGTCAAGGCGTTGTTTTGTCGACCGGTGTCTGGTCTACCCCGCTGATGAAAAAGCTCGGCCTCAAGATCCCGTTGGAAACCGAACGCGGATATCACATCGTCTTTGAGGCGGCATCCGGCGGACCCAGCCGACCGTTTATGATGGCCACAGGGAAGTTTGTGGCAACGCCTATGACGCAAGGCTTGCGCTGCGCGGGAATTCTCGAATTTGGCGGGCTCGACAAAGGCCCGAGCAAAGCGCCGCTCGCCTTGATCCGCCGCCAAGCGCGCCGCGCCTTTCCAAAGCTTCGGGCCACGTCAGAGATCGAATGGCTGGGCCACCGCCCTGCCCCCGCTGACAGCCTGCCCTTGATCGGGCAGATTGGCGAGACCGGGATCTATACGGCCTTTGGACACCACCACATAGGCTTGACCGGCGGGCCAAAAACGGGCCGACTGATTGCCGGGTTGATCTCGGGGCGGCCGGTCAAAACGGACCTTCGGCCCTTTCATCCACAACGCTTTTCATAACCACCAACGGGAGAAACTGATGAAAACCAAAAGAAAGCTGATGGCTGGGGCTGCGGCCCTCGCGATTGTTGTTACCGGCGCACTGCCCGCGTCAGCGGCGGAGAAGTGGGATATGCCGATGGCCTATTCCGCCTCAAACTTTCATTCTGAAAATGGCGTGGCCTTCGCAGATTGCGTGCGCAGCGCTACGGGCGGTGAGATCGACATCACGGTGCACCCGGGCGGTTCGCTCTTTGCCGGGGCTGACATCAAGCGCGCCATTCAAACCGGTCAGGTGCAAATCGGTGAGCGGCTGATGTCCGGCCACCAGAACGAGAACGCTGTCTTTGGCTTTGATTCCGTACCCTTCCTGGCACCCTCTTTTGAAGCAAGTGCGCAGCTTTTTGCCGCCGCAGAGCCCAAAATGACCGAGCTTTTGGAGGAGCAGAACCTCGTGATGCTCTATGCCGTGCCTTGGCCGCCGCAAGGGCTTTACTTCAATAAAGAGGTGAACTCGGTTGCGGATATGGAGGGGCTGAAGTTCCGTTCCTACAACAACGCGACCTCGCGCCTGGCAGAGCTCACAGGCATGCTGCCGGTGACCATTGAGGCCGCGGAGATTTCCCAAGCCTTTGCAACGGGCGTCGCGGAATCGAGGATCTCATCCGGCGCCACAGGTTATGACCGCAAGGTCTGGGAGAGCTTGAGCCACTTCTATGAGGTCGATGCCTGGCTGCCTTACAATTACGTGATGGTCAACAAGGGCGTTTGGGACGGGCTCTCGGGTGACATGCAAGCCGCGGTGACGGGCTGCGCGGAAGAGGCCGAGGCGCGCGGTTTGCAAGCCTCCAAGGACTACACCCAGTTCACGATGGACGGTTTGGCCGCGGGCGGCATGACCGTGGGACCTGCGGGCGAGGCGCTCATGACGGGCCTGCGCGAGGTTGGTGAGACCATGACCGCGGAATGGCTCGAAGCCGCCGGAGCCGATGGCGCGGCCATTGTCGACGGGTTTAAGGCCTCTCAGTAATCTCTAACGCGGGCGGCCCTGTGCAGGGCCGCCTTTTTTCTGCGGTCATCGGGGGGCCCATGGCAATCGTTCGCAAACTGCTTGATTTCTTGTACCTTGCTGCCGGCGTGCTCGCCGCGCTTTGCCTGATCGCGATCCTCAGCCTTATCGTATTGCAGATGGTCGCCCGCTGGACTGGCGAGGTTTTTCCCGGTGCGCCCAACTACGCGGGATACGCCATGGCAGCGGCGAGTTTCTTTGCCTTTGCGAACGCGCTTAATCGCGGGGCACATATCCGCGTCTCGATCCTGCTCAATGCTGTCCCCGCAGGTGCCAAGCGGTTGATGGAGATCTGGTGCTTTGCCCTTGCCGCCGCCGTAGCGTGGTACTTTACCTACTACGCCTATTGGTTTGTCTATTGGTCCTGGAAGTTCAACGAAGTGAGCCAAGGACAGGACGCCTCCCCGATGTGGATCCCGCAATCGGTGATGGTGTTCGGTGCGGGCCTTCTGGCCATCGCTCTGACCGATAATTTGGTGCATGTGATCCTTAAGGGTGAGCACCGGATGACGCGCAACACCGTCGATATCGAAGAAGGGTGATCCGATGACCGAAGTCTATGCCATCGTCCTCTTCCTTTTTGTCCTCTTCCTGTTGCTGGGTACGGGTGTCTGGGTCGGCCTCGCCCTCATGGGGGTTGCCTGGGTCGGGATGGAGCTTTTTACAACGCGGCCCGTGGGCGACACGATGGTGACAACGATTTGGGCCTCGTCATCTTCCTGGACGCTCACAGCGCTGCCGCTCTTTATCTGGATGGGGGAGATCCTGTACCGCACGCGGCTCTCCGAGGACATGTTCAAAGGTCTCTCTCCCTGGCTCGCGCGACTGCCCGGCGGGCTCGTGCACACCAATATCGTCTCCTGCACTGTCTTTGCCGCCGTCTCCGGCTCCTCCGCGGCTACGTTGACGACGGTTGGTAAAATGGCGATCCCAGAACTTCGTGCGCGCCAATACCCGGAAAACATGGTCATCGGGACGCTCGCCGGTGCAGCGACACTGGGTCTTATGATCCCGCCCTCGCTGGCGCTCATCGTCTACGGCGTCACGGTCAATGAAAGCATCTCGAAGCTGTTCTTTGCAGGTGTCTTCCCGGGCTTGGTCCTCGCAGGCATGTTTATGGGCTATGTGGCGATTGTCAGCGTCACCTCTAAGGGCTGGAACCCCACGATCGAGCGCGGCATGAGTTTCGCCGAAAAGCTCTCCAACTCGCGGTTCTTGATCCCGGTCTTTGCGCTGATCGCGGTTGTGATTGGGTCGATGTATGGTGGCTATGCCACTGCGACTGAGGCTGCAGCGATTGGCGTTCTGGGTGCGCTGACACTCGCGGCGTTCCAAGGCTCGCTGACCTGGGACAGCTTTCGCGAGAGCCTGATGGGGGCCACGCGCACCTCTGCGATGATCGCGCTCATCCTTGCGGGTGCCGCGTTTCTGAAACTCTCCATGGGATTTACCGGCCTGCCCCGCGCGCTGGCCGATGGGATCGCCACGCTGGAGCTAACACGCTTTCAACTGCTGATGGCGCTTTTGGTGTTCTACATCATCCTCGGGATGTTCCTTGACGGGATTTCCGCCATCGTTCTGACGATGGCGGTCGTGGAGCCCATGGTCCGCGGGGCAGGCATCGATCTCATCTGGTTCGGCATCTTCGTGGTCGTCGTGATCGAAATGGCGCAGATCACGCCGCCCATCGGTTTCAACCTCTTTGTCTTACAAGGCATGACCGATCACGAGATGGGCTACATCACCAAAGCCGCGCTGCCGATGTTTGGGATCATGGTGCTGATGGTCTTTGTGCTGATCTGGTTTCCGGAGCTTGCAACCTGGTTGCCCGACAATATGCGCAGCGGGCCCGGGTCGTGACACATGCAGCGGCTGCTCTGGCTGGCCTCATCCCAAGCGCGGGCCTGTCTCATCTTGGGGCTGGTGGGCGGGTTGGCGTTTCCGCGTTTCGCGGCGGTCCTGGTGCCCTGGCTGCCGCATATGGTGGCGGTTCTTCTCACGGTCACCGCACTGCGCATTGGGCCACAGGCCGCAAAGGGCGCGCTTGTAGACGTGCCCCGTGGGTTGGCGGCGGTCATCGGGTTGCAAGCCGGGTTGCCGCTGGTCTTTTACGCGCTGCTGTCGCTCGCCGGGGTCGCGCAAACCCAGGCTGGCATGGCCATCGTCTTGGTCACTGCCGCGCCTGCGATCTCGGGCAGCATCAATCTCGCCCTGTTGATGGGTCTCGATGCGGGGCGCATGATGCAGGTTTTGGTGCTCGGCACCGCGGCTTTTCCATTGACGCTCATGCCGGTCTTGGCCGCGCTGCCACAGCTTGGCGCGGTCGACGAAATCTTGGCGGCGAGCCTGCGGTTGCTTGCAGTGATCTGTGGGGCCACGGCATTGGGCTTTGCCCTGCGCGCCTGGTGCTTTCCCAAGGCGACCGAGGGGCAGGTCAAAGCGCTCGACGGTCTATCCGTCTTGGCGTTTTCCTTCATCGTCGTGGGTCTCATGGCGGCGCTCACACCCGCCCTGATGAGAGCACCGTCGGAGGTGCTGGCCTGGACCTTGCTCGCCTTCAGCTTGGGCTTTGGCTTGCAGTTTCTCGTGTTGCTGATGCTGAGGCGCAATGGCACGCGTCACGCGACCGGACCGCTCGCGCTGGCTGCTGGGAACCGCAACATTGCGATCTTCCTGGTGGCACTCCCCGCGGAAGTGCTGGCCCCGCTGATGATCTTCATCGGCTGTTGGCAACTGCCCATGTATCTCACACCGATCCTCTTGCCGCGTCTTTACAGGTGGGCCTTGCCGCGTGACTGATTGGCCGAAGATCCGCACCGTGGGTCTTTCTGGCCTCTTGGTGACCTTCGCCGGATCAATGAGTGACCCCGCAAACCGCGCGGCTCTGGCGTTTCGCGCAGCGGTCGATGCGCAAGACTGGCCCGAGGTGATGGAGACAAGCACTTCACTTGTCTCAACATACCTTGAGGTCGACCTAAGTGCGACACCGGTTGCAGCGATGAAAGAGCGACTGGAGGCGCTCTTGATGAGCCACTCCTGGGAAGATGCGCCGCTGCCTGCGGGTCGGCGGCTTTGGCACGTCCCGACGCTCTACGGCACCGATCTGGCACCGCAGCTTGAAGAGGCCGCGGCCCTTGCCGGCATTGACCCAGACACGGCGATCAAAGAACTTTCAGAGGCGCGCATGCGCGTGCTGACCATCGGCTTTGCACCCGGCCAACCCTATACCGGGAGCCTGCCAAAGCACTGGGACATCCCCCGTCAACAGGGCCTCACCCGCTCAATCCCCGCCGGTGCGCTGGTCGTCGCAATCAGGCAATTGATCGTCTTCACCAACGCCACGCCGACGGGCTGGCGTCACGTGGGCCAGACCGCTTTCAGCACGTTCAGGCCAAAAAGTGCTGAACCTTTCACACTGTCGCCAGGCGATGAGATCACCTTTCCCGCAGTCGAAGGCCCGGCATTTCAAAAGTTGCGACAAACAGACACCAGCGGCCTGGGCGGAGCCACCTGTGAGGTGCTTTCATGACCCGCCGTCTGACCGTGAAGGCAGTCGGGCCCGGTGTGACGGTGCAAGACCTAGGGCGGCCCGGATACCGAGCGCTTGGGCTGACCCAAGGCGGCGCGGCAGACCAACTTGCGCTCTATGAGGGGGCGGCCCTTCTTGGGCAGGACGCGCGCCTTGCGGCAATCGAAATGGCGGGCAGCGGAGGGACATTTTCCGTCGATGCCGATGCGCGGATCGCTTTGACCGGGGCGGAGATGACCGTCCGACTTGACGGTGAGGCGCTGGCTTGGCACGCGAGCCATCTTTTGCCTGCGGGATCCACGCTTGAGATCGGCGGCGCGCGCGCAGGCAGCTACGGGTATCTCCACCTGGGCGGCGGCATCGACACGCCCGAAATCATGGGGGCGCGCGGCAGCCATTTGGCGGGCGGCATTGGAGGCACGTTGAACGCTGGCGATGCGCTGCCGCTGGGACCGGACCCGCGCCCGCAGACCGGGATGATCCTTTTGCCGGAAGACCGCCTCGCTGGGGGCACGCTGCGGGTGGTGGCCTCAATGCAAACCAAGGATTTTGCCCCAGAGGCCCTTGCGCGCTTCACCTCCACCACTTTTCATCGCGATGCGCGGGCAAACCGCATGGGCGTGCGCCTGGCGTTGGAAACCGAGGGCTTTGCCACCGAAGAGATGCTGAGCATCGTCTCCGAAGTGGTGGTGCCGGGTGATATCCAGATCGCCGGCGACGGCGCGCCATACATTCTGCTTTATGAATGCCAAACCACAGGCGGCTATCCTCGGATCGGCACGGTTCTGCCTTGCGACCTGCCCCGGGCCGCGCAAGCCCCGATCGGTGCCCCGCTGCGCTTTGAGATGGTTGAAATGGCCGAGGCCGTATCTGCACAAAAAAGGTACCTGTCAGATCTTGTTGGTCTGCCCCAGCGGATCATGCCGCTCGTGCGCGACCCTGGCGAGATCGCCGACCTGCTGAGCTACCAGCTGGTGGGCGGCGCAGTTTCTGCCCTGCAAGACCCGTTCACTTGAGGAGAGACAGCATGCCCACCGTTGATCTAAACGCCGACATGGGTGAGAGCTTTGGCCCTTGGAAAATGGGCAATGACCCCGCCCTCCTCAAGATCGTGACCTCTGCGAATATCGCGTGCGGCGGGCACGCGGGTGATGCGGATGTGATGGCCAAGACCATGGGACTGGCCCGAGAAAACAGCGTCGGCATTGGCGCGCATCCAGGCTTTATGGACATTGCTGGCTTTGGCCGAAACCGGATGTCGGTGCCGCGCGCAACCTTGCAGAACCAAATCCGGTATCAGGTTGGGGCCGCGCTTGGCATGGCGCGCAGCGTCGGGGCCGAGGTCCGGCACCTCAAACTGCACGGGGCGGTCGCCAATATGGCCTCAGAAGACGCGGGCCTCGCGCGCGATCTATATGAGGCCGCGTTGAGCATAGATCCGAACCTCATCATCATGGTTTTGTGCGCGACGCAGCAACAAGTCGCGGTGGAGCAGATCGGCTGTGCCTGGGCCGGTGAGATCTTTGCCGATCGTGCGTACAATGATGACGCGACGCTGGTTGATCGCAGCTTGCCCGGCGCGGTCATCCATGACGCGGATTTGGCCGGGCAGCGCATGGTGGATATGGTGAGCGCCGGCGCGATCCTAACCGAAGCGGGGAGCCGCATTGATGCCCGGATCGACACGATTTGTCTGCACGGCGACACGCCGGAGGCCGTTGAAATCGCAACATCCGTGCGTGCAGCGCTTGAGGCTGCCGGGATCGCCTTGCAGCGCTTCGAGGGCCGGGCCTAAACCTCCTGGTGCTGTAGCTCAAGCTCTTTGTTTGAAGGAGAAATAACCCGGCAGCCGCTGTTCGGCGGGCAAATCAAAAGTGGACGTTTTGAACGGCGAACGTTTTAGTTCGACACGTATCCTGACACCACTTGCAAGAGTTTATAGGCCGTGCCCGCGTCGCTGCCGACAACGTCGAGAAACTCCTCCGCACCGATCCGCAGACAGGTCAAGTGCTCTGCTGCACGCATATCGAGAGCACGCGGCACGTTGCGGATAACGCCAAGCTCACCAACAAGCTGACCTGGCCCGGCAGTGGCCACCAATTGGTTCTCCGCGTCGGCAACGGGCAGTATCAGGTCAGCCTTGCCTGCAACCACCAAGAAAGCACCCGTGGTTGGATCGTCATCTTTGCGAAACACATATTCGCCCGGCTCAGCGGTGTACCATCGCGCCCCAAAGGCAAGCAGACGCAGCTGCTTTCGCGCCAATCCGGCGAAAAGATCGGTTTGTTCCAATGCGCGCAGTTTGCGGGCGAGATCGGCGCTCACGGTGCTGTCCTCCATCCCGTCGGCGTCGGCGAGCGTCGAGAGGCGCCCCTGACGCATCACATATTGGGTGTCGACGCCTGCGGCCTCTTCAAGCTGGGGCTCCATTACAATGATGGTGGCCGCAGGCAGAAGCCTGCGCAGCCGCTCAAGCAAACCCGCTCGGACTTCTTTGTCGTAGCTTGCCAGGACCTGATCCAGGATCAAGACTTGCGGGCGCTTGATGACGGCGCGCGTTAAGGCGAGGCTTTCGACAAAAAGGGCAGGCAGGTTCGCCCCGCCCAATGTCAGCGGCATGTCGAAAACAAGGTCGAGGACCAACCCCTCAAGTCCCGCGTCGTAGAGCGCGGAGACCACGATCTCCTTTACCGTCTCGGCCTGCTGGCCTGCGCTTTCTGACATCAGGCCAAAAAGCGCGTTCTCAAGCACGGTCAGACCGGCAATAGGCCGTTCAGCGGATATCGGGGCATAGATCTCTGCCAGGCTAGCTTGTAGGGCCGCCTCGTGCTCTTGGCGGATCTCAAGCACCCGCTTGATCACTGCGTCGGGAAAGGCACCGCCCATCTTTTCTGCAGAGATCGCAAACGTCACGGCAAGCAGCGCGGCTTTATCGGCCTGGGCCAGGGGCGCATTGGCCGTCTTCTTGGCGCGCAAGGCAACGGCGGTCTCAAAGGTCGCAGCCTCCAAACCCAGCTTTCGGAACATTGGATGATCAGTGCCGTCGACACCAAAGATCTGGCGCAGGAGGTCGACCATGTCTCCCGCTAGGGTAAGAAGGTCCGCCTCAAGACCAAGCGTTGCCAAAAGGTCAAGAAAGGCCGTCTGCTCTTTGAGGACATCGGCGGTGATCTCAATTGTGGGGGTCGCGAAAATCAGGTTCTCGGCCACGGGCAGGGCGGGGTTGTAGCTGGCCTCAGCGAAGGGGTGCGTTGCACCGAGCAACCCAGCCTCGTCCAAGTCGCGGGCAACTTGGGGGCGCAGCGCGACAAGTGCCTCGGCAAGCTTTGGGTGCTTTTCAGCGTCAAACCGCTGCTCCACCCCGCGACCAAAAAGAGCGCGATCCAGGCCCAGCGTCTTGACAATCTCGACCCACCAAATGCGCAGAGCCACTTCCGCGTCATTGCCCGCGGGATCCTCCGCCAGCCAGCTTACATCTGTCGGGTCCGTGGAATTGCCAGACCGCGCACTCTCTTCGCTCGGAGCCGCGTCATACGCCTGCGGATGCAGTTTCAGCGGCAGCACGATGTTGTCGCCAAAACTGCCAAGAAACATCATCGGGCGAGAGGTGGCATACCCGATGCGCTCGGCAATCGTGCCTTGGTGCAAGCCTGTTAGATCCGTGCCACCGAAAGTGACCTGTCCTGACGCGGGCAAAAGCTCGCGGGTCAGCACCTGCGCGAAGGCGCGGCGGTCTTCATCGCTGGGCGCGGTGATACCGACCACGCTGCCCGCTGCGAAAGCGGCGGTCATCTCTTCAAGCACCATGTTTCCGTCCGCGTCTTGCACGCTCACGGCACGCAAGGCGAGGTCGCCGGTAAGATCTCGCGCCCGGCTGCCGGCAGCATCAAACTGCGCGGGGTCAACCATACCCGCGGGCGCGAAACGCTCCACGATGGTCTCCCACCGCAGTGCCATGTCTTGGCTCTGATTGTAGTAGGTGAGCAGTTCTTTCCAGGGGCTCGACAGATCTTTGTAGGCCGCCAACGCCGCGACAAGAGCACCGACGGTAATCTCCCCAATGATGGCGAGATACCCCCCGATGGCGTAAAAGAAGAACGGCGTGAGTTGGCTGATGAAGTTGTTGAGGACCTTCATGAAGAACTTCTTTTGGTAGATCTCAAATCGGATCGCAAAAAGCCGCCCCAGCCGCTCTGAAAACAGCGCCAGACGGTAGCGCCAACCGCCATTGGTCCGCAGCGTGGCGGCTCCGGCGGCACCCTCGCCAATCTCAGAGGCAAGCGCTCGAATTTGGATCACGCGGCGCTTATTGAGTTTGTTGATCTCGCGCTGCAGCTTTGGGATGAGCCAAGCCTGAAGCGGGATAAACGCGCAGGCTGCGAGACCGAAAGCGACGCTTTGCGCGAAGAGAAAGCCCAGAATAGTGAGCATCTGCCCAGCCTGCAGCACCGGTTGCGCGACCGCATCCCCCATGAGCCCACCCATGGGTTCTGATTCTGATGTGACCATGGAAACCAGCTCTCCTTGGCTGGTGCGTTCGAAATAGGGGGCAGGAAAACGTAAAATGCGCGCGATTAGCGTATAGCGTAGCCGCCGGAGCAGCCGCTCAGCGAGTACCCCTTTCATGGTATTGATGCGCATTTTCATCAATCCATGCGCAAGCACAGCAAGCAAAAACAGCCCACAGAGTGTCATCAAAAAGGCAATCTGGCTCATCTGAACGCCAAAGACGCTCACGACATCCGACGCTGACCCGATGGCGTCGTTGATGATCCGCTTTGGCAGTTCCAAGGTCAGATAGAGCAGCGGAAAGAGCGTCAGCGTGACACAAAGCAGGATCAATTGATCTCGCTTTGAGTACTTCCAAATGAATGCAAAGAGAGAACGTTCGATGAGCGTGATCCAGGCTGACGCGGCGCCAGTCCGCGCAGCAAGCCTAGCAAAGCCAGATCTTTGAAATCAATTCATTTGCTACCCGGTAGTCTTCGACTTACCTTCGCTCTGAGGAGAAATCTGTGACGCCAGCCTTGGAGACATTGCTGATCTTGCTTGTGCTTTTGCAAGTAAAGCACCTGTTCGCTGACTACTTTCTCCAGACACCCCGCATGTTGATGAACAGAGGCATATACTTCCATATCGGACGCATTCAGCATGCTGGGTTGCACGCGGCATTCTCCATCATTGTCTTTCTCGGCGTGGGAGCTCCCCTTGGCTTTGTGCTGGTCCTCTGCGCTTTAGAATGGTTGGTGCATTACCACATCGATTGGATCAAAGGTTGGTACTCAGAAAAGGCGCAAGACGGCCCTGCGGATGCCGCGTATTGGCGTGCTTTTGGGACGGATCAGTTCATGCATCAGATGACATATGTGGTCATGATCTTGGCTTGGGGCATTCACGTTCTGTAAAGCGCAAGAAGGCCTAAAGTTTCCTTAAACGCTCCACGCTGGCTCCATCTTTTTGCCTGAATTACGGCTGTTTCCAAATTTGATTCAGTTTTTTGATATCGCGTGAACTGTCACGCGTAACTCCGAAAAATTCGCATCAAATCCTTCTAATTCACTCTTTATAAACGGTTTTCTTGGACACGTTGTCTCGGGTGAGTGAAGAGTTCGGATGGGTGTGCCGCACTTTTCTCAAAGTGAAATGTGTGGTCCAGGAGGGGTGATCTTTCCATGTCCTTAGTGACGTTGTCGGGGTATGAAAAAAGCGGGCGCAGTGTGTCGGACGATATGTTCGGCGCGAATGCGGTGTTTCAAGAAACCGTTGACGGGGTGCCGACGCCCGAATTTTTAGAATCTGCTCAGTCGCTCGGCGTGCACAACATCCGGTTTGGCGGTGGCCAGGCCGATCTCAATCCGAGCACGCTGAACTCAGCGGGCGTTCTACCGCAAGACGGTGTGGATGCGATTAACATCGTCGCGTTGCGCGATGGAGCGCTCAGGCCAGAGGTCGTGAATTTTCTTGAATGGTGCCGAGACACAACGCTGCAAGGCGACGCTGTAACGGCCACGCTCATTATTCCAACGAAGCATTTGAGCGCCGCAGACTATGTCGCCTTTGCCGATGACATCGAGGTCTTTGTGCGTCTGGTCATGCAAGATTATCCAGACGTGGTCAGCGCATTCCAGATCGGCAACGAGTACTGGGAGATGGGCGAAACCGCCTACGGCACCAAAGCCTCCATCGCCAGCGAGGCGATTGTGCGGGCCTTTGATGCCGAAGGGATCGCGGAGGCAGATCAACCCGATCTTTGGGTGCAGATGGCGACTGCTGGCAACGCCGGCTCTGAGTTTCCGGGCGTGCCCGGCGTGAACGATTTCAGCGCGCGCAACATCGCCGCCAATGAGACGATCATTGAGCAACTCAGCGACGTCGCGCGCGAGGCAATCGATGGGGTGACCGAGCACTATTATTACAACAAAACGTTCTATGAGTTCTTGCCCACCGGAAAGTCGGTAAAAAACATCAATCGCGACTTTGAGGTTTGGGAGGAGGCCTTTGACAAGGAGCTCGACCTCTACATCACCGAGTGGAACGTAAAGACAACTGTGCCCGAGCAGCACGGTCTCGTCTCAGCCTCAACGCTGGTCGAGCAGTTTGCCAACATGATTGAGATCGGGGCAGATGGCGCGCATGTTTGGGCGTTGGATTATCACTCCCGGACCGCGTTGACACTCGATACGGACGCTGGCGTACGGTTGGACGACCAGGGGCGCGTGACCAATTCAGCATCAGGCGCGGTGTTTGATCTTATGTCTGAAGCGCTGATCGGCAAAGAGCTGGTGTTCGCTTCTTTCAGCAACAGCCTGCCGGAGCTGAACATCGTCAGCTACGCGTCCGACACTGAGATGGTGGTCTACGTGTCATCGCGCAGCTTTGAGCAGACGAGCGTGACCCTCGATCTAAGCGCGGCTTCAAATCAGATTGGTGCGGTTTCGGCCGTGCAGATCGCGCTCGATCAGAGCTCTTCAAATGGATTGCAGTGGGAGAATGGCGTGGCTGCGGATCAGATCATCGTGGATGGCAAACCCTATTTTTACAACGAACATGACATTGACGTCACTTTGACAGATATGATCTTTGCCGATGCGGCGCAGGTCGCGCTGGATCTTGACCCCTTTGAGGTGGTCCAGTTGACGCTCGCGCTCAATGAGCCGGTCGCGGAAACCGGTGTATCAACCGCGCCCGTTTTGGCGGACGCGACTGAGTTTATGGGTACGCAGGGCGATGACCGCGTGATCCTTACAAATGTTGTACAGAAGATCGACGGGGGGAAAGGTCTCGACAGTGTTTCCATCGGTGCTTCGCGAAGCCAGGTTGACCTTGTTTGGCATGGCGACAGCAGCGCTACAGTTTCTGTGCCCGGCATTCAGAACGACATTCTTCTCGACAACATCGAAAGGCTCTCGTTCGGCGATGGCACCTTGGCGATGGATCTTGACGGAAATGCAGGCCAAGCCTATCGGCTTTACGAGGCGAGCTTTAACCGGGATCCTGACATTCCTGGTCTGAGCTTTTGGATTGACCAGCTTGATGCGGGTTTGTCCCTTCAAGACGCAGCGCGCGCGTTCATCACATCAGATGAATTTGCGAAGGCTTACGGCCCAACAAGCGCGCTTTCCGACGAGAGCTTTATCGACCTTCTATACGCCAACGTATTGGACAGGGCTCCTGATCAGGCTGGTTATGACTTCTGGCGCGCTCAGCAAGAGGCAGGTCTGGGGCGTGAGGATATCTTGGTCCACTTCTCTGAAAGTGAGGAGAACCAATCCAACATCGCTCCAGCTATCTCTGACGGCATTTGGCTTGTGTAGGGCCTGGTACGTGGTGCCTCAAGGCTTCCGGCACCGGTAAACGTCTCAACACCAGGGCTGCAATCAACAGTTGACCACGCCGTGGCGCGCGGCGCGGCAGATCTCTTGGACGATTCCTTTTCCGCAGGCTATCAAGAGGGCGATTTGTCGGGAGGGGTGAAAGCCTGTGGAAGTGGGTGCGCGAAACCTGATCACCGATGTGGCGGGCCTCAAAGTTGGGCACGCCCAAGATTTTGTGCTGAAATCGGGGTCGACCGTGCTGGTGGGCGAGGTCCCTTTTACGGCTTCGGTACATGTGATGGGAGGCGCTCCCGGTTCGCGCGAAACCGACTTGCTTGCCCCCGACAAGTCAGTCGCGGCGGTGGATGCTCTTGCGCTTTCGGGCGGCTCCGCTTTTGGGCTCGACGCCTGTTCAGGCGTGGTCGACGGCTTGCGCGACGCCGGGCGCGGATTTGAAGTTGGACCTGCGCGCATCCCTCTGGTCCCGGGTGCCATCGTCTTTGACCTGCTAAACGGCGGAGAAAAAGACTGGGACGAGAACCCCTACCGCGCCCTGGGGCGCGCCGCATTCGAGGGTGCGGGCGTTGACTTTGCGCTTGGGAGTGTAGGGGCTGGCACCGGCGCTTTGACAGCGATGATGAAGGGCGGCGTAGGATCCGCGTCTTTGGTTCTGCCGGACGGTGCGACGGTCGGCGCGTTGGTTGTGGCGAATCCGATTGGTTCGGTCACGACGCCAGGAGATCGGTTTTTCTATGCCGCGCCTTTTGAGATGGGCGGGGAGTTTGGCGGGCTGGGTTCCGATCCCGCGACGGGCCTTGGCATCACGCTCGAAAGCCGGAAGGCACGCGCCATGTCGATGCGCGAGAACACGACCATCGGCATTGTCGCCACCGACGCACGGCTGACCAAAGCCGAATGCCAACGCGTCGCCGTCGCGGCGCATGACGGCATTGCCCGTGCGACCGTGCCTGCGCACACCCCCCATGACGGCGACCTCTTGTTTGCGGTGAGCACCGATGCACGCGACGCCGGAGATGTGACACTCATAGGTCATGCAGCCGCACTTTGCGTGACACGGGCCATTGCGCGAGCGGTTTACGAAGCGACCCCCGCCGACGGGGATCTGCTTGCGTGTTGGAGGACAATCAATGCCGACATTTGTCCGTGATGATGTCACGCTGCACTACGAGATAGAGGGCAGCGGACCGCCGCTCTTGCTGCTGGCCGGCATGCTGAGCGATAGCGCCACCTGGGCGGCGATTGTACCTTTGCTGTCGAACCGTTTCACCGTGATCCGCCCAGACAATCGCACAACGGGTCGCACGGTGCCTTGGAACGCCCCTGCCGACGGCGCGCGCATGGCTGAAGATGCCGCAGCGCTGATGGTGCACCTCAGGTATGATCGCTTTCATGTGGCCGGCCATTCCCTGGGTGGCCTTCTTGCGATGGAGATCGCCTGCGCACAGCCGTCTTGCGTCGCATCATTGAGCGTTCTGGCCTCAAGCTGGACCCCGTCACCGCGCACAATTGCGGTGTTTGACGCGCTGCTCGCGGTGCGTTCTGCGCCAGCGGGGGAGGAACTCTGGTTGCGCGTCCTCTACCCATGGATCTTTGGGCCTGCGTTTTTTGAGGCACCCGAAAACGCCAACGCCGCACTTGAAGCGGCGCTGGCCTACCCCCACGCACAATCGCATGCCGCGATGGCGCATCAAATTTCGGCTTTCAAAGCGTTCAAACCCAAAGCGACGCCAGAAATGATCCTGTGCCCAACTCTCGTGATCTACGCAGGTCAGGACATCTTGGCGCCCCCCGATGAGGCGCGGCGTCATTTCGCGCGCATCGCCAAGCTTGCAGAGGTCACCGTGGAAGGTGCCGGACATGCGGTCATGTGGGACGCCCCCGACACCACAGCGCGTTGCATCGCAGAGTTCATCACCGACGCGTTGACAAAAAAAGACCCCTGAACGCTGTGCCTGCCGATCATGAGCATGTCGTTCATCTGCGCGGCTTTGTTGGCTTTCTAGAGCCAGACTAGGGTCGGGCTGCCTTCGGGACCTTCGCCGCAGATGGAACCCGTGCGGGGATTGTGGAACTCAGGTGCCTCACAAGACAGGCGGCGGCGTTGTCCCAGGTGTACGCTGCGGCATGGGCGCGCCCTTTTGCAGACATGTCCTTGCGCAACGCCATGTCTGACGCCAGGTGTTCCAATGCTTTCGTCCAACCGGAGCGGTCAGCCGGATCCACAAATAGCGCTGCATCCCCGCAGGTTTCTGGCAGAGCCCCCCCGCTGCTTGCAATGACCGGGCAGCCACAGAGCATCGCCTCAAGCGGTGGCAATCCGAAGCCTTCAGTGAGTGACGGAAAGACAAGCGCCACGGCATTTTCATAAAGCGCGCGCAGTTCTGGGTCGGTGACGCGCCCAATTGCTTGGACACCGCTTTGGGAAGAACCCTGATCTGCGGAAAAAACGCGGTTCGAGCCGCCACCTGCAAGGATGAGCGGCAGGGTCTGGTCCTGTCGCGCGCGCGCGGCCTCGATAATGCGCGGGATGTTCTTATGAGGGGCCATACTTCCCAAGGCCAAAAAGTACCCCTGCCGCTCAAGTCCATGCCGCGCCAGCACGTCTAGATCCGCCTGATGTCGCAAAATGTGATCCGCACCATTCGGAACAACGCGCGCCTTCCCGCGCGGGACGATGCCAAACCGCTCCAACTCAGCCTTCGCATGATGTGAAACCGTGAGGACCAAAGCTGCTCGGCGGCCCAGACGCGGGAGCATCCACCGGTACCACAGCCGAAAAGGCCAAGTATAGCTCTCAGGATGCCGAAAGGTCTGCGCATCGTGTATCATGACGATCTGTTTGCGCCGTAAGACCGGCCCCGTGTTGCAAAGCGACAAAAGCCAAGAGTCGCCCGAATTCAGCGTGAGCGCGCCTTGCTCCCACAGATGCCCGCCGGGCCACCATCGCGTTTTGCGCATGCTCATCGTGCGCGGCAAAATCCCATCCGTCGTTGCAGGGCGCGCTGGATGCACAGCGGTAAAGCTGCTGATCTGCGGCGGCAAACCATATCGGTCGAGCGCTGAGGCCAACTCAAACGCAACCCGGTCGACCCCCGCAAGAGGTCGCGACAAAAACCGTGCATTCAATTCCAAATTGGCCATCACAGGCTGAGCAATGGGCCAACCTGGTTAAGGCGGCGTTAACTGGAATCGCGTGTTCTATGAGAAAGACGAAGCGATAACGCGAGGTATCGGTGTGTGAACGGCCGAACATAGCGGGCTGGGATAGCTGGCCATGACATCAGTTGCTTTTCCCCAGTCGAAGGTTTGGGCGCATACCCGCACTACAATGGCGCGGGACGGTACGCTGGACATTGCCCGAGGCATTGCGATTGCGCTGGTCGTCTTTGGGCACGCGCTGGATGGTGCGCAATCGGCGGGATTCGAGTCCCGGGTGCTCCGCTTTTTGATGTTATCGGTCTACGCCGTTCATGTGCCTCTCTTTCTCTTGGTGTCTGGCATTCTCTCAGCGCGCTACATGGCCAAGTCGACCCAGGACTTTTGGGCTGAACTTTGGACGCGCCTTATCTGGTCATACCTGCTATGGTCTTTCATACTGTTAAGCGTGCATCACGCGATGGCTGCCTACACAAACACAATTCCTAAAAACTACCATCCGGTATCTATTCTCTGGCACGCGCCAGCGGTGATGTGGTTTCTATATGTGTTGATCTTCTGCCTTATCCTGCTGCGCTGCCTGCGGCGCGCACCAAGGGTGTTCATCCTGGGACTGGGTTTGATCTGCCTTCTGGCACCCTACATAAGCGCGGATATCCCGCAAAAGCTTCGGTTTATCGGTATGTTTCTCATCGGCGCAGGTTCGGGGCCAGGCGTTCTCGATCACATTCGCCAGCCCTTATTTGTGCTGGCAGCGGCGGTCCTTATGGCGGCGAGTTTGAGCCACGCGGCAGTCCTCTCGGCGTCACCGATCTTCGGCTACCCTGCCCAACAGTTGACCTTTTTGCCCGCTGCATTTGCTGGACCCATCTTGATCTACACCATCGCCAGACGGTTGCCGCCGGGGATCTTGCATTCAGTGCTTCGACATTTGGGGCAGCACACCTTGGCCATCTTTGTTGCACACATCTTAGCCACCGCGGGTCTGCGCATTATGCTCACCAGTTTTGGGATTGCCGACTGGTGGCTGATCATATCGCTCGCCACCATTGCCGGTGTGGCCCTTCCGTTCGTGGCAGGCCTTGTGGCGAAACGCTGGGGCATCAGCGCTCTGATCGGATGGGGGTGAAACGCAGACTGCTGATCAATGGCCGATTTCTAGAGGGTGCGCGAACGGCCGTGAACGACGTAGCGTTTTCGCTCACCACCCAATTGGTGAAAGAATCCGGGGGTTGGGACATAACAGTCGTCTTGCCCGAAAGCGCACGACCTGAAAAACCCGTTCCCGACTGGCCCATCCAGAGGTTCGGGCTTGGCAGGGGCATCGGCTGGGAGCAGGTCTCTCTTCCAAGCCTCAGACATGACGGCGTGACAATCGGCTTTTTCAACACCGTGCCGCTGCGGGGTCGCGGCTATGTTACCATGCTGCACGACACCCACGTATTCGACGCCCCAGAAAGCTATGCCAATTCTGTCGCGCTTTGGCGGCGTCTGCTGTCCCGCCGCGCAGGGCGTTCTGACAACAAACTGCTCACTGTTTCAAATCACGCCAAAGAGAGCCTGCTGCGACAGGGCATAGGCCGTGCCGCTGATATTGGCGTCGTGCCGAACGGTCCAGGGCATGCGAGCCATGCGCCACCGGATGCAAAGGTGCTCTCATCGCTCAAACTTGCACGAGGATCCCCGTTCTGTTTGGCGCAAGCCAGTCTCTTGCCGCACAAAAACCTCCAGGTGTTACTGCGCGCTTTTGCGCAGCCCGAATTGAGCGACATGCGCCTGGTGCTTTTCGGCGGTGTCAACACCGTCGCGCTTCGTGCCGCCGGGTTCGAGGTGCGCGAGAATGTGATCTGCGCTGGCCGGGTGAGCGATAGCGCGCTCGCCGCCCTCTACACCGCGGCGCTTGCCGTCTGCGTGCCTTCAAAGGCTGAAGGTTTCGGTCTTCCAGCGCTCGAAGCAATGGCACTTGGGACACCCCTGATCATCTCCCCCTGCGGTGCGCTGCCAGAGGTTGCGGGCAAGGCCGCGCTGATCGCGCAACCGGATGATCCGAGCGCTTGGTGCAGCGCAATCAACATGCTCGCAAATGATACGCGCCTGCACGCCCGGCTGGTTGCGGCTGGACGCGCACAGGCAGAATGCTTTACCTGGCAAAAGGCAGGAGCGGCGGTCCTAAACCACCTAGACCGGTGGTATGCGGGCTGACCTCAGCGTTTTCTCGGCATAGGCCAGATTCCAAAGCCGCAGATCGTCGGCGTAGTAGGTGATGATCCGCTGCAACGGCAGGCCGCCATGGTGATGTCGCTTTGACTCGTTGAGCCGTTCTAGCTCGGGAACCCGGCCAAAAAGACGTCCCAAGACCTGCAGCCCGACGCCCATTTTCTCCACGGGGAAGAGCAAATCGACAATGATCCGCCCCCGGGCATCTGTTACATAAGCAGACTGAGGATGGAAATGATGCCAACGGAGGATCTTCGTCTGGCTCAGATCAGGTTGATCGTTCAGCCAATGCACAAAATCCAACAGCGTTTTGAGAAATGGCAGTTCTTCATCCATCAGCCGCCGTTCGGCCGGTTTGGTTGAGGTGTGCCGGTAATAGGTAAAGGCCGAAGCAAACCGGTCCATCGGATGCCGCAGGAGCGCAAAACTGCGCATGCTGCGAAAAGCTCTTGGGAAAACACGCGCGTAGAAATCCGCGCTGTAATGCGGCAGCCTTGCGGGCGGCAGCCCGGGGTAGAGCGTCGCCATTATAGAGTTCGACGCGTTCTTGGGCACGCGCACGAAAATGACTTGGCTCTCTTGGAAGATGCGCATGGGGCTTTCTTGGGGCTTCATCAAAAATGTCAGTTGGTTTTTCGCCACCTGCAAAGGCTCTGCGATGCCTTTTGGCAAACGCACACGGCTGACTTGCAATCCTGCGGTGGGCAAGGGCGAGGGACGACACCGCAGGTCTTCCAGCCGGGTCATGTTTGGGCACCTACGGATCCCGCGGAGGTACCCGCGAAGAGGTGCGGCGATAAAATCCCCAACCGATGTGCAGCAACGCAAGTTGCCGCGCCCAGACACAGCGCCGATGAGCCCCCCAGAATCATAGCTGTTTCCGGTGAGATGCGCGTGCGCGCGAGGATCTGCCAGACGAGCCAGAGCCCACAGCCGTAGCCTGCCAAAAGCCAAACCGCCCGCCCTGCGCGCGCAAAGCTGCTGGCCACGTCAACAGGTGAAAATCTTGCAATCATCCAAAGAGCAAAGGGCACCGCAGCGATCTGCAAGGCAGCCTGTGACCAGGCCAAGGCGACAAATCCGAAAGGAGCGACCAGAACCACCAAAAGGAGCATGGCCATGGCAAAGAGCAGGTTGTGATAAAACGGCATCTGGGTCCGTTTGGTTGCAGAAAACGTGGGCTCCACCATGTTCTGGCCGACCCGTCCGGCGGCCCGCAGAGATAGCGCTTGCACAGCAGCAACTGCCGCCAGGTACTCTGGGCGAAAGAGCGCTTCGACCAACGCTCCCCCCAAAACGAAGACGGTGAGGGCAAAGCCCCCCGTTAAGAGGAGCGCCGCAGGAAAGAACAGATCAAACACCGGCGTTAGAGGTTGCGCATGACGCGCAGCAGCACCGAAACTCTTCAGCGAGAAACTCCGCAAAGGTTGCGCGATGATGTCGACGGTTGAGAGCGCGAGCCGATTGGCAAAACGGTAGAGACCGGCTTCGGCCGTTGAAAAGACATAGGCCAGCGCGAGATCGGCCCCAAAAGTCGAGAAAAACGTCATCGTCCGCGCGCCGTAAAGCCCCAAGGCATAGCGCCAAGCGGCGCGAAACACCGCAAGGTCAAAACGCAGGCGCGGAAGCTTGGGCACAACCAAGCTGTAAAGGCACAGACTAAACCCCAGCCGCACCGCCCGGTACGCAATGAGGGCATAGAGCGATTGCCAATAGATGAGCAAAACACTTCCCGCGAGCAGCGCAAAGGCGTTTGCGACGATCAAGATCTGAAAATACCGCCGCATCTGTCCCGCGCGGATCAGACACGCCGCACCCCAACTTATCCCGGCGGCAAAGGGCTGCATCAACCCGAGCAGCGTGAGAACTGGCGCAAGATCCGGCGTCTGAAAGACCTGCGCCAAAGGCTCGGCAAAGGCGATCATCAACCCGCCACCCGCAACCCCAATGCCCAACATCACCCAAAACACCGTCGGCAGCACCGCGTCTTTATTGGCGTCTGATGTGACAACGAAATGGAAGAATCCGGTGTAGGTCAGCATCACGACGAATTCGACAAAGACAACGGCGAGCGTGTAGGTTCCGTAGGCTGCGGCGCTCAAAAACCCCGCTGCGAGCAGTGTAATAACGAAACCGGAAAGCTGTTGCGCGCTTTGACCCACAATCGAAAGCGCGGCGTTCAGGCCGCCGCCTTCTTCAGCAACTGCTTCGGCGTGCGGCGACGCGTATGGGGCTTTCTTGTTCAATGGAACATCTCAAGATGAAACACGTATAAAGTGATCAACCTATCATTGCATTTTGCGAGATGGTGCGCGATACTTATTAGGGTTTGAACAAGTATTTTATGCCCTCAGCGCAAATCATGATTTCTGAAACGTCATGAAGGTCGCTTGAAACACAACTTAATGGTGCGTCCGAAGTGAAAGATACGGGTTCCGAAATCCCCTCGTCAGCATCGCTTCCTCGTTGGGTGCCACAGGCCGGTGTTTCGGCGCTTACCCCAGCGGATTTCGATGACAGTGTTGAAATCGTTGGCGTTCTGCGCGCGATCTGGCATCGCAAAGTGCTGATCGTGTCGATGACCGTGCTGGTGGCGAGCCTGCTTTTTATCTTCGCAATGGCGCAACCGCGCAGCTTTACGGCCACAGCGACAGTCATGCTCGACCCGCGAGAGCAACGCGTGCTTGCCGCGCAAGATCAGGTCGTTTCAGATCTGAAATTGAGCTCCCCGATCCTTGAGAGCGAGGTCGCGATCATAAAGTCAGCGCGGCTTTTGCGCGGTGCGCTGACGGAAGTTGGCCTGGACCGGTTTTCACCCTTCTACCCAACGCAGAACGTTCCATCGGTGCCGGCGCGTATCTGGGCGCAGCTTGTTGATTGGGTGCAACCTGCAGCCGACCAAACGCTTGCACCGCCAACCGCAATAGATCCGGAGGCGCAGCGCATTAACGCGATCATTCACCGCCTGCGTCAGGGCTTGAGCGTGACGCGCTTGGGCGATTCCTACGTCATCGAAGTTAGCGTGAAGACACCCGATCCCGTGCTTTCAGCTGACACCGCAAACGCCCTTGCAGAGCACTACATCGCTCAACAATTGCAGGAACGCCGCCGCGTGGCGGAGAGCGCGACGCAATGGCTCTCGGATCAAGTTTCGGCCCGGCGCAGTGACTTGGCGTCCGCAGAAGCTGGCGTTGAACGTTTCAGACGCGAACAAATCCACCTGTCTCGCACCGATGACAGCCTCTTGGAACAGCAGCTTGCCGCTTTGAACGCGCAGCTTGTTGACGCGCGCGCCGCGCGCACCACCGAGACAGCGCGGTTGGACCAGATCAGGCGACTGATCGAAACTGAAGGCGCAATTGCCGCGGCAGAAACCCAGCAGTCACCGTTTGTTCTGGCGATACGCACAGATCAGGCGGCTCTATCGCAGGAGGATCGGCGTCTTTCAGAGACCTACGGCCCACAGCATCCCGAACGGCAGCGGATTGCCGCGCAACTGGCGCAGCTCGCTGGCGTGATAGAAAGGGAAGTGGCCAACATTGCCCAAGCCTACGCAAACGAAGCTTCTGTGCTTGCGCTGCGGGAAGAGGCGCTTCAGGCAGAAGTCGGTCGGATCCAAACTCTCATGGCCGACCGGGCGAACGAGACACTCGCGCTGCGCCAGCTTGAGCGTGATGCAGAAGCCGCGCGCGAGACTTACAACGAGGTTCTAAGCCGCCTGGGTGAGACGCGCGCCCAAACCGAGATCCAACGCGCGGAAGCCCGGCTGGTGAACGAAGCGCAGATACCTCTGGCCCCATCTGCTCCGCGGATCAAGCTTTTGACCGCTTTCGGGGCGAGCCTGGGGCTAACGCTGGGGCTCTTAGCGGCGCTGTCGCTTGAGACGATTTCAGCAGGCTTTCTCAATGCTGCGGAAGTTGAACGTGCCACCGGTCTGCCCGTGCTGACAACGATCCCCTACGAAGAGATGTCGGAACCCAGTGATGTCCTTAGCCGCGTGAACGGCCACGGGTTTTCCCTATTTGCCGAGCGGATGCGACACCTGCGCACGATGATTGAGATGCGCGCATCCCCGGCGAACGGTCATGCAATTGTCGTGCTCTCTTCGCTGCCAAATGAAGGCAAGACAAGCACTGCTCTGGCCCTGGCGCGGGCCTTTGCCACGATGGGTCGCAAAACGCTGCTCCTTGATCTCGACACGCGGCGCTCTGCCCTGACCCACAAACTGACCAATGCCAGCCTGCGCGACCTTGGCGACTACCTCGCCGGGGATGCCAACTTGTCAGAGGTGATCTACGGCGATGACACGCTTGGCTTCAGCGTCGCCGGGTCGAGCCGTTACACTGCCATTCTCGCAGACAGTGTCTCCGCTGGCGTGCTCAATGACGTTCTGGATGAATTGCGCGGACATTTTGAAGTGATTGTGATCGATTCGCCGCCCTTGCTGGCCGTTTCCGACGGGCTTCAGATCGCGTCAGTCGCAGATGACATCCTCTATCTGATCCAGCACCGCAAAACAGCTCGAAAGTCGGCATTTTATGGCCTTTCAGCGCTGCACCATCTGGGTTTACGGCCGACCGGGATCGTGCTGACCAAAGCACGCGATGGTGTAGGCGCGGAACACTACGCGGGCAGTGAGAGCTACGGCAAACACGCAACGATGGCACCCTAGGAGATCACTTTACTTATTATTCTAGATAGATAAATTAACACTCCGTTAACCAGGATATTAAGCGAATCTTAGCGAATTCTCCTCAACTTGCCGCCATGTTTCATGGTCAGAGGGGAAGCGTCATGGTGCGCGCGTTATGTTTAAGGCAACCGGCTCTGGTCTTTTTCACGGTGATGGCCCCCCTGTCGCGCGTTGAGGTGCTGATATGACAGACACAGCCGCGCAGGACCCTGTTCATTCGATCGCCGCGGATCCGGTCCTCCCCTGGCGCGGTCTTTACGTTCATGTGTTCAAACGGGCGGTGGATGTTCTGATTTGTTCAGTGTTGGCTGCACCAGCGCTTGTGTTGATCTTGGTCTTTTACCTTCTTGTTCGGCTTGATGGAGGGCCCGGATTTTTCGGTCACCTGAGAACCGGACGCGCGGGCCGTTCCTTCCGGTGTTGGAAGATCCGGACGATGGTTCCGGACGCTGAACAAAAGCTCATTGCCCATCTTGCCACGAATCAGGATGCGTCGGCGGAGTGGGCCCGCGACCGAAAACTGCGTGAGGACCCCCGTGTGACCTGGTTGGGTCGCATGTTGCGTGCCTCCTCGCTCGATGAACTGCCGCAACTTTGGAACGTTCTGCGGGGTGATATGAGCTTGATTGGCCCGCGCCCTGTAACACGCGACGAGCTCGCCAAATATGGGAGTGGTCAGAGCGCGTATCTTGCGATGAGGCCAGGCATCACAGGGCTTTGGCAGGTCTCCGGGCGCAACGACATCACATATGACGAACGGGTGCGCTTGGACGTCGTGTATCAACAGACGCTGAGTTTGCGGCTGGACTTTGCGATCTTGCTGCGCACGATCAAAGTTCTGCTCTCGCGCAGTGGATTTTAGACCCTGCGCGTTTGCCGAGGTAAAAGACCTTATCACTATGGAGGACTATTGCGCAGTCCTCTAAACGTCAGGCGAATAGCCAAAATTGATAAAGTCGTCTTCGTACAAATCTTGAACCAACTGGCGACTCGCAGTGTCATACATTGCGTAGTAATCCCCGCCGCCGTGGTCGCGCAGCTTTGGCAGTGTCCCGACGTCGGGAAACCTCGTCCTCACAACCCGCGCAAAGTCATCTGATAGCCTCTCAAACTTGAGAACGTCATGGATCAAAGAGTGTCTGCCACGGTGCGTGAAATAGCTCTGCGGGAAAAAGAATTCATAGCCTGTGATAAGTTTGCGAAAAGACCTGCTTTTCAGAAGTTTTCTGGTGAAAGCGTCAAAGTCTAGGCCAGCAAGCACCTCACGTGCAAAACGCTGTTGAGCAGGCCAATCCGTTCTCTTGGTGATGTATTCGAAGGAAGAAGCGAAACGGGCGTAAGGATCGCGGCTTACCGAAAACACAAAAAGATCTTTGGCATGTTCATTACGGTGAAGAATATGCGCAGGACAGTGCGTGTAAGGCGTCGGTTCCAGATCGAGAGCGCTCAGAACGCTTGTTCCGGCCGTTTTGGGGATGTGCACGAAATAGAACCCGCGATCAATTTGCGCCTGAGTTAGAGGTTCGAAATCTGCCCGATAGAGCCACCAAAAATCAAAGTAGGCTTCCCCCAAGCCACAACTTAACATCCAGCGTTTCAATCTGTGCATATGCAGCCTTTTGTGGCACGTGTGCCCTTCGTCGATGTGCAACCATACCGTGAAATCGGAGTATGGAGTATCTTAAACCTCAAAGGCTCATCTGCATGCTTCGCTTTGTTGTCGAAAAGGACAGTCTGTTTTTCGGGCGCTGCACCACCGTCAAGAGGCCCACCGCGGACCCTGCAATCAGAAAAAAGGTCAGACCGAGATTCGGCTGCGGGAGAATTGTGCACGAAAGGAGCAGCAAGGCCGCGCAGGATGACTTTAGCGCGCTTGCTGTCTCCCAAGTGTTTTGCGCGATGCCGAGATTCTCGGGGCTCCGCATCAAAACATCTCTGCAAAACCAGAGATAGAGTGCGAGACCAAACAATCCCATGCTGCCCAAAACGGCAAAAGGCCATCCAGAGGCACGAAGGCTCCCAATGCCAGCACCAAATCCAAAGGTGTCTTCAAAATTTTGAAGCGCCTGAAGGTTCCACGACATGCGTTGCGTGCCCGACGCACTACTAAGTTTCTCTAGAATGATCACGTCAAACAGCGCTGAGACGCTTGGGACAAAAGCATAAATCAGGGCAACTGCACCGGACAGAGCTGGCAGGCAAAAAAGCGCTGCAAGATAGAACAGCATCGCGCCGCGCCGCCAGAACACAGCGCGAAACTGCCAAAGAAAGAAAAGGGCGGTGTAGAGCGCTATGCCGATGTAGGCCGCCGAGGACGTGGACCGGATCAACAATGCGGCGAGAAGCAAGACCAGCAGCCCCGGCAGGAGCGGACGGGGGGCCGTGAACCAAAATCGCAGCCAGAATCCGTAGAGGGCAATCGTAAAGATCGCAAATGCAGAGGGTTCAGGAAAGCCGGCTATCAACCTCCGCACCCCCAGCAAAAGTTGGTCATCGAGCACCGCCACATAGGCATTTCGGATCGGGCTGAGCAACGAGGCATTCAGGTAGGGTGTCGCAAGATCTACAATCGACAATGCGATGTGCAGGAGGGTTGCCGCGATCATCCCGTGCCGCACGTGATCCGCGTGGCGACCAGAAACTGCGATCGCCCACAGGGCAACGAAGAAGGCTAGCCCGGCCAGGCAGAACCGAATGAGCTGGCCCAAATTGCTGCCGCTGGCGCTGAGCGGACGTAGCGCGAGCGTGGCACCATCGGCCTGTCTCACCAGGGTAAAAACCTCAGTTGCGCCTGCAAAAACGCGGGGCAAGAATGCCGCACTCATCGCGGCTGTTGTAAGCAGTAACAGGAGTGGCAAGCTCCCGCGACTTGACCAAAGGAGCTGCGATGAAACAGCCCCTTTTAGTCCCGCAAGCGTGGCACTCACGCCCAGAGCGATCATCGCGATTTCCGCGACAAAAACGGATCCCAGTCCAGAGAAATTGACGGCCGCAGCCGTTCCGAAAGGCAAAGCGGCAAACACCCAAATGATCCCGCGACCCGGCCCTGAGACAAGGATCGCGAGGCAGAGAAAAAGCGCCAAGGGTGTTGTGGCCGTTAGATACATGCCTTTTGCCGCATGTCGCCTCGCAATCGCTTCTGTTCACGTTTTGCTAGAATATCATACCATTATCGACTTTGATAATGTCTTCGCTCGTCAGCTCAACACCCAAAAGCTTAATAGTTGTCTCGCCATACGTGATGAAGGAATTGGTACCGTTAAAGCTGAGCTCGTAAGCATCGTCATTGCGCCCATGCAGATAGATTTTATCCTGTCCGACCGCGAAATCACGCACCTTGTCATAGCCATCATCCGTATCAAAACGAAAGATGTCGCGATGCGCACTCCCATCTTTGTGTCGGGGGCCACTCATATCACCGTAGAGCACGTCATCGCCGTTGCCTCCGATCAACTCATCCATGCCGTGCTCACCGATGAGTGTGTCGTTGCCTACGCCGCCCATGAGGGTGTCATTGTCGGCACCACCCCAGAGGTGATCGAACCCGCCTTGCCCCTTGAGCAGGTCGTCGCCCGCATCTCCACGAAGCTTGTCGGCACCATGGTTGGCGGCGATGAAGTCATTTCCATCGCCGCCGCGGGCCTTGCTCGAGTATCCGTTGAGATAGATCGTATCATCGCCCCCTTTGCCATTTACATAGATTTGGTGGGGCGTTCCGTCGCCGGTAAATCCCCTGAAATCCAGGAGATTTTCGTCTTCATCGCCCTTGAAATTGGTGAACTTTGGCATTCTGCTACTCTGCTGATTTCTAAAAACAGCGCAGAGGCGATACTCCCAAACGGCCGGAGCCGGCTGGATGTTAACCACGCTCTGCGCAATCCGAAACTAAGAAGCAGGCACGGAAAACCAAAGGAAATACTAGAACAAATAATGAACAAATTCGAGCTAAATTCACTGTTGCTGCGCGACACTCAACCGTAATGAATGATTGACAGCTTGGGCGTCAGACTGGCACCGTCAGCCTATGGCAAACCTGCGCTCTTTTGCTCTGTGCTGCGCGATCGCCGCCGCACCCTACTCGGTGGCGGAAACGCCCTTTTGCGCGCCAGATGCAATGCTTGTGTTCGACGGCTCCGGTTCGATGGCGGAGATGGGCTTCAACTACATCGACGAGCCGCGCATCTTTGAAGCGCGCCGCGCCGTTGGAGAGATCTTACCTCAGGTCGAGGCGTTCAGACGGATCGGACTGATCGTCTACGGGCCCGGCGACGGGGAGGAATGCGCCGGCATTGATCTGCGGCTGCCGCCCACAGCAAATGCAGCGGCGCGCATCATCGCGGACATAGACAATGTGAAACCTGCCGGGCAGACTGCTCTGACCCGTGCCGTGGCGATGGCTGCGGATGCCTTGGACTATGAAAGCCGGCCAGCCACCATCGTGCTTGTCACCGATGGGAAGGAAACCTGCGGGGGGGCACCTTGCGAACTTGCCGCAGAGCTTGCGGCGACCGGATTTGAGCTCACGGTGCATGTGATTGGCTTTAAGGTCCGGGGTGACCGGTTCAGCTACGACCGGGATAGCGATTACCGTAATTCAGTCACGGTTGCGCAATGCCTCGCGGACCGTACTGGCGGGCACTACCACAGTACCGAGACCGCGGAGGAATTGATCGACGCGCTGCGCCGTTCCTTAGGCTGTGCGCTCTATCTGTAAGGCGTGCGGAACACGACCAAAGTCTCATAGGGTTCGATCGCACAAGAGTGCAGTCTGACCGTCATGTTGGGCCTTTTGCGCAGTTTTTTCGCCCTGATATGGCTGTTTCTTACGGCCT
Organism: Pseudomonadota bacterium; assembly: GCA_039197515.1. GTDB lineage: Bacteria > Pseudomonadota > Alphaproteobacteria > Rhodobacterales > Rhodobacteraceae > Sulfitobacter. Next base: position 49,105 of record JBCCUC010000015.1, on the reverse strand, counting down.
CTTTGACCTTCGCTGAGCCGACGGACCGGGATACGCTTGCCGCGCTGATTGTACCGCCAATGTCCTTGGGCGAGAAGATCAGCGACGACGGTGTCTATGAACTGCTCAACTCGGGCGGTGCGCATGCAGGTTACGTCTTTGAAACTGAGCCCATGGCCCCGCTGCCAGGCTTTTCAGGCGCACCGATCAACGTGCTGGTGGTGCTTGACCTCGACGGCCGCTTCCTCGACGTGCAGCTTTTGACCCACAATGAGCCGATCTTTGTATCAGGACTGCCCGAAAAGCTCTTCTTTGACTTTTTCAAGCAGTACCGGGGCCATTCGATCTCAGATACTCTCGTTGTGGGCTCGCCCTACGGCGAAGGGTCGGACGGGTCAGCGCTCGTCTACCTTGACGGTGTGACAAAGGGCACAGCTAGCGTGCGCATTGCGCATGAGAGCATCTTGGCAGCGGCGTTGCAGATTGCGCGCGAAAAGATGGGCGGGGTTTCCGCTGGGCCTCCGGCTTATCCTGATCTGAAGTATAACGAAAAACTCACTTGGGATGATATCGTTGCGCAAGGGCTCGCGGTTCGAAAGCGCGTGACCAACGCCGAAGTGCAAGCGCTTTTCCAAGGCACGCTTTGGGAGGATGATGATCCGGAAGCCGCTGACGATCCCGAAGGGGTCTATCTCGATCTTTGGCTGGTCGATCTTGGGCCGCCTTCCATTGCCCGTGCTGTGCTGTCAGAGGACAGTTTCGCCTCTTTGCAGGAGTTCATGAGCATTTCGACAAGCGATGAGCCGCTGTTGGTCGTCGAGGCCGGGCGACACGGGTTGGTCTCGGAGTCGTTTGTGCGCAACACTTCGCCCAACTGGCTGAGCGCGGCGCAGGGGGGCTTTCCGATTGCATTGCGTGATGCGGATCTGATCATTGAGCTCAGCGATGAAGTCCCTGAAGAACTGCACGATGCGGTGGATTTTGGTGCGGGCCTTATCCTGCGCACGGACCGACGCCTCGGCTTTGATCCGGCCTCCGCCTGGACTTTTTCGGTTGATGCGGTGCGCGAACACGGGATGTTTCAGCCCGAGATTGGATCGGTGACCATCGACATTGACCATCAGACCGACGCACGCTTTTTTGACAGGCCCACAGTTCAAAAGCCTAACCCGCCCTGGCTTGAAGCCTTGCGTGGGCGCGCTGCCGATATGATCATCGCTGGCTTGGCTGTGACGCTGCTCTGCGTCCTGCTTTTTTGGGGGCAGTCCCGGCTCGCCAGCCTCACTCAGTTTACGCCTGTTAGGCTGAGCATACTGGCGGTGACGACCTGTTTTGTTGGCTGGTGGGGCCAGGGTCAGCTTTCCATCGTGACCCCTTTGGCCACCCTGCGCACGGCGCTTGAGGGCGGCTCCTTCGTCTTTTTGATCTACGATTCCTTCTCGCTGGTGATCTGGGCTTTCGCCATCGCGGGGCTGGTGCTCTGGGGCCGCGGTCTCTTTTGTGGTTGGCTTTGCCCTTTTGGCGCGCTGCAGGAGTTTGCAAGCCACTTGGGTCGCCTGCTGAAGATACGCCAGATCACCCTGCCAAAGGTTTGGGAAGAGCGCCTGAGTTGGCTGAAATACGGAGTGCTGGCAGCCCTTGTCGGGGTCGTATTCCTGGCACCGGAGTATACCGACAAAGCCGCGGAGGTTGAGCCTTTCAAAACCGCTATCACCACCTTCTTCGTACGCGAGTGGTACTACGTCCTCTACGCAGTGTTCTGGCTGGTGCTTTCGATGATGCTCTTCAAAGGGTTTTGCCGATTTGTCTGCCCCTTAGGCGCGCTGATGGCGATTGGCGGCGCGCTAAGGACGCGCAGCTGGATCCCCCGGCGCACCGACTGCGGCAGCCCCTGCCAGTTGTGCAAGGTCAAATGCCGGTACGGTGCAATCCAAAAGTCGGGCGTGGTCACCTATTCGGAGTGCTTTCAGTGCCTGGATTGCGTGACGATCCACAACGATGCCAAGCAATGCGTGCCGCTGATCCTGGCGGCGCGCGGCAAAAAGAAGAAACCGCGTCCTCGCCAGTTTGCGGTGCCCGCCGAATGATCTCCCGCCGCCGCTTCCTTACCCTCTCTTGCGCTGCGATCGCCGGCCCCGCGGTGGCTGCACCCGCGCGATGGGAAGGCGTTGCTCTTGGCGCGCGCGTGTCGATTGAGATCAACGGACCCCGGGCGATGACCGAACCCGCGCTCAAGGCCGCCCGCGCAACCCTCCGGTCGGTTGAGCAACGCTTTAGCCTTTACGAGCCCACTTCAGATCTGTCGCTTTTGAACAGGCAAGGTGCCTTGCGCAGGCCAAATAAAGCGATGTTGGATCTGATGCGTCAGGTAGGTGAGGTATATCAGGTCACCGAAGGCCTGTTTGATCCGACCGTGCAGGTGATATGGGAGGCGTTGCGCCGGGGCGAGAAAGCATCGTTGGCGAGAGACCGGGTGGGTTGGGACCGGGTCCGCTATGACCGGGAGCAGGTCCGTTTGGGGCCGGGGCAAGCACTCACCTTCAATGGGATCGCGCAGGGCTACGCCACTGACCTTGTCACAACACTGCTCAAGGCGCGCGGCTTTGGCGATCTTTACGTCAACATTGGGGAACAGGCTGCACAGGGCAGGCCACGCCGACTTGGAATTATCGACCCGGTGCAGGGGCTTCTGGGATCGATCACCCTCAGAGATGCCGCCATTGCAACATCAAGTCCCGCCGCCACGCCGATCGGTCGTTCAGGGCACATCTTGTCGCCATTTGGCGCAGACCCGCTGTGGTCGACAGTTACCGTGCGTGCGCCGCTTGCCGCCCAAGCGGATGGGCTCTCAACTGCGCTGTGCTTGGCCGATTGGCAAACGGTGCGCCGCGTGCACAGCCAGCTTCCAGATGTCGGCATCATCTGCGCTGACGCAGCAGGCGATATCAGGTCTTTGGGTATCTAGAGCGCCCGGCCTTTACCTGAGACATAATGTGACCCGCATGTCCCCAAAGCGCCGAAGGTGTTGCAGGGTTTGCGCGGCTCAAGCTTAAGGTCGGGCGCTATCGGGTCTTTCGGACAGACCTTGGCAGCGGAGGCTCATCCATCCCTCATCGGGATGTCTTCGCGAAGAGGCCCCGGCGGGGACCGATGAGCTGACCGGGGCACCGTCAGCGCTCTGGCGTTTGATGCGTGAGACCGTAGTTCGCATATATCGCAGCAATGCGACCGTCTTCGAGCGCGTAACGGATCGCATCATCCACGGCATAAGACAGCGGCCGGTAGCGGAAATTCACGCCGACCCCCAGGGTCCAGCGGCCCACCGAAAACCCCGGCAGGGGCGGCTCATGCACTAAGATCCCGTCGCCCAGATCGTGCTCTAGCTGCGCGCGCGGACCCATCGCCGCTTTCGTCTCGCCTGCTGCAAGCGCAGCCATGGCGTCTTCCATGGTAGGATAGCGCTGAATATTCTCTAGCAGTTGCCCGCGGGCCAGCCCGGACAAATAGAAATCCGCAATCGAATCGTTCTCGACAGCGACCGTGTCAAAACGAAAATATGCGGGCAGCGGAGGCTCTTCGGGGTAGGCGTCTGCGCGGTAGGCAATTGCGATGCTCTCACCCGCGTATTGCCCGGTAAAGACCACCTGCTCAACACGACATTTGAACGCCGAATCGTAGGGCACACGCATCATCACGTTTGCGATCCGCCCACCAATAAGCGCGCCGCGCCAAAGATTGTTGCGCAAATCAGCGTCGAGGTTCTCACCCGCCGCAACAAAGTTGAACCGCGCATCAACGCCAAGATCGTCCGCGATGATGCGCGCGATCTCGATATCCACACCACGCGGCTGACCTGCTTCTTTCCAACTGTAGGGCGGATAGTCTTCGTAGACAGCAAACAGCATGTGACCCTGATCCATGATCTGGTCGAGCTCTTGGCCAACGATGTCGCGGCTGGCATTCTGTGGTTTCGGTTGTGGGATGTGATCGGCGCAAGGATCAGTAGATTGCGCCGCAGCCCCAAAAGGCAGCAGCACAAAACAGGTCATAAAAGCTGCAAGCGCGTGTCGAAAGGTCATCCCTCAATCATTGGCCCGTCAGTTCGCCGCTGACAACCCAATCGTGAGCGTTTCTGCCGCGCGTTTGTAGCCAGCTTCTGACCCGTCGATGATCGCACTTGCGCGCAAGGCGATGCTATCGGCCACGGGGGCACCTGACAGCGTCTCGATCTCCGCGGCAATCTCGCTCAACCGCGTTTTGGTTCCGTCGGCGTCCGAGCCATTGGCGTCTTCCGCCCAGGCGAGAAACTGATCGCGCATCTCTTTCAGCTCAACCGAGAACTCATCGACCATTTCTTGATCGGGCCGGGTCTCAATGTAGGTGCGGATGGCCCAAGCAGCCTTCTGACCTAGAAGATCTCCAAAGGCCGGCATTTTCGTGATGCCGTTCTGGGTGTAGCCGTGGATGTAGCGCTCCATGTACCATTCATCGCCGTACTCCTCAGCTTCAAGGTAGCGCAGGTCAGGGGCAAGCCCGCCGGAGATGACTTCAAGTCCGTGGCAGCGGGCGCAGTTTTGGGTGTAGCCCGAGGCACCGATGTCCACCGCGGCTTTCCAAACATCGACCCCAACGGCTTCGGCGCGGTAGGGGTTCTCGATCAGCCACTCCTCACCCACATCGGGCAGGACATCGGTGTTCACGGGCTGAGGGGCCACATCGCCGTGACCCCAGACCAAAGTTGTGGCGGCGAAAAAGGTACTTGCTGCAAGGATCGTGGTTCTCATGCGTCATCCTCCGTTGGCTCTCGCTACAGCAGTATCGCACCAGGCGGAGACCTCTCAATGCGACCTTGGTGGGGCGCGACGATACGTGCGACAATAGTCGCATGGCAGCCACCTGAGCAGATGTTAACCTTCTGAAAAAACGGGGAGGAAAACATGTTGCGCAGCCTTTTGGCCGCGGTTTTGCTGTCGGTCTTAGGCCACGGCGCTGCCGCCCAAGATCTGGATGTAAAGATCGTTTGGCTGCAGCATGAAGAGCCTGAGCGGCCGGTGCTTTCAAACCTTGACCCGATCCCAGAAGACCGCGGCGAAGCCGGTGCGCTCGTGGCGTTAAAAGACAACCTGACGACGGGCAAATTCCTCGGACAGAACTACACGCTTGAGATCGTGCGCATCGGTGCAGAGGTTGACCCGTTGCCCGCTGCCCAAGCCGCGCTTGCGACCTCTCCTTTTTTGGTGCTGGACGCGCCAGCCGCGACGCTGAGCGCAATTGCGGATCTGCCTCAGGCGCAGGAGGCGCTGCTTTTCAATGCATCTGCCTCCGACGTTGCATTGCGCGCACAAGAGTGCCGGGCCAATATGCTGCATACAAAAACAAGCTATGCGATGCAGGCGGACGCGCTGATGCAGTTTGCGCGCTTCAAGCGCTGGAATGATCTGGTGCTGATCGAGGGGAACGCCGGTGAGGACAAGGCGTTCGCAGACGCGCTCGTCGCATCGGCGGAAAAGTTTGGCTTGAACCTGCGCGAGCGCAAGAACTGGATCTTTGACGCGGATATGCGTCGGAATGCCGGTCAAGAAGTGCCGCTTTTTACCCAAGACCTGCCGGAGCACGATTTGCTGCTGGTGGCTGATGTCGCCAACGACTTTGCCCGCTACATCGCCTACAACACTTGGGAGCCGCGCCCGATCGCAGGCTCCGATGGGTTGCAGCCCGTGTCCTGGGCACCGGTTGTAGAACAATGGGGGGCCGCACAACTGCACAGCCGCTTTGAAAAAGATGCGGAGCGGGATATGATGCCGCGAGACTACGCCTCTTGGGCCGCCGTGCGCGCGATTGGAGAAGCGGTGACCCGCACAAAATCCGCCGACCCGCAGGTTATCCGTGACTACCTGCTCTCAGACGCGTTTGAGCTTGCGGGTTTCAAAGGTCGTCCGCTCTCTTTCCGCGGCTGGAACGGCCAACTGCGGCAGCCTGTGCCGCTGGTCACGCGCTCTGCACTTGTGACCCAAGCGCCCTTGCCCGGATATCTGCACCAACGGACCGAGCTTGATACGCTTGGCATTGACGAACCCGAAAGCACTTGCACCGCCTTTAACTGATCAACCACCGAAAGGACCGACCGACATGAAATTCGTGCCGACGCTCGCGGCCCTTGCCGCTTTCGCCGCCCCTGTTCTTGCTGATGAGATCTGGGTGTCAAATGAAAAGGACGACACCGTCAGTGTCATTGATGTGGAGACCTTAGAGGTCGTGCGCACCATTGAGGTTGGCGAAAGACCGCGGGGAATCACTTTCTCAAAAGACTACTCTGTCCTCTATGTCTGCGCCTCAGACAGCGACACGGTGCAGGTGATCGACCCTGTGACGGGGAAAGTGCTGCACGAGTTGCCCTCGGGCGAGGACCCTGAGCAATTTGTGCTGCACCCCGATGACAAGCACCTCTATATCGCCAATGAGGACGACGCGATCACGACAGTCGTCGATACCGAAACCCGCCGCGTTGTCGCGCAGATCGACGTCGGCATTGAGCCTGAGGGGATGGCGGTGAGCCCCGACGGGGCAATCGCCATCACCACGTCCGAGACCACGAATATGGCGCATTGGATCGATACCGAAAGTCAGGAGCTTTTCGCCAATACGCTGGTCGACAGCCGCCCACGTCATGCGGAGTTTATCAAGGATGGCACCGAGCTTTGGGTCAGTTCAGAGATCGGCGGGACAATCACCGTTTTTGACGTCGCCACTCAGGCTGAGAAGGGCAAAATTGACTTCGACATCGACGGCGTGCACCCCGACCGGGTCCAGCCCGTCGGTTTTGAGATGACTGCCGGCGATACGCATGCCTATGTGGCGCTTGGGCCGTCGAATCATGTCGCCGTCGTCAACGCCGAGACCTACGAGGTCGAGGATTACATTCTTGTCGGGCGCCGCGTCTGGCACATGGACTTTAACGCTGACCGCAGCCTCGTTTTCACCACCAATGGTGTTTCAGGCGATGTCACGGTCATCGATGTCGCCAAGCGGGAGGCCATCAAATCCATCAAAGTGGGTCGCTTCCCCTGGGGTGCCGCCTTCAGACCAACCAACTAAGGGACAAATCAAATGAGATACCTTGCATCCGCCCTGATGGCTTTCAGCCTTAGCGTGACGCCAGTTCTGGCCGATGACGACGACGATGACGACGGTTTTGGCCTCGCGGGCATTCTTTCAGCCTCGAACAAGGAAGACCTGGAACCGATCCAGCTGAGCGCGGGCACGCCCTTGACCTCTGCACCTTGGGAGCTGAAGTCCGGCACCTACTACGAGTTTGAGATCCAAGGCGACGGCAGCCAGGAATTGGCGCTGGTAGGGCCTGAGTTCTTCCGCGCGATCTGGATCGATGAGATCGTCGTGGAGGGGTTAGAGATCCGCCCGCTCGGTGTTGACAGCATCGAGTTCGATGAGGCGGGCGAGATGGAGATCGGCTTTGTCGCGATCAAGCCCGGCTCTTACTACCTGAAGATCCCTGGCAGTTCTGGCGAGACACAGCGCGTGGACATCACCATCAAGTGATCCGCGTTGAGGGTCTGAGCTACGCCTACGGGCCCAAAGAAGCGCTCCGCGACGTCTCGTTTGAGATTGAAGCGGGGCGCTTTTGCGCTTTGCTGGGGCCCAACGGCGCGGGTAAATCCACCCTCTTTGCGGTGCTCACAAGGTTGTTGATGCCGCAGGGTGCCACCGTCGTTTTGGGAGGACACGATCTGCACCGCGCGTCGCGCGCCGCACTCGCAGATCTTGGTATCGTCTTTCAGCAGTCCACGCTTGACCTGGATCTGACGGTACAGCAGAACATGCGGTTTTTTGCAGCGCTGCACGGGATCGGCGGGCGCGCGGCAGAGACCGCCATCGACGCAGCCCTCGACCGGTTAGAGATGCGAGAGCGTGCGCGCGAAAAGGTGCGCAGCCTCAATGGCGGGCACCGCCGCCGGACCGAGATCGCCCGCGCCTTGATCCACAGCCCGAAGGTCTTGCTGCTCGATGAAGCGACCGTTGGGTTGGATGCAGCGACCCGCACGTCGATCACCGATCACGTGCATGAATTGGCGCAGGACGGCATTACCGTGCTTTGGGCCACCCATCTGACGGATGAACTGGGTGCCCAAGATCGACTTTTGGTGCTTCACCAGGCCGAGATCTTGCATGACGGGGCGGTCAAAGACCTCGGCCCCGACCCTAAGGCGCGCTTTCTTGAGATGACGGCTATGCCCGCATGATCTATCTCACCGCGCTATTGGCCGTTTTGCGCCGGGAGGCCTACCGCTTTGTGCACCAGCGCGAGCGATTCCTCTCAGCTTTGGTGCGACCGCTGGTCTGGCTTTTGGTCTTTGCCGCCGGGTTTCGCGCAGCGCTCGGCCTGTCGATCACACCGCCCTATCAGACCTACATCCAATACGAGACCTACATCGTGCCGGGCCTCTGCGGCATGATCCTTCTGTTTAACGGGATGCAATCGAGCTTTTCGCTCGTCTATGACCGCGAGATGGGATCGATGAAGCTGATGCTGACCTCGCCCCTGCCCCGCTGGTGGCTTTTGTTGTGCAAGCTTTTGGGCAGTGTCGCGGTGTCGCTTCTGCAAGTCTACACCTTCCTGTTGATCGCCTGGATCTACGGCATTCGCCCGCCCGAGATCGGCTATCTGGCCGTGCTGCCCGCGCTCATCGTCGCGGGCATCATGCTGGGGGCGCTTGGGCTCTTTCTCTCTAGCCTCATCAAGCAATTGGAGAATTTCGCAGGGGTGATGAATTTTGTGATTTTCCCGATGTTCTTTCTCTCCTCCGCGCTTTATCCACTGTGGAAAATGGCGGAAAGCAGCAAGCTTTTGCATGACATTTGCGCGGCCAACCCCTTTACCCACGGTGTCGAATTGATTCGCTTTGCGTTACACGGGGAGTGGAATGGCAGCGCCCTGCTCCTCACGCTTGTTTTTGCGGCCGTCTTTTTTGGCCTGGCGTTGTGGGGTTATGACCCGGGTCGCTCTGGCAAGCGGCACAGCTGACCCCTCCAGCTTGTCCGAGCATGCGCTTTTCTCTAGCCCAGAGAACGCCTAACTTTGCCGCATGAATGCGAAAACGGCACTTCTTACCCCGATCTTTGTGCCCCAAGCGCTTTGGGTCGCGGCGCGCGCATCGCGCCTGCCGGAAGCTTCCGGCCTGCGGTCTGGCATGTCAGGTGAGGGGCCGCGCCGGTCTTTGCTCATTTTGGGCGATAGCTCTGCTGCAGGCGTTGGCGCAAAGACCCAGCGTGAAGCACTTGCAGGCCGTCTGCTTGCACGGCTTGGACAGCACTTCACGGTGCATTGGCAGGTTGTGGCACAATCCGGCGCGACCTGCGCAAGCGCGCGCGACATGCTGGCAAAGCTTCCAGATCAGCAGTTTGATTTCGTTGTGATCGCGCTCGGTGTGAATGACGTCAAAAACGGCGTGGGCCTGGGCCATTGGAAGCAGCGCTACGCTGCGCTTGTCCAAGACCTCACAAGCCGATTTCGTGCAGCACGCATCTGCCTATGCGGGGTGCCGCCATTGGGCGCATTTCCTCTTCTACCGTGGCCGCTCAACGCCGTCCTCGGCGCGCGCGCGTCGCGGTTTGATGCTGTCATCCAAACGCTGGCCCAGCAGAGCGATAACGGCGTGCATCTGCCGATGCATTTTCCCATGGATGTCTCCAGCATGGCATCAGACGGCTTTCACCCTGGGCCTGAGGTCTACGCAGAATGGGCACGCCGCGCGGCAGTCTGCCTTGTGCCTGATGCGCTTACTCGATCACCAAGCGCGGTAGCCAGTGGCTTTCGGGTTCCGACGCTTCAAGATCAACAGCCCTGATTGGACGCAAGACGCCCTCGGCCGGTGGCACGGCGAGGATGTCCATATTCATCTCATGCAAATGCCCGACAAAGCGGTCACCCTCCGGCGCAAGGCGGTAGTAGACCCCGTTCCACATGTCGATGCCGTAGTCCGTGAGACCCTTCCACACGAAGAGAAAATCATACTCTAAATCAATCAGATCGCCAGCCGTCTGCCGCTTGATTGCGTAGGGGTAGGGCACGTGGCACCAGGTCTTTTCCGACCCATTAAGGCACTTGAACGGCCTCATCGACAGGAAATGGTCGGTGAACACCGCTTCATTCATCGCCACGGCGTACCCCAGAGCCGTTCCCGATAGCGTGGCGATGTGCAGCCGCTCGCCCGAAGCGTCTTCCAGAAAAACCCTGCGCCCTTCCCAGCTGTGCGTTTCAGCGAGGGCCGCGCTCGCAAAAAGCGCTACCGCTAGTGACGTTCGAATCCGCATTGCATGTTCCCGATCCTCCGCCTGCGACCTTTCGCCAATACCGAGACAACGACAATAGGCCGATAGTACGAAACAATTAGGTGGAGTGGCGGGCCGACTCTGCCATTTTACAGCCTAAGGGAGGAAAAGAATGAAACGGATCATATCAGCCGTGGTGGCGAGCGTCGTAGCTGCTAGCATGGCACACGCAGAAGTCACCGAAGAAATGCTGGCCAATGACACAGCCTCTGTCGGGGACGTGTTGACCAATGGCATGGGTCGGCATTTGCAGCGGTACTCACCGCTGGACACCTTGAACAAGGAGAACGTGAAAAACCTGGTCCCTGCCTGGGCTTTCTCGCTCGGCGGTGAAAAGCAGCGGGGTCAAGAGACGCAGCCACTGGTGCATGACGGCGTGATGTACATCACCGGCTCTTACAGCCGCATGTATGCGCTTGATGTGGAGACTGGCAAAGAGCTTTGGCAGTATGACGCGCGTCTGCCCGAGGGCATCCTGCCGTGCTGTGATGTGGTGAACCGCGGTGCGGCGATCTTCGGCGACGTGGTGATCTTCGGCACGCTTGATGCGCGCATTGTGGCCTTGAACAAGGACACTGGCGATGTGGTCTGGCGCAAGAAGATCGCTGATTACAAAGCCGGGTATTCTTACACCGCCGCCCCGCTGATCGTGGACGGCCTCGTTATCACCGGCAACTCCGGCGGTGAGTTTGGCATCGTGGGTGAGGTGCAGGCGCGTGACGCTTTGACCGGTGAGATGGTCTGGACCCGTCCCGTGATCGAAGGGCACATGGGCACCTTGAATGGTGAAGAGAGCACCATGACAGGCACGCTCAACGCAACCTGGCCAGGTGACATGTGGAAGACCGGCGGCGGGGCCACATGGCTCGGCGGATCTTATGATGCTGAGACCGACACGTTGGTCTTTGGTGCGGGCAACCCTGCGCCTTGGAACTCCTGGTTGCGCGACGCGGGCCAGAACAACGATGGCACCGGCGACAATCTTTATGCCGCGTCTCGGATTGGCATCAACCCAAAGGACGGTGAGATCAAGTGGCACTTCCAGACCACCCCGCGCGAGGGCTGGGACTACGACGGCGTGAACGAGGTCGTGGCCTACACCAACCGGGCTGGTGAAATGCGGTGGGCCACCGCCGACCGGAACGGGTTCTTTTATGTGCTGAACCGCGAAGACGGCAAGTTCGTGCGCGGTGTGCCTTTTGTAAAGGACATCTCCTGGGCCTCCGGTCTTGATGAGAACGGCCGTCCGATCTTCAATGAAGAGAACCGTCCCGGTGACCCTGCCGAGGCGGCAGATGGCAAGAAAGGTGCCGTGATCTTTGCGTCACCTTCGTTCCTGGGTGGCAAGAACTGGATGCCAATGGCCTTTAGCCAGCGCACCGGCAACTTCTATGTACCGGCCAATGAGTGGGGCATGGACATCTGGAATGAGCCGATCACCTACAAAAAGGGCGCAGCTTACCTTGGTGCGGGCTTTACCATTAAGCCCAACTATGACGACCACATCGGCAGCCTCAAGGCCATCGACCCCGACACAGGCGAGATGAAGTGGGAGTTTAAGAACGACGCGCCGCTGTGGTCCGGTGTGATGACAACCGCTGGTGGCCTCGTCTTCTTTGGCACGCCCGAAGGTGAGTTCATCGCGCTCGACGACGACACAGGTGAAAAGCTGTGGTCGTTCCAAACTGGCTCCGGCATCGTGGGTCAGCCCATCACATGGGAGCAGGACGGTGAGCAGTATGTCACCATCATCTCCGGCTGGGGCGGCGCGGTGCCGCTCTGGGGGGGCGAGGTCGCCAAGAAGGTGAACTACCTCAACCAGGGTGGCCTTTTGTGGACCTTCAAACTGCCTAAGCAGTTGGCCTCTGCCGACTAAGGACAGCCGCCTTTAGAAACAGAATGCGCGGAGCGACTCTCCGCGCATTTTCTTTGCGCCACCTGCGTCCGACCAATGGACAGTAGCCACTCTTTTTCAAAGCGTTACTGTCTTTTCATGACAACGGATATCCTCAGCATGACACGTCCCGCAAAGGCCGATCAAAAGCAAGGTTGGCTGTTGATCATCGATGATCACCCGCTCTTCTGCGATGCCCTGGAACTCACCTTCCGGTCGATGCTGCCCGATGTGATGGTCAAAACCGCCGATACGTTGGGCAAAGCCAAAAGCATGCTGGCCGATACAGGCAGCGCACCAATGCTTGTCGCGCTGGATCTGAACCTGCCGGATGTATCCGGCGCTGAGGGCGTGATTGAGATGACCCGCGCGGCGCAGAATGCGCCGATCATCGTCGTGTCATCGCTTGCCGATCCCAAAGTCATTTCAACAGTTGCCGCTTCGGGTGCGCGCGGCTTTGTCCCGAAACACAGCGCCCGGCAGGTCTTTGAAGAGGCTATCGCTGAGATACGCGCGGGCCGCTCTTACTTCCCCAAGGCCGAGGCGGAGGCGTCTGACACGGATCAGACAGGACCGGATGCTGCGGAACGTCTATCCCTTCTCACGGCGCAGCAGGCGCGAATCTTGCAATTGATCTGCGAAGGCAAGCTGAACAAGCAAATCGCCTTTGAGCTCTCGATCGCAGAGACAACTGTGAAGGCGCATATCACGGCAATCATGCGCAAACTGGGCGTTCAGAGCCGCACCCAGGCGGTTTTGGTCGCTCAAGACGTGCGCTTTTCTTCGATCTTGTCTCAACCCGAGAGTTAGCCTACGCTCCTCCTCAGGGAGAGAGACAAATGACGGTCCACGACCCGCGCGGTGCCCAGCCAGCCCGCGCTAAAGGGACATCTATTATGAAGACAGTGCATGTGCCGCAGTCTGAGTTGCAGGTGCTGACTGTGCTTGCGAACGGGTTTGGTGATATCAAGCCTGCGCATGTTTTCGTTTTTGCCAGTCAAATGCGTGCGTTTGAACGGATCTCGCAGGCGGCAAAGGACCTTTTTCCTACCGCGCACATCAGCGGGTGCACAACCGCCGGTCAGTTGAGCCGCTTTGGCTACGACGACGAGAATGCGGTGGTCATGGCGTTGCCGTCGCAGCATTTTGCGACGCACACAATGGCAATCAATGCCTGCGATCTAGACGATGGACAGCATCTGATCGACCAGCTTGTTCAAGCGCGTGCCGGACTGCAAGCGGCCAACCCCGACAAACCCAACGGCTTTGCGTTTTTGTTGTCGGACGGACTGTCGCTGCGTGAAGACATCCTCACCGCAGCCGTCGCACCTGCGATGGGCACCTGGCCGCTCTTTGGCGGCTCGTCTGGCGATGGCACTCGGTTTGAGGCCACTGACCTCGGCCATAACGGGGTCAAAGTCGAGAGCCTAGCGCTGCTGACCTTTGTTGCGACTGACTGTGACACGCATGTATTCTCGCTCAACCACCTGACGCCCACCAGCCGCAAAATGGTTGTCACGAGCGCCGATCCCGAACGGCGCATTGTGAAAGAGATTAACGCAGAACCTGCCGCGCGCGAATATGCGCGCATCGTTAACTGCGATCCAGAGCAGCTTGATGAGTTTACGTTCTCTGCTTTCCCCGTGGTCGTACAGCTTGGCGATACCTACCACGTCCGTTCGATCCAGCGGGTCAATGCAGACGGTGAGCTTGTTTTCTTTGCCGCCATCGATGAGGGGATGGTGCTGACCATCGCGAGTGCCGAGAACCTTTCAACGCATCTGGAACGCGAGTTAGACAAACTTACGAGGCGGCACGCCTCGGCAGAGATCTTTGCTTGCGACTGTCTACTCAGGCGCATCGAGGCTGAGCAGACGCAATCGACCCGCGCCGTGTCCGAGGTGTTGATGCGCCACCGGGTGGTTGGATTTTCAACCTATGGCGAGCAGATTGGCCCGCTGCATGTGAACCACACAATGACGGGGGTCGTCCTGGCCCGGCCTGATGACTCATGACCGATGACTGATCTGACAGAAGACCTACTGAACCCGGGCGATAGTCTTGCTGCGCAGAACACAAAGCTGCGGAGAATCGCGAGTTCGCTCATGCGAAAGGTGGAACAGGCACCCGACCAAACGGGGCTTGCCTATGGCCAGTTTGAACGCGCGGCCCTGCTGGAAGAGCAAGTGCGCCAGCGCACGGGTGATCTGGAACGCGCGCTCGATCTTTTGCATCAGTCCAACGCGCGCGTCGCGCTTGCCAATTCGCAGGCGCAAGAGGCACGCGAAAACGTCACCCACGCTATTGAGACCATCGACGACGGTTTCGCCATGTTCGATGAGGATGAGCGGTTGGTGATGTTCAACAGCCGCTTTTGCAAGTCGATGCCGGATGTGCGGGCAAAGCTCTGCGAGGGCACCTCGTTTGCCGAATATGTCCGCCGCATCAGCGAAAGCGCGCATTTGGCTGAACCGGCGGATGACACGAGCCGGAGCGCCTGGCGGAGCAAGCGGATGCGGTTGCACCGCAAGGACCGCGCCGTCTTTAACATTCGCTTGCCTGAAAACCGTTGGATGCAGGTCAGCGAGCACCGGACAAAAGCACGCGGCACCGTCGTGCTGCAAACCGATGTCACACAGATCATGCGCATGGAGCACCGGGCGCGCAGCAAGCTGATTGAGCAGCAGGCGCAGATGCTGCGGGGGACATTGGATCACCTCAATCAAGGTGTCTGCATCTTCGACGGGCAGGGGTGTCTGGTGGGTTGGAACCAGTTGATGGACCAGCTTTTGCATCAGCACCTTGATGAAAGCCTGCGCGGCATGTCGATACCGGTGTTGCTCAACAAGATCGATACGACCTTTAGCTTCTCGCAGGATTTTGGCCGGGCCGATCTTGAGAATTGGGCGCAAGCACAGATGAATCGCCGTCCTTTGCGTTTTGAGGTGACGCGCACGGATGGGGCAATCCTGGATATCTTTGCGCAAGAAATGCCGGACAACGGTTTTGTCATCAGCTTCACCGATGTCACCCAAGAGCGCCATACCGCCAAAGCGATCCGAGATTTGAATGAGACGTTGGAGCGGCGCGTTGAAGAGCGCACCACTGCACTCGGCGAGGCGCTGGAGACCGCGCGCCTGGCAAATGTGTCAAAGGATCGTTTCGTAGCGGCTGCCAGCCATGATCTGCTGCAACCGCTCTCAGCGGCCAAGCTCTATGCCGCGAGCCTCGAAGAGCATTGCGGCGATGAGCAGGGCAAAACCCTCGCGCGCAAAGCGATATCAGCGCTCAGCAACGCTGAGGCGCTGATCGATGCCCTGATGGATATCTCCAAGCTTGACTTGGGGCTTGCAGACTTTGAACTGGTCTGCATCCGCGTTGACAGCGTGTTGAGCGCACTGGCATCAGAGTTTGCGCCAATCGCGGAAGAAAAGGGCATCACGTTGAGCGTCATGCCGACCAGCCTGACAGTTGTCAGCGATCCGATGTACCTACGGCGCATCCTGCAAAATTTGATTGCAAACGCGCTGCGCTATTCTACGGGCGATAAGGTTGTCGTTGGCGCGCGCCGCCGTGGCGGGCGGGTTCGGGTAGATGTCGTCGACCAAGGACCGGGGATCTCAGAGGACGATCAGGCGCTCATTTTCCAGGAGTTCAAACAACTCCAGCGTCAGGGGGCTTCTGGTGAGGGGCTGGGCCTCGGGCTGGCAATTGTCGAACGCGCGTGTAAGCTTTTGGGCCACGATCTGCGCCTGCGGTCCCGACCAGGGCGCGGCAGCCGCTTTTCGATCACGCTTGACGCGGGTCAAACCCAGAGCGCCCCTTCTGACGACGCCCGCCCGCGCGCACCCCAGGCAAGAACGTCACTGCAAGCGCGGATCGTTGGCCTGGTGGAGAACGACACCCATGTCGCGCAGTCGATCACGGCCGCGATTGAGATGTTTGGATCCGAAGTGATCCATGCTCCCTCCGCGCAAGAGGCGTTGGCCCTGGTCGAAGAGCTTGGCATCCTGCCCGACGGTTGGCTGTTGGACTATCAGCTGGGGGACGGTGTCGATGGCATCGCCTTGGCCCAGACGCTGAGACAAAAGAACCCGGCGATCCCGATCCAGATCATCTCCGCCAATCGGTCGGCCACGCTGCTGCACCGCTGCGCGACCGAAGGTCTGCCGCTTTGCCGGAAACCGGTCACGCGTGAGGACCTTCACGCATTCCTTGCGACCTTGGCGGGATAGGGCAAACCCCCAAACACGCTTGGATTTCGCTCCCATATTGGGTTCTTTCCCCCATATCGGGGGCACCTCCAGGATCTTAAAAATCTCCACATCGATTGAATTTTTCACTGATTGGAGAACACAATGTCTACTTCCCAGAAATTAGGTGCTTTCACCGCTGGCCTGAACGTCATCAACTACATCAATGAGCACTACGAAGAGATAGAGCGCGAAATTGAGTGGGCACAATTGCGGTCCGATATTGACGAATTAGGCGATCTGCCCAACGTCGTGATCGCACAGAATATGGCGCAGTCGCTGGGACAGGCGGGAACCGCGCTGAACCTCCTGGCCCAGTACCGCAATTCGGAAAATGCCAGCACCCGAGAGAGCCTCGCCCTGGAGGCCGTCATTCAGTCCGAAGGCGCGCTCAACGCGGTGATGGATCAAACCAGATCCGCGATGGACGGTGCTCCCATCGAAAGCCTCGCCTATGCTTTTGGTGCATTGCATTATGCCATTACTGTACGCCAGGAAGTGGCGGCCTCGGTGCAGGATGGTCCACTGGGCTCAGCAGGGCTGCAAGAGACAATCCGCGAAGCGATTGAACTGATGTATGTGCCAGGCGGCGGTGAAAATGACATTTATTCCAACATGCCGGGTGCCATCGCTGATCAGGTCAACATTGGCGCGCGTGACTTTGGCTTTCTTGGGCTCAACGTCACGGTGCAGGTCACCAGTCCCTTGAGTGGCCTGCGCCAAACGGTTGAGCTTGACCGGGACGTCATCATTGAACCCCCGCTCTATTTCCCGGATCCCTTTTTCGGGACGAAAATCCCGATCCCCAACACCGGCGGGCCTCGGCCTGAGACAGATTCGGAATTCTTTGCCCGGATCAGCACCGCCGAGGCGCGCGCAAAGACCAGCTTGATCAATCAAGAACGCAGCAACATGGATATCGGGTCCTACGCCCGTGTGGCACAGGAGATGGCAGAGGGCCTGGCGCCTTCCTCGAGCGTGGTGGACGGTTTGCATGAGCTGATCGGTGGATCCGGCATGGACATTGACACCGGCACGGCGCTTGCAGATTACATCAGCGGCTTGGGCGGGGATGACGTGCTCAACGGTCTGGGCGGGTCGGACGCACTCAACGGTGGGTCCGGCGATGACATTCTTGTCGGCGGCGACGGCGCAGATTTTCTGCGTGGTGGTGCAGGCGATGACAAGATCTATGGCGACGAAGAAGGGGGCGCATCCTTCATTGATGTGGCGCGCTTTGAGGGGCTTGCCTCTGACTACACCATTGAGGGTGGCGTCGATTTTGCCGTCGTCACCGGGCCCGGAGGAGACCGTGATGAGCTATACAACATTGAGTTCTTGCGCTTCGATGATGGGGACATCGCGCTGCCAGAGGTGCCAGGCGAGGTGCCCTCGCTGCCCTCGCCGGTAGATCCGGTGCTGCCCGGTCCCATTGCCCCAGTGCTCCCCAGTCCTGTCGATCCTATTTTGCCAGGACCTGACGCGCCTGACTTTGCCATCGCAGCGCGGGTCACCTTGCTTTTCGAAGCGGCCCTCGACAGAAATGGCGAGATCGATTTGCCTGGTCTGAACTTCTACATCGACGTGACCGCAGAGGGCGATCTCACAGATGCGTTCTTGGCCGCAGACATGATGCAAAGCCCTGAGTTCACGAGCAAGTTTGGCGACGTTGACAGCCTGACCAACGGCGAGTTCTTAGGCCAGATCTATCAGAACGTGCTCGACCGACCAGCCGACGAGGCGGGCTTGGACTTCTACCTCGATCTCATGAATGACGGTGTCATCTCTCGCGCGGCTGCGCTCGCCGATATTGCGACGAGTCCGGAGAACGCCTTTGGCTCTGCCGATATCGTCGACAACTTGGTTGAGCTCTTGCCGGGGGAATGGGGCTTTCTTGCCTAACGAACGGGCACGGCGCGCATAAACTGTCGCACCCTCTGGCATCAAAAAGCTTTGCTTTTGGTGCCAGCATTTACTTCGATGACAGTCTCAAAGCACCCTGTTCCCAACCCATGCGCAGGATCAGTCGATGAACGAAGTTTGCCCGGTCAAGACGCACACATTAACGCCCAAGCGCGATCCATTTGAGATTGCGCAATTCATGTTGGACGTGACCGAAAAAGCGTACCTCGATCGCGATTTTGAGAATTTTGCGCTGTGGTTTCATCTTCCCCAGACCGTTGGGACTTTTGAAGGCGATAAATGTATCGAGACGCAGGAACAGCTGAGGTCAGTTTTTCGGTCGATGTGCACCCACTTTGAAAGCTTGGGCGTCGTGGCACTGCGCCGGCGCGTGATTGAGGCAAAGTTCCTCGATCCTGACGTTGTTCAGGCCACATTTGTCTCGCAACACCTGATGCGCGGTCATGTTCTGGGCGACGAAACAGTAGCGCATGGTTTGCTCAAATACGTGCAGGGACGTTGGCAAATTGCCGAAAGCCGATATGCAAGCGAAAATCAGGATTTTCGCAAGGCATTGCAGGACATTTAATTGCCAGGGAAACCCGTGCAATGCCAATAGAATTCGCTTCCGCTTCCTTCGCGATCGACCTACACTTTTCACGTTGAAATAACTGATTTCGGAGACATGCATTGAGCGATGCTGTCCAAGATATGATTTTGCGGATCTATGACACGATTGCGGACCAATCCCTTTGGCCGGACGTGTTGAGCGATATCTCGCGCGATATAGATGCTTTTGGCTGCATCGTTTTTGAATGGACAGGCACCCCAAGACAGTTGACCACCACCGCGGCGTCAAGCGACCACGACATGGAGATTTTGAACGGCTACATTGCCCGATGCGGCGCGGATGAAACCCGCGATCAGGACATTTTTGAACGCCATTCGCTCGAGCAGGACGCGATCGATCTTATCGATGACAGCGTCCTTGCCCCCTCGGTCGAGGCGCTCAAAAAGCTGCCGAATGTGGAGAAACTGCTGAAGTTTGGGATCATGCACCGCGCCGCAGGCCTTCTGAACAAGGACAATACCCAAATCTCACGCTTTTCAGTGCAGCTTGGCGCGGATCGGGGGCCCTTGCAGGCGGCAGAGCGGGCACATTTGTCCGTGCTTTTACCGCATATCGCGAAAGCGCTCGATTTGGGGATACCGGCGCGCCGGATCAGAAAGGAACATCAGAGCCTGATTGCCGCGATGGACCGCCTCTTGATCGGCTTGTGCATCCTCGACCATCGGGGCTACGTCGTGCAAGAAAACGCGGAGTTTCGCCGCCAGCGGGAAACATACAATGCGTTTTTTGTAAATGCATCGGGGAAGCTGGCGATGTCAGGAGCGCAGGATCAGGCGAGGCTGGCATCGCTCACGGCGCATGCCCGCAACCACGGCCATTTCGGTGCACGCCCGCGCAAAGAGGCCATTGCCACCAATAACGACGGCTTTTTGTGTCTCGACGTGGCACCCTTGCACCGTTCGGCAGAGATTGGATCAAAGGCATTCAATGGCACGCTGCTTTACAGCACGGATACAAGTCTACCGACCCGGTGCAATACAACACCGATGAAGCGCGCCTATATGCTCACAGATACTGAATTCGATTTGCTAGATCAGATCGCCAAGGGACTGACCAACGGGCAAATTGCCGAAGAGCGTGAGCGCTCGGTCGCGACCGTGAATGTGCAGGTGAAATCAATTCTTTCGAAAACCCAATGCATGACCAGAACCCAGCTTGTTCGGCTCATGATGAGTTTCGGCACCGACTTCCTGCGCTCAAGCGCGGCGTAGCCTTAAGATAGACCATCCGGGGTATGACACCCTAATTTCCCAGCGATAAGCTCCCCGAGACCGTCGGCAGAGAAATCGGCGGCGCATGGGGGTGGACTATTCTGCGCGGCTTTTGTCATGCGCGCAGCCTGTTTTCGACTTCCGTTTTTAGCGTGTACTCCCTTCGCCAAAGCGCGGAGGGGTCGTGAAATTGAACAGAGCTCACAAGGGGGCAAAATGGCTTTAACACAAGAACAAATCGATATTCTGGCATCCGGAGGAGACATTGACTTTGGTCTGCCGACCAATCCAGGCCCTAGCAGCGCGGATGGGATTTTCTTCAACAACGTCTCATTTCAGACCGATACCGGCAACCAGGATGACACCCCCCAGGGCGAATCGGCAATCACCGTTACCAATGACTTCAACGGCGGCACGGGCCCCGACGCGAGCCTTGTGGTGCGCAACGCAGATCTGACGGTCGCGGATGATTTTGGCACCTTTCGCAGCGAGGGTGCGGTCTATGCCATCTCAGGCCCTGACGCGAGCTTGGCCATCACGGGCCGGGCGGGAGACAACTCCAGCATTCGTCTAGCGACCTTTGACGGGCTTTCGACATTGGCCACCTACTTCGTCAGCGACGGCGCGCAGGTGACAGTTGACCATTTTGAGGCTGACCGACGCGGATCGATTGATATCGGCGTAAATTGGGGGCCATTTACCAACGATGATGGATCTGTGACCCCAAGTGGCGGCAGCGTGGATGGCACGCTCGTTATTGAAGGTTCGGGCACGAGTGTTCGGGTGCAGCAATCCGCCGGTGGTGACCGGGGTTCGATGAATGTCGGACGTGTCGACCCAGCGGAAGGCGGTTTGGAAGATACCACCCCCAATCGCAACGCCGATGGTCTGGTAATCGTTCGGGACGGGTCAGATGTGAGCATTCACCAGTTTGTCGGTCTTGGTGATGCGAACAACGTTAGTGGGGCCACTGCAAATGGCACACTCATCGTTGAAGGCGCGGGCACCAGTATGACGGTTGGCGATCCCAACCGCACCGTTAGCGATGGCTTTATGCGCGTCGCAGCAGAGGGCGGCACCGGGACGTTTATTCTGCGCGACGGGGCGGAATTCAACCTGCTTGCGGGCAACCAGTTCGGCGGCGGGCTGCAACTCTCAGGTGGCAGCACGCAAGACGGCGGGGATGCCACGGCGCTTGTCACTGGGGCAGGCACCCTGCTTTTTGTGGAAGAGGGGAACATCTCCGTCGGTCGTAATGGCGGGACCGCCTCCTTCACGATCTCCGATCAGGCCACGGTGGAGACACGCTCATTCGACGTCGGGCGCAACAGCATGGCCGAAGCCTTGGTGACGGGCGAAGGCACCAGCTTGAGCATGGTCGACGGCGAAGAAGGCTCTCTCAACATCGGCTTCGTGCGCGATGGCAGCACGCCGGAGAACCTAGACGCGCAAGGCACGATGACCATCAGCAACGGGGCTGACGTGACGGTGCGCGAGTTCGTCGGCGTGGGTGACGCCAATGCCGTCGAGGGGGCAACTGCGACCGGCACGCTGATTGTGGAGGGCGCAGGCACAACCGTGACCGTTGGTGCCGAAGGCGGCACCGGGCCCAACGGCTTCATGCGCATCGCGGACGAGGGCGGCGCGGGGAGCTTCGTGCTTCGCGACGGTGCAGAATTCCAGCTCTTGGCGGGCGAGGAATTCGGCGGCGGCATCAATTTGTCTGGCGCGGGAGACCGCACGGGAGGAGAGGCCTCAGCCATTATCACCGGAGCTGGCACAAAGCTCTCGCTAGATAAAGGCAACATTGATGTCGGCCGCAATGGCGGGGACTCTACGTTCACGGCCTCAGATGGCGCAACCGTCGAGGCGCTCTTTTTCCTCAGCGGCGGCGCGGGTGTTGGAGATACTGTGTTTGAAGGCGAAGGCACGTCACTTACGCTTTCCGGTGAACAAGTAACGCCTGAGTTTGGTGCTTTCCTGACCGTGGGCCGTGACACAAGTGGAACCTTCACGGTGCGCGACGGGGCTGACGTCAACATCATCGGCGCGGGGGACACCAGCACCTTCCCCGGATTTCAAATCGGGCGCAACGATGGCGGCGAAGGCGTTTTGACGGTAAGCGGTGCTGGATCCACAATCACAATCGATGGCAGCGCCATCACTCCAGGAACCAATGGCGAGAATGGCTTTATCCGCGCCGGCCGGGACAATGGATCCGATGGAACCATCAATATTCTCGCCGGCGGTGTCATTACAAATGATCCAAACGGTAATTTTTCGCTCGCCCGGGAAGTAGGTGCAACAGGACGGCTCAACGTCGATGGCGCAGGCAGCCTCTTTGATTTTGGCGCACGCGGGGCGATTGCCCTTGAAAGGGACGGCGGTCAGGGCGTTGGCGTGGCAACCATTAGCAATGGCGGCGTGCTGCGCGGAACCGACATACTCAACAATGGCGTGCTCGATATCACTAGCGGGGGAATGCTTGAAGCAAACCTTGAGCAAGATGGGATCCTACGCAGTTCGTCAGGTGTCGAGACTGCGATGATTGACGGGAATCTCACGCTAAATGGGACGGGCAGCTTTGTTGTCGATGTCTCAACCGATGGGGCGCGCGGAATTGCGCATGACACCTACGTGGTGACGGGCGATGCCGTACTGAATGGCACCATGAATATCGTCGCGCCGGACATCGCTGCACTCCGGGGCCTCACTTTGGATGTGATCAGTGCAGAAAGCGTCACGATAGGCGATGGCTTTAACCTTAACTTTGTCGAGTTTGACGGTAACGCAGTCGAAGACGTGACTACGGTGTCCGGGCCAATGACCGGGATCACCTTCACCAGTAACGGCTCTTCTATTTTGGTAGACTTTGGCACGGACAACAGCCAGACCGGCACCGATGGAGGGGAAACGCTGGCCGGTACAGCGCTCTCTGATGCGCTCGACGGGCAGGCGGGGGACGATACGCTCAACGGTGAGGCGGGCAATGACCGCGTGACCGGGGGCGGCGGGAATGATGCGCTCAATGGGGGCGACGGGATCGATACCGCGTTCTACTCAGGCGCGCAGACAAGCTATACCCTGGCCCTCTCGGCAACGGGGGCCACGTTGACCGACCGCCGGGCGGATCAGAACGGCACGGATACGCTGAGCGGGATCGAGTTTCTCGATTTCGACACGGATGTGCTCGGCATGCCCTTCGATCTCAATACCTTCGCCGGTGCGGCAAGCCTCACTGAGGCGGACTTTGAGAGCTTTATCGAGCTCTACATCGCCTATTTCAACCGCGCACCGGATGCCGTTGGATTGAACTTTTGGGGCACCGCCTTTGCCACCGGGACAACACTGCCAGAGATTGCCGCGCTCTTCATCGATCAGGACGAAACCCGCGCACTTTATCCCGAAGACCTGAACAACGAAGCTTTTCTTTCAGCGGTCTACAACAACGTGCTCGGGCGAGAGGGGGACCAGGCGGGCTTTGACTTCTGGTTGGGCGTGCTCAACGATGCATCTAGCGGCGTCGGACGCGATCAGTTCATCCTCGAAGTTCTCAAAGGCGCGCGCGCTGATCCCGGTCAGGACGCGGATCAGGCCTTTATCGATCAGCAGTTGGCGGACCAGCAGTACCTGGAGAATAAGACCGACATCGGTGCCTATTACGCGGTGATCAATGGCCTCTCCGATGTGGCGAACGCCACGCAAGCGATGGCGCTCTTTAACGGCTCGCAAGAAAGTATTGCGAGTGCGGTCTCCGCCATCGACGGCTTTGGGCAGGCCGCACTTGATGCGGAAACAGGTGAGTTCTTAATGCCGTTGGTAGGTGTCTTAGAGGATCCTTTCGCCATGGGCTAATGGCGTCTGGGGATCACCCAAATCAGTCTCCCTTGACAACTGCGGGCGCACTTCAAATGCGCCCGCTTCTTTTTGCGCCCCCGGCCTCGCCTTTTCGTCGCACAGCCTGTTTCTTCGCCCGTCTCGCCTTAGCTAACGCGCAGACAGGAGCAGCAATGGTTTTACAGGTCGATCAGGTGACAAAGTCATTCGCCGAGGGCGAACGCCGCATACCTGTGTTGCAGGGCGTGAGCTTTGATCTTGGGGCTGGCAAGACCCTTGCGCTCACCGGAGAGTCTGGCAGCGGCAAAAGCACGCTCTTGCACATCATCGGGGGATTGGAAGAACCCGATAGCGGCAGCGTCATGCTGAAGGGTCAAAACCTCGCCCGCATGGATGATGCGGGCCGTGCTGCGTTGCGCCGGCAGGACGTGGCACTGGTGTTTCAGCAGTTCAATCTGATCCCGTCGTTGAATGTGGCGGCGAACATCGCCTTTCAGGCGCGGGTCGCGGGCCGACATGACGCTGCGTTTCAGACCGAACTTACCCAAGCGCTTGGTCTGGCGGAACAGGTGCACAAATACCCTGAGGCGCTTTCAGGGGGACAGCAGCAACGCGTCGCCATCGCCCGCGCTCTCGCGGTGCGGCCAGCGCTGCTGTTGGCAGACGAGCCAACGGGCAACCTTGATGAGGCCACGGCGAGCGATGTGCTTGCACAAATGCTGCACTTGGTTGCGCAGACGGGGGCGGCAATGTTGGTGGTGACCCACTCACCACAAGTGGCCGCGCGCATGGATGAGACACGCCACTTGCAACGGGGGATCTTGCAATGACGCGCGCCTGCCTGGCTGCACTCCTCTCGCATTGGCGGCGCAATCCGGTGCAGCTTTTTGCCTTTCTCGCAGGCCTGGCTTTGGCCACTGCGCTGTGGTCCGGTGTGCAGGCGATCAATGCAGAGGCCCGCGCCAGCTATGACGCTGCAGCCTCCACCCTGGGCGAAGGGCAATTCGATCAGCTTGTGCCGCGCCAGGGAGAGCGCATCGCGCAGGAGACCTATGTGGCGCTGCGGCGCGCGGGGTGGCTCGTCTCTCCCGTGATCGAGGGGCAAATTCAGGGCGTGCGGGTTGTCGGCATCGATCCTCTCACCGCTCCCGGCGGCTTTGGCGCGCTGCGGGCGGCGCAAGACACGCCGGTGATGGCCTTCTCCGCGGAGCCACAGCTTTTTGCAACGCAAGCAACGGCGGCGATCCTGCCAAATGAGATTGCTGTCACGGTAGAGCCGACCATTGCACCAAGCCTGGCCATTGGAGACGTCGGCACCGTGCAACGGTTGCTCAACCGCAATGACCTGAGCCGCCTCACGCTGCTGCCAATGCAGCCCCTGGGCCAACCTGCTCTCGAGGCGCTTGCTCCGGATCTGCGACTGCAAGAGACCAATCAGACAGCAGATATCGCGCAGCTGACCGACAGCTTTCACCTCAATCTTACAGCCTTTGGTCTGCTGAGCTTTGCGGTGGGTCTTTTCATTGTGCACAGCACAATTGGCCTCGCTTTCGAACAGCGGCGCGGGATGATCCGGACCCTGCGTGCCATGGGTGTACCGCTGCGGCGGATCATTGGCCTGATCACGCTTGAAATGTTGAGCCTCGCGCTTTTGGGTGCTGTCTTGGGAATCGTGCTGGGCTACCTGATCGCGGCGCTGCTGCTGCCTGATGTGGCCGCGACGCTGCGCGGGCTTTACGGCGCTGAGGTCTCGGGCGCGCTGCAAGTGCGGGCGGAATGGTGGCTTTCCGGCCTCTTGATTGCGATGCTGGGCACCGCGGTCGCCCTTGGCGCACGCATCTGGCGGATCGCGCGCATGCCGCTTTTGGCCAGCGTGCGGCCCCGGGCTTGGACCATTGTCTCTACCGCCGCGATCAGATGGCAATTGATCGGCGCAGGGGCCTTGTTGCTGGGGGCGGCTGTCCTGCTGATCTTCGGCGCGGGATTGACCGCTGGTTTTATCCTACTCGGCTGCCTTCTGATCGGCGCGGCCCTGACACTCGGGCCGATCTGCGTCTGGGCGCTGAGCGCGCTGGAGGGTCGGGCGAAGACACCTTTGGCGGAGTGGTTCTGGGCAGATACGCGCCAACAGATCCCTGGCCTGAGCCTCGCCCTGATGGCGCTTCTTTTGGCCGTTGCGGCCAACATTGGCGTGTCCACCATGGTCTCCAGCTTTCGGCTCACCTTCATCGGGTTTCTCGATCAGCGACTGGCACCTGAGCTCTTTGTCCAAGTTGAGAACGCCCAGGAAAGCGCGGCGCTGGACGATTATCTGCAAACGCAGGGGATCGAGGCGCTTCCCCTCAACCGCACGCCAGCGACCATCGAAGGTCAACCGGTGCAGCTTTACGGCGTGCGCGTCGGCAGGACCTACCGCGACAACTGGGCGTTTCTAGACGCAAGCACGCGCCCCTGGGATGACGTCGCCGCAGGCGCAGGTGCGGTTGTGAACGAGCAATTCGCCCGGCGCGGCGGGCTGTGGGTTGGTGATGAGATCGCTGTGACGCCTGAGGTGACGCTGCCCATTGCCGCGGTCGTGGGAGACTATGGCAACCCTCAGGGGCAAGTGGTGATTGCCGAGCCGCTGTTCCAAAAGCTGCATCCAGACATCGTGCCGCTGCGCTTTGGGCTGCGCACACCGGATCCCACACAAACGCGCGCCGACCTCACGCAGAAGCTTGGCATCCCGGCGAGTGCCATGGTCAATCAAGCGGCGATCAAGGCGCTTTCTCTGGAGGTTTTTGAGCGCACCTTCACCGTGACCGCTGCGCTGAACGTGCTCACCCTTCTGGTGGCTGGCTTTGCCATTCTGATGAGCCTTTTGACCCTCGCGGATCAGCGAGTGCCGCAATTGGCCCCGGTCTGGGCGCTTGGTCTCACGCAGCGGCAGCTGGGATGGCTCGACTTTCTGCGCGCGGTCGCATTGGCGGGCTTGGTGTTTTTGTCTGCGGTGCCGCTCGGATTGGCGCTGGCCTGGATCCTGCTCAACGTGGTGAACGTAGAAGCCTTTGGTTGGCAACTGCCGATGTTCCTTTTCCCCGCAGATTATGCCGGGCTGGGCGCCGCGGCCCTCTGCGCGGCGGCCCTGGCGGCACTTTGGCCCGCGTTTCGATTGATGCGCACACCGCCTGCCCAACTCTTGAAGGTCTTTGCACATGAACGTTAAAGCGCTCATCTTTCTTGCCCTCCTCCCACATGGTGCGGGGGCGCAGGGTTTTTCCGGTCTGGGCACCGACGCCGAGGGGTTCGCCGCCCCGGCGCCCAACCCCAGTTTTGACTTTCCCGCCGATCATGGCGCGCATCCCGATTACCGTATCGAATGGTGGTATCTGACGGCAAATCTAGAAGGGGCCGATGGCACAGACTACGGGCTTCAATGGACGCTTTTCCGCTCCGCACTTGCCCCGGGCGAGGCTGCGGGCTGGCAGTCTCCGCAGGTTTGGTTCGGCCATGCCGCCGTGACAACGCCACAAGCGCACTATGTCACAGAGCGTTTTGCGCGGGGTGGGATTGGTCAGGCGGGCGTGACGGCCGATCCGTTTCACGCCTGGATAGATGAGTGGTATCTGAAAGGGCCGAACTTTGACACGCTTGCGATGGCCGCCACGGGGCCTGATTTTGGATATGACATGTCCCTGACGGCGACGGGTCCGTTGGTTTTTCAAGGTGAGGACGGCTTTTCGGTGAAGTCGTCTGAAGGACAGGCGAGCTACTACTATTCCCAACCATTTTATGAGGTCACCGGCACATTGCGCTTGCCCGAGGGTGATATCCCCGTTGTGGGCACAGCGTGGCTTGACCGGGAATGGTCTTCTCAACCCCTCTCCGAGAACCAAAGCGGCTGGGACTGGTTCTCGCTCTCTTTTGAGGACGGGGCAAAGCTCATGGGTTTTCAGTTGCGGGAGCGGGGCGGGGGGCAATACTCTGCCTCTACCTGGATCACGCAGGACGGTCAGACGCGCGCCTACCCGGACGGCGCGTTTCAAGCTGAACCTCTGTCAGAGACCGAAATGGCAGGGCGCTCTGTGCCCACGACATGGCGGGTGATGCTGCCTGATCGCGGCGTCGACGTCACCGTAGAAGCGATGAACCCGATGGCCTGGATGGACCTCACGATTCCCTATTGGGAGGGGCCGGTCACGATTTCCGGCAGTCACAGCGGCCGTGGGTATTTGGAGATGACGGGGTATGAGTGACCCACACGACCTCGCCGCTTTTCACGCCGAGGCCTGGCAGCACTTGGGCCGCGGGGTCGCCGATGCTAAATCGCCAGCGCGCACGCCTGTCTTTGCCACAACCGCGCCAGATGGCACGCCTCAGGCGCGCACGGTCGTCATGCGTGCGGCCCATCGCGGGGACGCAATGATCGAGGTGCACACAGATCTCAAAAGCACCAAGGTGCGCGATCTGGACCACAATCCGCGGGCGGCTTTGCTCGTCTGGTTGCCCAAAGCCAATCTTCAAATACGCATGACGGCGCAGGTTGAGATCCTCACAGGGACCCAGGTCGAGGCGGCGTGGGACCGGGTGCCGCCAGGCTCGCGCATCTCTTATGGGACCGAACCGGTGCCGGGCACCCCCATCCCAGATGCCTTTGCCTATAGCAAATCGCCTGAGCGCACGCGCTTTGCCGTGGTGCGCTGCGCGCTCACCGACATTGACTTGGTGCACTTGGGTCCGACACACCGTCGTGCGCTTTACACGCGCTCGGACGGTTGGCGCGGGACGTGGTGTGCGCCCTAAAGCTTGCGCGCCAGGCGCTGCGCTGTGCGTTCGGCGCGCGCTAGATCGTCCGGGGTGGTGATTTTGAAGTTCTCCCCCGCCCCGCGCACCACATGAACACGCAAACCAGCGGCGCGGGCAATCTCCACGTCGTCAGCGGCATCGGCACTTGCGATCTGATGCGCTGCCAAAAGCGCCTCGAAGTGAAATCCTTGCGGTGTCTGCGCCCGCCAAAGCCCGTCACGCGGGACGGGATCCAGCGCTTGTCCGTCTTTGACCCGCCAGAGCGCATCAACAATGGGCAACGCAGCGAAAGCGCCTTCCGCCTGCTCCAGAGCGTCGATGACATCCGTGATGATCTCTATGCTCACAAAGGGCCGTGCCGCGTCATGCACCAGCACAGTGTCGGGCGCGTTGGCGCGCAGAGCGTCAAGACCGCGTCGCACGGAGGCGGCGCGCGTGGCGCCGCCCGTGACTGGCGGGGCCAAACGGGCTTCTGAGAGACCTTCCACCGCGGCGGAAAAAAGAGAAGCATCGTCACGGTGGATGACCGGTTGCACCCTGCCGACCTGCGGATGGGCCAAAAAGGTCTCTACCGATCGGCGAAAGGCGCATATGCCCCCTACGGGCACGTATTGTTTGGGCAGATCACCGCCAAAACGCGTGCCGCGCCCCGCCGCGACGATCAAAGCGGCAGTGGTCATCTTACTTTGCGGCCATCAAAGAAGCACATGCCGCAGACTTACAGGCGATTGGAACGCCGTCCTAGGGCAAACCGGCGCGCATCGGGGAAAGATGGCGAGCGTCGCCAAG
This sequence comes from Pseudomonadota bacterium, assembly GCA_039197515.1. Lineage (GTDB taxonomy): Bacteria > Pseudomonadota > Alphaproteobacteria > Rhodobacterales > Rhodobacteraceae > Sulfitobacter. The sequence goes on along the minus strand of JBCCUC010000015.1, from coordinate 19,477 downwards.
ACGTCTTCACCACCCCACCCTTCGCGCATAGGGTCTGCGCCGGAGCAATCAACACTTGAAGGAGGCCGGATGACAAAGGTTGCAGTGGTCACAGGCGCCGCAGGCGGGCTCGGACGTGCGATTGTCACGACGCTGATCGATGCGGACTGGACGGTCATCGGGTTCGACATTGCCGCGACCGGCTTGGCAGAAATGGCGCAGCCGGGCTTTACGGGTGTGCCCTTGGATCTGCTGGATGCAGGCGCCATTGCCGCGGCGTTTGAGACGGTGATTGCCGATCAAGGTGGGCTCGACGCATTGGTCAACAACGCGGGCACTTGCTTTATGTCAGATTTCCCTGACATCCCAACGGCAGAACTCGATCAGCAAATGGCGCTCAACTTTTCCGCGGCTTTTCACTGTTGTCAGGCGGCGGTGCAGGGAATGCGTGACAAAGACGGCGTGCGCAAGATCGTGAACATTTCCTCCAATGGGGCCTACAACTTCGATGTTTTCGACCCGCCGCACTATCGCGCCTCAAAGGCCGCACTCGACACGCTGACCAAAGATCTCGCCCGGCGCTACGCCCGCGAAAAGATCGCCGTCAATTCCATCGCGCCAGCGATGACCGAAACGCCGCTCTTTGAGGTGCTGACAGAAGATGTGCTGGCCAAGGCAATAGCGCAGATGCCCCACGGCCGCGCGATGCAGCCTGCAGAGGTCGCGGCTTGGGTTGGCTTCCTGCTGTCGCCTGCCGGTGATATCTCCAGCGGGAACATCATCATCCTCAACCAAGGGCGCGATGTCCGCTAGAGCCGTTTTCGACAAGCCCGCGCTTGGCAACCTGCCTTCGGCCGGAGATCGCGGGCGCGCTGCATGATGCGGGATGGTGCCGGTTCAATCAGAACCGCTCTCAGTCAGGTGTAGGATTGCGGGGCCTTTTTCAGCTGCTGCCACTGCGCTGGACAATGCCCGTAAATCACGAACGCACCGCGGTCGCGGGCCAGCGCCATCAACCGCTCGGCGTGATGCGCGGCCTGATCTGGATCCCATGCGTCCTCAGAGCCTTCCTCTTTCTCTGCGGGCCGACTGATCGCATCTGACGTGAGCACCACACAACCGGTATCCGGCAAATCCACGACAAAAGCCAATTGGCCGGGCGCATGGCCGGGACAGAGCAGCACCTCAAAGCCAGACCCAAGCACCGTATCACTTTCCACAAGCACGTAAGAGCGATCCGGCCAGGCCAGAGGCTGTTTGCCCGACCAGTAAAGGGGGCGGTCAAGCGCGCGCTCCGCTGCCGCGATCAGCATGGGAGCCTGTCGATAATCGGACAGCCCCCCAAGGTGGTCGATGTGCGTGTGACTTTGGATCATCAGCGTGACCGCCTCGGGCTGAAGTCCGCATTTTGCCAGTTGCGCCCTCGGCAAGTTATCCGACGTCAACCTCAGCACGCGCCCGAAGGTCTCGAGCGCGTCTTCAACCGTCGCAGCATCGGCATCTTGCGCGTATTTCTCTGGAAAGCCCGTATCTATCAAAATGACTTCTCCCGCGTCCGTCTCAATGACATAGCCGCAGATGCCAATGGTGCGCGGGCCAGCGTGGACCTCGAACAGACCATAATCCAGCACGGTCAGACGTTTCGGTTTGCCCTTCAGGCGGAAGCGAGGTTTCATGCGCCCATGGGAAAAGACCGCTGATGAAAGTCAAGATCCACAAGCTTTTTCAATCCCTTTTAGAGAGTGCTGCGGCGGCACCCGAGGCGATTGTCGGGTTTTCCCTGTCGGCCTCACCGACGCTGGGCGCATTTATCGACGAACTTGATCCCAACCTGTCGCTGGATTGGAATGGGGTCGATTTCCGCGGGCTGCCCGATCTGCGCAGGCATGTGTTGCGCCAGGCAGGGTTGTCGGGGCGCGCGAAACTCGAAGATGTCTTGATCACCGCAGGCGCGGCAGAGGCGAATTACCTCGCGCTCACGCAACTCCTATCCGCCGGGGACGAGATCGTGATCGAGACACCCGGTTGGCCCCAGGCAGAAGTGCTGGCCCGGGCGATTGGCACGCGCATCAAACGGGTGTCCCGGCGCGAGGAGGACAATTGGGCTCTGCCCCTCGATGCGCTGCGCAGGGCCGTTACGTCCGCGACCAAACTGATCTTTCTCAGCAACCCCAATAACCCAACCGGTGATTTGATGGATGCGGCTGCGCTGAGAGAAATCGCGGGGATCGCCGACCGCGTCGGTGCTTGGCTTTTGATCGATGAGGTCTATGCCGGGCTAGAATGGACCAGCCCACGCGCGCCCTCGATTGCAGGGCTCTACCCGCGCGGGATCTCAACCGGCTCGGTCAGCAAAGCGCTCGGCCTGCAAGGGCTGCGGACCGGCTGGCTCATCTCCTCCGACTCCGGCCTGATCATGGATGCGGTGGTGCGGCGCGAAAACAGCTCCGAAATCATGAACATTCTGGGCGAAGTCATCGCGGAAATTGCCCTGCGCCCGGACCGCTATGCGGCCGCTCTCGCCAAAGCGCGCGAAGAGGGGGTGGCGAACCTCGCGGCGATGAACGACTGGGTCGCCGCGCAAGAGGAACTCACCTGGGTATCGCCCCGTGCAGGGCTCATCGGGCTGGGCCGCCTGCCTCCTGGCATTGACAGCGACGCCCTCGCCGAAAGGCTTCTGGGCGCGCCCTATCGCACGTTTGTGCTGCCCGGCAGCGCCTACGGCGAGCCACAGCACATCCGGCTCGGCGTGGGGGGCGGGGCGGCTGTACATCTCGACAAAGGGCTGTCACGCCTCGCGCAAGCGCTTAGGGACTGGAGAGAGAGATGAAGATCATTGACGCGCACCACCACCTCTGGGCCCCGCAGACGCCTGCGCTTGATGTCGGCTACGTCTGGCTCAAAGACATCGGGGCGATGAAACCTTTTGGCGATCCAACCCCGATCCAGCGTGACTACCTGCTGCCCGAGTTTTTGGAGAATGCCAACCCGCATGAGATCATAGCGTCGGTGCACGTGCAGGCCGACCCGCGCCTGCCCGACCCCGTTGCGGAAAGCGCTTTTATCCAAAAGATCAGTGATGAAAGCGCGCAGCCAATCATGATTGTTGGTTTTGCGGATCTCAAAACCGATGCGGCCGCCGAAACTGTCCAGCAGCACAAGGCGCATCGCAATCTGCGCGGCATCCGCCAGATCCTGTCGCACCTGCCCGATCGTCCTGAGATCAGCTTTGCCGCGACCAATTTGCTCGACAATCCAACCTGGCGCGCGCAGTTTGCAGCGCTTGCCGCGCAAGACATGCGGTTTGATCTGCAGCTTTATCCCGAACAGATGCTGCAGGCGGCCGACCTCATCGCCGCCTGCCCTCATGTGCCCGTGGTGATCGATCACCTGGGCTCGCCCTACGATCAGACGGCCGCGGGCCGCGCCCTGTGGGCCGATGGGATGCAGGCCCTTGCCCAGATCGCGCAGGTACACGTGAAGCTTTCGGGTTACGCGATGTTTTTCCAGGGTGATCTCTCTGATGGTGCAAGGCAGGTCACCCAAGACATATTGACCTGGTTTGGACCTGAGCGGTGCATGTTCGGCAGCAACTTCCCCGTCGACAGCCTGCATCTGGCCTACCCGGATCTTGTTGACTTTGTGGCATCAGAAGTCGGGGCCAACGCCCTTGATGCAGTTTTTGCGAATACTGCCGCGCGCTTTTACAACGTTTGAACCGGAATCTGAGACAATTTTCTGTTTTCGGGGCCTCTGTTGCGCCTGCCCTCAAATCGTCAAAATGATGCTTTAGGTTAACGCCACCTTAAAGCGGGGATCCCCCGCGCGGCACTTTTGAGAGCGGAGACATCGGCGTGCTCTACATTTTTACGCTTGGCCAACCGGTGCAATTGAGCAGTTCCACCCTCTCCGCTGGGAGCAACCCAAACGGGTTCGTCTTTGGCGTTCTCAGCGATTTGACCACCATCGGACGAGACGATGACGATACACTTGTCTCGGTGCTGCAGTTCCAGGGTCGCACCTGGCAGATGGGCGAGGAAACATCGAGCCTGCGCACCCTCTCCGACGCCGGCGCCGTATCAGAATTCATCAATGGCCGAGTTGACGCGCTGATTGCGAGCGAAGCCCAAGCCCTTGAACTTGCGCAGCGCTTGGCCGATCCCGATCAAGTGGTTGATGGAAACGCGGGCCTAGAGAGCCTGCTGGTTTATCAATTGGCGTCTGCAAGCTCCCCACTGCTGCGCAGCCAATTGCCCGCGGCTGAGAACGAGATCACCGGCACCGCTGCGGGTGAGACGCTCACAGGGACCGCAGCGCGCGATATCATCGACGGTCTGTCAGGCAACGACATTATCTTTGGCGGTGCGGGCAGCGATGAGATCACGGGCGGTCCCGGCGATGACGTCTTGATCGCGGGCAGCGCAACGGATAACGCGCCAAACGGCGATGTCGCCGTTTTCGCAGGCCCTCAGTCGCTTTACACCTTTACTGGCGGATCCGACTACGCGGTGGTGACAGCGGCGGATGGGACACGCGACAAGCTTTTTGGATTTGAGACCCTCCGCTTTGCCGACGGTGACGTAACCCTTGAGGACGGTTCGGCCCTTGACGGCCTTGGCGCGCCAGAGGACTTTCTCGTCGCCGAACGTGTCGCATTGCTCTATGAGGCGGCCCTGAATCGCGACGGCAATATCGATCTGCCGGGCCTCAACTTCTACATCGACGTGACAGAACGCGATGCGCTCAGCGACGTGTTTTTGGCGGAGAACTTGATGACCAGCCCGGAGTTCACGCAGACCTTCGGCGATGTCGAGAACATGACAAACGGTGAATTCCTGGAGCAGATCTATCTAAATGTGCTCGACCGTCCCTCAGATGCGGCCGGGCGACAATTCTATTTGGACCTTCTGGACGCAGGTACAATTAGCAAGGCACTCGCGCTCGCGGACATCGCGATCAGCCCGGAGAACGCAGGTGAGTCGCTGGATATCCTGCGCAATTTGCATGAAAGCGCGCCAGGCGAATGGGCGTTTCTTTAGCGTTTGTCTTTCGACCTTGAGAAGTTCTCGCCTGGGTAGAGAACGCATCGTTTGCCAAACGGCAATTCAATTTTCGCGCCCCTCATTTTCGGTTTTCCTGTTGCAGCACGGCACCCAATATTGCAGGCTTTTTGCTGAGGGGGCTGGGGCGTTCGGCGCTTTTTAGCTCATAGTTTTTGCATCTATTTTAACGGCTTACCAGCTTGGGGGTATCCGCCATGGCGACAATTGTCGAAACAACAGATCTGCCGGACTTTTTTAACGCAACAACGCCTATCACCGAAAACGACACGTTTAACGGGCAAACAGAAGTTGAATTTGACACGGATTGGATCCCGGTTCAGCTTTTCGCCGATCGGTCCTACATCGTGCAGCGCACTCAGGGCGAAAATGGGCGCGCTTTCATCGGTATCTTGGATGATACCGGGACGGAAATCGGCTCATTCGAAAGCAATGTAACCGGCGACTCGCAGGTTGTCGTGACAGTGCCCACAGATGGCATCTATTACATCGAAACATCCGCAGATCGTTTCACGGGCGGGCCATCCCTCGACTATACAATCACAATCCTCTCGGAGGTCGGTGACAACGTAAACACTGCCGAGGCCCTGCCCTTCGATCTGACGACCGAACCCGTCGCCGTTTACAATGGGATCTTTGAGCACAGCAAAGACACCGATTACATCGCCGTTGAGTTGGAGACAGGCTACACCTACCAAGTCATCCCGCAGACCAATGAAAGTAACTCTCGTTTCTTTTGGGTGGATGAGCTCGGCAACACAATTGACCCGGACTACGGCAGTACAGGCATCGGCGTCACGGTTGAGACGGCGGGCACCTATTATCTGGTGGCAACCACTGACATTAACCGCAGCCGTCCGAACGAACTCAACAATCAATACCGGCTCACCATCGAGGTGGAACCACCCGAGAATGAGGACACCGTTTTCCGGATTGCGCCCGGCGAAACCGTGGCTGAAAAATACGACGGCTTTGGCGATATCGACTGGTTTGCCGTCTCCATGTCAGCCGGGTTTTCCTACTACATCGAGCGCGACGCGGGCAGCATCCAAAATCTCGACTTCGTAGAACCTGACGGGGATGCCATTGCGCAAACCTCCTTCACCTCGTCGCGCGGCAATTATCAGGCGGTCACACCTCAGCTTGCGGGTGAATACTTCGTGCAGGTGATCCCAAATGACGCCTACCGGATCTCTTTGATCCAGGAAGTGGCAGGGGATGTTTCAACGGCGAGCCGTGTTGCTGTGGGCCGCACCGAAGAATCGACGTTTGATTTTTTCAACGACGAAGATGTCTTTGCGCTGAGCGTGATTGAAGGCGCGACCTACAGCGCGGTCGCTACGCTGGATCCTGCATCACTGCTGAGCCTTTCGCTCACCGCCATTGATTCCGATGACATTGAAACGCGAACGTTTTTTGACACCGATCAGGTCGAGTTGACGTTTGAGGCACCAAACTCGGAGCAGATGTTCCTGAAGGTCAGCTCAACCGGCACCCTTAGCGATTCCGATGGCTACAGCCTGTCTGTTCAATTGGAGAGCTTTGGCGATAATGCAACGCAGGGCACCGACGGGGACGACAGTTTCGACAATACCAACGGCAATGACATCTTTGACGGGCGCGGCGGGCAGGACCGCGTCGTCTATGCCGATGCCAGCACCAATTACACCGTGTCTCTGCGGCCAAGCGGTGACGTGGTTGTCTTTGACCGGGACGGCAACCAAGACATCGATTTCTTGCTGAACGTGGAAACGATTGTCTTTTCCGACCGCGAGGTGGACCTCACTCAATACGGCAGCGCCAGTCAGTTGAGCAGCTTGGAAATGGTGGATCTTGCCAAGATCTACGCCGCCTATTTCAACCGCGCCCCGGACTCGGAAGGCCTGTTTTTCTGGGCCGACAAGCTGGCTGAAGGGCTCTCTATCGAAGCCATCGCAGAGTTCTTCTTTGACCAAGACGAGACCCGCGCGCTTTATCCTGACCCCGCAAACACCGACGCTTTTGTGACCTCCATCTATGCCAATGTGCTGGGGCGCGTGCCGGATGGGGCGGGCTTTGACTTTTGGACCGAACAGCTCAGCCTTGGGAATGTCACGCAAGGCTCTTTCGTGTTGGAGATTATCCGCGGTGCCCAAGGGGACGACATCACCTACCTGCAGAACAAAGCGGAGCTGGGTGTGTCCTACTCCGCCATTGGCGGGCTCTCGGATGTGGCAAACGGCGGGGCGGTGTTCTCGTCTTTTGGGAATTCCGATCTTGCCGATCTCGCAGGCGCGCGCCAAGCCGCCGATAGCTTTGTCAATGCCGCCAATCAGATTGGGTCTGGCACATTCGTGTTCCGCACGCTCGACGTGGTTGACGATCCTTTTGCGATTGCCTGACCCTGCGCCCATGGGGCCTCACCGGGGCGCCGTGGGAGCGCTCGGGGCCGGGTGCCCCTAGGCAAAGACGAAAAAGCAGATCTTGTTGCCGTCCGGGTCGCGGGCGTAGGCCCCGTAAAATCGGTCGGGGACACGCTGACCCGGCGCACCTTCGTCGCTGCCACCCAATTCCAGGGCGCGCGCATGCAGGACGTCCGCGTCTTCTTTGGAGGCTGCTGTGAAGGCGATCATCGTGCCGTTGCCGGGGGCCGGATCGCCTTTGTCATAGGGCTCGCAGACGGCAATCATCGGCTCACCCCGCGCCACAGAGATGAAGGCGATGCGCTCCAGGTCGGTGATCACCTTTGCACCCTTGTCTGCAAAAAGATCCGTGTAGAACTTCTTGGCGCGGTCCATATCGTTCACACCGATGGTGACATAGCCGATCATGAGGTCTCTCCTTTTGGGTCAGTAAAGCCGCCGAAACGACGGTTGAGCTTGCGCATGCCCCCGATCCAGCGGTCGTAGTTTTCGGTCTTGTTGCGCATGTAGCTGAGGACCTCCGGGTGCGGCAGCACCAGGAACGTCTCGTCACGTATCGCCTGCACGCAGGCCTCCGCCACCGGCTCAGGCTCCATCATGCCGTCGATCGCCGCCACGTGATCCTCGTGCCCGCGGGTCATCTCCGTGCGCACGGCCTGCGGGCAGAGCACAGAGACCTTGATGCCTTGATCGCCGTAGGTCATGGCGAGCCATTCGGCGAGGCCCACAGCCGCGTGTTTTGTGACACCGTAGGGGGCAGAGCCCACTTGGTTCAGCAGTCCCGCAGCAGAAGAGGTGTTCAGCAGGTAGCCCCCGCCCCGTTCGGCCATGCGGGGCACCAGCGCGCGGGCCGCCCAGACGTGAGACATGAGATTGATGTCCCAAATGCGCTGCCAATCACCGTCGGGGACCTCGACACCGCCCGCAATTGAGATGCCCGCGTTTGAGCAGAAAAGGTCGATGGGGCCCAGTGTCTCTTCGACCTCATCGATCAACTTCGTGATCTCATCGGCCTTGCCCACGTTCACCTCTTTCGCGGTGCCCCCCATGGCAGCCGCTGTCTCGGCAGCGCCCTTGCCGTTGAGATCGGCGCAGACGATGTGCTGCGCACCCTCTTTACTGAACCGGTGGCACAGGGCCCGGCCGATGCCAGAGGCGGCACCGGTGACGACGATGATCTTGTCTTTAAGCTGCATGCTTCAGGTCCACATGTTCGAGCCGCCGCAGACGGTGAGCGCTTGCCCCGTCATGTAGCGGCTGGCGTCGGAGGCGAGGAAGACGGCGAGACCTGCGAAATCCTCGGGCTCGCCCAGGCGGCGCAGCGGGATGTCTTCTTGGATGCGCTTTTCCACCTCTGGATTGTCCCAAAGCTCGCGGGCGAACTCCGTTTTCACAAGCCCCGGACAGATCGCATTAAACCGCAGACCGTTCGGCCCAAACTCCGCCGCGAGGTTGCGCACCAGACCGATGAGGGCAAGCTTGGACATGCCGTAGGTGCCCAGCATCACGGAGGGTTTGAACGCCCCGATGGAAGAGGTGAAGGCCATGGAGCCTGCGCCTTTCCCCACCATGTCGGGGGCGACCATCTGCGCCAGCCAGAGGTTGGATTGCACATTGGCCGACATGGTCTTGGCATAAGCGTCATCGGGGATCTCGGAGGTCTTGCCGTAGTAAGGGTTCACGCCCGCGTTGCCGATGACCACGTCGATGGGACCGGCAAGCGCATGCGTCTGGTCGACCAGCGCCTGCAATTGCTCCTTGTGGCCCACATTGCAGGCCACCGCATGCGCACGGCCCTTACCGCGGGCGTTGATGCCCGCGGCGGCAGCCTCCAGCGCCTCTTTCTTGCGGGCGGAGATCACCACCGTCGCCCCGTGATCGGCGAGCGCGGTCGCCATCGCAAGCCCCATGCCCTTGGAGGCACCGGTGAGCAGGGCAACCTTGCCCGTGAGGTCAAAGAGCATCAGACCCCGCCGCGGGTGCGACCGGTTTGGATTTCGCCTCGGGCGCGAGAGGTGCGTGCATTTGAGGACTGATAATCCTTCACCTCATTGCGCGCGATCACATGGTGGTGCACCTCATCGGGACCGTCCGCGTAGCGCAGCGTTCGCTGAGCGGTGTACATGCCTGAGAGCGGCGACCACTGCGAAATCCCGGTGGCCCCATGCACCTGCATCGCATCGTCGATGATGTTGCAAACCTTTTCGGGCACCATCGCCTTGATCATGCTGACCCAGATGCGCGCCTCTTTATTGCCCAGCGTATCCATCGCCTTGGCGGCTTTCAGCACCATCAGACGCATCGCCTCAATCTCGATCTTGGCGCGGGAAATGGTCTCCATGTTCTTGCCCAGGTCAATGATGCGCTTACCGAAAGCCTCGCGCGAGAGGCCGCGTTCGATCATCAGATCCAGCGCTTTTTCCGCCGCCCCGATGGAGCGCATGCAGTGGTGGATCCGGCCCGGCCCTAAGCGCACTTGGCTGATCTCAAAGCCGCGGCCCTCGCCCCAGAGAATGTTCGCTTCGGGCACCCGCACGTCGGTAAAGCGGATGTGCATGTGGCCGTGCGGCGCATCGTCATGACCAAAGACATGCATCGGCCCCAAGATCTCAACGCCCGGCGTGTCGATGGGCACGAGGATCTGCGATTGCTGCCGGAAGGGCTCGGCTTCAGGCGAGGTTTTGACCATCGTGATCATCACCTTGCAGCGCGGATCGCCCGCGCCTGAGATGTAGTATTTCTCTCCGTTGATCACCCATTCCCCGTTCTCAAGCACCGCAGAGGTGGAAATGTTCTTGGCATCGGACGAGGCCATATCGGGCTCTGTCATGGCAAAGGCAGAGCGGATTTGACCTGCTAAAAGCGGCTTCAGCCAAGCCTCTTTCTGCTCAGGTGTGCCGATGCGTTCCAAGACCTCCATGTTGCCGGTATCGGGCGCAGAGCAGTTCAGCGTCTCCGAGGCCAGCGGGCTTTTGCCCAGTTCAGCGGCGATATAGGCGTAATCGAGGTTCGACAGCCCCTCACCCGTCTCCGCATTGGGCAAAAAGAAGTTCCAAAGTCCCGCCTCGCGCGCCTTCTGCTTGGCCCCTTCCAAGAGTTCCAACTGACCGGGTGCATAGGACCAACGATCTGCCCGGCCTTCTCCTAGGCGGTAGAATTCTTCGGTGATCGGATCGACATTGTCCCGGATGTGCTGGGCCACGGCAGCCAGGAGCGGCTTGGCCTTCTCCGACATCTCAAGGTTGTTCATTTCCATCGGCTGTGCGTCGTACATCTTGGTCTCCTATTTGTTGACCCATTTGGGCGCGCGTTTTTCAACAAAGGCATTCACACCTTCGCTGAAGTCTTCCGTTTTGCGTAGATCTTCCAGCACCTCGCGGGAATAGCCGATGCTCTCGGCCATGCCGTCTCGGCGGTACATATCATTCAGGACCCGTTTAGAGGCCTTCACTGCTGAGGGGGAGACCGCGCAGAGCTCCTCCGCCTTTTCCATGGCCTTCGCCATCAGGGCGTCGGGGGCATAGACCGCATTCACGCAGCCCATTTCCAGTGCCTCGGCGGCGCTGATGGTCCGTCCGGTATAGATCATCTCTTGCGCGGCGAGCCGCCCGATGTAGCGCGACAGCCGCTGCACGCCGGAGGCCGCAGCGAAGAAGCCAACCTTGACCTCGGGCAGCGCAAACTTCGCCGTCTCGGAGGCCAGAATGATGTCACAGGAGAGCGCCGTCTCAAAACCGCCGCCCATGGCAAACCCGTTGACCGCCGCGATGATCGGCTTTTCCAGATCAAACCGGGAGGACAGCCCGGCAAAACCAGTCCCTGGCATGGGCTTGTTACTGCCGCCCTGGGCCGTCGCCTTGAGGTCATTGCCCGCCGAGAACGCCTTGTCCCCCGCGCCGGTCAGCACCGCGACCCAAAGGTCTTGATCGGCGGCAAAGTCATCCCAACAATCGGCCATCTCGTTGTGCATGTCCACATGCACCGCGTTATAGACCTCGGGCCTGTTCATCGTGACCAGCAGAATGTTGCCGCGTTTTTCCGCGGTGATAAATTCGTAGCTCATACTTTCAGTCCTCCGGTGTCTATCTCTATGAGCTTCCCGCCCTCTGCGGCGAGAGTGCGCAGTGTCGCGGCGGGGGCGAACTCAGCATCCTCGGCTCCAAGCTTTTCCATACGGGCGAGGATGTTCGGCACCCTCACCATGTCACCGTAGAACATCGGCCCGCCCTTGTCGGGCGGCCAGCCGTAGCCGTTGAGCCAAACCACATCGATGTCAGAGGGGCGCTGCGCCTTGTTCTCTTCGAGGATCTTCACCGCCTCATTGATCATGGGGTAAATGCAGATCTCGATGATCTCTTCGGGCGAGAGCGTTGTGGGCTCGGCACCGGTGATCTCCCGGATGATCCCCGCCGTCACTTCCGACGGCACGGGCCGGCGGTCCGCGTCGTAGTCGTAAAACCCCGCTTTGGTCTTTTGCCCGCGCCGGTCCATCTCGCACAGGGCATCTCGGATCGGGTTCTCGGTTGTGGCGCCCTTTGACCACCCGATGTCGAGCCCGGCCAGATCCGACATCTGAAACGGCCCCATCTTGAACCCAAAGGCATTCAGCGCTGCATCCACATCCCAAGGCATCACGCCCCGGTACACCAGCTTAGTGGCCTGCTTTTGGCGGGCAAAGAGGATCCGGTTGCCGACGAACCCCGGGCAGACGCCGACAAGGGCCGCGACCTTGTTGATCCGTCGCGCCAAATCCATGCAGGTGGCGACAACATCGCCTGCGGTCTTCTCCGCCCGCACGATCTCCAAGAGCTTCATGACATTGGCGGGAGAGAAGAAATGCAGCCCGATCACGTCCTGCGGTCGCTGGGTCACACCCGCGATCTCATCGATATCGAGCGCTGAGGTGTTGGTGGCGAGGATCGCGCCGGGTTTCATGACCGCGTCGAGTTCGGTGAAGATCTTGCGTTTCAGGTCCATGTTCTCAAACACCGCCTCGATGATCAGGTCGCAGTCGGCCAGATCCGCAACCACCAGCGTGCCCGTAAAGCGGCCCATGCGGGCCTCCACCTCGTCCTGCGGAAAGCGCCCTTTATCGGCGGAACGCTGATAGTTCCCGCGCACAATGCCCAGCCCGCGGTCGAGCCCTTCTTGCGAGGTATCAACGATCTTCACCGGGATGCCCGCGGTGGCAAAGTTCATCGCAATCCCGCCGCCCATCGTGCCAGCGCCGATGATGCCCACGCTCTTCACCTCGCGCAGCGCCAGGTCCGACGGCAGGCCGGGCACCTCCCAAGCGGTTTCACCCGCTTTGGCAATGTAATCGCCGATGTCATCGACAGTGTGGGTCGTCATACTTGTGCCTCTTGCTTGCTGAGACAGGCCGCGCGGATGGCGCGCCGGTCAATCTTGTCTGTGGCCCCGCGCGTCAGCGCCTCATGCTGCACCCAAAGTTGGGCCGGGATTTTGAAACCAGCGATCCGATCTTTTAGAAACGCGGCCAGGTCCGTCTGGGTCAGTATGCCGCCCGCGCGCAGTTGCACTGCCGCGCCCACCACTTCGCCCAGCCTCTCGTCGGGCACTGGAAAGACTGCCGCCTCCAGCACATCGGGATGGTGGTGCAGCGCGCCCTCAACATCGAGGCAGGCGATGTTCTCGCCCCCACGGATGATGATGTTCTTCTTGCGGTCCAGGATCGTGACATAGCCCTCGTCATCCAGCACGCCCAGATCCCCGGTGCGCAGCCAGCCGTCAACGACCGTCTCGGCGGTGGCTTCGGGCTTGTTGAGATAGCACCGCATGATGTGCGGGCCTTTCACGGCGATCTCCCCAATCTCGCCGTCGGGCAGGGGCGCGCCCGCGTCATCCAGGATGCGCAACTCCTGCACCGGCGGGTGCAACTTGCCCGCCACCCCGGGGCGCGCGGTGTATTCGTCACCCACCAGGCCGAGCCCGAGGGCATTCGTCTCCGTCATGCCCCAGCCCGTGGCGATGCCCGCGTTCGGAAAGGCGCGCGCCAGTTCCGCCACCTGTGCGGCGGGCCGCTTGGCCCCGCCTGCCCCCAGAAAGTCGAGGCTGGGCAGGGTCTCCCCCATCTCCAAAGCCGCCTCCATCAGTTCCGCTGACTGTGTTGGCACGCCCAAAAACCGCGTGATCTGGTGCTCTTTGATCAGCCGCACCGCCTCTTTGGCATCCCACTTGCGCATCAGCGTGATCTTCGCCCCCGCGGGCAGGCTCAACAGAAACAGCGGATGCGTCGCGGTCACGTGGAAAAGCGGTGTGACGATGAGCGCAGAGGGTCGCAGCGGCGCGGGCGCGTCCGCAGCGGGCGGCTCGACCAGCGGCGCAATGGCCGCCTGCAAAAGCCAGCTAAAGACCGCGTTGACCGCGCCCCGGTGGGTCTGCACCACCCCTTTCGGATCGCCCGTGGTGCCGGAGGAATACATCACCGCAAAGTCGTCATCCGTATCAATCGCAACCTCAAGCGGCCGATCACTCACCGCGCCATCGCGCAGGGCGGCGTAAATCATCTCCGTCAGGGCTGCACCGTCGCGCACACCGATGAGGCGCAGGCCTTTGCTCTCCTTCAGCGGCAGCAACCGCTCCATCCGCGGCCCATCTGCAAAAACAACGCGCGCACCGCTGTCGCGCAGCGCATAGTCAAGCTCCTGCGTCGTCCACCAGGCGTTGAGAAAGACCACCACGCCGCCCATGGCAGAGATCGCCAGCATGAGGCTCAAAAGCTCCGGGTAGTTCCGCATCGCCAGCGCCACGCGGTCGCCCTCCCGCAGCCCCAGCTCATCGCGCAGCGCATGGGACATGCGGTGCACCTCGGCGGTGAACTCGGCATATGTGAGGCTCTCCCCCTCAAACGCGAGATAGTCGAGCGTGCCGTTGCCCTGCCGCTCCCACCCTGCTGCGAGCAAGCCGGGCACCGTGGGTGGCACGTTTTGAAAGGCCGTCACTTCAACCCCGCGCACCTCGACCCGCCCCACCGCAAAGGCCGGTTCATGCGATATCACATGCGCCACCGCTTCCTCGGCAGTCATCGCCGCCATGGTGCGCCTTTTGCGTTTTGCATGTATCTCCTCCCAAAGATACGCAGGACCGGCCATCCAAAACATGCCCTACCCGGGTGAGGTTACGGCGAAGCGTGAGGCATGCCAATACCGCAGAACGGAACGTCATTCCGCCCGGGCACTGCCGTTTCTGCTTGACGCGCCGCTCTGTCTTGGACGGGCTTGCTTTTGCGCCACTGTCACCGCAGAAATGCAGGATGGCCGGCATCGTCCTTTACAGTTACTGGCGCTCGACCACCTCCGTGCGGGTCCGCGCTGCCCTCAACCTCAAAGGGGTGGACTATGACACGCGTGCCATTGATCTGGTGGCCGGGGCGCAAAAGGATCCGGACTATGCCAAGATCAATCCAGGTCAGGGGGTGCCCTCCCTCGTGCTTGAGGACGGGACGGTCCTGACCCAATCCATGGCGATCCTCGACTACCTTGAGGTGGCCTATCCCACGCCGCCCCTCCTGCCCAAAGACCCGGTGCAGCGGGCGCTGGTGCTTGCCGCCGCGCATACCATCGCGCTCGATATCCATCCGGTGAACAACCTGCGGGTGCTCGCGGTGCTCAAGGAGCGCTACGGCGCCGACGCAGCGCAATCGCGGACCTGGATGAACCACTGGATGCAGGAAGGGTTCACCGCGCTCGAGGCGATGCTGCCTGAGGACATGCCCAGCTTTGCTTTTGGTGCCGCGCCAGATCTCGCCGATCTTTGCATCACCGGACAGTGCTGCAACGCGCGGCGGTGGGGGTTGGATATGACACCGTTTCCCAAGATCCGGCGCATTGATGCCGCCTGCCGCGCAGTGCCTGAGATCCACGCCGCGCATCCCGAACAACAGCCTGACGCGCAGCCGCAGATCTAGCCGGTTCACAATCGACATCGCCGTTGATAAATAAGTTCTCAGTGACGATGTCATTGGTGCGAGAGGCAAATGAAAACCGTCGACAAGGCGATGCAAGTCCTTGATCAGTTCTCACTTGAGCAGACAGAGATTGGCCTCAGCGAATTGGCACGCATGGCGGGGCTGGACAAAGCGGCGACCCGCAGGCTTTTGGTCGCGCTGAGCGAACACGGGTTCATTGAGCAAGCCGCCGACACCCGCAAGTACCGGCTTGGCCACGGCTTTTTGCGGCTCGCGCGGATCAGAGAGGCGACCGTGCCGCTCAGCGACGCGGCACAGGAGGTGGCGAACTGGCTGGCCGAGGTGACCAATGAGACCGTGCACGTGAGCCTGCCGGGACCGCACGGCATGACCACCATCGCGCACCGGCTGCCAAACCGGGGGCGGGTCGTGAACATCACTCCTGCTGAGCTGTTGCTCTTTCATGCAACGGCAAGCGGCCTCGCCTACCTTGCGTTCGCCACCCCCGCCACCGTGGAGCGGGTCCTGGAACTCAAGCGAGAGAAAATGACCGAGGCCACGCTCACCGACAGAAACGAGCTCTTGTCCGTCCTAAAGCACTTTCGCGCGCAAGGGTTCTCTCAGACCAGCAACACCTTTGAAGCGGATGTGGCCAGTATCGCGATGCCCTTTTTCCAGCACCGCGGCGACCCCACCGGCACGCTCGCCATCGCACTGCCGAAAGCGGAAATGACCGATGCCCAACGAGAGACGCTGCTGCCCCATCTCAAGGAGGGCATCGCACGCATCCAAAAAGCTCTCACGGGCCTATAAAGGGTCAACCTAAGCGCAGGATTGTTCAAGATCCGGGACTTTGCGCGCAGACCGAATGCATGATCATCACCCGCGCACATCGCGCGTTTAAGAAAGGCCCAAACCGCCCTAGAGCGCCCCGCCTTGAACTTGATGCGCCGATACCCTGCCACGCTTCGCGCTCTCGGGACATCGGCGATACCTGATGTCTCAAGTTAAAGGCGGGACGCCCTAAACAGGCCGTTCGCCCTTTACCGTGACCCGGCGGCCTTTGCGTTCTGCGGGCCAATAGTCCCAGATCGCCCGGTGCATGCAGCAGCGATTGTCCCAAAACGCCATGTCGTTGAGCGACCAGCGAAAGCGGATCTGATAGGTGATCTGCTCAGCGTGCTGAAACAACATCTCTAGGATTGCCGCACTTTCGGAATCAGAAAGACCCAAGATCTTTGTCGTGAAGGTGCGGTTCACAAAAAGCGCCTTGCGACCGGTCTCCGGGTGGGTGCGCACGATCGGGTGGATCGCTTGCGGACAATCGATGTCGGCGTCCTTTTGCCCGCGATCGCTGTAGCGGCCCTTGTAGATGTGCTCGGAACTGTGCAGCGCAGAAAGGCCACCAAGCATGTCCTTGATCGGCTGAGAGAGATCCTCGTAAGCGGCATACATGTCACTGAACATCGTGTCCCCGCCACAGGGCGGTGCGATGTGGATCTGGAGCATGGTGCCAAGCGGCGGCGTCTCATCACAAGACACGTCCGAGTGCCAAAACTCGCCATTCGCGACCCTGGAATTCTTGGTGGCGTGGATTTCAAAGATCTCCGGATAGCCCTCCATCGTCGGGGCGGCGGGATGGGCGTGCAGCTCGCCAAAACGCTTGCCAAAGGTGATGTGCTCGGCAGGCGGGATCTCCTTCTGCTCTTTGAAGAACAACACTTGATAGGTATGGAACGCCGCGCGGATCTCGGCGAACTGATTGTCTGGCACCGGCTGGCTGAGATCCACACCGTAGATTTCTGCGCCCATGTTGGGGGCAAAGGGCTTGGCGACAATTGTCTCGTAATCGTTGGTTCTGGGCGCAACCATGGGCATTTCTCGCTCTGTGAAGAAGATCAGCTGAGCCAGAGCATATTCGTTAATCAGGCTTGATAATATCGAAAAAATCTTCCTCAATAGATGAAATAAATTCATGTGTATCATCGCGGGAGTTTAACGTGAGCATCCGGGCCTTGCGCACCCTGATCGCGATCCACCAGCATGGCAGCTTTCGCGCGGCAGCGGAGGCCGAGCGGCTGACACCGTCCGCCGTGAGCCATCAGATGCGCACGCTTGAGGAAACCTGGCAGCTTGCGCTCTTTGACCGCTCGCACAAGTCCCCGACGCTGACGCAAACCGGCCTTATGCTGGTGGGCGAGGCCGTGGCCGTCGTCGCCGCTTACGACGGGCTCGCCGCCAAAGTCCGGGCGCAAGATGATCTTGTCGGCGATCTGACCCTCGGGGCGGTGCCCACAACGCTCACCGGGCTGGTGCCAGCGGGCTTGGCGAAGCTCAAAGACAGCCATCCGGGGTTGCGGGTGCGGATCGTGCCGGGGCTCACCCATCAGCTGTTGCTGCATCTGGACCGTGGGCAGGTGCATGCGGCGATTGTGACCCGGCCTGACGTCCTGCCCAAGACGCTGACCTGCGATGAGATCGTATCAGAGGAACTTGTCATGCTGGTCTCGGAAGATACCGTCGATCTGCCCCCCAAAGCGCTTTTAACCACCCAGCCCTTCATCCGTTTCTCGCGTGACGCCGTTGTGGGCCGCCAGATCGAAGCCTGGCTGCAGCGGCACAGGATCGACGTGCATGACGCGATGGAGTTGGAGGGGCTGGAGGCGATCTCCAGCATGGTGGCCGCGGGTCTCGGCGTCTCAATCGTGCCCTCCAGCACCCTGACCAACGGCAGCCACCTGCCGCTCAGAAAGATACCGCTCGCTGACGACGGTCCGCGCCGTGTCGTGGGTCTGGTGCGCCACGCTGCTTCGCCGCGCAGCCGGATGGTGGGTGCGGTCACTCAGGCCCTGCGCGATGCCGCGCGAGAGCAGCACGGCGCGGCCACGGGATGACGCGAGCCCATGCTACCGCCAGCGCAGGTTCTCGCGGCTCAATTGGTCGAGCTTGGTGATCCCCATCAGCTTCATGTCGCGCTCAATCTCGGTGCGGAAGTTGCCCAGGGCCTTCTCCACCCCCGCCTGACCGGCACCGGCCAGCGCGTAGAGATAAAGCCGCCCGCCCGAGCAGGCCTTGGCCCCGACCGACAGCGCCTTCAAAACATGGGTGCCGCGCTGGATTCCACCTTCGCAGACCACGTCAATCTTATCGCCCACCGCGTCGCAGATCTCGGCCAGCTGATCGAAAGGCGCGCGCGACCCGTCAAGCTGCCGCCCGCCGTGGTTGGACACCATGATCCCGGTGCATCCGATGTCCACCGCCCGTTTGGCATCGGCAACAGACATGATGCCCTTCAGCGCAAACTGACCATTCCACTGGGCGCAGAGCTTTTCCGCGTCTTTCCAGTTCATCGACTGATCGAGCATGGTTGAGAAGTACTCGCCCACCGACACCGCCAGATTGGTGCCCGCGCTGACATGGCCGGAGAGATGCGGCATGTCGAACTTCTCCTTGGTCAGAAAGTTCCAGGCCCACATCGGATGGGTGGCAAAACTGAGCAGCGAGGCGGGCGTGAGCTTGGGCGGCGAGGTGAAGCCTGTGCGCAGGTCCCGTTCCCGGTTCCCGCCGGTGATCTTATCGACGGTCAGCGCCATCACGTCAAATTTCGCCGCCCGCGCGCGTTCCAGCAAAGCATCGTTCAACCCGCGATCTTTGTGAAAATAGAACTGAAACATCTTCGGCCCGGGGGCCAGCTTGGCGATCTCTTCAACCGTGACCGTCGCCAGGGAGGAGACGCCGAACATCGTACCATGCTTGGTCGCCGCCTTGGCCACCGCCCGCTCACCATCGTGGTGAAACAGGCGTTGCAGCGCTGTGGGCGCGCAATAGACCGGCATGTCGAGCTTTTGGCCCATTACTTCGACGCTCATGTCGACCTCGTCGACGCCCGCCAGCACATTGGGCACCAGATCCACATCATCATAGGCAGAGGTGTTGCGGCGGTACGTGATTTCATCATCCGCCGCCCCGTCGATGTAGTGAAAGATCGGCCCCGGCAGACGGCGCTTCGCCAGTTTGCGGAAATCTTGGAAGTTATGGCAGGACGCTGCACCCATGGTCATCTCACTCTCAATTTTGGTAATAAAATATTACCACATTTTGCCTTGTCC
>JBCCUC010000014.1:0-118749 GCA_039197515.1 Pseudomonadota bacterium | reverse complement strand
GCCGTCAATCTGGTCATAGGCCTTGAAGTCGCCAAAATACTTCGTAATCGCCGCCGTCAGCGTCGTCTTCCCGTGATCAACATGCCCAATCGTGCCAATGTTCACGTGCGGCTTCGTGCGTTCAAACTTTTCCTTTGCCATCTGGATGGCTCCTTATTCTCAGGGGTGGTGAGGCGGGCTTGCGCGCCCGCCGTCAAATCATGCGAACTTCGCCTGGATCTCGTCCGAGATGTTCTGTGGCACGGCCTCATAGTGGTCGAACTGCATCGTGAAGTTCGCCCGGCCCGAAGACATCGACCGCAAGTTGTTGATGTAGCCGAACATGTTGGCGAGCGGCACAAATGCATCGATCGCAATCGCATTGCCGCGGGTGTCCTGACCCTGCACCTGACCCCGCCGCGACGTGAGATCCCCGATGATGCCGCCGGTGTACTCCTCGGGCGTGACCACTTCGACCTTCATGATGGGTTCCAGCAGTTTCGCGCCCGCTTTCTTCATGCCTTCGCGCATGCCCATGCGGGCCGCAATCTCAAAGGCCAGAACGGACGAGTCCACATCATGGAACTTCCCGTCCACCAGCGCCACTTTGAAGTCGATCACCGGGAAGCCCGCCAACGGCCCACTGTCCATGACCGAATTGATGCCTTTCTCGACACCGGGGATGTATTCCTTTGGCACCGCACCGCCGACGATGCGGCTTTCGAAGGAATAGCCTTCGCCAGGCTCGGTTGGCATCAGGATCATCTTCACTTCGGCGAACTGACCCGATCCACCGGACTGCTTTTTGTGGGTGTAAGTGATCTCAGCTTCGCGGCTGATGGTCTCACGATAGGCCACCTGCGGCGCGCCGATGTTGGCCTCAACCTTGAACTCACGCTTCAAACGGTCAACGAGGATGTCGAGGTGCAGTTCGCCCATGCCTTTCATGATCGTCTGCCCGCTTTCGAGGTCGGTCTCAACTCGGAAGGAGGGGTCTTCTGCAGCCAGACGTTGCAGACCAGCAGACATCTTTTCTTGGTCGGCTTTTGTCTTTGGCTCCACCGCGATCTCGATGACCGGATCGGGGAAGGTCATGGTCTCAAGCACCACCGGTTCCTTGTCAGAACAAAGCGTGTCGCCCGTTGTCGTATCCTTGAGCCCCGCGAGCGCGATGATGTCGCCGGCAAAAGCCTCATCAATCTCTTCACGGTTGTTGGAGTGCATCATCATCATGCGCCCCACACGCTCTTTCTTCCCCTTGGTGGAGTTCAAAAGCGTATCGCCCTTTTTCATCACCCCAGAATAGATCCGGGTGAAGGTCAAGGATCCTACAAAGGGGTCATTCATGATTTTGAAGGCAAGGCCCGAGAACGCCATGTTGTCATCGGCACGGCGCGCGATGTTGCGCACTTCTTCCTCGTCGCCAGGCTTGAACCCCATGTAATCGACCACGTCCAGCGGGCTCGGAAGGTAGTCGATAACTGCGTTGAGCAGCGGCTGCACACCTTTGTTTTTGAATGCTGATCCGCCCAAGACAGGCACAAAAGCCATCTCAAGGGTGCCTTTGCGCAGCAATTTGCGCAGCGTATCGATGTCGGGCTCGTCCCCCTCGAGATAGGCCTCCATCGCGACGTCATCCATCTCTACGGCCGCTTCGATCATCTTGCCGCGCCATTCCTCAGCCTGATCTTTAAGGCTGTCACGGATGTCTTCGAGGACCCAGGTTGCACCAAGATCTTCACCCCGCCAGACCCATTCCTTCATGGTGACGAGATCGATCATGCCTTCGAGCTCTGTCTCCGCTCCGATTGGCAGCGCGACAGGCACGGCACGCGCGCCGGTGCGGTCTTCGATCATCTCAACACAGTTGAAGAAGTCGGCGCCAATCTTGTCCATTTTATTGACGAAGACGATGCGGGGCACCTTGTACCGGTCGGCCTGGCGCCAAACCGTCTCGGTCTGCGGCTCCACGCCCGCGTTCGCATCAAGCACACAGACGGCACCGTCAAGGACGGCCAGCGACCGCTCAACCTCAATGGTGAAATCCACGTGGCCGGGCGTGTCGATGATGTTGAAGCGGTGCTTGGGCGATTGCGCCTCGGTCCCGTTCTCGGTCCGCTCCCAAAAGGTGGTTGTCGCCGCCGAGGTGATGGTGATCCCACGCTCTTGCTCTTGCTCCATCCAGTCCATGGTGGCGGCACCGTCGTGCACCTCACCAATGTTATGGGATTTGCCTGTGTAATACAGGATGCGCTCGGACGTGGTGGTTTTGCCAGCGTCGATATGCGCCATGATGCCGAAGTTGCGGTAGCGGTCTAGGGGATAGTCGCGTGCCATTTTGATGCTTCCTCAGAAGTATGCTTTTCGTGTTGAGGGGGCCAAAGGGCCCGCCCGTCGTTACCAGCGGTAGTGGCTAAACGCCTTGTTGGCGTCAGCCATTTTGTGCGTGTCCTCACGCTTTTTCACGGCGGTGCCGCGGGACTGAACTGCGTCCAACAACTCACCCGCCAGGCGCTCTTCCATTGTGTTTTCGTTGCGAGAGCGTGACGCTTTGATCAGCCAACGGATCGCCAAGGCCTCGCGACGCTCGGGGCGCACTTCGACAGGCACCTGGTAGGTCGCGCCGCCAACCCGGCGGGAGCGCACCTCCACGGAAGGTTTGATGTTGTCGAGCGCCTCGTGGAACACTTCCACCGGGGCGCGCTTGATCTTGTTCTCAACGCGGCTCAGTGCGTTGTAGACGATGCGCTCAGCAACAGACTTTTTGCCGTCGATCATCAGGTTGTTCATGAATTTGGTCAGCACCAGATCACCGTACTTGGCGTCTGGCAGGACTTCGCGTTTTTCTGCGGCGTGGCGGCGTGACATATGGTGTCTTCCTCTTCAGCGGGGTGGCTCTTGGGGCCATCTTTGGACGGATCGGGGGCAATCGCCCTGCCGGATTACTTTGGACGCTTTGCCCCGTACTTGGAGCGGCGCTGCTTGCGGTCCTTGACGCCTTGGGTGTCCAAAACACCGCGCAGGATGTGATAGCGCACGCCGGGAAGGTCTTTGACCCGGCCGCCGCGGATCAACACAACCGAGTGCTCTTGCAGGTTGTGGCTCTCACCCGGGATGTAGGAAATCACCTCAAAACCATTTGTTAGGCGCACCTTAGCGACCTTACGCATCGCCGAGTTCGGCTTTTTCGGGGTGGTCGTGTAGACACGTGTGCAAACGCCACGCTTTTGCGGGCACTCCTGCAGGTGCATAGATTTGGAGGTCTTACGCTTGGGCTGCCGCGGCTTGCGGATCAGCTGTTGGATCGTTGGCATTCAGGTCTGTCCTGTCTTAGTCTCGTATGAGTGCATCAGGCGCGCCCAATGCGGTTTCAAAATGCTTGCCCAACAAAGGCAAAGCGAAAAAGCCGCGACGTTCCCGGTCCGAGGTGAACGTGACGGTTGGGCAACAGAGGGCCGGATCAGCATTAGACCGGGCCGTGACCGCTTAAGTCGTGATTTCGAAAGGCGAAGCGAACCCCGGTTTCGAGATAGCGGGCGTATAGGGGATGAGTCTGAGGCTGTCAACCGCGCCTCCTGGCGGCTTGCAGGCGGGCCGCCGGACTGCAATGCTACACCCAAAAGGTGAAATTCCGCAGATGCAAACCATCGGCCTTTGCCGCTTTTCTTACCTCGGCGAAGGCGGTTTCCAAGTCAAACATGAGACGCTGGCCGCGCGCCAGCGCTACCTTTTTGCGCCCGAGCGTTTGGCTGAACGTTTTGCCACGCTGGAGACGATGACGCTGCCTGCACTGCGCGCGCAGACGGACGGTGACTTCACGCTTTTGATTGTCGTCGCCGACGCCTTACCACCGGAGCATCGCGCGCGGCTTGAGGCGGCTGTGGCGGGCATACCGCAGGCTGTGATCAAAGCCTATCCCCCTGGCCCGCACCGCAAAGTGATGCGCGAGGCGATCAACAGCGTGCGGCAGCCGCGCGATGCGCCCTGCCTGCAGTTTCGGATGGACGATGACGATGCCGTGGCGGTGACTTTCGTTGCGCGCCTGAAAGAAGCCGCGCAGGACCTCGCAGCGCTTGCCAAAAGGCATCGCCATATCGCAATCGACTTCAACCAGGGCTACATCGTGCGCCCCTCTCCCCAAGGACTGGCCGCTGCGCCGACCCAAGCGCCTCTCAGCACGGCCGCCCTGGCCTTGATGTTCCCGCCGGATGTCTCTCTGAGTGTCATGAACTTTGGCCACCGCAAGCTCGCCCAAAGGATGCCGGTCATCAGTTTCACCGGCGAAGACATGCTCATCCGGGGCCACAACGGGCACAACGACTCTCGTCAAAAACCAGGCATCGCGATCCCGACTTTCACCCCGCTTGACCCAGCAGGGAAGGCGCACTTCAAGGCCGCTTTCAACATCAATGCTGACGAAGTTGCGGCCGCTTTCAGCCGTCTTCCAGTTGCCGCTCCCGATAGAAGGTGAAGACGCCGGTTGTCACGACGATCCCCGCCCCGAGCAAGGTCAAGGTGTCTGGCCATTCGCCAAAAACGAGAAGCCCGATGAGCAGGGCCCAGACAAGCCCGCTGTAGCGGAAAGGCGCGATGTAGGAGACATCGCCCAACCGCATGGTTTGGATTGAGAAGGTGTATGCGCCGAGGATGGTGATCGCCGAGCCGATGATCATCGCGCCGTTGAACGCCGAGACAGGGGCCCAAGGTGCGCTCAGCGAGGCGAGACCCGCCGCCGCGGCGACGGCCGCCGCGGTCGCGAGCGTGACCGTCATCGATGGGACATCCTTGGACAATTGGCGGGTCACCAGATCCCGCGCCGTCACCCCCAACACGGCGACAAGCGCGTAAAGCGACCAAACGCTAAAGCCCTCAAGCCCGGGTTTGACGATCAACAAGACCCCGCCGAAACCGACCGCGATTGCGATCATCCGCCGCCAGCCGACGGCCTCGCGCAGAAAGAGCGCTGAGGCAAGCGTGACCGCAAGCGGCACGACCTGCAGCACCGCCGTGACGTTTGCCAACGGCATATTAAAAAGCGCGGTGAGAAAGAAGTACGCAATGACGACCTCAGCCAGAGAGCGCAACCCGATGATCGCCCAATCGCGCAGCGAGACGTCAAAACGCAGACCGCCCAAACGCGCCCGGAATGCCAAGATCAGCGCGCAAGTGAGCGCGCCCCGCAAAAAGAGCAGTTGGAACAGCGGCACATTGCCGCCTGTGAGCTTCAGCATCGTGTCGTTGAGCACAAAGCAGGCCATTGAGGCCATCATCAACAGGGCACCGACGAGATTGGGCGACATCAAGCGAGATCTTTCAGACAGTCCGTTGTGAGCCCAAAGCCTTCTTTGAGCGTTCTCGCGATCCCCCGCGCTTTCAACGTGCCGGGCCGCCCCTGGGGCATGGCCGCGGAATCGTTGTCTTGATGCACCGATCTGATCCACATGGGTTGGGCGACCTCTGAGTAGCAGTCGTAGTATTCAACCAAATTGCGGTGGTTGCGGCGAAAGACCGTGGCCCCATCGCCTTTGGGGGCGACAAGGGCCAAGCCAATGCCGATGGGCGCGCGTTCATACCACTCCGAAAACGGCGGATCCTCGGTCGGGTCAAGGTAAAAGCCGCGGTTGAAAGCAATCACAAAAGGCGCGCGACCCTGCCACATCTGCAAGGCGTTGTCGGCGATTGCTCTGATGCGCGATACGGTGGTTTTGTGCAGACCGTCGTCATCATCCTGCCGGAACGTTGCGACATGGGTCACCGCGTCTTGCTGGGGGAGCGCGTCATACGCCGCCTTAACCGCTTGGATGTGCACCATCGGCGGCAGCGTCACAATCTGGATCATCGCCACATTGGACACCAGATCCTCAAGGCGCGCCCGCCAGCGATCCGGAAAACAGCTGCCAATAAGCACTGCGCAGGTAAAGTCGCGATCGTCCTGACGCGCCAAGGTGGGCAGCGCGACGCTCTCAAAGAACCGAAACCGCCGTTCCAGCCGCGCCGGATCGTATAGAACGGCACGGCGGGCATCTACATCAGGCACAGACTTCGCAAAGCCATTGGTAGACAGATACGAAAACCGCATGAGCCCTTTGATCTGCGTTTTAGGGGTCACCTGCGCTGCCTTTCTTGTCGCACGGCTAGGCTACGGCATTTGCGCCGCGGGCAGAAGGGCGTGTGGCCAACATCTTTCACCTGCGTGACCCGTCCCGACCGGCCCTGCGCAGGTCTCATCTTGCACAGGGGGAGCAGCGAAATCGCGGCCTAACCTGTGAGAAAATTCTCAACCATCTGCGCGGTCTCTTTGGGCCGGGTCACGACAAAGAGGTGGCCGTTGTCGATCAACTCAAGCTGTGAGTTTGGTATCAGCCGGTGCAAAAGCCGCGCGTTGGCCACTGGGATCAACGGATCATCGGTGCCCGAGAGGATCAGCGTCTCTTGTCTGAGCCGCCACAAAAAGGGCACGGACGTCCAGCCTGTCATCGCCAGAAGCTGCAGCATGTAGCCGGCGTTGGAAGCAGGGCGCATCCCTGCTGCATGCGCCCCGATCAGCGTGTCGTCACCCCGGAAGTCCCCGCCGTAGATCTGTGCAGCGATCGAGCGCATGTAGCCCTTATCGGTGTAGCGTTTGATCGAGGCCATCTTGGACAAAACGTTGGGCGCGCCCGGCACCATGGTCCAGCCCGACGACGTCGCGACCAAAATCAGCTTTCGGCAGATCTTGGGGTATTGATAGGCAAACTGCTGCGCCAGCCCGCCGCCCCAGGACACGCCTGAGACATCGACTTGCGAATGGCCCAGGATCTTGAGCAGGTTCTTGGCCATGCGTGCGAGGCTCGCCGGACGGTACGGCAGCGCGGGCATGGGTGAGCCACCAACGCCCGGGACGTCAAAGAGGATCGCAGGCGTGTCTTTCAATTCTTGTAAAAAGGGGAAACCAAGCTCCAAGTTCGCCCCGATCCCGTTGAACATCAAAAGCGGCACGCGCCCCTTTTTGCCAGGCTTGGTCGCCACGCGCAGTTTCTGTCCGCGCACGTCAATCGTCTGGACAGTGATGTCGCCATGGCTCACGACGTCGCTGCGCTCAAGCGTATCGGTGCTCATCACTGCCTCCTTGCGCCTGCGCTAGGGCTCAAAAACATAGGTGCCCGGGGCTTCGGCGAGAGGTGGATACGTTTTTGAACCTGGCTTTTTTGGCGCGTTGATCTCATTGCCGGAAGCACCCTTGAGCAGGTCTGCCCAGTCCAGCCACCAACTGCCCTCTTTCTTCTCTGCCGTGTCTGACCAGCTGTCGGGGTCTTTCGCCGAGGCATGACCTTTCATGAACCAAGCCTTTGGGTTGCCCGGTGGGTTCAAAAGGCTCTGCAAGTGCCCTGAGTTCGACAGGATAAACGTGGCCTCATCTCCGTAAAGCCGCGCTGTTTCATAAACCGCTTTCCAGGGCGTAATGTGATCGGTGGTGCCTGCGATCACATAAGTGGGGTGCGACACCTTCGACATGTCGATCTCAACATCACCCACGTTCGAAGGCCCATCCGCAAGGAAGGGATTGGTGTAGATCATATCGAGAAAGTCGCCGTGCAGCCCAGCGGGCAAGCGGGTGGTGTCAGCGTTCCAATAGAGCACGTCAAAGGCGGGCGGCTGGTTGCCCAGTAAATAGTTGTTCACCCAGTAGTTCCAAATCAGATCATTTGGCCGCATCCAGGCGAACATCTTGGCCATGTCCTGTCCATCGAGCACGCCGCGCGACTTGCTCGCAAGCTTTGCGGCCTTCACGGTATCTGGCGTAACGAGCGCGGCCATATCGCTTTCTGTTGAAGCCATGGTGTCCAACACGCAAACCGCGAGGATCACCTGGTTGATCTTTTCAGACTGGCCATTTGCCGCAAGCCAGCCTGCGTAGGTCGAAAGCGTAATCCCACCCGAGCAGGACCCCATGATGTTCACGCTGTCCGCGCCCGAGATTTCCATCGCGGCATCACACGCCTCATCGAGCGCCTCAATATAGGTGGCCATGCCCCAATCGCGATGCTCGGCGGTCGGGTTGCGCCAGGAGATACAGTAGGGCTGGATCCCATTGGCCAACAGGAACTCGATCATCGATTTGCCAGGACTCATGTCCACTGAGTAGTATTTGTTGATCTGTGGCGGCACGATGAAGAGCGGTCGGCGGTAGACTTTGTCAGTGGTGGGCCGATACGTCACGAGCTCGATCACTTCATTGCGGAAAACCACGTCGCCCGGCGTCACCGCAAGGTTCTGCCCTACCTGGAATTTGGAAGTGTCGACTGACGAGGGCAGACCGTCGTTTTCGGCAATGTCTTTGACCAGGTTCTGGATGCCGTTCACCGCGCGTTTAACGCCGGTCTCAAAAAAGGTTTTCAGCGCTGTCGGATTGATGAAAAAGTTGTTGGACGGGGCCATGGTGTCGATAAATACTGACGTCGCGAGCCGGGCGCGCGCTGCGTCTTTGTCCGGCAGGTCCAATTCCTCAACGGTCTTGGTGACCTTGTCGGCCCAGGAGAGATAGGCCTGCATCATGCCTTTCGCGAAGGGGTTGTTTTGCCAGCCACTGTCGGCAAAGCGGCGGTCTTTGGGATCGGGCGCGATCTCTGAGGTACCCGATAAGATGCTGCCAGCATCCTTGGCGAAAGCCATCCACTGCTCCATAATCGCGGTGGGTTGCGCCGCCATTGCACGCATCAAATTGGTGCCTGCGCCGAACATGTCTTCGGCCCTCAGGCTGACCAGCGGGTTGAGCGCGAGCGTGTTCTCCGCCGCATTACTTGCGATATCGCGCGCGTTCTTGGACAGTTTGGACTCGTCAGCCACCGTACACCCTCATGAAGTTGCCGCTGCCAGAGGATCGGCGCTCACCAGTTTCCATACGCGGGCGTAGCGTGAGGCTGTTTTTGCACATGTCCCCGGCGTCTCCTCCAACTCCGTTGCCTTGACCAAGGGTATAGGAGTTGCGTAACTGATCAAGCCCCACGTGGGGTAAGCCTTACGCGGGATTACGATCATGAAGCAGCTCAGCGGCATCGACGCGACCTTCCTCTACATGGAGACGGAGCAAACGCCAATGCATGTGGCCGGGCTCACGCTTTATGATCTTCCGAAGGGGTTCCGCGGCTCGTTTCACAAGCACTTCAACGCGTTCTTCAAGACCCGCGTGCACCTGATCCCGATTTTCGGGATGAAGCTTGCCAAGGCCGCCTTTGAGATTGACCACCCCGGCTGGGTCGATGCGGGCGAGTTGGACTTCGACTACCACATTCAATCTGTAAAACTGCCCAAGCCGGGAAACCGCAAGCAGGTCGAAGATCTCGTGGCCGAGCTGCACTCCACCCGGCTCGACCGGACAAAGCCGCTCTGGCAGTTCACCGTGATCGAAGGGCTCGAAGGACGGCAGGCAGCGCTCTATTCCAAGGTGCACCATGCGGCGGTCGACGGTGGCGCGGGCATGGTCATCACACAAGCGCTCTATGACGTCACTGAAGAACCGCGCGAGGTGAAACCGCCCAAACCAAAAGAGCCTGCGCGGATCCCCACTCAGGCAGAGCGCGCGGTGCTGACGATGAACGACATCGTCTCAAACATGGTCCGTCAGCAACTCACCATGATGGAGAACATGCCAAAACTGCTGACCCAGATGACCGACATGATCGTGCCGGTGCTGACCGGGAAGGTCGGATTGCCTCAAGTCTTCGCCCCGCGCACGCCCTTCAACGTGACGGTAGGTGCCGCGCGCAGCTATGCGGCGCGGTCGATCTCTCTCAACGATGTCAAAGGCATAAGCCGCGCCACCGGGGCCAAGCTCAACGACGTTGTCATGGCAATTGTAAGCGGTGCCGTGCGCAAGTACCTTTTGGATAAACAAGATTTGCCGGATGCGGCGCTGGTGGCATTTGTGCCCATTTCAATGCGCGAGATGGGCAACACCGACCTGAACAATCAGGTCTTTGGGATGAATGTTCCCTTGGCCACGAATTACGGCGACCCGCTGAAGCGGTTGAGCAAGATCCAGCGAGAATCCGGCGCGTCAAAAGCCATGGCAGGCTCAGTAAAGGACGCCGCCCCCTCAGACTTTACCGTGGTTGGGGCACCCACGCTCTTGCCAGGCCTGATGCAGCTTTATGGGCGCAGCGGGCTGACTGAGATGATCCCTCAGGTCGTCAATATGTGCATTTCAAACAATGCTGGCCCGCCCCTCCCACTTTACTGTGCGGGGGCCAAGGTCACGGCGCTTTATCCGGTCTCGATTGCGACCCACGGTTGCGGGCTGAATGTGACGGTGCAGAGCTACCTCAAACACCTCGATTTTGGGATCACCGCAGATCATAAGGCTGTACCGGACGTTGACCACCTAAGCGATCTCCTGGTCGCCTCTTTCGAAGAGCTTAAAACCGCCGTTGTAAAGGCTGGCGTGGCCGCAAGCTGAAAACCCAAAAACACTCGCGGCATGTTGACGCAACGATTTTGTTGACAGGGCAAATGATCTTCTATCTGCTGATGTGACTGCGCAAGAAAGTTGCGCCGGTCAGGAGGACGGCCCATGACAACCACGTCGCTAAGACCCCCCAATCGTTTCCTTTTTTTGCTTGAGGGGCGCGCCGTACCCGAGCTACTCGGCTTTGCGGCGACACTGCCCACCCTCACAGCTTTGGCACCGCGGGGCGATGGGCAACCGGTGCTCGTTCTGCCTGGCCTGATCACCAGTGATCGCGCCACCGTCGCGCTACGGCGCTTCCTGAATTCAAAAGGCTTTTCAGCCTTCGGTTGGGAGATGGGCCGCAACTTCGGGCCCCTCCCCGGCGTTGAAAAGGGGCTTATCGCTCGGGTCGAAGAGCTTTACGACAGATACGGCCAGACGGTGAGCCTTGTCGGGTGGAGCCTTGGTGGGATCTATGCGCGCCAGCTGGGAAAGATCATGCCTGAAAAGATACGTCAGGTCATTTCGCTCGGCAGTCCCTTTCGGGGAGATCCCCGCGCGACAAATGCCTGGCGGGTCTATCAAATGACAAGCGGTCAAAGTGTCGATGACAACGACAAGCATATGGGCGGGTCAATCCACCTCGCCCCACCGGTGCCAACAACAGCGATCTACAGCAAAACGGATGGCATATGCGCTTGGCAGAACTGCATCGAAGACGATACGCCGCTCACAGAAAACATAGAAGTGAAGGCAAGCCACTGCGGCTTGGGCCATCACCCAGCGGCCGTCTATGCCATCGCGGACCGGCTGGCCCAACCGGAAGGGCAATGGAAACGTTTTGAACGCACCGCGTTGCGCGCGCCAATCTATCCAGCGCCGACCTACGCCGCGTAGGTCGGTGAGGCCGGTTTTGCGCTTAGGCTCCTAAGACTTTTTACCTTCTGTCACTTCCGCGATGCTTTCCATCACGCGGTCCTTGAGGATTGAAAAGGCATCGGTGCTGCCCTGCTGCACCGTCTTTGACATCTCTGTGGCGTTCTTGACCGTTGCATCGAACGACCGCTTTGCCATCTCCATTTGCGATGTCATCATCGCTGAAGGGTCCGTCAAGCTGGACTGCGCCTCTTGCACAGCATCGGTGATATCTGCCAGCGCCGCTTCCAGCGCTGCGCGCTGCTGGGACATCAACTCTTGCGAGGTCTGAGACCCCACCTGCGCCGCCGCCTGCAGTGCCTCCAAGTTTTTGCGATGCGCATCCATCATGGACGACAGATCAGGGCTGGGAATGTTCAGCCCGCTGCCGAAGTTCTGGAACATATCCATGAACGGATTTTTGTCTTTGCTGTCTGCCATGATCGCCTCCCGGCTGCTGGTGTTTTCCCCAGTCTAGAAAGCTCGCACCGCTACGGCAACAAAAGAGATTCTAGTGCATAGATAACAACGCCGACACATCCGCCGATGATCATCCCGTTAAAACGAATGTACTGCAGATCGCGGCCCACGTTGATCTCAATTAGGGTCATAAGCTGCTGAATGTCCCAGCCTTTCACTTGTTCAGCCACATAGAGGGCGATATTGCCGCGCTGCTCTTCGATGATGTTTGCTAACACCGTGACCATGCCAGCGTTGATATCACCGCGCAAATCGCGCTCGCCTTCAAGCTTGGTCCCGATGTCCACGAAAAGATCTGTCAGGCGTTCGACGAGGATGGACTCGTCTCGGTCAATGTCTTCCAAAATGTAGCTTCGCAGGCTGGCCCAGATGTTCTGCGCCGCCTCCTCCAATTCAGCACGCGCAAGCAGCGCCTGTTTGAGTGTCTCAACCCGCTTCCTAAATCCTTTCGTGCGCTTGGTCCGGCGGACGTAGCTTTTCAAAAACCCTTCGAATTCCTTGCGCAACGCATGATCTGGGTCTTCTTTGATCTCATCCAGCAGTTCAGTTGCCGCCTGCACCAAACGGTTCAACAGCAACCGGTCGCCTTGCAACAGGGCAACGGCGAGCGGCAGTTCGCGCTGCACTTTCTTGCGGATCAACTCCAGGGTTTGCGCGTTGTTGAGAAATCCATGCGTCGCGGTGATGATCTCATCCAAAAGCTCCGCCTGCCGCCCATCTTTGGTAAACGAGGTCATGACATCACCCACAAGCGGCGCGATGTCGGTTTGTCTGAGCTGTGATGTCACCCGCTTGGATGCAAAACGCACCAGCCCCTTCTCATCAACGCTGTTCAAGAGTTGCGGGATCAGGCGCACCACAAAAACCGCGAGCGCGCGCGCGCGGGACTGTGAGGCAAGCCACGCCGACATCTCTCCCGCGAAATCCACCTCGCGCAGCTTTGCCGCCACCTGCTCACGCGCGAGAAAGTTCCTTTCAATGAAGCGGCCGAGGTTGTCTGCGATTCGTTGTTGGTTGCGCGGGATGATGGCGGTGTGGGGGAACGGCAAGTTTAAGGGGCGCTTGAAGATCGCGACAACCGCATACCAATCCGCGATGCCGCCAATTGTTGCGGCCTCGGCAAAGGCGGCCAAGATGCCAAACGCAGGATAAGAGGCCTCCAACAGTTTGGTGAGGATCAGCGCGAGAAAGCACGTGGCCAGCACCAGTGTCGCCAGCAGCTTGATCCGGTTGAGCGCGGCAAGCCGCTCTTGTTCCATCGGCCCCAGATCACGCAAGCGGGCACACCTCCCAATTTCAGGGCAGAGATAACACGCCGCTTCCAAAGAGCAATATGCTGCTACGCAGCATTTTCTGCGGAAAACTTGCCGCAGCGGCGCTTTGAAATTCTACTATAAGGAGAATTATTGCGCGCGCTCCCTCTGTGAGTGCGAAGATCAACCTCTGTTACATACTGATATTATTCATCTATTTTCAAGTAATGTCATTCGACCTAACGTCACGCTCTAATCATGTTGCAATGCAGCATTAGAAGGCCCACATACATCGTGTACCGGGTTGAAGCGCAACCGGACCTTGAAACCCATAGCTTAGACAAGAATGGAAATGAAATGACAAACGCCGCAAAAAAGACCGAGACAACAGCCAAGACAACCGCAGAGGCCGTCGAAGAGAACGCCGCTGAGATGACGTCGCGTGCCGCAGACGGTGCCCGCGAGTTCGTGAAGCGCACCACCGAGACCGTGCAAGAGCGCGCAGAGAGCGCTTACGAGTCGTCCAAAACCTACAACAGTCGCATGGAAGAGCAGCTCAAGCGCGCCGCCTCCGGCTATGTGAACATCCTTGACAGCATCGCGGCAGCCGCTTTGTCCAACCTGAACCACACGCTCGACGCGGTGGAGAAGCTCGCAGACGCCAAATCCGTGTCCGAGGCGGTCGAAATCCAAACCACCTACGTGCGTGAGCACACTGCAAAGAATATGGAAAACGTGCGTTCAGCCTATGATTACGTGCGGGATGTTGCATCTGACAATGCATCTTCCATGCGCGACGGCTACGCCAACATGTGGCCATCCAACGGCAAAAAAGCTGCTTGAGCACACTCCGCTTTTGAACAAGGAATAGCCTGCGCCTCTGGCGCGGGTTTTTCATGTGGGGCATGCAAAATAGAGGTTGATCTCAGCTATGGTTCAGGTCGTAGGACAAGAGGATCAAATCATCCTGTTGGAGCAGCCATGCACGTCCTCGCCGTTCTCGATCACCCAGACCCAAAGTCCTTCAGCGCGGCGGCAGCCACCGAATTCATCGCCGGGGCCATAGCCGCAGGTCACACCGCAGAACTTGCAGATCTGCATGCGGAAGGGTTCGATCCACGCTGGACATTGGCGGACGCGCGTCGCGACGCCAAGGATAAAGGTTCAGACGACGTTCAGGCGGAGCAGCGCCGCGTTGAACGGGCCGATGCGATCTGTCTTGTCTTCCCGCTCTTTTGGTGGGGCATGCCCGCCATGACCAAAGGTTGGGTTGATCGCGTGTGGAGCTATGGCTGGGCCTACGATCAACTAGACGACCGTGAAAAGTCATTGCAGCCCGCGCGCAGCGGTGTCTTGCTCGTCCCCGCCGTGGCACGGTCAGACGAGATTGAGGCGGAAGGCTACAGTGCCGCGCTGGAGAGTGCCTGGATCAAAGGCACCTTTGGCTACTTCGGTTTTTCGCCGCGACGGCTCGAGCTGCTCTGCGGATCCAATGGATCAGAGGCGCGCCGCGCCCAGCTTTTGAAGCGGGCGTTTGACATCGGGCACGCGGTGCTTCCGCCTCGGCCTCAATTTGAGGCCCAAACGTCCAGCACATAGCGGTTCTCGGCCATCATCTGCGACATCCAAAGATCCGCGGCCTCCACACTCACGTCCTTTTCTTCTGCGTAGATCAGACTGAGCGCGCGCCGCACGTCGGGTTCCATGCGGCTCCCATCTCCACAGACAAAGATCTTTGCACCCTTTTCGATCAGCGCCCAGACGGCGTCCCGTTGCTCCCGGATTTTGTCTTGAACGTAGACCTTAGATTTCTCCTGGCGGGAGAAAGCAACATGCAAGTCCGCGACGCCATCGGACGCGTAGCGTTCCAATTCCTCCTGGTAGATGAAGTCTTGCTCGGGATGGCGGCAGCCAAAAAAGAGGATCGCGTCGCCCAAGTCCTTCCCTTGCGCCTTCAATGCGGCGCGTTCTTGCAGGAACCCTCTGAACGGCGCAACGCCCGTGCCCGGGCCAATCATGATGACGGGGCGCGTTGGATCCTCGGGCAAGCGGAAGCCGTCGGAGGTATCGCGCAGGCTGGCGTAAAGGGTGCTGCCCTCGGCAAGCCCTTTGAGATAGTTCGAACATACCCCATCGAATGTGCCACGCCCGCTCAGCGCCGGGTCCGACACAACACCGACCGTAATGGAGCAGGTGTTTTGACTGCTGAGCGGTGAGGATGAAATGGAGTAGTAGCGCGGCGTCATCAGCGGCATCAGCTCTAAGAAAACACCGAAAGGCAGTTCGCAGGCCGCAAACTCTTCCAAAAGGTCCAACACGCTCACCCGCTTTTGCTGAACCTCCGCCTTAAACGCATCGCCCGCCAACGCTTTCAGGGCGGGGGCCGAACGCGGGCACTCGGTATAGCGCGCCAGCGTCTCCACATCCTTGCGCGATGCGGGCGTTTGCAATTCAAGCGTCTCCGCCAAGAGCTTGCCCAGGTTTACGGGCGTGCCCACTGGAAGCTGGCTGTGCTCTTGCGCGCTGGAGCTCAACTGGATTTGCGTGTCGGGGCCAAAGCCGAAGCGGCGCAACACCCGCCCCACCAAGCCTTCTGGATTGCGCGGCACGACGCTCAGGTGATCGCCCGTGCGGTAATGCATCCCTGCGGCCAGATCGACTTCGATATGACGGGTGGAGCGGCCGGAGGCATCGACCTCCTGCAACTCGCGATTGACCGTGAGGGTCACCGCCTGGGCGCCCATGCTCTCGGCCACGGCGTTTGACGCGGTGGGGGCCAGCACTTCAACGTCGTAGAGGGGGGCCGCCTCAGCGGCGGCACTTAGATCAACATCAAGGCCAAGCGCCTCTGCAGCCTGCCCCCAGAGCGGCGCGGACCAGGTCTCAAACTGCTCATCAATGTCGTCCTTGGCATCGCCTTCGGCACGGGCAGAGATCCGGGTCCCGCCCAAAGCTTCCAGCCGCGCATCGATCTGGCGCGGGGTCGCCTGGAAAGTGGCCGCCCAGTCGCTATGACCGCAACCAAAGACCGCGAAATGCACACCTGATGCCGTGCCGTCGGGGGCCTCATCCAGCCAGTCCACAAACTTTTTGGCGTTGTCGGGCGGCGTGCCGTTGTAAGAGGCGCAGGCAATGATCACCGCACCCGCATTGGGCAGCTTTCCGGTATAGGTGTCGAGTTCACCCAGTGTCACGTCAAAGCCCGCCTGATCGGCCGCGCGGGCCAAATCGCGGGCGTAGTCCTCCGTCGTGCCGAGGTTCGAGCCGTAGAGCACCAGGGCAGGCGTGCCGTGGCTCGGGCGATTTGCGCGCTCGCTGAGCCCGCCGGATGCCGCATCGGCTTCTGCCACACCGCCCGGGACAAGCGCGCTGCGCCGCACATCTTTGCGCATCCGCACCTTCATCTTGAACCCGTCGGGCTTGATCGAGAGGCTCTCTTTCAACACCAACTTGTAGGCCGTGTGATCAATGAGCTCAAAGCGCTGCAAGATCATCCCCATGACCAACACCGCCTCTTGCATCGCAAACTGCCGCCCGATGCAGGCGCGCTGGCCGTTTCCGAAGGGCTTATAGGCGTGCTGGGGTCGGGCGGCGACTGCTTCTTTGGAGAAGTTATCGGGGTTGAACTTTTCCGCGTCCTCGCCCCAGACGTCCTTGTCGCGGTGCAGCATCAGGCCCAGAACGGTTGTAAATGTCCCCTTCTTCAACTTGTACTTCCCGCCGATCACCTCGTCCTCATAGGGATACACGGAGAACGCTGGAGCGGTGGGATAGAGCCTGAGCGCTTCGTAGAGCACTTGTGCCACGTAAGTGAGCTGGTTCACCTGTTTGAGCGTCGGCTGAACCGAAATGTCGCGGCCCAGCACGCGGTCCACTTCCTCGTAAGCCTTTGCCAAGACATCCGCGTGGTTCATCAGAAAGTGCAACGTAAAGGACATAAGCCCGCTGGTCGTCTCATGACCCGCGATCAGGAAGGTGTTGATTTGGTAGCGGATGTTTTCATCCGACAGCGTCTCACCGGTTTCTTTGTCCACGCCCTGCAGCATGTAGTTGAGCAGGTCGTTCTCCCCGCTGCCCCCTGTCTTGCGGCGCTCTGCGATGATGTCATCAACAAGCTCGTTCATATAGGCCACGTCGCGTTCCATCCGGTCGAGACGGCGCTTCAAGAGGGTCTGCTCAAAGGGCAACCCGCGCTGCATCATGCAGGTCTCAAGCGTGTTGGTGAGCGCGTCGATGAAGGGGTGGTAATCCTGACGGTAAAACGAATTGAACCGGTAGTTGAAGCCGCAAATGCCAATTGTATCGAGCGCGACGGCGGTCATGTCATGCACCACATCGATCTCGTCATCCGCGTTCAGCCGCTCCCACTTGGTGCACAGCTGGCCCGCCACGTCGAGCATCATGGGCATGTAGTTTTGCATCGCTTGGCGCGAGAAGGTCGGCAGGAGGATGTTGTGTGCCTTTGACCAGTTGGGCTCTTGCGTGTCGCCGGTAAAAAGCCCGTCGCCGCCGATTGCCCGCACCCGTCGCAGGGCCCCGCGCACCGCCTTGTCAAACCGCCGCTCATCGCAGAGCTCCTCAACGAGGTCTGCGCCTGAGACGATGACCATGGGCTTGCCCATCATGTCCATGCGGATGATCGGCCCCAGCTCACGCATGAGGTCCATCAAGCTTTGCAGCGGGCGGTCCTTGTCCACTGACAGCACATTGCCGATCAGCGGTTTGGTCTCCGGCATGGGGATGCGTTGAAGCTGTATCGTCTCGTTCACGGATCGTCCTTTCCCTGCGCAGTCCAGTTGGCAGCGTTGGTCAATTCGGAAAGGACCGCCAGCAAGCGGTGCGATTGATTACGGCAATCCTCCCCTGTAGGCGCCCGTGGGGCGCGCGCACTACATGCTAGGATAAAGGTCCGCACGGGTCTATCCGCAAGATCGGTCTGCTCTTGTGACCTAAGGTCAGACCTGTTTCGCGACGTCCAAAGCGCTGCGCAAAATGTCGCGGTCCCCAATGTGGTTGGCCAGAATGAGGATCAAGCGCGCATTGAGCGCGTCACTTGCCGCTTTGCCCAGCCCCTCGTGCGCGGCAAGCAGTTCGTCGTAAAATCCATCGGGATCGGTGATGTTTGGGTTCAGGGTGAGGCTCATGCATCGGGGCCTTTACCGATGGCGACGCGCAAGGCTGCTTCGATCTCAGCCAGCGTGGCCGCGGGCCAGCGCGCCACCACATGCTGATCCGGCCGGATCAGATAAAGCGCCTGAGGTGCCTCCCCCAGATAGCGCTGCGCAATGGCACCCGTTGGATCGTCGGTCTCCGTCTGGATCGTCAGAGCGCGGATCGGGATCCCCTCAATCTCGCACAGCTCTGTTGCGGCCCTGTTGATCGCGAGCAGCGTGAAACCGCCCCCCAGTTGGTCAAGCAGGAAACCGTTGCCCATGGGCGCATCGACGCAAGGCGCGCCAACCCTGCTGCGCGCAGGCCCGTCCAAAAGATCGGGACCGTTCAGCGGCAAGCCGTCGTAAACGCACGGCACCGAAAGCCTGCCTGAATTGACCAGGGGCCGCGCGAAGGCGTGGCGGCGCGCGAGTTCGAGGACCGCATTGCGAAAGATCTTGCTGATCTCAGACTTTGGCGTGAGGAAATCCGTCGCCCGGGTCGAATTGAGGATGTTCTCATCCGCGCCGTGCACACGCTCCGCCGAGTAGCTGTCGAGCAAATGCTCCGGCGCCTGTCCCTTGAGCACCAGATCCAGCTTCCACGCCAGGTTGTCCGCGTCTTGCACGCCCGAATTGGCCCCGCGCGCGCCAAACGGCGAGACCTGATGCGCGCTGTCCCCGGCAAAAATCACGCGCCCATGGCGGAACTCCTTCATCCGGCGACACTGAAACGTGTAGATCGACGTCCATTCAAGCTCATAGTCCACATCCGGCCCCAGCATGGCATCGACGCGCGCGCGGATATTCTCTTCCTTGAGCTCTTCGTCCCTGTCGATGTTCCAACCAAGTTGAAAATCAATCCGCCAAATGTCGTCGGGCTGCTTATGCAAAAGCGCTGAGGCACCGCTGTTTTTGAAAGGCGGCTCAAACCAGAACCAACGCTCGGTGGGGAAATCAGCGGTCATCTTGACGTCGGCGATGAGGAAATTGTCCTCAAAGACGCGGCCTTCAAAACTAAGCCCCATCATCTGCCGAATGGGGGACCGCGCACCGTCGCAGGCGATGAGCCACTCGGCCTCAACCTTGTAGGGCCCTTCCGGCGTATCGACGTCCAGCAAAACGTGATCGTCCCGAACTGCCATATCCCGCACGGCATTGCGCCCGCGGATCTCAATCGGCATGCCGCGCGCTTGCGCGCGCCGCACCTCTTCGACCAGGAAGCGCTCAAAATAGGGCTGTTGCAGGTTGATGAACGCGGGTCTTTTGTGCCCCTCTTCGGGCTGCAGATTGAACTCAAATACCCGGTCTTCGCCGTGAAAAACCTTGCCCAAGGACCACTGCACGCCTTTACCCACCATGGCCTCCCCGGCCCCGAGGCGGTCGGCAATCTCTAACGTGCGTTTGGCAAAACAAATCGCGCGCGAACCGACCCCAACCCCTTCGTGATCGTCAAGCACCAGCGCAGGCGTGCCGCGCTTTCCCAGATCCAGCGCCAGCGCCAAGCCTACAGGACCGCCGCCCACGATGACCACGGGATGTCGCACCGGCTCAGCACTGTCTTGGGCGGCCGCGCGCTCATAGGGGTAAAGCTTAAAGGCCAGCGCATAGCGGTCAATCAGTGGGGCGTTCATGCAGGTCTCCTTCTCGATTGATCCCAACGGCTTCGTAGTCGAGCGGCACGGCGACGCGTTCTGTCCCGCGGCAGGCGTAGTGTGTGTCAAAAAGTTCCATCTCCAAGCCGAAAACGCAGGTGCGCCATTCGACATAGATCGCAACGCCTGCCAAAGCGATCAACGCCCAGTAACTGCGTTTCAGCCTGGATATGCGGCGTTCTCCGGCCATCTACCTTTGCAGCGCCTCCCACATTTGCAGATCGCGCTCGGCGGTCCAAATGCGCGGGTGCGCGATGCCGCGGGCCTCGTCATAGGCGCGGGCCACATTGAACGGCAGGCAGTGTTCGTAGATCGCATAATCCGCAAACTTCGGATCGCAGGCCGCGCGCACCGCGTCCCAAGCATCCTTGAGCGTGCCGCCCTTGGCTGCAATGGGCTTGACCGCGTTGTAGGTGCTTTCAACAAAGTTGCGCGTGTTGGCCAAGGCCGCATCGACCATCTCGCGGCCCACAAGCGCGTCCCCGCGCCCCGGTGCGATAGACTGCGGGTCGTAGGTTTTGACCGCGTCGAGCGTGCCACCCCATTCTTCGTAGTGTCCGTCACCGCAGTAACAAGCGGAGTGATACTCAACGATATCACCGGTGAACATGGTCTGCTGATCCGGCACCCAGACCACGCTGTCGCCTGCCGTATGGGCGCGCCCGATCTGTTTGATCTCGACCCGCCGATTGCCGAGGAAAACCGTCATGCTGTCGCTGAAGGTCGTGGTGGGGTAGGTCAGCCCCGGGATACTCTCATGCCCTTCAAACAGGCGCGGAAAGCGCTGGAATTCGCTGTCCCAATCCTCCTGCCCCCGTTCGACGACCATGGCGCGGGCCGCATCTGACATGATGATCTGTTGCGCGCCAAAAGCGGAGGCGCCCAGAACCCGCACCGCGTGGTAGTGGGTCAGCACCAAATGGGTGATCGGCTTGTCGGTGATCTCCCGCACCTTCTCGATCACCTTGCCGGCGAGCCGCGGGGTGGCCTGCGCCTCCACGATCATCACGCTGTCATCACCGATAATCACGCCTGAATTCGGATCGCCCTCCGCCGTGAAGGCCCAAAGACCCTCGCCAATCTCATCAAAGGTGATTGTCTTTTCCGCCATGTCCCCTTGGGACGCGAACGCCTTTGCCATTATCTTCTCCCTCAGTCGCGAGCGTAGGGATCGCTCAGCGCGGGCAAGACCTTGCCCATGCAACTGCCAAACCCGATTTTATAGCCATCGCCCTGCGCCGCCCCGTGCAGCCCAAGCGTATCGCCATCTTCAATGAAGCTGCGCGTCTCGCCGGTCTCTAGGGTGAAAGGCTCCTTACCGCCCCAGCTCAACTCCAAGAGCGAGCCAAAGTTGGCCTTCTCCGGGCCAGAAATCGTGCCCGAGCCCAAAAGATCGCCGGTGCGCATCGCACAGCCCGACGTGGTGTGATGCGCCAATTGCTGCGCGGCGGAATAGTACATCTCGTCGTAGTTGGTGCGCGCGATCGTGCTGGCCGCCTTGCCCTCCGGGGCAAGCGTGACGCTGAGATCGATGTCAAAGAGCATGGGACCCTGATCTTTGAGATGCGCCAAAAGCTCAACATCGCGCGAAGGCGTCTCGCAGCGAAAGGGTGCGAGCGCGTCGGCGGTCACGATCCACGGGCTGATCGAGGTGGCGGTCGCCTTGGCCTGGAAGGGACCTAAGGGCTGATACTCCCAAGCTTGGATGTCGCGGGCCGACCAATCATTGAGCAGCACGTAGCCGAAGATGTTGGCGTCTGCCTCCGCGACCGTGATCGGGCCGCTGCTTGGCGTGCCGACGATGGCCCCCATCTCAAGCTCAATGTCAAACCGCGCGCAGGGCGCAAAGCGGGGTGCCGCGTCATTGGGACCTTTGAGCTGCCCCCAGGGCCGACGGATCTCCGTGCCCGAGACAAAGACCGAAGAGGCGCGCCCGTTATACCCAATCGGGATATGCAACCAGTTCGGCGGCAGCGCATTTTCCGCCCCGCGAAACATCGTGCCCACGTTCGTTGCATGCTGGCGCCCGGCGTAAAAATCCGTGTATTCAGCCACGTCAAAGGGCATATGCATGCGCGCCTCATCCATGGGCAAAAGGTGCGGGGCCAGGGCCGCCTGCTCTTTCGCGTCTGGCGACAAAACAGACATAAGTTGCGCGCGCAAAGCCTGCCAAAACGCGCGGCCCGCGGCCATAACCTTGTTCCAAGACGGCGCATCGAAAAACGGCCCTGCCTCAAGCCCTAGCAACTTCTCTTCTTCAACGGCGCGCAGATCCAAGATCATGTCGCCAATGGCAACACCGCACCGCGCCTCAAGCCGATTGGTTGAGAAAACGCCGTAGGGTAGATTGTTGAGAGGAAAGTCGGTCTCAGCGCTGTTGGCGCTTTCGACCCAAGAGTTCAGCCGTGTCATGGTTTTCCTTCAGTCTTCATTTGCAGACATCTATCGCTGCATCAAAGGCGCTGCGCGTTTATCCTGCACCGCCGCCGTCTCCGCCCCCACCGCCGCCGCCGCCGTCGCCACCATTGCTGTCACCGAAAAAACCAATCGAACTGCCACCGCCATCGCCTTTCTTGCGCTGCGGATCGCGCGACTTGGTCCACCGATCCACTGCGAAAAGGATGGCAAAGAAGACCGCGCCGAGAACCACAATGAGCGTCAGTTCCATGCTCATTTCTTACCCGGCGTGCCGTCGAACTTCTTTTCGATGTCCGACCAACAATCGATGTAGTCGTCCTGCAGCGGGGCCTCTTTGCCTGCAAACTCGGTGAGTTGCTGCGGGAAGCGCGTCTCAAACATGAACGACATGGTATTGTCGAGCTTATCGGGGCCGAGGTTGGCGTTGGACGCCCGTTCAAAGGCGTTCTTATCCGGCCCGTGCGGCAGCATCATATTGTGTAGCGACATGCCCCCCGGCACAAAGCCCTTAGGCTTTGCGTCATACTGCCCATAGATGTTGCCCATCAATTCGGACATGACATTCTTATGATACCAAGGCGGGCGGAAGGTGTCCTCGGCCACCATCCACCGCTCTCGGAATAGGACAAAGTCGATGTTCGCCGTCCCTTCAACGCCCGAAGGAGCCGTCAGAACGGTAAAGATCGACGGATCCGGGTGATCGAAAAGCACCGCGCCCACCGGGCAATAGGTGCGCAGATCGTATTTCATCGGCGCGTAGTTGCCGTGCCAGGCGACCACATCCAAGGGGGACTGTCCGATCTTGGTCTCGTGAAACTGGCCACACCACTTGACCGTCACGGTGGACGGCACCTCACGGTCCTCAAAGGCCGCAACGGGGGCCTTGAAGTCGCGCGGGTTGGCCAGGCAATTGGCCCCAATGGGCCCACGCCCAGGCAGTTCAAATTTCTGACCGTAGTTCTCGCAGACGAAACCGCGACAGGGGCCGTCCAGCACTTCGACCCGGTAAAGGAGCCCTCGCGGCAGAAGCACAATCTCCTTTGGCTCAAGATCAATGATGCCCAGTTCGGTACAAAAGCGGATCCGCCCCTCTTGCGGCACCACCAAAAGTTCGCTGTCGGCCGAGAAAAAATAGCTGTCCACCATCGATTGGGTCACGAGATAGATGTGGCTGGCCATCCCGACCTGGGTGTGCACATCCCCCGCCGTTGTCATCGTGCGCATGCCGCTAAGCCAGGTCAGCGGCTGATCCGTCACCGGCACCGGGTCCCAGCGGTACTGCCCAAGGGAGGTCACGTCCGGCACCACATGCGGCGCGGATTTCCAGTAGGGCAGTTCGATCTTCTCATACCTGTGTGAGTGTTTTACCGACGGGCGAATGCGGTAGCACCAGGTCCGCTCGTTCTGATGGCTGGGCGCGGTAAAGGCTGTGCCGCTCAACTGCTCTCCATAGAGGCCGTAGTTCACCTTTTGCGGAGAGTTCATGCCCTGCGGGAGCGCGCCTGGCAGCGCCTCTGTCTCAAAATCATTGCCAAAGCCAGGCATGTAGCCCGCATGCGGCCCTGCCAGCGAAGGTCCTTGCACCATGGCGTTGGGCTGGGTCTGAGTGTTCATCGCGTCTGCCTCCTCGGTACTCTCGGCTATCAGTTGCATTTGTAACTATCAAACTGTTTTTTTTCGCCTGAGCCGAAGGCCAGTCTCGCCCGGCAATCTTCAAGAAATCGCAACAATTGCACTGATAGGTCTAGACCGCTGGGCGTGCGATCCGTTTGGCCCCGCAGGTGAGCGTCAGAAAAGGAAGTAGAACGTGAAGCTCTTCAGTAACCTGACTTTGGCCGTGAAACTGCCAACAGTCATCGCCTTTCTGGTCGGTTTGGCCATCGTCGTGAGCACCATCGCGAACTTTTTCATGACCGACATGCTGATCAAACGCAGCGCTGGTGAAAAGCTAGAGAGCGCGACCCGTGCGGCCGTCGCGCGTGTCGAGACCCTGCTCAACAGCATGGAGCGTGATCTGCGGTTGCAAGCGCTGGCCCCTTCGACGTCCCAGGCACTTGTCGCCCTCACAGACGGTTACGAGGCTCTCGAAGAGCCTGAACAGAAGCTGAGGGAAGTCTACATCACCAACAACACGTTTCCTGCGGATCAAAGAGATCAGTTGGTTTCAGCAGACACCGGCTCAAGCTATGGCTTCATCCACAACATCTATCACCCGACTTTTGACCGCCTGCAGGATGAAATGGGATACTACGATGTGTTCCTTTTGGATGCCGCAGGCAACATCGTCTACAGCGTTGCGAAAGAGAATGACTTTGCCTCCAACGTGGTGACAGGCGCTTTTAAGGACACCGGGCTCGGCACGGTGTTCGGCGAGGCCGTCACGATGTCAGTTGATGAACCCACGCCTTTCACAGATTTCGCCCCATACGAGCCCAAGGATTTTGAGGCGGCCGCTTTCGCTGCCCGTCCTGTATTCGACAATCAGAACAACCTGCTTGGCGTTCTGGCAATCGAACTGCCGATCACATTGCTCAACCGCGCGGTTCAAAATGCAGAAGGGATGGGAGAAACGGTCGACGGTCTGATCGTTGGACCCGA
Source organism: Pseudomonadota bacterium (assembly GCA_039197515.1). GTDB lineage: Bacteria > Pseudomonadota > Alphaproteobacteria > Rhodobacterales > Rhodobacteraceae > Sulfitobacter. The sequence continues at coordinate 93,875 of JBCCUC010000014.1, read as the reverse complement.
CGGCCTGATGCGCACCGACTCGCGCCATTCTGAGGGCGATGACGTCCTGAAAACGACCGTAGAGGGGCAGAAAGTTGAAAACGGCCTTGCTGGTCAATCGGGCCTTTTTGAGGATATGGGCCGTTTTGGCGCGCGGGTGATGGGGTACTACCGTCCAGTGACCCTCTTTGGACTGAACTGGGTTGTCATCGTCAAACAAGACCTAGCTGAGCTCATGGCGGGGACCACCCGCGCGCTTTTTCAGAGCATCCTGATATCGCTTGGTATTTTTGCAGGGGTCGTCGTGACTGCCATGTACTTTGCACGCACCTTCTCGCGCCCCATCGAACGACTGACAAAAACAGTGACGAAAGTCGCCGAAGGCAGTCTAGATGAAGTGGTACCAGAAGGATACCGCGGGGATGAAATCGGCGCTTTGGCCCGCGCGGCAGAGGTGTTCCGTCAGAACGCTGTAAAAATGAAGTGCCTCAATGAGGAACAACAAGAAGCGCAGGCCCAGATGGCGAAATTGAATGAGGAGCGCGAGGCGGCGAACCGCCGGGAGCGCGACCTTGCCCATCAGCGGGAAGAAGAAGAACGCGCGGCGACCGAGGCCCAGAAGCAGATGATGGAAAAGCTTGGCAGATCTTTTGGCGATGTCGTCAGCGCGGCGCTTGCAGGAGATTTCGAGCAGCGCGTGGCGTCCGAATTTGACGATGAGATCCTGATTTCTTTGGCCAAAAACATCAACATGTTGATGGAAGCCGTCGACTACGGGCTGAGCCAGACCGGCGTGCTGCTTGCAAAAGTTGCTGGCGGCAATCTGACCGAGCGTATGGAAGGGAGCTTTCAGGGCGCTTTCGCAGATCTCCAGCAGAACATGAACACGATGATTGAGGCATTGACTGAGCTTGCCGGCGATATCTCAGAAAGCGGAACGTCGCTCGAAGGATCGTCTGATGAGTTGCGTCAAACAGCGGATGTCTTGTCGCGCCAGGCCGAACAGAATGCGGCATCCGTTGAAGAGACTTCTGCGGCTTTGGAAGAGTTAAGCGCGAGCCTTAAGAACGTGAACTCTAACATCTCGGACGTCAGCCAATCTGCCCGCATCGCCCGCCAGACTGCACATGACAGCGAAGGTGTCGCCGCCGATGCTGCCGCTTCCATGGACCGGATCGCAAAGGGCTCGGTGGAGATCGCGCGGGTCACTGAGGTGATCAATGACATCGCGTTCCAAATTAACCTTTTGGCGTTGAACGCGGGCGTGGAGGCGGCGCGCGCTGGTGAAGCCGGGTTGGGCTTCTCTGTTGTCGCCTCAGAAGTGCGCCAGCTTGCTCAGCGCGCGAGCGACGCCGCCAAAGAGATTTCTTCTGTCATCGAAGAAAGCGATACGGCCGTGAACGAAGGGGTCGAAAAAGTCGCGAGCGCCAAGACATCGCTGGAAGGCATTGCAAAAAGCGTCGTGAAGATATCGGAATCGGTCAATGAGGTGACAACCGCGATTTCTGAGCAATCCGCCGGTGTGGGGGAAATCACCTCCGCAATCATGCAGATTGATGCCAACACCCAAAAGCAAGCAGCCGCCTTTGAGGAAGTAACCGCCTCCAGTAAAGTTCTGGCCGACCAAGCGCGGGACCTGCGCCAAACAACAAATAGGTTCCAACTGGAGCACCATGCGCACGAGGCCTTGCCGCACGGCGCGGCCGCCTAGGATCTCACTGGCGCGGTCTCTGCGTCGCGAAGCTTAAAGCAGGGGTGGCTGAAGGCGGCCCGCTTGGCGTTAGCCCCCAACGCTCCGCGCGGGGATGTCCAGTGATCGTCGCAAAGCCTCAGAATCCGCTAAGACTTCTCCGAAAAAGATGCGCTAATACACAGCACGAATCAGCCGCGCAAAGTGGCGTATCATCAGGGAGACATGCATGTTTCAATTTATTCGCCGCGCGGCGCTCGCGACAGCCGCCGTCGCCGCCTTCGCGCTGCCCGCAACGGCGCAAGAGCTAAACTTCTTCACGATTGGTACCGGCGGGACCGCCTACACCTACTACCCCGTCGGTGGGGTGATCGCCAACGCAATCTCGCGCCCACCCGGATCCCGGGAATGCGATTCGGGTGGCTCTTGCGGGGTCGAGGGGCTCATCGCCTCCGCGGTGTCATCGCGCGGGTCGGTCGACAACGTCAATGCGATCGTCTCAGGGCTGCGCAATTCCGGTTTTGCGCAATCTGATGTCGCCTATTGGGCTTACACAGGCACCGGCACGATGGAGGGCAAAGAGCCCGCGCAAGACCTGCGCACCATCGCCGCCCTTTTTGAAGAGCACATCCACCTCGTGGCCCTTGCCGACAGCGGGATCAATTCGGTGAGTGATCTGAAAGGAAAGCGGGTGTCTTTGGACGAACCCGGCTCCGGCACCTTCGTTGACGCCAATCTCATCCTCGAGGCAAATGGCTTGAGCGCGGCGGATATCACGGCTGAGGCGCTCAAGGGCGGTGCCGCTTCTGAGGCGCTGCGCAACGGTAAGATTGATGCCTTCTTTGTGGTCGCGGGTTATCCTACGGGGTCATTGGTGGAGTTGGCCTCGGCTGCCGACATCAAGCTCGTGCCAATCGATGGTGACGCGGCAGCGAGCCTTGTTGAAGAATACGGCTTCTTTGCAGCGTCCGACATCCCGGCAGGGGTCTATGAAGGGGTCCCAGCCACACCGACGGTCGCTGTGGGCGCGCAATGGTTCACGTCGGCCAAGGAGGATGAGGAGCTGATCTACAACATCACCCAAGCACTCTGGAACGAGCAATCACGCAAGTTGCTGGATGTGGGCCATGCCAAAGGCAAGACGATTACGCCCGATACGGCGCTGAACGGCATTGGAGTGCCCCTGCATGACGGCGCTGCGCGCTTCTACCGCGAAGCGGGCTTGCTCGAGTAAAGCAACCCTGCAAGGCACGCCCGCGCGATGAACGGCGCGGGCGTTTTGTTGCCGGGACAGGAGCTCTCAATGGCGGCCAACGCGACCCCAGAATTGACACCTGCGCAATTGGCTGAGATTGAGCGCAAGTTCGACCCGGAAAGCAACTTTCGGGCCACCGGACCGCTCCTGGGCGCTGCCATTTCGGCGATCTTGGTCGCCATGTCGGTCTATCATTTCTACGCGTCGGGCTTCGGTTTGATCCGCGAACTGTTGCACCGTGGGATCCACCTCAGCTTCGTTTTGGGGCTGGTCTTTCTGCTCTTTGAAGGCGCTCCGAAACACCGCCGCGGAGCGGTCAGGACGGGGCGTCTCACCTTCCAGGGCGTGCCCGTGCTCGATCTGGTTTTCGCCGTGCTCGCGGTAGGTGCGGCGATCTATCTCCCGCTGCTGCCGCCAGAGATTGTGGCCAATCGTGTGGGGGCGCCGGCGCAAAGCGATGTGCTGATGGGCACGGCGCTCCTCCTGCTGACACTTGAAGCAGCGCGGCGGTCGGTCGGGCCAACACTGCCGATCATTGGGATCCTTTTCATTGCGTTTGCTTACTTTGGCCCGGTCATGCCCGGCGCGCTCAAGCACGGCGGGGCAAGCTGGCTTGGGATCATCAATCACCTCTACATGACCAACCAAGGGCTCTACGGCGTGGCCATCGGTGTGATGGCGCAATACGTCTTTTTGTTCATTCTCTTTGGGGTCTTGGCCACGCGCATCGGGCTCGGCCAGCTCTTCATAGACATGGCGATGGTCATTGCGGGGCGCTATGCGGGAGGGCCAGCGAAAGTCGCCATTTTTTCCTCTGCCTTCATGGGCACGATTTCGGGGTCGTCCATCGCAAACACGGTCACGACCGGAGCCCTGACCATTCCAGCCATGAAGCGCATCGGCTATCCGCCGCATTTCGCCGGTGCCACTGAAGCAACGGCCTCTACCGGCGGTCAGATCACACCACCGATCTTGGGCGCTGCTGCGTTCATCATGGTGGAATACCTTGAGATCCCGCTGCGCGATGTCCTGGCCGCAGCGCTCTTTCCCGCACTCCTGCACTACTTTGGCATTTTCATCATGGTGCATTTAGAGGCCCGCAAACTCGGCCTGCGGGGGTTGCGCGCGGAAGAATTGCCCCGGCTCGGTGTCGTCCTGAAGGACCATTGGTTGTCGGTCATCCCGCTGATCCTGCTGGTGTATCTTATTCTCGCAGGCCGGACCCCTGATTACGCGGCCGTGTATGGCATCATTGGCTGTGTGGTGGTGGGCTTTCTGAACCCCACCAACCGGCTCACAATTGCTGATCTTTGGCATGCCTTGGCGGTTGGCGCCAGAAGCACCTTGGCCGTCGGGGCCGCCGCCGCCACGGTGGGGATCGTGGTTGGTGTCGTCACGCTGACCGGTGTTGGCTTTCGCCTGGGCTATGTCGTGGTGCAGACCGCCACGGACGTTGGCACATTTGTGGGCGGGATCTGGCCCTTTAGCTATTTTACCGCCGCCGCCTGGGCGCTGTTTTTTTCGCTCATCTTGATCGCCATCGCCTGCATCATCATGGGCGCTGGGATCCCGACGACAGCCACGTACATCATCCTGGTGGCGGTCGCCGCACCAGCCTTGGCGCAACTCCAAGTGGAACCCATCGTCGCGCATTTCTTTGTCTTTTACTACGGCGTCTTGGCCGACATCACGCCACCCGTTGCCTTGGCCGCCTACGCCGCGGCGGGGATCGCCGGGTCAAACCCTTTTCAGACAGGCAACACCGCCTTCAGACTGGGGATCGCCAAGGCGCTGGTCCCCTTCGTTTTTGTCTATTCGCCGGCGCTGTTGTTGGTGGCAGAAGGCTTCACTTGGTGGGCTTTCGGCACGACCCTGATTGGCGCGATGCTTGGGATTGCGGCGTTGGGCGTTGCCTTTTCCGGCTACCTCATGGCCCCGATCAAACCATTGGCGCGCTGGTATGTGGGCTGCGCTGCGTTTCTGTTCATCGCGCCGGGCGTCCTGACCATGGCCATCGGCCTGATCGCACTTGCGCCGATTGTCTTTGTGCAATGGCGACAGCGCAGTGCACCCGCAGCAGCAGAGTAGTCAGGCGCCCAGGGCAGCGGCTTTAGCGGCCAGGCTTGTGACCGCGTCCCAGCGACCCTCAGAGAGTAGCTCGGCCGGGGCCACCCAACTGCCGCCCGCGCAGATCACATTGGGCAGCGCAAGGTAATGGGCCGCATTGTCTGGGTTGATGCCCCCTGTCGGGCAGAAGGAGACCTGGGGCAAAGGCCCGCCGATGCCCTTAAGCGCAGCGATCCCGCCAGAGGCTTCGGCCGGGAAGAATTTCAGGACATCATAGCCCCGCTCCAACAGCAGCATTGCCTCTGACGCCGTTGCGGCACCCGGAAGCATGGGCAGCCCAACCCGTTCGGCCGCGTCGAGCAGGACATCCGTGGCCCCGGGTGAGACGCCAAAGCTCGCACCGGCAGCTTTGGCCGCATGTACATCATCAGGCGTGATGAGCGTGCCCGCACCAACATGCCCCCCCGGGACGCTGGCCATCTCCCGGATGACCTTGAGAGCCGCAGGTGTGCGCAGCGTCACCTCGAGCACCGGCAAACCGCCTTTGACGAGCGCCTCGGCCAAGGGCACCGCCTGTGCGGCCTCTTCTACCACCAACACCGGGATGATGGGCGCGAGGCTGCACAAGGCCCGGATATCGTTCGAGTATTGGATCATCACGACGTCCTTTTATCACGCGCTTTGTTGAACACCAGCCTCCCCTCCGCTCGCGGCTCGGCGGAGGAGACAGTTATCGCGCGCGCGCTTCGCTTGATTGCGTGCGCAACGACAACATGCCCGGGCGCGATAAGCACGCGCGGGGATTAGATGCAGCGGCCTCCGTCCACTTCCATGCAGACCCCGGTGATCATGCTCGCCTCATCCGAGCACAGATAGCAGGCGGCGTTTCCCATATCGTCGGGCGTTGAAAAACGGCCCAAGGGAATGGTCGCCAAGAACTTAGCCCGGATCTCCCGCGTATCGCCGCCCATGAAGCTCTTGAGCAGCGGCGTTTCGCCAGCCACGGGGTTGAGCGCATTCACCCGGATGCCTTGCGGGGCAAGTTCGACCGCCATGCCTTTGGTGGCGGTGTTCATCCAACCCTTGGACGCATTGTACCAGCTCAGCCGTGGCCGCGGGCTCACCCCCGCGGTGGAGGCGACGTTGAGGATCACACCGCTGCCGCGCTCTTTCATCAAGGGCACGATGGATTTTGCAGTGAGAAAAACCGATTTCGCATTGACCAAAAGCACGCGGTCAAAGTCCTCTTCCGAAATCTCTTCGAGCGGGGCTGGCAGATGGGTCACGCCAGCATTGTTGACGAGCACATCGATCTGACCCCAAAGCGTCATCGCGGTGATCGCCATTTGCGCCACGTCATCGCCGTCGGCGACATCCGTGCGCATCACTTCGACGGTGTCCCCCAGCTCTTCCGCAAGGGCGCGCCCCATCGCCTCGTTCAGGTCCGCGATGAGCACGCGCGCCCCTTCCGAATGGAACTTGCGCACGATGCCCGCTCCGAAGCCCGAAGCACCGCCCGTCACAATCGCTGTCTTACCCTCTAGTCTCATGATTTCCCCCCAGCCGTGTAGCGCGGCCACTGTTTTAAGCGTTGAAAACCCGTAAAGGGCTTCAAAGCCCTTCTCGCGACCATGGCCCGAGAGACCTGTGCCGCCGAAGGGCAATTCCACCCCGCCGCCCGCGCCGTAGTTGTTGATGAAAACCTGGCCCGCTTTGAGCGCTTGGACCAAACGCATTTGCCGCGCGCCATCGCGAGACCAGACCGAGGCCACCAAACCATAAGCCGTGCCATTGGCAATGCTGAGCGCTTCTTCCTCGGTATCAAAAGGAATGATGACCTGTACCGGGCCAAAAATCTCGTCTTGCGCCAGCGCGTGCTCAGCCGGGACCCCTGCAAAGAGGGTCGGGGCGATGTAGGCACCACCGGGCGGCGCATCGCCCACAATCTCTCCAGAGGCGACAGTCTCAAGGTCAGCCCCCTGCGCCAAAAACGTCTGCACGATTTCTTTTTGCCGATGGGACACCAACGGGCCCACCGCGAGATCCTGCAGGGCTGGGCCTGCCTGAAGGGCGGTGTAGCGGGCGGCCATCAGGGACACGACTTCGTCATATCGTTCGCGCTGCACGAGGATGCGCGAGGAGGCAGAGCAGGTTTGACCCGCGTTCTGGATCCCGGCCCCCACGAGAAACGGCAGGGCCGCCTCAAGATCGGCATCCGCAAAGACGAGTTGCGGCGATTTACCGCCAAGCTCGAGCGTCACGGGCACGATATTGGTGGCAGCACTGGCCTGGATCAGGCGGCCTACGCCCACAGATCCGGTAAAGGAGATGTGGTTGACGCTCCCATGGGCGCTGAGCGCGGCGCCAGCTTCTGCGCCTACGCCCGGTACAACGTTCAGCGCGCCCGCGGGCAGGCCCGCATCCTGTGCGATTTGCGCAAAGGCCAACGCGGTGAGACAGGCTTCCTCCGCAGGTTTCAGCACGCAGGCGTTGCCCATGGCGAGGGCCGCGCCGACCGAGCGCCCGATGATTTGCATCGGGTAGTTCCACGGAATGATGTGACCCGTAACACCATGGGGCTCGCGCAGGGCGTAGACGGTGTAGCCTTGCAGATAGGGGATCGTGGCCCCGTGAATTTTATCTGCGGCCCCTGCGTAGAACTCCATGTAGCGGGCAAGAGCGATGACGTCATTACGCGCTTGGCTGAGCGGTTTGCCCACATCCAGCGCTTCAAGGTGGGCAAGCGCGTCCAGATGTTCTAGCACAGCCGCGCCGATCTTTTGCAAGATCCGCCCCCGCTCAAAGGCCGCCAATTTTCCCCATGGTCCCGCGAGGGCCCGCTCAGCCGCATGGACAGCGTGATCAATGTCAGATGCCCGCCCGCGCGCGATCTGACACAGGGCCGTGCCGTCAGACGGGTTGATCAGATCCAGCGTTTCTCTGCCGGCCGGAGAGATCCAAAACCCATCAATGAAGAGTAATGTTGGATCGAGACCGAGAGGCTGAAAAGTCATGAGATTTCTTTCCTGGCGGCTGCCTGCGCACGCTAAGCCAAGCGCCGCCGATGTTCAAAGCGAAACGATCTCTGCCCGCGCCCGAAAACTGCAGTTTGACGCCCGCTCGAAACGCGCGCGATCCACAGGCTGAACCGCCAGCTTCGTTGGGGTGGCGCGCGCGGTCATTTTGCAATGGCCGCACAGGTGCTTTTCCAGCCGCATGGCTGTCATCGCGGGGATGAGCAGCACCGGCTGCGGCTTTGATATCGCGCGGCACGCCTACCCGCGGTGCGCTCGGCTGAACCGCGTGTGCGCGAGGCCCGCCGGTCGCAATGCCCTTGCTGAGCGGTCGTGTGCCCAAAAAGCCTTTTGTATCTTAAGCTGGTAAAACGCCCCTCGGCAGTTGGCAAAGAAAAGACTGGCCTAAGCGGCGGTCATCAACCGTGCCATTTGCGCGGCGGTGTCGAGCATTCTGTTGGAAAACCCCCATTCGTTGTCGTACCAGCTGACAACGCGCACCATGCCCTCACCTGTCACGCTGGTATGCTGTGGCGCAAAGACGGAGGAGTGCGGATTGTGGTTGAAATCAGAGGAAACCAGCGGCGCAGGCTCATACCCCAAAACCCCTTGCATCGCGCCCTCGGAGGCTGCTTTCATTGCAGCGTTGACCGCCTCAGCTGACGCTGCCTGCTCTGGCAAGACACACAGATCAACGAGCGATACATTTGCCGTGGGCACTCGGATCGCAGAGCCTTCAAGCCGTCCGTCCAACTGCGGCAGCACGAGCGAAATGGCGCGTGCGGCCCCGGTAAAGGTCGGCACCATGGAGAGCGCACAGGCCCGCGCGCGGTAGAGATCCTTGTGATCGCGGTCGTGGCTCGGCTGATCGCCGGTATAGGCATGAACGGTGGTCATATAGCCGGTCTTTATGCCGAAGTGATCGTGCAAAACCTTTGCGACGGGGGCCAGGCAATTGGTGGTGCAAGAGGCATTTGAGACGATGATGTCTTCAGCCAATAGAGCATCATGGTTCACTCCAAAAACAACCGTCCGATCGACGCCTGACGCGGGTGCCGAGCACAGCACGCGCTTGGACCCGTTTTTCAGGTGCCCTATGGCGGCTTCCTTCTTGTTGAAATGGCCCGTGCACTCCAGCACGATATCGACGTCGTGCCATTCAAGCGCCTCGGGATCCCTCTGGGCGCTGAGGCGGATATCATGGCCATTGATCGTCAAGACATCACCAGCCACGCGCACATCTTCGCGAAATCCGCCGTGGACGGAGTCGTATTTCAAAAGGTGGGCCACATGCTCTGCAGGGGCCAAATCGTTGATCGCAACGACCTTGAGGTCACCGCGTCCGCTTTCATAAAGTGCGCGCAACACACAGCGACCGATCCGTCCAAATCCATTGATTGCGATGTTGGTAGCCATATGCGCGTTCCCCCGTGCTGCTTGCGCACTCGTTAGCGCTAACAAGGCTGAATAGCAACCCGCGGCACACCTGTGAGCTCACGCCCAAAAGCGACAGAAGGGGTCGCTCGGTGCCCTCCCTTCCGCGCAGAAGGGGCTACACTCCACAAACCTCAGGCAAAGGATCCAGCGTGCAAGCACAGCTTAAGTCACGGCGCAGCGGGGGACGCAGGCGCGCGCGACAAGCCCAACAGAGCCCGGAACGCAGACCCGATTACCGTCACCTGCGCCATCCATTTTCGCCACAGCAGGTTTTCTCCGAAGATGAGGTCGCCGCTCTGCATGCAACAGCTTTGCGGGTGCTCGAAGAGCTTGGGATCAAGATCCTGTTGCCCGAGGCACGTGCGATCTTTGCGAAGGCGGGCGCGCGGGTGGAAGAGCAGATGGTTTTCATCGGTGCAGACATCGTCGCGGCAGCGCTTGAGACTGCGCCGCGCACCATCCCGATCACCGCGATCAATCCGGCGCGGGCCCAGACCTACGCCGAGGGCGCGTTGCTCTTCATGGCGGGCGCTGGCTGCCCCAATGCCACCGATTACACACGGGGTCGGCGGCCGGGCGATCTGCAAGCCTTCACCGAGACATTGAAGCTGGTGCAGTCTTTTGACGTCATCCACCTGCTCAGCCCGACAACAGAACCGCAGGACATCCCCGTACACCTGCGCCATTACGCGATGACCAGCACGCAGATGCGGTATTGCGACAAGCCGATGTTCGCTTACGCGCGCGGGCGCAAGCAGGTGCAGCAGAACTTCGAGATGATCCAACTGGGCTTTGACCTCTCAGACGAAGAGTTTGCCGCGGCGACCTGGGTGACAACGGTGATCAACTCGAACTCACCGCGCCTTCTCGACAACCCAATGGCGCAAGGGATCATCGATTATGCCCGCGCCGGTCAGATGCCCATCATCACCCCCTTTTGCCTTGCCGGTGCCATGGCCCCGGTAAGCGTGGCGGGTGCGCTGACGTTGCAGCATGCCGAAGCTTTGGCCTGCATCACGCTCTCGCAACTTGCGCGCGCTGGAGCACCGGTGAGCTACGGCGGGTTCAGCTCAAACGTTGATATGAAGTCCGGCGCGCCCGCCTTTGGCACGCCCGAGCACATGAAGATGCAGATTGGCGCAGGACAACTCGCCCGCCACATTGGCCTGCCTTGGCGGTCCGCGGCCGGGGCGGCGGGCAACATTGCCGACGCGCAAGGCGCCACGGAAAGCGTCAACGGCCTTTGGGGCGCGCTCATGGCCAATGCCACGCTCACAGTGCATGCAGCAGGTTGGCTCGAAGGCGGGCTCAGCTTTGGCTATGAGAAGTTCATCACCGATCTTGAGGCGCTGCAAACGCTGGCAGAGATGTGCACTCCGCCTTCCGCCACTGCCGAGGATATCGGTTTTGACGCGCTGGCAGAGGTGCAGCCGGGCGGACATTTCTTTGCCGCCGCCCATACGATGGAGCGCTATGCCACCGCCTTCTACGCCCCTGTAATCGCGGATCTGAGCAACTACGGCGCCTGGGAAGAGGCAGGGAGCTTGACGGCGGACAAGCGCGCGACAGCGCTCTGGCAGCAGACACTCGCCACCTACCACCAGCCAGATACCGGTTTGGCCGTGGAAGACCGTCTTGCCGTCTACATCGAGAAATCGACCAAAGCTGGCGGCGCGCCGGTCGTCGAATAGCGCCGAAGTCAGTCGCCAGCGCGCATGACTAGACTGGATTGGGCAGGGGCGCGCCGGTGATAAAGGCGTTGAGATTGGCCACCGCCATCAGCCCCATGTCCGTGCGCACCTCTAAAGCAGCAGTCCCCAGATGCGGCAGCAGCGTCACATTCTCCATCGCGCAAAGCGCATCGGGCACGGCAGGCTCGAACTCATAGACGTCAAGGCCCGCGCCAGCGATCCCGCCCGCCTGGAGTGCCGCGATCAGCGCCGACTCATCCACCACATCCCCGCGCGCGATATTGATCAAAAAGCTCTCCGGCGACATCGCTGCCAGCGCGTCGGCGTTGATCAAATGGTGGGTCTGGGGCGTCGCAGGCACCGCCAAAACCGCAACGTCTGAGGCCGACAGGACGTCCTCTAAACTGGCCAATTGTTCCGCAGGGACGGCCAACCCCGTGACGGTAGAGCGGTTGTAGAAGACCACCTTCATGCCAAAGCCGGCCTGCGCGCGCTGCGCGATGGCTTGGCCGATCCGGCCCATGCCGATCACGCCAAGCGTCTTGCCGCCCAGATGCATGCCCAAAAGCTGTGTCGGGTGCCAGCCCGGCCAGGCACCGGCGCGCAGCATTCGCTCGCCCTCGCCCGCCCTGCGGCAGGTCATCAGGATCAGGGTCATCGCAATATCGGCGGTCGCATCAGTCACTGCACCTGGCGTATTGGTGACTGCAATCCCCGCGGCATGCGCAGCCGAGACGTCGATGTGATTATAGCCAACGCCAAAGTTTGCGAGGATCTTGGCGCGCGTTGCCGTCTCAAAAACGCTTGCTGAGAAAGCGTCCCCCAATGTTGGCAGCACCGCGTCATAATCCGAGAGGGCCGCAGCGATCTCGGACGTTGAAAGCGGGCTGTTCTCGGGTCGAACGGTGACATCGAAATCCCCGTGCAAAGCGGCAATGACGGGATCGGGCAGCGGGCGGGTGATCAATAGGCGCATGGGAACTACTTGATGTGCTGGATGGCCGCGAAACCCTCAAAGGTCGGGCTGCCTACGTGGAGCTTGGCGGTGCTGCCCGCATCTTTATGTGCCGCGCGGAAAGCCTCGCTGCGGGTCCAGGCCCGGAATGCGTCCTCAGATGCCCAAACGGTGTGAGAGGCATAAAGCACCGCGCCGTCCTTTTCCGGTCCGCGCAGCATGTGGAACTCAACAAATCCTTCCATGTCCTTGAGGAAGCTGTCACGCCCCAGCCAGAGCGCCTCAAAGGCCTCGGCGTTCTCGGGGGTCACGGTAAATCGGTTCATTGCGATGTACATGGGGGAGGTCCTATTGCTTGAAGGCGTCGCAGGGGTCACCGCGTTCGGCTGCGGCGGTGACAATGGTGATGTCATAGCGCGGGTCATCTGCGGGCGCGGGCGCTTCGACAAAGCCGATGCTGAGCACGCGGGCGTCCGGTGCCGCGGCGGCCAGCTTAACCGGCATGCCCCAGTCGCGCCGCGCGTGCCCGTTGCCGGTGATCACCGCCACCGGCCCGCCATGCGCCGCAAGTGCGATAAGCGTACGGGCGGCAAAATGCGCGTCCCGCAGCCGCTGCGCCTCGACCATGCCGCCCATCATCTCAAGGGGCATCGCCTCGCAATGGGCTTCAAATTGCATCTGCTTGCGCGCGCTGAGTTCGGGCTCTGGCAGTGCTGTGTCCAGCCCAAATTGCGCGGCATCCCCTTCAAAGACGGCTGCAGCCCCTTGCTGGAAGGCGGCGCGCACCTGCGCGCGCGGGGCTGCGGCCCCCACGGCGCGGACGGCACCCAAAGCTTCAAAAATCGGCTGATAGATTGCAAAGTCAGGCCAGCCCGCCTCTTCCCAACCGATCTCGGTCCCGAGATCGGTGAGGTCATCGGCGGTGTAGCTGCTCACCTGAAGCGCTTGGCGCGGGGAGAGCATTTCAAAGACCACAGCCCTGGGCTGCAGCTTTTCGATGAGCGCAGCCTGACCGACGTGGTGCAACGCGTTGTCATGCACCTCTCCCAAGATCACGATATCGGCGGCCAGCAGCGCCGCCTCTTGTTCTGGCGTCAGATCTTGCGCCGTGCCGATGCTGGCGATCAGCGCTGTGCATAGCCCAAAGAATGTCGCCCGCATCTGACCCTCCTAATCGCAGCACCACAACCGCTGCCCTGCTCAGCGGTAAACTAGTGCGCGGCAAAGCGGATCTCAACCGTGCCAAATCCACCAAAGTCAGCATGGACGTGAGCCCCCGGCGGACATTCGATGGGCCGGATGAAACTGCCGGAGAGCACGACGTGGCCCGCCTGGATCATCTGGCCATAGCCCGACATCCGGCGCGCGAGCCAGGCCACGCTTTCCACCGGATCATTGAGCACGCCCGCGCCCAACCCGGTTTCCTCGACCTCGCCATTGCGGCAGGTTATGGCTCCCACCCACCGCAGATCAAAGTCCTGCGGGGCATGGCGCGCCGCGCCAAGCACGATACCGGCATTCGCTGCATTGTCGCTGATCGTGTCAAAGACGCGGCGGGGCTGCCCGGTCTCGGGGTCTGCGCGCAGGATGCGGGTGTCCAGGATCTCCAACGCCGGCGCGACATGCGCAGTCGCCGCCAAAACGTCCCTAGGGGTCACATCCGCGCCGCCCAGATCCGCGCCCATCACAAAGGCAATCTCCGCCTCAACCCGCGGCTGGATGAACCGTCCGGCGGGCACCGTGGCCCCACTTTCAAAATGCATGTCGTCAAAAAGGATACCGCTGTCGGGGATGTCGATCCCAAGCGCGTACTGCATCGCCTTCGACGTCAGCCCGATCTTCCAGCCGGTAACCCGCCGCCCGGCCGCCTGTTTCAGCGCCAAGATCTCGGTCTGGATGGCATAGGCGTCATCCATCGTGATATCGGGATAGAGCACGGAAAGCAGCCCGATCTGCCTGCCCGTGCGCTCCGCTTCGATGAGGCTTTCGGCAATCCGCGCGTGGTTCACCGCTCATCCTCCACAGGGTTGCGCAGCGTCCCGATGGTATTGACCTCCACCTCGACCACATCCCCTGGCACCAGGAAGCGCGGCGGGTCAAAGCGTGCCCCGGCCCCCGTTGGCGTGCCGGTGATGATCACATCGCCCGGCTCAAGCGTCATGAAGGTGGAGATATAGGCAATCTGGCTGCGGATGGGAAAGAGCATGCGAGCCAAGAGGTCGTCCTGGCGCACCTCACCGTTCACCCGGGTCACGATGCGCGCCTCATCAAGCTGCCCAGGGTCGGTGAAGGGCACGATCCAGGGCCCCAAAGCGCCGGACCGGTCCCAATTCTTGCCCTGTGTCACGTTGAACTTGGCGTGCCGCACCCAGTCGCGGATGGTGCCTTCGTTGGCGATGGTCAGCGCCGCAATATGCGCGTAAGCCTCCTTCTCAGCAATCCGCCGCCCGGATTTTCCGATCACGATGGCAACTTCCCCCTCATAGTCAAGCTGCGGGCTCTCCGGCGGGCGGATGAGCGGTGCGTCATGACCGGTAAAGCCGCTGGCAAAGCGTGGGAAGAGCGACATGTGCTTGGGCAGGTCACTGCCGTCTTTGTATTCGGCGTTCCTGTCGGGGAAGTTCACGCCGACGCAGAGGATCCGCGTGGTGTCGGGCAAAACCATGTCATAGGTGACATTGGCGTGGGTCACGCGCTTGCCCTTCGCCGATTGCGCCAAAGTGTCGAGCCCTCCCGCGATAAGCGCGGCCCTGAGCGAGGGCCATTCCGGAAAGTGCGGGGAGAGAGCGATCATGCCGTTGCCGGTATCAAGGCCATAGTGAGCCGTCTCACCCACACGGTAGCTGGCAAAACGCGGCATCACGGGGCCACGATCGGGGCGGCTTTGAGCGATGGCGGCTGTGTCTCGACCCCCACAAAGGTGGTACCATGCTCGAACCAGCTTTGGGGCGCGGGGGCTCCCCAGAGCGTCTGCCTTTGCGGGTCCTTCAGATCCCAGTGGATCGGCTCGTGATCCGGATCAACCGTCTGATAGTCGGAGCAGTAGATTTCAATGCGGTGGCCGTCGGGGTCGAGGATATAGAGGAAAAACGCATTGGAAATGCCGTGTCGCCCTGGGCCACGCTCGATGTTGTTCACATAGCCGGTGGTCGCCATCAGATCCAACAAATCGATGATGTTGAGCGGGGTCGGCACCCAAAAGGCAAGATGGTGCATCCGGGGGCCCGTCCCGTTCGTGAACGCCATGTCGTGTACCCCGCCCTTGCGGTGCATCCAAGCGGCCCAGAGCTTTTCCGTCTCCTTGTCCTCGGTGTATTCGGTCACGCGAAACCCCATGTCCCCGTAAAAAGCAACTGAGGCATCCACGTCGGTCGAAAAGCAATTGAAATGATCGATGCGCAGCGGTTTGACCCCGCGGTAAAGCGCATACTGCTGGTGGATCGGCGGCAGCCGGTTCATCTTGTGATAAAACTCCAGCGGAATCCCGAGATTGTCTGAGGTGAGCAGTGTGCGGCCCTGATAGGGGCGCTCAACCCAGGATGTCGTCCGGCCCTTCCCCTCAAAGAATGCCTTGGCGCGGTCGAGATCCTCCTCGGCGTAGGTCTTGAAACCCATCACCTCGACCGTGCCGGGCTCATCGGATCTATGCAACACCAAACAATGATGCCCCCGCTCCTCCATCGCGCGCAGATAGACGTGGCTGTCCGTCTCGTCGCTGACCTGAAGGCCGAGGGTCTCGGTGTAAAAGGCTTTCGACGCGGCGAGATCGGCCACATTCAGCACCGCATGGCTCAGCCGCACGGTGTTGAAATCGGGATAGAGGTTGGGTGCGGGCACCGGCATCAACCGCCCTCCAGCAGGCCCAATTGCGGGATCTTATGCCGGCCCGTCGCGAAGCCCACGTGTTTTTGCTCCATGTAGAACTCAAAGCTCCAATCGCCGCCGTCTCGCCCGATGCCGCTGGCCTTGACCCCGCCAAATGGGGTGGGCAGATGGCGCACGTTCTCGGAGTTCACCCAGATCATGCCTGCCTCAAGACGGTCTGTCACGCGCAATGCGCGGGTCAGGTCATTTGTCCAGACATATCCGGTGAGGCCATACATCGTATCATTGGCGATTTCGATGGCCTCCTGTTCCGTACGAAAAGGTATGGAGGTGAGCACCGGGCCAAAAATCTCTTCGCGCGCAATGCGCATCGCATTCGTCGCACCGGTGAAAAGCGTGGGCCGGACAAAGTAACCCTCATCGCTCCCCTCCGTCCCACCAGCAGGTGTCTCCGCCCCCTCCTCCTGAGCGATCTTGAAGTACGAGGTGACCTTCTGAAAATGCTCTTCGGAGATCAGCGGCCCGACCTCTGTCGTGGGATCCAGAGGATGGCCCACTTTGATGCGTTTGACACGCGCGGTGAGTGCGGCCTCAAAATCCGCGCGCACACTCTCTTGGATCAAAAGGCGCGAGGATGAGGTGCAGCGCTCCCCGTTGATTGAGTAGATCATGAAGATCACCGCGTCGAGCGCGCGCTCCAGATCCGCATCCTCAAAAACGATCACAGGGTTCTTGCCGCCCAACTCCAGGTGCACGCGTTTGAGCGTATCGGCCCCCTGTTTCATAATCAGACTGCCGGTCCGGCTTTCGCCGACAAAGGCGATGGCGCGGATATCGGGGTGTTCGGTCAGCGCCTGACCCGCCTCCTCGCCAAAGCCATTCACGGTGTTGAGCACACCCGGCGGAAGCCCCGCTTCTTCGGCAATCTCGACCAGCAGCCGCGCGGTCAGCGGTGATGCTTCGGCGGGTTTATGCACCACGGTGCAGCCCGCGGCCAAGGCGGGCGCGATTTTCCAGGTGGAGAGCATAAAGGGCGTGTTCCAAGGCGTGATCACGCCGACAGGCCCCAGCGGCACGCGCGTGGTCACATTCATCAGCGTCGGCGAGCGGAGATTTTTGCCGTCGCGCGCCGCCGTCACCTGATCGGCGAAATAGCGAAAGTTCTCCGCCCCGCGCAGCGCGGCCTTTGACATGAACCGCCAGGCCTGGCCCGTGTCCCAGCATTCGCACAAGGCAATCTCCTCGGCCCGCGCCTCTATGCCCTCAGCAATGCGGATCAGGATCTTTTTGCGCTCGAGCGCGGGCATGTCGCGCCAGGCCGGAAAGGCGGCCTTGGCCGCCCGCGCCGCGGCGTCGATGTCAGCCGCCGTGCCGCGCGCGACGGCGCAGATTTCGGATTTATCGACCGGCGAAATGCTGGCAAAGGTGCCCCCCTGGCCCGACACATCCGCCCCGGCGATCCGGTTGAGAATGCCGGTCTGCCTAAACCGGGCGAGGTGGGTGTCGAGCTTGGCCAAATTGTCTTCCAGAGCGCTCATGTAAATTCCTCCGGCAGGTGCTCGCGGGTGCTGCTGATCTTGGGCGAGAGAGCGGCGTCGATGTCGCGCATCTCAAAGGAGAGCGCCAGAGACCCTTCGGCCAAGGCAGCCGAGAGATAGTCTTTGGCCGCTTCAAACAACTCAGCCGTCGCGGCTTCCTTTGCGACCTGAGGGCGGCCTGCGCGCAGCCGCACCGAGACATCGATGTAGCCATGTTCGGGATCGCCGTCCGCAATGCTCCAATGCGGGGCGGGGATCGCGCGCACCCGCACGCCCGCAGCAGGAAAGATCTCAAGCCTTCCCGCCTTGCGCCGCAAGAGATCGCAGAGCCCCGGGATATCCACCCGCGCTTCAAGATTGGCAGAATAGTCGATGATGAGATGCGGCATTTTATTTACCATGTTAACTTTTTCGACGGTCTCACCCTCGCTGAGCAAAGTCAAGAAAATTCCTTCACATGTGAAGTATCGCGCTTATAAAGCGGTATGTCTCAGCCTCCCCTGCCCCAGACGGACCGCTCGCTGCCCATCGCGCTGATGCGCGCGCGCGAGCGGGTGATGGCCCCCATCCGGGACATGCTCGCCGAGACGGGGATCACCGAACAGCAGTGGCGGGTCCTGCGCGTGCTGTCCGAGGCCGAGACGCTTGATGCGACCGAACTTGCCGACCGCGCCAGCCTGCACCAACCCAGCCTCACGCGAATCCTGAAAACACTGAACACGCGCGGCTTTATCGCCCGGACGCAGGATGCCAACGACAAGCGCCGTCAGGCCGTGACGCTCACCCCGAAAGGGCACCGCGTGATCGCCGAAAATGCCGCTGAGGCCGCGCAGATCGCAGATGCCCTGCGCGACACTTTGGGCGCTGAACGCTTTGACATGCTGCTTGATCTGCTCAGCGCGCTGGATGCGTTTCGCTACAATGGGGGCTCTTCCCCCCGGTGATCTTGACGCACCGGGCCGCGATAGCGCTCGGTCAGCGCCTCGGGGGCCTCACTGCCGTCGTATAGAAACGGCAAAATTCCGCGCCGGATCGACTTGCCCCGCATGGCGATGATGTCTTGCTCTGATTTCGTCACACGCTGCGCCAAGCGGCGCCCCCATTGGCCCAACATCTCGTAAAGGCGCTGGATCACCTCGCGGTGACTGTCGCCCTTTGCCAGATCGACGAATTCATCGGGATCTTCCTCAAGATCAAAGAGCATAGGGCGAAAGCCGCCCTCGGCGTGCATCATCTTGTAGCGGCCATCAAAAACCATAAAGAGCCGCGCATCACGCGGCGCGACCCCCAGCTTGGCGGCCTGCGGGGTGACTGAATAATCATATTCGCTGATCGCAAAGCTGCGCCACTCGGGCACCTCCCCCTTCAGCCAAGGCAGCAGCGAGCGGCCTTCCAGAATGTGGTCGGCCACCTCTCCGCCCGCCGCGTCAACGAAGGTGGGGGCCAGATCAATGCTCTCTACCAAGGCGTCACAGGTCATGCCGCGCGTGGCATCCGCTTGGACCCGCGGGTCATAGAGGATCATCGGGATCTTCACCGACGGCTCGTGAAAGAGATCCTTTTCCCCCAACCAATGATCGCCGAGGTAATCGCCATGATCAGAGGTGAGCACGATCATCGTGTCCTTGAGCGTATCGGTCGCCTCAAGATGGTCGAGCAATCGGCCCAGCTGGTCATCACACTGCTTGATCAGCCCCATGTAGGCCGGGATCACTTTGTCACGCACCTCCTCGCGCTGAAAAGCAGCGGCGATCTTGTTCTCCATATAGGCCCCATAGACCGGATGCGGATCATCCCGCTCCACCTCCGACCGCTTAGGCTGCGGCACATGGTTTGGCCCGTACAAATCGTGATAAGGTGCCGGAACGATATAGGGCCAATGCGGCTTGATGTAGCTCACATGCGCGCACCAAGGCCCCTTTGCTTTTGCCATGAAGTTCAAGGTCTGGGTGGTCAGCCAGGGCGTCTCACTGTCCTCTTCGCGGATGTTGGCAGGCTTGTCTGCGTTGCGAAACATCCAGCCCGAGGCGATCTGGTCCTCCTCGACACCGGCGTTGGCGTAATCCGCCCAAGGGTTCTCTCCGTCATAGCCCTTGGCATTGAGATAGGCGTTATAGGGCGAGCGTTTTTCGTCGTAGTAGCCATCCGGCCCCACGCCCCAGAGCCCGTCATCGCGCACCCAGGCGTCAAAACCGCATTCGGCCTGGCGCACGCCGATCAGGCTGTCAGGGGCGAGGCCCAAACGCGCCATGCCAGCCGCATCCGCCTTCATATGGGTCTTGCCCAAAAGCCAGCAGTCCATCCCCGCGGCGCGCAGGTGGTCTCCCATCGTCATTTCTCCCACCCGCAGGGGGAAGCCGTTCCACTGCGCCCCGTGGCTTGAAGCGTAGCGGCCCGTGTAAAAACACATTCGACTGGCCCCGCAAATCGGACTTTGGACATAGGCGTTGGTAAAGCGCACGCCCATCTCAGACACCCGGTCGAAATGAGGCGTTTCCAGGTGGGGGTGTCCTGCGCAGCCGAGGTAATCGAACCGCAGTTGGTCATACATGATGAACAAAATGTTCAAGACACCCTCCCTCCGTTTGGCGCAGCAAAGGCGCAACTGCCCCAGCAGGTCAAGCCCGTTGCGTTCTGGTGGAAGGGGGGCGAGGCAGCACCCTGTTTACCCGCCACGCTGCAGAAGAGCTTGCTGACCGGCCCCACACAGTGTTTACCGAAAGCATCTTGGATGAAGCAAAGCTCTCTCATGTCCGACCGCAACCGCGCCTTTCTAACGTCCCTTTTTGATGCAGCCGTCAATGCGGCTGACCCGCTGCATGCGATGAAGCCGCATTTGCCCGCCCCACCGGCAGGCAAGACGGTTGTGGTCGGCGCGGGCAAGGGTGCTGCGCAATTGGCGCAGGCGTTTGAGGCGCTTTGGCAGGGCCCCTTTGAGGGGGTCGTGGTAACCCGCTACGGCTACGGCGCGGCCTGTGAAAAGATCCGCGTTCTGGAAGCCGCGCACCCGGTGCCCGATGCGGCCGGACTGGAAGCGGCAGCGGCACTGAAACGCGCGGTTGAGGGCCTGGGCGCAGACGATCTGGTGGTGGCGTTCATCTGCGGGGGCGGCTCCTCGCTGCTGCCTGATCCGCCCCCGGGCTTGGATCTGGCCGATCTGCAGGCCCTCAACGCAGCGCTCCTCGCCTCAGGTGCACCGATCTCAGCCATGAACGCCATTCGCAAACGCTTCAGCGGGATCAACGGCGGGCGGCTGGCCGCTTTGGCCGCGCCTGCGCGGGTCTGCTCGCTGATCGTATCTGATGTGCCAGGGGACGCCTTGGGCGAGGTGGCCTCCGGCCCCACGGTGCCTGGCCGCCCCTCAGCCCAAGCGGTGCGCGACCTCATCGCGGGGCGTGGGATCGATTTGCCGGGGCGGCTCACCCAGCACCTTGCGGGTCAGCCTGAGGACGCGGCACCAACCGACGACGGACGCAGCCAGGCGCACCTCATTGCCTCCGCGGGGCTGTCTCTCACGGCGGCAGCGCAAGCCGCGCGCGCGCAGGGCGTCGCCCCGTGGATCCTCTCTGATGCCATCGAAGGAGAGGCGCGAGACGTGGCCCAAGTGCATGCCGCTTTGGCGCGTCATGCGCAGGCCAGTGGCTTTCCGCACCCGGCACCCACGGTGCTTTTGTCGGGGGGTGAGACAACCGTCACGCTGCGGCATGAAGGGCGCGGCGGGCGCAACAGTGAGTTTCAACTGGCCCTGGCCCTGGCCCTCGAAGAGACCAGCGACCTTTGCGCGCTGGCCGCCGACACTGACGGGATCGATGGCTCAGAGGACAACGCCGGCGCCTTTGTCGATGGGCAAACCACCACACGCATGCGAATGGCGGGTGTTGATCCTTTGCGGTACCTTCAGGAAAACAACGCCTATACAGCATTTGAGGCCATCGGAGACCTTTTTGTCACCGGCCCCACGGGGACAAACGTGAACGATTTCCGCGCGATCCTCATCGGGGATGTACCCGAAAGCGTTTCGGGTTTAACTTGAGACACGAATACCCTGTCGCGCTTGCAGCGCTCTGGGGACATTCGCGTCACTTGGTGCCTTAGGTAAAACCCGAAGCGCTGTTGCGTCACACCCGCCAGCGCAGCACCCGGCGCTCGATCAAGGCGATCCCGGCTGAGACGAGCACGCCCAAAACGGACAGGATCACCACACCCGCAAAAAGCCGCTCCAAATCGTAGAGGCTCCCCGCCTCAAGGATGTAGGCACCGATCCCGTATTCGGCCCCCAGCATCTCGGCGGCGACAAGCAGGATGATCGCGATCGTGAGCGAAATGCGTAGGCCCGACAGGATCCCCGGCATCGCCCCGGGCAGCACGATTTTCATCACCAGCGACCGCCAGCTCAGACCAAAGCTCTGACCCATGCGGATCAGCGTGCGGTCCACATTGTCTACGGCACCGTAAGTGGCCACAACCGTTGGGGTGAAGGTGCCAAAAGCGATGAGCGCGTATTTGCTCGCCTCATCAATCCCAAACCAGATCACAAAGAGCGGCAGCAGCGCGATCTTGGGGATCGGAAAAATCGCCGCCACCAGCGGTACCAGCCCGGCCCGCGCGAGCGAGAAAAGCCCGATGACGAGCCCCAGCCCGATCCCAAGGCTTGCGCCAATGGCCGCGCCTACGACAAGGCGCGTGAGCGACGGCAGCAAATGTTTGAAGAGCAACCCCGATTGATAGAGTTCCTGAAACGTGGCCAAGACATCGCTGGGCCTGGGCAGTGTCAGGGCCGAGATCCAGCCCGCGCGCGTGCCCCATTCGATCAGGGCAATGAGCAAGATGAAGACGACAAGGCCCACGCCGCGGCGGCGCGCGGGCGCAAAGCCAGCGCCGCGAAAGGCAACCGCCCGGCCCTCTTCAGACATGCAGAAGCTCTGCATCGGCGGCCTCAGCCTCGGCACGCATGAGCGACCAAAGATGCCGCTGCTCGGCCTCCAGCCGCGCATCCCCCGCACGGCGATCCTCCAGCGGGATGTCGATCTCAACAACCTCGCGGATCCGCCCCGGCCTGCGGGACAAAACGACGATGCGGTGGCCGAGGCGCACCGCCTCCGCCAAGTTATGCGTCACGTAGACCCCAGTGAAGCCGCCGCGGCTCCAGAGGCTGACCAGATCCTCCATCAAGAGTTCACGCGTCTGACTGTCGAGCGCAGAGAGCGGCTCGTCCATCAGCATCACCGCGGGGTTCACGGCCAAAGCCCGCGCAATCGCCACCCGCTGTTTCATCCCACCGGAAAGCTGTTTCGGCAGCGCCGTGGCGAAATCGCTCAGCTTGGTGCGGGCGAGCACATCCGCGATGATCTCTTGGCGGGAGTTGCCGCTGAGCCCGTGATCTTCGAGCACAAGCGATACATTGCCTGCCACCGTGCGCCACGGCAGCAGCGCGAAATCCTGAAAAATGTAGGTCAGCGGGTTGAGGCACCCTGCGGGTGGCGCACCAAACTGCAAGACGCGCCCCGCGCTTGGCTGCTCCAAACCGCCCAACATGCGCAACAGGGTCGACTTGCCACAGCCCGACGGCCCGACGATGCAGAGGATCTGCCCCGCCGGGATCTCAAGCGTGATGTCCTCAAGCACCACCCGCCCATCATAGCGGTGGGTGACATGGTCAAGCTCTAGCCGCATCGCGCGCAGGTGCCGCGCTTATGCCCCAAGCGTCTTGACATAAGATGCATCGACAAGCTGCTCCATCGTGATATCGGCATCGACCAAGCCTTCGGACTGGAACCAGGCCAGTTGATCCGCCACAGAGCCCACATTGAGCGCAGCGCCCTCATTCAACCGCATGGTGCCGTTGATGATCGAAGGGGCGGCCTTGTCCCGGGGACGGTCCGTGTAGACATAAGTGTGAATGAGATCGACCATGGCATCCACGCCCGCGTCGCCCCCCGCGCGGTCAATCATCGCCGCGTTGTAATCGGCCACGCCTTTGGAGAACCCGGCCAGGAACCCTTCGGTCATCTGCCGCTCATCGGCGGCGTTCTTGGCCGAGGTAAAGACGGTGGTGACTTGGTAATCGGGCACATAATCAGCCACGTCCCCAATGATATGCACAGCACCTGAGCCCGAAAGCGGCTTGGCAATATGGGGCACGATGGACCAAGCGTCGATCTGCCCTGACTTCAGTGCACCGATGATCGCACCCACCTTTTGCAAGGGCTTAAAGCTCAGCGATATCCCCTCGGCCGCGGCCATCTTCGATCCCATGTAGTGGAAGGATGACCCCGCCTGCGTCACCCCCCAGGATTTGCCATCGAGCATCGCTGGCGTCGTGATCCCGTCCTGAAAAGCGGCGTCCGAGACTAGGATCTTCTGCCCGTCGATCCCAGCCTCTTCTTGCAGCGCGCCGCCGATCACCTTGATTGCGCCCTTGTCGGCCAAGGAAACGAGACCACCCGAAATCGCTGTGACCGCGTAATCCACATCACCGCTCGCAATCGCCACGGCCATCGGCTGGGCCGCTTGGAAAAACCGCAACTCAACGTCAAGGCCCGCGTCGGCAAAGTAGCCTCGCTCAAAGGCCACAAAACTGCCCGAGTGGCTGGTAAAGCGCAGGGCACCCACGGTAATCTTCCGGTTCGCAGCCAGAGCAGGCGCGGCAAGGCCCGCTGCTGTTGCTGCACCCAATCCAACAATCGCCTCACGGCGGTTCAATGTGCTCATGTGATCCTCCCAAATCTCTGCTTAGCATGTCTTTGGCGTCCAACCTCTGTCAAGCAGGCAAGCGGCGCAAGCCCCCGCGATGCACCCTTTCCCCGCGCGCGCCCTCTCGCTATGAAACGGCAAAGGAGAGGCTCATGACTTTTGACCGCGCCATCAAGATTGCCCCGTCGATCCTGGCCGCCGACTTTGCCAATTTCGGGGCTGAATGCGCGGCGGTGGAGGCGCAGGGAGCCGATTGGATCCACGTCGATGTGATGGATGGGCATTTCGTGCCCAACATCACCTTTGGCCCCGCGACCTGTGCGGCGCTGCGCCCCCACATCAAAGGCGTGATGGATGTGCACCTGATGATCGCACCCGTCGATCCCTATGTCGCGGGCTTCGCGGAGGCGGGGGCCGATGTCATCACCGCGCATGTTGAGGCGGGGCCGCATATCCACCGCACCCTGCAAACCATCCGCGCCAGCGGCGCGCGCGCGGGCGTGGCGCTCAATCCCGGCACCCCGGCAGAAGCGGTTGCCGAGCTCTTGGATCTCACCGATCTCATCTGCGTCATGACCGTGAACCCCGGCTTTGGCGGGCAATCCTTCATCGACATGACAAGCAAGATCAAAACCTTGCGCCAGATGATCGGAGATAGGCCCGTCCACATCGAAGTGGACGGCGGCGTCGATGCCAAAACGGCCCCCTTGGTCGCGGGTGCCGGGGCAGACGTCCTTGTCGCGGGCTCTGCCGTTTTCAAAGGCGGCAGCGTTGCGGATCCATCCGTCTACGGCCGCAACATCACGTCCATACGCGCGGCTGCTGCAGGCACCTACGTCTAGGGTCAGGACCCATTAAACCTGCACCACTGGCGATAAAACCGCGAAAGTTCAGTGGTTTGAGACATGCAGCAACGAACGGGTTCATTGCAAATGGCTCACGCCGCTGAAATGAAGCGGTTTTTCCGTCCTTCGGATTTGACGGATTTTCCTCGTGAAGTGCGTCACATCTACTTGAAATAGAACCACTATTTCTGCGCACATGCTCCTTTTCACGGGCAAAATCTGTCAAACCAGTGGTACAGGATTAATGGGTCCTGACCCTAGCGAAGAAAGCCGTCGGCTTGATGAGCGCTCACCGCAGCGCCTCAGAAAAAGCGTCCAAAAGCTTGTGCTTCAGGATCTTCCCCGTCGGTGCCGCAGGCAAGGCCGTGGCGATGAAGATCCGTCCGGGCCGTTTATAGCCCGCAAGCCGCTCTTTCACGAAGGCCCGCAATTCCGCCTCCTTTAGGGGATCACCTTCCGCCACCTGCACAAAGGCCAAGACCTCCTCGTCACCGTCCTGCGCCCGGCCAATCACAGCGGCCTGGATCACTTGCGGATGCTCGTTGAGCGCGGCCTCCACTTCTGGCGGATAGACATTAAAGCCGCCGTGGATGATCAACTCCTTGGAACGCCCCAGAATGTGCAGGTTTCCGGCGCCGTCGATCTTGCCCAAATCCCCGGTGCGCAGCCAGCCGTCCGTGGTGAGCGCCCGCGTGGTCTCCTCAGGATTGCGATAATATCCGCGCATCACATGCGGCCCGCGCACCATCACCTCGCCCACCTCGGCCCCGTCCCCGCCGGGTGCTGCGGCATCGATCTTAATCTCCGTGCCCGGGGTCGGCGGCCCCACAGAGATGTCATCGGTGCCAATGGGATTGTCTGTGGCCGACGCGCCGGAGGTCGTCTCCGTCATCCCAAATCCGTTTTGCAGGGGCAGGCCGTAGAACGCCTCCGCCTTGCGTTTCCAGGCCGGATCAAGCGGCGCACCTCCAGAGGAGGTGTAGCGCAGTCGCGGCGCGTCGAGCCGCTCCAACCCCTGTTCCTTCACGTATTGCATCACCAGCGCGTGCATCTGCGGCACCGCGGGCAAGATGCTGACCCCGCCGCGCACGGCTGCAAAGAGTTTGGCGGCAGAAAACCGCGCTTCAAACTGCACCGACGCCCCCGCCGTGATCGCGGCGGTCAGGACTGAGACCAACCCAAAGACATGGGTGATCGGCAAAGCCCCGTAAACGATATCCTGATCCGTCATCCGCCGCAGATTGGCTGAGGCTTGGCCGCCAAAACGCATGCCCGCGTGTGTCAGCATCACGCCCTTGGGCGCGCCCGTCGTGCCGGTGGTGTAGAGCAGCACAGAGACGCCGTCGAGCGCGGGATCAGGATCGCTTTGCCGCGCAGCCAGATCCAGTGTGCCAAAAGGACCCGTGAGCCGTTCCGCCCCTATGCGCGCACCGTGTCGCGCCGCCTCACCCGAGACCGCAGAGGTTGTCAGGACGGCCGCCGGGGTGGCGTGGCTGATGATGCGCGTGACTTCGCCTTCGGTCATGCGCGCATTGACCGGCACGATCACGGCACCAATTTTCCAGGCGGCAAAGAGGGCGGCCACCGCAGCCGCGCAATTCTCTGAAAGCAGCAAAACGCGATCCGTCGGCTCCACACCCGCACCGCGCAACCGGTCCGCCAAGGCGTCGCTTGCTTGATCGAGCGTGGTCCAATCCCAGCTCGCCCCGCTGCTGTCCAAGAGCGCGCGCGCCTGCGGACGCGCGGTGACCTGCGCCTCAAGCAAACCCGTGAGCAGCAGATCATCCGCGCTCATGGGAGTTTCTCCGGCGGTACGCGCTTGAAGACCCCTGAGGCAGTGGCGATGAGCGTGCCGTCCTCATGCTCCAGCACCGCGTCGATGTAGAGCAGGCTGCGCCCACCACCGCGCAAGGTCCCGGTGGCCCAGATCCGGCCCGGCTGCCCGGGTGCCAGGTAGTGCGTGGTCATGGAGACGGTCAGAAAAGGCACCCGACCGGTCGCATCTACGGTGAGCGACCCCGTGCAGCCGCAGGCATTGTCGAGCATCGCCGCCGCGATCCCGCCGTGCAGCACGCCGTGGCGGTTGGTATGCTGGGGGGCCACATCAAGATAGCAGCGCCCATGCACCCCGTCTGAGACATCGACGACATAGCCGATGAGGCTCTGCGCACCGGTCTCGTCCCGGATGAGGTGTGTTTCTTCAGGCGGCGGCAAGCTCAATGAACCGTTCCAAGTGATGGTCCGTATCGCCAAACCGGTGGTCCGCCATGATGATCCGCTTGGCGATATGCGCGAGCTCATACTCTTGGGTCATCGCAATGCCGCCGTGCAACTGGATGCTGTCCTCCGCCACCAGCCGCCCGGCGCGGCCCATGAGGTTCTTGGTGGCCGAGACGTTGCTTTCGCGGGTCTTGCGATCCGCCTCCAGATGGCCGGCCGCGTTGATCACCGCAGAGCGCGCCTGCTCCATCTCGATCAAGAGATCCGACATGCGGAAAGCCAGCGCCTGAAACGTGCCGATGGGGCGACCAAACTGCTTGCGGGTCATCAAATAGTCGCGGGTGAGATGGGTGGCCGTCTCCATCGCGCCGAGGGTTTCGGCACATTGCGCAACGCTCGCCGCCGCGATGCGCGCCTCAATGGCTGCAAAGGCTTTGCCCGCCGGACCAAGGCGCGCGCTGGCGGGCACTGCCACATCGTCGAGCATCACCTCCGCCGCGCGCCCGCCCGCCATAAGTGCATAGCCTTGAACGGTTATTCCTTTTGTCCCCGCGGGGACAAGGTAAAGAGAGATGCCGTCCGGCGCGTCGATCTCACCGCTTTCGCGGGCTGAAACCACCAAATGATCCGCCGCCTCGGCATTCACGACCACCGCTTTTGACCCGTTCAAAACGACGGTGTCGCCGTCGGTCTTGGCGGTGGTTTGTACTCGGCTGAGGTCGTAGCGGCTGGAGGGCTCGCCATGGGCGAAGGCAAGGTGCAGCGCCCCGCCGATCAACGTCTCGAGATGGCTGCGTTGCCTTTCATCGCCCAGATCCGCGATCAACCCGCCTGCCAGCACGGCGGTGTCCAAAAAGGGCTCGACCACACCCGCGCGGCCGAGTTCTTCGAAGACCACGGCGATGTCAAACCCCTTGCCGCCGAAGCCGCCGAGGTCTTCATCGAAAAGCGCGCCAATCACGCCAAGCTCCGCCAATTCCGCCCAGATCTCCGCTGACATGCCGCTCTCGGACGCCAGGATCTTGTTGCGGACCTCTGTTGTGTAGCGGTCGCGCAAGAAACGGCGCAGCGTGTCCTGCAGCATCTGCCGCTCTTCGGTGAGGTCAAAGTTCATCTAAGCGCCCCCGCTCATCGCGACCTTGGCGATGATACCTTTCTGGATCTCGTTGGAGCCACCAAAGATCGAGAGTTTGCGGTTGTTAAAGTACTTGGCCGCGACCGGTCCCGCCCCCAGCGGATCGGGCAGGCCCGCGTTTGAACCTTCAATGGCCTCAGAGGCAAAGGGCATCGCATAGGTCCCGACGGCACGGCGCGCCAGATCGTTGATCTCTTGCCGGATCACCGTGCCTTTGACCTTGAGCATGGAGGCCTCGACCCCCGGGGCCGAGCCTGCGGCAGCCTTGGAGATGATGCGCATGTTGGTCGTGGCCATGGCTTTGAGATCAATCTCAACCTGCGCCACGCGCGCCGCGAAATGCGGGTTCTGCATCAGCGGCTTGCCGCCTGACATCTCGGCCTTGGCAAGCCTTTTCACGGTGTTCAGACCCGCTTGGGAAAAGCCGACACCGGCGATGTTCGTGCGCTCATGGGTGAGCAGGTACTTGGCGTAGGTCCAGCCCTTGTTCTCTTCCCCTACCAGGTTTTCGACAGGTACCTCAACGTTGTCGAACCAAACCTCGTTCACCTCATGGGTGCCTTCGAGCAAGATGATGGGCCGCACTTCCACGCCGGGCGTGTCCATGTCGATGAGCAAGAAGGAGATCCCCTCTTGCTGCTTGGCCTCTTTGTCGGTGCGCACCAGACAAAAAATCATGTTGGCGTGCTGACCCAGGGTGGTCCAGGTCTTCTGCCCGTTCACGATGTAATGGGTGCCCGCATCATTGAGCACGGCGCTGGTCTTGAGCGAGGCGAGATCAGAGCCCGCCCCCGGTTCAGAATAGCCCTGGCACCACCAGTCGTCCCCGTTGAGCATCCGCGGCAGCCAATAGTCACACTGCTCTTTCGATCCAAACTTCTGCAGGACAGGGGCGAGCATCGAAAAACCAAAAGGCACGATGCGCGGCGCGTTGGCGGTGGCCGCCTCTTCTTCAAAGATGTGCCGCTGTACAGCATTCCACTCCGCCCCGCCAAACTCTTTTGGCCAATTGGGCACGAGCCAGCCCTGTTCATGCAGGATCGCGTGCCAGCGCTCCATTTCTTCCTTGGTCAGATCGTCGCCGTCGGAGCCCGCGACCTTGTCGCTCATTTCTTTGGGGAGTTTCTCGGCCAGAAAACCGCGGACCTCCTCGCGAAAATTCTTTTCCTCGTCGGTATAGCTCAGATCCATCGTCTCATCCCTTTCTCAAAGGGCCGCGCGCACCTCCTCACGCGGCTGCCTTGTTCAGATCCTCAAATGTGCGGCCTTCGGCCACGAGTTGTGTGAGCAGAGGGGCCGGTTCCCAGAACCATGCATCCTCCTTGGCAAAGCGCTCGATCTCCTCAAGCACGCGCGGCAGCCCTTGCAGATCCGCCCATTTCATCGGCCCGCCCCTGTAGCGGGGAAAACCGTAGCCGAAAAGGAGCGTCATATCGACGTCCAAGGGCCTGCGCGCGGTGCCGTCGCCAACCACCTTTGCCGCCTCATTCACCATGGCACACATGTAGCGCTGCACAATCTCCTGACCGGTAAAGTCACGTGGGGTAATTTGTCGCTCGGCGCGTTCCGCTTCGATGAGCTGCATGATGTCGGGGTTGGGCGTGCCGCGCCTTTGCCCGGCGGGATAAATGTAGTAGCCCTTGCCGGTTTTCTGGCCAAAATGCCCTTGCTCGCAAAGGCGGTCAATGTAGGTGGGGATCCGTTCCTGCGGATGGCGGTGCGGGGCTTTGCGTTTGCGCGTGGCCCAGCCGATGTCGAGCCCGGCAAGATCCGCCGCCGCATGCGGCCCCATGGCGAGGCCGAAGTCGGTGAGCGCGGTGTCAATGTCGAAGGGGCTCGCGCCGTCGAGCACCAGGTGCCCCAGGGCATCGCGGTAATGCGCCAAGATCCGGTTGCCGATGAACCCATCGCAGACGCCCGCGCGCACGCAGATCTTGCCCAGTTTGCGGCCGAGGGCAAAGCCGGTGGCCGTCACGTCCAACGCGGTCGCATCCGCTACGACGACTTCTAGGAGCTTCATGATGTGGGCAGGCGAGAAGAAATGCAGGCCCAGCACATCGGCCGGGCGCGAGGTGGCCGCGGCGATCTCGTTGACATCCAGATAAGAGGTATTGGTCGCCAGGATGCAGCCGGGTTTGCAGCTCCGGTCGAGCTCAGCAAAGATCGCGCGCTTGACCTCCATGTCCTCAAATGCCGCCTCAATCACCAGATCCACCTCGGCAAAGGCATCATACTGGGTGCTGAGGGTCAGCGCCCCCTGCAAGATCTCGTCAAATCGCCCTTGGGTGAGTTTGCCGCGCGACAGGGCCGCGCGCAGGTTGCTCTCAATCCGGTCGCGCGCGGTCTCCGCTTTGTCTGTCGAGGCCTCAAGCAGAGTGACCGACAGTCCAGCCAGCAAAGCGGCGGTTGCGATGCCAGCACCCATGGTGCCGCCGCCGACGATGCCCAGCGATGTGCAGGGTCGGGGGGAGACGTCTTTGAGTGCGGGCAATTGACCCACGGCCCGCTCGCCAAAAAACGCGTGGATGAGCGCTTTGCACTGGTCGGTCTCGATCAACTCGGCGAAGATCTCGCCCTCTTTCTTTAACCCGTCAGCGATTGGCAACGTTGCGGCCGCCTCAACGGCATCGACCCCGGCCAGAGGGCTGATCTGACCGCGCGCCTTTTGGCGCAGGCTTTCGCGAGTTGCCGCCCAGTCTATGGGATCGGGTGGCGGTAGCGCCCCAGCGGGCCGCAGCGCAGCATCTTGGGCGACCAACTCTTGCGCAAAGCTCAGGCCGAACGCGTCAGGCGCGCCCTCTGCGATGCGGTCCAAAAGGCCAAGCTTCAGGGCTGCTTCGGCACCTGCGGGACGCCCGGTGGCGATCATATGTACTGCCTGCTCAGCCCCTACCAGACGGGGCAAGCGTTGCGTGCCGCCAGCACCGGGGATGAGGCCCAGATGCACTTCGGGCAGGCCCAGCTTCAAGTCCGGATGTCCGATGCGATAGTCCGCCGCCAGCGCCACCTCCAACCCACCGCCCAGCGCCATACAGTGCATCGCGGCCACCACCAGCAGCGGAAGCGCCTCGATCTCATCGCAAAGATCCGGCAGATGCGGTGGCTGGGGCGGCGCGCCGAACTCGGCGATGTCGGCACCTGCGATAAAGCCGCGCCCCGCCCCCAGAAGGACTAGTGCGCGCAGGCCCGTCTCCCGCTCTTGCATGGCGCGATTGAGGCACGCCGAAAGCCCTTGGCGCACAGCCAGCGACAGCGCATTCACCGGTGGGCTGTCGATCCGCACCAATGCGATGTCTCCTTGCCGGTCATAGGCCACCGGACTTTGCATGCAATCACTCCTCCCTCGGATCACACATCTTACGTGTATTGATCAGCCAGCGCATTTTCGCAAGATGCGCTCTCTCACGCCGCAGGACCTGCGCGGCCCTGCGCGCGCCGCGCCGGAGAGACCGCTAGACCCGGGTCGAAAATTGGGTTTCACTCCGAATCCGTACCGTCCGTGGATCGCCGACAGGATTTTCATGACCTCTTTGCTCGACGTAGAAGCGCTGACCATCGGGTTTGGGGATGCGCCGGCGGTGGTGCAGGACGTGAGCTTTTCCGTGCCCGCCCGCCAGACCCTCGCATTGGTCGGCGAAAGCGGGTCGGGCAAGACGCTGACCTGCCGCAGCGCTTTGCGGATCTTGCCCGAAACCGCCCAGATCCGAGGCGGCAGCGTGATCTTCAATGGTGAGAGTGGCAGCGTCGATATTCTGCGTGCCACTGATCGGCAGATGCGTACGGTCCGGGGAAACCGGATCTCGATGATCTTCCAAGAACCGATGCGCTCGCTCTCGCCGCTCCACCGATTGGGGCATCAAGTGGCCGAAGTGCTGCATCTGCACCGCGAGATGGGCCGCGCGGAATGCAAGCGCCGGGTGTTGCAGCAATTTGACGAGGTAGGCTTTCAAGATCCTGAACGCGCCTGGAAGAGCTACCCCTTTGAGATGTCAGGCGGCATGCGCCAGCGCGCGATGATCGCGATGGCGATGGTCGCCGAGCCCGAGCTGCTGATCGCGGATGAGCCAACAACCGCCCTGGATGTGACGACACAAGCGCAGGTCCTGGGGCTGATCAACGGCCTGCAGAAAAAGACCGGCATGGCGGTCGTGCTCGTGACCCACGATTTGGGCGTCGTGGCCAATATGGCGCAGCATGTCGTTGTGATGAACAAGGGCCGCGTGATGGAAGCCGGGCCTGCCGCGGCGGTCTTGGGCAGCCCTCAGCATGGCTACACCAAAAAGCTCTTTGCGGCCGCGCCCAAGATTCCGGATGTCGCAACGCCTGGCCGCGCGCTGGAGCGGCGCGACGTGATATTGGATCTGCGCCGCGTGACCAAGACCTACACCATGAAGGCCGGCGGCTGGCGCAAGCCGGTGCGGGTGACCGCCTGCCGCGATGTGGATCTAAAGGTGGAGCGTGGCAGAACGCTGGCCGTGGTCGGGGAGAGCGGCTCGGGTAAGACCACCTGCGCGCGTGTCGCCCTCGGCGCGGAACGCCCTGATCCGGGGGGCGAGGTTCTGTTTTGCCCTCTAGCCGGAGAGCCTGCCCTGCCCGTGCACGATATGTCGCAGGCGCAGCGCACCGCGTTCCAACGCCAGGCTCAGATGGTGTTTCAAGACCCCTATTCCTCGCTCAGCCCGCGGATGCGGGTGATGGAGGCGCTGACCGAACCGATGGAAATCCACGGCATCGGCAGCCGCCAGGACCGGCGGGACAAGGCGGCGGAAATGTTGGGCTGGGTCGGGCTCAACCCAGATATGCTGCGCCGCTACCCCCACGCCTTCTCGGGCGGGCAGCGCCAAAGGCTCTCCATTGCGCGCGCGCTGACCCTCGACCCCAAGCTCTTGATCTGTGATGAGCCGACCTCAGCGCTCGATGTCTCCGTGCAAGACCAGGTGCTGACCCTGCTTGAGGACATCCGGGACCGGGCAAACCTGAGCTATCTTTTCATCAGCCACGACCTGGCCGTGGTGGCGCGGATTGCCGATGAGGTGGCGGTGATGCGCGCCGGGGTCATTGTGGAGCAAGCCGCGCCCGATACGCTCTTTTACAACCCGCAGCACCCCTACACCCGCGCGCTGATTGCCGCGCAACCCGAACCCGATGTGACGCGCCCCATAGATCTGAAGCTCGTCGCCAAAGGTGCTGGCGCGCCCAGTTCCTGGCCCGACATGTTCCGCTTTGAGGATCAAACCGCGCCCGCCTTGCGCGAATTGGAGCCTGGTCATATGGTGAGATGCCATGCGTAAACTCATACTTCTGTTGATGTTCCTGGCCGCGCCGGTCAGCGCCGACATCGTGTTGCAAGAAACCACGTTCTTTTCGCAAGAGGTCGCCAGTGGCGACCTGCCCCCGGTGGCGGAGCGCATTCCCGATGCGCCGCTGATTGTGGATCTGACCGCGAAGGGGCGCGGCTTTGGCAAACAGGGCGGCACGCTGCGCACCATGGTCACACGGTCCAAGGACGTGCGCCAGATGGTGGTCTACGGCTATGCGCGGCTGGTGGGTTACGATGGCGACTATGAGCTCACGCCAGACATCCTGCGCGACATTGAAGTCGAAGACGGCCGCCGCTTTACCCTGCACCTGCGCCCGGGTCATCGCTGGTCAGATGGCGCGCCCTTTACCTCTGCCGACTTCCGCTACTGGTGGGAGGATGTCATCGGCAACAAAGAGATCACCCCCACCGGCGCGCCCGATTTCATGCGGGTCAACGATAAGCTGGGCCGGGTGAGCTTTCCCGATGCGCACAGGGTTGTCTTTGAATGGGACGCGCCCAATCCGGACTTCCTGCCGCGACTGGCGCAGGCGGCACCCCCCTTCATCTACCGCCCCGCGCATTATCTCAAACAGTTTCACACTGACTATGCCGATCCGGATAAATTGGCCAAAGAGGTCAAGCGCGCGCGGGTTAAAAGCTGGGCCGCGCTGCACAACCGGCGCGACAATATGTATAAGTTCGACAACCCGGATCAGCCGACGCTGCAGCCCTGGGTCAATGCCTCGGGTCGGACCTCTCGCCAGCTTTTCGTGCGCAACCCGTACTATCACCGCATTGACGCGCGCGGGGTGCAGCTGCCCTACATCGACATCGTGAACATGACGATTGTGGGCGGCGGCCTGGTGGCGGCTAAGTCAAATGCGGGCGAGGTTGACCTGCAGGCCCGCGGCTTGGACTTTCCCGATGTTGCGATCCTAAAGAAGGGCGAGCTTGACGGCGGGAATTACCGCACACTGCTTTGGGCCAGTGGGGTTGCCAATCAGATTACCATTTACCCCAACTTAAACTTTGCGGATCCGGTGTGGCGCGATGTGATCCGCGATGTGCGTTTTCGCCGGGCGCTGAGCCTGGGGATCGACCGGCGCATGATCAACCGCGCGCTCTACTTTGGGCTTGCGCATGAGGGCGGGATGGCGGCGCTCTCTTCCAGCCCGCTGCACGACGCGGGCGATCTCAAACGCTGGTCCGAGATGGATATCGCCGAGGCGAATGCGATGCTCGATGAGATGGGTTTGACCGAGCGCACGCCTGCGGGGCTGCGCAGACTGCCTGATGGGCGGCCCATGGAGTTTGTGGTGGAGACCGCGGGCGAGCGCCAAGAGGTGGAGAATGCCCTGGCGATTGTCACCGACACCTGGCGCGAGTTGGGGATCCAGCTGGTGATGCGCCCGCTCGACCGCGACATCCTGCGCAACAGGGTCTATGCGGGCGTGTCGATGTCGGCGGTTTGGTTCGGCTGGGACAATGGCCTGCCCACGGCGGCCACCTCGCCCAAGTACCTCGCCCCGACCAATCAGGAGTTCTTTGCCTGGCCGATGTGGGGCCAGTACTATCAGACCCACGGCAGCGCGGGGGAGCCGCCCGATATGGCCCCGGCCCAGCGTCTGATGGAACTTTCCAAAGCGTGGAACCGCACGGATGTGCGCGCCGAGCGCGCCGCGATCTGGGAAGAGATGCTCGACATTCACGCCGAAAATCAGTTCGGCATCGGCATCTTGGCCGAAGCGCCGCAGCCGGTGGTGGTGAACCGCAACCTGCGCAATGTGCCTGAATCCGCGATCTGGGCCTATGAGCCCGGCGCGCATTTTGGCGTGCACCGGGTCGATGAGTTCTACTTTGACGAGCCGTTTCAGCAGGTGTCGCAGTGATGTTCATCGGCTATGCGCTGCGGCGCTTGGCCACCATGCTGTTGACGCTCTGGATCGTGTCGATCCTCGTTTTTATCATCATCAATCTGCCGCCGGGCGATTACCTATCAAACCAGATCGCCGAGCTGCGCGCGACGGGCCAAGCCGAGGGCGTGGCCAAGGCCGAGTTCTTGCGCCGGGAATACGCGCTGGACCGGCCGGTGTGGGAGCAGTACTTCATCTGGGTCGGCATGATGCCCGGCCCCAATGGCTTTTCGGGGCTCTTACAGGGTGATTTCGGCTGGTCCTTTGAATTTGACCGGCCGGTGGGCGATATCGTGGGGGACGCGCTCTGGCTGACGGTGCTTGTGAACCTCGCAGCGGTCCTTTTTGTCTATGCGGTGGCGCTGCCCTTAGGGGTGCTGGCGGCGGCGAAATCAGAGACCTGGGTTGATTACACGGCGGGGTTTGTGGGTTACCTCGGCCTTGCCACGCCCAATTTCCTGCTGGCGCTGATCCTCTTTTACTACGGCAACAAATACTTCGATCTGCCGATCGGCGGGCTGATGGCACCTGAGTTTGAGGGCGAGCCGATGTCCTGGGAAAAGGTGCGTTCGATCCTGGTGCACCTCATCGTGCCCACCTTTGTTATCGGCACCTCGGGGGCGGCGGCGATGATGCAGCGGCTGCGCGCCAATATGCTTGATGAGTTGAGCAAACCTTATGTCGAGACCGCGCGCGCCAAAGGCATGACGCCCGCGCGCATGCTGTCGAAGTATCCGCTGCGCATGGCGTTCAATCCTTTCGTGGCCGATATCGGGAACCTGCTGCCCGCGATGGTCTCGGGCTCGGTGCTGGTCTCTGTCGTGCTGGGGCTGCAGACCATTGGGCCCGCGCTCTTGCAAGCGCTGAAATCGCAAGATCAGTTTCTGGCCGCTTTCGTGCTGATGTTTGTGGCCCTGCTGACGCTGATTGGGACGATGATCTCGGATCTGCTGCTGGTCCTTTTGGATCCCCGCATCCGGTATGGGGACCGCAAAGGATGACCACAGAGCCCGATCCACGCTATGTCGATGCGGCCCCCTGGTCGGAGGACACTGACCTTTCGGCACCTGAGCGCGCGGATATGGATGCGCCCGGCTGGCTGCTCACCTGGCGCAAGTTCAAGCGGCACAAGCTGGCGCTGGTCTCCGGCATTTTCCTGCTGACGTGCTATCTGCTGCTGCCCATCGCGGGTTTTATCGCGCCCTATACCCCAAACGAACGCAGCGCCGATTACCTCTATGCCCCGCCGCAAAGCATCAACTTCTGGCATGAGGGGGCCTTTATCGGCCCCTACGTCTATCCGGTCACCGCGGAGGCGGATCTGCAGAACTTCCGCTGGACCTACACCACGGATGAGACGACGCCGATGCCGCTCATGTTTTTCTGCGAGGGCTCTGAGTATCGGCTCTTTGGCCTTATCCCATCAGACACGCATCTTTTCTGCGCGCCGGAGGGGGCGACTGTGTTTTTATGGGGGTCCGACCGGCTGGGACGGGATGTCTTCAGCCGCATCCTTTACGGCGCGCAGCTGTCGCTCACGGTGGGCCTCATCGGGATTACCGTGTCCTTTGTGCTGGGGATCACCTTCGGGGCCATCGCAGGTTACTTTGGCGGCACGACCGATTGGGTGATCAACCGCACGATTGAGATCCTGCGCTCGCTGCCGGAACTGCCGCTGTGGCTGGCGCTCTCGGCGGCGGTGCCGTCGAATTGGGGGCCGGTGGCGGTCTTTTTCATCATCTCGATCATTTTAGGCATTCTCGACTGGCCAGGGCTTGCCCGTGCGGTCAGATCCAAATTCCTCAGCCTGCGTGAAGAGGAATATGTGAAAGCCGCGGAGATGATGGGGGCGAAGCCCGCGCGGGTCATTCGCAAACACCTTTTGCCCAACTTCATGTCGCATCTGATTGCCAGTGCTACACTCTCTATCCCGGCGATGATCCTGGGCGAGACAGCGCTGAGCTTCCTGGGTCTCGGCCTACGGGCCCCCGCGGTCTCTTGGGGGGTGATGCTCAATGACGCGCAGAACCTCGCCAGCATTGAGATCTACTGGTGGACGGCCATCCCGATGCTGCCGATCATCGTGGTGGTGCTGGCCTTCAACTTCTTGGGGGACGGGCTGCGCGCGTCGCTTGATCCCTATAAAAGTTGAAGGGCAAAGGCAGGGGGCGCTCTTCGCTAGCGCTCATCGCTCAGGGCCCCGGCGGCATCCTCAAGCATGTCTTCTTCAACCGAGGCGCGCGCGGCCGCCGTCACTGCACGCCGTTCGTCTGGTGTGAGATCTTCGGCCTTGCCATCTGCCAGGCGCACGGTGACCTCCCGGTGGGCAAAATTGATCCCCTCACGTTCAAAGAGGGCGCGGATTTCCTCATAGACGCGCTTGCGGATCATCCATTGGTCCCCCGGCTTGGTCATGAACTTCACGCGGATGATCATGGCGCTGTCCTGCATCTCAATGACGCCCTGCGACTTCAGCGGCTGCATAAAGTCCGCCCCGATCACCGGATCGTCCAGCAACTCTTGGCCCAGCTTCTTGATCAGCTTGCGCACCTTTTCGACATCGGTCTCATAGGTCACGCGCAAGGGCAGCTTCATGATCACCCAATCACGCGAATAATTGGTCATCACCTGCAACTCGCCAAAGGGTATCGTGTGCAGCGCGCCTAAGTGATGGCGCAACTGAAAGGACCGGACGGAGATCTTCTCCACCGTGCCTTTCACACCGCCCACGTCGAGGTATTCGCCCTTCCGGAAGGCATCGTCGAAGAGAAAGAACGCGCCCGCAAAGATGTCCCGCACCAGCGCCTGGCTGCCAAAGCCCACGGCCACGCCCACGATCCCCGCCCCTGCAAAGAGCGGGCCGACGTTGATGCCCAACTGCATCAGCACAATGAGCGTGATGGTGACCACCACCACGATCAGCACGAAGTTGCGAAACAATGGCAGAAGCGTGGCCAGGCGGCTCGCGGAAGATCCGCCGCCTTCATCGCCCAGTTCGGCTTCTGGCTGATCGGCGGATTCCTCACGGATCTTGGTGTCAATCCAGATGCGAAACGCGTGATAAAGGATGTAGCCCAAAAAGAGCACCGCCATGACGTCAAGAACCTGATCCGCGATGCTGTCGACCATGCGCGCGTTGTCGCTGTCCCATATCGTCAGAAACGCGTAGGTGCCCGCGACAAAGGCCAAAATCCCCGCGACGCGCCGGGCCAACGCCTCAAAGGAGTGCATGCCGGTGCCGACGCCCATGCTCGCGCGCATCTCTTCTTCGGCAGCGCGGGTCTCTTCCAACGCACCCTCAAGCCGCTGCACTTCTAGCGCATCATCGCCCACACGCGCCGCTTCAGCGAGCGCGGCCTCTTGCGCCTCTTCTTGGGCCTGGATCTCATTCATCTCGCGCACCGCGCGGGCCCGGGAAAAGCCACGCTCGATGAGATAGTTGATCACGCCGTAGACCACGATGATGGTCATCAAGATCCCGTAGGCACCGGCGATGAGAGGGATTGAGCCGGGCGTGCCCAGAACCAAATCGTAGGTCAGCACACCCCAGGCGATCACCACGTAGCCGATCACCAGCGGCATCCAGAGGCGCGCCAACACACGCAGCACCACATTGCTCTCGCTCAATGTTCTGCCATTCAAAAGCGCGCCGGTGATCGCCTTTCGGTTGACCAGCACCATCAGGATGTTGGCCAGGACAATGATCGCTGACAACAACGACGTGCCGAAGGCGTAGAAATCGTAGTTCAGCCCCAGTTCAGCGATCCACACGCCAAAGAGGATTGCCACCACATCGAACGTGGCCAGGATCCACAGCCAATGGTGCAAACGCCTTGCGTCGCGGTCTCCGAACTTTGGGATCCTGTATTGCGGCAGGTAGGGTGAGAGGATCATCCGCCATGTTTGCGCCATGAGCCGGGTCACGAAGTAGCCGATGTTGATCAGCGTCACCGTGAACTGCATCGCGGTGTCTTCGAGTGGGCCGAAAATCGCAATGCCCAGAAGATAAGCCACCACCATGGAAAAGAGGATGCCGCCGACCCCCACGAGGTAACGAAACACAAGGAAGGGCATTTTTTCAGAATAGCCCTTTGGGTGGGCCTCTATGCGCGACACCACAAAGCGTTTGACCAGCCGTTTGCCATAGATCTCCTGCTGGGCGATCATGCCCACGCCGAAGAGCAGGAGGCTGTAGACCAGTGCCCATCCAAAGGCTGAAATGGTGCCATCCGGGCTTGAGGCGCGCAGGATGTAGGTCA
Source organism: Pseudomonadota bacterium (assembly GCA_039197515.1). GTDB lineage: Bacteria > Pseudomonadota > Alphaproteobacteria > Rhodobacterales > Rhodobacteraceae > Sulfitobacter. The sequence continues at coordinate 54,057 of JBCCUC010000014.1, read as the reverse complement.
CTTCATTCACGGCTGCGGGCAGTTGCAAGAGCCGATCAATGAGCGCATTGCGAAACTGCACCGCGCCGTCTTGGGCCTTCATCACCACGGAGCCTTCCATGCTGGGCGCTTGCGCGGGTTCGTCAACCACAGGCGGAGGTCCGCCCGCCATCAGGTTCCCATCGGAGTCAATCACCACCACGCTGACGCCGTTTTCAGCAGCCTGGCGCATAATCTCGGCGATATCGTCGGAGGCTTGCGGGGTTTCCTGCGCCTCTGGCAAGAACAGCGATCCGGCCCCCTGCGCCAGGCCCATTTGGGGGATATGTGCCAGCAAAAGCCCGATCAATAGGATCAGAAGTGGAAGGATGCGCATGAGGTCTCCGCGGCCGGTGGGCTTTGCGCTAAGCTAAGTCAGCGTCGAAAGCTTTGCAAACCGGCCAAATTCCTAAGCGCCGATGTCATTTCACCCCATGATTGCATCCCATCATAGCATCACTGGCGGTCGCCGCGTGGCGCGTCGGCATCCCTCCGGCACTGCGCAGGGCAGATCCCCTCGGGCTCAAGACCAACGGTCGTGTGCAAGATTGAGCAGCGGCGGCCAGGGGGCATCGGCACCCCGCCACGACTGTCCGGCGGGTGGTGTTTTACAAGCCCTTAGGATTCGTGCCATAGCGGAGCGGAGTGGGGATGTGGCGCACATCTTCTGAAAGCCAAGACCAACCCCCCTTTGGGAGTGTTGCCCAGGGGCAGGAAAGACAGAGATGGGTCCACCGCAAAGCGGCATGTTCCGCCCCGCCCCGCCCTCACAGCGTGTCGTGTTCTACAGCCACGACACGTTTGGACTGGGCCACCTAAGGCGGTCCCGCGCCCTTGCCACGGCGCTCACGCAGAGCGATACGCAGACCTCTGCGATCATCCTCACAGGCTCGCCTGTTGCAGGCCGGTTTGCATTTCCCGAGCGGGTTGATCACATCCGCCTGCCCGGCGTGACCAAGCTGCCCGACGGCAGCTATGTGAGCCAATCGCTGGGCCTGCACATTGATGACACAACGGCCCTGCGCGCCGGTTTGATTCAGACCGCGATTGAACGGTTTGAGCCCGATCTTCTCATTGTCGACAAAGAACCCACCGGCTTTCGCGGAGAGCTTTTGCCGACGCTGGAGTATCTGCGCATGCGGGGACGCACCCGCACGGTCTTGGGCCTGCGCGACGTTCTCGATGACCCTGAAAGCCTCGCGGTGGAGTGGGACCGGAAGGGGGCGCTTGCGGCGGCTGAAAACCTCTATGATGAGATCTGGGTTTACGGGATGCGCGACGTCTACGACCCGACCGAGGGACTTGCGCTCTCACCTGATGCGCGCGCGCGGATGCATTGGACCGGCTACTTGCGCCGGTCGGTCGAGGACGCGGGAGAGACGCCCAACGGCGCATATGTCCTGGTCACACCGGGGGGCGGTGGCGATGGGGCCGCGATGGTGTCGCTGGTGCTTTCTGCCTATGAGCAGGATCCCGACCTCAAACCCGATGCGGTGCTGATCTACGGCCCGTTTCTATCCGGCGAGGTGCGCGATCAGTTTGACGCGCGGGTGGCGCGGCTGGGCGGGCGCGTCACCGCGCTTGGCTTTGACAGCAAGATCGAGGCGCTTTTTGCAGGCGCGGACGGCGTTGTCTGCATGGGCGGGTACAACACCTTTTGCGAGGTGCTTTCTTTTGACAGGCCTGCTGTGATCGTGCCGCGCACCAAACCTCGACGCGAGCAATGGATCCGCGCCAGCCGGGCCGAAGAGCTTGGTCTCGTGCGCATGCTTGATGAAACCCGCGACGGCATGACAACCCAATCGATGATCGCCGCCATTCGCGCTTTGCCCACGCTGCCCAAGCCCTCCACCGCGGGGGCGGACGGGCTGCTTGACGGGCTCGAGGTGGTCGTGGCGCGGGCCCACGAGTTGATGAGCCGAGAGCTGCAGCGATGACAGCGCCCGCTTTGGCGGTTGTGGTGAAGGGCTGGCCGCGCCTTTCCGAGACCTTCATCGCGCAAGAGCTTGTGGCGTTGGAAGCGGCGGGCCTTAACCTTGAAATTTGGTCGCTGCGTCATCCAACGGATGTGAAGACGCATCCGCTGCACGACCGGTTGCGCGCGCCGGTCCGCTATCTTCCCGAATATCTGCGCGATGAGCCGCGCCGCGTGGCCCGCGCCATGGGGGCAACCGCCGATCTGCCAGGATTTGACGCCGCCGCTGAGATCTATGCGCAGGATGTGACCCGGGATGACACGCCCAACCGCCGCCGCCGCTGGGGGCAGGCCTGCGTGCTGGCCCATGAGATGGGTCCGGCGCTGCGCGGGCTTTACGCGCATTTTCTGCATACACCCGCCTCGGTCGCCCGCTACGCCGCCATCCTGCGCGGGCTGCCCTGGTCCTTTTCCGCCCATGCCAAAGACATTTGGACCTCGCCCGAGTGGGAGTTGCGCGAAAAGATGTCAGCCGCGCACCACGGGGCCAGTTTTGGTGCGACCTGCACCGGCTTCGGTGCGCGGCATCTGCAAGCCCTGGCAGACACGCCGGACCGGGTCGATCTGATCTATCACGGTTTGGATCTCACGAGGTTTCCCGCCCCGCCCGCGCGCGCCTCGCGCGCAACGGATGATCCTTTCCACATGCTCTCCGTTGGGCGGCTGGTGGAGAAAAAGGGTTTTGACCGGCTCATCGACGCGCTGGCCTTGCTGCCGGACAGGCTTAACTGGCGCTGGATCCACATCGGCGGCGGCCCTCTTGGGCAGGCGCTTCAGGCGCACGCCACGGCCGCGGGCGTGCTGGACCGCATCACCTGGCGCGGGGCCTGCGATCAGCCCGAGGTCATCGCGGCCATGCGGGAGGCCGATCTTTTTGTGCTGCCCTCGCGGATCGCGGCGGATGGCGATCGCGACGGCCTGCCCAACGTGTTGATGGAAGCTGCGAGCCAGAAGCTTCCCATCCTCAGCACGCCCGTCTCTGCGATCCCGGAGTTTATCGAAGATGGGGTACACGGCCTGTTGCGCCCCGATACCCCCGCAGATCTGGCCCTTGCGATGACCAGCGTGGCCGCCGACCCGCCCCAAGCCGCGCAGCTGGCCCATGCGGCCTATGCGCGGCTGACCCATGATTTTCTGATGCAGCCTGGCATCACCCGGTTGCAGGCCCGCTTGGCAGATATGCTTGCAGGGGCGCGGTAGTGCGATTGGCCTTCTATGCGCCGATGAAACCACCGGACCACCCGGTGCCCTCGGGTGACCGCGCCATCGCCCAGGCCCTGCTGGCGGCTTTGGATGAGGCCGGGGCGGTGCCGGAGGTGGTTAGCCGCCTGCGCCTGCGCGAGGGAAAAGGCGACCGGGACGCGCAGAAGGCCCTCGCCACGCAGGCGCAAGAAGAGGTCGCGCGGCTCCTTTCGGTGGGGCAGTACAGCGGCTGGCGCGCCTGGGTGAGCTATCACAATTACTACAAAGCCCCCGATTTGATCGGCCCTGCCGTCTCTCGCGCGCTGAACATCCCTTATGTTGTTATCGAAGCGACCCGCGCCAAAAAGCGGCTTGCGGGTCCCTGGCACGCCTTTGCAGAGGCTGCCGAAGCGGCGACGGACCATGCGGCGGCCGTCTTCCACTTCTCCGCCCGGGATGCGCAGGCCCTGCACCGGGATGCGCCGGAGGGCCAGAAAATCATCTCGCTGCCGCCGTTTTTGAACCTGCGCAGGCTTCCCGAGCCCTCAGAGCTGAGCGGCGCGATCCTCTCGGTGGGCATGATGCGTCGGGGTGACAAGACGGCGAGCTATGAGATCATTGCGGAGACGTTGGCCTGTTTACCGCACCGCAACTGGCGGCTGGAAATTGTGGGCGACGGACCCGCCCGCTCAGAGGTCGAAGCCCTGATGCGCCCTTTTGGCGAGGCCGTGACATACCTGGGACAGTTGGAGCCGCGCGCCGTGCAAAAGGCCCTGCAACGGGCGCGCGTGTTTTTCTGGCCCGGGGTGAACGAGGCGCTCGGCATGGTTTATCTGGAGGCGCAGGCGTCAGGCGTGCCGGTCGTCGCGCAAGATCGTCCCGGCATGCGGGAGGTGCTGGCACCGGGTGCCTACCCGGATCCAGGCGCGGGCCCTCAGGCACTGGCGCAACGCCTGCAAACTATGCTTGACGATGAGGTCGCACTCGGCAAAGCAGGCGCGGCTGCCCGCCAGTTTGTGGCGCGAGACCACCTGTTGCCCGCGGCGGCCGTGCGGCTCAAGCAGGGGCTCGAAGAGATCGGAGTACACGCATGACGCGCCTTGCTCTGCTGCGCCATGGGCCAACGGAATGGAACCGCGCCGGGCGCATCCAAGGCCGCACGGACATCCCGCTTGACCCCCAAGCCGCGCGCGATCTGAGCGCGCTTTGTTTGCCGCCCGGTTGGGCGACGGCGCGGCTGTGGTCCAGCCCGCTTCACCGCGCGGCGGAGACCGCAAAGCTGGTCGCGCGCCGGGACCCTGAAGTATCAGATGCCCTGATTGAGATGGATTGGGGCGGCTGGGAGGGTAAGAAGGGCGCCGATCTGCGCGCCGACCCGGAGAGCGGGTTTCGCGACATCGAAGCCTGGGGGTGGAAATATCAACCGCCTGGCGGCGAAAGTCCGGGTGCCTTGCGGGACCGGTTGGTGCCTTGGCGGGACGGGCTTGAGGGCGACAACATCGCGGTATGCCACATTGGGGTGATGCGCGTGCTCATGGCGCTGGCAACGGGCTGGGACTTTAGCGGCCCCGCGCCCTTTCGGGTCAAGCGCAACCGGCTCTTTGTTTTGGAGCGCGCGGCCGATCAATGGCGGCTTGCGCCAGAACCCGTGCGCTTGCCAGCCCGCGCGCCATGAAGGTTCTCTTTGCTGTCACGCATCTTTTGGGCACCGGTCATCTGGCGCGCACACTCACCCTGGCCCGCGCCTGCGCGCAGGCCGGGCATGCGGCGACGGTGCTCTCGGGTGGGATGCCTGCCGCGCATCTTGATCAATCCGGCGTCACGCTGATCGATCTGCCCCCTCTGGGCGCGGACGGTGTGGATTTCTCGCGGCTTTTGGATGCTGACGGGGCGGCTGCTTCCGACGATTATCTCGCCGCGCGGCAAAGGGCTGTGAAAGCGGGGCTCGACCAAACGGCACCGGATATTCTGATCACCGAGCTCTTTCCCTTCGGTCGTCGCTCTTTGCGCGCGGAGTTCACCGCACTCTTACAGGCGGCCCAACAGCAGGTCCCACGGCCTCTGGTCCTCAGTTCGATCCGCGACATCCTCGCGCCCCCCAGCAAGCCGCGCAAGGCAGCCTTTGCCGCAGACATGATCGCGCAATTCTACGACGGCGTTCTGGTGCACGGGGATCCAGCGATCACGCCGCTTGATCTCAGTTGGCCGGTGGATGCCCCGCTGCGTGCTAAGCTGCATTACACAGGGGTGGTGGCCCCGCCGCCTGCCGGACCGCACCCCGAAGCATTGGGCAGCGGTGAGATCTTGGTCAGCGCGGGCGGCGGGGACGTTGGCCAAACGCTGTTTGCGACGGCGGTAGAGGCGGCCAAAGCCGATCCCAATCGCATCTGGCGGCTGCTCGTCGGTGGGACCCAAGCCGAGGCGCGCGTCGCCGCTCTGCGTCAAGGTGCCGGGGACAGCGTCATTGTTGAACCGGCGCGCCCAGACTTTCGCCAGATGCTCGCCCATGCGGCGGCGTCTGTTTCGATGTGCGGCTACAATACCGCGCAAGACATCCTGCAAAGCGGCTGCGCAGCCGTTTTTGTGCCCTTTGACGCGGGCGGCGAGGTTGAACAGACCCTGAGGGCCGAGGCACTGTCTAAGCTCGATCAGATCGAGGTGCTCCGTACCGCCGATCTGAGCGCGCGGGCACTTCTTGGCAGCCTCACGGCGGTGCAATCCAGCCCGCCACGCAGCCCCGTAGGCCACCAGGACGGCGCGCGCGAAACCGTGCGGTTGATTGAACAAATGGCGCGCAAGCGCGCATGAGCACCTGGGCCGCCCTCGCAGTGGAATGCGCCGCTTGGAAACGGGCGAGGCTGCCTCTGCGCTTTTGGTGGCGCGATGATGACGCTGTGCGTGTGACGCCCGCGCTGGAGCGGCTCTGCCAACTTACTGAAGATACACAGACAACCGCGCATCTGGCGGTGATCCCAAGCCAGGTGCAAAGCGCCCTGGTCACGCTCTGCACAAATGAGCCGCGACTTGTCCCGCTGGTGCACGGCTGGGCGCATCAGAACCATGCGCCAAGGGACGAGAAAAAAGCCGAGTTTGGCCATCCCCGTCCGGGTTTGGAAGACGATGCAGCACGGGCGCTCACAGAGATGCGATTGCATTTTGGCGGGCGGTTTCTGCCCTGTTTCGTGCCGCCCTGGAACCGCATCACGCCGCAGTTGGTGCAGGCGCTGCCTGAGATGGGCTATGTCCTGCTCTCCACCTTCACAGCGCGCGCGCGGCGCGAGCCTTGTCCTGGGCTCGTCCAGATCAACACCCATGTTGATCCGATTCACTGGCGCGGGGGCGGGGGGCTGGTCGACCCAGCAAGGTTGCTGGCCTTGGCCGTAGAGACGCTGCAAAGGCAACGCCAGAGCGGGGAAAGCCCCGAGCCGCTTGGACTTCTCACGCACCATCTGGTGCAGGATGACGCGACATGGTCATTTACCCGGGATTTCATCAGCGCGCTACAGGACGGCGGTGCCGAGCCCCTCAACCTTTATGCCGTGCAAGACGCCCTACCTTAGGGTCATGTCAAAGGAGGCACCGCGCTGTGCATGAAGGCGAGCGAGAGCGCGCCCACGAGGATCAAGCTCAGCGCCCAGACGGTATCGAGGTTGAACCAGCTGCGCGTCAAGAACTTGAGCCCCAGCCATTGATGCACGCCAAAGGCGATCACCCCGCCTGAAATCGTCATGGCCAGCGTGTGCACCACGGCGACTACAACCGCGACGCCCGCGTTTCCGGTCATCAGGTCGGCCGCTGCGGCGTGCCCCGCATCGGTCTCAATAGTGCGGCAGATGCCTAGATAGATCGGCACCAGCATCAGCCCTGCGCCATGCGCCATCGCGGCGAGAAATGACCACAGGGCCAGCCGCGATGGGGGCACACGGGCCAGGAACCGAGGGTGGCGACGATAGATCATCAGCCCCACGCCCAAGAGGATCACCAGAACGGCGGCGGTGATCTGGATCTCGGACTGCCATTCGACAAGAAAGAAAAGCACCGTGAAGGGGAAGAGGATCGCAGCCATCGCCAGGATATGCCCGCCCGCCAGCGCGCCGAGCGCTTTGAAGAGGCTGCCGCGCCGCCGGTCCATCAGCGCCGCAGAGACCGCGAGCGGCCAGCCCATCCCTGGGTTTACCCCGTGATAGATGCCCGAGGCGACAACGGCCCACCAAAGCGCCGTTGCCGTATCAATGCCGATCATCCCTTAGACGGAAGGGTAGCAGAAGCTGTCCGTCGAACAGTCGCCGCCCTCAAGCCGGATCTGATGGCTGCGGTAGCCTTTGGGGAAATCGATGTAGAAATCCTTATCGAGTTCGATCCCACCGTTCTCACCGACATTCGCCATGACCATCTGGCCGCCTTCGTCATCGGGATAGAATTGGTCATCCCACGTTGAGTAGAGCGAGTTGGTCCAATATACGCGCTTGCCGTCGCGGCTGATCTCCACCATCTGCGGGCCATAGACAAAGTCTTTGCCGTTGGGGTGCTTGGTGCCGCGGGCGATCCCGCCCACTTCCACCTTGCCCGTTAGCTTGGGGTTCATCGGATCCGAGACGTCGTACTGATGCATCTCGCCCTGCCCCCAGCAGGCGACGTAGAGATACTTGTCGTCAAGGCTCAGGTCGATGTCTGTGACCAGCGGCGGCACCGCCTCAAAACCTTGGAGAAGCGGCGGCAGGTTCTCTGCCTTCTCAGGGCGCGGGTCGATGGTGATGGTCTTTTTGGCCTCAAACGTGCCGTCGTCCTTCTGCCACCAGGTAAAGATTGCACCCTGCAGATTGGTGGTATCAACCACCACGCCGCAAAAGCCGTAGTCTTTGGCCGGATCATGGGCGGGCCGAATCTCCAACGCCATCTGATGGTTGGCCCCCAGATCAATCGTCTGCACGTTCTTGCGCTGGCGCAGGTTCCAAAAGTGGATCTTGTGCCCGTATTTGTTCGACAATAGGTCCTCAGCGACAATGCCGTTTTCAAACTGTGGCGGCAGGCCCCATTCGGAACTCACCATGTAGTCGCGCGGCAGGTTCCACCAAAAGTCATAGTGTTTGTCCTGCTCGCCGCGGTCCATCTCATACCGGCCCAGAATCTCAAAAGTCTCGCAATCCATGATGAAGATACCGGGAGGGCCGTCTGTGCCATCCTCGCCGCCGCCACCGAGCGTCGAGACATAGATCCCCTCAGGTCCGCAATGAATGGTGTGCGGGCGCGAATAGCCGGTCTTGGCAAAGACCTCTTCTGGCTCAATGATCTTGTGGATCTTGGCCTCCAGCGGCTCTTTCACGTCGATCACGTAGATCCGCGAGGAGCGGATGCCGGGAATGATCAAATAGCGGCGTTCCAAGAACGCGTGCCCGGACAGCGGCGACAGTGAAGCTGAGCAGGCGTTCCAGCCGAAATGGTGAAACTCATCCCCTTTATTGGGCATGATGAGTTGATGCACAATCTGGCCGTAGGTCTTTGATTTTGGATCCACGTCCACGACCGCCAACCCATCAGGCTGCGACCCATCCGGGTTCAGCATCAGGGTGAAGGCCAGCGTCTCTGCCGGGGCCTCCATCGCGATCTGCGGCGTGGCATAAAATGTGGGGTCAGGTCTTAGGTTCATTGTTAGCTCCTCCCGTTAGCTACCGCACGCCCGCCCTTTTTGTAGGGCGTGTCCCTGGTGCGTTCTGGCGAGCATGGCACGGTTTTTGAATTCGAGCAATGAATGACAGGAGCGCCTTGCGCTAAGTGCATAGATTTCATAGCAGATCCAGGTATCGCCCGCTCTGATAAACAGGCCGCCCTCTTGCACGTCGCGCCAAAGAATTGAGGCTGGGAAAGGGCTTGCTGCACATGCATTGCACACGCGTTGCCGGCAGAGAGCTCAAAGCGGTAGGGCCGACTTTTTTCATTTGGCCGAGTCCCCCACCAGGGAAATCGAGACGCGGGAAATACACCGCGCTGACCGCACGGAATTTGGCTGAGGCGCTTGGGACAGGATGCAGCAGGCCGACCTGGCTTTTATGACCGAGCCTTACAGCGCTCATGGTGCGGAGGGTTTGGTGGGCAGACAGCGGCACGGCAGGATCTCGACGGCCATCCCGCCCCGACCCTGCGCGCGCTTTAAGGGTGACCCTCCTGCTCCAACCCATGGACGGCCATCATCTCCAGAAGTGCCGCCTCGGCCACGGCGGCGCGCAGTCCGATGGTGACGATGCCGAGCATTTGATCGGCTGCAGCAGGCACCACTGTCGCGCGGCGACCAACGACCTGAACCGCCGCGACGCCGCCCGAGACTGCTGGGACAAAGCCTTTCGCGCGCAGCAGGCCAAAGCGCGCATCCGCAAGACGTTCGGCCAAGCTTTGGGCGTCCACAGCGCGGCGGGGCCGAAAGGCAAAGCTCTCGTATTGTGCGGTGTGCTCAAGCGCCGGGGGACGATCCGCTGATGGTGCAAAGTCACCTAGGATGATCTCGTTGGGGCATTGGCCCTGGCGGGCAGGCACAACCGCCGCCTGGGTCGATTTGGTCTTGAGCCAGGCAGTCACCTGCGCCAGCGCGCTGTCAGCGACAAGGTCGGTCTTGGTGAGCACGAGGATGTCTGCACTCTCGATCTGCCGCATTACGGTGTCGGCCAGATAGCGGTCTTGCGCGCGCGCCTCAATCGTCTCTGCATCGGCCAGCACTACAATCCCTGAGGTTTGCACGCCGGCCACGAGCGACAGCATGCTGGCGAGCGCGGCTGGCAACGCCACCCCGGACGCTTCAATGAGGATGTGCTCGGGCTGCGGCGCGCGCGCCAACATCTCCACAAGCGTCGCCACAAGGTTATCGCCAAAAGCGCAACAGATGCAGCCGCCTGCGATGGAGATCACATCGCCCTCTTGCGCCACGATCAAATCGGCGTCGATCGGCATGGTCCCGAACTCATTGACCAAGACCGCGATGCGCAGCCCATCCGCCTGCCGCAGCACCTGGTTGATCAGCGTGGTCTTGCCCGCGCCGAGATATCCCCCGACGACGGTCACCGGGACGGGGTGCGTCACTGATCCGCCGCCGCGAAGGCTTGCCCCGCAAGCACGGTGCCCCATACCGGCACATCTTTCAGCGCGGGTGCCTCTACCCTGGTCGGGTCCGCCTCCAACACGGCGAAATCAGCTGATTTCCCCGCTTCGATGGAACCCACTTCGCCGTCGAGGTGCAGCGTGTAGGCAGCACCTAGGGTGATGGCATAAAGCGCCTCCGCCACCGCGATCCGCTCATGCCCGCCTTGCAGGCGGCCCGAGGATGTCAAGCGGTTCACAGCCGCCCAGGCGGTGAAGAGCGGGGCCAAAGGGGTCACTGGGGCATCGGAATGGATCGCCATGGGCACGCCGGTATCAAGCGCGGTGCGGCAGGCGTTCATGCGCGTGGCCCGCTCCGGCCCGACGGTCAGGCGATAGTGCTCATCCCCCCAGTAGAAATGGTGGTTGGCAAAGAGGTTCACGCACATGCCAAGCGCGCGCATCCGGCGAAACTGCGCCGCATCGGCCAATTGGCAGTGTTGCAGGGTAAAGCGATGATCGGGTCGCGGCGTGTCGCGCAGGACCTTGCCCAGGGTGTCGAGCACCAGTTCAGTGGCCTCGTCCCCGTTGGTATGGGTGTGCACAGGCACCCCCGCTGTAAGCGCGAGGCGGTAGATCTCCTCCATCTGCTCGGGCGCGATGTACCACAGCCCGTTGGGCGCCCCGTTGTAATAGCCAGGTGCCCGCAGCCGGGCGGTGAAGCCTTGGATGGAGCCATCGGCGATGACTTTGATCCGGCCCAAACGCAGCTTGTTGGTAGAGCGCGCACGGAGGCCCGCGGTGTAGTCCACCAACTCTTGCGGCGTATGGCCCATGAAGAACTTGAGCGGGACAAGCCGCGCTGGAAACCGCGCCTCTCCGGTGACGCGCAGCATCATCTCCACCGCCTCGGGTTCAAGGCGGGAGGCCAGATCGGTGATTGTCGTCGTGCCCGTGCGCACGCAAAGCTTGGCAAAGGAGCGCAGGCCCGGCTCATCCGCGTCGGTGGCGGATCTGTTGAAGCCCACATGTGGACCCACGGGCGTATAGACCTCCGGCCCTTTGAGCACGCCCGTGGGCAGGCCATCTGCGCCCAGCGGGATGCCCGGATGGTTGATGCCCGGGCGCATGAGACCGGCAAGCTCCAACGCCTTGGTATTCACGTTCATAATGTGGCCCGAGGCGTGAAGAACTCCGATGGGCCGGGTGGCGGAGACTGTATCAAGCTCCGCGCGGCCTACAGGGGCGTTGTCCATGTAGATCGGATCAAGCTGAAAGCCGCCCAGCGGGGCTTCGGGGTCGCTGAGCGCGGCCTCGGCCTCGCGCAACCGCGCCAGTACCGCTTCGACGCTTTTCAGACCCGACCAGGTGCGCCCCGACGGATCAGTCCGTTCAAAGAACCCGCAGTATGTCTTGCGCCAAAGCGTGCCCTCCATCGTATGGGCATGCCCCTCGACAAAGCCGGGCATGAGCACCTTGTCCGAGAACTGATCATTAAGCGTATAATCGCCCCAGCCTGAAAGCTCGTCCAAAGTGCCCGCGCCTAGGATCATCCCATCCCGCACCGCCACATGTGTCGCTTCGGGGCGCGCGGGGTTCATCGTGATGATCTTCTCGGCCTGAAAGATGGTGATGGCGCGCATGGAGTGCTTTCGGCTAACAGGTGGCTGCGCAAAGAGAAGGCAGTTCGCGCGGGCCTTGTCAATCATTTGAACTGGGCCGCAAATCCCCTTCTCATTCAGAAGTTTGTCGACTACGGTTTTGAAAAAACCAGGGAGAATAAGATGAAACATCTTGTCAAAGGCCTATTGGCCTCGGTTGCGGTTGCAGGCCTCATGGCCACAGCATTGCCCGCAGAAGAGCCGGTGCGCGGCGGCACATTGGTCTCGGTCTTGGGATCAAACCCACGCACGCTCAACGGGGCGGTGCAGTCCGGCATTGTCACGGGGTATCCAGCAGCGCAGCTTTTCGCCTCGCCGCTGCGCTATGATGAAGATTGGACGCCCCAGCCCTATCTGGCAGAAACCTGGGAGGTGAGCGCGGACGGCCTCTCTGTCACGCTCAACCTCGTCAAAGACGCGGTGTTCCACGATGGCACGCCGATCACGTCTGAGGATATCGCCTTTTCGGTTGAGGTGATCAAAGCCAATCACCCCTTCAAGACGATGTTTGCACCGGTCGAGACGGTCGAGACACCCGACGAGCACACCGCGATCCTCAAGCTTTCCAAGCCGCATCCCGCGCTGATCCTGGCGATGTCGGGGCAGTTGATGTCGATCCTGCCCAAGCACATCTACGGCGATGTGCCCATTGAAGAAGTCAAGAGCCACCCGCGCAACAACGAGAACGTCGTGGGATCCGGTCCGTTCAAGCTTGTTGAATTCAAGAGCGGCGAGCATGTGATCATGGAACGCTTTGATGATTTCTTCATCGAGGGACGGCCCTTCCTCGATCGCGTGGTGCTGCGCATCATCACCGATGTCTCGGCCCGCACCATCGCCTATGAAAACGGTGAAGTTCACATGGGTGCCTTTGAATCTGTGCCGCAGATGGTGAACCGGCTGAAGAAAGTGGATGGGCTCACCGTGACGCCTGAAGGCTACGGTGCCATTGGTCCGCTCGATTGGCTCGCCATGAACACCCAAAGCGGTCCTTTGCAGGACGTTCGGGTGCGCAAAGCGATTGCCCATGCCATCGACAAAAACTTCATCAAGAACGCGCTGATGCAGGGCACCGCCGCGGACAGCCGCACCGGGATCCACCCCGATAGCCCCTTCTATAACGCCGATGTGCCGACCTACGACCTTGATCTCGACAAGGCCAACGCGCTGCTCGACGAGGCAGGCTTTCCGATGGATGGGGACAAGCGTTTCGATCTGACCATCGACTTTGGCTGGCCCGGTGTGAAGCCGCAGGTGGAATACGTCAAAGCTGCGCTGAAGAAAGTGGGCATTGAGGTCGAAGTGCGCGCCAGCGCTGATTTTCCAACCTGGGCCAAGCGCATGGGCGAGATGGATTTCGATATGAGCTGGGACACTGTGTTTAACTGGGGTGACCCGGTGATCGGGGTGCACCGGACCTACGATTCCACCAACATCGGCAAAGGCGTCTGGTCAAACACCCAGGGCTATTCCAATGCGCGGGTGGATGAGTTGATGGCCATGGCAGGCGTTGAATCAGACCCTGCCAAGCGCGCTGAACTCTATGCTGAGTTCCAAGCGATTATCGCGGATGAGCTGCCGGTCTATCACACGAACACGCTGCCCTATCACACGATCTATGCCGATAAGGTGGGCAACCCGCCCTTGGGCATCTGGGGCACCTCTACGCCCATCGACATGACCTACCTCAAAGAGTAGGGACCGCCTGCGGCGGGGGCAAAACCTCCGCCGCAGCGTTTTTGAGAGACCGCCTTGGCCTTCCTGCAAAATCTTGTCGTTCGCACGCTCTATGCCGTGGCGCTGCTCATCGCTGTGTTGGTGTTGAACTTTGCGCTGATGCATTTGGCACCCGGCGACGTGGCGGATACCATCGCGCAATCCGCAGGCGGTGCCGATCCCGAAATGCTGGCGCAGATCCGCGCGGAATACGGGCTCGACCAGCCCTTTATCGTGCAGCTTGGGCGCTACATCGGCGGGGTCTTGCAGTTCGATTTGGGCTATTCCTATTTCTACAACCGACCGGTCACCGATCTGATCCTAGAGCGGCTGCCCGCCACGCTGCTTTTGGTCTTCACGGCGCAGATCTTGGCCTTGCTTTTGGGCGTATTTCTGGGTGCTGTCTCTGCTCAGAACCCAAACGGCCCGCTGAGCCATTTGGTGACATTCGTATCGCTCTTTGGCTACTCGGCCCCGGTGTTCTGGACCGGGATCCTGCTGTTGATCGCGTTTTCGCTGAACGTGCAGTGGTTTCCGGTGGCTGGCATGCGGGATGTGACGGTTGAGGGCGGTTTTTGGGTCACGACGGTGGATATCGCCCGGCACCTGACCTTGCCGATGCTCACGCTCTCGTCGATTTTTCTGGCACTCTATTCCAGGCTGTCGCGCGCTACGATGATGGAGGTGCTGAAATCCGACTTTGTGCGCACCGCTCACGCCAAAGGCCTGCCGACGCGGCAGGTGGTCTACAGCCACGCGCTTTCAAACGCTATGGCCCCAGTGGTTACGCTCGCCGGGCTCCAATTTTCCGCCGTGATCTCCGGCGCGGTTCTTGTCGAGGCGGTCTTTAGCTGGCCTGGTCTCGGCACGCTGGCCTTCCAGTCCATCATCGCGCGCGACACGCCAACCATTTTGGGCATCCTGTTTTTTTCGGCCCTGGTGGTGATCGTCGGCAACCTGCTCACCGACCAAGTGCTGCGCGCGATGGATCCGCGCATCCGGAGCCAAAGCTCGTGAGTGAGGCCCCCGTGTCACGCCATCCCATGGTGGAGGCCTGGGGCAATTTTCGGCGCAACCGGTCTGCGCTGCTGGGTCTGATCACGCTCACGTTCATCGTACTCTTGGCGATCTTCGGCCCGATGCTCTACCCGACGGACCCGTTTGAGATGGTCTGGGCCCCCTTTTCGCCCCCAGGGGAGCAGGGCTTCCTGCTCGGCACGGATTATCTGGGCCGCGATCTTATGGCGATGGTGCTGAGCGGCGCGCGGGTCTCGCTGATCATCGGTGGGACGGCGGCGCTGGTCTCCATCCTGATCGGTGTCACGATCGGTGCGGTCGCGGGCTATTTCGGCGGGCTCGTCGAAGAAATCCTCATGCGCTTTACCGAGTTCTTTCAAGTGCTGCCCACACTGCTCTTTTCCATGGTGATCGTCGCGCTCTTTGGGGCCTCCCTGCCGATGATCACCCTGGCGATTGGCATTGTCAGTTGGACGGCGGTGGCGCGGATCACCCGAACCGAGTTTCTGCGCCTGAAAGAGCTTGAATTTGTGCTGGCCTCCCGCGCGCTTGGAGCCACGCGGTTTCGGCAGATCTTTCTGGTGATCCTGCCCAATGCTTCGCCGCCGATCATCGTGCAATCGGCGCTGATGGTGGGCTCCGCAATTCTCTTTGAGGCGGGTCTGTCTTTTCTGGGGCTGACCGACCCCAATGTCGTGAGCTGGGGGCAGATCATCGGCTCCAACCGGCAGTACATCCTGGATGCAAGCTATACCGTCACGATCCCAGGCCTGGCGATTTTCGTCACGGTGCTCAGCATTTCGCTCATCGGGGACGGGATGAACGATGCGCTCAATCCCAAGCTACGGCGGCGCTGATGCGGCGCGCGCAGACCTGATGAAAACGTTCTGCTTCTCGCAAGGTAGCCCGAAACCCGGCACCATAGGCTGGTCTTGGCGCGCGTGACATGTCACATTTGCATCGCTGAGTATACCCTGCCGGAGCCCTCCCTTTGACCATTCCCAACTTGGCAACGATACGGCAAAGCCTTGTGATCCGCGGCGAGCTGGGCGGCGAGACATTTGTGCCGTGGATAGAACGCCATAGCACCCGGTTGGGCCTCAGCGCGCATCGGGTCAGCACGACCGCCGAACGCATTGAGCTTGAGGTGGAGGGCCAACCAGATCTGATCGACGCGCTTGAGATGGGTTGCCTGCTCGGGCCCATCGACGTGTGGGTCAGCTCAATCGAACGCAGCACCTCTACCGCATGATCTGTCCAAATTTTTGGCACTATGGTCAATAACTCAGCACACAGCGACGGAATTCCACCCACCCGTGTGGGCCAAACGCGTTCTGAGCCGACGTAGCCTCGCAATCTGCCAGGCGAGAGGGTGCTATAGCGCGGGGCTGTTCTAAAGAGGATTAGAGGAAGGCCCGACCGATCAAACGCGCAGGGTGGCGCGCACGACAGGGGGAAGTGAGACATGCAGGCCGAGGCAGCGGCGACATGGGTTCCAGCGGCGGTGGGGGCAGACGTGTTGGATGGCACTGTGGTCCCTGCCATGCTGCCCACCGGCCCCATCGCGGTCTGGCGCACCCAGTCAGGGCGGCTCAGCGCCAACGCAGACCGCTGCCCGCATCGCGGCATGCGCCTGTCACATGGGTTTGTGCGGGGTGAGACGCTTTCGTGCATCTATCACGGCTGGCGATTTGGCCGCGACGGTGGTTGCCAGTACATTCCCGCCCATCCAAAAGTGGTGCCCCCCAAGTCGATCAATTGCGGGCCGTTGCCCGTGATGGAGCAAAACGGCGTGATCTGGGTCGCCAGCGCGCAACCTCCACAGGACCCGCAGGTCTTTGAAGGCTACACCGCCCTCAGAAGCCTGGTGATCGCCGCGCCCGCCCGCGCCGTCTGGGAGGTGTCGGGCGGGATGTGGGAGGCCGACGCGATCATCACCACTTTGCAGGGTCTCAAGTCACGTTTGCTCCTCAGCCCGCGCGGCTCAGACGACGTTTTTGTCATCGCGCTCATCGAAGCGGGCGCGCCACTTGCGGCGCGCATTGCGGCCTCAAGCGCGCTTGAGGCGCTGCGCCGCCGGGCTGAGGCGCTCGACGTGCAAGAGGCCTGCCTATGAGCCAAAACGCCATGCGCGATGCCTGGTATCCCGTCGCCCTCTTGAGCGCGATGCCGCCGCAAGGGCGCAAGACTCTATTGATGGGCACGCCGATCACGGTGCAAGGCAGCGCAAGTGCCCCCGTCGTCATCGCTGAGGCGGGTCGGTCCTTGCCCATTGTCAGACGGTTCGGACACCTTTGGACGAGCCTCGGCACACCCGCAAAGGATCTTTTTGAGATACCAGAGGCCGACCACCCTGACCGCAAGCTTGTTGATGTGGGTGTGGTCCGCGTGAAGTGCTCGCCGCTACGCGCAGTTGAGAACTTTCTCGATATCGCTCACTTTCCCTTCGTGCACACGGACATTCTGGGCTCCGAGCCCCATACGGAGGTGAAAAAGTACAAGGTCGAGATCCGCGAGGAAGAAGATGAGGTCTGGGCCACGAAGGTGGAGTTCTACCAACCTCAGGCGGCTAAATCCGCCGAAGGCGGCATCACTACGCAGTATATGTACCGGGTACCGGCACCCACCACCTCGGTGCTCTATAAGACTTGTCCGCCGCGCCCGGGTAAATGGGACGTGATCTGCCTCTTTGTGCAGCCTTTGACCGAGGATCTATGCGATGTCTGGCCTTGGATGGCGCTTTTTGACGAAGAGGCGAGCCTGACCGATCTCATCCACTTTCAGCAACTGATCTTTCTGCAAGACCGCTCGATCCTCGAAAACCAGATCCCCAAACGCTTGCCGCTGGACCCCGCGATGGAGACGCCGACGCGCGCCGATATGACCTCGGTCGCTTATCGACGGTGGCTGAAACGACACAAATATACCTACGGCGCACAATTGGTGGCGGGATGATCCTCTACGATTACATCCTGTCGCCAAGTTGCTACAAAGTACGCCTGCTGGCCTCTCTGCTGGATCAACCGCTGACCCTCAGGCCAGTGGATTTTCACCCCGGCCAGGAGCACAAGAACGAGGCACTCTTGGCGCTGAACCCAGCGGGCAGCATCCCCATCCTCGTCGATGACGCGCTGGTGCTGAGCGAAAGCTCGGCGATCCTGACCTATCTCGCGGCAAGCGTGGCGCCAGAGTGGCTGGGCCAAGACACAGCGCAGCATGCCGCGCAGGTACAGCAGTGGCTTGCGTTTTCGCACCGGCTAACCCACGCGCTTGGCGGCGCACGGCTGGTGGAGATGCTGCACGCGGGCGGAGACTTGCCTGTCTTGCAGGCGCAGGGGGTCGCGGCCTTGCGGGAGTTGGAAAGCGCGCTCTTTGCCGGGCGGCTCATGGGTCAGAGCTATCTCGCCGCCGACCGGATCACGATTGCCGATATCGCGTGTTTTCCCTATGTCGCCCTGGCCCCGGATGGTAGCGTATCACTCGACCCCTACCCCTCGATCCGGCTGTGGATGCGCGCCATCCGCGCACAGCCGGGCTTTATCGAGATGCCGGGCATTCACCGGCTGCATGAATTGGCCCCCGACCCGCTCATCGACGCGCAGGAGGCATCCTGATGCCGGGCGTGCTATTGCAGAATTGCGCGGCGGTGACCGTGGATGACGGCACGGGCAGCCGCATCGAGCGCGACGTGGATGTTCTGACCGAGGGGTCTCAGATCAAGGCGATCGGGCCGGGTCTCGCCGCCGCCGGGCTGCCGCCCGAAACAGCGCTGCGCGATGCACGGGGTTGGTTCGTCTATCCGGGCCTGGTCAACACGCACCACCATTTCTTTCAGACGTTCGTGCGCAACCGGGCGGATCTCGATTGGACCAAGCTGTCGGTCATCGAATGGCTTGATCTGATCTATCCGATCTTTTCGCGTCTGACCGAGGAGTGTTTCTATCACGCCTCCCTCACCGCGATGGCGGAGTTGATCAAACACGGCTGCACCACGGCGCTTGATCACCAGTACTGCTTTCCGCGCCACGCGGGCACAGCGATCATCGATCGGCAATTTGAGGCGGCGGAACTCATCGGCATGCGCTTTCACGCCGCGCGCGGCGGCAACACCCTGCCCAAATCCGAAGGCTCGACCATCCCCGACGAAATGCTTGAAAGCACCGACGCGTTCCTGTCCGATTGCGCGCGGGTCATCGACGCCTATCACGACCCCGCGCGGTTCAGCATGCGTCAGGTCGTGGTTGCGCCCTGCCAGCCGGTCAACTGCTACCGAGAGACTTTTGTCGAATCCGTGGCCCTGGCCCGAGACAAGGGCGTCTTTTTGCACACGCATGTCGGCGAGGGGGAGAGCCCGGTGGTGCAAGAGCGCACGGGCATGCGCACCGTGGCCTATTGCGAAGAGCTTGGCTTTGCCGGGCCCGACACTTTCTATGCCCATTGCTGGGAGCTGAGCCACGCCGAACTCAGCGCCATGGCAGCAAGCGGGACAGGTGTGGCGCACTGCCCCGAACCGGTCTATCTGGTGGGGGCGGAAGTCACCGACATTCCTGCGATGACCGCGCTTGGGGTGCGCGTCGGGCTCGGCGCGGACGGTGCGGCGTCAAACGACAATTCCAACCTCATGCACTGCGTGCATTCGGCCTACATGCTGCAATGCCTCAAGGCCGCCACCCGCAGCCATCCCGTGCCGCCGCCTGCCACTTTCTTTGATCAGGCGACACAGGGCGGAGCCGCACTTTTGGGCCGGGGTGACATCGGGCGGCTTGCCCCCGGCATGGCGGCAGATCTTTTTGCCATCGACACGCGCCGCATGGATTACGTCGGCACGCGGCACGACCCGCTGAGCTTGATCCCCAAGGTTGGGATCGGCAGCCCCACCGACCTGACCATGATCAACGGTGAGATCGTCTGGGAAGACGGTGCCTTCACTCGCGTTGACGAACACGCGCTTTTCACCGCCGCTGAGGCGGCTCTCATGACACTGCACACCTAACCCAACACGGAGACCTCTATATGACACAGACCCTCAACCGCAGAAACTTCATCACAACCGCGACCGTGGCGGGGATGGTGACGAGTATTGGCGGACAGGCGCTGGCCGCAACCGCTGAAGATCCGCTGCTGATCACGCTCATCATCCCATCCCCCGTCGCGGATGTGGGCTGGGGGCACGCGCTTTTTGACGGGCTGGAGACGGTCAAAGCGGCCTACGGCGACGCGGTGGAGCTTACCGTCGTTGAGAACATTCCCGAAGGCCCTGATGCCGACCGGATCATGAACAAGGCCGTCGCGGACGGCACGAAGTTCCTCGTGGCGGGTTCCTTTGGCTATCAGAACGGCGCGATGCAGATCGCGCGGCGCAACCCCGATGTGACCGTGCTGCACGCCTCCGGCTTCATGGTGGCACCCAACTTCTCGCCTTTCGCCGCGCAGTACTCGCAAGGCACCTACCTGATGGGCATGGCCGCCGCCGCGCTTTCCAAGACGGGCAAGATCGGCTCGGTCTCCGCCTTTGCGATCCCCGAGCTCATCACCTCGCTCAACGCCTTTGTGCTGGGCGCGCAGGCGATCAACCCGGATGTGGAGCTGTCCGTCGTCTGGCTGAACTCCTGGTTCGACCCGGCCAAGGCGCAGGAGGCGGCGGAGGCGCTCAATGCGCAAAGCTGCGATGTGATCTTCTCTAACGCGCAGGACACGCCATCGGTCGTGGCCAAATGTGAGGAATTGGGGATCTACTCCTTTAACCTCAACTCTTCCATGAAAGCCTATGCGCCCAAGACCTACCTGGGCTGTGTGCTCACCGATTGGTCGCCCTTTTTCAAAGCATCCGTCGACGCCCATGTGGCGGGCAGTTTTGAAGGGGCCAATGCCTTCCTTGGGGTTGGGGACGAGGTGGTCAAGGTTGTCGATTGGAGCCCGGACATCCCGGCGGATGTGAAGGCCAAAATCACCGAGACCGAAGCCGCGATTGCGGATGGGTCGTTTTCGCCCTTCACCGGCCCGCTGATGAAAGCGGACGGGAGCGAGGGCGTGGCCGCAGGCGTCACCATGACCCGCGAGCAGATCATCGCGATGGACTGGCACGTCGCTGGCGTGACGACCCCGCTGCCGAACTGATCCGATGACGACCCCCCTGCTGTCTTTGCGCGGCGTCAGCAAAAGCTACGGTGCGGTTGAGGCCAACCGCGCCGTGGATCTTGACGTCGCACAGGGCGCGATCCACGCGATCCTGGGTGAGAACGGGGCCGGAAAATCGACCCTGATGAAACTTATCTACGGCGTGGAAAGCCCGGACGCAGGCGAAATCCTGTGGCAGGGAACCCCAACAGCGATCCCCTCACCCGCTGCCGCGCGGCGGTTGGGGATCGGCATGGTTTTTCAGCACTTCTCGCTTTTTGAGACCCTGACAGTCGTCGAAAACGTTTCTCTGATCGTGCCGGGCACAAAGAAAGAGCTGACCGGGCGGATCAAGCACTTCGGAGAAGAGTTCGGGCTGGAGGTCGATCCGCTGGCGCATGTGCATTCGCTCTCTGTCGGCGAACGCCAGCGGGTGGAAATCATCCGCTGCATGATGGCCGACCCCAAGCTCCTGATCCTGGATGAGCCCACCTCTGTGCTGCCGCCGCAATCGGTGGAACGGCTCTTTGACACACTGCGCAAATTGGCGGCGCGCGGCGTGTCCATCCTGTTTATCTCGCACAAGCTGGAAGAGATCCGCGCGATTTGCAGCCACGCGACAATCCTGCGGGGCGGTCGGGTCACGGGGGACGTCACGCCCCGAGATTTTGACGCGGGCCAGCTCGCCACGATGATGATCGGGCGCGAGATGCCGGAACTGGCCCCTGCCAAGGAGATGGATCAGGGACCCCGGCAACTTGAAATCTCCGCCCTCTCGGTGCCAACCGAAGATCCCTTTGGTGTGACGCTGGAGAACGTCTCGCTGCATGTGCGGGCGGGCGAGATCCTGGGCATCGCGGGTGTGTCAGGCAATGGGCAGGCCGAATTGGCCGCCGCGATTTCAGGCGAGACGGCGTTGCCGCGCGCTGCGGGCCCGCAGATCGCCATGATGGGACAAGACGTCACCCATCTGGGCGCCGCGCGCCGCCGTCAGCTTGGATTTGCTTTCGTCCCGGAGGACCGGCTGGGCCAGGGGGCGGTGCCCGAACTGTCGCTCACAAAAAACAGCATTCTGACCGCCCATGCCCAGGGCATGCTGCAGCGTGGCATGATCCGCCATCAACGGGCTCAGGCCTTCACCAAGGCCTGTATCGAAACCAACGATGTGCGCACGCCCGGACCGGCGGCTGAGGCCGGGGCCCTTTCGGGCGGAAATTTGCAGAAGTTCATCATCGGGCGTGAGTTGATGCTGGCCCCAAAGCTCTTGTTTCTCAACCAGCCCACCTGGGGCGTCGACATCGGCGCGGCCATCGCCATTCGCAAACGGCTGATCGAGTTGCGCAACGCCGGATGCGCCATCCTGGTGATCTCAGAAGAGATCGAAGAGCTTTTTGAGCTCACCGATTGCATCCAAGTGCTCAATGCAGGGCGGTTGAGCGCCCGGTTCAAGACCCGCGAAACCGCCCCTGAGGACATCGGGCGCGTGATGATCGGCGCGGCGGAGGCAGCCGCGTGACCGAGCGGCGCGGCTTCGCGCTGCCCCGGTTGGCTGCGCGCGATCATGCGTCGGTCTTCTGGCTGATTGCGGCACCCTTTGCCGCTCTGGCCGCCGCCGCACTGAGCAACGTGGTGCTCTATGCAAGCATCGGCGTTGACCCGCTCGCGGTTTTCAAAGCCATGCTCATCGATCCTTTCACCAGCTACTTTTCCTTCTCAGAAATCCTACTCAAAGCAGGTCCGCTGTTGCTCATCGCGCAGGGCCTGGCCATCGGGTTTCGCGCGAAGGTCTTTAACATCGGGGCGGAAGGGCAATTCGTGTTGGGCGCCATCTTTGCCTCGGCCATCCCGGTCTATTCCCCGCAGGTGAGCGGCATCTGGTTTTGGCCCAGCATGCTTATCCTCGGGGCCTTAGGCGGGCTCCTTTGGGCCTCGATCACGGCATTCTGGCGCGTGCGGTTGAATGCCAATGAGATCTTGGTCTCGCTGATGCTGTCCTTCGTTGCGATCCAGCTTTTGAATTATCTGCTGCTCGGACCGTGGAAGGACCCGATGGGTTTTAACTTCCCGCAATCGGTCATGTTTCCCTTGGACGCCCTGCTCCCGGTGCTGTTGCCGGGCACGCGGGTCAACATCTCCTTGCTCATCGCGCTCTTTGTGGCGCTTTTGGCATGGATCTTTACTGTGCGCAGCTTTGCGGGCTACCGGCTTGAGGTGGGGGGCCTTGCCCCGGGTGCTGCGCGTTACGCAGGGTTCTCGCAAAACGGGGCGATCTGGCTCTCACTGCTCATCGGCGGCGCGGCGGCGGGGCTGGCAGGTGCGGCAGAGGTGGCAGGACCCGTGGGGCAGCTTCAGCGCTCGACCTCAACGGGCTACGGTTATGCCGCGATCATCGTGGCCTACTTGGGCGGGCTCAATCCAATTGGGATCGTTTTCGCCTCCTTTCTGATGGCGACGCTCTACATCGGCGGGGACAACGCCATGGTCTCTGCCGGGCTGCCAATTGCCGCCGTGAACGTCTTTCAGGGCAGCTTGCTGTTGGCCTATCTGATCTTCGCCACCTTCGTGCGCAAGCGGTTGGTCTGGCCGCAAGCCGCTGCGGGGCAAGCCGTGGCGCGCAGGGCATGATCGCGCTTGAGTTCATCCTTGCGGGCATGCTGGCCGCTGCGACGCCCTTTCTCTTGGCCGCCTTGGGCGAGCTGGTCGCGGAACGCTCCGGCGTTTTGAACCTCGGCGTTGAGGGGATGATGGCCCTGGGCGCGGCCATCGCCTTTATCACCGTCTACACCGGCGGCGGGCACATCTTTGCGTTTGTCGCGGCAGGGCTCGGCGGGACGTGCCTTGCCTTGGTCTTTGCCTTCGTGACGCTGGGTCTCAGGGCCAACCAAGTCGCCTCTGGCCTGGCAATTGGCATTCTGGGGCTCGGCCTCTCGGCCTATTTCGGCAAACCTTACGAGAGCTTTACCGTCGTAGGCATTGGCAAAATCGCGGTGCCAGGGCTTTCCGAATTGCCGTTGATTGGCGGGCTCTTTCGCCAAGACCTCGTTGTCTGGCTCTCGCTGATCTTCACGGCTGGACTTTGGTACGTCTTAGGGCGCACGAAACTGGGGCTTGTGCTGAAAGCGGTGGGAGAAAACCCAAAGGCCGCAAACTCCATTGGATATCCTGTAATCCTGATCCGGCTCGGGGCGGTCGGGTTCGGCGGGTTGATGGCGGGCATTGCGGGGGCCTATGCCTCGACCATCTACACGCCGCTTTGGGCCGATGGCATGATCGCGGGGCGCGGCTGGATCGCCGTTGCACTTGTTGTCTTCGGCACCTGGATGGTGGGGCGGGTGTTTTTGGGGGCCTGCCTTTTTGGCGCGGTCTCATTGGGCAGCATCGCGGCGCAAACCGCCGGCCTCGCCATCCCCTCACAAATCCTGACCAGCCTGCCCTACATGGTGACGATCATTGTCCTTGGCATCATCTCATCGAACAAGCGCCTGTTGCGGCTCAACGGTATCGCCTCTCTGGGAGAGCCTTTTGAGAAGTAGCGAGCGCGCATAGGTCAAGCGGGAGGCTCAGTGCCGGTCGCCTTGCGCATTGGCAAGCTCTTTGACGTTTTCAATTGCCTCCGCAAGGACCGTCGCGCCGCATTCACGCGCGCGGTGTGCCGCAAACTCCAGCAGCCTCACGACAGCTTCGATCTCTTCGCCGTAAAGTTCATCCGTGCCGTCTTGCATCGCCCACACCCTTTGCGAAGCTCGTCTCACTAATTTCCAACCATAGGATATGATGACACGTCATCAATCAAATGATACTAAATTACCGATGCAAAATTTCGATTACTTCCGGCTTGACGGCCATACTTTACGGGTTTTTGTGTCAGTTTGCGAGACTGGGTCTCTGAGCCACACCGCCCGCTTGTTCCGTGTCAACCAATCCACGATCAGCCATACGATCGAAAAACTGCGCGCTGCGCTACAGGATCCGCTGTTTGTTAAAGTGGGGCGCGGGATCACCCCGACGGAGAAAGCGATAGCCGTTCTGCCGCGCGTCAAAACGATACTGGCCGATATTGAGGGGCTCGTCGCGGCAGTTGATTACGATGCCGCGCTGGACACACGGCCCGTTGTGTTGGCGATACCCTCGCCCGCGCTGCTTTTTCAGATGCGCCAACTCTGGCACGCCATGCACCAAGTCTCACAAGCCCTGCGACTGGAAATCAAACGCCTCGCCCCCAGTAGCCGCGTGGAGGAAATGCTCACCGAAGAAATGGCAGAGGTGGCCATCGCCGTCGCGGGTGAGACATACCCCACGACATTGAGTTCGTGCCCCTACTTTTCCGAAGATTTGGCAGTTTTCTACGACCCAGCCTGCCGCGGCCCGGTCACATCGCTGGAGGATTATGCAAAGGCGTCTCACGGGATGGTCGAGTTTGGCGGCGGACAGAACAGTATGGTGGAGAAGACTTTGGTCGGGTTGGGCGTTGATCGGCATCTGGCCTTGGTGGCGCCAACGACCTCGATGTTGGGCGATCTCATTGCTGGCACCGACATTATCGTGACGATGCCCCTTTCGCTGAGCGCGTCTGTTTACAAAGGGCTGAGCCATTGCCCGGTGCCTTTTGCGATCCCGCCTATCCGCTACGATCTGGTCTGGCACCGCCGCTATCAAAACTCGGGCCGCAACGCCTGGCTGCGGGAGTTGATCCTCGACACAGCCCCCGAGGGTCACGCTGGCGCTTCATAGGTCACTGCCCCATCGCAGAGGGTTACTCTGGCCTGCGCTTGGGTGATGTCATCTGGCGCCAGACGGCTTAGATCGTGGCTCAAAACCGCAATGTCAGCGCGCATGCCGGGGCTGAGCCTACCGTAGAGCGCCTCTTGGAACCCGACCCAAGCGTTGTCCCGGGTGTAGCTTGCAAGCGTATCCATCAAGCTTTGGCTCTGGTCCGGCCACTCGGGGCCAAGGCTGAGCGGAGCGATGGCGGCCTTGATGTTGGGCATGACATCCACGGGGATCACCGGCCAATCGGTGGAGAAGACTACGCGCGCCCCGCTGTCGCGCAGGCTTTGCCAGGCATAGGCCCCAGGGATCTGGTCGTCGTAAAGGTACTGGCCCACCCCGGTTGGCGGAAAGATGTGCCCCGTGGGAGCGTGCCCGGGCTGTAGGGACGCGACAACACCCATCTCAGCGAGGCGCGGGATATCCTCGGGGTGGATCACCTCGATATGTTCAATCCTATGGCGGCTGTCGCGGGCACCGTTGGCTTTGAGGGCCGCCTGATAGGCGTCTAGCGTGCGGCGCACGCCCGCATCGCCGATGGCATGCACCGCGATCTGAAACCCCAGCCTGTCCGCCTCGACGCAGCAGGCCTCAAAATGCGCTTGGCTAAACACTTCGTCGCCGGTGTTCTCCCCCTCGCCCAGTTTGCCAGGATAGGGCCACAGCATGAGCGCGGTGCCGCTCTCAATCACGCCGTCGATGAACATCTTGACGTGACTGCAGCGCAGCTTCTCGCCTTGAAAGTCCGCGCGCAGGAGCGGGGCCTCTTCCGTCAACCGTTCCAGCGGGTCGGTGCCTTTCATATGAAAGGGCACGTGGCAGCGACACAGGAGCCGCCCCTCGGCCTCTAATTCAGAAAGCAGTTCCAGTTGATAGCGGTTGCCGTCCATCAGGTGCAGCGTTGTGATCCCTTGGGCCGCGCAATGGGCCAGACCGCGGGCAATCACGTCTTTGTCCATCGCACGCTGCGCAGGCGTGGCGGGGGGCTCGGGGTCTTTGCCGGTTGTCAGGCCCAGCATCTCGCGTCCCGCGTATCGGGTCAGTTCCAAGATTGGGCTGTAGGCACCGGGCTCCAGCAGTTCGCCGGAGGCCAGCCCATCCGCGCCCATCACGATCTCTGATCCCGCGTCAACTTCGCCGCCTTGCAAGAGGCCCGTCGCCTCAAGCGCGGCGGTGTTGGCCCAGATCGTATGGTGATCGGGCGCGAACATGGCCAGCGGGCGGTCGGGCAGGATCTGGTCGAGGTCCTGGCGCGTCAGGTTCTGCCCTGTGCCCAGGATCCCGTAGTCGGCCATGACACAGAAAACCAAAGCATCGTCGGGGTTCGCGGCGGCGTAGGGCAAGATCGCCCCGCGCATCGCCTCCACCCCCTCGACCCCGTAAAGGCTGAGGCAATCAAGCTCGACCGATCCGCCGAAAAGATGCACATGGCTGTCGATGAACCCCGGCAGCACTGTGCCGCCCCCCGCATCGATGATCCGCGTGCCTGGACCAGCCATTGCCAGCACCACAGCGGTGCTCCCCACCGCGCTGATCGTGTCCCCGGTGATGGCCAGCGCTTCGGCAAAAGGCTGCGCGTCGTCAAAGGTGATCATAGCGGCGTTGTGAATGACGATATCGGCGGCCATGGCAGCGCTCCAAAGGGAAGGTACGGCCCGACGCTTTGCCGGGCCGCGGGGGGATTACTTCTGAAGCTCAGTCCAGATCGCGGTGTAAAGCCGCGTGGCCTCTGGCGGACAGGTCGCCGCGACATAGGCGGCCGCCTTCAAGTTGGCGGGGACGACCACCTCGGGCGCGGTTTTCATGTCCTCGGGCATAAAGGCCTCAGAGCCTTTGATCCCATTGGCATAACGCGCAAAGGACGACAGCATCGCCGCGTTCTCAGGCTCCATGATGAAATTGAGGAAGGTCTTAGCCTCCTCCACGTTTTTGGCGTCCGACAGGATGGCGGCGTTGTCCATCCAGACGGGGAAGCCCTCTTGCGGATAGCCAAAGGCGATATCGGCGTTCTGCACCCGGGAGCGGAAAGAGGCCCCGTTCCAATTCACGCCCGCCGCCAAGTCACCCTTGGCGTATTTCTCGATATTGCCGTAGTCCATCGAGAGCCAGTTGGGTTTGGCCGCTTGCAGCACATCGCGCACCTTTTTGAGCACTTCGCGGTCTGCCGTGCATTGCTCACCCCCAACGTAATGGATGGCAAGGCCCATCACGTCGTTCATCTCAGGCACCACGTTGATCTTGCCTTTGAGCTCTTCCGGCGGGTCAAAAATCACCCCCGCCGTGTTGATATCGCCGCCGTAGACATAGGTGTTCACCGTCACCCCAACGGTGCCCCACTGCCACGGCACAGAGTACTTTCGGCCGGGGTCAAAATCCACATCGACCCACTGCGGGTCCATGTGTTTGAAGTTTTCCATTTCGTTTGGGTTGCTCTCCATCAGCAGCCCTTCGCCCACGAAAATCGGGATGTAGGTGCCTGAGGGGACGACGATGTCAAAGCCGTGCCCGCCCGCTTTGATCTTGGCAAGCGCGGTATCGTTGCTGTCGTAATCGGTGATCGTGACCTTGATCCCGGTCTCGGCCTCGAACTTTTCGATCATCTCAGGCGAGGTGTAGTTGCCCCAGTTGTAGATGTTGAGCTCCCCTTCGGCGAGGGCGGGCCCCGCCAGCGCGAAGGTGAGCGCGGTCAGTGTCTTTTTCATTGTGGTTCTCCTGTTGGCTACTGTGGTTTTTTGAACGTGCTGAGCAGAGTGTAGGCGATCACCATGGTGATTGAGATGCCCAGCAGGACCGTGGAAATGGCATTGATCTCGGGCGTGACGACACGGCGCAACTGCCCCAGCATGTAGGTGGGCAGCGTATCCTGCCCGGCGGATTTCACAAACTCGGTAATCACCACATCATCCAGCGAGATCACGAAGGCCAGCATCGCGCCCGCCAAGATCCCCGGCCAAAGCTGCGGCAAGGTGATGCGGTAAAAAACCTGGAAGGGCGAGGCGTAAAGATCCGCGGCGGCCTGCTCAAGGTTGAGGTCCATCCCCTGCAGCCGCGCGCGGATCGGCAGATAGGCAAAAGGAATGCAAAAGGCGGAATGTGCGATCACAAGATAGGCCAACCCGGTGTAGCCCGTCGCGACCTTGATCATCGCGAAAAAGATCAGCAGCGCCACGGCGGTCACAATCTCTGGCACCATGAGCGGCTGATTGATGGCGACGAAAACCGCTGCTTGGCCCCGAAAGGCGGCTGTGCGCGTCGTGGCGAGCGCGGCAAGCACGGCCGCGGTGGTGGAGATCACGGAAGCCCAAACCGCGATGATGAGGGAGCGCACCGTGGCCTCTTGCACCTGTTCGTTCTCCCAGGCGGAGGCATACCAGCGCCAGGAAAACCCCTCCCAGATCGCAATGGAGGTGCCCGCGTTGAACGAATAGACGACCAGCAGGATGATCGGCATATAGAGCATCACAAAGCAAGCGATGGCGATCGAGGTAAATCCGGTCTGGCGTTTGACGTCAAAGCCCCGCTCAGCCATGGCGCGCCCCCTCATTGCCCGCTGCCCGCACATAGGCCATGAGCGCCACCATCACGATGGCCAAGAGCGTGATCGACAGCGCCGCCCCCAGCGGCCAATTGCGCCCCTGGCCAAACTGCAACTCGATGAGGTTGCCGATCATCAACTGATTGCCGCCGCCCATCACCCGCGGCGTCACGTAGGCACCAAGGGAGGGGACAAAGACGAGTATCGATCCCGCGATTACCCCCGGCTTCACCAGCGGCAGGATCACCCGGCGCAGGACCTTAAAGCGGGTTGCATAAAGGTCATAACCCGCCTCAATGAGTTGAAAGTCCAGCCGCTCCAACGAGGCATAGACCGGCAGCACCATCAGCGGCAGGTAGACGTAGACCATCCCAAGGATGATCGCGAACTCGGTAAAGAGCATCTGAATGGGTGCATCGATCATCTCAAGTGCCATTAGGACGGTGTTCACCGTGCCCTCGTTGCGGATGAGTTCCATAATCGCGAAGGTGCGGATCAGCAGGTTGGTCCAAAACGGCACGATGATAAGCAACATCCAAAGGTTGCGCTGCCGCTCGGGCCGTGTGGCGATGAAATAGGCGGTGGGGAATCCCAGGATCAGACAGGCGAGCGTCGTCATCAAAGAGAGCTTCACCGAGCGCCAGAAAATGCTCAGATGCGCGTCCGACCAGCCGAGCGTGTCATCGAAGATGTCACGCTGCATAAAGACATTGAACCAAGCTTCTGTCGACACGCGCCAAACCACGCCGCCGTAGTCGCCCGGCGTCAGAAACGAATACGCCAGTGTGATCAGCAACGGCCCACTCGCGGCAAAGAGCAGGATCAGCAGTGCTGGCGCGAGGAGCAGCCAACGGCTGCGCGAGGAGCGTGCCTGCGCCATCAGCCCAAAACTCCCTGCAGTGCCACTGTCTTGCGCCCCCGAGGCATTCACCCCCGCTATGATGACGCCAATTCGGCCCACAGAACAGAAAAAAGGGCGCTTTTTACTCAGCCCCCCAAGCGTGCCAGTAAATCAGGCGAAGGCTCCCCAGTTTCGGGCAGTCCGACGCTGCGCTGAAACGCACTGATCGCGCTGCGGGTGTTGGGGCCAATCACCCCATCTGCCCCTTGCGTGTCAAAGCCGCGCGCCGAGAGGCGGTCTTGCAGCGCGATCCGGTCCTCTTTGGTCAGGCCGAATTTATCGGGGGGAAAGGCCCCCCGCAGCGGACCGCCCCCCGCAATGCGATCCGCCAAATGACCCACGCCAATCGCGTAGCTGTCGGAGTTGTTATAGCGTTTGATCACGCCAAAATTGGAGGTCACGATGAAGGTCGGACCGCCCGGCTGCGGGGTCAGCGCGCGGCCTGACGGGGCACCCGCGCCTTGCTCGGCACCCCAACGCAGCCCCCGCGTCCAGCCGTTGCGCGCCAGATAGGCGGCAGCGGAGGCCAAAGCGTCGGTCGGATCGTCCGACCAGATATCCCGCCGCCCATCCCCGTTAAAATCGACAGCAAAAGACTGATACGAGGTGGGAATAAACTGCGTGTGTCCCATCGCACCAGCCCAGGAGCCTTTGAGATTGGCTGGCGTGGTATCCCCGGTCTGCAAGATGTTCAAAGCAGCGAGCAGTTGCTTTTCAAAAAACGCGCCGCGCCGCCCGTCGAAGGCCAGCGTGGAGGTCGCCGAGATCACCGGCACATTGCCCCGCCGTCCGCCGTAAAAGCTCTCCAGCCCCCAAATCGCTGCTACGATTTCCGGTGCCACGCCGTAGCGCGCCTCTACCGCCGTCAGGGTCGTCCTATGACGCGCCAGCGCCGCGCGCCCCTTGGTCACGCGTTCATCCGAGGCTGCGATGGCGAGGTAGTCTTCCAGCGTGCGGGTGAACTCGGTCTGGTTGCGGTCCCGCCGCACCACCCCGTGCAAGTACCCCGCTCCGCGAAACCCAGCC
Organism: Pseudomonadota bacterium; assembly: GCA_039197515.1. Classification (GTDB taxonomy): domain Bacteria; phylum Pseudomonadota; class Alphaproteobacteria; order Rhodobacterales; family Rhodobacteraceae; genus Sulfitobacter. The sequence continues at coordinate 23,077 of JBCCUC010000014.1, read as the reverse complement.
GAAAGCGTCGCGGCAGAGATCCCCTGACCCTGCGCCCGCCCGCGAAATGCCGCAACCCAAGCATCATAGCCCGCATTGGGTGAGGGCCGCAGATCGAGCGGGAGGCTGCTTGATGGCTGCGCAGGCCCGCTGCCCGCCCCACAGGCGGCCAGGCCAAATGCCCCAAGGCTCAGTATCGTGTTGCGTCTGGTAAAGCTCATCTGCCCGTCATCCTTTTGTTTTGGCCCAGCATAGGCGAAGGCTTTTTCTGCGCAAACAACCAGCATCTGCATCGGCGGGTTTTTGGCGGCACCCCTGCGCCATTTCTACGCATACCGGCCAAAGCCATTGTCGCGCACCGTGAAAGAACGTAACAAGAACGTATGGCAAAGCTCTCCTTGCAAGAAAAACTGGCGATTCTCAGCGATGCGGCAAAATACGATGCCTCTTGCGCCTCGTCGGGCACCAGCAAGCGTCATAGCCGCGATGGCAAGGGTCTGGGCAGCACCGAGGGCTCCGGCATCTGCCACGCCTATGCGCCCGATGGCCGGTGCATCAGCCTCCTGAAAATCTTGATGACGAACTTCTGCATCTACGACTGCGCCTATTGCATCAATCGCGTGTCCTCCAACGTTGAGCGCGCGCGGTTCTCGGTGGAAGAGGTTGTGCATCTCACAACCGAGTTTTATCGGCGCAATTACATCGAAGGGCTGTTTCTCTCCTCGGGCATCATCCGCAGTCCGGATGACACCATGGCCGATATGGTGCGCATCGCCAAAACCCTGCGCCAAGAGCATCGGTTCCGCGGCTATATCCACCTCAAAACGATCCCCGACGCGGCACCGGAGCTCATCGAAGAGGCGGGGCTTTATGCCGACCGGCTGTCGATGAACATCGAATTGCCGACGGACGCGGGCATCAAGGCCTATGCGCCTGAAAAGAACCCAGAAGAGATCCGCCGCGCCATGGGCAATGTGCGTCTGCGCAAAGAAGAGCTGAAAGCCCCGACCTACCGCGGCCGCAAAGCGCCCAAGTTCGCGCCTGCGGGGCAGTCCACGCAAGTCATCGTCGGGGCAGATGGCGCGAACGATCGCACGATCCTGCAAAGCTCCACCCGGCTTTACGCCTCTTACAAGCTGAAACGGGTCTATTACTCGGCCTTTTCGCCGATTCCCGACAGCACGGAAAAACTGCCGCTGATCAAACCGCCGCTGGTGCGCGAGCACCGGCTTTACCAGGCCGACTGGCTGCTGCGATTCTACGGATTTGAGGCGGAAGAGATTGCGCCCGACACGGGGGCGGGCATGCTGGATCTTGAAGTGGATCCAAAGCTCGCCTGGGCCCTGGCCAATCGCGCGGCTTTTCCCGTGGACGTGAACCGCGCGAGCAAGGACATGCTGCTGCGCGTCCCGGGGTTTGGGACAAAGTCCGTCACGCGCATTCTCAAGGCGCGGCGCAGCGGGGCGCTTGGCTATGACGATTTGCGCCGCATCGGAGCGCTCGTGCGAAAGGCCAAACCCTTTGTCACCGCGCGGGACTGGCAGCCCGGCGGGCTCACCGATGCGGCCAACCTGCGCGCCCGTTTCGCCCCGCCGCCCGAACAGTTGCAGTTGATTTGATGCACAGCGTCCGCCTCCCCCGGCTCGGAACCTTTGAGGCCTGGCGCAAAAGGGCCCGCGATCTTGCAGCGCGTCAAATCCCCGAAGATCAGGTGACCTGGATGCTGGAGGACGCGGAGGCGAGCCTTTTTGACGGTCTAGAGGCTCCCCCTGTGCCAAAGGGGCAGGAGATCTCCGTACCGCGCGCATTTCCGGGCCTTGCAAAACAACTTTGCGCCAGCCGCGCGCCTGGCGCCTTTGATCTCTCTTACCGCCTACTCCGGCGGGTTGCCGCGGAGCCACGGCTGCTCTCAAACCGGGCAGACCCAGAGGTTGCACGGGCGGAGACGCTGGCCAAACACATTCGCCGCGACATGCACAAGATGAAAGCCTTTGTCCGCTTTCGCGAGGTCAGCACGCCCGAAGCTCCCCGACGTCAGTTCATCTCATGGTTTGAGCCAGAACACAGGATCGAAGAGCTGATCGCCGGTTTTTTCGCGCGTCGCTTCGGCGATATGGATTGGGTGATCGTGACGCCTGAAGTGACAACGCGCTTTGCGGGGGGCCAAATCCACCATGAGGCAGTGGCAACCGACCGCTTGGAGTTAAGCGACGCGACAGAGGATCTTTGGCGCACCTATTATGCCAACATCTTCAATCCCGCGCGCCTGAAAATCCAAGCGATGCAATCAGAGATGCCGAAAAAGTATTGGAAGAACTTGCCTGAGGCAGAACTGATCCCTGGATTGATCGCTGAAGCCGAAGCCAAAGTGCGCGAGATGCGCTCAGCGGCCCCCACCCTCCCGCCACGACGCGCGGCCAAGGTCCTTGAGCGGCTGCCAGTGCAAGGTGCTCACGCGGAAGGGTTTGGAGCCGCTCTGCGCGGCTGCGCTCGCTGCCCACTTGCCGGTCCGGCCACGCAGGCGGTGCTCGGCGAAGGGCCTTCGGACGCCGCACTTATGATCGTCGGCGAACAACCCGGCGATCAAGAAGACCTCTCGGGGCGTCCTTTTGTCGGCCCTGCGGGTCAGATGTTTGATCAGATTGCGGTCGAGGCTGGGCTTGAACGGCACGCGGCGTATGTCACGAATGCCGTCAAGCACTTTAAGTTCACGGTGCGCGGCAAGAGGCGCATCCATCAAAACCCCAATGCGATCGAGGTCAGCCATTGCCGCTGGTGGCTTGATCAAGAGATCGCTCGCGTCTCGCCGGAATTGGTTCTGGCACTCGGGTCTACGGCTGCCTTGGCGCTTACGGGAGACGGCAAGAACATCCAAAAGCGGCGCGGTAGAGTTGAACGCGGGCTCACGGGCGTGCCGGTCTTCATCACGCTGCACCCCGCTGCACTGTTGCGCCACCCTGATCGCCAGGTGCAGAGCCAGATGCGATCACAGTTTTGCGATGATCTGGCGCAGGTCGCAGGTATGATCGACGCGCTTGAGACAGCGCGAGCAAGCTAACGCACAAGCATTTCAACCTTGCATTAGGAATTCTGAAGTATCTCTTCACCAGTTTGAGGAGATACCCATGTCTTTCGAGTTGCGCGTGGCCCTTTATGCAGCGGCAACTGGCGGTACTGTGATCACTGGTGCCTTTATGATGCCCCCTCTCACGAGCGGGGAAAGCGCCCCTCTCGTTGGCATCGCCTCGGAGGGGTTTGAGGAGGCGCAAAGCGCCGAATTCAGTTTTTGTCGGCGTGCGAATGTCCCGGCCGATTGCGCCTGCTTTGCCCGGCGGGCGGGCATTATCATCAGCAATGAAACACCTCGCGTGCCTGGGATGATCTACCCCAGCAAAGAACAGCTCGCGCGCGATCAGGCATTGATCGCGTGTTAGGACACTGCCCATAAAGCGCCGTTTGGGAACAAAGTGGGTGATTTTTAAGCGCCTGCGTCAATGCTGTCGCGCGCCGCTGGAATTGACCGACAGCATAATTATTGCATCAGCGGCAATAATATCTGTGCATCGGCGTCTGTTCTCCTCATGAAATGAGTCCCTATCTGTAGTCTCGAGAGCCAGGAAGGAGACTGACATGAGCTGGAATCCCACCCAAAACCCGGAATGCCCCGACGCCTCAGCGAACGCGCTTGAGACGTTGATCATTCCGCGCGCGCGCGATCTGGGCGGTTTTGACGTCCGACGCGCATTGCCCTCCCCCAAGCGGCAGATGGTCGGCCCCTTTATCTTCTTTGATCAGATGGGACCGGCCGAATTCATTACCGACGGCGGCATCGACGTGCGGCCCCATCCTCATATTGGGCTGGGCACGGTGACCTACCTCTATCAAGGCGAGTTTGAGCATCGCGATTCCGTGGGCACGCATCAGATGATCTACCCGGGGGAGGTCAATTGGATGGTGGCGGGCCGCGGGGTGACCCATTCGGAACGCACCAGCGCGCAGACACGCGCGCGCCGCCACAAGCTTTTCGGCATTCAAACCTGGATCGCGCTGCCCAAGGACCGCGAAGATATGGCCCCTGATTTTGAGCACCACAAAGAAGCTGGTTTGCCAGTCATCGAAGACGGCGGGGCCAGCGCTCGGTTAATTTTGGGAGAGGCCTACGGGCAGGCAAGCCCCGTCACCATGCAGTCGGAGACCTTCTACCTCGACGTTGTCCTCCAGCCGGGCGCGGCATTTCCGCTGCCGGACAATCATGAGGATCGCGGGATCTATGTGACCGAGGGCAGCATCGATGTGGCAGGCGACACGTTCGAAGCGGGCCGCATGATGGTCTTTCGCCCCGGCGACCGGATCTCAGCCAAAGCTGGCCCCTTGGGCGCCCGGCTGATGCTGCTGGGCGGGGCGACGATGGATGAGGGGCGCTACATTTGGTGGAATTTCGTGTCCTCCTCGAAAGAGCGGATCGAGCAAGCCAAAGAGGATTGGAAAGCCGCGGATTGGGAAAAGGGGCCCTTTCGTTTGCCGCCGGGTGATGATGGGGAGTTCATTCCCATCGATGACCGCCTCGACCGGATGCCGATATAGACACTTTGCGCGCAACTCTAACGCTGATCGCAGCGCTGAGGGCGTTTGCAAACCGGCAAGGTGTTGAGCCTGCGGGGCAAATCCGCCCGCCGGGCTATTCTGCGGCTTTTGGCGGGCCTGGGACCATGCGTTCGGCCAGAATGTCCAACATTTCCTTCGGCAATTTGAGCTCGCGGTGCGGAAAGGGGATCTCCACTTCCGCAGCGTCAAGCTCGCGCTTGACCTCTGCGGTATAGGCGCGACCGACAGCCCATTGGTGGCCTGGTCGCGTCTTGATCCGGGCGCGCAGATTGACGCTGCTGTCGCCAAGCGAAATGACGCCGTGCCATTCCAAAGGCGCAGTGATCTCGCGGCTAAACACCCCCGTTTTCAAGGTGTCGAAAGCCCGGTGCATTGCCGCTTTCGCGGCTTCCAGATCTGAATCGTAGGCCACACCCACAACTTCAACATGATAGGCAAAGCGGCGCATGAAGTTTGAGACGGTATCGACGGCCGAAAACGGGATCAGGTGATAAACGCCCGCAAGATCGCGCAGACCGACGGAACGGATCGTCAGTTTTTCGACCGTGCCCGTGACCCCGGCAACGGTGATCACGTCACCTTCATTGATTGCGTTTTCCAGTTGGATGAAAATCCCCGTGATGATGTCCTGCACCAACTTTTGCGCGCCAAAACCGATTGCCAAGCCGATCACACCGGCCCCCGCCAGAAGCGGCGCGATATCAATGCCCAGTTCCGACAAAGCGGTCATGCCGCCGAAGACAAGCAGCGCGATGGTGAGCACATTCTTGAAAAGCGCCAACAGGGTTCGCGCCCGGGCTGAGACTTGCTGGCCCGTGAGGTCTTCTGACAGGCGCGTGTCGATCCATGCGGTCAAGACCGACCAGGCCAGGATCAAAACGGCAGAGACCATCACGATGGTGGCGATGCGCCACAAAAAGGCGTTGCCGCCCCCCAAAAGCCAGCCGGAGACATCCACCAAGCGCCATCCATGCACAAAAAGAATGAGTGCGGCGGCAATCAGCGCACCGCCCATAGCGACAAAGACGCTGGGCAAAAGGCCGGACAAACGGTCTTTGAGCGGGGGCAGCGCGTCATCCAAAGTGGGCGGAAGCACGACTTTCACCTGCTGACCGGCGAGCCAGAAAAGCCGTGAGGCGACCAAGATCGCGGCGAGCGATGCGGCCGAAAACAAAGTTGCTACGCCCACCAACTCGACCATCAGATTGGGGTTTGCCAGGGCAACCGTGTAGCTCACAAGCACGTAGGCCACCGCAAACCACGGCCAGACGCGTTCCCAAAATCCAAGCTTTTTGACCAGGACATCGGTTCCGTTCTCAGCGGATGCGGCTGCGTGTATCTTTTTGGATTGCGCCCGCTGAACACGCGCAATGCGCTGAATGGCATAGAGCGCGCCAAGCACCCCGAACGTCACAACCGCCGTGCGCAAAGAGCGCGCAATCACAAAGTTCGTCCAAACCTGCGCAATTGGCACCACGGCGGCCAAGCCATAGATAAAGAGCGCAAAGGTCCTGCGCACGTTGCGATAAATCGTTGCTTGGGTGCGCAACGGCAAGTTGGAGAACGTGAGATCGCGCGGGTGATGGCTGACGAAAAAAGACAGCGCTATGCTGTGCGTCCCAAAGATCACAAATGCATTGAGGTAGAAGGCCTGGCTGAGCAGCGGTTCTCCATCCGCGAAGACAAAACTTGCCAGCGTGTAGCCCGAGACCCATGCCAGTAGGAGCGACATCACGCGCAGCACGGCTTGCGCAAGGAAGACACGTGCGCGATGGACCGCCGCACTTTCGTCGTGCGCATGGGTGACGCGCATGCGCCGCGACACTGTGCGCAGCACGCGAAAAATGGTCACCGTGGCCAATATGGTGAAGGCAAGCGGCCATGCTTCAGCCTGGATCCGCGCGCGACGTTCCGGTGTGAGCAATTCTGGCAGCAGCGTTAGGCGCGAGAGGTCCTGCAGCACCCGCACGGCCCCAGTCGCTATCTCGTTGATCAATTCGACACTCGATTGTGCCGCCCACGCGGCAAGCGTCTGAGCCGGTGCAACAGGTTCGGAGGCGTCGGACGGCGCGTCGGCGCTGCGCAGCGCATCGATTAAGCGCGCGCGGGCGTCGGGGTCCTCCAGCGCGTCGATGAGCGCATCGGTGGGCACAGGGGCGGCAGGCTCTTCTTGCGCCAAACCAATTGTCGGCAGCAAAATGAAAAGCACAAGGAGCGCAAAGACCACCTGCGCCCAGGGGTGGTGAATCCGGGTCTTCATAGCGCCAGGTTTACGCCAACACATCAGCGCGTCCACCCAAAATAGGGAAAAGCTGCCTTGCGGCCGCGTTCCTGATGGAGGTCAGAGCACTTGACGAAGCGGGGCGCCCACCGTGAGGTGATGGATCTTTGCGACGATGCCTTCTGCATCGATCCCAAAGTGGCGGTATAGATCGCGCACGCTCCCCGTCTGCCCAAAGTGCTCGACCCCAAGCGACAGGGTGCGGTGCCCTGCCACGCCGCCGAGCCAGGCCAAGGTTGCCGGATGACCATCAAGGACCGTTACCAACGTGCAGTGGGAGGGCAAAGGCTGGAGGAGATTCTCAACGCAAGAGGATGCTGCGGGTTGCCCTTGCATCCTGGCCCGCTGTGCCGCAGTCCAACCAGCGTTGAGGCGGTCGGCAGAGGTGATCGCGAGCACGCCGATATCGCGCCGATGCTCCGTCAACTGACCTGCCGCGCGGATTGCCTCAGGCGCGACTGCGCCCTGATAAGCGATCACGATTTCGCAGTTGGGGCCGGGGGGCCGCAGCCAATAGCCACCGTCGATGGCGCCCTGCCGCCACTGCGCGTCGGCCCGCTGCCCGGGCTGTGCAACCGGCAAGGTTGTGAGTCGCAGATAAACCGACCCGCCCGTTTCATCCCGAAGCCATGTCCGCTCGTCCGGGTCGCCTTCCCCTTCCCGCTGAAGGTAGTCGAACGCCCATTCCATGATCACCGCCAACTCGTCCGCAAAGGCGGGCTCAAAACTCGCCAACCCGTCCTGCGCCATGCCGGTGAGCGGCGTGCCAATCGACTGATGCGCGCCCCCTTCCGGCGCAAGTGTGACGCCAGAGGGCGTGCCCACAATCATGAACCGCGCATCTTGGTAGCAGGCGTAGTTTAGCGCGTCTAAACCGCGGTGCACGAAAGGATCATAGACTGTGCCAATGGGAATGAGCCGCTTGCCAAAAAGGCTGTGCGAGAGCCCCGCCGCACCGAGCAGCAAAAAGAGGTTCATCTCCGCGATGCCAAGCTCAATGTGCTGTCCTTCCGGCGCAAACTCCCACTTCGCGGTAGACGGTATCCGGTGCTCAATGAAGGCATCTGCCATTTCGTTGCGCGAGAAAAGTTTGCGGCGGTTGACCCATGGCCCGAGGTTGGTGGTGCCCGTCACATCGGGCGATGCGGTCACGATACGGCGAGCGAGGGCGCTTTCGCCTTTGCCGAGATCATCGAGGATTTTACCAAAAGCGGCCTGCGTGGAAATCTCTCGATCCGCTGCAAATGTGATCGCCGGAACAGCCAGGGAGGCATCTTGATAGCGGCGCGCCCCGCGCAGAAAAAAGGGCGCGCTCTGCATGAATTCTCGCAACTGCCCAGGGTCCGCCACGGTGGCAAAAGGCTCCCATTCGGCCCCCTCCGGCACGCCCATATGTGCCTGCCAAGCGGCCATCTGGGTCTTGTTCATCAAGCCGCCGTGGTTGTCTTTGTGCCCCGCGATCGGCGTGCCCCAGCCTTTCACCGTGTAGGCGATGAAACAGGTTGGATCGTCGTGGGTGACACCTGCAAAGGTCTCCGCCATCGTTTCCACGCAGTTGCCACCGAGGTTCTCCATCAAGGCCGCCAGTTCGTCGTCGGAGCGGTGGTCCAAAAGCGCCGTGACGTCGCCTTGATCACCGAGATCATCCATCAACCGCTCGCGCCAAAGAGCACCGCCCATGAACGTGAGCGCCGAGTATTCCGCATTTGGGCACTCATCAATCCATTGGCGCAGCTTATCTCCGCCCGGCTCAGCAAAGGCGGCCTGTTGGAGCACGCCGTACTTGACCCGCACGACCTGCCAACCGAAGGCATCAAAGATCTTCTCGACCCGCTCAAAAAGGCCTTCACGCACGATCCCATCGAGCGATTGCCGATTGTAATCGATGATCCACCAACACTTGCGCAGGTTGTTCTTCCATCCTTCTTGCAAGGCCTCGTAGATATTCCCCTCGTCCAGTTCCGCGTCACCGACCAGCGCGACCATCCGGCCGAGCGGGATATCGGCGCCCCAGGGTTTCGCCGCGACGTAGTCCTGGATCAACGATGCAAAGGACGTGATCGCCACGCCCAGGCCCACGGATCCGGTGGAAAAATCGACATCGTCGACGTCTTTGGTCCGGCTGGGATAGCTTTGGACCCCGCCAAAACCTCTGAAAGCCTCCATCTTCTCTCGGCTTTGTAGCCCCATCATGTATTGCATCGCGTGAAAGACCGGGGCTGCATGCGGTTTGACCGCGACCCGGTCCTCGGCCCGCAGCGCTGAGAAATAGAGCGCAGTCATGATCGAGACCATTGAGGCGGAACTCGCCTGGTGCCCGCCGACCTTGATCCCGTCAGCCTTCGGCCGCAGGTGATTGGCGTGGTGGATCATCCAATGCGACAACCAGAGCAGCCGTTGTTCGATGGTTTTGAGATATGGGCCATTAATCGTCATGGCATCGCTATATCACGAAAAGAGAGAATGAATGAGCTTAATTCGATGAAAACTGCGCGCTTTCCGCTACTTTTCTCCAAGATTCATTGAAACTTTAGAGAATATCTGCTGTATATCTGCGATGGACAGCATCGATCTCAAGATTCTGCGCGCTTTGCATGCAGACGCACGCTTGACGCACCAACAGCTCAGCGAAACGGTGGGCCTCTCCCCCACGCCTTGCGCACGGCGGGTGCGCAAACTCGAAGCCGATGGGATCATCCGAGGGTATGCCGCCCGCCTGGATGAGGCGCAGCTCGGCTTTGGGTTCAGCGTCTTTGTCTCAGTGAAGCTTGACCAACAAGTCGATGATCGACTGCAAGCTTTTGAGAAGGCCGTAAAGCGTTTCCCTGAAGTTGTAGACTGCTGGCTGATGACGGGGAGTTTTGACTATCTTCTGCGCGTCGCGGTTAAGGACTTGCATGAGTTTGAGCGCTTTCTGACCGGGCGGCTCAACAAATCGCCCGGCGTGGCCTCTCTGGAATCCTCGATCCCGATCCGGCGGGTCAAAGATCAGGCGACCCGGCTGGCGTGACCCGCTAGTCCGACGCGGTGTCACCGGCGAGCGCATCACGCAGGGCATCCCCAACCAAGTTGATGGCCAGGACGCAACTCATCACAGCAAGCCCGGGCCAGATCATCTGCAGCGGGGTTGAACGCATGTGCAGCCGCGCTTCGAGCAGCATCGCGCCCCATTCAGGCGTTGGGGGTTGCACGCCAAATCCCAGAAACCCCAGGGCAGAGATGCCTAGGATCGCCCGGGCAAAGGCACCGGTCCACACCACTGTGAGGGAGGGAACGAGCGAGGGCAGATAGTGCCAGCGCGCAATGGCGGCAGGCGACAGCCCTGCCAGCTTTGCTTGCACAACGTAGCCGCGAGACTTCAGCGACAGACCGATGCCGCGCGCGACCCGCGCATAGCGCATCCAGCTTACAACGCTGAGCGCAAGGATGAGCCCCCCGACCCCACCGCCCATGATGCCTGCGATCACGACCGCGGCAATGAGTTCTGGAAAGGCGAGAAAGGAATCAGTGACGCGCATCATCGCCCAATCTACCCATCTGCCCCCAAGTGCGGCTGCGAGCCCGACGGCGGTGCCAACAATGAGGCTGATCAAAGAGATCAGAAAAGCCAGCCCCAATGACCAGCGCGCACCGTGCAGCAAGCGCGAAAGCAGATCGCGGCCCAAAGCGTCCGTGCCCAATGGCCAGGTGGCGCTCGGCGGGCTGAGCCGTTCGGGGATGTTGATCGCGGTGGGGTCGTGCGGCGCGAGCAAGGGCCCCACGACGGCCAGCCCAACAAACACGACCGCGAGGACGGCCACGCTACGCATTGCGTTCCCCGATCCTGGGATCAATGGCCTGATAGAGCGCATCGATCAGCAAGTTGATCGTCACGAAGATCAGAGCGGTCAGAATGACAACGGCCTGGACCTTGGGAAAGTCCCGCTGCGATATCGCTTCCACCAAAAAGATGCCAAGGCCAGGTCGGGCAAAGATGACTTCGACGAGCACCAGACCTTCGAGCAGGAACGCCAGTTCGAGCCCAAAAACAGTGACCACGGGTATGGCGGCATGCGGGGCGATGTGATCTCGGGCGAGATGGCTTTTGCTGACGCCGCGACGGCGCAGGGCGGGCAGAAAAGGCTGGCCGCGGGCTTCGAGTAGGCCAGACCGAATGATCCGGGTCAGTGCTGCGGCGACGCCCAGGCCCAGGGTAATCGCCGGCAGAACCGCATGGGCCGGCGTGCGCGCGCCCATCGCAGGCAGCCAAGCCAGATGCACAGCAAAAACGAGGATTAAAAGGAGACCCAGCCAGAAGGGGGGAATGGCGTTCCCAAGAGACGCCACTGCGATGGCAAACCGGTCGAGCCAACCGCCGTAGTGCCGCACAGCAAGCGCCGCGAGCGGCACGGCAATGGCCAGACCGATGAAAAGCCCGGCGAATGCCAGCGGCACGGTGTAGGACATCGCAGTCATCAAGTCTGGCCAGATCGGGCGGCCGGACACGGAGGATTTGCCAAAGTCACCCACGAGCAATGGCCCGATCCATGACTTGAACGCTGCCCAGAAACCCTCATCAAGCCCAGCTTCCGCGCGCACGATGTCAACAACTTCTGCGGGGACGACCGAATCGTAGCGCGCCATGGCAATGGCCAGCGCCGGATCACCCGGCGCATACCAAAGCAGCACGAAGGTCGCGATGGCTGTCCCGCTGAGCACAACGGCCGCGCGCACGAAAAGGCCCAACAAAGCGTTGATCATGCGGCCTGCTCCAATGCGCCCAAAGCGATGGCCGCGTCGCGCAGTTCTTCTCCGTAGGCGGAGGCGGGCGATTGGGCAAAGTCAATCGCGCCGCTGACCTCTTCAATGCGTCCTGCCCGCAGGACCGCTATTTCATCGGCATGGGCCACCGCATAACCGAGATCGTGGGTCACAATCAGCGCGGCAAAGCCAGCCTCCTTTTGCAATGCTGCGATCAATTGCGCAGTATGTTTTTGTGTGACCGCGTCCAGCGCGGACAGCGGCTCATCAAAAAGGACGAGCGGCGGGGCCGCGATCAGCGCGCGTAAGATCCCAAACCGCTGTGCCTGACCGATGGAGATCTGATCGGGGCGGCGGTCCAAAAGCTCAAGCGGCAGTTCCAGCCCTTGCGCAAGCCGTGTTAGACGTTCTGGACTAAGGCTTTCTTTGCGCGCCAAGAGAGGTTCGCGGATCGAATGCCGCAGCGTGAGCACCGGGTTGAAGGCAGCGCGCGGCTCTTGCATGACCAGCGCAGGACGGCACCGGGGCACCGGGGCATCGGCCCATGTGATGCGGCCTGAGTGCACCGGGACGAGCCCCAGGATCGCGCCGATGAGTGTGGATTTACCCGCGCCACTTTCGCCAACCACAGCCAGGGTCGTACCGGGGGCGAGGGTGAGTGAGACGTCCGACAGGGTCGGTTTGCCCGCCCGTTGCACGCCCACAGCATCTAGGCTCAGCATGGCAAGGCGACCCAGCTGCGGTGAGCGCTGAGCGCGCGGGCCGCGTCCGACTGCGGGTAATCTAGCAGCGCTTGGGTGCTGCAATCCTCGACGAGATGCCCTGCGTCCATGACCATGAGCCGGGAGACACGGCGGGCGGCAAGACCCAAATCGTGGGTGATCAGCAGCAATGTGGTCTGGCGTTCTGCCAAATGTGCGTCGAGAAGATCCATGGTGCGTGCCGCGACCACGGGATCAAGCGCAGAGGTCGGTTCATCCATCACCAGCAGTTCCGGTGACCCGATCAGCGCCATGGCGATCACGAACCGCTGTTGCATCCCCCGGCTCCACCCCCAGGGGCGTTTGCGCAGATTGCCGTGGCTGATCTTGAGCGCGTCAAAGAGTTCCCGTTGGCGCAAAGGATCGTGATCCAAGCCAAGCGCCTGTTCCGCCTCACGCCATTGAAACCCCATGCGCCGCAAGGGATCGAGTGCCTCGTCCGGGCTTTGCGGCACATGCGCGACGCTCTTGCCGTCTGCGCGCAGGCGATCAACCAGCGCATGCCCCAGCGTAGACTTGCCAGAGCCCGATGCGCCGACAAGGCCGATGCGCTCACCGGAGGAGATGTCAACGTCTGTCGGATGCAGGATCGTCCGGCCCGAACGCACTGCGCTCAGGCCGGAAACACGCAAGCTCACTGAGAGAACTTGGTTTCATGCGTGACCCAATAGGTCTCAGTGGGGTGCACGGCATACCCCGTCAGCCCGGGCTTTGACACATTGACCTGTGCCACGTGGAAAACTGGGATGAGGGCCGCGTCACTTGCGATGATCTCTTGCACCTCGTCATAGATCTCTTCCCGCCCGGCGGGGTCAAAAGTGGTGCGACCAGCCTCAAGCAAACGGTCCAGTTCGGGATTGTTGTATCGACCCGCATTCGAGCCGCCGTCGGACTTGACCAAAGCCTCCAAAACAGCCCCGGGATCGCCCTGCGGCGTCGTCACCCAAGCTTGCAAGAAGAGATCCGCATCGCCGGCAGCAATCGCATCATTGCTGGCACCGTATTCGCCGATGCGGACGTTCGCTGTGACGCCGATCGCCTGCAAAAATGCCTGGGTCAGCTCCGCAGTTGGAGGCAGGGCCGCGCGGGAGGCGTAGGTGACAATGTCAATTTCGAGCGGCGCGCCATCCAGCATCCAGCGTCCGCCTTCTTTCACCGCGCCGGCCTCCGCCAGCAGCGCCTCGGCTTTGGCTGGATCATAAGGCGCGGGAATGTCGGCGGCCCAGCCCTTTCCGGCGGGATAAATCGTGCCAGCGGGCACGCCGCCGACGCCTGAAAGCGCGGCATCCACAACGCCTTGGCGATCAATCGCCATCGACACCGCGCGGCGGATCAGCGGGTTGGCCAAAGGCCCGCTCGCCGCGTTCACCGTGTAAAAATAGAGCCTCGCCGTGGGCGCAGAGAAGCCGAGGGCACCCGTGCTCTTGATCCGCTCAAAATCTGCTTCAGGGTAGTTCACGACGAAATCGATCTCACCGGCTTCAAACGCGAGCGCGGCTGTTGCCGGTGTTCCGGAGACAACGACACGCACTTCCTCAAGGCCCGGTGTGCCCAAACGGTAGTTCGGGTTCACTTCCGCGCGGTAAAGCTGCTCAGGGATGGCTTCTTTGAAAATGTAAGGCCCAGTGGCATTGATCGGGAAGGCGTCAGAGGGTTGTCCCAATACCGCAATTGCAGGCTCGGACAACGTCCATGGGAAGGCGGCGTTTGGGCTGTTGGTCTCAAAGATCACAACGCTGTCGCTTTCGGCTTTCATATCGGCCAAATCAAGCAGTTTGGCGACCCGCGCGTTGTGCGATACGGTGCCCTCTTCGAGAATGCCGCTGACAGAGGTAACAACATCCTGCGCGGTCACTGGGCTGCCATCATGAAATGTCACGCCTTCGCGCAGCGTCACTCGCCATGTCGTTGGACCGGCCTGTTCGATGCCAGCCGCCAAGCGGGGATAGAGCTTCATACTGTAGTCGATCCCCATCAACGTTTCTGTCACGCCGGTTTGGTTCGACATCCACCCGTTGTACCCGGCGCGTGGGTCAGGCACCTCAGAATTCGGGCCGAATGTCACCGAAATTGAGAGACTGCCCTCCTGTGCCGCGGCAGGAAGGGCCAAACTGACCGCAAGCAATGCGGCGTAGGCAAGGCGAGAGAGATAAGACATACTGCGTCCTTTTGGTTGGCTAACAGGTTAAGGTTAGGAGATTTTTCATCGGCATGCGGCGTGCTTGTCTTTGGCGAGCGTGCGTGCTTCGATCTGGGTGAGCGTATCAAGCGTTTCCTCGGTGCTGAGGCCTTGAGCACGAGACCTGTGCCAGATGCGCCGGGCTGACGTCGGCGACCACGGCATGTTCGCGCCCGCAAGCCACTGCCGCAACGGGGCGGGCAACGTATCGAAAACCCGCATCGGATCAGACGATCGCCGCCGGATCGGCAAACTGGATTCACCTCGGTTTCGATGGGCGTGTTTTGGCATGGAACTCTGGCCGCAGCATCAACGCGCGGATTGTTATCTAGCTTCCAGATGCTGCGCAATAGATCCGTTACAAAATAACATTCTATATTGCCCTGCCTTCGGTTGAAAATGCTTGGGCGGACCAGGTGTTGGCAGGATCTTGCGCAGGGCGATCAAATCACGGTAGGTGAGCGATGGTCGCGGCCATCGCTGCCAGGGTCTTTGGCGGCGAAGGTGCGAAGCTTGATCGCCGACTGCTGCCAAAGGTCTCAAATGTCACGAAAAAAGTATCCAAAAGCGTTTCGGCTAGAACTTGAAGCGCCAATGCACTGCCGCGCCTGCGGCGCTCTCGTGACATTGGCGATCCATGATTGCTCAGGTTAAAGCCGAAAAGCTCTAGGCCAGTGCAAGAGGCCCCTGTCGGTCTCTGTGCCCGACGAAAGGGAGCGGTCCGCCAGCTCGGGGTGATCGTAGGCTTCGGGATAGGTCGTCGGGCGCAGCGGACCTTTGGGCACGACCCCGTTCCAACTGCGCCCAAAATACCCTTGACGGCAATGCAAAAGCGAACCTGCCGCAGCAACACCGTCCAGCGCATAAACGCGGCAGAGCCACCGCCACAAATGCGGGTAGTCGAGGATCCGCGCGCCATTGAGCTTCATGCGCACATAGTAGACCGGATCATGCCGATATAGGGTTGGGAAAAGGCGCAGATCTGCCTCTGTGAAGTCAGCACCCAGAAGGAATGCGCGACCGTCTGAGAGCAAATCCTCAAGGTAGTCCAGCGTCGCAAAGTACGCATCAAAAGCCTTCGCATAGACGCTTTGGTCA
Organism: Pseudomonadota bacterium; assembly: GCA_039197515.1. Taxonomy (GTDB): domain Bacteria; phylum Pseudomonadota; class Alphaproteobacteria; order Rhodobacterales; family Rhodobacteraceae; genus Sulfitobacter. The sequence goes on along the minus strand of JBCCUC010000014.1, from coordinate 7,434 downwards.
GAAGAGAAGCCCGCCTTGTAAGCCCCGTTGTTTATCGACACATAAATCCGCTCATTGAGCGCACGAAGGTCGGACCGCAGTGCGGGGTCTTGCGGAACAAGCCGTGGCCGCTCATCCGCTGAGGCTCCCAAGCGGGCGGCATGGGCATCAAACATGCGGATGATGTCGGCACTTTCATTGTTCACGATGCGGCCGGCAAGTTTGTCGTAAAGGATCGGCACCGATTGCTCATGCGAGCCTTCGAGCGCGTAGATTTCTTTGGCAAGCCGCACCCCCTGCCCGGTCCCGGTCTCTTGCGTGCATTCGGGCAAGGGTTCACCCGTGAGACTGGCCCGACGCTCCGGCGCGAACTGCCAAAGGTTCGGCCCCGCTGGATCCGTCTCATCCGTTCGATTGGGAAACACAACATCCATCGTGATGGCGTTTTGCAAGCCCAGCACATTCCGCGCGAGCGTTACCCGGTGACACCAGGGGCAATTGAGCGCAACAAACAGATGATAGCGGCCCGGTTTTGCCGGAAAGTCCCTATCCCCAATCGCGTGGCGAAAACCGCTCACCCCACGCACAAACTCGCCACTGGCCCGCCGCGCGGCCGCCTCGGTCTGATCTTCTTGTGTGGCTATGTCGTCCGTCATCTGTTGAGGAACTAGCGGTCGAACGCGGATGGCAAGCCGCCCACGGCCCAACTTTCGCTGGATAGAAAACGCAGAGGCTTAGTAGACGTCCCGCTGATAGCGATGATCTTTTGAAAGCGTGTCGAGATAGGCTTGTGCGCCGGCTTCATCCAGGCCGGCACCATTGGCAATGATCCGCAGCAGCGCTTTTTCGACGTCCACCGCCATGCGTGACGCATCCCCGCAGATGTAGATCGCCGCACCTTCTTCTAGCCAGGCAAAAACCTCGTCCCCGCGCGCTTCAAGCAGTGTCTGGACATAGACCTTGTCCGATCCGTCACGAGACCAGGCGAGCGAAAGCTCCGTCAAAAGACCCTTATCCCGCCAGGCTTCTAAGCTGTCCCGATAAAGATAGTCGCACTGCGCGTGCTGATCGCCGAAAAAGAGCCAGTTTTTGCCGGTGGCCCCACGCGCTTCGCGCTCTTCCAAAAACGCCCGGAAAGGCGCGATGCCGGTGCCGGGGCCGATCATGATCAGCGGGGTGTCATCGTTGCTGGGCGGATGGAAATGCGCTGATTTCTGGACGTAGACGCCCAGCATAGACCCTTCACTCAACCGCTCGCCCAGATATGTCGAGGCAACGCCCTTGCACGCGCGCGCGTTCAGATCATAGCGCACCTCACCGACGGTCAGATGCACTTCACCTGGGTGGGCCTTTGGGCTTGACGAGATGGAATATAGCCGTGGTTGCAGGGGGCGCATCGCATCGACGAGGGTTTGCGCGGCGATCCCGTCTGTCTGCTCCACGAGATCCAATACCTGCAAATCTTGAGGTGTTTCAGAAAGCCCGAATGTCTCAAGTGTTTTAGGCGTGACGGTCGCGAGGTCGAGCCGCGTGGTCAGGGCCGCGCGCAACTGCGCCGGGCCAGATTTCAAAACAACCGTTTCTTTACCGGTGAGCCCTGCGGCGTCCAGCATGGCTTTGACCTCGTTTGGGCAATTCACGGGCCAGACACCCAAGGCATCCCCGGCTGCGTAGTCGAGATCTGCGCCACCTCCGGCCAGCGAGATCTCAATGTGGTTCACGCATTTGGCGCTGTCATCACCGCTGAGCCGTTCACTCAGCAAAAGAGAGGCCATGAAGGGGCGGTTTTTATCAAAAAGCGGCGCTGGCTCTGCATCGATGATCGGTGCGGCAACAGCACCGCCCGCGGCACTCGCGAAGGGCTCTGAAGCAAACACCGCGTCTTTCCAACCCGCATAATCGTCGTCAAAATCGACGTCGCATTTGACGAGGTCGGCCGCACGGGTTGCGCCGAGGGCCGCGAGCCGGTCGTCTATGTCTGCGGCGCATTTGTTGAAATCGGCGTAGCTCGTATCTCCCAAGCCGCAAACCGAGAAACTGAGGCTCGGTGGAAGAGCAGGACAATCCTCGGCCATGAGCGCGGAATAGAACTTCGCGGCATTGTCAGGCGGCTCACCTTCGCCGAAGGTGGAGACCAGGATCACCGCATGCTCCATCTGCGCCAAATCAGCAGGTGTGATGTCATCGAGCACGGCAACATCCGCCTCAAACCCGTAGGCGCCAGAAGCTTTCCGAAGATCCTTTGAGAGCGCCTCGCAATTTCCGGACTGCGATCCGTAAAGGACACGCAAAGGGGTAAGCACCTGGGCTTGCTCACCTGCATCTGCGGCGGCAGAAGCTGCGATGGCCGACAGACCGGTGAGCAGCCCATTGAGCCACTGGCGTTGCTCGGCATCAAATGGCGCATCCTCGGGCACAAGTTCCACTTGCGGGCTGGCCGCCGTGATCGCGGTTTCGATTGTCTTGGCAATGAGCGGATTCTGCACGTTCATCTTGTAAGCTCCTCTTATGCTGCCTGGGTCAACGCCTGGGGCAAGAGCCCTTTCAGCGCGTCATCCTCAAGGGCGCGGACAAATGACAAAAAGGTCTGTTCGGGAGCGCGGCGCGCCAAGTAGGTCGCCACCACATGTTCAATGATTCCATGGATGTCAGCCGCTGCCACCGGCCCGCAGAGCGGTCGGGCCAAGCCTTGATCAAGGTCAGCACCGCCCCCGAGCAGGATGTTGTATCCCTCGCCTCCGCCAGGGGCCGCAGTGCCCATCAATCCGATATCACCGATGTAGTGCTGCGCGCAGGAATTTGCGCAGCCTGTCAGATGGATATTGATCGGACTGTCGAGGGTGAACTTTTTTTCAAGGTGACGGACCAAGTCGGTCGCGTCTTGTTTGGTGTAGGCGGCGGCAAACTTGCACCCCCAGCGTCCGGTGCAGGCGACCACGCCAGCGGCAAAGGCAGAGGCGTTGACCGATAGGCCCGCCGCTTCAATCTCAGCGCAGGCGGCTTTCACTTGAGTTTCCGGCACAAAAGGGATGATTGGGTTTTGCCAGACAGTCAGGCGGATCTCGCCGCTGCCGTATCTGTCTGCCACTTCGGCCAGCGCGCGCATCTGCGCGGGGGACATCCGACCCAATTCCAGCGCCACGCCAATGTAGTTCAACCCAAATTGTTTTTGCGGGTGCACCCCGATGTGGGCCTGCCGGTCAATGGGCGTGCGCGGACGGGTTTGCGCGATGTCAAGCCGTGTCAAGGAAATGGCCGACGCCATAGCGTCGAGCTTTTCCTGTGTGCGTTCCAGGAACCAGGCCACACCTTCTTTCTCCAACAGATACTTCAGGCGCGCTTTCTTACGGTTTGTGCGGTCCCCGTGTTCGACAAAGACACGCAGCATCGCCTCGGAAACATCCACCGTCTCTTCCGGACGGCACATCAGGCCCGTATCGCGGGCAAAATCCTTGTGCCCGGTGATCCCGCCGAGGGCGATGCGGCACCAGATCCCCGGCTCAACGCCCGCGCTGTTCTCCTCAACCACAGTGGCGAGAAAGCCGATGTCATTGGTGTCCGAAAGACAGGACAAGCGACCAGCATTGTCAAAAGAGATGTTGAACTTACGCGGGATGCCCTGAAGCTCTCGCGTGCGCAGGATCCGGGTCGACAATCGCCGTGCTTGCGGCGTCATATCCACCAACTCATCAACGTCGAACCCGGCGGAGGGCGTAACAGTGAGATTGCGCGCCGAATCCGCGCCTGTCCCCTGTGCGGTGAGATTGGCGGTCTCCATCTCTTCGATCATAGGGATGACCGAGCGCGGTCTGATCTCGCGCAGTTGTAGACTGCCCCGCGTCGTCACATGCGCGTAGCCGCCCGCAAAGGCCTCGGCGCAATGGGCCAAGACGCGGAACTGCTCTGAACTCAACTGGCAACCCGGCGCGCGCAGGCGCATCATATAGCCCTGACTGTTTGGCTCCACATTGAAAAAACCCAGGTGCCTGAGCAAGAACTGATCCAGCCCCTCTGCCATCTGATCGGCCGACGTCCAGTCCTCAAGCTGCCGCCAGATGTCTACGGGATGCTGCTTATATTTTGCCACTTCCTCCTTGCAGAGGTCTTCGATGGGCACGCCGTAGTGCAACTCTTCCACAGGGGCCGCGCTAGCCTCTTGGGCTGCGCCTTTGGACCCGAAAGCGCGGTGCAGGTTTGCCTGCATTAGGATGCGCGCGAGATACTCTTGTTGTTCACGGGTGAAACCCTGGCTACCGCTGGTCATTCGCAAAACATCCTCAAATCAGAGGTAAGCCCCGAGGGCTTTGTCACATTTTGCTAGCACAGCGTTGCACTAGGTGAAGGTACGCGCACGCGCGATGGCATCTTCGCCTTAGTGATCAGATATCAGGATTGGAAAAATTTGAAAGACGATGCAGTGCGATCAGACGCCGAAACGGCATCGCGGGCCTGGGCTTGCTCACTAATTGATCATCCAGAGACAATTTCTAAGAGCTTCGACAAAACTTGAGGCGCGCTAGGCTTCAAAGACCGAGGCTGGCACAGGTCAGCGGCGCACAGACTTGCCACAGAAGATGCTCCGTCGCCGGCGACGTCAAATAAGGGCGCTGCAAGAACAAAGGAGGGGGGCGGATCGCGCAGTGCCAATCTCGCCGAAACGCACTTTTAACTTCCATTCGCGCGCGCAAATCTAGAGAGTGCTAACACTGGCACAGCGATTGCTGGGCTAAACTGAACAATTGACCGTCTTGTGAGAGAGTATCCTCACGGGAGAGCGCCAAAGGTGGAAATCGTACTCACTGCCGAAATGATGGTCGTGCTCGCAATACTCTGCGTCACGGTCCTGTTGTTTGTGACTGAGCTCTTTCGGATCGATTTTTCTGCCATCTTGATCATGGTGTCTCTCGGCCTGCTCTCGCAGGTGCCGGGGCTTGAGAACCTGGCAGACCCCACAAGGCTCTTCGAAGGGTTTGCCTCCAACGCGGTGATTTCGATCATCGCTGTGATGATCCTTGGTGCAGGGCTCGACAGAACCGGGTTGATGAGCCAGGTGGCCGCCGCCATCTTGAAATACGGTGGCAAAACCGAGCACCGGATCATTCCTATCATCTCGGGCACCGTCGGTCTGATCTCCAGTTTCATGCAGAATGTCGGTGCAGCAGCGCTCTTTTTGCCTGTGGTCAGCCGGATCTCGACACGCACAAACTTGCCCCTGGGGCGGCTCCTGATGCCTATGGGCTTTTGCGCCATCCTGGGCGGTACAGTGACGTTGGTGGGATCCTCGCCTCTGATCCTGCTGAATGATTTGATTATCTCGTCAAACCAGTTGCTGCCCGAGGCCGACAAAATGGCACCATTTACGCTCTTTTCAGTGACACCGGTGGGGCTTTGCTTGGTGGCTACCGGCATTCTTTATTTCATGCTCCTGGGGCGTTGGGTGCTGCCAGATCGGGGGACCAAGGATGAAGGCAGCAGCGCGCAATCAGTTGGGGCCTATCTGAAAAAAATCTACGGCCTGAAATCTGACTTGGTCGAGGTCGTGGTGCCGGAAGGCTCACTTTTGCGCGGCCAAACCTTTGGTGAGATTATGCTCGCCCATAACCTTTACATCATCGGCTCTTACCACAAAGGCCAGCGCTGGTTTACGCCAGTGCTCACCACCACGGTTCAAGATCCGTGCCGCCTGGCCATCATGGGACGGCGAAAAGTCATCGAAGAAATCGCCTATGCCTACGGACTGGAGGTGCTGCCGGACCTTGATATCTTCGCGGAGGCTTACGCGCCGACGGTCGCGGGCGTGGCGGAAGTGGTGATCCCACCCGATAGCGATCTCATTGGCAAAACCGCGCGGGATGTTGCCATGCGCAAAGCCTACGGGCTGGGTCTCCTCGCCATCCATCGCAGCGGTGAGACGCTCAGCCTGGTCGAGTCTGAAGAGCATGAAGCAACCAATATCGGGGCGGAGCCCTTTCGAGCCGGGGACACGCTGGTGGCTTTTACCGCATGGGACAGCCTCGCCCGGCTCACGCGCAATCGGGATTTTGTTGTGGTGACCAGCGATTTCCCAATGGAAGAAATGCGCCCCAATAAAGTGTCTTGGGCGCTGTTGTTCTTTCTCGTTGCAGTTGCCCTGATCCTATTCACCGACCTGCGCCTGTCCATTGCACTATTGATCGGGGCTTGCGGCATGATCGCGACCAATGTGTTGCGCATCGATGAGGCTTATGAAGCCGTGAGCTGGCCCACTGTGTTTCTGCTGGCGAGCCTTATCCCGCTGGGTCAGGCGGTGCAGAACACCGGGACAGCCGCGTGGATCGCCCAACAAGTCCTTTCCCTCCTGAACGGCTGGCCCCTATGGGGCCTTCAAGCCGGGGTGGCGGTCTTGGCAACGGCCTTTACTCTGGTGATGTCGAATGTTGGGGCCACCGTTCTTTTGGTGCCGTTGGCGGTCTCCATCGCAGTCGCCGCCGGCGGTGATCCGGCAATCTTTGCCCTCACGGTCGCCATATCTACCTCTAATTCCTTCCTGATCCCGACGCATCAGGTGAACGCATTGATCATGGGACCGGCAGGATACAAGGTCACCGATTTCATGAAAAGCGGTGGCATAATGACGGTGCTCTTCTTGATCGTGTCCCTGACAATGATGAATGTCGTATTTTGACCTATTGGGCCGCACCGTTCCGCCCCCCGTCGCACAGGTAACGGGCTTGTCGCCCGCAAGGCGACGCGTGCCTTCTGACATTGCAGTCTGATCCAGCACGCTTTTGTCGTGAATCTGTTCCTATATCTTTTGGGTGATTAACCTGTGGTCTGCCGAGGGCCGCACTGTCAGCCGTGTGCATTGAAGCGACGCATGCCGAGGACCAGTGCCAACCACGAGGCGCAACTAGCACAATGACAATCACGCGCTATCCCTAGCACAACTCATGCACTCGGGCTTCTTCAAGGCTGTCCAGCTGAAACTAACCGAGAGCCAAGAGATGAGCACGCTCTTCATGTCGCGCGAGTTCTTCTTCAAAAAGCTACGGGGCCCCGGGAATGCGCTTCGCAGGCTGTGGCGGCCAACTGCTATAGATGGCAGCGAGATCGTAACCGTACCCAGAGGGTTCTTGCAGCGCTTCATCCAATCCGCTAGACGCGGCAAAAGATACTGGCGAGTTGGCGGAGTGGCTACGCAGCGGATTGCAAATCCGTGTACACCGGTTCGATTCCGGTACTCGCCTCCATTTATTTTCAATTACTTAGCGGTTTTGATGAGTGTGCAGAGTGTAAGGTTCTGCACATTCTCTGCACATTCACGTTCTGTGCTTGTTCCGTTCCCGGCAAACTACCCCGGCGCTACCAGCGTGATTTGAGCAAAGGAGAAAGGTGTGCCGACATTTTCTGATCTTACTCACTGGTGGCGCGTGGCATGGTCGTTCCCACCTTGGACAGAGGCGTTTTGGTGCGGGT
>JBCCUC010000013.1:0-126491 GCA_039197515.1 Pseudomonadota bacterium | reverse complement strand
CGTCAAGTACCTCGACCGCAACAAAAGCCCGGTGATGGCTGAGCCGATTTTTGTACATGGTGAGCGCGATGAGATCGGTGTTGAGGTCGCCATGTGGTGGAACGACAGCTACCATGAGAACGTCCTGCCCTTCACCAACAACATCCCACAGCGGGATGGCGGCACCCATATGGCGGGGTTTCGCGGCGCGCTCACGCGCACCATCAACGCCTATGCCCAATCCTCCGGGATCGCCAAGAAGGAGAAGGTGACCTTCACGGGCGATGACGCGCGGGAGGGTCTCACCTGCGTCCTCTCGGTGAAGGTCCCAGATCCGAAGTTTTCGAGCCAGACCAAGGACAAGCTTGTCTCTTCCGAGGTGCGCCCGGCGGTTGAAGGTCTGATGAACGAAAAACTCTCGGAGTGGTTTGAGGAAAACCCAAGCGAAGCGCGCGTGATTGTCAGCAAGATCATTGAGGCCGCCCAAGCGCGGGAGGCGGCGCGCAAGGCGCGTGAGCTCACTCGCCGCAAGACGGCGATGGACGTGAACTTCCTCGCAGGAAAGCTCAAGGATTGTTCTGAGAAGGACCCCTCAAAAACCGAAGTCTTTTTGGTCGAGGGTGACAGCGCTGGCGGCTCAGCGCAAACCGGGCGCGACCGGCAAACTCAGGCGATCCTGCCGCTTAAAGGTAAGATCTTGAATGTGGAGCGCGCGCGCTTTGACCGGATGCTGTCCAGCCAGGAGATCGGGAACCTAGTGATGGCGCTCGGCACGGGTATCGGCCGGGACGAATTCGACATCTCCAAGCTACGCTACCACAAGATCGTGATCATGACCGACGCGGATGTGGATGGCGCGCACATCCGCACGCTTCTGCTGACGTTCTTTTACCGTCAGATGCCGGAGCTTATTGAAAACGGTCACCTCTACATCGCGCAGCCCCCGCTTTACAAAGTGTCGCGCGGCAAGTCGGAGGTCTATCTCAAGGACCAGGCGGCGATGGATGACTATCTCATCGCCCAAGGCGTTGAGGGCACCATGTTGCGACAGGGCAACGGCGAAGAGATTACCGGTGCCGATTTGGCACGGGTGGTGGACCTGGCCCGTCAAATGCGCCGCGTGCTGGAAGCCTTCCCCACGCATTATGCCCGCCACATCCTGGAACAGGCCGCCATTGCGGGGGCATTCGTTCCCGGCGCGGTGGACAGGGACTTGCAAGGCGTGGCGGATAAGGTGGCGGCCCGGCTCGATCTCATCGCGCTGGAGTACGAACGCGGATGGCAAGGGCGCATCACGCAAGACAAGGGCATCCGCCTGGCGCGCATGCTGCGCGGTGTGGAAGAGGTGCGCACGCTGGACGGCAAAATGCTGCGTTCTGGTGAGGCACGCAAATCCGGGAGCTTCACGGAGCATTTGCAGGACGTCTACAACCTGCCCGCAACGCTGATCCGCAAAGACCGCAATCAATTGATCCACGGGCCGCTGAACCTCCTCGATGCAATCCTAGCAGAAGGGGAAAAAGGCCTGTCCCTGCAACGCTACAAGGGTTTGGGCGAGATGAACCCTGATCAGCTTTGGGAAACCACGCTGGATCCAGACGCCCGCACGCTGCTGCAAGTCAGGGTTGAGGATATGGCGGAGGCCGACGATCTTTTCACCAAGCTGATGGGTGACGTCGTTGAACCCCGCCGTGCTTTTATCCAGCAGAACGCGTTGAGCGTGGAGAACCTCGACTTCTAGTGGCTCCCCACGTCCGATCGAACGAGAACTCTATCCCGCGTTGAAACTTCTCCGGGTCTTCCTTAAATCAGCGCCGTGCAGCGCAATCAGGAGGGCCCCATGGCAGAGACCGCAGAGAAAGAGACGTTTTCTTTTCAGACCGAAGTCGGTCAACTGTTGGAGATTGTGGCAGGCTCCCTCTACTCCAACCGAGAAGTGTTTCTGCGCGAACTGGTCTCAAACGCCTCTGACGCCTGCGACAAACGCCGATACGCCGCCCTGACCGACGCCAGCCTTGGCACCAGCGAGGATCTCGCGATCACGCTGAGCCTCGATGCAAAGGCCAAAACCCTGTCGATCGCGGACAATGGCATCGGCATGGACCATCCGGATCTGCTTGAGACGCTGGGGACCATCGCCAAGTCCGGCACCGGGGCTTTCATTGAAGCGCTGAAAGCGGACGAGAAAGACGCCCCTGGGCTTATTGGCCAATTTGGGGTCGGTTTTTACTCAGCTTTCATGGTGGCCACGAAAGTGGACGTGACAACGCGCAAAGCGGGCGCGGCCGATGCTTGGCTCTGGTCTTCCGATGGCAAAGGCTCCTTTAGCATCGAACCTGCAACTCGCGAAGGCGTGGGCACAACTGTCACAGTTCACCTCAAGAAAGACGCCAAGGAATTCGCCGAAGAGGCCCGGATCCGCCACATCATCAAAACCTATTCCGAGCACATCAGCTTTCCGGTTAAGCTGGGGGATGAGACGCTCAATGCCGCCCAGGCCCTCTGGACCCGCCCCGCAAAAGACATCACCGAAGATCAATACGCTGAGTTCTACCGCCATACGTCGCATGCCTTTGACGCGCCTTGGCAGGTGATCCACAACAAGGTTGAAGGCACGCTCAACCACACCAGCCTGCTGTTTATCCCCACCTCGCAGCCTTTTGACCTCTTTGATGCAGAGCGCAAGAGCCACGTGAAGCTCTTTGTGAACCGCGTCTTTATCTCAGAGACAACCAAAGACCTGATCCCCACCTATCTACGTTTTCTGCGCGGTGTGGTGGACAGCCAGGATCTGTCGCTCAACGTCTCGCGTGAGATGCTGCAGACCGATCCAAAGCTGGCCAAGATCAAGGGCCAGGTGACTAAGAAAGTGCTCGGCGAGCTGAAGAAACGCGCTATGAAAGAACCCGAGGAATACGCAAAATTCTGGGGGAATTTCGGTGCCGTTCTGAAGGAAGGCCTCGTCGAGGATCCGTCCTTGCGCGACCGGATCCTTGAGATTTGCCGGTTCGCCTCAACCGGTGCGGAGGCTCTCACAAGTCTCGCCGATTACAAGGAACGGATGAAGGAGGGGCAGGAGGCGATCTTCTACATCGGGGGAGAGGATGCCGCCAAACTTGCGCAATCGCCCCACCTCGAAGGGTTCCGCGCCAAAGGTGTGGAGGTCTTGCTGCTTTCAGACCACGTTGACGAGTTTTGGCTGCAGCACATCACCGAATTTGACGGCAAACCGCTCAAATCCATCACCCGCGGGGCAGCCGATCTCGATCAGATCAAGTCAGACGACGCTGAAGCTGAAGAGAAAGAGACGCAAGAGGCTGACCTTTCCTCTCTCATCGCGGCGATCAAGGCAGAACTTGGCGAGACGGTCAAAGACGTCCGGCCCTCCAAACGCCTCACGGACAGTCCCGTTTGCCTTATCGCCGATGATGGCGATATGGACGTGAACCTGGAACGGCTGCTCAAGCGCCACGGCCAGCTGCAAGAAGGCATGCCGCGTGTGCTTGAACTGAACCCAAAGCACGAGATTATCACAAAGCTCGCTGAACGGGCCAAGCAAGGGGCTGATGAGGTCTTAGAAGACGCCGCGCACCTGCTTTTTGATCAAGCGCGGATCGTGGAGGGGGAAACACCGAGCGATCCGGCAGCCTTTGCCCGCCGCTTTTGCGCGGTGATGGGCCGGGCCCTATAGAGAGAGGGCAGCGTTCTTCACCGCAACCCGTTGCGCGCGATAAAGCGTGACAGATCCAGGATCAACTGCCCGCGCGCAGCGGCCAAGGCCCCGGGTCCTGCGGTTGCATCAAAAGTAACGGCAAGATCAAAGAGCCCCGAACGCTCCCGCCCCCCGTCGGGCACACCGACAAAGTACTGACCGCTGGTGCGGTAAATTCCGTCCGCGCTGGCCAGAAGATCCACAAAACGTACCTCGAGCCGCGCATCTGGAAAAGCTTCGAACGGCCAGGGCTCCGATGCCACGCGGCGGCCCGTCATGCGCGCAAGGTTGCCGCTGATCTCCAGAGAGATTGCGCGCTCTGGCGCATCAGCCCAAAGCACGTCCCCCGAACTCACCAGCGTCCCATCCACTTCTTGCAGCGTGATTTCATCAGAGGACGCGTAGCTTGGCAAAGACACGTCTTTCACCTCCACCGAGGCAAAGGCGATCCGCTGCCGCTCTCCGATCTCTGGTGCAGATACTGCAAAGCGTTCGGGGGAGGCGCAGCCAAACAGGACAAGGACTGTCAGTGCGCAAAACGCGCGGGCAGCGAAATTCATAATTTAACGTCCTATGAGCAGCGAATTGGGGTTACGTTCAATGGTTTTGGCCAGCGAGGCCAGCGCATCCGCTGCCTTTTGAATATCTCTGAGCGTGGCGTCCGCCGTCCGGCTCAACTGCTCACCTCTGTTGTAGCCCTCAATCGTCCGGCTCGCTTGCGCAAAAAGGCCGGTCAGTCGCTCAACGATGCCGGGCAAATCCTGGGCCGTCACCGAAATGGTGTCGGCCGCATTGCGCGCGGAAGCCAAGGTCTCATTGATGTTTGCCACCGCACCTCCCTCCCGCAACTCTTGCAAGGTAAAGTTCACCTCATCCAAAGCCCGCTTCAGGGAACCCGGGAGTGCCACGGCATCCTCAGACGCGATGACCGCGTCCGCAGATCTTGTCAGCGCGGCCAACTCTGTCACCAGCACCTCAACTTCAAGGCTATTGGCCTTGGCTGCAACCGCCTCAATCTCCTTGACCAATCCGGGCACCCCGGCAACCGACCCCTCGACCGCCCGCGCCGCCTCTGCCGCACTGTCGAGGGTAACACCAAGGCGTGCGATGACACGCTCTGTCTCAAGCTGCCCAACCAGGGCCTCCACTTGCTTGAGCGTATTGTTCAGCGTGACCGGGATCGATTGCACAACCTCAGAGCCGAGATAGCCGCGCAACTCGGTCAAAAGCGTGTCGAGACCCCCAAGCGCCTCACGCAGATCACTGGGCAGGGCCACTGTATCTTCCGCGGCAAGCAGCGTGTTAGCCGAGTTTGAAAGCGTTGTCAGTTCGGCAATGAGGTCTTCAACCGCGAGACTCTCTGCCTTTGCCGCCACGGCCTCAATCTGCGCGATCAATGCCGGCACGCCTGCAACAGATGTTTCCACCGCCTGCGCAGCCTGGCCTGCGGTATCCAAAACCGTGCCCAACCGTGCCGCGAGTTCCTGGGTTTCCAGTTCCGCAACCAACGCATCAATGCGCGACAAAGTCGAATTCACCGAGACGGGAATGTTCTGAATGTCGTCTGAGGTGACAAGCCCCTGCACATCCGCCAAGAGCGCCCGCACATCGGCAGGTGTCGCGCGCAGATCCTCGCTGGAGACAAATGCATCGGCCGAGTTGAGAAAGTTTATCGCCGAGTTCAGTAACTCCTCAATGGGCAAATTGTTGATCCGGGTGAACACACCTTCAACTGTCGCAGCGGCATCAGAGAGTTCGTTTTCCGTGACCGGCATCACCGGTCGACCCTGCGCGCCCTCAACCAGCGCAGCAGGCAGCGCATCTGGTACCATCAACATTTCGACCTTCAATCCTCCGGCCAAAAGCCCGGCAGACGCCAACCGCGCACGCAACCCTTCCGACACACGGGTCTGCAAGAAAGTCAAAGCCGCCGCAGCCGTCACATCCCCTTGCAGGCCAAGCCGCGCAGGCTGGATTGAAACGCTTGCATTCAGGCGCACGCGGCTGTCCCCGAACTGGTCGAAATCAGCGATCCCATTGATCGCGTCGACCTGCCCGATGCTCAGCCCGCCCAGCTCCACCGGCGCGCCAACGGTCAACCCGGCAATGTTCTCATCAAAGATAATACTCAGGTCCAGCGGCTCCACTTCTGAGGCATTGAAAACCGAATTGCGCGCCGCCTCACGGTCTGGGAAGACCTCAAAAATTGTCCCATCTTGCACGCGGCCCCCCCCTGACACGAAGGTGTCAAAGGTGATGCCGCCACCCACGAGCGTTGCAAGCGAGGAAAAGTCGATTTCAGCACCAGCCGGCCCAATGCGCACACTAAAGCCCGATGTATCCCAAAACCGCGTTGCATCGTTGATGAGCCCGCGATGCTCTTCATAGATCAGGGCCTCAACGATCGCGAAGTTACCGCGGGGCGCGATGTTTGCGCGACCGACACGGCCCACTTCGATGCCGCGGAAGAGGATTGGCGCATTGTCTGTCAACTGCCCGTTGGCCGTCGTGCGAAAGGCAATCTCTAGCCCACCGCGACCAGGCCGGATGAGCGGTGCCTGCGTTGCCCCGGTAAAGCGCTCGGGCACATTGCCCGCCTGGTCATCCCAAGACCCTTCGATGTAGACCCCGCTCAAAACTGTGCTGAGGCCTGTAATCCCCTGTGCGGTGACCTCCGGCTGGACGATCCAAAAAATGGCACCGGTATCGATGAAGGGGGCGACATCCTTGTTCACCCGGATCTCCGCCGTAACGCTGCCCAAATCTGACGTGAACCCGACTTTTTCCACGACGCCCACGGTCACGTCGCGGAACTTGAGCTCCGTCTCGCCTGCCTTGATCCCGGCCCCTTCTTCAAAAACCACCGTGATCAGCGGCCCGCGGGCATTATAGCTTTGCCAAGCGATGAAAAGCGCGGCCACAAGCGCCAAGAGCGGGATGATCCACACAACGGACACACCGCTCAAAAACACTTTGCGCACCGGCGAGACCGATACCTCTGGCAGCTCTTGTGTCATGCCGCGCGCGAACCCCCATCCTCAGCCTTCACATCCCAGATCAAGCGGGAGTCAAAGGCCTGCGCTGATAGCATCGTAAAAATCACTGACAGGGCAAAAAATATGGCAGCCGCGCCAGGCTCAATCGTTGCTAGAGACCTCAGTTGCACAAGTGCCGAGAGGATGGCAACCACAAAGATATCGATCATCGACCATCGCCCAATGTATTCAACGATCTCATACATCAACTGACGGCGGGCATTGGACAAACGCCGTCCCGCCTTCACGCTGAGCGCGAGATAGGCCACGGCCCAGAATTTGGCCAAGGGGATGACAACGGAGGCCACCAAAATGATCGCGGCTACGCCGTAACTGCCATAATGCGCGATCTCAACCGCGCCGCCGATGATCGTGCTCTCATCCGATTGAACAAGCGTCTTGGTATGCAACATCGGATAGGTGTTGGCAGGAATGTAGCACATGAACCCCACGATCCAGTAGGCCCAGACCTTCTGCAGACTATCGGGCGCGCGTGACACCAGCTTGTTCCCGCAGCGGGCGCAGGTCGGCGTTCCCACAGGCCATGCCTTGGTGCATCGCCGGCAGGCGACGATGCCAAGCTCGCGCGCGCTTACGATTTTTTCGGGTGTTCCAGACGATACCATACAGACCATTTATCCATAAACGTATCTTGGGCTACGACCAAGACGACCAAAGCACCGAACATCCAAAACGCAGGGCCAAAGGCGACGTTTGCCATATCGGTGATCTTTACCAATGCCACGGCACACCCGATGGCAAAGATCTCAGCCATGGACCAGGGTTTGAGCGCCTCGGACAGGCGAAAGGCGCGGATTGCATGGCGCGCCGCGGGTCGGTCCAGAACGATAGGGACCAAAACGTAGAGCGTCAGCAGGGCCCGCATGAGCGGCACAACGATGATGAGCGCGGCCGTCGCAAGCGACAGAAAAATCATTGGTCCCCCGGAGAAGGCGAGGGCGGCATCCAAGATCGAAACCGCATTGCGCGCGCCCGCGGCATCAATCGTGAGAAACGGGAACACAGCCGCGCCGATGATCAAAAACAGCACGGCGAGGGCCACAGCAATGATATGCAGGCCCGCGTTTGCCCGCGGGGCAATCAATGTGGTGTGGCAGCGTTGGCAAGCGGCACGCTCGCCCTTTTTGGGGATCTTCAGGTGAAAGGCAGCATCGCAGTTTGGACAGACGATGATGTCCTCCAGTGCCGCATCTTCCACCCTAAAACTGACATCGTCTTTCATGCGGCCAAAATAGCGGATCGTCCCGGGTGATAACATCGGAAAATCAAGTGCCGCTGACCTCCATCCCAAGCGCGCGCAAAATGTCATCAGTATCCGCGCCAATGGCGCGGGGAGGCGCCGGTTCCGGCTGCGGCGATGTGGAAAAACGCGGTGCGCGTCCTGCCTGCGGTATCCCGCCTGGCGACACGAGAGTGCCACGCGCGACAACATGCGGATGGGCGGCGGCCTCTTGAAAGGTGAGAACGGGTGCTACGCAGGCATCTGTACCGTCAAAGAGCTTGGCCCAATGATCGCGGCTCTCGCTTGCGAAGATCCGCGCGAATTCGGCTGTGCGCGCGGGCCAGGTCGTGCGGTCATTTTGGCGCGCGCACAGACTGCTTGGCAGCCCAAGCCCCTCGATCAACAGGGCATAAAACTGAGGCTCCAAAGCGCCCACCGCCACAAATTTGGCATCCGCACATGTGTAGCAGCGATAAAACGGCGCGGCCCCGTCCAGCCAATTGGATGCGCGATCTTCCGACCATGTGCCGCGCGCCAGCATCGTGTGGATCAGTCCCATCATCGCGGGCACCCCGTCTACCATGGCGGCATCCACCACTTGGCCCTTGCCCGTTATGCCCCGCTCGATCACCGCAGCGAGAATGCCCATGATCAGAAACATCGTGCCGCCGCCGTAATCGGCCACCAAGTTCATCGGCGGCACTGGCGGGCGACCGGCCTCTCCCATCGCATGCAGCGCGCCCGTCAGCGCCAGATAGGTGATGTCGTGTCCCGCCACTTGAGCAAGCGGCCCTGTCTGGCCCCAACCGGTCATGCGCGCGTAAATGAGCGTGTCATGACATGCCGCAGGGCCCATCCCCAGACGCTCCATCACGCCAGGCCGAAACCCTTCGATCAAGACATCGCTGCGTGAGGCGAGACGACGTGCGGCCTCAAGACCGTGCGGCGTCTTCAAATCCAAGACCACAGACCGCTTGCCGCGACGCAAAACCTCTGCCGGATCCACTGGGGCCGTCGCGCGGTCCACCGTGATCACATCAGCCCCGAGATCTGCCAGCAATTGCCCGGCCAGAGGCGCAGGGCCGATACCAGAGAACTCCAGAACCTTGAGGGAGGTGAGCGGCCCCATCATGCTGGTAACCTCACATCAAAAATCCCAGAGCGACACGGCATCATGGCAGCGCACAGGCCCGGGTTGGACGACGTCTCTCTGATCACGGTCCATCTCCGTCTTTCGTCTTACGGGCCGCGGGCTTTCGAATTAGGCGATCTTTACCGCTGCCGCCTTCATGAAAGCAGGATGGATGCGCCTTCACAAGTCGGACAACTGCGGCCGCGGATAGCGCTTCAAAAGATCCCACACCAAGAGGTGGCACCGATGCGCCGGACCATTCTTGTCAACGAGCGGTTCCGGCAGAGCCGGATAGCGCAGCACCAGCCGCCGCCAATTGTGCACGATCAAGCATCGGAGCACGGCGCGGTGCAGCGACGATTGCGGCGGCGATGTCAAAAGCGCTTCGGACACAGCTTCTAGCGTCGTGAGCAATGCTGCAAAAGCGCTCCGCTGCGCCGTTGGGAGCAGTTCCGCTTTCAGCCATCCCGGGGCAGAAGCGGCCTGCAGCGCGAGAGCGCCTTGCGGCGGCACCGCTGATCCAGCACCGGCAAAAATGCGTGTCGTGAGCGGGGTGAATCCACGTTGAGTCAAATCCGCCCGGTCATGAGCCGCGTCCGGTGCCAGCAAAACCAACTGCCAATCCGCCGCCGCGCCCCGAGGATCTGCGTAGATGTATGTGCTGGCCTGCGCCGACACCGCGCGACCATGCGCAGTGAGGCTGTGCTCAGATATACGGCCGCGCTTATGGGATGCGATCCAATCGTCCTTGCGCAGCCGGTGCAGCGCGACACGCGTCGCCTCCGGTTTTATGTCCAGGCTTTGCATCATCCGGGTCAGCAGAGGGCCGTCAATGGCGTCGCCTGGATCGCGCGCGAGATCTCCAAGGAGGCTCACCATCAATGACCAGACGCGCTGGCCGCCAAGCGCGCGCAGATCTGCGGTCTGTGCCATGAAGGTGTCAGACGGCATTCATCGTCAGCAGCTCATATTCAGCTGCAATGGCATCCGTGCCGGTGAACAAAGTCACGTGCCAGCGCACTTCACCATATTCCGCATTGCGCGGCGTCTTTTGCTTAACGGTCAGCCTCACACGAATGCGCTCACCCGCAGCGACCGGGGCCATAAACCGCAGGTTATCCAAACCGGTATTGGCCAGAACCGGCCCGGGGTCTGGCTGCACAAAAAGGCCCGCCGCGAAGCTCAGCAGAAGATAGCCATGCGCCACGCGCCCCGGAAAAAAGGGGTTCGCGCGCGCGGCCTCGTCATCCATGTGCGCGTAAAATGTATCACCGGTGAAATGCGCGAATGTCTCAATGTCTTGCAGGGTGATCTCGCGGGAGGGTGAGTGAAACGTCTCACCAAGCTCAAGGCGCGAGAAATTGCGAGTGAAGGGATGCGCGCGGCCAGTAATCTCGGGCGCGCCCGGCACCCACTGATCGCTGATGGCGCTTAAAATCTCCGGGCTGCCCTGCACCGCGGTGCGTTGCATATAATGCATAACCCCGCGAATGCCGCCCAACTCTTCACCGCCGCCCGCACGCCCGGGCCCGCCATGCACCATATGCGGCACCGGTGCGCCGTGCCCTGTCGCCTCAGACATTGACACGCGGTTGTTAAAGTAAAGCCGCCCGTGAAACGCAGCACTGCCAAGTGTAACGGCGCGGGCAACCTCGGGATCATGCGTGATCACAGATGCCACGAGAGAGCCTTTGCCCTTGTTCAAAAGCGCCACAGCGTGATCCACATCGCGGTAAGGCATGACCGTCGCCACCGGGCCGAAAGCCTCAACCGCGTGCAAATGCGCTGCCTGATCTGGGGCAGGGCAGTGATACAAGATCGGGGGCACGAAGGCCCCCTGATCCCTCTCAGCACCCACAACCTCAAAACTCTCTGGGTCGCCAAAAACCCGCTCAGCTTCTGACGCGATAAGGCCCATCTTTGCCAGAACGTCCCGCTTCTGCGCGCCAGACACAAGCGCGCCCATTGACGTTTCAGATCGACGCGGATCACCGATGACTGTCTGCGACAGAGCGCCCGATAGGGCGGCGATGAGCCCGTCGAGCTGCGCCTCCGGCACCAGAATGCGGCGCACGGCGGTGCACTTCTGCCCCGCTTTCACCGTCATCTCATGGCGCACTTCTTTGACAAAAAGATCAAACTCCGATGTCCCGTTCACCGCGTCAGGACCAAGGACACTCGCGTTCAAACTGTCCTGCTCAGCCGAAAATCGCACCGATTGCGAGATCAGATTTGGGGTTGCGCGCAGCTTCATCGCGGTGTCAGCAGATCCTGTGAAAGCCACCGCATCTTGGCAGTCCAAATGCGCCAAGAGGTCTCCCAACCCGCCGCTGACCAGTTGCAGCGCCCCGGGGGGCAGCAAACCGCTGTCCAAAATCATGCGCACGCAAGCTTCGGTCACGTAGGACGTGGCAGTGGCAGGTTTCACGATGGCGGGCACGCCTGCGAGCAAGGTTGGGGCAAGTTTCTCCAACATGCCCCAGACGGGAAAGTTGAAGGCATTGATGTGCAATGCCAACCCCTGAAGCGGGGTACAGATATGGCGGCCGTGAAAGGTACCGTCCCGGCCAAGAGCCTCGGGCGGGCCGTCGAGATAAACCTGCGCATCCGGCATCTCCCGTCGCCCCTTTGCGGCGTAAACGAGCATCGTGCCAATGCCGCCATCCACATCGATCTTGTGATCTTTCAGCGTGGCCCCGGTGTCATAACTGAGCTCGTAAAGCACCTCTTTGCGCTCCTGGAGACAGAGCGCGACCGCCTTCAGCAGACGCGCGCGGTCATGAAAGGACATGCCTCGCAGCGCAGGGCCGCCCACGTCGCGCGCATAGGCCAGCGCGCCCCCATGATCCAGCGATCCCCGGCCAGCTTGCGCGATGATCGCGCCGGTGATGGCACTTTCAATGGGCCGCGCCGCGCTGTCCGGAGGCACCCACTGCCCTGCAATGAAACTGCAGACATCAAGCATGTGCGCACCCCTAATGTGTGTCGAAGTCCACGACGAGCCGATCTGTTAGCGGATAGGACTGGCAAGATAGTACGTAGCCCCGCGCAACTTCATCGTCTTCAAGCGCATGATTGGCGATCATCTCCACCTCCCCCTCCACAACCCGGCAAATGCAGGTGGAACAGACCCCGGCCTTGCAGGCATGCGGCGCATCCTGACCGTTGGCAAGCGCGGCGTCCAGCACGCTTTGGCCCTTTGACATCTCAAACGCCCGCTCGGCCCCGTCCAAAATCACCGTCAGCGCCGTGTCACTCTTTCCCGCTGATTGCGCCTGGCGGCTCTGGCGGGCGATCCTGCCCTGCTGGCTTTCGCTAAAAAGCTCAAACTTGATCTTATCGGCACTGAGCCCATGCGCTTTGAGACTGTCCACAATGGCCAACATCATCGGTTCAGGCCCGCAGATGAAGGCCGTGTCGATGGTCTTTACGTTGATCCAGTGCCGAAAGAGCGCGGCGCATTTTTCCGCATCCACGCGCCCTGTAAAAAGCGGAATGTCTTGGCCCGCCTCCAGCATGTGAATGATCTTAAGCCGACCCATATTGCGATTTTTCAGGTCCTCAAGCTCTTCGCGGAACATGATCGTGTTCACCGCCCGGTTGGCGTAGACAAGCGTGAACGTGCTCTGCGGCTCGCGCGTCAAAACAGTCTTTAGGATCGAAAGAACCGGTGTGATGCCAGAGCCGCCAGCAAATCCGATGTAATTCTTGGCCGCAATGGGCTCGAGCGTGGTGAAAAACGTGCCCTGGGGCGGCGTTGCCTGTAGTCTGTCGCCAATTGCGAGATCTTCGTTGGCGAAGGTGGAAAAGGCACCGCCGTTGACGCGTTTGATCCCGACCTGCAAGGCGTTGTCATCCAAACCCGCGCAAATCGAATAGTTCCGCCGCAGTTCAACCCCCTCAAATTCATGTTTGAACGTCAGATATTGGCCCTGCTGAAACCGAAAAGCCTCGGGATCATCAGGCGCGAGCGTGAGGACCACGGCATCGCGTATTGTATGCTGGATATCCGTGACGGTCAGGGGGAGAAACGCGCTCATCAGACCGTCAGATGCACTTAAAGTAGTCGAAGGGTTCAAGGCAACTTTGACATCTCCACTGCGCCTTGCAGGGAGTTGAGCCAAACTGACTGACCTTTTCGACGTCTCTCGAACCGCACCGCGGACAGTGCGCCGGTCCACCAGCCGGACGCGGCGGAGCGATGCCGTAGGCCGTGAGCTTCTCGCGCGCTGCCTTTGTCAGCCAGTCGGTGGTCCAGGCGGGGCTCAATCTTTGCTTGAAAGAGAGCTTGGTGATGCCCCGCGCGCGCAGTGCCGTCTCAATGTCTAGGCTGATCACCCGCGTAGCAGGGCAGCCCGAATAGGTGGGGGTCACCGTGACTTCAAGTGTATCGCCCACCCAGGCTACATCGCGGATAATGCCCAGATCGGTCAATGAGACGACCGGGATCTCGGGATCAGGCACCGTCGAGAGCCAACCCCAAACAGTATCGATCGACGGCTTTTGCGGCGGGCTCTTCGCTTCCCGGCGCGGTGCCGGTCGCTCATCGCGGGGATGGCGCGCCAATGGCACGCCGGGCACGGGTGCGGGCGCAGGTCTTACCATGTTGCATCCGGATAGGCACGTTGCAGCCATTGCATCTGCGCCAGCATATGGCCCAGATGTTCGCTGTGCTGCGCGCCCGTTCGCCCGCCTTGATGTGCGAATGTGTCATTGGGTTTTTGCAGATTGGCCGCTTGCAGGACGACGTCCAATTCCTCGTCGTAGCCGCTGCGCAATGCCGAAGGCTCAAATCCGACCCCCTGAGAAACCAACTCGTGATCGGCAATATCGCTCGCAAACATCTCGCCGACATATGGATAAAGGTGATCCAGCGCGGCCTGCATACGCCTGTTGCTCTCAGATGTACCATCGCCAAGCCCGATCACAAGATCGCGGGAGCGTTCGAGGTGGTAGGTGACCTCCTTCACCGACTTTTCGGCTATAGCGGCAATGGTCTCATGGGATGATGTCCGCAGCGCCTGCAAAGCGCTGAGATGCCACAGATCAAAAAGATACTGACGCATGATCGTCCGACCGAAGTCGGCGTTGGGCTGTTCTACCAACAATACATTGCGGAAATCCCAAACATCGCGGTGAAACGCCAAGCGGTCTGCATCCCTGTCCGCGCCCTCTACTTCACCCGCCAATCCGAGCCACAGTTGTGTCTGTCCGATGAGATCCAGCGCCGTGTTCGCCAGCGCGATGTCCTCTTCGAGGACCGGCGCATGTCCGCACCACTCAGACAGCCGGTGACCCAGTACAAGCGTGTTGTCGCCCATGCGGCAGCAGAATTCGAACAAGACGCCGCTCACATCGCACCTACGTCGTCTGGAATGTCAAAAAACGTGGGATGACGGTAAACCTTGTCGTTCGCAGGCTCATAAAGCGCCCCTTTTTCTTCGGGCGAGGAGGCTGAGATCTGCGCGGCTTGCACGACCCATATGCTGACGCCTTCATTGCGACGCGTATAGACGTCGCGCGCGTTTTTGATCGCCATCTCAGCATCGGCAGCATGCAACGACCCCACATGCCGGTGGCTCAGCCCATGCTGCCCCCGGATAAAGATCTCCCACAGTGGCCATTCGTCCGACACTGTCATTTGCGTTCTCCTTTCCGGGGCCAGGCGTGGCGTCAGGTGGGATGCGCGCCGAAGCCCTACCAGCACATTCAGCTATTCTGCCGCAATCTTGGCGCTCTTTTTCTTTGCGGCATGCGCCAACAAGCCCTCGCGCACCCATGCGCCATCGTCCCAGGCCTTGTTGCGCGCTGCCAACCTTTCAGTGTTGCAGGGGCCATTCCCTTTGAGCACTTGGAAAAACTCCGCCCAATCCGGCTCTGTGAAGTCGAAATGCCCGCGCTCTTCGTTCCAGACCAAATCAGGATCAGGCACGCTGAGGCCAAGATATTCGGCCTGAGGCACAGTCTGATCGACAAACTTCTGCCGCAATTCGTCGTTGGAATTCATTTTGATCTTCCATCGCATGGACTGCGCTGAGTGTACCGATTCTGCATCCGATGGGCCGAACATCATCAGCGCGGGAAACCACAAGCGGTTGAGCGCATCCTGGGCCATTCGGCGCTGCGCGGCGGTGCCCTGGGCCATCTTCATCATGATGTCAAAACCCTGCCGCTGGTGGAAAGATTCCTCCTTACAGATGCGGACCATCGCGCGCGCGTAGGGCCCATATGACGTCCGCTGCAGCGGCACTTGGTTCATGATTGCGGCCCCATCGACCAGCCAGCCAACCGCACCCATGTCCGCCCAAGTGAGCGTGGGGTAATTGAAGATCGACGAATACTTCATCTTCCCAGACAGCAGATCGCGGGTCAGTTGATCGCGGGTCACCCCCAAAGTCTCGGCCGCACAGTAGAGATAGAGGCCATGGCCCGCCTCATCCTGCACCTTGGCCAAGAGGATCGCTTTACGCTCCAGCGTAGGTGCCCGCGTGATCCAGTTCCCCTCAGGAAGCTGGCCCACAATCTCGGAATGTGCGTGCTGACCGATCTGGCGGATCAGGGTCTGTCGGTAACCTTCGGGCATCCAATCCTTGGGCTCGATTTTGATGCCGGCATCAATCTTTGCCTGAAAGGCCGACAGCGCCTCGGGATCCTCCTCCGACGCTTCGGACTTGATCATCTGTGCATACATCTTTTGCGTCCTTCCTCGTCTGGCCTAATCGCTCATGCGCACTCAAGGATCAGGGCAACGCCCTGACCCACGCCGACGCACATCGTACAAAGTGCATAGCGGCCTTCTTTACGTTTCAACTCAAGGGCCGCGGTCATCACAAGGCGCGCGCCCGACATGCCGAGCGGATGACCGATCGCAATGGCCCCGCCGTTGGCATTCACATGCGGCGCATCATCTGGCACGCCCAAAGCCCGCAACGTGGCGAGGCCCTGGCTCGCGAAAGCCTCATTCAACTCAATCACATCCATGTCTTCGATGGTGAGCCCGGCACGCGCCAGAACCTTTTGACAAGCGGGGACCGGGCCGATGCCCATAACGCGCGGTGCGACGCCGGCTGCGGAGATGCCCAGCACCTTCGCAATCGGCGTCAGCCCGTGCTCTGCTACTCCCGCGTCTGAAGCAAGCAGCAGTGCTGCCGCACCATCATTCACGCCGGAGGCATTGCCCGCCGTCACGCTGCGCTCTGGCCCATTGATCCCCTGCAACTTGGCGAGCTTTGCCACATCCGTATCCGGCCGCGGATGCTCATCTCGCGTCACATGCACAGGGTCGCCCTTGCGCTGTGGAACCGATACCGCGGTGATCTCGTCATCGAAGGCACCCGATGCGTTAGCTGCCGCCCAACGCGCCTGGCTGCGCTGCGCAAAAGCGTCCTGATCCGCGCGGCTAACCTGATATTCTTCGGCCACGTTATCCGCCGTCTCAGGCATTGAATCAGTGCCGTATTGTGCCTTGAGCGCGGGGTTCACAAAGCGCCATCCAATCGTCGTGTCGTAGACGGTATTTCCCCGCGCGAACGCCGTCTGTGCCTTTGGCATTACAAAAGGCGCGCGGGTCATGCTTTCAACGCCGCCGGCAATTGCCAGATCCATGTCGCCTGCGCGGATCGCCTGCGCCACGGTGCCGACCGCATCCATACCTGAGGCACAAAGACGGTTGAGCGTCATGCCTGGCACGTCAACCGGCAGTCCAGCCAGGAGCGCCGCCATGCGCGCGACGTTGCGATTGTCTTCACCTGCTTGGTTTGCACAGCCAAGGACGACGTCGTCGAGCGCACTCCAGTCGACATTCGGATTGCGTGCCATCAGCGCCTTAATCGGCAGCGCCGCCAAATCGTCAGCCCGAACCGAGGCCAAGGCTCCGCCGTAGCGGCCAATCGGCGTTCGCTGTGCATCACAAATGTAGGCGGCCATGAATCACTCCGGTTGCATCGCAATAATATGGTGCGGCAGGATGATGACGCAAACGAAATGTTACGCAATGGGCGCGGAATATTGAAATTTGTAACGTAATTTGCAGATCAAAAGCATGTGCGGATTGAAAGCGCCATGTGACCCGCATCCACCGTGCTAATGGCCCCGCCCGTAGACGGAGCCAGAAAAGTTTAGAAGTTCAAAGAGATGTCACGATGTTCTGCATTGCACCGCGCAAGGAACAGACCTTGCTCGCGGGTCAGATCGTCTTGGCTGCGCATCCCGATGGTGCCTTTAATGCTCGCCATGTAACGTGTGAGCGGCGCGCGCAGCGCAGCCTCGGCGTCGGCCCGCCAGACCACCTGAGCCTCGTATTCGGCCAACGCCTCTTGATACTCCTCAAGCGCCTTTTCGCGATCAGGTGTGCGCGCCCGCAAGGCACGCCGAGCTTGCGACAGCGCTGATTGGACATCGCCCGCCCCTTCGAGATCTCCAAATGCGCGCGCCAACTCGTTCACCGTCTCATGCGCATCCGCCTCTGGCGTTGTCTCAATGAAGGCCCGCATCTCACGCAAGCGTGTCTCCAAAGCTGCGAAGCCTTCGTTGGAATCGAGCACCGCGAGGATTTCAGCAGGTCCGCTCCAGGCGGTGTCGGCCTGCCTGCGGTACTGTGTGCGCGCGCGTTGCTCTGCGGTGGTCAGCTCCGCAAAGGCATCATTCGCTGCCTCCCATGTGTCTGGGATCTCACTCTCAAGCGCCTCCGCTTCGGCAAGCATCTCATCGCGACGGGCTTCCAACCGGGCGCGCGCCTCGGCGAGATCTTCACTGCGCATGCGGCCGATCCGTTTGTCCAACTCCTCCGCCTCTTCGGTGAGCTTGCGGATGTCCTTCTCTAGCTTGCGCACGAAAACCTGCTGAGGTCGGTAGGCATCCGCCGCAGCATCGACCGCGGCCTCGGCCTCAAAGGCGGTCTGCAGCAAGCCAATCGCCGTCGGCGCACTCTCAAAACCTTCGCGCAGATCGTCTTGCAGATCGTCAGGAAGAGCGCTGATGTTAAGGTTTTGGATATCGTCAATCGCCTGTGCAATCGTCGCATCGCTGTTCAGCTTCTCGCCTACGTAGTTCTCGACGCAATATTGCAGCTTTGGGTTTCGCGGCGGTGGCGCCGTATCTGACAGGAATGACACCCGGTTCGGCAGGTAGTTCACAAGCGGTGGATAGAGCCCGACGATCGCGAGAGACGAAAGCTGTAACATGATAAATACGATGACGCCTTTGTACATCGAGACGGTTTTGACCACCGCCGGAGCGACCCCTCTGAGATAGAAGAGCGCAAACCCAAAGGGCGGCGTCAAAAACGACGTCTGAATGTTGAGGCCAATCATAACCCCAAGCCAAACGGCGGTGATGTTCGCACTCGGGTCCGAGAGCAGGATCGGTGCCACAATCGGCACCACAACCACAGCGATCTCAATGAAGTCGAGGAAGAAGCCCAGGACAAAGATCACGGCCATCACGATCACGAATTGGGTCCAGAACCCGCCTGGCAACCCGTTCAAGAAATCACGTACCAATTCCTCACCACCAAAGGCGCGGAAGGCCGCGGTGAGCATGGCGGCACCCAACAGAATGATGAAGACCAGCGAGGTCGTCTTTGCCGTCTCCAACATCACGCTGTGCAATGTGCGATCAATCCGCAAAACGCGGATCCCACTCCAGGTAAGCGCGACGAGCAGGAAGAAAACGCCGACCAGACCGATCTGAATGCCCTGCCAGTCCTGTGCGGTAGCGACGTTCTTGAGGTTCATCGAATAATTCGCCAGCGCGTAGCCGATAACGCACAAAGATAAGAGCGCCATGATGGCGGGCACAAAGGTCAATCGGCCCCCACCTTCGTTCAAACGGTATCCCGCCATGATCAAAGCGCCCGCCGCACCGATGGCCCCGGCTTGGTTCACGGTGGCCACACCTGTGAGGATCGAGCCCAGCACGAGGAAAATCAGCGCAAGAGGCGGGATCAGCGTGAGCGCAACCTTGCCCCAGAATGCAGCGTCAAACCTGCCGCCAATGCGTACCGCGGGGGCGGCCTTGGGATTGATCAGCGCGAATACCAAGATGTAGGCCATGTAAAGAAGCACAAGCACGATGCCCGGAATGAGCGCGCCGAGAAACATCTCACCCGCTGAGGTGGAGGCCACATCAAAGGACGAGGGCATCGACAGCTCACCCGTGGCTTCCTTGTGCAGAGCCTTGCGCGCGGTGCTCGCCTGATCGGTGGCCGAGGCCAGTTGGTCCGCCAGAATGATCAAAACAATAGAGGGCGGGATGATCTGACCCAGCGTGCCTGAGGCGGCAATGGTACCCGTTGCCAGCGAAGGCGAGTAGTTGTTGCGCAGCATTGCGGGCAAAGAAATTAAACCCATCGCCACGACCGTCGCCCCGACGATGCCGGTTGTCGCCGCAAGGAGCGCGCCCACGAAAACGACCGAAATGCCCAAACCGCCCGGCACTGGGCCAAAAAGCTGTGCCATGGTCACCAGAAGATCCTCGGCGATCTTTGAGCGCTGCAGCATGATCCCCATGAAAATAAAGAGCGGGATCGCAATCAGCGTATCCCGCTCCACCTCCCAATAGACCCCTCGGAGGTTGGTGACCCCCGCCGACAGCCACTGCTGCGGGCCGCCAGAGTGAAAATAGGCATCTGTGTTGCCTTCAAAGAGATATCCCGTCCCTGCGGCGAGACCGATGGTGATGATCGCAGCGCCGGGCAAAGCAAATGCAACCGGGTAGCCGACGCCAAGCGCGGTGGCCATGATCAGGACGAGGACGGCGAGAAAGAAGAGTTCCATGACTGAGCGTCCCTTTAGTGCGACGGTGGAGCGACGGTGCGCCGCCCAGGCTCATCTCGCCAATCAGCAACTGATTCCAGAAAATAACTTACGAATTGGATCAACATGGTGATGGCAAAGATGCCGAGGAAAGCCGCCATCTGATACTTGATATACATACCCGTCGAGCCCGACTGGGTGACCTCAAAATTCGTGATCGGGCTGTTGATGATCGAGGTCTTGCCGTTCAAACCGATCCAGATGATCACCCAGGCCGTCGTCATGCCCAACACGATGGATCCCCAGGCGTTGAAAAAGCCCTTGGTTGTGGGGCCAAACCCGGCATAGAGCACATCCACCCGCACATGACCCTCGTCGAACAACGTATAGGCGGAGGCAAAGAGGAAGAGCGCCGCGTACCAATAGCGCACCAGGTCACCCATCAGAGCTTGCTCGTAGCTGAAGACGAAGCGCGAGATGACGATGCCAAGCTCCGCCAAGACGATGAGCAGCGCCAGCCAGTGAAAGCCGAGTGTGCGCGAAAAAAGTGCGATCACCATGCCCGCGATGATCAGCGGGACATGCACGTTGGGGCCCACGTATTGCGCACGGCCAAGGTTGTTGGCCATTGCTTCGCCAACGATGCCGTCTAGAAGGCTTTCAACGCGACCCAATGCAATGGCAGCGTCCGCAAAACCACACAGCAAAACCGCCCAAAAGCTCGCCCGGATCACATACGAATTAAACCTATGAATGCCGAGCGCATCCCGCCTGAGCGAGCGGTAGGGGTCAGACAGGACAAAGTAGGCAGCGGCCAAGAGACAAACGAGGTAGATGACAAGATTGACAAGAGCCTGCAGCGTAAAACCGGTGAAAACAGCGAAAGCGCCGGGATAGTCCCATCCAACAATCAAGACGTTGTTGATCAAGAACGCAGCGAGGATCGCCAACATGCCCCATCCAAACAGCCGCGTCACCGGTGCCGGGTCGCCTGGCCTCGTGTGGTCAAACTCGCTGTCCCCGTCCGCGGCCAATTCGTCTACGGTGCTCATGAAGGCCTCCTGGTCGACAATGCTCAACCGCGACCAAGGCGGGAGCAGATATCTGTTTTGTACAAAAGCGGGGCCCGACGGCCCCGCTCTATTTCAGGTCTCAGCGACCGTTAGATCAAGCCCAGAACGCGGTTACGCTGGTTGATGAAGGTGCCCTCGAAGTTGGCCATGAAAAGGCCAGACTCGCGCAGAAAGCCCTGAAAGGAATCGTCAACACGCTTTGCCAGGTCGGAGTGATCACGCACCTCTTCAAAGACCTCCGCGGATGCATCGCCAAACGAGTCCCAAATGTCGTCGTTGAACGCACGCACTTCCACGCCATGATCATTGATCAGACGCGCGAGGTACTCACCGTTGCGGGCGATAAGCTCCTCGTGGGACGCGGCGTGCTCTTCGTTACATGCCGCTTCAAGGACCGAACGCTCCCAGTCGCTCAGGTTATTGTAGAAATCAAGGTTCATGCCGAAGGCAAGACCGCCACCTGGCTCATGCACACCGCCGGTATAGTAGTACTGCGCCGCTTCGTAGAACTTCATGAAGTAATCATTGTAAGGCCCAACCCACTCGGTTGCTTCGACTGCACCGGAGACCAGGTTTTCGTAGATTTGGCTGCCTGGCAGGGAAACAGTTGACGCGCCCATCTTGGTGAGGACCTGGCCACCCAGGCCTGGAATGCGCATTTTCAGCCCTTTGAAGTCATCGGGGCTTTCCATCTCTTTGTTGAACCAGCCACCCGCCTGGGTCCCTGTGGAACCGCACGCCAGAGACTTGATCCCGAACTCCGCTGAAAGCTCGTCCCAAAGCTCTTGACCGCCTGCGAACTTGATCCAAGCGTTCCATTCCGGTGTGGACATGCCGAAGGGCACAGACGTGAAGTAGTTGTAGGCAGGGTGCTTGCCGCCCCAGTAGTAGTCCGCCGCGATGTACGCTTGGCTGTTGCCGGATGCGACTTCGTCAAGGCTGTCGAATGCGCCGACCCGCTCGCCCGAGGCGAAATACTCCACGTTGAACGCACCGTCACTCAGCACAGAAATACGCTCGGCCAACCGCTGCGCGGAGGTCCCCAGACCTGGGAAATCCCGTGGCCAAGTGGATACGATTGTGAGTTGCTTGCCGCTTTGCGCCAATGCCGGTGTGGCAAGTGCTGTAGCACCGGCACCCAGAGCGGCACCTTTCAGAAATTTACGACGTTCCATCATTTTCTCCCGACTGAAAGTCTTTTTGTTGATCCGACTGGCAGCGCGCCGGTGGTAGGACGCACCCTCCCGGCCAGATCGGTGATTGTGAACGATAAACCTCCGCACCGCAGAGGCAAATCAGTGACGGCACACGATACTAAGGGAGCGCAGAAAGCAAGGGTTTTGGTAAGAAAACCTGTGCAATGGGGGCGGAGCAGCAATCACTGGTTGTGTGCAGCGGCCGTTGGTTCTCAGCCAGCTACAATTGCCCAGACACGAAGGCGGTGTGCGCCTGAGTATCAGGCACCAGACTAGCGCAAAGCGCGGATTGAAGGCGGGCAGTCAAGACTGACGCGCCAGGGCGTTTCCGCTTACGCGTGCAAACTTTCCGTTGAGGAGAAAAACATCGCTTGTGAAACGGCCGAGACGACCTGATCCACAGAGTAAGGCTTTGAGATGAGGAATGCGGGCTCGGGCTTGTCGCCGGTCAGCAGACGTTCTGGAAAGGCTGTGATGAAAATCACAGGGCGCGTCCCCATCGATCGCAGGATATCGTTCACCGCATCAATGCCGGAAGAGTTATCGGCTAGTTGAACATCGGCGAGGATCAGATTGGGCACATCGACCTCAGCGAGCTTGATCGCCTCATCGCGCGTGCGCGCAATGCCCGTCACCCGGTGTCCCATCTCCGAAACGATAGATTCGATGTCCATAGCGATGATCGCTTCGTCTTCAATGATCATCACCGACCCGGACGCACTGTCCGCCATCTCCTGACGTGCCACTTCGATCAATTGCTCTGCCTCTGCTTGACTGACCCCAATGATTTCTCCGACCTCCGCAAATGAAAATCCTTCGATTGTATAGAGCAGCAGTGCTTCGCGGCTATTGTTGGTCAGTCCTGATAACCGGGCCTGCACCTTGGCGTGTACGCCGCTCTCATCCTGGTCGACGGGCGCGCCTGCACTGGCCCAAATGCCATATAGAACCTTGAAAAGACTGACCTTGATCTGCGCCTCATCGATCACCGAGCGGTCCGCCAGGATCGCTTCCAGTGCTGCGGCGGCAAACGTATCGCCGCTGCTTTGAGAACCCGTAACAGCACGCGAGAAGCGTCTGAGATAGGGAATATTGGTCCCAAGTTGGTCGCTTACGCTCCCCTGCTGGCGTTGCTCAGTCATCAAAAATCTCTTTTTTTTCGCAGTTCAGGGAACAAAACACCTATCACAGAGGTTTGGTTCCCGAGTAGGGAATATTTTGTTTCTTCCCCTGCCCAGGTTTGAGGTCTAGGTGTGACGACGAGTAGGAAAGATGAGCGGCTGAGGTCGATTGACGAAAACCTGAGGAAGGTTTTTGACGAGACGCTTGAAGAGGGTGTGCCCGACCGCTTCCGTGTTTTGCTGGAGCAACTCAAATCGCAAGACGCCCCACGGGAAGCAGACGAATGAGGAAACTCGATGCGCGGGATGAACTGGTCGAGCACCTTCCCGCGATGCGAGCGTTTGCTATTTCCCTTACGCGCAATGCTGCCGTTGCTGACGACATGGTTCAAGACACGCTCGTAAAAGCATGGACCAACATCGACAAGTTTGACAACGGCTCCAACATGCGGGCCTGGCTCTTCACAATCCTACGGAACACCTATTATTCCAGCCGGCGCAAATCAAAGCGGGAGGTTGCCGACATTGACGGTGTACTCAGCGATAACCTCGCCGAGAAACCAGCGCATGATGGGCACATTCAGATGAATGAGTTTCGGGCTGCGCTGGCGCAACTGAGTGACGAGCAACGCGAGGCGCTTTTGCTGGTCGGTGCATCGGGTTTTTCCTATGAGGAAGCTGCTGAGATGTGCGGCGTCGCCTTGGGCACCATCAAAAGCCGCACGAACCGCGCGCGGGCGCAATTGGCCGTGATCCTCGGCATAAACGAGGATGAGCCCATGGAGATTACCGATGACGCGACGATGTCGGTCATCTCTGCGTCCAAGGTGGCGTCCTTTTAACGATGACGTCTGGTCTATTTTCCGGGAACCTTTTTCGGGGCCTGGCAGTTCGGGTGCTCTTCTTCCTGTCCTTGGCCCTTTTGCCCATTGGGCTGCTCGCCATCAGCCAGACACAGCAGTTGTCACTGCAAAACAGAGAAACTGCTGAGCTTTCGCTGCTGGCGATCACCGAAAAGGCGTCTGCGGCAGAGCGGCGGATCTTGCAGGAAGCGTTTAGCGCTGGTGAGGCTTTGGCCTCCACCATAACGCTTTTTCGGAATGATCCGGCCGCTTGCACCCTCTTTCTCGAAGCCTATCAGCAGGCAAACCCCGGCTACGCCTTGGTCGGTTTCATCTCCCGCGATGGCATCATGCGCTGCGCATCGACCGGCCAAACTGTCGATTTTTCGGATCACGAGGCGTTGCAGGCCGCGCTCGACAACCCACGTCGCAGGGTAACCGCCATTGAAAATGGCCGCGCCTCCGGCAGGCGCGTCACCAACATCACCGTGCCTGCATATGAGGACGGCGAGGTGATCGGGTTCATGACCTTGTCAATTCCCGCGTCAACCTACGCCCAGTTCAAAGAAGAAGGGATCGTTGAGCGGCCCATATCGCTCATGACATTTAACCGCGATGGCGCGCTCATTACGTCTGAAAAAGGCGACGGCGTTGCCGAAACCGAAGCGCCAGCCGATATCGCGCTAAAGCTCCTCACCCAAGCAGGCTCGATCGTTTTCACCAGCAGCAATCGCGACGGCATTCCCCGCATCTACACAGTGCAAGAAATCGTGCCGAACGCGGTCTTCGCACTTTCCGTGTGGCCTGAAAATACGCCTTTGCTGAATCCCGCCTTGGCCTCCCGGCTTAGCACGCTCTTGCCGATTGCGATGTGGATCGCCAGTCTGGTCGTGGCGTTCTGGGCGCTCAATAGGCTCGTCATCCGCCATATTCGCAAGCTGGGCCGCGCGATGCGGCGATTTGCGATCAACCGAAGTTTGCCGCGCAACCCTCTTGGGTCTGACGTGCCCGCCGAGTTGGTCGAAATCGAAGCCACCTTTGTCAACATGGGCGAATCGATCCTGAAAGACGAAGCAACTTTGGAAGACAGCTTGAGGGAAAAGAACATCCTCCTCAAGGAAGTGCATCACCGGGTGAAAAACAATCTGCAACTGATCTCGTCGATCATGAACATGCAGATCCGCCAGGCTAAAACCGAAGATGCGAGCCGTGTGCTGCGCCGTCTGCAGGAACGGATCCTGGGCCTCGCAACAGTGCACAAGAACCTCTACCGGAACGACACGCTCAAGCGCGTGGATGCAGGCAGCTTGCTTGGCGAGATCGTCAACCAAGCGCTCGCCATGGGCCTCGCACCTGGATCAAACGTTCAGGTAGAGCAAAGCTACAGCCCCATCACCCTGGAAGCTGACAACGCCGCACCTCTGACGTTGCTGGTATCGGAAGCCATGACCAATGCGCTGAAATACGTTGATCAAGGCAAAAAAGACGGTGCCCGCATCGCCATCGATTTGAGTGAGAACGAAAGCGACCAGGCCGTTCTGACCATCACAAACACCACCGGTGGACGGCCCGAACATGAAGGAACAGGGCTTGGATCAAAACTCATCGTCGCTTTTGCGCGGCAGCTCAACGGTCACGTATACACCGAGGAAGAAGCTGGTTTGCACACGCTGCGCATCGACTTTCCCATCCCCCGCACTGAGAAACCCGTCTACGACTATTAGCGAATTGCCAGGCATATCTGCACTTTCCGGCTAGGCGCGGCTCCCTGAGTTCAATTAACCTTAATCGGCGAAAGACCCATGCGCGTGGAACATTTTGCCGTGTGACGCGTTTTTGGGACGTAGTTCGTAGTAGGAGGCCATATGAGCACAGAAGCACTTCTGGCTGGGATGGTCAGTCTGGTACTGGTGGCAGTCATTATCTTTGCGATGACGTCCACCACCAAAGCGGAGCGTAGTAAGTCCCGCTCTGAAGGGAAGGAATAGTCACCGGGCGACCGGTGTCCCGTAGCCAAACGAGACCAATCCCGAATTTCAAAAGCGTCCGGCCGAGTGCCGGGCGCTTTTCCTTTGGTCCACGGTGCGGCGAGGACAGCCCTGCACCGCCGCATCAGCCGCTTTCCCAACCCAGCATTGCGGGCTATAGCGGGCGGCATGACAAACTATGTACACAAGCGCGACTTGCCCGCTGACCTTGACCTTGGCCCTACCGTGGCCATCGATTGCGAAACCATGGGCCTGAACCCACACCGCGATCGGCTCTGTTTGGTGCAGCTTTCCGGCGGCAATGGCGAGGCGCATCTCGTGCAGATTGCCAAGGGTCAGTCTGAGGCTCCCAATCTGACAAAGATGTTATCCGACCCCGCCGTGCTAAAGCTCTTTCACTTCGGTCGCTTCGACATCGCAGCACTGCTAAACTGTTTTGGCGTGCTCACCGCGCCGGTCTACTGTACCAAGATCGCCAGCCGACTGGTGCGGACCTACACCGACCGACACGGGCTGGCGAAGTTGCTGAATGAACTCCTCAGCATCGATATCTCCAAACAGCAGCAATCCAGCGATTGGGGCGCGGCAGAGCTCTCAGAAGCGCAGATTGACTACGCAGCGTCAGACGTGCTCCACCTGCACCTCTTGCGCGATCGGCTGAACGAAATGCTTGAACGTGAGGGGCGGCTGGAAATGGCGCAGGCGTGTTGGGACTTCCTGCCGATGCGCGCGCGGCTCGATCTAGAAGGCTGGCCGGACACCGATATCTTCGCCCATTCATGACCACACCTTTCCTCGATACCGCTGCCCGCGTGATCCGGGCTGAGGCTGAGGCTTTGCACACCCTGGCCGGCAAGCTTGATGACCGGTTTCGTGCCGCCATCGATCTGATGCGCGCCACCAAGGGGCGTGTGATCGTCACGGGGATTGGTAAGTCCGGGCACATTGCCAACAAGATCGCGGCGACCCTGGCGAGCACCGGCACACCTGCGCAATTTGTCCATCCAGCCGAGGCAAGCCACGGCGATCTTGGCATGATCACGGGCGAGGACGTCGTTTTGGCGATCTCCAACGGGGGTGAGGCGGTGGAACTGGCCAATCTCATCGCCTACTCGCGCCGCTACAACATCCCGCTGATCGCTCTGACCAGCCGAGAGGAAAGCACGTTGGGACGCCAGGCGGATGTGGTTCTGCTGCTGCCGCAACTGGGGGAGGCCTGCAGCACGGGCGTGGTGCCAACGATTTCCACCACGATGACGCTTGCGATGGGAGATGCGCTGGCTGTTGCGCTGATGGAGAACAGGGATTTCACCGCGGCGCATTTCCGCAACTTTCATCCCGGCGGGAAGCTGGGTGCGCAATTGAGCTTGGTGCGGGATTTGATGCATGTCGGCGATGCGATCCCGCGCGTGAGCGAAGAGGCGGCGATGAGCCATGTGCTGCATGAAATTGGCAGCAAAGGATTGGGCGTCACGGCGGTCTTGGATGAGCAAGCGCGCCTTGCAGGGATCATCACAGCCGGCGACCTTGGGCGACACATCGACGGGCTCATGTCCATGAAAGCGCGCGATGTAATGACCCGCAATCCAGTGACCATCGCGCCCTCAGCCCTGGCTGCAAAGGCTGTCGGGGTCATGAATGCCCGGAAGATCACGGTGCTCCTTGTCGTGGACCCTGAGTTACCAGAAATCACGGCGGGGCTGCTGCATCTGCATGATTGCCTGCGCGTCGGATTGAGTTAAGGGCTGCAAGCAGTGGACCGCTATTCCCGCATGGTCGGACTGCTCAAAGTGCTGCTGCCGCTCGTGGCGCTGGCAATCCTGTCGACGCTTTTTCTTCTGTCCCGTGTCATTGATCCAGAGCCGGTGATCCCCTTCGCAGATAAGGAAATTCAAGACAGGCTGCGCGACCAGCAAGTGACAGGCCCGATCTATCACGGCACCACCGCAGGCGGGGACGAAATTGCATTTGCAGCAGCGCGGTTGATCACCGTCCCGGGTCAGGCCGGCAGCAATGAGGCAGAAGAAGTGCATGTCACAATGAATTTCGTCTCTGGCCAACTTGTTCAGATCACCGCCAATCTGGGTCACATGGACGTTGCTGAAAACAGGGCCGACCTGGAAGGCGACGTCGTGATCACCACCTCGCAGGGATACATCATCGAAAGTGACAAGCTCATCGCGGAACTCTCCAATCCCGACGTCCTGTCCCCCGGCGCAATCAAAGCGACAGGGCCTATCGGCACACTTGACGCGGGCAGCATGCACCTGATTGCCGCCAATAACGGGTCGGATGGCCAATTGGTTTTCACAAACGGGGTGAAGCTGGTATATGACCCGCGACAAAACCAAAAGTGATACTGACTTTCATGACAACTCTGCGCCGCCTCGTTCTTTTGTTGGGTCTTCTTGCCGCTCCCCTTTTAGCGAATGCGCAAGGCACAAACGTCGCCTTTGGCACGATACAGCAGGACACCGATGAGCCTGTGGAGGTCACAGCAGACAACCTTTCGGTAGATCGCGCGACGGGCGAGGCGATTTTCACTGGCAATGTCCTCATCGGTCAAGGCGAGATGCGCCTGTCTGCACCGCGCGTGCTGGTTGTTTACCTCGAAGAGCAGCAGGGCATTGAGCGGATGGAGGCGACGGGTGGGGTCACACTGGTCTCCGGACCCGATGCCGCAGAAGCAGACCGCGCGGATTACTCGATCACCGATGGGGTGATTGTGATGACGGGGAATGTTCTGTTGGATCAAGGCCTCAACGCGCTCACGGCGGACCGCATGACGGTGCGCCTGAGTGATGGCACAGCCCAGATGACCGGCCGCGTGAAGACCATCATCCAAACTGGCGGTGACAGTGAATGACTGCCCCGATTTTGGCGGTCGCGGACGGCGGGGCTGGGCTGCGCATTAATCACCTGCGCAAGTCCTACCGCAAGAAGGTAGTGATCCGCGATTTCACGATGCACCTCAATCGCGGTGAGATTGTGGCGCTGCTCGGACCCAACGGATCTGGGAAAACGACGACCTTTTACGCTGTAGCTGGTCTCGTCACGCCGGAAGGTGGCAGCATTGTGGTGGACGGCAAAGACGTCACGACCTTGCCG
Organism: Pseudomonadota bacterium; assembly: GCA_039197515.1. Taxonomy (GTDB): domain Bacteria; phylum Pseudomonadota; class Alphaproteobacteria; order Rhodobacterales; family Rhodobacteraceae; genus Sulfitobacter. The sequence continues at coordinate 97,308 of JBCCUC010000013.1, read as the reverse complement.
ATGTACCGCCGCGCGCAGCTCGGCATCGGCTATCTGCCACAAGAGATGAGCATCTTCAGAGGATTGAGCGTGCAAGACAACATTGCGGCCATCCTCGACATCGCCGTTTCAGATGGGCGCGCACGACGTGAGCGGCTGGAAGAGCTGTTGTCGGATTTCTCAATCGAACATCTGCGCCGGGCACCCGCGCTGGCCCTATCAGGGGGTGAGCGGCGCCGGGTTGAAATTGCCCGTTGCTTGGCCGCAGATCCAAAGTACCTCTTGCTGGACGAGCCTTTCGCCGGTGTCGATCCCATCTCCGTGGGCGATATCCGCCACCTCGTCTCAGATCTCAAAACCCGAGGCATCGGCGTGCTGATCACTGATCACAACGTTCGCGAAACCATTGAGATCGTGGACCGCGCCTACATCCTGCACGAGGGTAAGGTGCTGATGTCCGGCACCCCCGAGGAAGTCGTGCAAAACGAGAACGTGCGCCGTGTTTACCTCGGGGACAATTTCCGGATTTCTTAAGATAGCGTAAACACGCAAGGGCTTTCTTTGCGCCCGCAGCAACCCGAGACCATTGACTCGACCCGCATTTCTGCGCCTCATAGTCCAATGGTAGCACTGTGTTCTTCGACGGTCCTGACCCCAGATGCCTATGCACTCAGGACGATCCTTAGGCTGAACGCTGTATCACCTTCCCGCATCTGATCCCTCAAATTGCCATCTTATGGCCCATTTGCCGGTTCAGGTTCAAACGACAAGGAGAGTCTATGCGGTATCAAATCAGCGGCAAACAGATAGACATCGGCGACGCGCTGCAGACCCACGTGAAGACAGAGTTGGGGAGTGCGGTTGAGAAGTATGCGGAGCGTCCGACCGACGCGCAGGTCGTATTTTCGAAGTCTGGCCATGAGTTTGTCTGCGAAGCAACCGTACATCTCTCAACCGGGCTTACAGCCTCAGCCAAAGCGCATAACCACGATATCTACGGTGCCTTTGACGCCTGCAATGAAAAGATGGAGAAGCAGCTGCGCCGGTACAAGCGGAGGCTGAAAGACCACCATAGGGAACGCGCCGAACCAGTTGAATTGTTTGGAGCATCCTCGTATATCCTGGCGTCAGAAAGCGAGTCAGACGCACTGGAACCTGAATGCCTCCAACCCATGATCGTTGCTGAGATGCAAACAAAGATCGCCACGCTTTCAGTCGGTGAGGCGGTGATGCAGATGGAATTGGCGGGTGCCCCGGTTTTAGTGTTTCGAAATGAAGGGAAGGATGGGTTGAATGTCGTCTACCGACGTGATGACGGTAACATCGGCTGGATAGACCCATAACGTAGACGCGGGCCCTCCCCGCTTAGAGAGCAAAGCGAACGCATGGAATTTTCAAAACTCCTAAAGCCGGAGGCTGTGAAGGTGTTGACGTCCGCCTCCAGCAAAAAGCGGCTGATGCAAGATCTGGGCGATCTCGTCGAAAACACCTACGGTCTGAATGCGGGCCAAGTGGTTGAAGCGCTCAATGCGCGCGAAGCGTTGGGGGCGACTGGTGTGGGGCATGGTGTTGCGCTGCCTCATGCGCGGCTGGAAGGGCTCACCGAAGTTGTGGGCGTTTTCACGCTTCTTGAAAAACCAATTGATTTCAGCGCCGTCGACCGGCAGCCCGTCGACCTCGCCTTTGCGCTCTTTGCGCCAGAGGATGCTGGTGTTGAGCATCTCAAGGCTTTGGCGCTGGTGTCTCGCACGCTACGTGACGCCGCCATCTGCACCAAGCTACGCGCCAACCGCGATCCGGCAACGCTTTACACGATCCTGACAGAGAACCAATCCGTCAAAGCCGCCTAGCCCCGACCCATCACCGCCACGGCGCAAACCCAAACATCATGTAATCGCGTTGGTAAGCGGCTTGTGCCATCGCTTCGATCTTTGCGTCATAGATGGCCTCAAGCGGATATGGCTGATCGGGCGCGGACCTAGGTACCTCCGAGGTGTCCGTGCACCCGACGTTGCGTGCCAAAGCTGGCAATTCTGTTGCGAGGTCCGCTTCACGCACCAAGATATCGGCAAAACAGACCTGGCTGAAACCTTCCAGCGCCTGCGCCTGGGTGCACCACGTCGGATCGACACGAACAGCGGTTTGCCCGGATAGGTTTGGCTTCAAGAAGCTCAAAAATGCTTTGAAAGCGCGGCTGTGTTGCGGAACGTCATAGGCCTCGTCCGGGCCATCTGGAGGCAGGGGCAGCCCGTAACGCCGCATCAGCGTGCTGCGCAATTTCAAAAACGCGCCCGGTCCAACCGGAAGAATGTGGCGGCAGAACGCATGATGCGCCCGCGCCACCGGATGGCGCAAGACGGTAAAACTGCGGTGGCCGGGATGCGCGCGCTTCCAATGCCGCAGGTCCTTTTGCGTCATCTGCGTCTGCAGCGCATCCTCGCGCACACCGTCAAGTGCGGCAAGCCAAGCAACCACCTCAGCCTGAGGCCCGCCCCGCAGCGGCAGGTAAAGCAGCGGCGCCCGCGCGGCGGCCAGATATGTCGGCACGGCCGGCCCTCGCCGCGGCTCGAAGTTGGGTGTTCGGTTGAGCGCGGCCCAATCATGACGCGCCAGTGCGCCGCACATCTCATCGAAGTTCTGAACCTTGTCGCTGAGAAAGCCTGGGTTCTGCTTTTTCAAACTCTGATCTATGTGCGTCAGCCGATCAGAGACGCCCAAAAACGCCGCGAGACCGTTCAGCACGTCCAATTCCTGCAAGTCTTCATAGGCGATGTAATAGGCAGTTTGGCCGCTGGTCTGCAGCGCTCTCATCAGTTTGAGCTGAAACGTTTGCTGCGTCGAGAGATGCGCGCTGAACTCCGCTGCATCAAACACAGCCTGCCCTGGCTTATGCGCTTTGGCGTCCGTGAGCTTCCACTGGCCCGTTCGCTGCGCAATCTTCCAGCTTACGTATCGCTCAACCGGGTTGCGGGTCAGGATGATCTTTGCGCAGGTCTTATTGGCCAAAAGCGCATCGAACACCCTCGGGTCGTGATCGTGAAAATAGCGAATTCCAAGGAGCTTTTCTCCCCCGTTAAACAGAGCATTGAGCAAGCGCTGAGGGTCGCGATCCCGCGCCGCCTGGTCCACCCCCAGGATCGGTTTGTTCGCGGGATAGCCGATAAAACTGGGGTTGAACGCTTCACCATGGCATTGCACGCCCGCCAGTGCATTCAGATTTGCCTCAAGCAGGTTCGACCCCGTGCGCATCTCGGCAAAGATCACAAAGCTCTGAAATGGGGAGGCGGCCACTATCGCACCAGATAGGGGCGGGCCTGGGGATGTTCTGTGACCTGAGGCACCGGCTCAATCTGGAAATCCCCCATGAGATAGGGATGCATTCCCTGGTTCTTGAGGTTCTGTAGAAACTGGCCAAAGCCGGTCAGATTGACCATGCGCGGCGCTTCCCCGAACCGGCGGAGTGTGCTGCGCCCGATCTCGTCCAAGATGCCTTGCAGCGGCTCCATCGGGGCCTCAATGAATTCCGCCATTGTCCAGATCCGCACCCGGGCCTTGGCGAGCGGTGAGCGCAGGATGTCCAACTGATCGGCCTCGATCTGCTGCAGCCGCGCGGCCGTTTTGCGAATCTCACCAAAGTCCAGGTTCGACATGAAAAGAGGAACGGCCCAGGCACCGGAGATCACCGATATCTGCGCATTGGAGTCCTTGGCGAGCCACCATGTGATCTCCTGCGTGTCGTGCGGCCCAAACTGAAAGCACTGTCGCTCACCCCGCGTGTTCCAGATCAGATTGGTGAGAAACGCGCGCCCGTTGTAATCCCTCAAGAGTGGGCTGTCCGAAAGCGCACCGTCAAGCGAAGTTTGCCCGTCGGCATACTGCACACGATCGGGCGAAAAAAGATGGCCATGCACCCGCGCGCCCGTCTCAGCCGCCAGCCAGGGCGCGAAGTTATCGAAAAGATCAGCAAAGCCTTGGAACACAGAATAGGGAGCCGCGGTCACCCCGTTCTCCCAATCGGTGTTTGGAAAACGGCTCTGCATGTAAAGGCCAGCCCGGCCCCGGGTCCGCCGCTCCACCGCTTTGGAGAAAATCCGGTCGATCTTGCCCGGATTGGGTTCCATCCTGCTCGGGGCGCTTCCAGCATCGGTGAGAAACGCATCGTAAAGGCGGTTTGCGAAGGGCCAGATCTTGCGCGCGACAAAGCAATCGGACCGCCTCAGAAGCTGCAGATGATCATCGTAGAAGATATGCGGCTTGCCTTGAAAATCGAACTTCGAGAGCGTGAGAGACCGGCTTTCAATTTGGTTTGCATACTGACGCGCCAAGGTCTGAAAATAGCTTTCATCCGGGATCCAGACATGCCGGAAAAATCGATCATAGATGGGGCGGTCAGGATCCTGCAGGATTGCGGACAGCGTGCGGCGCGTCAGGCACCACCATTGCGATCCCATGTGCGGCACAAGCCCGCCCGGCATCTGCCGTGTCATCCCGAGCCGCCGTTGAACATTCACGCAAAGATCAAAGATCCGCCTGTGCCGTTTCCACGACACCGGAAAGCGCAGTGTAAATCGCTCTGCGTCCAGGCCCCCGACGGTCCAGGGGACCTCTGCTGTTGTGGCACTTTCGATAAAGTCTGTCTGCGGCCGCTCTGCGAGATAGTCGATCAACTCCTCCACCGGGCGCAGTGGCAGACAAGAGCCGGAGGCAAGATAGACATGGCTGACTTCGGGAAAATCCGCCAGCATCCGCTCTGCGGCGGCTTGCGTTGCCTGCACGATGCCCCAGGTGCCCCATTCACAGCGGTACCGCGTGCTAAAGCGTACATTCGGCAGATGTGCGAGCGCCTGCTTGAACGTCTCATAGCGCTTTTTGCGCAGGCCCCGATCTACGTGAATGACCACCGGACAACCCGCGGCAGACCAGTGTCGCGCCACCTGGCGGGCACGCTCCAGGGCAGTGTGCACCAGCATGATGACCCCAACGCTCATGCCCAGTTGCCTTTGGACATCAGGCCCAAGATCTCAAGTTGGCGCCAGTTGATGTACCGCTCAGACCATTTGCACCAAAGCTGCGGATCGGATTTCAGCTGCGAAACATAGGCCTTGTACTCGCGCGATCCAGCGTAATGCTCCCCCCGCGCGATTTCCTCTTCCGTTTTGGCACCGAAAGTGTCGAGAAACTTTGCGTGCAGGAGAACGCCGGAGGCTTTCTCCCCGCCCCATTCGTCGTAAACCTGGTTCAGCCCGCGCGGCAGCAGCATGTGCGTTGAGCTGACATAGGCGTACCTGCGATGCCATTTGACCAAGGGCACCTTGTTCAACGCCGGAGCCCGCTCAGGCTGCTGAGGGAAAAACGCGCGGGCGCGCGGCCCCCCTTGGATCCATAGATTGTTGAACCGGTAATTGCGCGAGATCGTATAGTTGCCGCTGTCAAACCAGCAGGCAATCTCCATCGGATCTTGCCCAGGCTGGTAGGGCTGCGCGTTGAGCGGCCCCTTGGGATACATGTCTAAGAGCATCGCCGAAAAAGACCGGATGGAAGACGCATCCAGCCAGTCCGTGAGTGCCCTCAAAGGTCGCGTATCGCAAAAGGGATAGACCAGAAACTCATCGGGATCGACGGTCAAAACCCAATGGCCGTGCGCATACTTCATGTGCAACCATGTCAGCCAATCCATGCCAAAGCGGGCGCGACGATAGCTTGCCCGCGTCCGCCAGATGGAGACATCGGGCTGCTCGGCCAGATACTCCAACGAGCCATCGGTGCTGTCGTTATCGACAAAAAAGAAGTGCCCTACGCCCTGTTTGCGGTAGTACTGCAAAAAGTACGGCAGACGGACCATCTCATTGCGCTGCGTGCAAAACAGGAGGATGTCGTCCTGACGGATACTCTCCGTCCGATCGGCAAAGCGCGACAGTTCCCGGCGTTTGCGAAACGCCCGGATACGCCACCGTTTACGTTGGAGCCGCAGCCCATATGACTGAAGAACGCCCAAACGCCACCTTTTTCCAATCGGACACCACCGATCTACGGGCAATATTCTTTTCTTTACCTTAACACGGTATTGAAATGATCCGCCCAGGTCGGAGGGTGGAAGGCTTTTGTCTGCTCTGCCTCGTTGTGTGTCCGCGCCCAGTTCTGAATTTTTCTTAGCCACGACTGCGAATCGTTCACGCTCACAAAATCAACTTTTTTTCCAAGAACTTCGCGCAATACTGGTAGAGTGTTGCACAAAACGCGCGTTCCGTAGCCCGCCGCTTCCAAGGGTGGATAGCCGAAGCCCTCCGCGAGGCTTGGGAAGAGCAGGCCCGCGCTGCATTGCATAAGCCGCGCCAAGGCGGGGTCGGTCAAACCTTGGATGACTTTCACCGGCCCCTCAGCGGGCAAAGCGTCAAGCGCAGCAAAAACGTCTTCGTTCCGCCAACCGCGAGTGCCGCAGATCAGAAGCTTTGGCGGGTCTGGCCCCAGCTGCGACCAAAGATCCAAGAGGAACCGGTGGTTTTTGCGCGGCTCTATGGTGCCGACTGTTACAAAATAGGGCCCGCTTGGCACCGAAGTGCCCAAATCAGGCTCCACAAGCTCGACCCCAAGATGCGCAACGACGCTGGAAGGGACGCGCCCCATCTGACGCAGATAAGGTTCCGTACGCGTTTGCGTGTCACGGCTCGTGTAAATGATGCGGTCTGCTTTCTCACTCACCCGCGCGAGCGCTGCACGAAAGCGCTCTTCGGTACCCTCACGCTGAAAGCACGGATGCAGCAATGGGATCACGTCGTGGATCATGACGTGCCCGCAAACACCAGCCTCATACATCGCGTTCAAAACGCGTGCCGTCAGATTGCTGTGTCCCACGTTAAAGTACGTGAGGTCTGGCGGTAGCCTGCGTCTCAGCAAACGCGGCAGCCCTGGTGGCAGGGCCCGTGCAACGGCGTGTCGTCGCAAAAACGTCTCGGCTTGGGCGGCGGTATCCGCATCTCGACCCAGGCGGGACAGAAGATCAGATCGCGGCCAGCGACCGTCATCTTTGAGACGCTGCAAGAACGCCGCAAGACCCTGACCGTCGACCAGAAGGTATCCGGCACGGGTGCGCACAAGGCCGAAAAGAGGTACATTATCAGAGAGCAGATGCCTGAGATAGGCACGCTCAACCCGATCAATACCAGTCGGCATGCGGCCAACCCTTCGCAGCGTCCGCGTCAGATCCAGGAGCCGCGCAGAGGCCAAGCTAACGCTCGTAATGACCGGATTGATGCCATCGCCAGGCGTCGGAAATCATCTGGCGCATCGTTGAGCGTTTTGGCACCCAGCCCAATTCCTCTTGCGCGCGCGCCGACCCTGAGACGAGCTTCACAGGATCACCCGCCCGGCGCGGCCCCTCGCGATGAGGCACCGCACGGTTAGTCACCGCCGCGCTTTCGTCGATGACTTCGCGCACGGAAAAGCCGCTGCCGGTACCTAAATTGAAGACACGGCTGCCTCTCCCCTCAAGAAGCCATCTGAGGCCCAAGACATGGGCGTTCACAAGATCCCAGACGTGCACGTAATCTCGTATGCAGGTCCCATCCGGCGTGTCGTAGTCCGTCCCGAAAATGGTAAGCGCATCGCGTTTGCCGTCAATCGCCTCCAACATCACGGGGATCAGATGGCTCTCTGGTCTGTGATGCTCTCCGACCTCTCCCTCTGGATCCGCCCCAGCGACATTAAAATAGCGAAAGATCACGTGCTGAAGGCCGTAAGGCGTTTCGAAATCACGCAACATTTCTTCTATCGCACGCTTTGTGGCAGCGTAGGGGTTGATCGGTTGCTCCGCGCTCTCTTCGTCGAGGATGACATTGTCCTGATCCCCATAGACCGCGCAGGTTGAGGAGAAGACAAAGTGCGGGCATCCGGCCCGTACGGCGGCTTCGATGAGATTGAGAGATCCAACAACGTTGTTGCGCCAGTAGCGCCCAGGCTGCTGGACGCTCACCCCCACCTCACTCAGCGCTGCGAAATGCATGACGGCGACAGGACGATGGTCGGCAAAAACGGCATCAAGCCGCGCTTCGTCCAACAGATCCCCCTTTTCGAAAGGTCCAAACTTCACTGCATCGCGCCAGCCGGTGGCGAGGTTGTCAAAAACAACCGGCGTGAAATCGGCGGCCTTGAGCGCTTTGCACGCGTGAGACCCTATGTACCCTGCGCCTCCCGTGACCAGGACAGTGCTCATGCACCCTCCCGGACATGGGTTTGGTGGCTAGGCGTATTCATCAAGCGATATGCTCTGCAAAAAGCTGCGCAGGTCATCGCGCAATTCGGGGCGATCGAGGCCAAAGGCGACGGTAGCCTGCAAAAACCCTGACTTAGAGCCACAATCAAACCGTTGACCCGAAAAGCGGTACCCATAAACGTTGTTCTCGGCGTCGATGTCGTGCGCGATGGCGTCGGTAAGCTGGATCTCACCCCCAGCCCCCGATTTCATCTTGTTGAGGTTCTTCAAAACGCTGGGAGAGAGGATGTAGCGGCCGATCACAGCCAGGTTGGACGGTGCCTCTTCGGCCTTTGGCTTTTCAACCATGCCAGACACTTTCACAAGCTTGCCGTTGTCTTCAGAAAGATCGAGCACGCCGTAGGCTGATGTCCGCTCAGGCGACACTTCCATTGCCGCAACCATGTTGCCGCCTGTCTCTGCATAGGCTTCGACCATCTGCTGGAGGCAGGGTTTTTCGGCCGAAATCACGTCATCTGGCAGCATGACTGCAAAGGGCTCATCACCGATGAGGCGCCGCGCGCACCAAACCGCATGCCCAAGCCCCAACGCCTTGTGCTGCCGAACATAAGCGATGGCACCGCTGTCCATATTGGTGGATTTCAAAAGCTGCAAAAGATCGTCTTTGCCTTTGCGGCGGAGCTCTTGCTCAAGCTGAGGGGCGAGATCGAAGTAGTCCTCCAGCGCGCCTTTTCCCCGGGACGTGACAAAGATGAATTCTTTTATACCAGCCGCACGCGCCTCATCGATCGCGTACTGGATCAGGGGTCGATCGACCAATGTCATTATTTCTTTTGGAACAGATTTGGTAGCGGGCAAAAACCGCGTTCCCATGCCCGCCACTGGGAAAATCGCTTTGGTAACTTTTTTACGCATCTCAATCTCGTTAAACCCATACTGTTACAGATCTGCTAACCAGTTTCCTGCATTTCGCAACAGTAAACGGTCAAAACCAGCGGATTTACGCAACAATCAAGGCTATTCCGAGGTGATTGCCCGTTGCAGCGCAACACGTTGACGCTCCCTGCTCGCGCGCTCTGCGCGCGTCGACCACGTGACAATCGGGTCCGAGCGCTCAGAACGCCCGTATGTGCCGCCCTGCTGCAACCACACGCCCTGATTGTGATAAGCTGTGTGGTGAAAGAGCGCGGTCATTGAGAGTGACAGGATCGTCACGATTTCGCCTTTTGACCGATTTTCAGCAGCTTGCGCAAGCGTACTGGTGAGGTTTCGGGGCGTTGTCACCAAAAACCGAGAGGCGCTTGGCAAGGTTCGGCTCAGTCTAAAGCTGCCGAAGGGCTTCTCTTTTAGATTGTGCCCGATGAGCTCTCGAGCCTGTCCTTCGGCGTACCCCATTTCGAGCCGAGACAGCAATTTGCGCACTGTGAAAGGCTCCAACCCGCCCTGCACCATGTGTTTCAACAATCGCGCACGTTGCGCAGCATAGATGCCTTGCCATTGACGAAGCCGCGCGTCGGACGGCACGTGCTTGCGCTGAAAGACCGCCCAGCTTGCCCCAATCTCAAACAGATCCGTCGGAACCCGCGCCTGATTGCGCATCCGGTTGGGCGCAAACCCGTGGTGCACCTCTGCCTTTGGCACAAGTGCTGTGGCGTAGCCCGCAGCAGCGAGGCGCATGTTGATGTCTGTTTCATCCAGAAAATAGCTGAATGCCGGATCGAACCCTCCAAGCTCCACCAGCAGCGCGCGGCGGAAAGCCATGTTCGTCCCTTCGGTTTTGATCGCACCGTCGTTCTTCGGCCACAAAACCTGAAACGCGCCCTCGCCAACTTCAACCGGGTGCGGTGCGCCGAAGGCATCAAGACGGTGACCGCGCCATTGCCAGGAGATGCCATTGCGGCCACGTACAAAGCCGCCCATGGCAGCAACCTCAGGCCGTTCTGCGGGGGCAGTCAGAAATTTCAGCCACGTCGGTTCGGGCACTGCATCGTCATCGATGAAGGCGATGATGTCGCCGGCGGCTTGCTCAATCCCAAGATTTCGTGCGACCGCTATGTTGGGCTGGTCAAACGCGATGAGTTTCAAATCCTGCGCGAAAATAAGCGATTGGGCGGCTTTGAGCCCCGCAGGATCTGCCACAACGACAATCTCGAACGGCGCATAGAGTTGCTGTGAGACGCCAAGCAGGCAGCGGCGCAGCAAGGCGGCACGATGGCGGCTGACGATGACAACGCTGACCGCGGGCGCGGTCATTGCACTCCCATATCGGCCATCATTTGTTCAATACGCGGTACATCTTCGGGGTTGTTGAGCTCCCAAAACGCGCGGCCGCGCGCCTCAACTTCAACGCATAATACCGAGCGCCCGTTCTCCAAAAACCGAAGCTGTTCAAGACCCTCCAAGCTCTCCAAAGGTCCGCTCGCGCATGTTCCGTAGTCCGCGAGGGCCTCGGCGCGGTAAGCATAGACACCAACATGATGAAAGACGGGCGTCGCCTGCATTGTCTCGAACGTCGTCGAGGTATAGGGGATGACCTCCTTGGAGAAGTAAAGCGCGTGTTTGCGCGCGTCGAAAACAGCCGTTGTGCCCCCTACCCGGCCTTCTTTGCGGTCCGCGAGCAGCGCCTTCAGGGTGCTGCCATCGCAGCGCAGGACGGGGGTCGCGATCTCGGCGTCCGGACTGCTGCGCAAACCGCGCACCAGATCCTCAACGAACCACGGCGGCGTGAGGGGCGCGTCGCCCTGAAGGTTCACAACGATCTCATATCCACCACCCAGCGTCGCATGCGCTTGTGCACACCGCTCGGTGCCGTTGGCGCAATCTGGAGAGGTCATCACAACCTCAGCGCCAAAAGCCTTTGCCGCAGTCTGGATCCGCGCATCATCTGTTGCGACGACGACGCGGTCCACACCGTCAACTGCACAAGCGGCCAGCCAAGACCGTTCGATAAGACTGCGCGACGCCCCGCCGGCCCCTTTGAGCGTTACCAGTGGTTTGCCGGGATACCGCTTGGACGCAAAGCGCGCCGGAATGACGATCAGAACGGTCATTATGCAGGTTTGAGAAGGACGCTCGGGGCGGCTGCGATAAAGTGGGGGTTCTCAAACCCCGCCTTGCCATAGCGCAGCGGCTGATGGTCATCAAAACGCAGCACATCGCCTCCCGCGCCCCGCAACACGGCATGCCCAGCCGCAGTGTCCCATTCCATGGTCCGGCCCAGGCGCGGATAAAGATCCGCCTCGCCCGTGGCAACCAAACAGAATTTCAACGAAGAGCCCGCGCTGCGCGTATCGCGTGCCTTATAGTGGGCAAGATAGTCATCGGTCGCGGCATCGCGATGCGACTTTGAAGCCACGATCACCAGTGCGTCATTGTCCGCTTCAGAGACAGATATCGGCGCTTGTGCGCTCGGCGTATCGGGTTTCAGCGCGCCAGTTTCCTCTACCGACTGCCCGGTTGCAAGCGTATAGAAAAGCCTTTCGCGGGCGGGTGCGAAGACAACGCCGCGGGTCGGCACGCCTGCCTCTACCAGGGCGATGTTCACGGTGAAGTCGCCACGCCGGTGAATGAACTCTTTGGTCCCGTCCAGCGGATCGACAATCAGGAACGTGTCGCCTTTTGCGTTGTGGGTCTCCGCCTGTTCTTCCGTGACCAGCAGAAGATCGGGAAAAGCCGCACGCAACTCGGCGCTGATCAGCGCGTCGGCCGCTTCGTCTGCGAGGGTGACCGGGCTCTCATCAGACTTACTGCGCACGCCAAGATCGTCGGCCTGATAGATCTGCATGATCTCCGCACCCGCTCTCAAAGCGACTTGGCGCATGACGTGCATGAGCTTTTCATAGTCCACAGAGTGCCGCCTTTCAGCACGATTGATCGAAACAGCGCCTCCACTTATGATCGCATGCTAACGGAACGGCAAGATTTCCGTGCGACCGATAACTGAGGCGAAGGGCGCGCAGATGTTTGAGGCAAGACAACGACCAACGACCGGGCTACGCTACGCGATCTCACTGATCGAGGTTGTGTATCACTCAACCGTGCGCAGCATCCGCAAGCAGCACAACAACGCATTTATCGCCCTCGCCTTGAACATCCTGCAGATCCTGATCTTTGTTGCGGTCTTCTATCTCATGTTCACGATCCTCGGCATGCGGGGGGCTGCGATCCGGGGCGACTTTCTAATCTACATCATGTCGGGGATCTTCCTTTACCTGACGCATGTTAAGGCTCTAGGCGCGGTCATGGGCTCCGAAGGGCCGGCGAGCCCGATGATGCAGCATGCCCCGATGAACACGCTGATTTCGATTATGTCGGCCGCCCTGGGCTCGCTCTACATCCAAGTGTTGTCTTTGACGATTGTATTGGGCGGGTATCACCTGGGCTGGGGCCGGGTTGAAATCGATCAACCGTTTCCCGCCTTTGGCATGCTCGTACTGGCCTGGGGCAGCGGCTGCGCCTTGGGGCTCGTATTCCTCGCGGCCAAGCCCTGGGCCCCGGCGCTGGTGCAACTCATCTCGATGATCTACCAGCGCGCGAACATGATTGCCTCCGGCAAGATGTTCGTGGCCAATACGCTGCCAGGCTTCATGCTCGCGATGTTTGACTGGAACCCGCTGTTTCACATCATTGATCAGATGCGGGGCTTCACCTTTATCAACTACGTGCCGCGCTACTCGAGTTGGGAGTATGCGTTTTGGGTCTCCGTGGTTGCGGTCATGCTCGGCCTAATGGGTGAATTTTACACCCGCAAACACGCCTCTGCCAGTTGGTCGGCGCGCAGGTAGCTAGGTCACGACGCGAAGGGTCAAGTTGATCCGCCCGCCTTGCGGCAAAAGCGTGCACGACCCTGCGCGAATGCGGTCCACCCCGTGATAGAGGAGCCGTGCCGCCCCGCCCATCACAACGACATCGCCAGATTCGAGCCAGACAGACTCCGTTTTGCCGCCTCTTGTTGCGTTACCCATCCGAAAGAGCGCCGCATCCCCCAGCGAGATTGACACCACCGGCCAGGCAAAATCCGCCTCATCTTTGTCTTGATGCATCCCCATGCGCGCATCTTGATCATAAAAGTTGATCAAACAGCATTCTGGTTGCCTGTCAGCGCCTGAAAGAGCGGACCAAACCGACTGCACATCTGCAGGGATCTCTGGCCAGCTCTGCCCGCGCGGATGATTTTCGACGTAGCGATACCCGCTTCGATCTGCAAACCAGCCAAAATCACCCGCCGCGGTCATGCGCACCGACATTGGTTTTCCGTATGGGGTATCGGGCCGAAAAAGCGGCGCTTGTCGCACCACGTCGCGGATGCCCGACACCATCCGAGCTTGTGCGGCGGCATCCAGAAACCCTTTGTGAATTTCAAACCCGCGCACCAGTAACGGCCCCATCCCCCCTCCAATCCGACCTGTCAGCCAAAAAATCAGCGCAGAATCTCTTACCGCGACCCGCTGCAGCCATTGCGAGCCCTATCTCCCCTACCTATATACCCGCGGTAGCGCGAATGGCATATCGCCGAAGCGCAGAGAGATCGGGACAAAGGTGCCGGAACGGGCCAGCGTCGCGTGTCATCGCCTTGAAGAGAAAAAGGGATCGAAAACATGGCCAAAGTCATTGGTATTGACCTCGGAACAACAAACAGCTGCATCGCCATCATGGACGGCAGCCAGCCCCGCGTGATTGAAAACGCCGAGGGCGCACGCACCACCCCATCAATTGTCGCCTTTACGGATGATGAGCGTCTTGTTGGGCAACCTGCCAAGCGGCAGGCGGTCACTAACCCCGACAACACCATCTTTGGCGTGAAACGCCTAATCGGGCGTCGCAACGACGACGCAGACCTGGCCAAGGACAAGAAGAACCTCCCCTTCGCCGTGATTGACGGCGGCAACGGCGACGCCTGGGTTGAGGCAAAAGGCGAGAAGTACTCGCCATCACAAATTTCCGCTTTCATCCTGGGTAAGATGAAAGAGACCGCTGAGAGCTATTTGGGCGAGGACGTCACCCAAGCCGTGATCACAGTGCCCGCCTACTTCAATGACGCACAGCGCCAGGCGACCAAAGACGCCGGTAAGATCGCTGGTCTTGAGGTGCTGCGCATCATCAACGAGCCCACAGCCGCCGCGCTGGCCTATGGCTTGGACAAAGAGAACACGCAGACTATTGCTGTCTATGACCTTGGGGGCGGTACCTTCGACGTCACCATTCTTGAAATCGATGACGGCCTGTTCGAAGTGAAGTCCACCAATGGGGACACGTTCCTTGGCGGTGAAGACTTTGACATGCGCATCGTCAACTACCTCGCCGATGAGTTCAAAAAAGAGCACTCGGTGGATCTGACGCAAGACAAAATGGCCCTGCAGCGCCTGAAAGAGGCCGCGGAGAAAGCAAAGATTGAGCTGTCGTCCTCCAGCCAGACCGAGATCAACCAGCCGTTCATCTCCATGGGCTCGAACGGGCAACCGCTGCACATGGTGATGAAGCTGACGCGCGCGAAGCTTGAAAGCCTCGTTTCCGACCTGATCAAGGCTTCGATGAAGCCGTGCCAGGCTGCGCTAAAAGACGCGGGCCTCTCCGCCTCTGACATTGATGAGGTCGTGCTTGTCGGAGGCATGACACGCATGCCGAAGGTGATCGAAGAGGTCACAAAGTTCTTTGGCAAAGAGCCGCATAAGGGCGTGAACCCCGATGAGGTTGTGGCCATGGGTGCCGCGATCCAAGCCGGTGTTCTGCAAGGCGACGTCAAAGACGTGGTGCTCTTGGATGTGACACCGCTGTCCCTGGGGATCGAAACCCTGGGCGGTGTGTTCACCCGCCTGATCGACCGGAACACCACCATTCCGACCAAGAAATCACAGGTCTTCTCTACGGCGGAGGACAACCAGAACGCGGTTACCATTCGGGTCTTCCAAGGTGAGCGTGAGATGGCTGCGGACAACAAAATTCTGGGTGCTTTCAATTTGGAGAACATTCCGCCTGCGCCGCGCGGCATGCCGCAAATTGAAGTGACCTTTGACATCGATGCCAACGGTATCGTCTCAGTTGGAGCCTTGGACAAAGGCACCGGCAAAGAGCAAAAGATCACGATCCAGGCCTCTGGTGGCCTCAGCGATGACGACATCGAAAAGATGGTCAAAGATGCCGAGGAGAATGCGGAAGCCGATAAGGAACGTCGTGAGCTCGTGGATGCCAAGAACCAGGCAGAGAGCTTGATCCACTCAACAGAGAAGTCGTTGGAAGAGCATTCGGACAAGGTTGACCCAACCACGGTGGAAGCCATCGAGTTGGCCATCGCCGCACTTAAGGATGAGGTCGAAACCGACGACGCGGGCAAAATCAAAGCGGGCATTCAGAATGTGACCGAAGCGGCCATGAAGCTGGGTGAGGCGATCTACAAGGCCGCTCAGGAAGAGGCTGATGACGACGTGGCCGCCGCAGCCGACGAGGGTGGCATGCGCGACGACGACATCGTGGATGCGGAATTCGAAGACCTTGATGACGATAAGCGCGCATCGTAAGCGGCGTGCCAGGAACCACTGATCAGGGCCGGTCCTTTTGATGGGCCGGCCCGTCACGTTCCAAGATAAGGACATCTTCTATGGCAAAACGTGACTATTATGACGTGCTCGGCGTCTCAAAGGGCGCATCTGCCGACGAAATCAAGCGCGGTTTTCGTACCAAAGCCAAAGAACTGCACCCTGACCGCAACAAAGACAATCCGAACGCTGAAGCGCAATTCAAGGAAGCCAACGAGGCTTACGATATTCTCAAAGACGCAGAGAAAAAAGCAGCTTACGACCGTTTCGGTCATGCCGCATTCGACGGCGGCATGGGCGGCGGCGCAGGGGGGGCGCGCGGCGGTGCAGGTTTTGGCAGACAGGGCGACTTTAGCTCCGCTTTCTCCGACGTCTTCGACGATCTCTTTGGCGACTTCATGGGGCAACGCGGCGGATCGGGCGGCGGGCGGCGCGCCGCGCGTGGCGCCGACTTGCGCTACAATCTGCGCGTCTCGTTGGACGAAGCTTTCTCCGGCATGCAAAAGTCGATCAATGTGCCGACATCCGTGCAATGCGATAGCTGCAACGGGACTGGCGCGGAAGGCGGGGCGGAGCCTGTCACCTGCCCCACATGCTCAGGCTTGGGCAAAGTGCGCGCGCAGCAGGGCTTTTTCACGGTTGAGCGGACCTGCCCGACCTGCTCGGGCCTCGGTCAAATCATCAAAAACCCCTGCACAACGTGCAGCGGAACGGGCCGCATCAGCAAAGATCGCAGCCTGAGTGTAAACATCCCCGCTGGCGTGGAAACTGGCACACGGATCCGACTTGCGGGTGAGGGCGAAGCGGGCATGCGTGGCGGCCCATCGGGTGACCTCTACATCTTCATCGAAGTCGAGGAGCATGAGCTTTTTGCGCGCGACGGTGCCAATCTTTTTTGCCGCGTACCGGTATCGATGAGCACGGCCGCTCTGGGTGACAATATCGAAGTGCCCACGATTGACGGCGGCCGTGGCAGGGTTCAGATCCCATCGGGCAGTCAATCGGGCCGCCAGATGCGGTTGCGCGGCAAGGGCATGCCACAACTGCGCGGCGGCGCGCTCGGCGATATGATCATCGAATTGGCAGTGGAGACCCCGGTCAACCTGACCTCGCGCCAAAAGGAACTTTTGCGCGAGTTCCAGGAATTGTCGTCGGAAAACAATCCGGAGAGCAGCAGCTTTTTCTCCAGCGTCAAGTCTTTCTGGGACTCGATGAAAGGCTAGGCATGGGGCGGCCATTCTCACGATCCGCTGCCCTTTTGTTAACCGTCTGCTAACCAAGGCGCGGCAATCTCGACGCATGAGCGAGTTTGCCGAAAAGCCCCTGCCCAATCTCTTTGATGAAGCCGCCCCAGTGCCGCTCAAGGCGAAGGAAAAGCTACCCTCATACATCAAAGATCATCGTCACCGGCTGCGCAGCCGCTTTCGGGCGGCTGGTGCCTCGGCGATGCCTGACTACGAGTTGCTGGAGCTTGTATTGTTCCGCGCTTTGCCACGGGTGGATGTAAAACCCGTGGCACACGCGCTTTTGGATCGGTTTGGTGACTTCAACCGAGTGATCACTGCCCCAGAGGCACGCCTGAAGGATGTAACCGGTGTCGGCGATGCGGTGGTGACCGAATTCAAAGTTGTCGAGGCCGCAGCACAGCGGATGGCGCGGGCACGCGTGATGCAGCGCCAAATCGTATCAAGCTGGGATGCACTGATCGATTATTGCCATACGGCGATGGCTCATCGCGAGACCGAGCAGTTTCGCGTGCTCTACCTTGATCGGAAAAACGTGCTCATCGCCGACGAAGAACAGGCCCGCGGCACTGTTGATCACGTGCCGGTTTACCCCCGCGAAGTGGCCAAGCGGGCTTTGGAACTGAATGCCTGCGCCCTCATATTGGTGCACAACCACCCGTCGGGTGATCCCACCCCGTCAACCGCCGATATCGACATGACCGCCCAAGTGTCCCGCGCCTGCGAGGCGCTTGGGCTGACCCTGCACGATCACCTGATTATCGGTAAATCCACGGAACTGAGTTTCAGATCGGAGGGATATATTTAGCGCTGCAAGGGCCAAGACAGTCGCCTAGCGCACCCAAACTTCAACACGCCGGTTCACCTGTCGTCCCCATGCGGTATCGTCGCAGGCCATCGGCATCGCTTCGCCAAAAGCGTCGACGCCAATATCCACGCGGTCGAGGTTCGCGGTTTCAGCGGCGGCACTGACCGCACGCATCACCGCTTCGGCCCTGCGCAACGCGATCTCCCGATTGGGCTTGGCGGCCCCTTCGCCATCGCTGAACCCGACAAAGAGCAGCTTGCGCGCGTCGTAAAGCCCCTGCTCCAAAGCGCGCGCCAACTGCTGCACGTTCGACCGGGACTGCGCGTCGAGCCGGATAGAGCCTGTCTCAAACCGGAAGGAGGTTGTGAGACGCGCCATCGGTGAGAGCGTCGAGGCCATGCGTTGGATTTCTTCGAGGGGGATCTCAGGCCCAGCAACGGAGATCGCATGCACAAAGCGGTTGCCTTGCGCGTCAATGGGGATTTCTTCAGGCGTCTGATCCACAAAACCAGCCCGTCGAATGACATTCTGCGCGCCTGGCCCTCGGGTGAAGGCCAGGAACTCACGCGCCACAAGGGGGAGACGGCGGGCGGGAAAATAGAGGAACATCGGCGCTGTGAGCGGGTAATCTTCGGTCTTGATGGTGCGCCGGGAGGCATCGAGCGCGAAGCCACATCCTCCTCCCAAAGTGAGCACCTTGTTGCCGCGCCGCTCCGCATAGCTGGTGATGCCGAGCGCGAGAGGATCACGCCCGACAGCACGGGCAATACCCACCGGAAGCGCATGGCGGGTGCCCCCCTCTGCAAGCTCTAGACCTGCAGGCCGCATCACCTGATCTTCAATGGCTTGCGACAGGCCGGAGGAGGCAACCGGCAGATGCAGGGCGATTGGAGCATCGGGACCGCCCAAGTCCTTCCAGTTCGTCATTGACCCGGCGAAGACTTCGGCCAATGCCTGCGGTGCAATTGCTTTCACCGGGCTGCCCGGCGAAACAATCGGCACGATGGCATCAAGAGAGAGAACCCGGCTGCGGTTCTGGCCGGTCAAATCGCCCATGCCCGCGTCGCGCGCCAAGGCGCGTTCCTCCGGCCGGATCTCGCGCAGCGCCATGACAATATCGGCCTCATCTGCGAGAAGATCGGCAAATCCCTCATCGGTGTTGCTGGCGCGGAAGCCGAAGCGTGCCGCCGTTTTCCCCGTATCGATCCGGGTCAGCGTCAAAACAAAACGGGTGGCGTCCACATCGTCGCGCGCAACGGTGTAGCCGCCGCGTTGCGCATAAGCGTCGAGCAGTGCGGGAAGGAGAACAGCGCCCATGGTGGCGGCACCAGAGAGCTCAATCTCCGCAACAAAATCTTGAAGGTTTGGGCAGGCAGGGCCTCTGCACGACACGCCTGAGCCGTCGACAGTGAGCTCTCCGTATTCAGTTTGAACGCGGTAAAACTCCCCGTCAAAGCCGAGCAATGTGCCGCTGATCACCACCTTTTCGTCGCGGGACGTAAGTGTGACGTCCTGCGCAAATGACGAAAGGCCCGATAAGAGCATGAGCGCAGCCGAGCAGGCCGCGCGCTTGAGAGTTTTCATGAACTTGCCGTGTGTGCGTCTAGTTTAACGCGACTTTCAGGTCTTGCAGCAGATTGTTCAACACCAGAAAGCTGCCGATGGAGTCGCAGCCCGGCACCGGCAACAACAAAGTGCGGGAACGGATCTGGCCGTCAGCCTGCATTTCCAAAGACTGCGCTTCCACTTCGAGACCGCAATTTTCTTGTGTGACCTCTGCTTCGACGGTGAGCAGCACCTCACCCGAACGGCCATCCACATTCTTTGGGAAGGTATAGACCTCAGCCATCAGCGGGTCATCCAGCGTGCTGTTACCATGCCGGGTCAAAATACCGCTTTCGCCCTTTGTCACAGCCTCCAAATCCCCAGCTTGGCCTGCCCATCGATGCCCCACATCCCCATACCCTGCGCCAAACTCGCGCGCATGCAGCTCGAACCCGGTGTGCCCGGGCCACTGCAACACCGCACGGTCATAGTTTTGCAACGTGTGCACGGGTAGGCTGGCCATCGCGCCTTCTCCAGAAGGAAACGCAACAATGAAGACCGCTTCCTCGGCCAGTGCGGGGACATCCAGCGAAAGCGTGCCTCGTTCGCTCATCACTTCCGAAAACATCATCCCGTTGTGATGCACCGTCAGCTTCTCGTTCGGCAGGCAAGGGGCACTGATCTCCAAATGGACCATCGCTGCGCGTTCCAGCGTTGTCTGAACAGAGATGGCGCAGTCGCCGTCTTGATCCGGCTGCGTTGGAAAAGTCCCGACAGTGCGTGTTTCCAAGGCATCAAAGATATGCGCCAGTGCGGACACATGCGCTTGCGCGCCGCCCGCGGAAGAGGTCAGGGCAATGTCGGTCACATCGAGAAGGGTGCGCCCCGTCACAGAACCCTCAGGAGGTCCGGCCAGGGTCAGAAATGCTGGTGTGGGCATGATACCATAGCGCAGGTGCGCCTCCTCGGTGCTCTGCATGACGTGCCCAATGGCAGCCGCGCACAGCAACGTGCAGACGGCGGTCAAGACCTCCTTCTTGCCAGGCATTCGATTCCCTTCCCACATATCCCAGGCCCGAGAATCGCCTAGGAATAGGGCAAACCTATGTCACTGGATTGGGAATAAATTGTCAGGAATTGGGCAACCCTAGCTGAGGCGACCATGGCAATGCTTGTACTTTTTACCTGATCCGCAGGGGCAGGGATCGTTTCGGCCGGGATTGCCGGCAGCGACTTGATCGGCTGCCATCATTCCCATAGCCATCGCACCCGCTTTGCCAGACGTCGCATCGCGTTCTGTGGCAGCCGCTGCTTGCATCGCCGCCTGCCGTGCCGCGAGCTCTTCGATCATCGCGGCGCGTTCTTCTTCTGTCATCGGTTGGATTTGACCAAGCTTTTGGGTCACGTCTTGGCGCAGCGAGTCCAACATGCCCTCAAAAAGCTGGAAGCTTTCGTTTTTGTACTCATTGAGTGGATCGCGCTGCGCATAGCCGCGGAAGCCGATGACCGACCTCAGGTGCTCAAGCGTTGTCAAATGGTCGCGCCACTTGGCGTCAATCGCTTGCAGCAACAACTGCTTTTCGATGTTGCGCATGTTCTCAGGTCCAAAGGCCTCCGCCTTCTGCGCCATCATCTGATCGGTTCCCTCGACCATACGCTCTCGTATAATTTCCTCGTCAACGCCCTCTTCTTCGCACCATTCGACAATCGGCAGATCGATGTTGAGCTGTTCAGCCACCCCTGCTTTGAAGCCCTCTGTGTCCCACTGATCGGCGTAGGTGTTGGGCGGCATGTAGGTTTCGATGAGGTCATCAATCACCTGATGGCGCATGTCCGTGGCGATTTCTTCGATCTCTTGCGCTTCCATGATATCACGACGCTGACCAAAGATGACTTTGCGCTGTTCGTTCATGACATCGTCGAACTTCAACAGTTGCTTGCGAATGTCAAAGTTGCGCCCTTCGACCTTCGCTTGCGCACGTTCGAGCGATTTGTTCACCCAAGGATGGATAATCGCCTCACCCTCTTTCAGACCGAGCGTTGTGAGAACTTTCTCAAGCTTCTCCGAGCCAAAGATGCGCATCAAATCATCTTCGAGCGAAAGGAAGAAAGATGTCCGCCCCGGGTCGCCCTGACGCCCAGACCGTCCGCGCAACTGATTGTCAATGCGCCGGCTTTCATGTCGTTCGGAGGCGAGCACGTAAAGGCCGCCCGCATCAAGAACCTGCTGTTTCTCCGTCGCGTGTTCCGCCTCAATACGTGCGCGTATGTCAGCCGGGTCCGCCTCTGGATCCGCACTGAGCGCCTGAAGCACCTTCATCTCAACATTGCCACCCAACTGGATGTCCGTCCCGCGCCCCGCCATGTTGGTGGCGATGGTGACCGCACCGAACTTGCCCGCCTCTGCGATAATCTGCGCTTCTTGTTCGTGCTGACGGGCGTTGAGCACGTTGTGCTCAATGCCTTCCGCGGCAAGCAGTTTCGACAATTGCTCGGACTTCTCAATTGAGGTGGTGCCCACCAGACAGGGCTGCCCCTTGCCATGAGCCTGTTTCACCCGGTCGATCATCGCTTTGTATTTTTCGCCCGCGGTGCGGTAGACCTCATCGTCTTCATCGACCCGAGCGATGGGCAGGTTGGTGGGCACTTCCACGACGCCAAGACCGTAAATCTGCTGAAACTCCTCGGCCTCGGTCAAAGCGGTGCCGGTCATCCCTGCGAGCTTGCCGTAAAGGCGGAAGTAATTCTGGAACGTGACAGAGGCGAGCGTGACATTCTCGGGCGCAATCTCAACCGTCTCTTTGGCCTCAATCGCCTGGTGCAACCCATCAGAGAGCCGGCGCCCGGGCATCATCCGTCCCGTAAACTCATCAATCAGGACAACTTCACCGTTCCGCACGATGTAGTCTTTGTCCTTGGTGAAGAGCTTATGCGCGCGCAGGCCCTGATTGACGTGGTGCACAATCGTGGTGCTCTCAGGGTCATAAAGCGATTGCTCCGCCTGCATCAGCTCGTTCTGGCGCAACAGATCCTCGAGGTACTCAACCCCGTCGTCGGTGAAGGTCACGTTGCGGGTCTTTTCGTCGATCTCAAAATGCCCGTCTTCCAAATGCGGGATCAACTTATCAATGGTCACGTAGAGATCCGAGCGATCCTGCGCAGGCCCGGAGATGATAAGCGGGGTGCGCGCCTCATCAATGAGGATACTGTCCACCTCATCGACGATGGCGAAGTTGTGATGCTTCTGCAGGATCTCGTCCAAACTCGGCTTCATGTTGTCGCGCAGGTAATCGAACCCAAGCTCATTGTTGGTGGCGTAGGTGATGTCGCTGTCATAGGCGGCGCGCTTGTCATCAAAACCCTGACCGGCCAGCGCCGCACCGCACGTCATCCCAAGCGCGTTGAAAACCTTGCCCATCCAATCAGCATCGCGTTGCACAAGGTATTCGTTCACCGTGACCACATGCACACCTTTGCCTGAAAGCGCATTTAGGTAAGCCGCAATCGCTGCCGTGAGCGTTTTGCCTTCTCCGGTTTTCTGCTCAGAGATATTGCCCTGGTGCAGAAAAATGGCCGCCAGAAGCTGTGTATCAAAAGCGCGCAGACCAAGCGTGCGGCGTGCGCCTTCGCGGCAATTGGCAAAAGCCTCCGGCAGGACGTCATCAAGGCTCTCACCCGCCTGCACGCGCTTTTGCAGCTCAGCCGTCTTTTCTTTCAGGCCTTCGTCGCTGAGGCTTTCAAATTCAGGTTCGAGCGCGTTGATCTGGGCCACCAAGGGGCGCATCGCCTTGACCTTACGATCATTCGGCGAGCCAAAGACCTTCTTGGCGATTGTTCCAAAACCCAGCATGTGCTCTCCTGACTGAGATGTGATTGCGCCCAGCATCTGCTTGCTCAGCGCCCGGACTGGGCATAGATGTACGGCAGAAATGGCACCGGTTTGCGCGCTTTACGGCGATGTAAGGGCCGCGTGAAAAACTGTCAATGTAAGCTGCCCTGGAGCGGGCTGAACGATCGGATATTCCATGCAAAAACCCCTCACGTTATTGGCATCCGCTGCCGTCTGTCTGGCGCTCAGCCTGCCTGCCGCGGCGCAAGAAGAGCCGGGCCTCGACACAATTGTCGCGACGGTGAACGGCACAAACATCACCTTGGGCCACATGATCGTGGCCCGCGCCCGTCTGCCCGAACAGTATCAGCAGTTGCCGGACGAAGTGCTCTTCGAAGGCATTCTGGATCAATTGATCCAACAGCAGGCGCTCGTCGACAACTTTGACGGGGAAATGCCGCCCCGCGTCGCCCTGTCCTTGGATAATGAAACCCGTTCCCTGATCGCGGGAGAGATGATCGAAAGAACAATGGCGGAGCCGTTGGATGAAGCTGCCGTGGCGGCAGCCTATGCCGAAGAATACACAGATCAGGATCAAGGAGAGGAATACAACGCCTCGCACATCCTCGTCGAAACAGAGGAAGAGGCCCAGGCCATCAAGGCAGATCTGGATGACGGGGCGGACTTTGCCGAAATGGCGCGGGAGAAATCCACAGGTCCTTCAGGCCCCGGTGGCGGCTCGCTTGGCTGGTTCGGGAAAGGCATGATGGTCCCCACTTTTGAGGCCGCCGTAATCGAGATGGAGCCTGGGGCCGTCTCCGACCCCGTGCAGACGCAGTTTGGTTGGCATGTCATTAAGCTCAATGAGACGCGCCAGACAGAAGCGCCCGCCCTTGACGACGTGCGCGAAGAGATCGAGATGCAACTACGTCAAACTCGGGTACAGACCCGCATCGAAGAAATCGCTGCATCTGCGGAGGTGGAACGAAGTGGGGCCGAAGCGCTCGACCCCTCACTGCTGCGCAATCTTGAATGGCTGGAGTAGTCCGCTTTGCGGGCGTCCATCTCGCCTCTGGCACCTGCCGCTTTCCCTGAGCTTGCCCGCATCGAAGGCGCGCAATTCGCCACAGCGGCGGCAGGCGTGAAGTACGAAGGGCGCGATGACGTAATGCTTGCCGTACTGGCCCCTGGCACCACAGTTGCGGGTGTTTTCACGCGGTCCAGCACACGCGCCGCACCGGTCCTGGACTGCCAAGCGAAAATCGGAAAAGCGTCGGAGGAGGGCGCGGCCATTCTTGTGAACGCGGGAAACGCCAATGCGTTCACCGGTCGCGCCGGGGCAGAGGCGGTTGAAAGGATCGCTGCGGCGGCGGCAAAGGCGGCGCAAGTTCCGGTAGAGCGTGTCTTCACCTCCTCCACCGGTGTTATTGGCGAGCCTTTGCCAGACGCACGCATTATGGCCGTTTTGGAGGAGCTTGCCCGCGCCGTCGGCGCGCACCGCATCAGGGACGCGGCACAGGCCATCATGACGACCGACACCTTCGCCAAAGGGGCCGGAAGGACGATTGAAATTGACGGCAGCCCTGTGTCAATCGCTGGAATCGCAAAAGGCTCGGGCATGATCGCGCCAGATATGGCAACCATGCTGGTCTACATCTTCACCGACGCAAAGCTGGCGCAGCCCGAACTTCAGGCCATGCTCAGCGCGCAGGTCGAAGCGACGTTCAATTGCATTACGGTCGACAGCGATACCTCCACCTCTGACACGCTTTTGATGGCCGCCACCGGTGCCTCGGGCGTCGATGCACGCGGCTCAAAAGCGTTTGCAGATGCCTTGCACGCCGTGATGCTCGATCTGGCCCATCAGGTGGTGCGTGACGGCGAAGGCGCAACAAAGTTCGTCGAAGTCACCGTGACCGGCGCTGTGAGTGACGCGGAGGCAAAGACGCATGCCTTGGCCATTGCCAATTCACCTTTGGTCAAGACCGCCATCGCCGGAGAAGATCCAAACTGGGGGCGGGTGGTCATGGCGATTGGCAAGTCGGGCGCAAGCGCCGACCGAGATCTCATTGCGATCCGGTTTGGCGATGTCTGCGTTGCCAAAGACGGCTGGCGCGACCCAACCTACAACGAGGCGGACGCAGCGGCGCACATGCAACAAGAAGAGGTCTGCATCAGCGTTGACCTTGGTCTTGGGACAGGTCGGGCGACCGTCTGGACCTGTGACCTCACGCATCGCTACATAGAGATCAACGCGGATTACCGGTCGTGAAGACGGTCCTCGTGTCTGCGGCGGCTCTGGTTGATGTTGACGGACGCATCCTTTTGGCGCAACGGCCTGAAGGAAAATCGATGGCCGGCCTCTGGGAGTTTCCCGGCGGCAAGGTTGAGACGGATGAAACACCAGAAGCGGCTCTGATCCGCGAGCTTGAAGAGGAGCTTGGCATTAACACTTGGGCGTCCTGTCTGGCACCGCTCACCTTTGCGAGCCACAGCTACGAGAGCTTCCATCTGCTGATGCCGCTCTTTGTCTGTCGCAAGTGGCAAGGCATCCCGACGTCCCGCGAAAACCAAGTGTTGAAATGGGTGTTCGCTCGGGATCTGCGTAGCTATCCCATGCCCGCGGCAGATGTGCCGCTGATCCCGATTTTGCGCGATTGGCTGTAGCGGAGAATTGCGCGAACGACCGGTTCAATAGGCAAGAATTTGCGCATTCTTGCGGCCGTGAAGGGCAAATTCGGGCTCTATACAGCCTTTCTTGAAGCTATCTGTCGGATTGCTTAATCCATGGGCAGTTCTGCGCGTTTGCGGAAACAATAATCTGGTCAATTCATCAATTGTTGCATATATTTCTCACCACGATGAGGGAGAGAGAATATGCTGCGTACGATCACAATCGGGAGTTGTGTATCTGTTCAGGGGATCTTTGTGAAAGACCTCGCGGATGGACGTGTGGCAGTCAGGGTTGACGAAACAGTCTACGCCGGGACGCCGGTGAGCCGGAAGAACTGACCTTACTGCACCGATGAGAACCAAAAAAGGGCTGCTTTCGCAGCCCATTTTTGTGTGCAGGTCGGGTTGAGAGAGTGCCTAGAGGCTCCGCTCCACCTCTTCGCGTTCGAAAATCTCGATAACATCATCGGGCCGGATATCATCATAGTTTTCAAACGCCATACCGCATTCCTGCCCAGACTGGACCTCGGGCACCTCGTCCTTGAAGCGCTTCAAGGTTTTGAGCGTCCCTTCATGGATCACGACGTTATCGCGTAGGAGCCTAACCCCAGCGGAACGGCGCGCCACACCTTCTGTCACAAGACAGCCTGCCACTTTCCCCACACCAGTGACTTTGAAAACCTCTTTGATCGTGGCGTAGCCGATGAAGTTCTCTTTGATCTCATTGCTCAATAGACCTGAAGCGGCTTGTTTCACATCGTCGACAAGATCGTAGATCACGGAATAATATCGTATCTCTACGCCCTTTTGGTTGGCTGTGTTCCGCGCCGAGGCATTGGCCCGCACGTTAAAGCCCATGATGGGCGCGCTTGACGCTTCGGCGAGGCCCACATCAGTTTCGGTGATGGCCCCAACGCCTGAATGCAAGACGCGCACCCGCACCTCTTCATTTCCGATCTTCTCCATCGCCTGCACGATCGCCTCGGCGGAGCCTTGCACGTCTGCTTTCACCAAGATTGGCAGTTCCGAGACGTTCTCATCGGCCTTAGCATTCGCCATGAGCTGTTCGAGCGTCGTTGCCGCGCCCGCAGCGGCGCGTTTGTCTTTCGCGGCCTTCTCACGGTAATCTGCGATCTCGCGCGCTTGTGCCTCAGTGTCGGTCACGTTCAGCACATCGCCCGCTTCAGGGGTGCCGTTAAGGCCCAAAACCTCCACCGGCACAGAGGGTCCAGCGGTCTTGACCCGTTTTCCGTTGTCATCGACGAGCGCGCGCACCTTGCCGTACTGCTCGCCCACAACAAAAATGTCGCCTTGGCGCAACGTTCCGTTCTGAACGAGCACGGTTGCGACCGGACCACGGCCCACGTCAAGTTGCGCTTCAATGACCGCACCGACCGCGGCGCGATCCGGATTGGCCTTGAGTTCCAGAATTTCCGCCTGCAAGGCGATGGCTTCAAGAAGTTCATCAAGGCCCTTGCCGGTCATGGCGGAAACCTCGACATCTTGCACCTCACCCGACAGCTTCTCAACGATCACTTCGTGCTGCAGGAGGTCGGTGCGCACCTTATCAGGGTTTGCCTCCGGCTTGTCGATCTTGTTGATCGCGACGATCATCGGTACCGCTGCCGCCTTGGCATGGGCAATCGCTTCGATGGTCTGAGGCATGACCGCGTCATCGGCGGCCACCACCAGCACAACGATGTCTGTCACCTGCGCACCGCGAGAGCGCATCGAGGTGAAGGCCGCGTGGCCTGGCGTGTCAAGGAACGACAGGATTTGACCGCTGTCGGTTTTCACCTGATAGGCACCAATATGCTGGGTGATGCCACCCGCCTCACCGGCGACCACCTTGGCATTGCGAATCGCATCAAGCAGCGACGTCTTACCGTGGTCCACATGGCCCATGATGGTGATCACAGGGGGCCGCGACTTCATATCCTTTGGATCGTCCTCGACCTCTTTGATGACGTCTTCGACATCCGCGTCAGACACACGCACCACTTTGTGCCCAAACTCCTCAATGATGAGTTCGGCAGTGTCGGCATCAATCGTCTCGTTCTGCGTGACCATCATACCGTTGTTCATCAGCGCCTTTACCACGGCACCGGTCTTCTCTGCCATGCGAGAGGCGAGTTCTGAGACCATGATCGCAGGCGGCAGTTGCACGTCGCGGATCACCTTTTCCCGCTCGACCTGACCGCCCATCGCCTTTTGCCGCGCGCGCTCCTGCTTGCGCTTCATCTGCGCCATGGAACGTTGACGCCCGCCCTCACCACCGGTGAGCGCCTGGTTCACGGTGAGCTTGCCGGACCGGCGGTTATCATCCCCGCGGTTCTTTTTGTTTGTCTCTTCGCGGTCGCGATCTGACTTGCGCGGTGGTGCAGAGGGCGCGGGCTTTGACGCAGCGGGACGTGCAACCGCGGGCTCAGCAGGTGCCGCTGCCGCTTTCGCGGCGGCCTCTGCTTCACGCTTGGCGCGTGCTTCTTCCTCAGCTTTAGCTTTCAGATCTTCTTCGCGCTTGCGGTCTGCCGCTTCTTTGGCCTCTGCCTCCGCGCGGCGGCGCTCACGATCTTCTGCGCGGGCCTTTTCCTCGGCCTCCCGCTCGCGCGCCTCTTCAACCTCGCGGGCCTTGGCGGCCTGCACGGCTTTGAGCCGGCGCGCCATTTCCGCGTCCGATATCCCAGCGGGTCGTTTGGATGGATCACCGACAGGTGCGGCGGTTCCGGTCGGCTTCTGCCCGCCCGGCTTTGGCACCACAACACGTTTGCGCTTCGTCTCAACCACGACATTTTTAGTCCGCCCATGACTGAAGCTCTGCTTCACATTGGAAGGGCGAGAGCCCCGCAGACCAAGTGTCTTTTTGCCGTCATTATCGCTCATGAAGCTCGTCTATCCTTTCGGCTGGCCCTTGCCAGCCTCCTTTTCGCGCACGCCTTTTAGTCGGTTGGCTTCCTCTACAACACGAGAAGTGAGTCCACCAGAGGCGAGCGCCCCATGTATCACAGTTTGGCGTCCGAATGCCAAACCCAATTCATCTGCGGTCAACCACCCGATATAGTGGCCAAAATGCGGTGTGCTGAGCTTTGATTTGCCCCGACCAGAGCCATCGCTCGCCTGGATCAGCACCTCCGCCTCTTCGTTCTGCAGCCAGGCTTTCACCTTCTCATATCCGGCGACCGCGCCCCCGGCTTTGCGCTGCAAAGAGATCAGTTCGATAACCCTCAGAGCGAGTTGTCGTTCCACCTCGTCCTGTAAACCCTCAGGCACTTTGACCTGCGCTTTGGCAGCCCGCCCAAAGGCTTTCTTCTTGATCGCCTGCTCCAAGGCCGCCGCCTGCGCCGTAACGTAGATCCCGCGACCCGGCAGCTTGCCCCGCACATCCGGAACGACCGTACCGTCAGGAGCCACAACAAAGCGGATCAACCGGTGTTTCGGCTGCACCTGCGCTGTGGCTATGCATTTGCGTTCAGGACCGATGTCCCGGACCTTCGCGGAACCCCCACGCGCCATCGCCCAACTAGTCCGAGGCTTAAACCTCGGCCTCCTCAGCGATCTCGTCGTCTTCTTCCGCGGAAGCCGCTTCCAATTCCGCCGGATCAACCCACCCAAGCATCACGCGGGCGGTCATGATTAGATCCTGCGCGTTTTCAAGGGTGAGCCCAAAGGGTTCGAGAGTGCCGTCGTCTTTGATGCGCTCGCCGTCTACTGTGGTCCACCCGCCTGCCAATTCCCAGTCCGCGCAGGTAGCAAAATCCTCCAGTGTCTTTACATCATCTTTCGCGAGCACTTGGATCATTTGGGGTGTCAGACCCTCAAATTCAATGAGGCTATCCTGCACGCCGAGCGCACGCGCAGCTTCAATAGCCGCACGGTTCTGCGCCTCAATCACGTCGCGCGCACGCGCCTGCAGCTCACCCGCCGTTTCTTCGTCTACGCCATCAATGACCAAAAGCTCTTCAATCTCGACATACGCCACCTCTTCAAGGTTGGTGAACCCTTCGGCAACGAGCAGTTGGGCAAAGAACTCATCAAGGTCGAGCGTGTCCATGAAGAGCTTTGTGCGCTGCTCAAACTCGGCTTGGCGGCGCTGGCTCTCCTGCTCTTCCGTCATGATGTCGATATCA
Source organism: Pseudomonadota bacterium (assembly GCA_039197515.1). GTDB lineage: Bacteria > Pseudomonadota > Alphaproteobacteria > Rhodobacterales > Rhodobacteraceae > Sulfitobacter. The sequence continues at coordinate 67,365 of JBCCUC010000013.1, read as the reverse complement.
AGACCGGTCAGCTGAGAGGCGAGCCGCACGTTTTGGCCGCGCCGACCAATGGCAAGGCTCAACTGCTCTTCGGGCACAACAACTTCAATCTTGCCGACCTCCTCGTCCAACACCACCTTGGAGACTTCCGCAGGCTGAAGCGCGTTCACCAGAAAAGTCGGCTGATCGTCGTTCCAGGGGATGATGTCGATCTTCTCGCCCTGCAATTCATTGACCACCGCTTGCACGCGCGAGCCCCGCATACCAACGCAGGCCCCGACGGGATCAATCGACCCATCATAAGAGATCACCGCGATCTTTGCGCGAGAGCCAGGATCTCGCGCCACCGCTTTGATCTCGATGATACCGTCATAGATTTCCGGGACTTCCATCTTGAAAAGCTCCGCCATAAACTCCGGTGCGGTGCGGCTCAAAAAAATCTGTGGGCCCCGTTGCTCACGCCGCACATCTTTAATGTAGACCCGGATGCGGTCGTTGGGGCGATAGCTTTCGCGGCCAATCTTTTCATTCCGGCGCAGAATCGCTTCACCCGCACCCACATCAACGATGACATTGCCGTATTCCTCGCGCTTGACCTGACCGTTGATGATCGTGCCGGCGCGGTCCTTGAACTCCTCAAACTGGCGATCACGTTCCGCCTCACGCACCTTTTGCAAGATCACCTGCTTGGCCGATTGCGCGGCGATCCGGCCCATCTCAACTGGGGGCACCTCTTCAACGAAGGTATCGCCGATTTGAGGGTTCTCCATGTATTGCTTAGCCTGTTCCACCGTGAACTCAGCCTGGTAATTCTCCAGCTCTTCTTCTTCCACGACGGTACGCACGCGGGTAAATGTGGCGCGGCCGGTCTTGCGGTCGATGCTCACGCGGATGTCCATCTCAGCGCCGTAGCGCGACTTGGCTGCCCGCGCGAGGCTCTCCTCCATCGCCTCGACCACCAACGCAGGGTCGATCATCTTTTCTCGGGCCACAGCCTCTGCCGTTTGCAGCAGCTCAAGCTGATTTGCAGATGTAATGGACATTACGCCTCTCTCTCTTCAGACCCTTCGGTCTCGATCTCATCGAATTTTGTCTCGTCGAGCGCACCGGACGCTTTGCGCTGGCGCAGCATTTCTTTGATCAACTCATCCGTTAGAACCAACTTTGCATCCGCCAGCCAATCGAACTTCAATCCGACGGTCCCCTCCGTCACATTGATCAGAACCTCATCGCCGTCGATCCCAGCCAACTGGCCTTTGAATCGGCGGCGGCCATCGATCAACTCTTCGGTCTCCAACTTCGCCTCATAGCCTTCAAACATATCGAAGTCTTTGAGACGGGTCAGCGGGCGGTCGATTCCAGGGGAGGACACCTCAAGCGTGTATTCCTCCAAGATCGGGTCTTCCACGTCGAGAATCGCGCTCAGCGATTGATTGATCAGCGCAAGGTCATCGACCTCAATACCGCCTTCGGGCTTATCAGCCATGATCTGCAGGGTCGTCTCCTTGCCCGCCATCAGGCGCACGCGCACCAGCTCAAAGCCCATGTCTTCGATCACCGGCGTGATGATCTCAGCCAGACGGCGGTCAATGGCTGCTTTGGCAATCAGGTCGCGGGACATGGCTTCCTACAAAAAAAAAAACGGGCGCGCGGCCCGTTTGCGTCTCCGGTGGTGCGATGGTTTGGACCCGACCGCGCCGCTGTTAGTGTGGATATACGAAGCTTAAGCTCCGGCTGCAAGAGGGTTCAAGCGAACCACCACCTTTCCGCGGCGCGCAGATTATCAAGGGGGCGCTGAAAGCCCAGTCGCACCGGCTGCTTCACCCCTGTTGAGACAGCCTGCACCGGATTGTCAGCATCAGGCTGGCAGGCAAAGTCTGTGAGGTCGGGGCGGTCTTTCATGGCTGTCACATCGACCGCGTCAACGAGATACTCCGCCAGGGCCTGAGCCCGCACGCGTTCGGCCGGGATCGAGGTCAATTCGACTTGGTCAAACCAGCCCGCCGTCCCGTCTTTGTAGTGTTTATCCACCCGCTCCGTCAGGAGGCGCTGACCCGCGCGGAAATCTGTCACGCGGTAAAGACCCGTACCAACCCCCTCGCCCAGTGCGTGCTGCGCGCTGATGAAGTACTCGGGTTCAGACAGGCGGAGGGGCAGGACCGGGTCCGGTGTCTCAAGGTGGAAGCGTACTTCGTATGGGCCCGCGGCGCTTACGTCACCTCCTGCAAAACCTTGCGCACTTGCCACAACGTCTTGCGCGGTAAAAGGCGCCCCATCGTGAAAGCGCACCCCTTGGCGCAGGTCAAAGCGCCATGCGCGAGCGTCCGGTGAGGCCGACCAAGAGGTTGCCAGTTCGCCGCGCAACACCCCGTCTGCGGCCACTTCGGTAAGCGTATCAAAGACCAAACCTTGCCGTGCGATCTGCATGAAAAGACCGTCACCTGCCAACCAGGTGTCTGCGCGGCTTGCTCCAGACAGCGCCATGCGCAGCCGCCCGCCCCGCTCCGGCCCTGAGGCCGAAACCCCGGTGGCCGCAAGCAACGTCGCAGCCGCAGCCGAAGAAAAGAGCGCGCGACGGTCTAGGATGCGCGTACGGCTCATCCAAGCGCCCCGATCTTATCCATGGCGCGCACCAATTCAGCGGAAATCCCCGGCTCCGACAGGGCGTGGCCAGCGTTTCGCACCAATTTCAGATCACCCAGATCCCAAGCCTCCGCCAGCGCATATGCGCTGGCCGGCGGGCAGATCATGTCATAGCGACCCTGCACGATCACGCCAGGAACGTCTTTGATCCGCGCGGCGTGGGCCAGGATCTGACCATCAAACTCAAGAAACCCGCCGTTGATGAAATAGTGATTCTCAAGCCGTGAAAAAGCGCGAGAATACTCCGCCGGACCCTCATGCGTGCTGCCCGATGAGTGGATCGAGGCCAGCGCGTTCTCCCAAGCGGCCCAAGCGCGGCCGAACCGCTGCTCCATCGGTAAATCACCAGAAAACAGCCGTCGGTGGTAGGCTTTGATCAGATCGTCGCGCTCATCCTCCGGGATGATCGAGGTGAAGCGCGCCCAAACTTCGGGCCAGAACTTGCCCGCACCGCCGCCATAGAACCACGCCAGCTCTGCCTGCGTCATAAGGAAAACGCCGCGCAGAACCAAGTTGCGCACCCGTTCAGGATGCGTCTGCGCGTAGATGAGCGCGAGCGTGGCTCCCCAGGACCCGCCAAAGAGAACCCATTTGTCGATGCCCAAGTCGCGGCGAATCATCTCAATGTCTGAGACCAGGTGCCAGGTCGTATTGTCCTTGACGCTGGCATGCGGCTTTGAGCGCCCGCAGCCGCGCTGATCAAACAGGATCACGCGAAAGATCTTTGGATCAAAATAGCGCCGCATCGATGGGCTGCAGCCACCGCCCGGCCCGCCATGCAGCACAATGACAGGAATACCGTCGGGATTGCCGCATTGCTCCATATACACATGATGACCCTGGCCCACAGCCATCAGCCGCTGATCGAACGGGTCAATCGGCGGGTAAAGGTACTGAACTGCGCGCTTTTGATCGAGATACTTATCCATGTCCGCCCTATATAGCTTCATGTGGAGCGAGAACATAGGGAAGCCGTGATGCAAACGCTGCAATCTACAGTGGATAATGCAGAAATTGCGAAATTTCAGGCTACGGCGGCGGAGTGGTGGGACCCTGCAGGCAAGTTCAAGCCGCTGCATATGCTCAATCCCTGCCGTCTCGATTACATCACGCGGCAAATCGCGGGTGAGTTTGATCGGGATCTTCGGGCTGATCGGCCTTTCGAAGGGTTGCGGATCCTCGACATTGGCTGCGGCGGCGGGCTCCTATCTGAACCAATGGCACGGCTCGGCAGCGACGTCGTGGGGGCGGATGCCGCCGCAGGCAACATCCCCGTCGCCGAACTTCACGCCGCCCAGTCAGGGCTCGACATCGCCTACCGACACACCACGGCGGAGGCTATGGCGGCGGAAGGCGAGCGCTTTGACGTGGTGCTCAACATGGAAGTGGTCGAACATGTCGCGGCTCCAGCCGACTATCTCAAAGCCTGTCATGACCTTCTCAAACCCGGTGGGCTGCACATTTGTTCCACGCTCAATCGCACTGCAAAGTCCTATGCGCTTGCAATCATTGGGGCCGAAAATGTGATGCGGTGGCTGCCGAAAGGGACCCACGACTGGTCAAAATTCATCACCCCGGATGAGCTTTATGCGCTTTTGACCGAGGCCGGGCTCGACCCCGTGGATCGCATGGGCATGGTTTTTCATCCCGCGACGTGGTCTTGGCGGCTCTCGGAAAGGGATTTGAGCGTAAACTACGTGACGGCGAGCCTGCGATCTAAAGCGCCCGGCCTGTGATCTGAGGTATAGTGTGACGGGCATATCCCGAGAACGCCGAAGGCGTGGCAGCGTATGGGCGTCTCAGTTTTAGGGCCGGGCAATCTAAGTGAGCTTTGTTCTGATCTCACGCAGGATGGGAAGCGCTGCACGCGCCTGGTCCTCGCCGAGATCCTCGACCACCTGATCGATCATCGGGGTAAGTGCCGCGACCGCAGTGTCCCGCGCCAAACGCCCTGCGGGACTGATCGTTACCATTTTCCGGCGCGCGTCATCCCAATCTGGGCGCACGTGAATGTAGCCTGCCCACTCCAACTTGTTCACCGTGTTGGTCATCGCCCCGCGGGTGACGCCAAATTTCTCCGCCAGCCGCGCAGGCGACGTTTCTCCCTTTTGCCAGGACAGATGATTGAGAACCGAGAAATGCGATATCTCCATCCCTTTGGGCAGGACTCGCGCCAGACGGCTGCGGATCACATGATCGGCGGCGAGAAGCTCACTGATCAGCATGATGGCTACGGTGTTTTTATCGGTGCTCATCTGAGGCTCGCGCAGCGGACCTCCCTATGGCCCAATGAAACTCCGCGCGTTGGCAAGGCTCGGCACCCGCTGGCGCGCTTTCTGAGCATGTTCCATATCAAGTGTGAAGCTGTAAACGCCGGGCTCTGTGCCTGCGTCAAGAAGCACCACGCCCCAGGGGTCGACCACAAGTGAGTGGCCATAGGTGTCGCGGGTCTTATGCGCCGCACTGGCATGCGTTCCCGTCTGCGCCGGGGCGATAACAAAGCACCCCGATTCGATTGCCCGCGCCCGCAAAAGCGCATGCCAATGCGCGGCCCCGGTCACCGGTGAAAAGGCGGCCGGCACGGTCAAAATGTCGGCACCAGACTGCGCGAGCGCGCGATAGAGATGCGAAAAGCGCACATCATAGCAGATGCTCATCCCAATCTTTGCCAAATCGGTCTGTGCAAGCACCGCTTGCTCACCCGGCCGGTAGCCGTCCGATTCGCGCCAGGTCTCTTCTGCGCTGATCTGCACATCAAACATGTGGATCTTGTCATACCACGCCGCGATCTTTCCGCTGGGATCGATCAGAAAAGAGCGGTTGGCAAACCGGCCATCTGCGTCCTCGGTCTTGAGACCCAGCGATCCTATCAAGAGCCAGATCCCAGCCGCCGCGGCATCCGCACGCAGGGCGGCGAGCGTCATGTCCTCCGCCTCATGCTGCAGCACGTCTTGCTGGTGCGCGCGGCTGGTGGAGACGCAGTTGGTGACCTCCGGCGTCAGCACAAACTCCGCTCCTGCTGAGACAGCTTCCGACAGCATTTGACGTGTCACCGCCAAGTTATCAGCGGGCACATCACCTACATTGAGCTGGAGGATCGCGCCCTTGATCATGCAGCAAGCATCGGGTCGAGCTTGCCCGCGCGCTCAAGATCATGCAGATCGTCACAGCCGCCAACATGCGCGCCATCGATAAAGATCTGCGGCACGGTTTTGCGGCCGCTTGCGCGGTCAATCATCTCGGCCTTGCGCGCAGGCTCCGCCCAAATGTCGACCTCTTTGAACGGCACGCCTTTTTGAGTCAGCAGGCGCTTGGCCGCATGGCAAAACCCGCAGAGCGGCGAGGTGTAGATTTCAACAGGCTTCATGACCCTGCTCCTTTCAACTTGCGTTGATAAGGATCTAGGTCTCTTTCACCGCGCGCGCCAGTGTCACTACGCAGACCGGACCTGAGCCGGCATCATGGCACGCCCGCGCGCATTCCGCCAAGGTCGCCCCTGAGGTCATCACATCGTCAACGATCAAAACGGATCGCCCGATCAATCGATGGCGCCGCCGGGGATGCACGCGAATGGCACCACCCACCATCGCCTGCCGCTCTTTGTGGCCCATGCCATCAAGGCTGCGGGTGCGGCGCATCCGCTGGAGCAGGTCAAGGCACCACGCCCGATCCACCCGCTTGGCCAATTGATGCGCCAAAAGCGCGGACTGGTTATAGCGACGTTTGATCATCCGTTGCCAATGCAAGGGCACAGGCGCGATCAATGTGTTGGGCGTCAGCAATTCTGCCGCGACACGCGCCAGCCACAACCCGGCCGGGCGCGCAATTTCTTGTCGGTCACCGTGTTTGAGCGCCAATACGAGCTTGCGCCCGGTATCGCTGTAGACAAATGCCGCTCGACCCTGCCGCCAAGGGCGCGGTGCCTGCAGACATGCATCGCAGTGGGCCTTTTCTTGACTGTCAGCACCGGGCAATGGGATGCCGCAGGAATCGCAAATCGTACCGCCGATGAATCGCGTCTCCCGCCAGCAGGTGCCGCAAAGCCCAAAATCGCCGTCCACGACATCGCCACAGGTCAAGCAACGCGGCGGATAGACGGCGTCGAGACCATTTTGCACTTCATTGAGCAGACCCATATCCAATCCCCACGCTGCAGTCATTTCAGATGACGGACGCGCGCTCAGCGCCGAGCACGCTGCGAGCAAAGCACGCTTTGGAGGAGCACGTTTGCCGCCGATGAACTTGAGGATGGTCTATGGATGGTTAACAAGCCCTTTACCAAAGCAGGCGTGATGCAGGGCCTTTCTGAAATGCGGCTGTTGCCGCTGAGGCAAAACTGTCCAATTGACGAAAATCGTCAAACTCCTATTTCTCAACCTAGGCAGACGATAAGGACCCGACCGATGGATCTATCGAAGGACCCAAAAGCGCAAGCAGCGCGGCCTGCGCATGCGGGAGAGGATCATCCCTCCGTACCCGCGCAACGCATTGGCGTTCTGATCGCCAACCTCGGCACGCCCGATAACTATGACTATTGGTCGATGCGTCGCTATCTGGGTGAGTTTCTGTCTGATCGGCGTGTGATTGACTACAGTCCTTGGCTCTGGCAGCCGCTCCTGCAACTGGTCATCCTCAGTAAGCGCCCCTTTACCTCCGGCGCGGCGTATAAGTCGATCTGGAATGAAGAAGATGGCGAGAGCCCGCTGATGACAATCACCAAAGCGCAGACTGCGAAGATCAAGATGGAGATGAAGAAGCGCTACGGCGACGACGTCATGGTGGATTTCTGCATGCGTTACGGCAATCCCTCGACCAAATCAAAGGTGGCAGAGATGACGAAAGCCGGGTGCAGCAAGATCCTGTTCTTCCCACTCTACCCGCACTATGCGGGTGCGACATCCGCGACCGCCTGTGACGCTTTCTTTGCGGCCCTAGGTCAGGAAAAATGGCAGCCCGTCGCCCGTGTTGTGGCGCCTTACTTTGACCGGCCCGACTACATCGAAGCGCTGGCGCAGTCGATTGAGAAGGCTTACGCCACAGCCGACAAACGGCCGGACATTTTGATTTGTTCTTATCACGGGGTGCCCATTCGATATCTGATGGAAGGGGATCCCTATCATTGCCAGTGCCAAAAAACGACGCGCCTTTTGAAAGAGCGTTTGGGTTGGGCCGACACTGACATTATGACCACCTTCCAGTCAAAGTTCGGCCCTGAAGAGTGGCTGCAACCCTATACCGTTGAAGAAGTCGCGCGGCAGGCTGAAGCGGGCAATAAGAACATTGCCGTTTGCGCGCCCGCGTTTTCTGCCGACTGCATCGAGACACTCGAAGAGATCAACGAAGAGATCAAAGAGAGCTTTGAAGAGGCAGGCGGCGAGGATTTCACGTATATTCCCTGTCTCAACGATGATCTTTTGCACATCACAGCGCTTTCAAACGCCATCAGCGAAAATCTCGAAGGCTGGGTATAGCATTACGCAACCTATGGTGGAACCTCTCTCCTTGAGGTATCAAAGACATTCGTAACTTTGACCGTACTTCAATTAAGGCAACAAATTCAGTAGCTAAACGGCGCAATGTGTGACATGCTCTGTGCGCGGGGGCTTTCTTTGACAGGGGCGGCGTGCTGGGTGGTGCGCTGTCGGTGACGTAGGAGCCTGGACTGTGCAGCTATCTTCATTTCCTTCAATTGGTCTTTGCGGACTGCTGGATGCAAAGACGCCACCGGTATGGGCCTTGTGCATTTTGGAAGACTCCATGGATCTGATGCGCGCAACTGGCGATGAGCGCAGTATCCAAAAATTGCAGCGTGAGATCACCCGGATCGAAAACGACCTTTACATACGCTGCAGTAAGTAAAAAAAAAGGCGGTCCAAAAGGACCGCCTTTTTCGCGTTTTGTCTTCCGCAATTAGTCGGATGCGACAGCCGCAGCGACCAAAACCAAGAGCAGCAATGGTACGATGAAACCGCCGGAAGAACCGACTGCTTCTTCTTCGATGACAGGTGCTTCAATAACTGGGTCCGCCAAGGAGCCAGCAAACGCGGTGGATGCGGCAGCCGACAGAGCAGCGGCGAGAACGAGCTTTTTCATAGTATAACCTCCAGAAAGTCGTGCGACACAACGCGCGCGCACGTACTCAAGACTTACCTCGTGCATCGTTCTAATCACCATCGTTCTGCATTTGCAAACCCGGAATCAGTCACGACACTTGAGAGCCGCGCCAATGTCGTCAAATAAGCAACACCTGCGTGCCCACATTTGCCATCTCGTAAAGCTCTTCAATATGCTGATTGTAAAGGCCAATGCAGCCGTTCGAGGATTTACGCCCAATCTTGCGCGTGTCATGGGTACCGTGGATACGGTAGTACGTCCAACTCAGATGAAGGGACCGCGTGCCCAGAGGATTATCGGGGCCCGGCCCGATAAAAGGGGGCCACTCAGGATTGCGCTTTAACATCGACGGCGTGGGACGCCAGGACGGATTTGGATCTTTCAGCGTCACGCGCGTGCGGCCGCGACGCGTCAAATCTTCGGTCAGCGGCACGGATGAAGGGTAAAGCTTGTAAACGCTCTGGTCCTCAGACCAATAGTGCACCGCGCGGCTGTCAATATCGACCAAAATGGCCCCGTTTCGGGTCGAGTCGAAATAGGGCCGCCAATCCAGCGTGCGAAAGCTCGATACATTGCGGCGGACCGTTTCGGTCAAATCGCGCTCCACTTGGGTGGTGGAGGATGAATTCACAGTCGCAGCATCGCGCGCCACAGCCGGTGCGGCGAGAACGGCGGCGGTTCCGGTGAGAAACGCCCGTCTGCTGGTGGTCCTAGCGGGTGTATTTGACATAACTGTCTCCTTTTTCTCATCGACTAAGCCGGAGATATTGTTTGAATGACGCATGTTCAAATCAAAGAACTGTCATCACGCGCGGTAACATGCATGTGCGTTTGAACTGCAACGCGGGTCACGCTACACCCACGGCTCAGGTACATCGCCATGAAGGGTCTACACATGCGTCTGATATCCCTCTGCTTGGTCGCGCTCATGGCCCTTGCAGCCTGCGCCCCCACGACGCCGCGAATCGCTGCCGATGGCAAGCCATTGCCTGGAATTTACAGGATCAGCCGCGCAGACGCAGGCAAGATCCAATTTCGCATGCTTGATTCAGTAAATGCGCTCCGTCAAGCGAGCGGGCGCCCGTCTGTTTCGCTTGATTCAAAGCTCAACGCCGCTGCTGCAACCCACGCACGAGACATGTCGGTCCAAAACCGCCCTTGGCATTTTGGTTCTGACGGCTCCTCCCCAATCGATCGGATCAACCGTGTCGGCTACGCCGGTGGGCTGGTGGGAGAGACAATCTCCGAGACCTATGAAACCGAGCTTGAGACCCTCGCAGCCTGGATGGAACAACCCGATACGCGCCGCATCATCCTCGCTCCAGAGGCCCGCAATATGGGCTTCTCCTGGCATCAGGAGGCGGGCGGAAAGCTTTGGTGGACCTTGGTTATGGGCCGCTAAAACGGCACTACAGCGTTTCGGGTTTTACCTGACACACCAAGTGACGCGAATGTCCCGAGAACGCTGTTAGCGTGGCACGGTATTTGTGTCTCAAGTTAAACCCGAAACGCTTTAGGGATTAATCTGGATGGGCGTGCCGTCGCGCACCATGGCATAGACCTGTTCCATCTGCCGGTTCGTCACTGCGATGCAGCCCCATGTCCAGTCACCCTTGTCCCGTTTGAACGGGCTTTTCTGACCGTGGATAAAGATATCGCCACCGGGTGACTTTCCCATCGTCTGCGCGTGCGCGCGGTCCCTGTCGTTAGGATATGAAATGCCAAGCGACAGGTGGAACTGACTGTTTGGATTGCGGCGGTCAATCCAATAGATCCCTTCGGGTGTCTTGCCGTCGCCTTCAATCTCTTTGTGCCCCAGCGGCGCAAAGCCGAGGCGGATGGGGTAGTTCTCGAGCACTTGGTCGTGATGCAGCAGATACATTGCCCGCGCGCCCTTGTTCACAACGACGTAAGAGACCTCCGGCCCGTCGTAGCGCAGAAACTTTGAGTTCGCGCAGGCACCAAGGGCTACCAGCGCCGTCCCACCCAGGATGACTGTTCGCCTGTTCATCTCGCTGCTCCTCCGCTGACCGAATGTCGCGGTTTCCTTTTCGCTAGCATACAGATGGCGCGGCCTAGGTCAAAAATCCGTGATCAGGCACGCCGAAAGCGCGCGAGACTCTATTCAGCGGCGCGGACGTTGAGAAACCCACCAGACTGACGATTCCAATAGCGCGCATAAAGCCCTCCCATCGCCATCAGCTGATCATGCGAACCGGTTTCCACGATCCTGCCTTGATCCATGACGATGATGCGGTCCATCTCTGTGAGGGTCGACAACCGATGCGCAATCGCCAGCACGGTCTTGCCTTCCATGACACGCGACAGCGCTGCCTGGATAGATGCCTCAACCTCACTGTCCAAGGCTGACGTGGCCTCATCTAGGATGAGGATCGGCGCGTCCTTCAAGATCGCGCGTGCCAGTGCGATGCGCTGCCGCTGTCCACCCGAGAGTTTCACCCCACGTTCGCCCAGATGCGCGTCATAGCCTTCGCGGCCTTTGTGATCGCGCAGAGTGAGGATGAAATCATGCGCTTCGGCCCGTTTTGCCGCCGCGATCATCTCTTCTTCTGATGCGTCAGGACGCCCATAAAGAATGTTCTCACGGGCGGAGCGGTTGAACATCGCGGTCTCTTGCGTGACCATGCCGATGTTGCGGCGCAAGCTCTCTTGCGTCACGTCACTGATGTCCACGCCATCTGCCAAGATCGCGCCGTTTTCCGGCACATAGAGACGCAAAAGCAAAGCAACCAAGGTAGATTTCCCGGCACCTGACGCGCCGACGATGCCCAGCCGTTCCCCCGCGGCAACCGTCAGAGTGATGTTATCAATGCCGCCGCTGTCCCGCCCATAGGCAAATCCGAGCCCTTTCAGCGCGATCTCACCCCGCTGCACCACAAGCTCTTGCGCGTCCGGCGCATCTTCAAGACGGGCGCGCGGGGTCAGCGTGCGCATGCCGTCTTCCACTTCTCCAATGTTGGCATAGATCATCATCAGCGTGAAGCTCACCCATCCGGTCATCTGCGCGATGCGGATAGAGACAGCGCCCGCTGCGACTATGTCACCCTCTGACGCCAGGCCGCGCTGCCACAAAAGCAACGCACCACCGATCAAAAGCACCGGCAGCACACCCGCCAAACTCATCAGAGCAAAGCGGAAACTTGCAGACAGAACGCCGAATTCGAGCGCCCGCTGCCGAAATGTCTGCATCGCGCCCAAGGCGGCCCGATCCTCGTGATCGGCATGGGCAAAGAGCTTTACAGTCTTGATGTTGGTGATGGTGTCAACGATTTGGCCCGACACCATCGCCCGCGCGCCAGCACGATTGGCGGACCGCAGCCGGATAAGCGGCAGATACCACCGGATGAGCAGACAATAGGTCAGCAACCATACGGCGAAGGCGCAAACAATCCGCCAGTCGATCCCGCTCAGTATCAGGACCGCACCAACGAGGGATGCCAGCGCAAAGGCGACCACATTGATCATCTCAACGGCGACATCGGTCACCGCGCGCGCTGTCTGCATCTGCTTTTGCGCTATGCGGCCCGCAAAGTCATCGTCAAAAAAGCTGACGCTTTGGCCCAAAGTCCAGCGGTGCAGCCGGCTCGTCACCAAAGGGTTCACATTTGGAGCAACGATGATTGAGTTTGAGGCCGAGGACAGACCAAAGAGCACCGGCCGCGCGATCAGGAAAAACGCCGCCGCTCCAATGATCAAACCAAGGTTTTGCCCGTCAAAGAAGGTCTGGGGCGACGTTGCGACTGCAGCATCGATGACCCGCCCCAGTATGTAGGCCGTGCCCGCCTCCATCGCCCCCGCAAGAGCGGACAAACCCGCCGCCAGCCAAAGCGCTGGCCAAGCACCGGACAAACACCAAGCCATAAAGGCACCCAGCGTCTGGGGCGGTGGCCCTTCAGCTGGTGCGAAAGCACTGATCCAATTGGAGATGCGCAGGACGGCGTTGTTCATGCAGATTTATCCATCGCGAGGAAACCGCCCGACTGACGGCTCCAAAAATCAGCATATAGTCCGCCGCGGGTCAAAAGCGCATCATGGCTACCGACCTCTACGATACGGCCCTGATCGAGAACGATAATTCGGTCCATCTCAGCAATCGTGGAGAGCCGGTGCGCAATCGCGACGACCGTCTTGCCTGCCATCATCCCGTAAAGCGTCTCTTGAATGGCCGCCTCAACCTCGCTGTCGAGGGCCGAGGTCGCCTCATCCAAGAGCAGGATCGGCGCGTCTTTCAAGATCACCCGCGCAAGCGTGATCCGCTGCCTTTGCCCGCCGGAGAGTTTTACCCCGCGTTCGCCCACGCGCGCATCGTAGCCTTGGCGGCCCTCCGCATCTGAAAGATCCACGATGAACTCATGCGCTTGAGCCTGTTTGGCGGCAGCAATCATGTCCGCTTCGCTGGCGTCCGGCCTGCCATAAAGAATGTTCTCTCGCACGGAGCGATGCAGGAGAGCAGATTCCTGCTGCACCATACCGATGTGCCGCCGCAGGCTATCTTGGCTCACATGCGCGATGTCTTGTCCGTCGATCAAAATCCGCCCGCCTTCGGCATCGTAGAAGCGCAGGAGTAGCTTGACCAATGTGGATTTCCCGGCACCGGACCGCCCCACAAGGCCAAGGCGCTCTCCCGGCTTGATGGTGAGATCGATCCCCTGCAATCCGCCTCGCGCCCGTCCGTAGTGATGCGTGAGCCCTTGCAATTCGATCAGCCCAGCGCCAAGCGTCAACGGCTTTGCATCAGAGCGGTCGGTCAAGGCGATGGGCTGGGCAATCGTTTCCATCCCTTCGGCGACGACCCCAAGCTCGCGAAAAAACGACGAGAGCGCCCACATGATCCAGCCGGTCATCGCGTTCAGCCGCAGCGTCAAAGCGGCGGCGGCCGCGACCACGCCAACACTCGTCTGCCCCGTGGTCCACAGCATCAACGCCCAACCCACGACACCAACGATCAACAGGCCGTTCAAAAAGACCAGCGTCACGTCCATAACGGTGAAAATCCGCATCTCTTTTTGGAATGTTAATCGGGCATTCTCAATCGCCTCCTTGGCGAAATCCACCTCGCGCGCATGGTGTGCAAACATCTTTACCGAATGGATGTTGGTGTAGGAATCCACGACCCGGCCCGTCACCTCTGACCGGGCGTCGGAGGCGGCTTGTGAGGCAGGACCAACGCTCCGAATGGTCCACCGCACGAGCGCGCCGTAAAGGACGAGCCACATTAGCATCGGGATCACCAGCCGAATGTCGCCAGTGCTCAACAGGATCGCCGCGCCCACGAGGTAGGCCAGAGAAAAGGAAATCGCGTCGAAGGCCTGGAAGACAACCTCGCCCGCGGCTGGCGGCGTTTGCATGATGCGGTTGGCGATGCGCCCGGCAAAGTCATCCTCAAACCAACCGACAGACTGCCGCAGGACTTGCCGGTGCGCCCGCCACCGAATGAGGGTGCCGAAATTGGGCAGGATGGTGTTGTTTAACAGCGCCACGTCAAAACCCTGCAAGACCGGCCGGATCAGCAGCACAAAAAGCGCCACGCAGAGCAGTTCAATCCCGTGGTTCTGCCACATGGCGGCAGGATCGCTGCCAAGTAGGTCGACAACTCTACCCATGTAGTAGATCAACCCGATCTCAACCGCAGCGACGATCACCGACATCAGCGCGGTGATGGCAAAGACCTTTTTGAACGGAATGCAGTAGGCGCGCAAAAACGGCCAGAGCTTTTGCGGAGGGGCGTCATCCTCAGCATAAGGCGTATAGGGATCAACCAGATTCTCAAAATAGCGGAGCATGCGCGTAAGCCTTCAGCAGTATGGTGCAAAGCGACCGACAACTGCCTGCGGCAGGTCGGGACGGGACTTATCTTTGGCGGCGTCAGCCGAATTTGATCCCGCGAACCACTTTACATTCCTCCTTGCTGATGCGGCGGACTTACGACAAATCGTCACAGTTGTCGAGGTCCTGTTTCAACCAAGCAAATCCTGCGCTGTGAGCTGGAAGTTAGAGGCGATCCACTTGGCTTCAAGCGCCTCGAGCTTTTCACCCAACTCGCGCCCCGAATAGGTTGGCATCAGGTCCTGGGCGCGGAGCGGGAAAGTTGCGTTGCTCGCCGCAGCAACGGCTAAAACCTCAGCGCGCGTAGGTGCATTGCCCGCTGAGGCCGCGCGCAGCAAAAGCACTGCCTCACCGACATCTTGGCCATGGCGGTACGAGAGCTCAACAAGCGATGGACCGGCCCCGGAGACTTCCCGCAGGAGATCGAGCCGCTTGGCAGACTGCCTGCTCAACCGAAACCGCTGAGTTGGCTCATCACCGCCGATCGCGGCGAGCCGCGTCAGCCACGAAATGGGTACACCCGCCTCATTTTCGCCGTGCACCAAGGGAGCAAGCCACTGATCATCAGCGCCCGGCAGGACTTTGTGTAAGGCACCCACCTGGCGCATCACCGCAATGGAGGGCGCGGGATCGGGGGCCGCTAAGAGCTTTTGCATCTCCTGCCCAACGCGTTCTGCAGGAAGCGTCTCTAACCCGTCCAAATTTTGCGCAATCGCCGCCAAAGCCTCGGGGTCAAGCCCCTGGCCCGGCTGCCCGTACCACGCGTTGAACCGAAAGAAACGCAGGATACGCAGATAATCCTCTTTTATCCGCGCAGCTGCGTCATCGATAAAGCGCACGCGGCCCGCACGGGCGTCAGGCACACCGCCGAGTGGGTCGATCACCTGCCCGTCCCAAGCTGCGTAAAGCGCGTTCATGGTAAAATCCCGCCGCCGCGCATCGTCTTCGAGACTGTCCGAAAAAGCCACGACGGCACGACGTCCGTCCGTCTCTACATCGCGCCGAAACGTCGTGATTTCATAGCCTGTGCCGCGCGAAACAACCGTCACGGTCCCATGTGAGATCCCGGTGGGAACGGCCTTCATCCCCGCAACCTGAGCAATTTCCATCACCGTTTCGGGGCGCGCATTCGTGGACAGATCAACGTCAGTGTCAGGGCCCCCCACGAGAGCGTTGCGCACGCACCCCCCCACAAAATAAATCTCATACCCCGCTTCACGCACCAGCCGCAAAATCTCTTGCACTGCCGGATCCGCCAGCCAGGCAGTATGCCCTGGAATTACGATGTCATGCATTCGGCCCATGCGCGCAACATACGCGCTGTTGCGCCCCAGATGTAGTAGGGTCCGAAGGGCACGACAAAGTAATGCCGCCGCGCCCCGCGCCAGCGTCGAGATTCGATGAGGTAATTTTCGCGAGCCAGCAGATGTGTGACGGGCACGGCAAAAACCTCTTCGACCTCGCCGCGCTGAGGTATGATGTCAAACGCCTCTCTAACATGGGCAAAAACGGGCGTGACAGTGAAGCCTGTCACAGTCTCATGGCTCGGAAGTGTTCCCAGGATCGTGACAGCTTCACTGGGCAGACCAATTTCCTCCTGTGCCTCCCGCAAGGCGGCTGCAATGACGTCGCGGTCCGCCTTCTCCTGCTTCCCGCCGGGAAAAGCGATCTGACCGGGATGGTGCTTTAACGCCGAAGAACGTTTGGTCAGGAGCATGTGCCAACCATCTTGGCGCTCCATCACTGCGGCCAATACACCGGCAGGGCGCAGAACGCGGCCCTCGGGCAGCACGACATCTGGGTTGAGATCAAAGTCAGAAGTTTCTGGCCCTGTCTGCTCCAGCGCGCGCCGAATGCGCGCGGGCAGATCAACCACCGTTCGCCGCCGCTTCGAATCCAAGCGTCGCCGGATCGAGATCATAGTGCGCGCCACAAAACTGGCAGTCCGCCGTGACGCGACCCTCTTCGGTTGTCATCGTTTCGATGTCGCGGGCCGAGTAGATTGACAGGCTCTGCCGCACCTTATCTTCAGAGCAAGAACAGCCAAAACGCACAGCCTGCGCCTCAAATACCCGCGGGACCTCTTCGTGGAACAGGCGGGTGAGCAAATCCGTTGGCGGCACGCTGGGGCCGATGAGTTCGAGATCTTCAACCGTGTCGAGCAGAAAGTTAGCGCGATTCCAATTCTCTTCTTCTTCACCCTCCAAAAGGTCGGTGGCTTGCAAAAGACCGCCCGATCCCTCACCGCCCGCAACAAATGGCGACGCTTTTGGCATGGCCTGCAACATCACGCCGCCAGCCCGCCAGTGCTCCGCCTCCGCTGGTCGAGAAGACCGACCAAAACTCAGCGAAAACCGCGTGGGCAGTTGTTCTGATTGCGCGAAGTAGGCCTCGGCGCATGAGGCGAGTGAAAGCCCTTCAAGGGGCGTGATCCCCTGATACGGGGTGGTCCCCTCCCCTTGGTCAATGAGGATCGCAAAATACCCATCGCCCACCTGATCAAAGGGATCTCCCTCCGTGAGCCGGGCATTATCGTAGCTGGCGTAGGCGCGGATGCGCGCCGGGCTGCCGTCTTCTTCGGGGCCGTAATAGTCCGTTGCGATCATGCGCACCGCGCCCTTGGATCTCACCTGCAAGGAGAGCTTCCAGCGCAATTTGATGGTCTGCCCGATAAGCGCGGTCAGAAGCGCCATCTCAGCCACCAGCGCCTCAACAACGGCGGGGTAGTCGTGCTGCTTGAGGATCCCGTCCAACACACCATCCAGGCGCGCGACCCGACCCCGGATGTCGCTCTTATCCAATTGAAACGGCAGAACGCTGTCGTCCCAGGCAATCTGTTGGCCCGGCGTTGTGTCACCAGTCATCGGGGGTTTCCTTACTCTCGGCCGGTTGGCATACCGCGAGTATATAGGCAGCACAAGGCGCGGATAAAGGGGACCTAGGAATGCTCAGACGTGTCGGAAAGCCGCCCCGCGCTGACAAAAGGTACATCAGACGCCCCGGTGCCTATGCGCTTTTGCCCCTTGGCAAGAAGTTCCTGCTGACCGGCCAGTTTGAAGAAGGGTTCGACATTCAGTTGCCGGGCGGCGGGATCGACCCGGGCGAGAACACCCTGCACGCGCTGCACCGCGAAGTTCTGGAAGAGACCGGGTGGCGCATCGCGAGACCTCGGCGGCTCGGTGCATTCCGGCGGTTTACCTTCATGCCTGAGTACGACCTCTGGGCCGATAAATTGTGCCACGTGTATGTGGCGCATCCGGTAGGGCAAATCGCGAACCCGCAAGAATCGGATCACGTGACTGTCGTCATGAGCGGAACAGAAGCGGTTGAAGCCCTCGGCAACGACGGGGACAGGCACTTTATGCGGGAATATCTAGCGCGGCGTCGGGCCTGAATTCCCACAAGACGCCGGAGACATCATCTGGGAATGTCTCTGTCCCGGCAAACCGGCTGAGCTCCCAAACAAGCGCCTCGAGAAACACGTTTTCTTCGACGTTTCTGAGCTTGTTTACGATCCGCTCCAGGCCCGCCTCACCAAGCATCTCGCCTTCCGCATCGGGACATTCTGTCACGCCATCGGACAAGAGCAACAAGCGATCGCCCGGATAGAGTTGAACGTCAAACTTGTTGAAGCTCACCCCTTCCATCAAGCCCACTGGAAATCCGCCTGTTCCATCTTGCTCCACCGTGCCGTCCGCCCGCTGGATCAGAGGATGCGGATGCCCGGCCTGTGATAAAGTCGCGTGCCCGGTAAGCGGATCAAGGATGACCAGCAGCAGCGTGAAGTAATGCTCGGTCTTCATTTCATTGAGAACGAGATCATTGAGCGCTTCGACGACGAGATCGGGCTCGCGCGGCAGGTAAGAGCCGTCAGGCTGCTTGGCCAGGGCCACGTTCTGGCTTGGTGCCGCGGCGGAGAGATAGCCGGCAAGCCGCGCCGTCATCAAAGCGGAACTCACGCCGTGACCTGAGACGTCAATGGAGTAAAGACCGATCCGATGATCGCCCGCAGGGAAAAACCCAACCAGGTCCCCGCCTACGTGGCCCGAGGACCGCAGCAGCAGCGACAGTTTCCCCTCATCGAAAACCTTGTGCGTCTCCCGGATCAGCGATTGCTGCATGCGCTTGGCCTCGCGCAGGTCCTTGTCTAGAACTTCGTGAAACACTTGCAGTTTCTCCAGCGTGACGCTGATCAACCGGTTCTTTTCTGTGAGCTCTCGCTGCATTTTTACGATGCGTGTGCCTGAACTGATGCGCGCACGCAGCTCGTCAGCATTCACCGGCTTTGTCAGAAAGTCATCCGCCCCCGAATCAAGCCCGCGCGCCACCTCGGCCTTCTCACTTTTAGAGGTTACTAGGATAAAGTAGGCGAAACTCTCTTTCGATATCTCTCGGAACGCCTTGCAAAATTCCAACCCCGACATGCCGGGCATCATCCAATCGCTGACAATGAGGTCCGGCATTTGCCGCGCGCATTCTTCCAAAGCCTTCTCGCCAGAGGCGGCTTCTACAACATCAAAACCCCACCGGCCCAGCGACTTTTGCAAGATACTGCGCTGCAGACGGCTGTCATCAACCACCAGGATCCGCAAAGGTCCTGCTGCTTCTGCCTCTTTTTCGACAGAAGGGAGGGTCACGTAGGGTTCAGACATGGTTTCCTGCATAAAAGCCGCCAAAGCGCACCCTACGACATCCGGCATTAAACAGTGGTAAAGCGCCACCTGCCCGGCATCATCTACGGCGCGTTGCTGTTTGTTAAACAAGTTCTCCTAACCTGGCGAAAAGCGAGGATGTGGCATGATCGATTGGCACAAAGTGAAAGAACTGAGAGACGAAGTTGGTGCCGAGGATTTCGATGAGATCGTTGAGGTGTTTCTTGAAGAAGTTGAGGGGCACATCGCTGACCTCTTGCAAAAGCCAGATCGCAGCGCGCTGGCCGAAGATCTGCATTTCTTGAAGGGCAGCGCGCTTAACTTGGGATTTCGCGATCTTGCCGCTCTTTGCAAAACGGGTGAGGCCGCATCAGAGGCGGGCCAAGCCGACACGGTCGACCTTAATGAAGTCAGCACCGTCTATGAGGCCTCGAAAGCAGCATTCTTTGCAGATCTGACCCAGCTGAATGCGGCATAGGCCTGGTTCAGACCAGCTTGTAAGAGCTTTCGACTTCAATGGCACCAAAACGCCCTAGCGCCTTATCACCATCAAGGTCGGATACGCAGACCTTTGCCCCCATCTCGGCCGCGCGCCGCGCAATCGCAGCACCGAAACCGCTGCCCGCACCGGTGATCACCACGACACTGCCGTTAAACTGTATAATGCCCCCTTAGATCACAAACTGCGCCAGCGTTTCGTCATTGGTGATGTCGGTATAGGTAAACCCGCCCGCATCTATCCGCTCAAACATCGCGACAAAGTTCTCGGATGCATCCGTCTCGATCCCGATCAGAACTGAGCCGAAGTTGCGCGCAGATTTCTTCATGTATTCAAACCGGGTGATATTGTCCTTTGGCCCAAGCATATCCAGAAAATCACGCAATGCGCCGGGTCGCTGCGGCAGGCGCAGGATAAAGTACTTCTTGAGCCCCGCGTACCTTTGCGCGCGCTCTTTCACCTCGGGCAATCGCTCAAAGTCAAAGTTCCCGCCCGAGGCGATGCACACAACCGACTTGCCATGAATCAAATGGCTCACTTCGCCCAACGCCTCCAGCGCCATCGCGCCCGCCGGTTCGAGGACGATGCCCTCCACATTCAGCATCTCGACAATGGTGCCACAGATCCGATCTTCGGCGAGGTTGATGATATCCTCCGCGCGCACCGTCTTCAGCCGTTCAAACGTGCGCATGCCGATCTTGGCCACGGAGGCACCATCCACAAAGGTATCGACGGGAGACACATCTATCGGGGCACCTTCGGCAATCGCTGCCGCCAGGCTCATCGCACCGGTCGGTTCAACGAAGGTGTACCCGCAAGTCTCCCCAAAATAGCTGAAGGTTCCGGCTGAGAGGCCACCGCCACCGACCGGCAGCACGATGTGATCGGGTGCTTTGCCGAGCTGCTGTTCGATCTCAACGGCGACAGAGGCTTGCCCTTCTATCACGTCCTCATCGTCGAAGGGTGACAGGAAATGCCCGCTCTCATACGCGCAAAACTCCTGCGCGGCCAAAAGCGTCTCGTCGAAGTAATCACCCACCAGCTTGATCTCGACCTGCTCGCCGCCGAACATACGGGTCTTCAGAATCTTTTGCTCCGGCGTGGTCACGGGCATGAAAATCACGCCGCGTACCCCAAAATGACGGCACATAAACGCAACGCCCTGCGCGTGGTTCCCGGCAGAGGCGCAAACAAACAGCGCCTTTTCAGGGATCACCTTGCGCATGGCGTTGAATGCACCGCGCAGTTTGTAAGATCGCACGGGGCTCAGGTCTTCACGCTTGAGATAAATCTCGGCCCCGAAGCGCTCTGACAGAAGGGCGTTGCGCATAAGCGGCGTCGCCGGAAAGACCGACCGCATCTTTGCCGCCGCCAAGGTGGCCATCGCCTGGAAATTCTCAGTCACGGGGTGCCTCCGCCTGCTTGGCTTTTGGTAGGCCTCAGGCACGGAATGGTCAACGCGACACGGCGATCTTGCTCGCCAGGCGAAAACCCGTTACGCCGCCGCTGATTTACCTCCAAGGAGCATCGCATGTCTGCGCCGAAAAAAGTCGTGCTCGCCTATTCGGGCGGTCTTGATACCTCGATCATCCTCAAGTGGCTGCAGACCGAATACGGTTGCGAGGTCGTGACCTTCACCGCCGATCTTGGTCAGGGAGAGGAACTTGAACCCGCCCGCGCCAAGGCTGAGCTGATGGGCGCAACCGACATCTACATTGAAGACGTGCGCGAAGAGTTCGTGCGCGATTTCGTCTTTCCGATGTTCCGCGCCAATGCGGTCTATGAAGGGCTCTACCTGCTCGGGACGTCCATCGCGCGCCCGCTGATTTCCAAGCGCCTTGTTGAGATTGCCGCTGAAACCGGTGCAGATGCGGTGGCGCACGGGGCGACGGGCAAGGGCAACGATCAGGTCCGCTTTGAGCTTGCCGCTTACGCGCTGAACCCAGAGATCAAGGTGATCGCCCCTTGGCGGGAATGGGATCTGTCGAGCCGGACAAAGCTCATTGATTTTGCAGAGAAAAACCAAATCCCCATCGCCAAGGACAAGCGCGGTGAGGCTCCTTTTAGCGTGGATGCCAACCTCTTGCACACCTCATCCGAGGGCAAGGTGCTCGAGGATCCGGCGGTCGATGCGCCGGACTATGTCTATCAGCGCACGACAGATCCTGAGAAAGCGCCTGATACGCCTGAGTACGTTGAGATAGGGTTTGAGCGCGGCGATGCGGTCTCCATCAATGGCGAACCGCTCTCACCCGCGGCCCTTCTGACCAAGCTCAATGAGATCGGCGGGCGGCACGGCTGCGGGCGCCTCGACCTTGTGGAGGGGCGCTTTGTCGGCATGAAATCGCGGGGGATCTATGAGACGCCTGGCGGCACACTGCTTTTAGAAGCGCACCGGGGGATTGAATCGATCACCCTGGACCGCGGCGCAATGCACCTCAAAGATGAGCTCATGCCCCGCTACGCGGAACTCATCTACAATGGCTTTTGGTTCAGCCCAGAGCGCACGATGCTGCAAGCCGCCATCGACGCCAGCCAAACCCATGTGACCGGCACCGTTCGGCTGAAACTCTACAAAGGCAGCGCACGTACAGTGGGCCGCTGGTCCGATCACTCTCTGTATTCCGAGGCGCATGTGACCTTTGAGGATGACGCTGGCGCATACGATCAAAAAGATGCGGCCGGTTTCATCCAATTGAACGCTCTGCGGCTAAAGTTGCTGGCCGCCCGGGATCGGCGCTTGAAAACCTAGATCTTCGTCGCGGCCATTGCTTCATAGATCGGCAGTGCTGCTTCAAGCAGATGCTGTTGTTGCGGCTCTATCCTGGGCAAATCCTTCGGCTCAGACGCAAAACCGGTGCTTTTATGCACGGCGTTGTACCAATGGCGCGCCCAAATCCCATCCCAAGGCCGCGGTCCTGCAGGCCAGCTCAGCATCGCAGGGTCAAACGGCAGATCAATGGCGGTACACAAACGCCGCAGCATGGCTTCTGGGTGGGCAAGAATGTCGGCGCTATCGATCACAAGCCCGCCGAGCTGGGCGTGAATCCGCTCTTGGTGCAAGATGCCGATGTCGTCGAGCGTGATCTGCGAACGTTTCCGCCCGTAGCTCGCAATCACACGCGCCGGATGCCTGAGCAAGTGGATGTGAACGCATCCCGCAGCCCAATTGAGCGGCATGCCATCAATCATGTGATGCGGCATATGTTTCATGTATAGATGAGGGCTTCCGCCGCGCGAACAGAGACTATTTAGCGTATCAGTGTCTGTTTCGTGGGTCTGCAGGATCTCACTTCGCATCGGGTGATCGGCGCCCGTTGCGGCCAGATAGGCAGCGTAAAAGGGCTCATCCATCACGGTAAAGTCTGACCGCACGCCAAAACTATACATCATCGCCGTGCTGAGGTTGCGTGGACCAGACCACATCGCAATCCGCATCGCCGTCCTCCGAAATGTTACCAAACCCTCGCGTGTCATAAACGCGGATCACCTGCGCGTGACATAACACTTCTGTAACTTGCGCGCCCACGCAAGTCGCGGCAGCCTTCGACACAGGAGGACTGACTATGGCATCTCTTTCAACTGTGAAATCTATGGCGCTCGCCGGGCTCATTGTTGTGGGCCTCTTCGCTCAGGCCAACACCGCCAAAGCCGAGACCGAAACATTGACCGTTGCGGGCGGGTGTTTTTGGTGCGTGGAGGCCGACTTTGAGAAGGTGCGCGGGGTAAAAGAAGCGGTGTCGGGCTTTGCCGGCGGCACGACGGCCAACCCCACATACAAGCAAGTCACAGGCGGTGGAACAGGTCACTATGAGGCTGTGCAGATCACCTTTGACAACGCCGTGGTTACCCGCGACACCCTACTGAACCTCTTTTTCCGCTCGGTAGATCCAACCGACGCGGGCGGCCAATTCTGCGATCGCGGGCCCAGCTACAGAACGGCAATCTTTGCCGCAAACCCAGTGCAAAAGGCGTCGGCAGAAAAGGCCAAAGCGGATGCTCAAGCGGCTCTGGGTCAAACGGTGGTGACGCCGATCTTGGGCTACAGCCCGTTCTATCCAGCGGATGCCTATCATCAAGATTACTACAAGAGCAGCGATCGGCTTGCCGTGTCGTCCGTCGGGATTGGCGTCAAAAAATCGACTGCCTACAAAAGGTACCGGAAGGGGTGCGGCCGCGATGCGCGTGTCAAAGAGCTTTGGGGTGCGGATGCACTCTTTGTGAACTGAGCTAGCCAAACCCATGGTCCTGGATCTCTTTGAGGTCGGGGATGACATCTGCAGTACCCCTGCGCCCGACCATCAGCGCGGCCGCTTGCAGCGCAAGGTCAATGGCCCCCTCCATCCTCAATCCGCGGTCTAACCCGGCGAGTAGATATCCGGTGAACGTGTCGCCTGCGCCGGTGGTGTCGACCACGTCAATTGGATAGGCCGCAAAGTCACGCGTTTGACCGTCCCGTTGGGACAGCCACCGACAGCCGTCGGCACCGCGAGTCACAATGACGTCGCTTACCGTCACTGATGCAAGGGTTTGTCCCAGTTCAGCTTCCAATTGCGCGGCTTCCACGGCGTTCATAATCAGAAGATCGAGATGCGCCATCAGCTCTCGCACCGCCCGCGCCTCAAAGGGTGCAGCGGCGTAAGCCACGCGCAGCCCCAAGGTCCGCGCAGTCTGAGCGGCAAAAAGCTGACCGGTCGTCTCATTCTGCATCAACAGAAAATCCCGCGGACTGGCTTCGGCGAGGGCTGAGCCGATCATCTGGGGCGTGATTTTGTGATTTGCCCCTGGATAGAGAATGATCTGGTTCTCTCCATGCGGGTCTAACGTTATGTTTGCATGCCCTGTCGGATCTTTCATTTCAGCGATGTGGCGGGTGTCCACACCGTATTCTAACAGTCGGTCTTTTGCCCAAACGCCATCCGCACCAATCGCCCCGATATGCACCACATGCGCCGCACCGCGTGCGGCAGCAACGGACATATTGGCACCCTTACCACCGAGCCCGCGCTGCAACTCCCGCGCGGCCAAGGTCTCTCCAGGCACCGGCAAATGCGGCACCGTATAGAGGTTATCCGTGTTGATAGAGCCTAGATTCCAGATCATCCGCCGACCTTGCAGGCCGCAAGGATAGCCATGTTGAGAATGTCATTGGCCGTTGCCGTGGAAGAGCAGATCTGGATGCTGTGATCCAGACCAGTGAGGATCGGGCCAATCACGGTCGCGCCCACCATCTCCTGCATGAGCTTGACCGAGATGCTTGCCGAATGACGCGCTGGCACGATGAGGATGTTGGCCGGACCTGTGAGACGCGAAAACGGATATTGCGCCTGAGCAGCCGCATTGAGCGCCACATCAACAGTCATCTCCCCCTCATACTCAAAGTCCACGCCGCGCGCGTCGAGAACTTTTGGCGCCAGGTGCATCTTCTCCGCCCGTTCGGACACGGGATAGCCGAATGTGGAGAAGCTAACAAAGGCCACGCGCGGCTCTAAACCGAGGTGCCGGGCCACAACCGCACCGCTTTCAGCGATGTTGGCCAGGTCTTCCTCATCGGGCCATTCATGTACAAGGGTATCCGCGATGAAAACGATGCGCCCTTTATGCATGAGCGCGGTAAACCCAGCCGCACCGTGCTCCGCATTGGCGTCAAAGACATGGTTCAACTGGTGCAGGACATGAGCAGATTTGCGCGTCGCCCCTGTGACGAGCCCATCTCCATGCCCATGTGCCAGCATCAGCGCCGCAAAGACGTGACGGTCGCGCGCCGCAAGCCTGTGCACGTCTTTGGCATCAAAGCCTCGGCGTTGGAGACGGCCGTAAAGATAGTCTTTGTAAGTCTCTAAATGGTTCGTTTTGGCGGCATTGACCACATCGAGTTCACGCACGGCATCGGCCATGCCGGCTTCTTCTAACTTGGCCTTCACATCATCGGGTCGACCGACGACCAGCGCTTTGCCCAAGCCAGATCGCTGATAAAGGACCGCTGCGCGCAGAACGCGGGGATCATCGCCTTCGGCAAAGATCATGCGCGCCTGATTTGCCCGCGCCCGCGCATTGATGCCGCGCAGAATGTTGGCCGTCGGATCCATGCGGGACTTCAACGTCAACTCATACGCGTCCATATCAATGATCGGGCGGCGCGCGGCTCCCGTGTCCATGCCTGCCTTCGCCACCGCAGGCGGGATGCGCCAGATCAGCCGGGGATCAAAGGGCGTTGGGATGATGTAATCGCGCCCGAAGCTGAGCGTCTTGCCATAGGCCAGGGCCACCTCATCCGGCACATCCTCTCGCGCAAGACCTGCGAGGGCCTGGGCACAGGCAATCTTCATCTCGTCGTTGATCGCGCGCGCGTTGATGTCCAATGCCCCCCGAAAAAGATAGGGAAACCCCAGCACGTTGTTGACTTGATTTGGGTAGTCGCTGCGCCCTGTGGCGATGATGGCATCCACCCGTACAGCGTGCGCCTCTTCTGGCGTGATCTCAGGATCGGGGTTCGCCATGGCAAAAATCACCGGATTGTCCGCCATGCTCAGCACCATGTCCTGCGTGACAGCCCCTTTTACAGAGACACCCAAGAAGACATCCGCCCCTTGCATCGCCTCTTCAAGCGTGCGCAGCTGCGTGTTGGCGGCATGCGCGGACTTCCATTGGTTCATCCCTTCGGTGCGGCCCTGGTAGATGACGCCCTTGGTGTCGCACATGATGCAATTGTCGTGCCTGGCCCCCATCGCTTTGAGAAGTTCAAGGCAGGCGATCCCCGCCGCACCAGCACCGTTGAGCACGATGCGCACGTCCTCGATGCGCTTTTCTGACAGGTGCAGCGCATTGATAAGACCCGCCGCGCAGATAACCGCCGTTCCATGCTGATCGTCATGGAAGACCGGAATGTCCATTTCCTCCTTCAAACGCTGCTCAATGATGAAGCACTCAGGCGCTTTGATGTCCTCAAGATTGATCCCGCCAAAGGTCGGCCCCATCAGCTTGACCGCGTTCACAAAGGCATCCGTGTCGGTGGTGTCGAGCTCGATGTCGATGGAGTTCACATCGGCGAAGCGCTTGAACAGCACCGCCTTTCCCTCCATCACCGGCTTTGAGGCAAGCGCGCCAAGGTTGCCGAGGCCCAGCACCGCCGTGCCGTTGGAGATGACCGCAACGAGGTTGCCTTTGTTGGTATAGTCATATGCGGTCTGTGGGTCCTGCGCGATCGCCTCGCAGGGAACTGCGACACCGGGCGAATAGGCAAGAGACAGATCCCGCTGGGTCGTCATCGGCACGGTCGCTGTGACCTCGAACTTGCCGGAGGTCGGTTCAAGATGGAATGCGAGCGCCTCGTCGTCGGTGATACGCGTCTTTGTCATCGGCCTTCCTGTCGTTTTGGCCAGTGATAACCGCGATGCGGAAGGCATACAATCAAAGCCCGGCCTTCCCTCAGGTCGCGGCGTTTTGTAGAGACAGTGGAAACGGGAGCTGTGCGTGAGCGACACGAAAATGACGCCGATGATGGCGCAGTATCACGAAATCAAAGCGCAGCATCCTGACGCGCTGCTCTTCTACCGCATGGGCGATTTCTATGAGATGTTTTTTGATGACGCCATCGCTGCGGCGGAGGCCTTAGACATCGCGCTTACCAAACGCGGCAAGCATGAGGGCGGCGACATCCCGATGTGCGGCGTCCCTGTGCACGCTGCCGAGGGGTATTTCCTCACGCTCATCCGCAAGGGGTTTCGCGTCGCAGTATGCGAGCAGATGGAGAGCCCTGCTGAGGCCAAAAAGCGGGGGTATAAAGCTGTCGTAAAGCGGGAAGTGGTCCGCTTGGTCACACCGGGCACTTTGACCGAAGATTCGCTTCTCGAAGCGCGGCGGAATAACCACCTAGCCTCATACGCTCAAGTCCGCGGTGATCATGCGCTGGCTTGGACAGATATCTCAACGGGCACATTTTTTGTAATGCCCGTCTCCGCCGCGCGGTTGAGCCCCGAACTGGCCCGGCTCATGCCGAGTGAACTTATCGTTTCTGAAAGTGTAGAGACCCAGTTCGACCAATTAGGCTCTGATTTTGGAATAGCGATCACCGGGCTTGCCCGCTCCGCCTTTGACAGCGCGGGGGCCACAAAAAAGCTATGTCAGCTCTTCAAGGTCGCCAGCCTGGATGCCTTTGGGAGTTTCTCACGCACCGAAGTTTCTGCCATGGGTGCGCTGCTCGACTACATTGAGCTCACTCAAAAAGGCAAACTGCCGCTGCTCAGGCCGCCTCAAAAAGAGGTGCAAGGCGGAACGGTGCAAATTGATGCCGCAACCCGACGCAATCTAGAGCTGACGCAGAGCCTGACCGGGGGCAGGGACGGCACGCTGCTGTCGGTGATGGACCGCACGCAGACGGCGGGCGGTGCCCGGCTGCTGGCGCGCCGAATATCGAGCCCTTGCTCCACGTTAGAGACTATTCAGGCCCGCCTTGATGCCGTGAGCTTTGGCTTTGACCTGCCGCGGGTTTTACAAGAGGCGCGCTACGTGCTGCGCAGCGTTCCGGATCTTGATCGCGCGCTCTCACGGCTGTCTCTGGACCGTGGCGGCCCGCGAGACCTCGCTGCAATCAGGAACGGGCTCACCGAAGCCGGACGGTTGAGTGCGCTTTTGACAGAACATGAGCTGCCAATGCTCTTTGCTCAAGTTGTCGAAGCGCTGCAGGGCCACGACAGCCTGATCGACAGGCTCGATGCTGCGCTGGTCGCTGAGCCGCCGTTGATCGCACGGGACGGTGGCTTTATCGCGCAGGGCTATCATGAAGAACTCGATGAGGTGCGAAGGCTGCGAGATGAGGGGCGCAGCATCATCGCACAGATGCAACAAGAGTATGTCGCACTCGCGGATATCTCCTCGCTCAAGATCAAGCACAATTATGTTCTCGGCTACTTTGTTGAGACAACCGCGACGCATGCGGAGAGGATGATGGCACCGCCGCTCTCAGAAACCTTCATCCACCGCCAAACCACAGCGAACCAAGTCCGGTTCACCACCGTTGCCCTCTCTGAGCTTGAGACGAAGATCCTCAACGCAGGCAGTCGCGCACTCGACATAGAAAAAATGCTCTTTGACAGTTTGCGTGCAGCAGTCATGGAGAGGGCCGGGGAAGTCGGGCAGGCGGCAATGTCCCTTGCTGAAATCGATGTGGGCCTGTCGCTAGCGGATCTGGCGGCCCGGCAAGATTGGGTGC
Source organism: Pseudomonadota bacterium (assembly GCA_039197515.1). Lineage (GTDB taxonomy): Bacteria > Pseudomonadota > Alphaproteobacteria > Rhodobacterales > Rhodobacteraceae > Sulfitobacter. The sequence continues at coordinate 38,420 of JBCCUC010000013.1, read as the reverse complement.
GGCCCACGGTGGACAGTTCACGCGATTTCAAGATCCGGGGCGGCCGTCATCCGGTGGTCGAAGAAGCACTTGCCAAACAGTCGGGCGATCCTTTCATCGCCAACGATTGCGATCTAGACCCGCAGCCTGACGCGGCCAAGATTTGGCTGTTGACAGGCCCTAACATGGCGGGAAAGTCTACTTTTTTGCGGCAGAACGCGCTGATCGCCCTGATGGCACAGATGGGCAGCTTTGTCCCGGCTGAGGAGGCGCGCATTGGCATCATCAGCCAGCTCTTCAGCCGGGTTGGCGCTTCCGATGATCTGGCGCGCGGGCGCTCGACCTTCATGGTGGAGATGGTAGAGACCGCCGCGATCCTCAACCAAGCGGATGCGCGTGCCCTGGTCATCCTGGATGAGATCGGGCGCGGGACATCGACCTATGACGGGCTTTCGATTGCTTGGGCAACGTTGGAGCATTTGCATGACGTGAACCGCGCGCGGGCGCTCTTTGCCACGCATTACCACGAGATGACAGCACTCGCAGAAAAGCTGTCTGGGGTCGAGAACGCGACCGTTGCCGTCAAGGAATGGCAGGGGGAGGTTGTATTCCTGCATGAGGTTCGCAAAGGGGCTGCGGACAGATCTTACGGCGTGCAGGTCGCGCAACTCGCAGGGCTGCCAAAGGCGGTGATTGAGCGCGCGCGCATTGTCCTGCAAGCGCTGGAAAAAGGGGAGCGGGAAGGCGGGCGCAATCAGAAAGCCTTGATTGACGATCTACCACTCTTTTCCGTCGCCGCGTCTTCTCTACCACCTCAGCAAAAGTCATCGGCTGTTGAAGACGCGTTGGCTGAGATCAGCCCAGACGAGCTTAGCCCGCGCGAGGCGCTTGATCTATTGTATCAGCTCAAGGAGACGGCACGCGCCTCAAAGGATTAAGAGGCCGGTTGCGATGAAACACCCACCTGCGCAGGCCGCAAAAGACGATCGTGCAGCATGAAACCTTCCGCTGCGACTTGGATGATATCGCCAGCCTTGGTTCCAGGAACTGGCGCTTCAAACATCGCTTGGTGGTGTTGAGGATCAAACTTGTCACCGACTTCAGGCGCGATGACCTCAATACCATGCTTTTTGAAGACGTTCAGAAGCTCGCGCATGGTCAGGTCAACACCTTCCAAGAGCGGCCCGGCAAGCGCACGCTGCTCGTCGGTCGCGGTTTCCAATGCGCGCTTCATGTTGTCATAGACCGGCAACATATCACGAGCGAGTTTTGAGCCGCCGTAGTTCTCTGCCTCGCGGCGGTCCTTCTCTGAGCGTTTCCGCGCATTCTCGGCATCAGCGAGCGCGCGCATGAAGCGATCTTTGAACTCGTCCCGCTCTGCACGAAGCTGCTCAAGCTCAAGCGCTTCCTCGTCAATGTCCGCTTCGGCTTCGGCAAACTCCTCTGCCATCGCGTCTTCTAAGGAATCAAGAAAATCGTTCTCTTTCGGCTCTGCCATATCTCACCCTTAGCTGCGGTCGGACACGAGCTTTCCAACCAGCTGTGCCGTGTAGTTCACAATTGGGACGATGCGCCCGTAGTTGAGGCGCGTTGGACCAATTACGCCCACGGCACCAATCACCTTTCGATCAGCGTTCATATAAGGGGAAACCACGAGAGAGGAACCCGAAAGTGAGAAAAGTTTGTTTTCTGAACCGATAAAAATGCGCACCCCGTCGCCGGTTTCAGCCAGTTCGAGGAATTCAGCAATGTCACGCTTGCGCTCAAGATCGTCAAAAAGGGTCTTGATTCGGTCCAGATCTTCCGCCTCGGCCTCGTCACCCAGCAGATTTGAGCGCCCCCGCACGATCAAACGCTCCGTGCTTTCGCCTTCCCCTGTCCATTGGGCGAGCCCATCTTCAACGAGTTGACGGGCCAGATCGTCGATCTCTTGCCGACGCTGCGCGATTTGCTGTTTGATCGAATTTTGGACCTCGCCAATGGTCTTGCCTTCAACGACTGCATTGAGAAAGTTGGCCGCCTCCCGCATGGAGCTTGGGGTTTGCCCCGGCGGCGGTGTGAAAAGGCGATTCTCAACATGCCCGTCCGAAAATACCAGCACAACCAGAGCGCGATCAGGCGAAAGTGACACGAATTCTATGTGTTTGATCGGCGCTTCGTGTTTCGGCGTCAGGACGAGGGAGGCCCCTTGGGTGACACCTGACAGCGCCGAACTGACGCGGTCGAGCACCTCACTGACGTCTTTTTGCGAGGTGCCGAGCGTGGCGTCGATCTGCTGGCGGTCAATCTCTGACGGCTCTCCGATCTCGATCATACCGTCCACGAACATCCGCAGACCGAGCTGCGTCGGGACCCGGCCCGCGCTGGCATGTGGAGAGCCAAGAACGCCCATGTACTCCAGATCCTGCATCACGTTGCGGATCGTGGCCGCGCTGACCTTCTCGCTAAAATCACGGGTCAACGTGCGAGACCCGACAGGATCCCCGGTCGCGAGATAGCCATCCACCACGCGGTGAAAGACCTCACGCGACCGCTCATTCATTTCTTGCAACAGATCAGTGGTTTCAGACTTTGAGGGTGCCATGCCTTCCTCAGTAAAGGCAGCGGATGCGCAAACGTCAATCGGGCTTGCATCGGGGGAGCTTGCGGCTATATGCCCGGCGCAAAGTAAGGAGAGACTTATGCGTCCTTCAGATCGACAGCTTGACGAAATGCGTGCCGTTTCAGTTGACGTTGGGTTCACAAAACATGCCGAAGGTGCGGCGCTCATTAAGGTTGGGGAGACCCACGTGCTGTGCACCGCGACGGTGGAGGACCGGGTACCGCCGTTTATCAAAGGATCTGGTCTTGGCTGGGTCACGGCAGAATATGGGATGCTGCCGCGCGCAACGAACACCCGCATGCGGCGAGAAGCCAGCGCGGGAAAGCAGGGCGGCCGGACTGTCGAAATTCAACGCCTGATTGGTCGAAGTCTGCGCGCGGGTGTCGACCGCGTTGCCCTGGGCGAGCGACAGATTACCGTGGATTGCGACGTGTTGCAGGCCGACGGGGGCACCCGTTGCGCCTCGATCACTGGGGGCTGGATAGCGCTGCGCCTTGCGGTCAACAAGCTGATGAAGGCTGGCGATGTGATCTCCGATCCACTGTTGGATCCGGTTGCTGCGGTGAGTTGTGGGATTTACGCGGGCCAGCCGGTGCTTGATCTCGACTATCCTGAAGACTCGGAAGCCGGGGTGGACGGCAACTTTGTCATGACAGGATCTGGGCAGTTGATCGAAGTGCAGATGAGTGCAGAAGGCGCGACCTTCTCTCGGGCTCAGATGGACCAACTGATGGCCCTGGCTGAGAAGGGGGCCAAGGAGCTTGCTGCAGTGCAGAAAGACGCCGTTGCGTGACACGCAAGTTTACAGAAGACCGGATCCTTTTCGCCACGCACAACGCGGGCAAGCTGCAGGAACTCACTGAGCTTTTCGCGCCCTACCCCGTGTCCGTTGTAGGGGCGGCATCCATGGGATTGGAACAACCGGAGGAAACCGAAGCAACATTTGTGGGAAATGCACGCATTAAAGCACGCGCGGCCTGTGCGGCGACCGGTGTGCCAGCGCTTGCGGATGATTCAGGGATTGAAGTTGAGGCGCTCGACGGCGCTCCGGGTGTATATACAGCGGATTGGGCGGAGACGCCAAACGGCCGGGATTTCATGATGGCGATGCAAAAGACCCATGATCTTCTCGAGGCGTCTTCAGCCGCGCAGCCAAGGCGGGCATGCTTTCGTGCAACGATGGTGTTGGCATGGCCGGATGAACATGAAGAGATCTTCGAAGGCAGCGTTTCAGGGTCTCTCGTATGGCCCGTCCGCGGTGCACTTGGCCATGGATACGACCCAATGTTTCAGCCAGATGGATACGATCTGACTTTTGCCGAAATGTCTGCGGAGGAGAAGAACCGCATCAGTCACCGGGCAGACGTTTTCCGAAAGCTGATCCGCGCTTGTTTTGATTGAAGACTGGCGGCACGGCGGTTTTGGGCTGTACCTGCATTGGCCCTATTGCGAGGCGAAATGCCCGTATTGTGACTTCAACAGCTACGTCTCAAGCCAGATAGACCAGACTACATGGCGAAACGCTTACCTGAAAGAATTGGAGCGCGCCGCGGCTGAAACCCCAGACCGCATCGTAAACGCAGTCTTTTTTGGAGGCGGCACGCCAAGCCTCATGGATCCCGAAAGTGTCGCTGCCATCATTTCGCAGATCGCGAAGCACTGGCGGCTGGCCAACGATCTTGAAATCACGCTCGAAGCCAATCCCAGTTCCGTGGAAGCGGGGCGCTTCTCCGATTTTCGCCAAGCGGGGATCAATCGCATTTCGATGGGGGTTCAAGCGCTTAACGACCAGGATTTGAAGCGCCTTGGTCGGATGCACAGCGTTGAACATGCGCGCAAAGCCTTTGACATTGCCCGTACTGCTTTCGACCGCGTGAGCTTTGACCTGATTTATGCGCGGCAAGACCAAACACGCGAGGCTTGGAAATCTGAGCTCACTGAGGCCTTGTCCATGGCGGTTGATCACCTGTCGCTCTATCAACTCACCATCGAAGACGGGACAGTCTTTGGAGACCGCTACGCCCGTGGGAAACTCCGCGGTTTGCCCAATGATGATCTGAGTGCTGATATGTTCTCAATGACCCGCGAGATTTGTGCTGCGCATGGCATGCCTGCCTATGAGGTTTCAAACCACGCGCGGCAGGATGCGCAATCCCGTCATAATCTGATTTACTGGCGCTATGGCGACTATGTTGGGATTGGGCCGGGGGCGCATGGCCGGTTGACCCTGGGCGGGCAAAAGTATGCCACAGAGGCCTGGCGCGCGCCGCAAAAGTGGCTGCAGGGTGTGTCAACCGGACTGCCCGAAGAGAAAAGGCACAAACTTGATCCTTCCGAACAGGCGACGGAATTTCTGTTGATGGGGTTGCGGTTGGAAGAGGGGATCTACCTCGAACGGTACGCCACTCTCCTTGGTCAGGAGATGCCCCAAGAAAAGCTAGACCATCTTTTGAACATTGGGATGGTGGAACTGGACGGACATCGTTTGCGTGCGAGCGATGAGGGGGTTTTGCTGCTGAATGCCGTGATTGACGCGTTGCAGCCGGACTAAGAACCGCTGAGAACCCGGCACAATTCGTCAAGGTCATCCAGTGACTTGTATTGAATTGTGAGCTTGCCGCCTTCTCCATTTGCATTGTGGTCAAGCCAGACGCGCATACCAATTGTAGCGCTTAAGTCACCTTCTAGCGCTTTTGTATCAGCATCCTTCTCCATCTTGGGTGGAGCTTTTGGCTTTGCGGTCTCGGTATCGCTGGTCTTTTTCACAAGCGCTTCGGTCGCACGCACAGAGAGGCCTTTACGAACGATCTCAGCAGCAAGGGATGTTGGATCCTCCACGGAAACCAGGGTTCTTGCATGGCCGGCTGACAAATCACCTGAACGCACCATATCCATGACGGGATCGGGTAGCGTAAGCAGGCGCAGCAGGTTAGCGATATGGCTCCGGCTCTTTCCCAAAGCTTCCGCCATCTTTTCTTGTGTATGGCCAAAACGATCCATCAGCTGACGGTATCCCGCAGCTTCTTCAATCGCATTGAGGTCGGCGCGCTGGATGTTCTCGATGATGGCAACTTCCAGAACCTCGGTGTCAGAGAATTCACGCACCAGAACCGGCAACTCATGCACCTGCGCTTGCTGTGCTGCCCGCCAACGACGTTCCCCCGCGACGATCTCATAGCTTTCATCACCGCGCGGACGGACGATAAGAGGCTGAATCACGCCCTTCTCGCGGATCGAGGCGGCCAGATCATCCAGATCTGTTTGGGCAAAGTGTTTCCGAGGTTGGTCAGGATTTGGCTGTATCTGTTCGATGGGCACGCGCTGTTCGGCCGCTTTGCTTGTGTTGCTTGCATCATTCTCCGCAACATCTGCCATCAGCGCCGAGAGGCCGCGGCCTAGCCCACGCTTTCGATCCTGCTTATCCATCGATTTCAGCCCTCTCTACAGTGTTGTTATGCAAGATCTCCTGGGCGAGCGCGCGATAAGCCGCCGCTCCGGTCGAATGAGTGTCATAGAAAAGCACGGGCATCGCAAAGCTCGGTGCCTCGCTCAGGCGAACATTTCGTGGCACCCGCGTGCGAAACACCAGATCCCCTAGGTTGGCCCGAGCATCCGTCTCCACTTGCTGCGACAAGTTGTTTCGCTTGTCGAACATCGTCAGAACGATGCCTTCGATTCGTAAGTTTTTATTTCCAGCCTGTCGGACTTCTCGAATTGTCGTCATCAACTGGCTGAGGCCTTCAAGCGCAAAGAACTCACTTTGGAGCGGAACAAGGACAGAGTCTGACGCGATCATTGCGTTCACCGTCAACAGATTGAGGGAGGGTGGGCAGTCAATCAAAATGTAGTCATAGTGAAAGGATTGCATTTGTGGCTGCCTGAGAGCGTCGTGCAACAGATAGCTGCGCTTGTCTGAGGAGAGGAACTCGATGTCAGCCGAGCTCAAGTCAATTGTCGCTGGAATGATGTCCAACGCCTCATACTCAGTCTTTTGGATGATATGGGATAACGCAATATCTTCGAGCAGGAGCTCATATGTGGTATTCTCGCGATCTTCAACCTCTACACCTAGACCCGTTGAGGCATTTCCTTGCGGATCGAGATCCACCAACAGAACGCGATGGCTGTGCTCTGCCAGGCCAGCAGCAAGGTTGATTGCCGTTGTGGTTTTCCCAACTCCTCCCTTTTGGTTGGCGACGGCGATGATCTTGGGTTGAGACACTGTGCTTTCAGACACGGGTGATGTCCTTAATTTTGAGAACAACTGCGTTTGGATCCGTTTTACTGGGAATGGCATCGCAATCATAGGACCATTCGCGTTGAGCAGCAGCGTGTTCTTCTTCCCATTGTCGCCCTTTGAAAAGAAAGGCCACGCCGTCAGCTTTCATATGCAGCGCTGCATAAGACAAAAGCACTGGCAGCGGCGCAAGTGCGCGGGCCGACAAAATGTCAGCGCCAAGCGGTGCGAGCCCGTCAATGCGTTCTGCCTTTACCGTGGCATTCAACTTGAACGCTCCGATAGTTGTCCTTAAGAAAGCTGCCTTCCGTTTATCGCTTTCCACAAATGTGAATGAATGCTGCCTACAATCGTTTGCCGACATAATCGCCGTGACCACGCCAGGGAACCCGCCGCCCGTACCAAGATCGATCCATCGGCCATCAGGTGGAGCGATTTTATAGACTTGCATCGAGTCCTCTATATGCCTGTTCCAGATATCGGGAATTGTGCTTGGTGATATGAGATTTATCTTCGTCGTCCACTTCATGACAAGGTCAGAAAATTCTTGAAGCTGCGAATATGTTTCACGTGAAACATCCACTTGGATTTCTCTGCTATGCCGATTGCCGCGGAGCGGTTTTCTTTATCCGCGCTAGGATGAGCGTCAACGCAGCTGGCGTCATCCCATCAATTCGACTAGCTGACGACAACGTTTCAGGCCGAACAAAATCAAGTTTCTGCCGAAGTTCATTCGAAAGGCCAGCGATACTCCCGTAATCAAGATCAGAGGGAATCCTAATGTTTTCTTCTTTCTGCAACAGCTCAACTTGCTTCCTCTGCCGCTCCTCATAGCTTGCGTAAATCGCATCCCGTTTGAGCTGCTCCCTTATCGTTTCAGAGATCTGACGAACATCTGGCTCCAATGCTTCGATTTGCGAGAAGTCAACGTTCTGAAAAGTCAGTAGTTGATATAGAGTTCGCCGCACCCCATCCTGCGCCACCGTAATGCCTGCGGATTTAGCTTCTTGCGCCGAGTAGCCTGTTCTCGTCAGGATGGCACGGCCTGCTTCAAGTTCCAAATTCTTGGCGTTGAAGAACTCCCTCCGATCTTGGCTGACAATTCCCAGCTCAACACCGTAAGGTGTCAACCTTTGATCTGCATTGTCCGCCCTGAGAGACAACCGGAACTCCGCACGTGATGTAAACATGCGATAAGGCTCACTGACACCCCTCAACGTGAGATCATCAATCATCACCCCGATGTAACTGCTTGATCTGCTGAAAACACTAGGATCCAGCCCTTGAGCCGCCCGTGCAGCATTGAGGCCCGCGACCAAACCTTGCGCGGCTGCCTCTTCATACCCCGTGGTTCCGTTAATCTGACCAGCCAGATACAATCCTCTGACAGACTTTAGATTGAGGGATGGTCGCAGGGCGCGTGGATCCACGAAGTCATACTCAATTGCATACCCTGGTTGGAGGATGGTCACATTTTCCAGCCCGACAATTGAGGTCACGTAGGCCGTCTGCACCTCTTCGGGCAGGGATGTCGAGATTCCATTCGGATAGACTGTGTGATCATCCAACCCTTCTGGTTCGAGAAAAACCTGGTGAGACGACTTCTCCGCAAAACGAATAACTTTATCTTCGATTGACGGACAGTAGCGTGGTCCGACTCCTTCTATCTGACCCCCATAAAGTGCTGACTGGTGCAAATTCGCCTCAATGATGTCATGCGTCTTCCTATTGGTATGAGTGATACCACAGGATACCTGCGGTGCAGTGGTGCCTTTGGTAAGGAAAGAAAAAAACGTCGGGTATTCGTCTCCCGGTTGCTGATCGAGCTTCGCCCAATCGATTGTGCGTCCATCCAATCGTGGTGGGGTGCCAGTCTTCAGACGGCCCAGGGGCAGGTTAAGTTCATCTATCCTTTCCGCAAGGCGTGTCGAAGCTCTGTTTCCCATCCTGCCTGCGGAATATGTCTTGTTACCGATGTGGATCCGACCGCGCAGAAAAGTTCCAGTTGTGAGGACAACATGCGATGCTATCAGCACTTCGCTGCCAGCAACTTCAACGCCTCGTATGCTGCCATTTTCTACCAAAAGGTCAGTCACTTCCGCCTCAATGACATCAAGGTTCGGTTGCTGGACAATCTCATCGTACATCTTTTTCTGATACAACGCACGATCCACTTGAGCTCGAGGCCCTTGTACCGCTGGACCCTTACGACGATTGAGAAGTCGGAACTGAATTCCTGCATGGTCAGCGACGCGACCCATTAGCCCGTCAAGTGCATCGATTTCGCGCACCAGATGGCCTTTACCAAGCCCTCCAATCGCAGGATTGCACGAAAGAACCCCGATATCTGATTTTCTCATTGTGACCAGTGCAGTGGTCGCGCCACAGCGCGCAGAGACATGCGCTGCCTCGCAGCCTGCGTGACCACCACCAACGACAATAACGTCAAAATGTTTCACGTGAAACACTCCGTCACTTTCCAATGCAAAAACTCTGAAAGATCTCGGTTAGCAGATTCTCAACATCCACGCGACCGATAATCTGCTCAAGCCCAAAAATAGTCGTCCTAAGTTCTTCGGCGACCAATTCAAAGCAATCCACGCCCATATCCAGAAAACCAACAGCTTTATCCAAATGAACCAAGGCATTCTCGATCACTCGCCGATGACGTTCGTGCGTTGCAACACCGATCTCTGAACAGGCACCGCGGAAATGAACTGCAATTCGTGAGAGGAGATCCTCTACCCCCAGCCCCGTAAGACCAGATATCTTTCCAACATTATCTGGCTGAAGATCTCCCTTTGGATACAACATGATGTCTTCACACGCGACATTGAGTGGGATTGTTCTTCTATCTTCATACAAAAACACTCGAAGATCGGCAGTTTCCGCCCGCTCTATCGTCTTTTGGATGCCCAATTTCTCAACAATGTCATCCGTCTCGCGCAAACCTGCCGTGTCAAGAAAAGTCACGGGCAATCCCTCTAGATCCATACGTACTTCAACAACGTCGCGGGTCGTTCCTGCGATCTCCGACGTGATGGCCGCATCCCGCTTTGCCAGCGCGTTCAATAAGGTTGATTTGCCAACGTTTGGTGGCCCCACCAAGGCAACTTCAAAGCCTGACCGCACCCTCTCGGCAACCCTCGTGCCTGCCATCTGATTTTCGAGGTCACGCTTCAGCTCAGCCAAAAGCGCGCCCACTTCCGGCACAACGTCGACCGGGACATCCTCATCCGCAAAGTCGATCGTCGCCTCCAGTAACGCGGCTGCGCGAATGAGTTTGGATCGCCAGCCTTCAATCTGATGTCCCAAGTGACCAGAAAACACGCGCATCGCCTGAACACGCTGCGCATCGGTCTCGGCGTTAATCAGATCAGACAGGCCTTCAACTTGGGCCAAATCGAGCCGCTCGTTTTCCAACGCGCGCCGCGTGAACTCTCCTGGTTCAGCCATGCGCACATCGTCATAACTCGACAACAACCGATAGGCCGCCGACACAATCGCTGGGCTTCCGTGCAGATGGAGCTCGACAACATCTTCGCCGGTAAAACTCCGCGGGCCTCTGAACGGCAGCACGAGCGCCTCATCAATCAACGCTCCCTTCGGGTCTCTGAGCTCCCGAAGAACCGCTTTATGGCTATCAGGCAGAGGCCCGCACATATCCTGGGCGACATCGAACGCCAGCGGCCCCGACAGACGCACCACCGCAAGACCCGAACGGCCGGGTGCTGTCGCCTGGGCAAAAATAGTATCCACCGCTCACCCCATTGAAGTCGAGGTTTCTCAGGTATTCATCGAATCGAAAAAATCGGAGTTCGTTTTCGTTTGCTTGAGTTTTCCAATCAGGAACTCGATGGCATCCGTTGTCCCCATGGGGTTGAGGATCCGGCGCAGAACAAACGTCTTTTGAAGATCACCTTTATCGACGAGCAGGTCCTCTTTCCGTGTGCCTGACTTCAGGATGTCGATGGCTGGGAAGACGCGCTTATCCGCAATCTTGCGGTCGAGCACGATCTCAGAGTTACCCGTGCCTTTGAATTCTTCAAAAATCACCTCATCCATCCGCGACCCTGTATCGATCAAGGCCGTGGCAATGATGGTAAGCGATCCACCCTCTTCGATGTTTCGCGCCGCGCCAAAGAACCGTTTAGGCCGCTGCAGCGCATTGGCATCCACACCGCCTGTCAGAACCTTGCCGGACGACGGCACAACCGTGTTGAAGGCGCGACCCAGGCGCGTGATAGAGTCAAGCAAGATCACAACATCTCGCTTGTGCTCTACCAGGCGCTTGGCCTTCTCGATCACCATGTCGGACACGGCGACATGCCGCGTGGCCGGTTCATCAAAGGTCGAGGACACAACCTCACCTTTCACCGAACGCTGCATATCGGTTACTTCTTCCGGCCGCTCATCAATCAAAAGCACCAGCAGATAGCACTCCGGGTGGTTCTGCTCGATTGAGTTCGCGATGTTCTGCAACAGAACGGTCTTACCTGTGCGCGGTGGTGCAACGATGAGAGAGCGTTGGCCTTTACCGATGGGCGCGACAAGATCGATGATGCGCGACGACCGGTCCTTTACGGTCGGATCCTCCATCTCCATCGTCAGCCGCTCATCAGGATAAAGCGGTGTGAGGTTCTCGAACGCCACCTTGTGACGCGCCTTTTCCGGCTCCTCGAAATTGATCCTGGTGACTTCTGTGAGGGCAAAGTAGCGCTCATTATCGTCGGGCGCTTTGATCAGACCCTCGATGGTGTCCCCAGTGCGTAGGGACCATTGTCGGATCATGTCTGGCGAAACATAGATGTCGTCGGGTCCCGGCAGATAGTTTGCCTCCGGCGATCGCAAAAAGCCAAAGCCGTCTTGCAAAACCTCAAGAACGCCGTCGCCCGATATCTGCCAACCTTCATCCGCGCGCTCCCGCAGGATCTGAAACATCATCTCGCCTTTACGCATCGTCGACGCGTTCTCGATTTCGAGCTCTTCAGCCATGGCAAGAAGGTTCTTCGGGGTGTGCGCCTTCAAATCGGCAAGGTTCAAGCGGTCACTGTTCATGAAAAAATCCCAAGAGCCGGCAGATCTGCGGCTGTATATTAATAAAGGGTATCTGGAGCCCGCCATCGGACGATGACGCAACGCGCTGATAGGCCAAGCGATGCGTCTGTGTCAATCGATCAAAATTTAACGGTGACCGAAAACACAATGACCAGCATCAGAACGGTTGGCACCTCGTTCATCAGCCGATATTGGCGACCTGTCAGCGTGTTCTCGCCTTTCTGGAACTTCTTCATGCGCGTTATAAGCCAGGTGTGAAACACCGTCATTGCGATCACCCCAAACGCTTTGGTCCATGGCCAGACCGCCGTCCAATCGACCACGCCTGGTGTGATGACGAGCAACAGGCCAAACACCCATGTCGCGTGCATAGCAGGTCGCATGATCACCCGTGCGAGCTTGAACTCCATCATTGTGAAGACATCATGCATGCTGCCACTCAGCCCTGCGCGTTCGACGTGATGCACAAACAAACGCGGAAGGTAGAAGAGCGCCGCCATCCAAGATATCACAGAGATGATATGGAAGCCCTTCACCCAAGGGTAGGCGACGGCCAAGAGATCCAGCATACTCCACTCCGGTTAGTCAGCCCTTCTTATATAATAAGATAAAAGAAGAAAGATGAGGATGATTGTAGGGACGCGAAATCCTGTTGATTATCGCGTTACGCACCTTTTGCTCACAACCGGGTAAGATCCGCCCACCGGCTGGGAAGAATGCGCATCGAGCGAAAAAGTATCATATCCTCAGATATATACGGGATCTGCTGGAAAAATTCAGTGTGGATAAAGGGAAGACAAAATCCGGAAAAACCCGCCGATGGGCAGATGGACTTGTTATTGTCCACGGGTGAACAACGGGTGATTGGATGGGGTACAATTCAGTGGGCAAAGCTGATCTATCGGAACCCGAGATCCGGATTGTTTGTAACTCTTAAAATCTCGTTAACATACTTCACAGGTTATCCCCATGCCTCACCGCCTTGTGCTTGCTTCTGGATCGGCCATCCGCGCCCAATTGCTCAAGCAAGTGCATCTTCCTCACGACATTGTTTTGCCACGCATTGACGAGACCTCCGTGAAAGAGGCTCTGCGTGCAGAGGGCGCTCTGCCCCGCGATGTCGCCGATACCCTGGCGGAGTTGAAGGCCCGCAAGGTCAGCGACAAAGTGCCTGATGCGCTTGTCCTCGGATGTGATCAGATTCTCGAACACGACAAGACCATTCTGTCAAAACCAAACTCGCCAGGGCAGGCGATTGAGCAATTGCAAGCCTTGCGTGACAGTGTTCACATCCTCTGGTCTGCCGCTGTCATTGTTGAGGCTGGTAACCCAATTTGGCGTCACGTGGGACGCGTTCAGTTGCGCATGCGGGCGCTCAAGGATGACTACCTTGAGCAATATGTCGCCCGGAACTGGGAGAGCATTCAGCACGCTGTCGGCGGGTATAAGCTGGAAGAAGAGGGCGCGCGCCTTTTCACGCGCATCGAAGGGGATTACTTTCATGTTCTGGGTATGCCATTTCTCGAACTGCTGAATTTCTTGGCCTTGCGTGGGGACTTAGAAACATGAGTGATACAAGGATCCCGCTGGCCGGAGTGATCGGGTCGCCCATTGCACATTCCAAATCTCCACAACTTCACCGCCACTGGTTGGAGACCTACGGCCTTGCGGGGCACTACATTCCCATGGATGTCGCTGCCGCGGATCTGGCGGAGGTTCTGCGTCTGCTGCCTAAGATGGGTTTCGTTGGCGTGAACGTCACGATTCCGCACAAAGAGACCGTTCTGACACAGGCAGACCTGGTCACAGATCGTGCCATCCTGATCGGAGCTGCAAACACTCTGATCTTTCGCAAAGACGGAAAGATCCACGCAGACAATACGGACGGGTATGGCTTCGTTGAAAACCTGAAACGCGGCGCGCCAGACTGGGAGCCCAAAGCAGGTCCAGCCGCAGTGCTTGGCGCGGGGGGAGCGGCGCGTGCGGTCGTGGCCTCGCTTCTCGATGCGGGCGTGCCCGAAATCATGATCTCAAACCGCACCCGCGTCCGCGCGGAAAAGCTCAAATCGGACTTCGGCAACCGTCTGACGATTTTCGATTGGGTTCAGGCGGGGAACATGATGGAAGAGGCCAATCTCGCGGTGAACACAACCTCGCTTGGAATGATGGGCAAGGCGGAGATGCGCGTGCCGCTAGACGGGCTGCGGGCGGGGACCACGGTCACCGATCTGGTCTATGCCCCTCTGCAAACGGCATTTTTAGCCACCGCAAAGGCACAGGGCTGCGTCACTGTCGATGGGCTGGGCATGCTGCTTTATCAAGCTGTGCCCGCCTTTGAACGCTGGTTTGGCAAAAGACCCGATGTTGTTGACACCACGCGCACTGCTGTGCTGGCTTGATGTTTCTGCTCGGGTTAACCGGCTCAATTGGCATGGGTAAGTCCACCACAGCGCAGCTATTCGTTGAAGAGGGTTGCGCGCTTTGGGACGCGGATCAAGCTGTGCACCGCCTCTACGGAGAAGGCGGTGCCGCAGTGCCCGTTTTTCAAGAGAGCTTTCCCGCCACTGTCTTAGACGGCATTGTATCACGCCCTGCCTTGAAAGAGATGATCGCAGATGATCCGAGCATCCTCGCCCAAATAGAGAAGATTGTGCATCCCCTGGTCGCTGAGGACCGGCGCGCCTTTCTGGCAAGAACAGAGGCCGATATCGTTGTGCTCGACATCCCGTTGCTTTTTGAAACGGGCGGCGATGCGCGGGTCGATGCCGTCGTCTGCGTCTACATTGATCCCGAGGCGCAGCAAAAGCGGGTGATGGCCAGGGGCACCATGACCCAAGAGCAGTTTGAGGCGATCAACCACAAGCAAATGCCAACAGCAGAAAAACGACGCAGGTCTCAGTACCATGTCAAAACCGATACTCTTGCTCATGCCCGCGCGCAGGTTCAAGCAATCGTCAAAGATATACGAGAGGTGAGGCAAAATGCGTGAAATCGTACTCGACACAGAAACCACAGGATTTGACCCCGAAACGGGGGACCGCATCGTCGAGATCGGTGCTGTAGAGTTGATCGGACACATGGCGACAGGCCGTACATATCACAAGTACATCAATCCTGAACGGGAGATGCCGCAAGACGCCTTTGAGGTGCACGGTCTTGGCGATGAGTTCCTGCGCGACAAGCCGAAGTTCGCCCAGATCGCACAGTCCTTCATCGATTTCATTGGCGACGCCAAGCTGGTCATTCACAACGCTGCATTTGACATGAAATTCCTCAACGCCGAACTGCAGTGGATCAACAGGCAGCCGATCCCAATGGATCAGGCCATCGACACCCTTCACATCGCGCGAAAGCGCTTCCCCGGCGCGCCGGCGTCACTCGATGCCCTATGTCGGAGGTTTAGCATCGACAATTCGGCGCGGACCCTACACGGCGCTCTGCTCGACAGTGAGATCCTCGCCGAAGTCTATCTTGAACTGATCGGTGGCCGTCAGCCGGATTTTGCATTGACCCAAGCGAACCCCGCCGCCGACGCGGAGGGCAATGTGAGCATCAAAGTGCGGGCGCGCCCTTCACCGCTCCCTGCACGGATATCTGAGGATGAGGCTGCCGCCCACGCAAAATTCATCGAGCAATTGGGCGAAAATGCGATCTGGAACAAACCCTAAGGTAAGGACTCTAGGCTGTGCCTTGAACCGTCTCCGCAGCTTGGCGTCGCGCAATCTCGTTTCGATAGAGCGACACAAAGTCGATGTTCTCAAGGTTGAGCGGTGGGAAACCGCCATCGCGGGTCACATCACTCACAATGCGGCGCAGGAACGGGAAAATCATACGCGGACATTCGATTAGCAAAAACGGATGTATCTGCTCGTCCGGAATGTTCTCAATGTGAAAAATGCCAACATAGTCGATCTCAAGCAGAAAAAGCGTGCTATCGCCCGCCTTGTCTTTTGACGTGATGTTGAGCTTGATCGCGCTTTCATACTGATGGTCCGCAGACCGCTTTTTTGCGTCCAAGTTGACCTGGACTTGGACATCTGGCTGCACATCCGCGCCGCCGCCCTTCTGAGCCATGATGTTCTCGAACGACATGTCACGGATGAATTGTCCCAAAACGCGCATCTGCGGCTGAGGGGGTGTTGCTGCGTCTTCGGCCATGAGGTCTCTCTGCGTGAGGTAAGGTTCAGCGCGGCTTAGCAGATGCTTTGCGCGCCCTCAATCCTTTGTCCAGCCGGAGGACCCACGCGGTTTCCTTGGGGTTTCATCAAGCTCGTAATACTCACCATCAATGATATCGGCCCCATGGGGGGACCGCTGCGTCTGCTGGCTGTCTGCTCCGGGTGGAGGCGGTCCGAAAGATTGCACATGGATCCGGGCTTTTATTGCGCGGAACGCCGCCGCACGAAAGGCAGGCACAAGCAGGGCAAAGCCGAAGGCGTCGGTAAAAAATCCTGGCGTGAGCAACAACGCGCCGGAGAACAAAATCATGGCACCATGTACCAAGGGTTCGGTTGGATCTTGCAGATCAGAGAACGACGCGCGCAGCCGGTTCAGCGCCAGCGTTCCCTGCGCGCGCACCAGAACAGTGCCTAACACAGCGGTGATGAGCACGATCAGCAAGGTCCACCCAAGCCCAATCGCCCCACCTACTTGGATGAAAAGCGCGATTTCAATCATCGGAACTGCAATAAATGCGATCAAAAGCCACATGACTGTCCGGTCCTTTTCTTTGGGCTGCAGTGGACTCACCACGTCACAAGACCTACATAAGCGCGGAGCCTGCGTCTTTCCATTGTTCACCCAAAGAGGTTTACATGAATTCACCGATGTTACAGCTATTGGTGCTGGCCGGTATTGCCGTTTTTCTCATCCTGCGGTTGCGGAATGTGCTGGGGACTCGTGAAGGTTTTGAAAAGCCGCCTGTGACCGGGCCAACACCGGCGAGCCGATCCAAGGGTCCTGCGTTTGAAGTCATCGAAGGCGGGCCAGACCTTGATATCACCGATCACGTCGCCGCAGACAGTGACGCGGGCAAAGCGCTTGCTGAGATGAAGCGGATCGAACCCTCATTCGGGGTGAGCGATTTTCTTGGCGGTGCCCGGAGTGCTTACGAAATGATCTTGATGGGGTATGAGCGGGGAGAGCTGTCCGAAATACAAGCGTTCCTGTCAGAAGAGATATACGAGAGTTTTGTCGACGGTGTCGCGGCCCGCGAAGACCAAGGCTTGACCATCGAGTCAGATTTCATCGGGGTGCGCGAAACCGATCTTGTTGACGCCACACTCGATGCGGAGACAAAGGAAGCGGCCCTCACCCTACGCTTTGTGGGTGAACTCACTTCAGCGGTACGCAACAGCGAGGGCGAAATCGTGGAGGGCAGCTTGACCGAGGTCAAGAGACAAAAAGACACCTGGGTCTTTGCCCGTATCATGGGGTCGGACGATCCAAATTGGCAGTTGGTTTCTACAGACGGCTAAGCTCGGCCGTCTTCGGTTTCACATTGATCACGGTCATCGCCGCAGGGCAGGCGTTGACACAGGATGTGTCGTATGAAGTGGTGTCGTTCGATACGCTGGATGGCTGGGTCGAGGATGATCACGCCGCCGCGCTGAAAACCTTCAAAAAAACCTGTCGCGACATGAAGGATGCGGATTGGCGTGCGCTTTGTAGCTACGCTGAAACAGGGCCTGATCCGCGTCAGTTCTTCGAACTGCTGTTCCGCCCAGTTTTGATCGAAGATGGGCAAGAGGCGCTCTTTACCGGATACTTTGAACCTGAGCTCAACGGGTCTGCGCGCCAAACCGCGAGATACCGATACCCGGTCTACAAGATGCCGCGCGAGGCGATCAACAACAGCCCTTGGTTGACCCGGCGCCAGATTTTGGAAACCGATATTCTCTCTGGCCGGGGGCTAGAGATCGCCTGGGTCGATGACCCGGTGGAGCTTTTTTTCCTGCAGATCCAAGGATCAGGTCGGATTAAGCTGCCAAATGGGTCCTATGTGCGGGTGGGCTACCGCGGTGCCAATGGGCACCCTTATCGCTCCATCGGGGTCGAGTTGGTGCGTCGCGGCATCTATCAGCCGCACCAGGTAAGCGCCGAAGTCATCAAGAATTGGGTCCGCCGCAATCCTGAAGCGGGCCAAGAGCTGCTGTATCACAGCCCGTCTTATGTCTTCTTTCGCGAAGTGTCCCAGGTGCCCGCCAGTGAAGGTCCGCTTGGTGCGATGAACAGGTCGGTGACGGCGATGCGGAGTATCGCCGTTGACCCCGCTTTTGTGAAATTAGGCGCCCCCGTCTGGGTCGAAAAGCGCGGTGCCGATCCTCTACATCGGCTGATGATTGCGCAGGACACGGGGGCTGCGATCAAAGGCGCGCAGCGTGCTGATGTCTTTGTCGGTACCGGCGCTGCGGCGGGACGGGCAGCCGGAAAGATTAAAGACCCCGGTCGCATGTTTGTGTTGATGCCGATCCAACGCGCCTATGCCCTCCTGCCGGAGAGCGCGTTGTGAAGAAATCTCCCAAAAACCCCCGGTTGAGTGACGATGATCTGGCATTGTGGCGGCGTGTGACCGACCGGACGGAAAAGCTCGACCTCAACACGCTCTTCACCCCAGATGTGACCAGCGAGGGGCTAGCCGCTGCCCCCCTGCAGCCTCCTGTCAGCCCGCTCCTTCTGCCGGATCGGCGGCCAAAATCGAAAAACCGCGCCCATAGCCTCACACCGTCCCTCGCGGACCAGATTTCAAAAGCACCCGTTCAGATGGACAAAAAAGCCTTTGGCCGAATGAAACGGGGCAAGCTCAAGCCAGAGGGGCGGATTGATCTGCACGGCATGACGTTGGACCGGGCACATCCGGCCCTGACCCGATTTATCCTCTCCGCGCATCAGAACGGCAAAAGGCTCGTCCTTGTGATCACTGGGAAAGGCAAGCGCCGTGATGACGGTGGCCCGATCCCGGTCCGGGACGGCGTGCTGCGCCATCAAGTGCCGCAGTGGCTGTCGATGCCGCCCCTCTCTTCCGCTGTGCTTCAGATCAGCCAAGCGCATCAGAGCCACGGCGGCGGTGGCGCCTACTACGTCTACCTTCGACGCGCGCGCTAGATCGCCCGGCCTTAAACTTGAGACGCCCATACCCTGCCACGCCTTCGGCATTCTCGGGATATGTGCGTCACAGTATGCCTCAGGTTAAAGGCCGGGCGCTTTAGCTCGGAAGCCTGCGTTGGTTTCGAAAAACGCCGTAGGCGGCCAGCCCTCCGGCAAAGAGGTAGAAAACAGCAATAGGAATCATCTGGGTCTCAAAATCGATCCCAACGTCGATCAAAGCCCCCGTGATGCCCGGCCCGATCGCTGAGCCAAACACCATCAAGGCTGTCGATAAGGCTTTGATCGCGCCAATATGGCCTGTGCCGTAGTATGCGGCCCAAAAAGACGTCGTGCTGGTCGCTAGGATCCCTTGGCCAACGCCAAAAAGGATCAAGCCCAACCCGGCGCCCCAGATCGTTTGGGTGAGCGCGAGGACAAGGAACGCCAAAGCAAAGGGCACCATTTGGAGCGGGATCAGGCGGCTCACGCCGAAGCGGTCTATGGCCCAACCTGAAAGGAAGGTCGTGACCACTGCCGCCAGTGTGTAGACCGGCATCAGTGCGACGTAGGAGATAAGGTCCCAAGACTTCGTCTCGGTCAGATGCACCTGATGAAAAAAGAGCGCAGTGCCCCACGTCGCGGGGCCGATGACCGTCGGCAGCATCAGGTAGAAAAGCCCGGATCGCAGCATCTTGCGCCGTGTCCAATGCTCTGTGTCCATGCCGGTGACATTCATTTCATCGGCCATCGACTGCGGCGTTCGCTCCAGCCGCAAGAGCCGAATGAGGAGCGGTATCGTGAGTAAAACCAGAAGCGCCGCCAGCGCCCAAAGCGACCGCCATGACATCACGGTAAACAGCGCGACAAAGATAATGGGGAGAACGGCTTGCCCCAGGGCAAATCCCATAGAGGAGATCGAAAGCGCCTTGCCCCGAGATGCCTCAAACCATCGCACCATCGCCACAGACCCAAGCTGTGACAGCATCCCTTGTCCGGTAAAGCGCAGCGCCAGCACAATGAGGATCAGCGCGACCCAAGACGTATTCATCGCCATCGCCATACATGCGGCGGCAAGGCCGAGCATGATCACAAAAGCCAAACTGCGGATCCGAAACGCGTCGGTCAGCACCCCGGCCCAGACCATGGCGATGGCCGACAGGGTCGTGCCAAGCGTGTAAATGCCGCCCCACTGCCCATCGGTCAGAGAAAAAGCAGCCTTAATATCCCCTGCGAAGAGGGAGATGAAGTAGGTTTGACCGTAAGATGAGGTAAAGGTCAGCAGCAGCCCGGCGGTGAGAAAAGCAGCGTTTTGGCGCAGGAACGCGACGTATCCCATGGACCCTAAAGCACATAGCGGCTGAGATCCGCGGATTTCATCAACTCGCCCAGGTTCTGCTCCACAAAGCCCGCGTCGACGGTCACGGTATCACCACTGCGGTCGGGCGCGGTGAAAGACAACTCCTCAAAGACGCGCTCCATGACTGTATAGAGCCTGCGGGCACCGATGTTCTCAACTGTTTGGTTCACATCCGCCGCGATTTTGGCCAGCGCTTTGATCCCGTCATCGGTAAAGGAAACCGCGACATCCTCCGTGCCCATGAGCGCGGTGTATTGCAGCGTAAGTGCATTGTCCGTCTCTGTCAGGATCCGAACAAAGTCAGCTTCAGTGAGCGCGCGCAGCTCGACCCGTATGGGCAAACGGCCCTGAAGCTCTGGCAGAAGATCTGAAGGCTTGGCGATGTGAAAGGCACCTGATGCAATGAAGAGCACGTGATCTGTCTTCACCGGCCCGTGTTTCGTGCTCACCGTCGTGCCTTCGATCAAGGGAAGCAGGTCGCGCTGCACGCCCTCGCGGCTTACATCCCCGCCACGCGAATCCGACCGGGCGCAAACCTTGTCGATCTCATCGAGAAAAACGATCCCGTTCTGCTCCACCGCTTCAATCGCGTGCCGCGTCACAGTCTCATCGTCCAGGAGCTTGTCTGCCTCCTCCCCGATCAGCACGCCATAGCTTTCAGCAACGGAGAGACGCTTTTTGGTGGTCCGGCCTCCCATGGCTTTGCCAAACAGATCGCCCAGATTCATCATACCGGCACCAAGCCCCGGTTGGCCGGGGATATCAAGCATTGGGAAGGGGTTTGAGGTATCGGCCACCTCAAGCTCGATCATCGTATCGTCCAGCAGCCCGTCTTTGAGCTTCTTGCGAAACATCTCGCGCGTGGCCTCGCGCGCCGTATCTCCAGCGATGGCGTCAATCACCCGCTCTTCCGCGGCTTTATGCGCCTTGGTCTTCACGTCCTCACGCATGTGTTCGCGCGTCATAACGATGGCGGCGTCGACAAGATCGCGGATGATCTGTTCGACATCGCGGCCGACATAACCGACCTCGGTGAACTTTGTGGCTTCAACCTTGAGAAAGGGCGCCCGCGCGAGCTTGGCCAGACGGCGGCTGATCTCTGTCTTGCCGACGCCGGTGGGTCCAATCATCAGGATGTTCTTGGGATAGACCTCATCGCGCAGGTCTTCGGCAAGCTGTTTGCGCCGCCAGCGGTTGCGCAGCGCCACCGCGACGGCGCGTTTTGCGTCCTGCTGCCCGATGATGAAGCGATCGAGTTCCGAGACGATTTCGCGGGGCGTCAGATCAGTCATATCAGTCCCTGTTCAACGTGAATGGCGGCAGTTTGTGGGCGGGCAGAAACGGCAACATGGCCATCAACCGCGCCCGAATGCGTTCCCAGTATGCGCCCAAGCCCAGAAGGACAAGACCGAGCGCGAGGATCGTTGTTGCCGCCGCTTCACCCCCAAAAACGGTCATCGCAAGCACCACGATGTAGCCGATGGCAGCGATCAAAAACGACCTGCGATCAATGACAATCGCGATCACGCCAAAGAGCGCCATGATGGCCAAGAGAAGACCATTCGCTTGCGCTGTGTCCTGCGCCAGCAGGCTCAAAGCGAGGGTGTTGATTAAGGCAGGTGCGGCGATAACGTGCAGCCAAAAGCCGTTCGCGCTGCGCCGCGTGACGCGGTAGGGATCCGACATGTCAAAAGCCATTGCAGCGACGAACACCGCCCCACCAAGCGCCAGCGTGATCCAAGCAAAGGGACCTGTTGCGGAAAGCTGAAAGAGATCTGCAAACCCCTCCGGTGAGCCCTCTTCAATCGCCGCGATCAGCAGAGCCACGCCAAAAAGGCCGAGCGCGATGATCGCAACGCTAAAGGGCACGCGAAACCGCAGCCAATGCACTGCGACAAGAGCGGTTGCTACGGCAATGGGCAGTGGCAAGCTCTCAAAGTTCTCCTGAGCGACCATGAAGGGTTCGGCAAAATAGATCACCGACCAGGTGACGGCGTTGGCCGAGAAGAGCAGGGCCAGAGTGATGGCGGGGGCAACCATCCGACGTGCGCGGATGAAGTATTCGGACAATGCCCAGATCACCGCCGCACCAATCGGCCCATAAAGAAGCGCCGCCCGCTGCGGGTTTGTGATCTCTGAGGCTGCGGAGATGCCGACGAAGGCGGCCCAGCCTGCCGTCAGAACACCTAGGCCCACCACGATGAAGATCTCGTTGAAGCCGCGAAAAAGCTCAAAAGGTTCGTCGCTTGGCCGCAGGACTGCGCGCTCGCTTTTGCGGTTCTGCGCAAGCGCTTGAAGAGAAACCGCCTGGGCCTCGGTCAGGATGCCAGCGCTCACGGCGGCCTTCAGGTCCGCCTGTTCGATCATTTGGAGATCTTCTCGACCGTCAAATTACCGTTGGTATAGACACAGATATCCGCGGCAATGGCCATCGCCTCGCGCGCGACCTCTTCCGCCGTTCGGTCGGTTTGGATAAGCCCTCGCGCGGCTGCGAGGGCAAAGTTGCCGCCCGATCCAATGGCCGCGACATCATGCTCTGGTTCCAGGACATCGCCGGCACCTGTAATGACCAAGAGATCTGCACCATCGGTTACGATCAGCATTGCCTCAAGCTTTTGGAGGTACTTGTCGGTGCGCCAGTCTTTGGCCAATTCGACGCTCGCCCGCGCCAATTGGCCGGGCGTTGCTTCCAGCTTTGTCTCCAGCCGTTCCAAGAGCGTGAAAGCGTCCGCAGTAGAGCCTGCGAAACCTGCAACCACGTCAAAGCCACCCGGGGACAACCGCCGTACCTTGCGCGCCGTCCCTTTGATCACTGTTTGGCCGAGGCTCACCTGACCGTCCCCTGCGATCACCACGTCCCCGCCTTTTTTCACACCGATGATTGTGGTCCCGTGCCAGCCCGGAAATTGGTCGGTCATTTCAATGCCTCTTCTTGGCTCTGCACCGTGCCATAGCGCAAAGAAAAAGGCGCCCCGTCGCAGGACGCCTCATTCATTCAAGCGCCGAACAATCTACAGAGATTCTTCGATCCAGCTTTGCAGCGCGGCCTTGGGCTTTGCCCCCGCCATGTTCGAGACGACCTGCCCATCTTTGAACAAAAACAGCGCTGGAATGCCGCGCACGCCCATCTGAGCCGGGGAATTCGGATTCTCGTCAACGTTGACCTTCACGATTTTCACCTTGCCGTCCATCTCAGAAGAAAGCTCCTCCAGCGAGGGTCCGATCTGCTTACAGGGGCCGCACCATTCGGCCCAGAAGTCCACCACAACGGGGATATCTGAGTTCTTTACCTCTGCATCAAAGGTTTCATCTGTGACAGCAAATGTGGCCATTTTTATCTCCTCAAGGGCATCTCTTGATCAGGTACCTAAGAATGTGCCTGAGCCGCGTCAAGGTAGGCAGAGCGCGCAAGCGCTGCGGCAGTCAATGGTCCGGGCAATGGCATCAAGCTGGCGTTGGACGTCCAAAGGATGGCCGTCTCGATTTCATGCCTGGGATAGATCTCCCGCAGGATCGCGGCGTAAGCCCCCATCTGACGCAAGATGCCTTCGGGGCACTCTTCCGCCTTTTGGGGCACCCTGCGGTTCGTTTTGTAGTCAATGACCCGCACGGCTGTCTGCGTCACGATCATGCGGTCGATCACACCGTGAAGCCGGGTACCGGCAACTGTCGCTGTCACGGGCACCTCGGCAAATGATCCTGGAGCAAACACCTCGGCAAGCTCCGGTGCCGCAAGACAGGCCTGCACTTCGGCCCAAGCGGTCTCGCGGATCGCGGCATCCTTCTCTGACCAGATCTTTTGGGCCGTAGCCGCGCGATCCTCCGGCGGCAGATCCGCCAGAGCCTCAATCATCTCATGCACCAAGGTGCCAAACGCGCGGGCATCGTCTTCGGATGCGCCGCTTTTGCCGACCAGGGCCTTCGCCCCACCCAGATCAGATGGTGAAAGAACCAGATCCGCGTGCGAGAACATCGCAGCTGGCATGGTCAGCGTGTCATCCAGTGCAGGTGCTGCAATGGTCTTACCGGGCTTAACATGAACCGGCAGCCCGTTCCAATCCCCCTCTTCGTAGCGGTGCACGCCCGAAGACACCTGTCGGGTGCCGCCAAGGTGATGCATTGCGCCTTCTGCAAGCGCGTACCATGACCTCTCATCTGGTGTGACATCTCCTGCCGCCGCAAAGATCAGCCACTTCTCCGCGCGGGTCATGGCGACATAGAGAAGGCGCAAGCGTTCTGCCTGTTCTGCCTCACGAAGGACTTCAATGCGCGCCCGCACCGCGGCGGGTTGCTCGGCTGCGCTGGGCTTCCAGAGCGCTCCTCCCTTAACCGTTACAAATTCGCTTTTCACGGTGACATCGCGTTTAGCGCTGTCGGGCAGGATCACAATGGGTGCTTCCAAACCCTTTGAGCCATGCACGGTCATCACCCGGATCTGGTTTGAAGCGCTATCGACCTGACGTTTGATTTCAAGCGCGTCGGTTTCCATCCATTGGATGAAGCCAGTAAGGCTCGGGACCGTGTTCCTCTCAAAAGACAGCGCTTGGCCCAGCAGAGCGTTGATCCCATCCTCTGCTTCGGGTCCCAGCCGCGCCAAGAGACGTTTGCGCGCGCCGTGACGGGTCAGTATCCGTTCTATCAGATCGTAGGGGCGCAAAAAATCGACTTGCGCGCGCAGATCTTTCAGGATCGTGACGTTTTCAGCGTATTGATCCCCGCGATCACGCAGATCCGCCCAAAGGGTTTGGGTGCTGCGTCTGTGCGCGCGCTCAAAGATCTCCTGCTCGGACCATCCAAAGAGTGGTGAGCGCAGTGCAGTGGCCAGTGAAAGGCTATCATCTGGAGTGGCCAAGAACGACAAAAGCGCAGCGATGTCTTTGACAGCGATCTCGCCGCCGACCTTCAGACGGTCGGCCCCGGCAATCTCAAGCCCACGTGCTTTGCAGGCGCGTATGATCTCGGCAAAAAGCGCCTGGCGCCGCTGCACCAGGATCAGAAAATCTCCCGGCCGTATCCGCCGTTTGACAATTGTTCCATTTGGTCCGTCGTCGGGGATATAGTTTTCGCCCTGCGTGAGCCGATGGATTTCATCGGCAATACGCTGTGCGAGGATCACCGTGTGGTGTGCATCACTGCGCAGATCAATTGGATCGGTCCATTCGCGTTCCGCCTCCGTCTCCGCCTTGGGCGTGGCCGGCCAAAGATCCACGCGCCCGGGCAGGTCTTTTTTGAAGGCGATATGGCGCATGTGCGGATCGAAGTTCTGGCACCACGCGGGATCAAAAACAGTATCTACGAAGGTCAAAATAGCGCTTGAGGACCGAAACGAGTAATCCAGGCTGAGTTTCTGAAAGGGATTGTCGCTTTCTTTGATTTTTTCTTCGAAGAGCGCGGCTTTCTCATCAAATGCACGCGTATCAGCCCCTTGGAAAGAATAGATTGATTGCTTTTTGTCACCGACCACAAAAAGCGTTCGATCCATGCTGGCCCGCGCGCCCGCACCGGCAGTGAACTCATCGGTGAGCCTCTCAATAATGGTCCACTGATCTGGTGATGTGTCCTGCGCCTCATCCACCAGAATGTGGTCGATGCCACCATCAATGCGGTATAGAACCCAGGCTGCCACCTTGCTGTCGCTCAACAGTGCGCGGGCCTTGAAAATCAGGTCGTCGAAATCAAGCCATCCGCGATCTTGTTTTGCGCGCTCATAGCTGTCGAGGAAAGCCTGCGCGAATTGGTGCAGCACAACGGTCTTTTGTGCCAAGTCCAGCGCAAGGCGCGCCTCGCGGGCGTCTTCGACACGTTGCATGAAGGCTTCCAGCGGCTCTAAGTCAGCACCAATCACAGTCTGGGTCGGCTTTGTGGGAAAGCTCCCGATCTTTGCGGTAAAGGGATTTTTGCCGCTCTTGGTCAGAAATACAGTCTCTAATTGGGGCAAAGCAGAAAGATCCAGGGGACCGAGCGCCTGAAGGGCGCGGCCTGCCGTCCCGTCGTTGCCGCCTTTCGCGATCAGATGAGGTACAATGGCATCGAGCAAGGTGCGCTCACTCCCTAGAAAGACCGACGCCTCAATCTGGGCGGCGGTCAGGCTCGCGGGCTGGCCAAGATCAGCCAAAACATCTGCGCGTGTGCGCGGCTTTTGAAACATCGACCGCGTGGTCACGATCTTCCGTGTGAGGGCGGCAAAATCCTCGGTCGTGTAAAAAAGTGCCAGGTTTGAGATCAGCGCCGCCTCGGGCCCGTCGGCCATGCGCTCCAACACCTCATCGCGCAGGAGATCCGCCGCGCGATCCTCCATTTCGGTGAACTCAGGGTTGACGCGCGCTTCAAGCGGAAAGCGCCGCAAAAGCCCTGCACAAAACGAATGGATCGTCTGGATCTTCAGCCCGCCGGGGGTCTCTATCGCTAGGGCAAAGAGCCTGCGCGCGCGTTTGAGCGCGGCGTCATCAAGCATGGCTGTAATGCCCAATTCGCGCAGCGCATCCCGAAGCTGCACATCTGGCTGCATCGACCAGGCCCCGAGACGCTTGAAGAGCCGGTTTTGCATCTCAGAAGCGGCCGCCTTGGTGTAGGTGAGACACAGGATCTGCTGCGGCTGCACGCCTTGGAAAAGCAGGCGCGCAACGCGGTCGGTGAGCACCCGTGTCTTGCCGGACCCCGCGTTCGCGCCTAGCCACGTGGATGTCTCGGGCAAAGCGGCGTCAATCTGCGCCCGAGTTGCATCATCCGGGCTCACTCAAGATCCTCCCCACTTGGCTTTGCGGTGGCGTCCCACTCGCCAAAGCGCGCCAGTTGGTCGTAGTCACCCGCAAAACCCTCGCGCTGCACCATCCGCCTTGAGGTGAACCCCTGGGCGGGATCTCTGTAGGCTGCAATCAACGCGTGCAGCCCCTCAATCACTTTGACGGGGGGTTCTTCAGTCAGCGGGGCAGCGACCTCAACAGGGGTGGGGCCGAGCCCGATGTAGATTGCCTCCGCAACCTCACTCGGGCCCAGATCGGCAAAGCTGCCCTCGGCAATCATTGCGGCTTCGATGAGCAACTGCTTATCAAAGAAAGTCTGTTCTTTTTTGGTCGGCGGCGTGCCTGTTTTATAGTCGTAGAGAAGCACTTTGCCCTCTGGCATCCAGTCGATGCGATCGGCATAGCCAGTGATCGTCACGCCAAGATCGTCAAACGTGAGAATGCCTTTCGCGGCTCTCTCAAAAAGCAGAGGCGTGGCCGTTTGTTGACGGCGTCCTTCCCGTTCCACAAACCAATCCGCGATCCGCGCGATCCGTGCACGCCACATGAGCCGCGCGGCGGGCCAGGGTGCTTCCTCTGAAAGCACGTCCTCCGCGATCTCCAAAAGCCGCTGACGGCTTAGCGCTGTGGGGTCGTGTTGGAGCGCTTTCACAAACCGCTCCATGATCCTGTGCAGCAGCACACCTCGCATGGGCGCATCCGGTTCCTGGACCAGCGCATTGATGGGCCGCAGGCGCAGAACGTGCTTGGCATAAATGGCGTAGGGGTCGCGGATCAGCCGCTGGATCTCAGTCACCGAAAGCGCCTGCGGCCGCGCCGCGAGCGGCGGGCGCGGGGAGGGGCGGGGGGCCGGTGTCACCCGCACTGTCGCTTCCAGTTGCGCGGCCTGCCCTAACCAATAACTGCCGCGCGCCCGCATGTCTTGCCATGCCGCGGCACCAATGCCGTCGGGCAGCCCGTTCAGCAGGTTTCCCAACCGATTGAGCCAGCGCGACGGAACGGTCTCCGCATCCTCAGATCGGATCGACCGCGACAGCCAAACCTCGCGCGCGGCCACCGCTTGTTGATAGTCATGCGCCGAAAGGCCAATGCGCCGCTCGGGCAAAAGCAGACCCGCTTGCAACCGCATCTGGCGGTTTAGCCAGGGATCAGGCGGCGGTGCTTCCGGCCAGCTTCCTTCGTTGAGACCGCCGAGGATGACCAGATCGGCCCCCTGTACGCGGGCTTCTAATGTGCCCCAAATCATGATGTTTGGATGCGGCGCGT
This sequence comes from Pseudomonadota bacterium, assembly GCA_039197515.1. GTDB lineage: Bacteria > Pseudomonadota > Alphaproteobacteria > Rhodobacterales > Rhodobacteraceae > Sulfitobacter. The sequence continues at coordinate 10,092 of JBCCUC010000013.1, read as the reverse complement.
CCCGGTCGCGCACCTCTTCTGCGGACAAAAGCGCATAGATCATCTGGCCGTAATCCGCCGCGGACAAGGATCCCCCAAACGGAGCTTCAGCACAGAGCGTCTCCATCACCTGGCGCGCGCTTTGCCCGGCCTGCTTTTTCCAAAGCGCGTGTTCCTCTTCATCAAACCGCCCGGCTGAGATCTGTTCGGCCGCGGATTGATGCGCCGCCACCCAATGTGGCAGCGGCTGCGCGCCGACTTCATGCAAGCCGCAAAAACTGCGTGATACCCAGTCAGCCCAGGCCAAAAACGTCTCCGGATCATGCATTTTTGCGGAAGCGGATTGCGCCACCCGTAAGAGCGAAGGTGCATCTGGATACGGCAAGCCAACGCGCCGGATCTCCATCTCAAGCTGTTGGGTGAAGAGTTGATGTTCGTTGCGCCGTGGCCCGCTGTGACACAGTGGATGCTTCAAAAGTGTGAGCAACATCAGCGCATCTAGTTTTTTCACGAAAAGCTCAGCGACGTGGCGCAAAAACCGACCCGGCGGGGAGAGATGCAGCGGGGTACCAGCGCTGTCATCGGGCAGAATGTTCCATCGATCCAATGCGGCCGTCACCTGACGCGTCAGCATGCGATCCGGGGTGATGAGCGCGGCACGCGTCCCCTGCGCGACCGCCTTGCGCAGCCTTGCTGCAATGGCGAGCGCTTCTTGGCGCGGGCTTTGCGCTTCGAGCAAGGTGAGCTTTGCGCAGGCCTCGCCCACATCAATGAGCTTTGGGCCTTCGCTCAGCCAGGTGTCGGTGACAGGTGCGGGACGCAGCGACAGGGCAATGAGTTCATTGCGTGTCGTGGAAGCTGGCGGCGCGGTCGTCCAGGGATAAACGTCGCCCTCGTTTAATTCGAGCGCTTTCATGAGCTTGTAGAACCGGTACTGCGGATGGTCCTCGGACGGTGGCTGCGTGTCCAGGGCGGACCACATCGCACTGGGGCTTGCAAAGTCGAACCCTGGCAGGATCAGCGCGCCCTGCGGCAGCCGCGCGACCGCTTGCATGAGGAGCGCCGTGGTCCCCCGAGATCCAGTTGAGCCGGCGACGATTATTGGATGGATCGGCGGCTCCAGCGCCCACTGTGCCAAGATCTTTAGAACCAGCTGACGTTGTCTTGCCTCCGCGTCCGGGGCCGCATCAAGCTGCGCCAAGTAGCTTTGCGCAATGTTCAGAAATTGCTGCGCGCGGGCCCAGTGCCCGGACTGATCGGAGACGTCCAACTGTGCGACCGCCTCCGCCGCGACACCTTCGCCCTGCATCTCGTCAATCAATGCCGCGAGGCTATCCGCGAGCGCGTAAAGCGAAGTCCGAGGCGCGATGCTCTTGTCGATGTCGAGAAGCCGCGAAACGAGTTTCACGAGATCGAGCCTCCGACGGAGAGGCGATACAGCTGGCGGCAAAGGTGTCCCGGGAAGCAGGCGATCAAGATCCCCGAGTGTTCGGACCCGCGGCAGGAAAGAGGCCGGTCCCGCGTCAAAGATTTCCCGCAGTCGGCGGGCCATCCGCCGGGTGTTCACAATCACATCGACGCGCGCCATCGCCTCCGGCGGGCGATCGCTGAGCCGTGCGCGCAGCCCGCTGACAAGCGCGTTTGGAAAATCGACCCCGGGCGGCAGGCCAAAGAGCCTTGGTTTTTGCGCGGGCTCAAACATCAGTTTCTTCAATCAAACGTGCGGCTTCTTGGATCCCTGCGGGATGCCCTACATCGCACCAGCGCCCTGGGTACTGCACCCCGTAAAGACGCTGCTGGTCCAGCATTTTGTCCCAGACCACGTTGAGCGAAAATTTTTGCCCGGAAATCTCATGCAGACCATCCGTTTTGATGATCTGCGCGCCGCCGTAGACACTGCTCGCACCGCGCCTGAGTTGGCCGTTGGTGGCGCGCACAAAGTCACCTTTTCCCGCATGACCCACCGCACGCGCAGGCGGAATGCAGATCAAAAGCGCATCCATCAACTTTGGGTCCCAGGCGTCTTGCAAAAGGCGGATCGGGTTTGGTCCGCGCCAAACCGCATCGCTGTTGATCGTGACCACCGGAGAGCGCTGCAAAGCCTGCGCCGCGTTGCGCAGCCCGCCGCCGGTTTCAAGAATATGCGGTGCCTCGATCACCGTCTGCACGCCTTTGGGAGCGAGATGTTCGGCCAGCATTTCCGCGCGGTAGTGCAAGTTGGACACCACCGGTTCACAACCTGCGTCCCAGACAAGATCAAGCGCATGGTCGATCAATGGTTTGCCTGCAACCGGGATCAGCGGCTTTGGCCGGTCTGCGGTCAAAGCTTGCATCCGCGTTCCAAACCCGGCGGCAAAAATCAGCGCAGGGAAGGGTGGTGCGGACATTGATCGCTCAATTTTTGCAACAGGCTAGGGCTTGGCGGCAGGACAAATGCGTCAATCACATCTTTTACATCGGCAAGGTCGGGGTGCGCCAGATTGCGCTGGATGTACTGCCACACGCGCGGCATGAAAATGAGGTACTCCGGCCGCCCTGCGCTGAGACAGAGTCGGGCGAAGATGCCAAGAATGCGCAGATTACGCTGTAACCCGAGCCGCGCGTAGTCCACCTCAAACGCCTCAAGCTGCGTGGTTTTGATGAAGTAGGTTTTCATCTTTTGCTCAACACTTGCGTCCACGTCCCGGCGCGCATCTTGCAAGATTGAGACGAGATCATAACCCGGATGACCTAGCATGGCGTCCTGAAAATCCAACAGGCCGACCTGTTTTACCGCTTGGCGCTCCGGCAGAAACATGAGGTTTTCGGTGTGATAGTCCCGCATAATCATCACAAGTGGCTTTTGTGCAAGTTGGCCCGCGTGCGGGGCGAAAGCGGTTGTGATCGTCTCGCGACACTTATCCGAATCATGCAGGGGATAATGTTCAAGAAGGGGGTCCAGCGCCTCAAGATACCACATGCTTTCACAAATCGGCAGGTCGGGCGGACTGTGCCGTTGCAGGTGAAGAACAGCCTCGAGCGCAGCTTGCATAAGCGGGATCTGTTGGTCAGGGTCGCGCGCAATGCGTTCGGCAAATCGATCGCTGCCGAGATCTTCCAAAAGAACGAGGCCGCTTTCAATATCGGCTGCGAGAGGTTTCGGTGCGCTTAGGCCAATCGCGTTTAGATGGCGGGAGATGCGGAGGAACTGGCCCACGTCTTCACCCAATTCGGGGGCTGCATCCATCAAAACCGCGGTGCCTTTTTGCGCATGCACGAGGCGAATGTAGCGCCGGCGCGATGCGTCACCTGCTATTGGATGGTGCGCGGCGGCCTCCCACCCCGCTTGGATCAAAAACAAGGTGATTTCGGTCTCGCGGTGATTCAAGACAGCCATGGTGCGATCCGGTCCGCCCAACGCGGATCCTGCCACGCCGCCAAAAGCGTGCGGCCAGCCTGATCTCGGGTGTAGTTCAGCGTGATGTCCAGGGCGTGCTCGGGCCTCAACTCTCCCAGTCGGTCAGGCCATTCGACAATGCAGATTGCAGTGTCAAAGGCCTGCACCAACCCGAGCTCTTCAATGTCCAGAGTGCTCGTGATCCTGTAGAGATCCGCATGCCAGATCTCGGCGGCATCGGAGATATAGGTCTGCACAAGGGTGAAGGTTGGCGACGGCACATCTTCGGGATGCCCCAGCAGTGCCTCTATGAGAGATCGGGCAAAGTGCGTCTTGCCTGTCCCCACCTCACCATTGAGTAAGATCGTGTCGCTTGGCCGGAGCTTTGCGGAGATTTCTCGCGCGCGGGTGGCAGTTGCGTCTGCGGTTGGCAGGTTAATGGTGAGGCTTTGCCGGTGCATGCCGCATGGTGGCGGGCTGCGCTGCAAGCTGCAAGTCGAAAGGACACCTATCCGGCGGCTTGGAAATCTCTGCGTTTTGGCGGGATTTCTGTTTCTGCGGCAGTTGTGCAAAAGCGAACCAGGGTGGCCTCAGACCCTATGGGTTTCAACTCAATGCGGGACATGCCAGAAGGTCCATGCGAGATCGGCAAAAACAACTCTTGCCGACTGCCGAGCGTTTTGATGAATTGCGCGATCAACCCCCAATCGGCATCCGCCTTTTCCTGCCAAACTCTGATAGCATCAAAGACGGTCACATCGGCAAAGGCATATTCAGGGTTTTGACCCCAGGCACGATGATAGGCAGCGTTGCTGAAGGTGGCGACGCCGCCGCTTGAGAAAACAACCAACGCGTCGTCAACTGAGTTCAACAGGCCTTCGTAAAGCTCAACCTCACTGCGGTAGTTTCGGGTCCGGCTGATCTCTGCCGAAATGTCCTCGATCAAGAATGCGGTTGCGCCGTCGGGGTGTGGCCTGCCCTGAACGGTGTACGTTCGGCCATCCTCCAGCGTCCAAGACTCATTGTACTGCCCATCCGAGGCCGCCGCGATCATCGCGGTGATCTCTTGGCGCCAAGCATTGTAGTTTTTGGGCTCAGGCATCCGCCGCGCTTCGCGCAGCGCGTCAAAAAATGACAGCATTGTAGGGCGGCGTGAGAGATATTCAGGTTGGAGATCGGTGAGATCAACAAGCGCGGGATTGAAAATGCTCAACTGCCGTTTGCGGTCAAAGATGGCCAGGCCGATCGGAAGCTGGGCAAAAGTCTTTGCCAAGGTCTGTACAAACTTGCGCTGGGCGTCTTCGGCGTGTTTGAGGGCCGTCACATCGATAGCAATGTGGACTGTTGAGGTGCCGGAGCGCCGCGTGCAGACCTCAAACCATTCAACATCCCCATCGACGGACTTCAATGGAATCCGCACAACATCTTGCTCGGTGGAAGTTTTGAAGATGACATCGTTCTGCGCGTCCGCGCAGCGCGAGAGAAGCGCGTCATAAGCGGGATTGCGCCAGCATACCTGCCCAGTAGGCCCAATTTCCCAGGCGGGATAAGGCAGCGCATCTGCGATGGCTTCGGTTGTTTTTGCATGGCGGTAGGCACCGTCTCGGGTTAGAAGTTGCGTCGCCTGTTCGGTCAGTTCTATCCAGCAGAGGCAATCTCTCCACCGAAGGGTGAGAATGCCCGGATCTTCCTTGCTGTCGGGCAAGATCGTGATGCTGCCGATTGAGTCGCAGGCGGCCGTTTCCGGGAACTGCGAGAAACGGGAAACAAGGCTCTCACGCAGGTCCGCCCAAACATGGGTGCCCGGCAGAAGTGCAAAGGTCTGCTGAGCATTCAAAGAGGCATGATGCAAAACGCCATCGTCAAACAAAAAGGACATGGGTTCGTCCGGGGCGTCGAACGCACTACTGCGCGCGCTGATGCGCCGGATAACGTAGACAACGATAAGTGCGCAAAAAACCGATGCGCCAATCATGACTGAAAATTCAACAAAATCGAGCACGACAGCACTGTCTCAGGGTTCCAACCTCAACCAGTCTGCTGCCTTTTGGTTAACAGCTTCTTAATTTTGGCTCAGCTGTGCAGGGACTTAGGTGGCGATGCGCACGTTGAACCCGGGTCTCTCCGCAGCTTCCTGCGGGCTCTCTTCTAGATCCAGGCGGGACCAAATCACTTCAACGATGGCCCCTTTGCGCTTGGTCTTTTCAGTGCCATTGGCAAAATGCAAGGTCGCACCAGAGCGTTCCAGCAGCGTTTTGGCGATGAACAAGCCAAGGCCCATGCCTTCATACTCGGGGCGTGAAATCGCATTTTGTGCCCTGGGCCTTTCGCGCATAAAAGGATCGCCGATGCGACCCAGGATATAGGGCGGAAAGCCCGCTCCATCGTCCATGATTCGCACAACAAGGGACGTGTCGGTCCAAGTGGTTTCGACCCACACGCGGCGGCTGGCGAAATCGACCGCGTTTTGGATCAGATTCCGTAAGCCGTGGATGATCTCGGGCTTGCGCGAGATAACCGGCTGGTGGCGCCGTTCTGTCCCTTCGCCTGTCTGCAATAGGATGACGTCTTTGCCGCGATCCTGATGGGGTTCCGCCGCTTCCTCAATGATCGCCTCAATCGGGGCGTGCCGCATGTGCAAATCGTCTTTGCCTGCCCGCCCCATATCACGCAGAATGTCGCGACAGCGATCTGCCTGATCGCGGATCAAGGCGGCGTCCTCAGCCAATTCAGGGCGGTCCGCCAATTCACTGAGCAACTCACCGCTGGCCAGCTTGATCGTGGCGAGTGGTGTGCCCAATTCATGGGCGGCGGCGGCCACCACACCGCCTAAGTCGGTCAGCTTTTGCTCTCGCGCGAGCGCCATTTGAGTGGCCGCCAGCGCATCACCCATTGCATGCACCTCCTGCGTGACTCGGCGCGAATAGCCACTGGTAAAGAGTACCGCGATCACCAGCGCGGTCCATTGGCCAAAGACGAAGAGCTCCGGCATCTGCAACAACTCTCCGGTCTGCGTGGTCAGCGGCAGGTGGTGGACGGCCAAAAGCGTCACCAGCACAATTGCCATTGCACAAAGGATCAGCGTTGAGCGCAGGTTGAGCGCAGCCGCAGAGATTGTCACCGGTCCCAGCAGCAAAAGCGCGAAAGGATTGTTCAAACCGCCCGTGAGATACAGCAAGAAGGCGATCTGCAGCATGTCAAAGAGGATCATGCCGAGGTTTTCAGATTCCGTAAGCCGCTTGTTTTCGGGAAACACAAAGCCGGTGATGAGGTTTGCGATGACCGACAATCCAATCGCAAAATAGCACAATCCCAGTTCGAGGGCGAGGCCAAAGACCTGCTGTGAGACCGTGATCGCGATGAGTTGCCCGGCGATGGCGATCCAACGCAACAGGATCATTGTGCGCAGGCGGATCCAGTTTGCCCGGGTGCGCGTCAGTATCGGTCCGATAACGTCCTGCGTCATGTGCACACCTTTTGTTGAATGGTGGTTTATCAACCGAATGGATAGCTTATTTAGACAGTGCGAATGGGACAAGAGTGCGCAAGCGCGCAGGAGGATGTGAGGATGAACCGGACAATCGCATTGATCGCTGTCGCCGTGGCGGCGGTGTTTTTGGCAGGCACCTTTTGGTTGACCGTGCTTGGCGGCGGTTCGGACGATCAGTTCGCAGAGTGCCGCAGCAGTTCCGTTGCCGGGGACATCGGCGGCCCGTTTGAATTGGTGAACGCCGCGGGTGAGACCGTGACAGATGAAGACGTGATCACCGATCCCACCTTGATCTACTTCGGCTACACATTTTGCCCTGACGTCTGCCCGCTCGATGTGGACCGCAACGCAATGGCGGTCGAAATCCTGGAGGATCAGGGAAAGATCGTCACGCCCATGTTCATTACGATCGACCCGCAGCGCGATACACCTGAGGTCGTCGGTGAGTTTGCAGGGTACATGCACCCGCGCATGATCGGGCTCACCGGTTCACCCGAACAAGTCAAAGCGGCCAGCCAAGCGTACCGCACCTACTACAAAGCGCATCCGCCGGTTGACGGAGAGTATTTGGTCGATCACTCGACCTTCAGCTATCTGGTGATGCCGGAGACTGGGTTTGTGGAGTACTTCCGCCGTGAGATGACCCCAACGGATGTCGCAGAAAAACTCTCTTGTTTCGTTGAAAACGCGTGATGAGTTTGACCCCTTTTCAACCAGCACCATATCTGCGGCATGAGTAACGGTGAGAGCATAATCCTGTGACCCTTGACGACACCAGCCTCGGGCCTGACAAGAGCCTCCTTTTGGTCGATGACGACGAACCGTTTCTGCGGCGTCTTGCAAAAGCGATGGAGAAACGCGGTTTTGACGTTGAAACCGCTGGCAGCGTGGCCGGGGGTCGCGCGATCGCCTTATCTCGCCCGCCTGCCTATGCGGTGATCGATTTGCGGTTGGAAGATGGCAACGGTCTGGATGTCGTTGAGGCCTTGCGGGAAAAGCGTGAGGATGCACGCGTCGTCGTGCTGACCGGTTATGGTGCAATTGCGACCGCTGTTGCCGCCGTCAAGATCGGCGCGACAGACTACCTGTCAAAGCCCGCGGATGCCAATGACATCACCAACGCGCTGTTGGCGACCGGTGATGACATGCCGCCGCCGCCTGAAAATCCGATGAGTGCGGATCGCGTACGGTGGGAGCATATTCAGCGCGTCTATGAGCTGTGCGATCGCAACGTGTCTGAAACCGCGCGCCGGTTGAACATGCATCGTCGCACGCTGCAGCGGATCCTGGCCAAAAGGTCCCCCCGCTAGAGATCGTATCGCTTCAGCCGTTTATCGACGATGGTTCCGTCACCCATGCGATGCCCTTCAATCAGACCGTAGTCCTGAAAGCCGCGGCTTTGGTAGTAGATCAAGCCGCCTTCATTGTCGGCCCGGATGTTGGCGTTGATCCAGCGATAGCCAAGGGACTTTGCTGCGGATTTTGTGGCCTCAAACAGGGCTGAGCCGATGCCCAGGCCCGTTTGCCCGATCTGCACAAAGGTGGCGATATCCACCGCATCCGTTGGCAGGTCTTCCTTCGGCTCGATCCACTGAAACCCTACAATTCGCTCCGCTGCGTCCGCGGCCACATGCCAGGCCGTGCGGCCCGGCGCAAAGCTCATCCATTCGGTGATGTCTTGTCCTGTCACCTTTCGGGAAAGCGCCGTCGTGCCGCCCTGCTTGATGATCTCATTCAAAAGATGGGCCATGGGTGCGGCATCAAGTGAAATGGGGCGGCGTACTTGGATCATGAGATACTCTCCAAAAGCGCTTCGTGTCGTTCAGTAAAGGCGTGTCGGGTCTCCATCGGAGGCCGCAGCACGATCTTGAGACCCGCAATCACCTCCGGATTTGGTGTGCCGAAGAACTTGCTTGCTTCTGCATGTGAAAACCCTGCGATTTGCGTGGCCTCCATCCAGGCGCTAATCTTATCGGCCTTTTTAATCTGTCGTTTGACGTCCACAGGCAAGGCGGCTGGCAGACCGAAACGCAAGTGGATCGCAGCGGTCAACCGATCATCAAGCTGGCCATAGCTCGGTCCGACCGCCGCCTTCACCGGAGAGATCATATCGCCGATTACATACTCGGGCGCGTCGTGCAAAAGCGCGGCCAAGCGCCACTTGCCCGGCGCCTTTGGAGCAATTCGACCAAAGAGTGTTTCGACAAGCAGTGAATGCTCAGCGACGGAGTAGGCGTACTCCCCCTGCGTCTGCCCGTTCCAGCGGGCCACGAAGGCCAATCCATGAGCGATATCTTCGATCTCAATGTCGACGGGGGTAGGATCGAGCAGATCAAGCCGCCTACCCGACAGCATGCGTTGCCAAGCTCTGGTGCGCCGTGCCATCTCTCCCCCCTTTTTTGGCCATTTTATTTTCCCATGTTCGTGATCAAGACGGAATTTATATTTTCGCCGATTCCCTAGCGCGCCTGCGGCATTAAGGCCCTGTCATTCATGGTCCCTGTGCACGTGTTGAGGGATATATACAAAGATGCTATGCGACCTGCGCTGAGAGATGAAAGGTGCCCCATGACCAACGACTACATCGTGAAAGACATCGGACTTGCTGCATTTGGCCGCAAAGAGTTGGACATTGCGGAGACCGAAATGCCTGGTTTGATGGCGTTGCGCGAAGAGTATGGTGCTGAAAAGCCGCTGGCTGGCGCGCGTATCGTGGGCTCGCTCCATATGACGGTACAGACCGCGGTTTTGATCGAAACACTCGTGGCATTGGGTGCCGATGTGCGCTGGGCATCCTGTAACGTCTTTTCCACCCAGGATCACGCGGCGGCGGTGATCGCCGAGGCTGGCGTTCCAGTGTTCGCAATCAAGGGACAGTCCTTGGAAGAGCACTGGGATTATCTCGATAAGTCGTTCCAATTCTCCGAAGGCCCGAACTTGATCTTGGATGACGGCGGGGATGCGACGCTTTACGTTCTCTTGGGTGCCCGCGCCGAGGCTGGTGAAGAAATTATCCCGGTGCCGAGCTCGGAGGAAGAGACCGTCATCAAAGAGCAAATCAAAAAGCGGATGGAGGCGACGCCGGGCTGGTTTACCAAAATGAAAGACCAGATCATTGGGGTCTCAGAAGAGACAACAACTGGCGTGCACCGGCTCTATGATTTGGTCAAACAAGGCCAGTTGCCGTTCCCCGCGATCAACGTGAACGATTCGGTCACGAAATCTAAGTTTGATAACAAATACGGCT
>JBCCUC010000012.1:0-127210 GCA_039197515.1 Pseudomonadota bacterium | reverse complement strand
GGACGATCAGTTCGCGCAATTGTACCCGCTCAAACGTGGTAAACCGCCCGGCGCAGCGTGAGCATTGACGGCGACGGCGAATTGAAGAGCCATCTTCCGCCGAACGGGAATCCTTGACTTGCGTGTCTTCACATCCGCAAAACGGGCATCGCATGACAGGGAACCTCTGATTGATTGCGCGCGCAAGAGCGCTCACCGAGCCGATAAAAGCGTTAGTACCAGCTGGGCTTATGGTGTTCGGATAAAGCCGGCCATTCCCCGTTTCAACCCGCCTTAGCCATAAATCGGGAACCGAGCCGTGAGCGCACGCACCTCGCCACCAACCTCGGCGACAATCTGATCAAGCGCGTCGGCATCTGCGCCATGGGCTGAGAGACCGTCTAACACATCGGCAATCAAAAGACCGGTCTTGCGAAACTCCGCATTGCCAAACCCGCGCGTTGTTGCCGCCGGTGAGCCCAAACGGATGCCCGATGTGATAGCCGGTTTTTCCGGATCGTTTGGAATACCGTTTTTGTTACAGGTCATCCCGGCGCGCTCCAGATAGTCCTCCGCCTCATTGCCCTTCACGCCTTTGGGGCGCAAATCGACGAGCATCACATGGGTGTCGGTACCATGGGTCACCGTGTCGAGCCCGCCTTTGATCAATTGATCAGAGAGCGCTTGGGCGTTTTTGATCACCTGCTGGATGTAGCTTTTGAACTCGGGCTGCAGTGCTTCGCCAAAGGCCACGGCCTTGGCGGCGATCACATGCATGAGCGGGCCGCCCTGAATGCCGGGGAAGATGGCGGAGTTGAATTTCTTGGCCATCGCCTCGTCATTGGTGAGGATCATGCCGCCGCGCGGGCCGCGCAGGGTCTTGTGAGTTGTGGTGGTGGCCACATGCACATGCGGGAAGGGATCGGGGTATTCACCCGCTGCAATGAGCCCAGCGAAATGCGCCACATCAGCCAAGAGGTAGGCGCCCACACTGTCGGCAATCTCGCGCATCTTGGCAAAATCGATTTTGCGCGGGATCGCGGAGCCGCCTGCGATGATCATCTTGGGCTGATGCTCTGTCGCCAGCCGCTGCACCTCGTCGTAGTCGAGCAGGTTGTCCTGTCGCCGCACGCCGTATTGCACCGCGTTGAACCACTTGCCCGACTGGTTTGGCTTGGCACCGTGCGTCAAGTGCCCGCCCGCATCCAGGCTCATGCCGAGGATGGTGTCGCCTGGCTGCAGCAGCGCCTGAAACACGCCCTGGTTGGCCTGGCTGCCGGAGTTTGGCTGTACATTGGCGAATTTGACGCCAAAAAGCTTGCAGGCACGCTCAATCGCCAAGGTCTCGGCCACATCGACATATTCGCACCCGCCATAGTACCGCCGACCAGAATAGCCTTCGGCATATTTGTTGGTCATGACCGAGCCCTGGGCCTCCAGCACGGCAGCAGAGACGATGTTCTCTGAGGCAATCAGCTCAATCTCATTGCGCTGGCGGCCCAGTTCTCCGGTGATGGAGGCCATCAGATCGGGGTCAGTGTCGGCCAACGTGGCGGTAAAGAAGTCCTTCATGATGCGATTCCCTTGCTACGCGTGCCGCGTTTCGTATCGGAAACTTCCCCAGATCAAAAGATGCGAAAGCGCCGCAGCGGCAGATATGTGCCGCGCGGCTGGTGGCGGCCAGATTAATGTGCTCTTTTGCGGTGAACGGGTCGCCCATCGGAAACACTATGAAGATCGCATTTACGGCCAGCCGCGCCACTGTTGCTCAAACCGCGCGGGCTGTTTTGGTGGGGCGCTACGGCGATGCCCCGCTGGAGGAAGCAGAGGTGGTCGTGGCCCTCGGCGGCGACGGGTTCATGTTGCAGACCTTGCACGCCACGCAGGCCCTGCCGGCACCCGTCTACGGTATGAACCGGGGCACCATCGGGTTTTTGATGAATGACTACAGCGAAAACGGCCTGGTCGGCCGGTTGCAAGCGGCGGAACGGGCCGAGATCAACCCGCTGACAATGCAGGCTGCGCATATGGACGGGCGCACCTCGGACGCGCTTGCGATCAACGAAGTGGCGCTTTTGCGCGAGGGGCCGCAAGCCGCGAAACTGCAGATCTCAGTCGATGGCCGTCTGCGCATGCAAGAGCTTGTTTGTGATGGTGCGCTTGTGGCAACGCCCGCGGGGTCGACGGCGTACAATTACTCCGCCCATGGGCCGATCCTGCCCATTGGGGCAGATGTGCTCGCGCTCACCGCGATCTCCGCCTTTCGCCCGCGCCGGTGGCGGGGGGCGCTTTTGCCCAAAGGCGCGGTGGTGCGCTTTGACGTGCTGGAGCCGGACAAGCGGCCGGTGATGGCTGACGCCGACGGCACCTCGCACCGCGATGTCACCCACGTTGAAATCAGGTCTGAGCCGTCGGTTGCCCATGCGATCCTCTTTGACCCGGGTCACGGGCTCGAAGAGCGGTTGATCTCAGAGCAGTTTACTTGAGGTATCCGCGCACGATCCCGCTGACCCGTGGGGCGTCAAGTATCGGCGGGATCAGGGTCAAGACTGCGCCCTGTGGGTCGAGGAGATACACAAATGAGCCATGGGTGTAGACCGGCCCGTATTCGGGATCTTCATAGGCCAAAGAATGTTCGACAGAAAACGCTTTGTAAGCGGTGTCGAGTGCTGTGTGATCACCGGTCAGTCCAACGAACTCTGGGTGCCAAGAGGTGAGGATCTCTTCCATGTTCTCGAGCGTATCCCGCTCTGGATCGACGGTGATCATCACCGGGCGCAGGGCGACGCCTTCACGCGCCAGATCGGCTGTGACATCCGCCATCATCGGAAAGGCAGCGGAACAAATGCCCGGACAGTTCGCATAGCCAAAGAACAGCAGCTGCGGCCGCCCGTCCGGGTCCACCTCCCCGCGGGGCTGCCCATGATGGTCAATGAGGGTGAAAGACCCGCCCACCTCGAAAGGCAGCGGTGTCTCGGCCGCCGCCGCACCGGCCATAGCGATGAGCGCAGCGAAGAGCGCCCCCCTCATTCGAAAAGATACTCGATAAACTCTTTATCGATGTCGAGACCAAGGCCGAGATACCCTTTCTGCTCGATCTCCGCCAAGATCCTCGGATCGCGCCGGAACCACGGGCCTTTGCCGCCCGCGTCTGGGTTCTCACTTGCCCAAACTTTGGTGAATTGGCTGGCCTTGGCCCAATCCGCCTCAGCCGTCTTCACCCGCTGCACCAGGTAGATGTTGTTCACCTGAAGATCTGGGTCATTGATCATCAACCCGTCCACGGTCACCTCTTGCCCGCAATAGGGCAGCAGGTCCACGACTGCGCCGGTAAAGGCCGGTTGGTTGTTCTTCAGCACCATCACCAGAACTCCGTCGGCGGCACGCAGCAGCGCCAGTTGCCTGTCGCCACCACCGCAGTTGGCCGGGCAATCGCCGGTGATCTCGCACATGGCATCCACCACTTGTGCATCGAAAAGCGCCTTCTGTTCAGCGATCAGCCCCCATTCCCGCGCCTCGGATTTCACCGAAAAATCCTGCGCCATGAGGGGGCTGGCAATCAGCGCCAGAAGGCATGCGAGAGGTCTCATCATTTGGGCTCCGGGATGGCGAAGGGCGGGATCACGTCCCATTCTTCATGGTTCACGTTCACAATGCCGAGGTCTTCCACGACCTTTTCGACCACGATGTAGTTTAGCCCGTCACGCGCATAGGCCATGCCATCGGCAATCACGGTGTGCGAGGCAAGCGTGAGTGCTGTGTCGCCGCCCGTAGCATTGTCTTGCGGCCCCAACTTGAGGATCGTGTAGACCGTGCCATCCTCAGCCAGCAGCCCAATGGGAATGCCGCCCGCGGAGCACCACAGCGCACAGGTGTGATGGGCCGAGCCTGTCGTCGCCTCTGGCGGCCCCATCACGCCCGAAAAATAACACCAGGTATCGATGATCTCTCCGGTGACGCGAATGCGCTCTCCTTCCGCTGAAAAGGCCGGTGCTCCCGCAAGCGTTGCAAGCGCGATGATCAGTGCACGCATAGTCGATTCTCCTCTGTCACTGTCAACTTATCCTGACAGTTGCCCAAGGCCCAATCACAATTTTCACGCGCGCTCGAGAACTTTCTCGGAACATTCGTCCCCCGATAAACGTTCTGATGGTAGAGCGCGCGGCATCGGCCGATGCGCAGCGCGGAAAGGACTGCAGCAATGGACTGGGGGCATCTCGAAAGCCGATGGGGTCAAATGACCGCGCAAATTTGCGTCTATTGGGGACGCCTGAAAGAAGGCGAGGTGAAGGTGTCGCGCGGCAACCGTGAACGCTTTACCAACCTCCTGCGGAGCCGCTACGACATTCCCCGCGAAGAGGCAGAGCGGCAGATCAAGACCTTCCTTGAGCAATACACCTTCTATGAAAAACAATACTGACCACGCTGCACCGGCCTAGAAGGGCACCGCAGCGTTCTCAATCCAAGGTGAAGAGCTCTTGGCGCTCGGTCACGCTGCGCAGCCGGTACGCCCCAAGCGACACCAAGTCGGGCCGCACCTCCCGCAGCGGCTGCGCAACCGCTGACGAGATCACGATGTTCTGACCCACCGGGCCTGACATGCCCAAAATGCGCGCGGTTGTGTTCACCGCCGGCCCGATCACCGTAAAATCAAGCCGCGTGCGCCCGCCGATGTTGCCATAAAGCACGTCGCCCGCGTGCAGCCCGAGGGTAAAGCCCGTGACTGGCAAGCCCTCTGCTTTGCGCGCCGCATTCATCTGCCCCACGGTATCCCGCAGCGCCGCCGCTGCCTCAATGGCCACGGCACGCGCGTCGGGCATGGTGTCAAGATTAAAGATCGCGAGCATGCCGTCACCCATGAACTTCAGAACGTTCCCACCCCGGCTCTGCACCGCGTCCACCGCCTCGGCAAAGTAATCGTTGAGCATGGCGATGATGTCAGGGCCCGGCAGCGTCTCCGAGAGGGCAGTGAACCCCTGCAGGTCAAAGTACCAGATCACCGCCGGGATCGCCTCACAACTTCCGCGCCGAAGCGCGCCGGAGAGGACACGCTGACTGGCATCGCGTCCCAAATAGGCCGCAGAGATGTCCTCGGCCATCCGCCGGTTCGCCGCTGATTTCAAGGTGAGCGACAGCGGCGCGATCAGGGCGCGGAGCTCGCGCAGTGCCACCTCGGAGAAACCGCCCGGTGCATCGGTGACAATCGAAATTGTCATCCCCTCCGCCCCTTTGCTGGGATCCACCGGCTGATCATGATCGGTGCCAAGGAAAAACCGTTTCATGGCAAGGTAATCCGTTGCGCCAAGCGCGACCAACTCGTCAAAGATTGGAAACCAATGCTCGGGCGCGGGCACGTCCAGCCGCTGCCTGAGTTCACGCTTGCCGTTGATCAAAAGATAGTAGAGCGGGCTGAGGCGGTAGTCGTCGCCGACCGTGCCCGTGCGTTGAAACTCAAACTGCTCACTCTCGCCGCCGCGAAACCACCGAAAGGCCACCGCACCGATCTCGGGGTGGTGGGCGCGGGTCGTCACATTGACCCGCAGGATCGGGATCCCCGCCGCCACGAGCCGTTCGCAGCATTCCTCTAACCACTCCTCCACCGGCGCATCTTCAAGCCCCTGCTGGATCAGCCAAGCGGTCAGGTCGGACACCGCCGCAGTGAGTTGAAAAGCATCGGTTGCGGGTGCGGCCATGCGGCGATTCCCTGGCTATGCGTCCGCGCGAGCGTAGCCGATCTTCTGCAGCGCGGCACGGATTTCATCCAGGATCACCGGATCGTCGATGGTGGCGGGCAGCTTGTAGTCCTGCGCGTCCGCAATCTTGACCATCGTGGCCCGCAAGATCTTGCCCGAGCGCGTCTTGGGCAGCCGGTCCACCACCAGCGCGGTCTTAAAGGCGGCCACCGGCCCGATCTGATCGCGCACCCGCTGCACGCACTCGCTGGTGATCTCTTCATGGGGTCGGTTCACGCCCTTGGAGAGGCACAAAAACCCCATCGGCGATTGGCCCTTGAGCGCATCACTGACACCAATGACCGCGCATTCGGCCACATCGGGGTGGCCCGCCAGCACCTCTTCCATCGCGCCGGTGGAAAGCCGGTGCCCCGCCACGTTGATCACGTCATCGGTGCGCGCCATGATATAGAGGTAGCCATCTTCGTCGATCATGCCCGCATCCCCGGTCTCATAATAGCCCGGAAGGCGTTGAGGTAGGATGTGCGGAACCGGTCCTCGGCATTCCACAGCGTCGGCAATGTGCCTGGCGGCAGCGGCAGCTTTACCGCAATCGCCCCAAGCTCACCCGCAGGCTGCGGGTGGCCCGCCTCATCCAGGATCTGCACGTCATAGCCGGGCATCGGCACCGTGGGAGAGCCGATCTTCACGGGCAGCGCTTCCAGCCCGGCGGGATTGCCCGCGATGGTGTAGCCGGTCTCGGTCTGCCACCAATGGTCATAGACCGGCACGCCGAGCAAATCCTGCGCCCAGTGGATGGTATCAGGATCCGCCCGCTCACCCGCCAGATAGAGCGCGCGCAATGAGCTCAGGTCGTATTTTTGCCGAAACGCGCCCTTGGGGTCCTCGCGTTTGACCGCGCGGATGGCGGTCGGCGCAGTGAAAAAGCAGCGCACCTTGTGCTCTTCGATCACCCGCCAAAAGGTGCCCGCATCCGGCGTGCCGATGGGCTTGCCCTCAAAGACAATTGTCGTGTTCCCGTGGATGAGCGGTGCGTAGCAGATGTAGGAATGCCCCACGACCCAGCCCACGTCCGAGGCGGCCCAAAAGACATCGCCCGGATCGCATTGATAGATGTTCTTCATCGTCCAATGGAGCGCCACGAGGTGCCCGCCTGTGGGCCGCACGACACCCTTGGGCGCGCCTGTGGTCCCGGAGGTATAGAGGATATAGGCCGGGTGGTTGCCCGCAACGGGCACGCAGTCCGCTGGGGTCACGCCCTCTTGCGCGGCGTTCCAGTCCATGTCGCGGCCAGCGATCAGATCGCAAGGATGCTGCTCGCGTTGCAAGATCATGCAGACGTCGGGCTTATGCGCGGCCATCTCAATGGCCCCATCGAGCAGGGGCTTGTATTCGACGATCCGCCCCGGCTCCAACCCGCAAGAGGCGGCGAGGACCGCCTTGGGGGTGCAATCATCGATCCGGACCGCAAGCTCGTTGGCGGCAAACCCGCCAAAGACAACCGAATGGATCGCCCCGATGCGCGCGCAGGCGAGCATGGCGTCGAGCGCCTCGGGCACCATCGGCATGTAGATGATGACCCGGTCCCCCTTGGTGATGCCCTGCGCAACGAGCGCACCGGCCAGCCGCGCCACGCGGGTTTGCAACTCGGCGAAGCTGATGCTGGTCTTGATGCCCGTGATCGGGCTGTCATAGATCACTGCCGCCTGATCGCCGCGCCCCGCTGCCACATGCCGGTCCACCGCGTTGTAGCACCCGTTGACCTCCGCCTCCGCGTACCATTCATAAAGATGGTTGCCCCGATCAAAGAGCGCCCGCGTCGGTGGCTTTTCCCAGTCAATCGCCTTGGCCGCCTCAAGCCAGAAGGCCTCCGGGTCATTCTGCCAACTGTCATATGTGTCGCGGTAGCCCATGTTTCTCCCTCCTCGCGTTACATGTTGTTAGGCACAGCCAGCGACGGGGGCAAGCCCGCTGCCCACCCGGGGTGCCTGCGCAAGGGTAGGTTTTTTCGGTGGCGCCGCTTCTGTCACTTTTATTGCAAATACGTGAAAGACTGGCACTAGCGCGCGCGGCCCATAATGCTATCTATGAAGCGACGCCGCTTTTGGAGCGCATGACGATGCCACGCCTCTTTCAGACTGCCGCCTTGATCAGCGCCCTGGTGCTTTCTTCGGGGGCTTTGCTCGCGCAAGAGCGGTCTTTCAACTTCTCATTGCGCGGTGGCGCGGCCCTGGTGCCGGAGTATCCCGGTTCTGACGACTACGAAGTTGCCCCCGACTTGGGGTTCCGTTTTGGCGCGTTCAACTGGGGCCGGGTCAATATCGGCAATGGCATCGGCAATATCCCTGACAATGGCTTCGCCGTCGGCGGTGCTTTCAGGGTCATTGGCTCACGCGATGCGGCGGATAACCCCGAACTCGCCGGGCTGGAGGATATCGACACTACGGTGGAGCTTGGCATCGGGGTTGCCTACCGTCAAACGAACTGGCTCGCCTTTGGCGAGGTCCGCCACGGCATCGGCGGACATGAAGGCGTCACTGGCACGGTTGGTGCCGACGTGATCTTGCGCCCTACGTCTCGGTTGACCGTCACCGCGGGGCCGCGTCTGTACTTGGGCAATGACGAATACGCGGGCACGTACTTTGGCATCACGGGCACAGAGGCCGCGGCCTCGCAGTTTAGCCAGTTTAATGCGGAGGGTGGTCTTTTGGGCGCAGGCTTTCAGGTGCAAGGCACCTATGAGCTTGACGACAAGTGGTCCGTGGAGGGGCTGCTCAGCTACGAGCGGTTGCAAAACGATGCCGCCGACAGCCCGATCACTCAACTGGGGTCCGAGGATCAATGGCGGCTCTCCATCGGGCTCAGCCGCGCCTTTAATCTGCGCTTCTAACCCTCGTTTCAGCCGTAGCGTGCCACCGGCGTGCCTGCGATGGCCCCCATGTTGAGCAACCCGCGCGCCGAAATCGACGGCTGCACAATATGCGCGCGGTTGCCCATGCCCATGAGGATCGGCCCGACCTCCAGCCCGCCGCCCTTCATCTTCAAAATGTTGCGCACGCCCGAGGCGGCATCGGCATGGGCAAAGACCAGCACATTCGCCGCCCCCTCCATCCGGTTGCCCGGCAACAGCCGTTCGCGCAGCACGGGATCAAGCGCGGTGTCCACGTTCATCTCACCTTCATAGGTGAAATCAGCCCCCTGCGCGTCCAAGAGCGCAATCGCGCCGCGCAGCCGCCCGCCGGTGCCTTCCCCCTGATTGCCGAACTGCGAACTTGAGCAAAAGGCCACCTTGGGCTCAATGCCAAAGCGGCGCACGT
This sequence comes from Pseudomonadota bacterium, assembly GCA_039197515.1. Taxonomy (GTDB): domain Bacteria; phylum Pseudomonadota; class Alphaproteobacteria; order Rhodobacterales; family Rhodobacteraceae; genus Sulfitobacter. The sequence continues at coordinate 118,221 of JBCCUC010000012.1, read as the reverse complement.
GCCGGGCCGCACCGCAAGCGATGCGCACGATTTGTGCGGGGTCAGGATGCAGGTGCACCGCCGTATCGGCGATAAAGAGCGGGCCGTCCTCCAGGATCATCAGGCTGAGCGCGCCATGCGGGGCCAGATCGCCGCGCCCGAGCACCTGGGTGACGTAATTGAGGTGCCAGCGAAACTCCCCAAAGGTGCCGCAGATCAGGCTGTCCGCCTCGCCGCGATGCACCATGACCGCGCCAATCGCCGTGGTATTGGTGCGCATCACCGCCCGCGCGATATCCGGAGAGACGCCGCGGCGGCACATCAACTGGTGATAGGTCTCCCAATAGTCGCGGTAGCGCGGATCGTTCTCCGGGTTCACCAGATCGAGGTTTTCGCCGATCTTGAGCGTGAGCCCGGCCTTCTCAATCCGCGCCTCAATCACATCAGGCCGCCCGATCAAAATCGGCGTCTCCACCGTCTCTTCCATAATCGCCTGTGCGGCCCGCAACACCCGCTCATCCTCACCCTCGGCAAAGACGATCTTGCGCGGCGATTCGCGCGCCGCCTCAAAGACCGGGCGCATCAGAAGCGCGGATTTGAACACCGATCCGTCGAGCTTTTGCTTATAGGCTTCCAGATCCTCGAACGGGCGCATCGCCACGCCGGTCTCCATCGCGGCCCGCGCCACGGCAGAAGAGACAACGCCGATCAGCCGTGGGTCAAAGGGTTTGGGGATGAGGTAATCCGGGCCAAAGGTCATCTCTTCACCCTTATAGGCCGCCGCCGCCTCCGCGCTTGTGGTGGCCCGGGCCAGCGCCGCGATGCCCTCGATGCAGGCCAGCTCCATTGCGTCATTGATCGTCGTGGCACCCACATCCAGCGCCCCGCGAAAGATAAAGGGAAAGCACAGTACGTTATTGACTTGATTGGGAAAATCACTGCGCCCCGTGGCGATGATCGCATCGGGGGCCACCGCGCGGGCCAGATCGGGCAAGATCTCGGGCGTGGGGTTGGCCAACGCAAAGATGATCGGACGCGCCGCCATCTGCGCCACCATCTCCTGGGTCAGCACCCCGGGACCCGAGAGCCCGAGGAAGAGGTCCGCGCCCGCGATCACCTCACTCAGGTGACGCAAGTCACTGGCTTGCGCATATTCGGCCTTAATCGGGTTCATATCAACTGTGCGCCCCGCGTAGACCAACCCTTTGATGTCGCACAGCCAGACATTCTCGCGCCTCACCCCAAGCTTGAGCAGCATGTCGAGGCAGGCAATGCCCGCCGCACCGCCCCCGGTTGAGACGATCTTGATGTCCTCAAACCGTTTGCCCACGACATGCAGCGCATTTTTGGCTGCCGCGCCCACCACGATGGCGGTGCCGTGCTGATCATCGTGAAAAACCGGGATGTTCATCCGCTCGCGGCACAATCGTTCAACGGTAAAACAATCAGGTGCTTTGATGTCCTCAAGGTTGATCGCCCCAAAGGTCGGGCCAAGGGCGCAGACAATGTCCGCCAGCTTTTCAGGGTCGGACTCATCCACCTCGATGTCAAAACAATCGATATTGGCGAACTTCTTAAAGAGGACCGCCTTGCCCTCCATCACCGGTTTGGAGGCGAGCGCACCGATGTTGCCGAGGCCCAAGACAGCACTGCCGTTGGTCACCACCGCGACCAGATTGCCGCGCGCGGTATAGGTCGCGGCGGTGGCGGGGTCGGCTTTGATCTCCAGGCAGGCCTCCGCCACGCCGGGGCTATAGGCGCGGGCCAGGTCGCGGCCGTTGGCCAGGGGTTTGGTCGCGCGGATCTCCAGTTTGCCTGGTTTTGGATGCGCGTGATACTCCAGCGCGGCCTCGCGCAGATTGGGTGTATCGGACATGATCGGCCTTCCCTGGATGTAGTTTAACGTTAAACGATCGCGCAGGCGCGCCGCCGGTCTGTCGATCCTAGGCGGAAACCGCGCGCCTGAAAAGCCGCCAAGGCGGGGACCGCCCGATCTTCCCTTCGTCCCACGATCGCCCTAAGCTGCAGGTCCCAACACGCGAGGAGGTGGGATGAGCCACGAGTTAAGGCGGGCGGCCCTCGATGTGCGCAGCCGTGCCTACGCCCCCTATTCAGGGTTTCAGGTGGGCGCGGCCCTGCGCGGTGCGTCGGGCGAGGTCTATGTCGGGTGCAACGTCGAGAACGCGGCCTACCCCGAAGGCACCTGCGCCGAAGCCGGGGCCATCGCCGCCATGGTCGCCGCGGGTGAGACCCGCTTTACCGAAGCCTATGTCGTGGCCGACAGCCCCACACCGGTGGCCCCCTGCGGCGGCTGCCGGCAAAAGCTCTCCGAGTTTGGGCCGGGCGAGACGAAAGTGACGCTTGCCACCGTCGCAGGGGCCGAAAGCGACACCACGGTCGCCGACCTTCTGCCCGGTGCTTTCGGGGCGGCGGCGATGGAAGGCTCATGAACGCGCGCGCCCTTTTGGCCAAGCTGCGCCAGGGGCACGAACCGGACCCGGAAGAACTCTCTTGGATGGCGGCGGGGCTGGCCGATGGGGCCGTCACCGACGCGCAGGCCGGGGCCTTTGCCATGGCACTTTGCATGGGCGGGCTCAGCACCGCAGGCCGCGTCGCGCTCACTGAGGCGATGCGCGATTCCGGGCGGGTTCTCCACTGGGATCTCGACGGCCCGGTGCTCGACAAGCATTCGACCGGCGGGGTGGGCGACTGTGTGAGCTTGGTGCTGGCCCCCGCGCTCGCCGCCTGCGGGGCCTATGTGCCGATGATCTCGGGGCGCGGGCTGGGGCACACGGGCGGCACGCTCGACAAATTGGAAGCGATCCCCGGCGTCTCGACCCAGATCGATGTGCCTCGGCTGCACGACATCGTGCGCGACACCGGCTGCGCCATCGTCGGCGCGACCGCCGATATCGCGCCAGCGGACCGCCGCCTCTACCGCGTGCGAGACGTCACCGCGACGGTCGAATCCCTCGATCTGATCACCGCCTCGATCCTGTCAAAGAAGCTCGCGGCGGGCTTGCACGGGCTCGTCTTGGACGTGAAGGTCGGCAGCGGCGCCTTTATGAAAACCGAAGCCGCCGCGCGTGCGCTTGCCGAGGCGCTCACGCAGACGGCCAATGCCGCGGGCTGTCCGACGCGCGCCCTGCTCTCGGACATGAACCAACCGCTGGTGCCCAGCCTCGGCAATGCGCTGGAGGTGGCCGAGGTCATGACTGTGCTGACCAAACGCCCCGAGGGGCCGCCCATTGATCTTGCGGCGGCCCTGGGCGGCGCGGTGCTGACCGGGGCGGGCGTAGCCGCGGACGCGGCAGTCGGGGCCGAGATGGTGCGAGCAGCAATCACAAGCGGCGCGGCGGCGGAGCGCTTTGGTAAGATGCTCGCCGCGCTTGGCGGGCCGGTGCAGTTTGTGGAAACCTGGCAGCGGTTCTTGCCCGAAGCCCCCGTGATCCGCGAAGTGAAAGCCGCATCAGATGGCATCGTGACCGCCATCGACGGCGAGGCGCTTGGCCTCACGGTCGTGGCCCTAGGTGGCGGGCGGCAGCGCGAGACCGACGCGATCAACCCGGCGGTCGGCCTCTCTGAAGTGGTGCGGCTGGGCACATCGGTGAAGCGTGGCGCGGCACTCGCCGTGGTGCATGCCGCGCGGCCCGATCATGCCGACACTGCCGCGCGCGCCGTGCAGGCGGCCATCACCCTCGGGACGAACCCCGCGCCCGCCGCCCCCTTGATCTTAGATGAGGTCGGCTGATGCCGCGGGCCTTTTTCGTCGTCATGGATTCCGTTGGCATTGGCGGGGCCCCGGATGCCCATCAGTTTTTCAACGGTAGAGTGCCCGACACCGGCGCCAATACGCTGGGCCACATCATCGCGGCCTGCGCCAGCGGCGCGGCGGAGGTTGGGCGCAGCGGCCCGCTTGTCATTCCGCGCCTCACCGCGCTTGGCGTATTGGAGGCGATGTCTTGGGCCAATGGCGAGACGGGCGCCCCCCATGCCGGTGCCGCGACCGAGGTCTCGCGCGGCAAAGACACGCCGTCGGGCCATTGGGAGCTTGCAGGTGTGCCCGTGCCTTGGGATTGGCACGTCTTTCCCGATGAGGTGCCCGCTTTCCCGCCCGATCTGAGCGCTTTTGTCGCGGCCCAAGCTGGGACGCAGGGCATCCTCGGCGATTGTCGTGCCTCCGGCACGTCAATTGTCTCAGAGCTCGGCGCGGCGCATGTCGAAACGGGCTGGCCCATTTGCTATACTTCCGCCGACAGCGTCTTCCAGATCGCCGCACATGAGGAGGCGTTTGGGCTGGAGCGCTTGCTCGCCCTCTGCGCGGATGTGGCCCCGCGCCTGCATGCCATGAAAGTGGGCCGCGTGATCGCCCGGCCCTTCGTGGGCCCCGACGGGGCCTACACCCGCACCAGCAACCGCCGCGATTTTGCGCTGACCCCGCCCAAACCGCTGCTCACCAATTGGGTGCAGGACGCAGGCCGCCGGGTCTATGGCTTGGGCAAGATCGGCGACATCCTCTCCATGCAGGGGATCGACGAATTGCGGAAAGGCACCGACGCCGCGTTGATGCAGCATTTGGCCGATCTGGTGGAAACCGCTGAACCGGCCGCACTCATCTTTGCCAACTTTGTCGAGTTTGACAGCCTTTACGGCCACCGCCGCGATGTGTCGGGCTATGCAAGGCATCTCGAATGGTTCGACGCCGCGCTCGGCCAGATCCTGCCGCGGCTCAGGCCAGATGATCTGATGGTGATCACCGCCGATCACGGCAACGATCCCACCTGGGTTGGCACCGATCACACGCGCGAGCGGGTGCCAGTGCTGGCTGCGGGCCAGGTGCCTGCGCGGCTGGGGCTGATGCACTTCCAGGACGTCGCGCATCTGATTGCTGGGCATCTGGGGGTCAGCCCGCCCGCTGCTTGATGTGCCCCGGCTTTCGCGCCAAAAGGGCGCAAAACGTCCAGCAGGAGCGCGCACCATGTCCCCCCCCGATGATCACCTCACAGTTGTTGAGCACCCCTTGGTGCAGCACAAACTCACACTGATGCGGGACAAAGAGACCCCCACGGCGGTCTTCAGGCAGCTTCTGCGCGAGATCTCACAGCTTCTGGCCTATGAGGTGACCCGCGGTCTGCCGATGAGCACAAAGGCCATCGAGACCCCAATGGGGCCGATGGATGCCCCGACCCTGGCAGGCAAAAAGCTGGCGTTGATCTCTATCCTGCGGGCAGGAAATGGGCTGCTTGATGGTGTGCTGGAACTGGTGCCCTCGGCGCGCGTGGGCTTTGTCGGGCTCTATCGTGATGAGGAAACGCTGCAGCCTGTGCAGTACTACTTTAAGGTGCCCGAAGGGCTGGACGACCGCCTGGTGATCGCGGTGGATCCGATGCTCGCCACCGGCAATTCCTCCGTTGCGGCGATTGACCTGCTGAAAAAGGCCGGAGCGACGAACTTGAGGTTTCTGTGCCTGCTGGCCGCGCCCGAGGGGGTCGCGCAGATGAAAGAGGCGCACCCTGACGTGCCCATCGTGACGGCGGCGGTCGATGAAAAGCTCAATGAGATCGGCTACATCGTGCCGGGGCTTGGGGACGCGGGCGACCGGATGTTTGGCACCAAGTAGCCGCGCCAGATCCGGCTCGCCTATGGATGAATGCTGGACTTAGCGATATGCATGGGGCACATTCACTACATATTGTAGCGGGGGTGCAGATGAGGCGGCAATTACTTCAGATTAACCAAGCGTTTTGGGCAGGGCTGATCGGTTTGGGATGTGCAACGGCGAGCAGCGCGCAGACAGTTGCGCAGCAACCAGCAGAATTTCCGCCGGCAAGCTACAGTGAAACACAATATGTAGACAGCCGCGGGTGCGTCTATGTGCGCGCAGGCATCGACGGCAACGTCTCGTGGGTGCCGCGGGTGACGCGGGAACGCCAGCCGCTCTGCGGCTTCACACCGACCCTTGCGGCGGCCCAACCCGCTGTCGTGACAGCGCCCGTTGTGCAACCGTTGCCAACCGCCGCCGTCGCGGCGCGCGCGCCGGTGGCGCAGCCCGCGCCAGCCCCCGTGGTGCCGGTTCAGGCGCGCAGTGTGCAGGTGGGTGCCACCGAAGCGGTTGCGCGCGGGCGGGGCGGTGAAGGCGTGACTGCGCAGACGCGCATCCTTCCGCGTCACGTGCTTGAGATGCGCGCCAACACGCGCAACGTGAGGGTCCCCAAAGGCTACCGCACGATGTGGGAGGACGACCGTCTCAACCCCCGCCGCGCGGAGCAAACCCTGGCCGGTCGGGCGCAGATGTCGCTGATCTGGACAAACACCGTGCCGCGCCGCCTTGTGCCGGTGGGCGAGACCGCCGAGGCCGCCGCCCCCGTTATCTATCAAAGGGCCGCGCCCGGCGTCCAAGGCACGCAGATCGGCGAAGTCCAGATCGTAGAGAGCAGCGGCAAGACGGTGCGCCGCGTCATCGCCAGCGGGCCGATCACCCGCGCGCCGGTTGTCTCTACACGCTCCGCCCCGCGCCGCGTCTTTGAAGGGCGCTGAGGCGGCTTGAAAAGCGAATGGTTTAGCTGCCGCAGATGCCCTGCAACCGGATCCAGTTGGCGTCGCTCATCAGCGGCGCGGTGAGCTTGCCTGTCATCGGATCACCCTCAATCAGCGCAAGCGTCGTCTCGCCGGTGATGTCGCGGGCATAGGCGTAGGGCGTGCTGCGCAAAGCCGCCGCATCAAATCGTGCGAGCAGCCTGTCTCGGTCGGGCGCGGCGGCGGCGCGGGTCAAAAGGTCCTCGGCATAAAGGTCGAGGGCGGCTGCGCTCACCCGGCCGGTCGTGAGCAGCTTGAAGTTCTCGCGCAGCCCGATCGCGCTCAAAAGCGCCTGCAGCGGGTCGGCGGCGTCGCGCAGCGTGAGCTCGCGCATGATGTAGCCTGCCGCCACGTCAGGCTCTTCGTGATCCTCAATGACCGCGCGCTCCAACAAGATCAGCCCGCCGGGCAGGTGCAGGCTGTCCTGCGGCATTTGCGGCAGCACCACGAGGGTGCCCGCGTCCAATCGGCTTGACAGGAGCGCCAGCGCGCCAAGACCCTCGGCTTGGCGGCAGGCTGGGCCCGACACCCGCTCGATCCGGTCGAGCAGTGCGCCGCCCAACTCCGCCCTTTTGACCTCTGGCACGACGCGCAGCGTGTGATCGAGCAGGGCACCGGGCAGCCAAAAAACCGCGATCGCCGCCACGGTAAGGGCAGAAAGCGCAAAGCCCACCCATCTGAGCCGGCCCGGATGCGGGCGCGCGCGTTCAATGGCTTGGCGCAGGGTTTCGATGGCCTCGACCATCTCGGCTTCGCTCTCCGGCATCTCAAGCGTCTCACCCGGGTCACCGTCGGGGTGAAAGAGCGCCGGGTGCTGGCCCGGGTTCGCCCGCTCCACCGCGGCGAGCGACCAATGGGTGAGCGGCTGATCGTTTTTGTCCAAGATCATCAAGGTGGCATCGCCGATGGAGACGATAACCTCGCGCCGCTGCTCCTCTGGCTTGAGCCGCCAGAGGCCGGTTGCCTCAATGCGTGCGTATTTGGTGAGCGCGGTCATATGCTCTCATCGCGGTTGCTCGATCTGCCTCGCGGGCAGGATACCACGAGACCCCGGTGGGGCAATGAGAAGCTTTTTCGCCCGGCCCGCGCGCTCAGGAGGCTTCTGCCAAGGTTGCGGCCACCTTGCGCAGCTCGAATTTCTGGATCTTGCCGGTTGAGGTTTTGGGCAGCTCCTGGAAGACCACCTGTTTGGGGGCCTTGAACCCCGCCAGCGTCTGCCGGGCATGCGCGATGAGCGCGGCCTCATCCGCGCTGGCTCCCGGTTTGAGCTCAACAAAGGCGCAGGGCACCTCGCCCCATTTGGGGTCCGGTTTGGCGACAACGGCGGCGAGGTTCACGTCAGGATGCGCCATCAGCACGCCCTCGACCTCGACAGAAGAGATGTTCTCGCCTCCCGAGATGATGATGTCCTTGGCGCGGTCGGCGATCTGGATGTAGCCATCGGGATGCTGCACTGCGATATCGCCGGAGTGAAAATAGCCGCCCGCAAAGGCCTCTGCCGTGGCTGCTGGATTTTTCAGATAGCCTTTCATCACCGCATTGCCGCGGATCATGATCTCACCCTGGGCGGTGCCATCCATGGGCGTTTGCGCCATGTCAGGGGCCGCAACGGTGATGTGATCCATCATCGGGAAGGCCACGCCCTGGCGGGCCTTGATCGTGGCGCGGGCCGCCTCATCCAGGCGCTGCCAGTCTTCGGCTTTCCACAGGCACTCCGTCACATGACCGTAGGTCTCGGTGAGGCCGTAGACCTGGGTGATGTTAAAGCCGAGTTGCTCGATCTTGGAGAGTGTCGCGGGGGCGGGCGGCGCGCCGGCGGTAAAGACCTCAACGGTGTGGTCAAAGGGCCTGCGGTCGGCCGCGTCGGCGTTTACGATCATGTTGAGCACGATGGGTGCGCCGCCAAAATGCGTCACTCCTTCCTCGGCGATGGCGGTGTAGATGTTGGCGGCGGTGATGTCGCGGCAACAGACCAGCGTGCCGCCGATGAGCGGCATCATCCAGGTGTGGTTCCAGCCGTTGCAGTGAAAAAGCGGGACAATCTGCATGAAGATCGGGTGCAGCACCATGCGCCAGGAGATCACCGTGCCCATCGTCATGAGATAGGCACCGCGGTGGTGGTAGACGACGCCCTTGGGCCGCCCGGTGGTGCCGGAGGTGTAGTTGAGCGCCAAGCTCTCCCACTCGTCTTGCGGCATGATCCAGGGATGGGTCTCATCGCCTCCTTTCAGGAGATCTTCGTAGGGCGTGTAGCGGCCGGTGGCGGGGAACGCGGTATCAGGGACTTCGATGATCTGAGGCGGCGTGCCGGTCATCTCAGCGCAGGCCGCCTCGGCCAGGGGCAGAAACTCGGTGTCGCAGAGCAGGATTTTGGCGCCGCCGTGCTCAAAGATATAGGCCACAGTGCCTGGATCGAGGCGGGTGTTGATGGTGTTGAGCACAGCCCCGCAAGCGGGCACGCCGAAATGCGCCTCGGCCTGGGCGGGGGTGTTGGGCAAGAGGGTGGCCACCACATCGCCTGGTGCCACGCCCAAGCCCGTGAGGGCGCTGGCGAGCCGTGTGCAGCGTGCATGGTACGCGGCGTAGGTGACGCGGTGCCCGCCGTGGATCACCGCCGTCCTGTCGGCAAAGACATGACTGGCCCGTCGCAGGTGCGACAGCGGGGAGAGCGGCACGTAGTTGGCCGCGCATTTATCGAGACCCGTTTCATCTGCCATCCATCCCATCGGCATCCTCCCCTCATGCTGTGGCGCGCAGTATTGCGGGGTGCGCCTGGATTTGGAAGGGTGATTGTGGAGTGGTCTGTTGCGGATGATCCGGACGGTTTAGAAGCGTTTCTCTGGCGTTGCTCAGACGCGTTGTCTGCTGTGGGATTGGGTGCGAGAGTTGGCGGGAAGCTGTGAGGCGGGCGAGGCGGGCCGGATGATCATCAGTCGCGGGCGATCCTACATCTTTGTGCATATTCCGAAGACTGGGGGGACCTCGCTGGCCCTGGCGCTGGAGGGGCGGGCGATGAAGGATGACGTGCTTTTGGGCGATACGCCGAAGGCGCGGGCGCGGCGGCATCGGGTGAAGGCTTTGCCCGAGACTGGGCGACTTTGGAAGCACAGCACCTTGGCGGATATCGATGGGTTGATTGGGCGTGATGAGATCGCAGCGATGTTCACTTTTACGCTGGTGCGCAATCCTTGGGACCGGATGGTGAGCTATTATCATTGGTTGCGGGAGCAGCGGTTTGATCACCCCGCGGCGCGGTTGGCGCGGGCTGAGAGCTTTGCCGGATTTCTGCGCGCGCGCGAGACGCAAGCGAGTTTTCGCGCGGCCCCGGCGGCCTCTTACATGACCGATGCGCAGGGCGTGGAGCGGGCGCGCCTCTACATCCGTTTGGAGCATTTTACCCAAGACGCGGCACCGCTTTGGGCGCATCTGGGCTTTGAGCTGGCGTTGCCTTGGGTGAACCGGTCACGGCGCGCGGCGGACCACCGCGGGTATTACACCGCTGAGACGCGGGCGATTGTGGCCGCCTGTTGTGCTGTGGACATTGCGCGGTTTGGCTACCGATTTGAGGATGTGTCGTGAGGGCGCGCGCCTGTCCCCGCGGGGACAGGCGGTGATTTTTCTTTGAAATCAGTGGTAAATCAAATGTTTATGCAGCGTGCGGGCGTGTTGTTCGGCTTTTGGACGCGCTGCTTGCGCGTGGTCTGTCGGTGTCGCGCGGGACGCGGCGTTGGGCCATGAGTTGTAATTGGAAAGATGAAGGGGGGTGTCCCTCTTCTCTCAAGGGCTAGATCGCCCAGCCTTAAACTTGAGACGCCCATACCCTGCCACGCCTTCGGCGTTCTCGGGATATGCGCGTCATAGTATGCCTCAGGTTAAAGGCCGGACGCTTTAGGCGGCGGCGGGTGTGGGGGTGCCGAAGCGGGTGTAGAAGCTTTCGTTTTTCTCGGCCATCTCGCGCAAGAGGGCCGGAGGCTCGAACCGGGGCCCGAATTTGGCGGCGAGTGCGTCGCAGCGCGCCACCGCGTAGGGCGTGCCGATGATGTCGAGCCAGGCAAAAGGCCCTCCGGACCAGGGGGCAAAGCCCCAGCCGAGGATGGCGCCCACGTCGCCCTCGCGGATGTCCATGAGCACGCCCTCTTCGAGCGCGCGCACGGCTTCGAGGACCTGCACGAACATCAGGCGGTCTTGGATCTCCTGCAGATCGGGTTGCACGTCGGCTTGCGGGTATCTGTCGTGCAGGCCGGGCCAGTAGCCGGTGCGCTTGCCCTTTTCGTCGTAGTCAAAATAGCCCGCCTTGGCCTTGCGCCCGAGCCGCCCGATCTCTTCCATCCAGGTGATGAGATTGTCGGCTTCCGAGGCGGGGTAGGCATTGCCCATCGCAGCCTTGGAGGCGCGCATGATTTTGGTGGCCAGATCGATCGAGGTCTCATCGCCCAATTGCACCGGACCCACGGGGAAGCCCAAGAGTTCCGCGGCGTTGTCGATGAGCACGGGGGCCACGCCTTCGGTGATCATGCGCGTGGCCTCGCCGCCGAAGGGGATGATGCAGCGGTTGGCGTAGAAAAAGCGCGCGTCGTTCACCACGATGGGCGTCTTTCTGATCTGTCGCACGTAATCGAGCGCCTTGGCGCCCGCGCGGTCGCCGGTCTTGCTGCCCTTGATGATCTCCACCAGCATCATGCGCTCCACCGGAGAGAAGAAGTGGATGCCGATGAACTGATCGGGGCGGCTAGAGGCCCGGGCCAGGTCGGTGATGGGCAGGGTGGAGGTGTTGGAGGCGAAGATGCAGTCATCTGGGATCACCGCTTCGACCTTTTGCGTCATCTCAGCCTTGACGCCCGGATCTTCAAAGACGGCCTCGATGATGAGATCGCAGCTTTTGAGCGCATTTAGATCGGGGGTCGCTTGGATGAGGCCCAAGAGCGCCTCTTTCTTTTCCGGCGTGGCTTTGCGCCGCGCGATGCCCTTGTCCATGTAGGCGGCGGCGTAGGCCTTGCCTTTGTCAGCACTCTCCTGGTCCCGGTCGATCAGCACGACCTCGATGCCCGCCTGAGCCGAGACCAGCGCGATGCCTGCGCCCATCATGCCCGCGCCGAGCACGCCCAGTTTCTGCACGCGCTGGTCAGGGATGCCCTGGGGCCGCACCGCGCCTTTCTCCAGCGCTTCTTTGTTCAAGAACAGCGAGCGAATCATGGCAGAGGATGACGGGTTCATCAGGATCGACGTGAACCAGCGGGCCTCGATCTTGAGCGCGGTGTCGAAGGGCACAAGCGCACCTTCGTAAACCGCTGAGAGGAGCGCCTTGGCCGCGGGGAAGGCCCCTTTGGTGCGCGCGTTCACCATGGCGTTGGCCCCGACAAAGGTCATGAAGCCCGCCGGATGATAGGGCGCGCCGCCGGGCATCTTGTAGCCCTTGGCGTCCCAGGGTTTGACCAGATCCGCGTCAGTGGCCTGCAGCACCCAATCGCGGGCGGCGGCGACGGGGTCAACCACGACTTCGTCGATGAGACCGGCTTTGGCCGCGGCGGCAGGGGCGACCATCTTGCCCTCGAGCAGGAATTGCGAGGCGGCCATGGCCCCGAGCTTGAAGCTGAGCCGCGTTGTGCCCCCCGCGCCAGGGAAGATCCCCACCATGATCTCGGGCAGGCCGATGCGTGCTTTGGGATTATCGGCGCAGAAGATCCGGTGCGTGGCGAGCGGCAGTTCCAGACCGATGCCTGCTGCCGTGCCGGGCAGGGCCGCGGCGATGGGCTTGCCGCCTTTGAGTTTTTTGGGGTCCATGCCCGCCCGTTCGATCTTGCGCAAAAGCCCGTGCATGCGCATCGTGCCCTCAAAGAGCCCTTTGGCCGGATCGTCGCCCGCGTCTTCGCGCAGCTTGGCCAAGAGGTTCAGATCCATACCGCCGGCAAAAGAGCCGGGCTTGCCGGAGGTGATGACGATGCCTTTCACCGTCTCATCGGCCAGGGCGTCGTCGATCAGCGTATCCAGAAGGCCAAGCCCGTCGAGCGACATGACGTTCATCGACTTGCCCCGCACATCCCAGGTGATCAGCGCGACGCCATCGGCGTCTTTTTGCATGGTGAAATCTGTCATTGGAGAATGCTCCCTTTCATGTTTCTGCGGGGCCCTTGGACTGTCTCAAAGGGTCTGCGTTTGTGTTCACCGGGCGGTTTGATGAGATGATCATCGTCTGGCTGAACTTCTTGTCAGGCACCGCATATTGGCTCGCCGTGGTCAGCCACCGCGCACCTTTGAGGCGCAATACGCCGTAGGCCATTGAGGTCTGCCCGAGTTGCTGGGCCCCCACCAGGAGGCGCGTGGTATGGGCGGATTTAATCTGACCGTGCTCGTCAAATTCGGCGGAAATGCACTCCCGCACGACGCTGGTGACCTGGTGATGCACGCAATGCATGTGCACTGCATCAAAGGTATGGCGCAGGTCATCCTGCGTGCGCAGCGTGCGGCTGCCTTCAAAGGTCGATATGTGATGCGGCAGGTCAAAGATGCTGGCAAAAGCGTCAAAATCTCCGCTCAGCAGGGCGTCGCCCGTGACGCGGAGCGTGTATTCGAGCACCTGCATGGGCGTCCAATCAACCTGGCTGTCCGTCACCTCAGATCCGTTCGATCAGTGTCGCCGCCCCCATGCCGGAGGCCACACAGAGCGTGGCGAGACCCGTCTCTTTGTCACTGCGCTCAAGCTCATCGAGCAGGGTGCCGATGATCATCGCCCCCGTGGCACCAAGCGGGTGACCCATGGCGATGGAGCCGCCATTCACATTGACCTTTTCGTGATCCACGTCAAAGGCGTGCATGAAGCGCATGACAACGGAGGCAAAAGCCTCGTTCACCTCAAAAAGATCGATGTCGTTGATGCTCATCCCGTTCTCGGCCAGGATTTTCTCCGTGACCGGCACAGGACCGGTGAGCATGATCGTAGGATCGGTGCCGATCTTGGCGGTGGCTTTGATGCGCGCGCGGGGCGTGAGCCCGTGCCTTTCGCCGAATTCCTTGTTGCCGATAAGCACGGCCGCGGCCCCGTCAACGATGCCCGATGAGTTGCCAGCGTGATGGATGTGGTGGATCCGCTCCAGATGCGGGTATTTGAGCATCGCGACCTTGTCAAAACCCGGCATCACCTCGCCCATTTGTTTGAACGCGGGGTCCAAAGCGCCCAGGGTTTGCATGTCGGTCTCAGGCCGCATGTACTCATCGTGATCGAGAATGGTCAGACCGTTCTGGTCCTTAATCTCGATGACCGACTTTTCAAAGCGGCGCTCGTCCCAGGCGGTCTTGGCGCGCTTCTGGCTCGCCATCGCCAGCGCGTCCGCATCATCGCGGCTGTAGCCGTACTCTGTTGCGATGATATCGGCGGAAATGCCCTGCGGGACAAAATACTTCTCCATCGCAAGTGTCGGGTCGACAGCAACCGCCGCCCCGTCAGAGCCCATGGCAACGCGCCCCATCATCTCCACCCCGCCCGCGACATAGGCGTCACCGGCACCGCCGCGCACTTGGTTGGCTGCCAGGTTCACTGCCTCCATGCCAGAGGCGCAAAAGCGGTTGATGGCAAGCCCAGGGATGCTCTCATCAAGATCGGAGGCCAAGACGGCGGAGCGCGCGAGGCAGCCGCCTTGCTCCATCACTTGGGTCACATTGCCCCAAATCACATCCTCGACGGCGTGTCCGTCGAGATTGTTGCGTGCCTTCACCGCATTCAAGGTCTGCGCCGAAAGCCTCAGCGCCGTCACCTCGTGCAGGGCACCGTCCTTGCGGCCCTTGCCCCGGGGCGTGCGCAACGCGTCGTAGATATATGCGTCGGTCATATGTGTTCTCCGTGTTACGCGCGGTCAGCAGGGCTGCCAGGCATCAGGTCATAAGGGGCTTTCCAGCCCGGTGTTTCGCTCAGCCGTGTCAGCCAGGCGTCAATGTTGGGAAAGGCACTGCGCTCAAACCCGAAAGGCTCCGGGTAGTAGAGATATCCGCAGCAGGTGAGGTCCGCGTTGGTCAAAGCGTCTCCCACGATCCAATTGCGCCCCTCAAGATGCGCGTTCAAGATCTCATAGGCCGCTTTGAGACGCGCTTGGCTGAAAGCGATGACCTCTTTGGGCTGTTTGTCTTCAGGCAGAAAGTTCATCAAGAACCGAGTCATCCCCGCGACGGAACTGAGCTTGTGGTTGTCCCAAAGGATCCAACGCAGGATCTCGCGCCGCTCCTCGGCGCTGTTGCCGCCAAACTTGCCAGATTTTTCAGAAACATAGTCCTGTATAACCCCAGATTGAGTGAGCTTGACCGGGCCGTCGATCATAACCGGGGCCTCGCCCATTTCATTGAGATCCTTTCGATAGGCATCGGTGCGTCCCTGCCCTGCAAAGAAGTCCACCTTAACTGGGGTCCAGTCGAGCCCCGATAGCTCAAGCGCAAGTGCCGTTTTGTAAGAGTGCCCAGACTCGCCAAAACAGTGGAGTTGAATGGTCATGGTCCGATTCCTTGTTGAAATGCAGAAACCGGGGGTTTCACACCCCCGGACCCCCGTGGAGTTTTAAGGGAAAGATGAAGCGAGGTTGAAATTCAGATCTCGTTAACCAAGACGCTGTAGCTAAATGGGGCCCGGCATGCTGGAGAGATAACCCGGGTGAAAGGTGAAGCTCTGCCGCGACCGAGGTTCTAGCGCCTCGGCGTGGCAGGGTGGAGGGCTCCGCGCGCTTCATCTTTCCAATACAACTCATATTCAACCAGTCTGCACGAATGCCGTTAGAGATTGCGCGCAATTAGTTCCTTCATGATCTCATTTGTGCCGCCGTAGATGCGCTGCACTCGCGCATCCGCCCACATCTCTGCAATCGCGTATTCTTGCATAAACCCGTAGCCGCCGTGCAGTTGCAGGCACTCGTCGAGCACCTCACCTTGGGTGTCGGTAAGGAAGTATTTGGCCATCGCCGCCCGGTCCACGCTGAGTTCTTCGCGCAGGTGTTCGGCGATGCATTGGTCTAGGAACGCGCGGCAGACGGTGGTCTTGGTCTTGCACTCAGCCAGTTTGAACCGCGTGTTCTGGAACTGGGTGAGTGGACCGCCGAAGGCTTCGCGTTCTTTACAATAGGTGATTGTGCGTTCGACAGCGCCTTCCATGGCACCCATGGCCTCGCAGGCGATGATCAACCGCTCTTGGGGGAGCTGGTTCATCATTTGGTAAAAGCCTTTGCCTTCTTCCCCGCCTAGGATGTTCTCGGGGGGGATTTCGACATTGTCAAAGAAGAGTTCCGAGGTGTCGGAGGCGTGTTTGCCGACCTTTTCCAAATTGCGACCGCGCTGGAAACCAGTGGCCCCTTCGGTCTCCACCACGACGAGGCTTACGCCTTTGGAGCCGAGCGAGGGGTCTGTTTTAGCGGCGACGATGATGATCTCAGCGTGTTGGCCGTTGGTGATGAAGGTCTTTTGACCCGAGAGCCTGTAGGCGTTGCCGTCCTTCACGGCCTTCGTTTTGATCGATTGTACATCTGAGCCGGTTGAGGGCTCGGTCATCGCCAGCGCCCCGATCATCTCGCCCGCGACCATTTTGGGCAGCCAACGCTTTTTCTGCTCTTCCGAGCCGTATGCGAGAATGTAATGGGCCACGATGCCAGAGTGGATGGAATGCCCCCAGCTTGCCAGATTGGCGCGCGCGGCCTCAATGAGGATGGCGGCCTCATGGCCAAAGTCGCCGCCTGCGCCGCCATACTCTTCGGGGATTGACGGGCAGAGCAGGCCCAGTTCGGCGGCCTCATTCCAGGCGCTGCGGTCCATCTGAGACTTTTTGCGCCATTTTTCAAAGCGAGGGGCCCATTCGGCGTTGATGAAACTCGCGGTCATCTCCGCGATCATCTGATGTTCGTCGGTCATCCAGGTGGATTGGGTTGTGGCGAAGTCTCTCATAGGGGATCCTTGCTATCTTTTCCGGCTCTCAAGTTCAGCGTTAAAGAGCCTCAGGCGCGCCGTGAGGTTTTCCGGGTTGATCACAGAATTGAAGTTTTCAAAAAGGAACGAGAGCGCCTCGCCTTCATCCAAACCTGCCTCGGCGCTGAAAGCCTTCAGGCGGCGGTAGCCGTCCTCTGTCATCGCGACGGGCAGGCGGCGGGTCAGGCGAAAACGCTTTGGCATGAGCTCTCCAAAATCAGGGGCGGGGGTGACCCCGCCCGCGCCGGTTAAAAGTGGGCCGCGTCGAGCGCCATGACCGTGTCCGCGCCGCTCTCGATCCGCTTGAGGTGCAGGCCCGTGGCGGGCAGTTGGCGCGCCATGTAGTAGCGGCCTGTGCTGATCTTGCTTTCAAAGAAGTCAGTGTCCGCCGCGCCAGCGGTCAAGGCTTGACGGGCTGACAGCGCCATGCGCGCCCACATCAGGCCAAGGCACACGTGGCCAAACATGTGCATGAAATCATTGGAGCCTGCGAGGGCGTGATTGGGGTTTTTCATCCCGTTTTGCATGAAGAACATGCCTGCGGCCTGCAGATCCTTGCTCGCCGCTTTGAGTGGCGCGATGAAATCGCGGTCAAAGGCCTCGTCTTGCCCGGCGTTTTCTTTGCAAAAGCTCTTGACGAGATCAAAGAAGGCCATCACGTGCTTGCCGCCGTCCTGCGCCAGTTTGCGGCCCACGAGGTCAAGCGCCTGCACGCCGTTGGCCCCTTCATAGATCATGGCGATCCGGGCATCGCGGGAGAACTGTGACATGCCCCATTCCTCAATGTAGCCGTGCCCGCCATAGACCTGCTGCGCCTTGATGGTCATGTCGTAGCCGACGTCGGTCAAAAAGCCTTTGATCACTGGGGTCAGTAGGGAAACCAGACCATCAGCGTCTTTGTCCTCTGACCGGTGGGCCGCGTCGATCATGGTGGCACCCCAAAGCACAAAGGCGCGCGCGCCCTCGGCAAAGCTCTTTTGATCCATCAAGGACCGGCGGATGTCGGGATGCACGATGAGCGGATCGGCAGCTTTCTCCGGAGCCTCAGCACCGGTGACCGCGCGGCCCTGAAGCCTGTCCTTGGCGTATTCCACCGCGTTTTGGTAGGCAACATCGGCCTGCGCGAGCCCCTGCATGCCCACACCCAGGCGGGCCTCATTCATCATCGTGAACATCGCCCGCATGCCCTTGTGCGCCTCGCCCAAGAGATAGCCGGTCGCGCCGTCGTAATTCATCACGCAGGTAGAATTGCCGTGAATGCCCATCTTCTCTTCGATGGAGCCGACGGCGACGCCGTTGCGTGCGCCCAGGGAGCCGTCCTCGTTCACCAAGAACTTCGGCACGATGAAGAGCGAGACGCCTGCGATGCCGTCAGGACCGCCATCGATCTTGGCAAGCACAAGGTGGATGATGTTCTCGGCCATGTCATGCTCACCGGCCGAGATGAAGATCTTCTGGCCTGTGATCTGATAGGTGCCGTCCTCCTGCGGGGCAGCCTTGGTGCGCATGAGCCCCAGATCCGTGCCGCAATGCGGCTCAGTGAGGTTCATTGTGCCGGTCCATGCACAAGAGACCATGTTGGGCAGATAGGTCTGCTTTTGCTGGTCGGAGCCATGCGCCAGGATCGCCGATGCTGCGCCGTGAGTGAGGCCCTGATACATGGTGAAGGCTTGGTTGGAGGCTGAAAAGAATTCGCCCACGGCGGTGCCCATCACCACCGGCATGTTCTGCCCGCCGAATTCCTCGGGCATGTCGAGGCCGGTCCAGCCGCCTTCGCGCACCTGATCGAAGGCCTCTTTGAAGCCCGTTGGCGTGTAGACCACGCCGTTTTCCAGTCGGCAGCCCTCTTTGTCGCCCACAACATTCAGCGGCGCGATCACCTCAGAGGTGAGCTTGCCCGCTTCTTCCAAAATCGCGGAGGTGAAATCGGATTCCAGGTCGTCGTATCCTGGGATCCGCGCTTCTGAAACTTTCAGAACGTTGTGTAAAACGAATTGGACGTCTTTTGTCGGCGCTGTGTAGGTGGGCATGAGGCTCTCCCTTCGTCGGTGTGACTTTGATCGTTGGCGCGGGCGGCTATTCCGCGGCGCTGCGTGTGTGCTTGAGCGAGGCCATCATTTTCTCACCCCACTTCAACTGTTCTTTCAGATCGTCGATGGCCTGGTTCAACTCGTCCCTGCGGTTGATCATATCGGCGAGACGGTTGCGCGCAACATCGTATGTTCGGGCAATCTGGGTCTGCTGCTGATCGCCCATGTGATAAAGATCAAGCAGCTGGCGGATCTCTTCGAGGCTGAAGCCAAAGCGCTTGCCGCGCAGGATCAGCTTCAGCCGGGCGCGATCGCTTTTGGTAAACAGCCGCTTTTGGCCATCGCGGGCGGGAAACAGCAGTTCTTTGGCCTCGTAAAAGCGCAGCGTGCGCGGGGTGACGTCAAAGGCGTCACACATTTCTCGGATTGTCATCGTATCGGCGGTCATCGCATCCTCTTGCATCTGCCCCATCTCGGCGTGGGGTGGACGTGTGTCTTGACCGCGGTGCTTACAACAGCTTTTGGGCTTTACGTAACCCGGACGTCACGTCACTTTTATGCTTGACGTAGGCATTAATCAGGTAAGGCGTTGTTCTGGCGATTGATCTTTTCCGCTGCGGGGAAAAATGCAGCGAAAACATCACCTCTGGCGCTCATTCGACGGCTTTAGGCGCAGGTGCTTTTGCCTGCCCGCACTTTTCAAAGCACTTGGCGATGCGCCGCGTCGTCCCGCGGCGCGTCGTTTTGCGCGGTCACGTGGCTTTGGCGTCGAAATAGGCCTGTGCCTGATCGCGCAGGCTGGTCAATTCGGCGATGGCCTCATCCAATTGGGCGCGCTGTTCGTTCAGCTCTTCGAGCTGGTCGGACGCGAGTTCGAGCCAGGCTTCCATCTGCGCGTCGCTGCCTTCGTTCTCGTAGATCTCCAACCACTTGCGGATCACCTCAAGCGGGAAGCCGAATTTGCGCCCGCGCAGGATAAGCTGCATGCGCCCCACCTCGCGGTGGCTGTAGTAGCGCGCGCGGCCGTCGCGTTCGGGCTGCAGCAATTCGATGTATTCGTAGTAGCGCAGCGTGCGGGGTGTGACGTCAAACTTCGCGCACATCTCTTTGAATGTCAGCCGAGCCTCTGCCATGGTGCCTCCTCTCAAGAACGGTAGAACGATGCGCGCCCAAGCGCAACGTCCTGCTTGCTCCCGCTTGCCGGACGGCGAATATAGGAGGCGACGCTGCGGAAGGGGTCATATGGCGGGTCAAGTGATGAGCGTAGCGCGGTTTTTGGAGCTTCTGCCTCACGCCAAGGCGCTGGGCATGCAGTTGGACAGTCTTGGCACCGGTGAGGCAACGCTCAGCATGGCCTATGCGGAGCATCTCATCGGCGATCCGGTCACCGGGGTGGTGCACGGCGGCGCGGTCTCGGCCCTGCTCGACACCTGCTGCGGGGCGGCGGTGATGAGCCATTCCAGCAACCCCGCCGGCACAGCGACGATTGATCTGCGCATCGAATACCTGCGCTCTGCGACCCCGGGGGAGCGGATCACGGCCCTTGCCAGTTGCTATCACATCACCCGTTCGGTCGCCTTTGTGCGTGCCCGCGCGCTGGATGCCGATCCTGACCGGCCGGTGGCGATGGCGACGGGCACTTTCACCGTGGGAGACACGCGATGAAGCGCCCCGAACCGGTGCAGGTGGTGAAAAAGCGGCGCGATGCGGTGCTGCAATCGCTGGTCGGTGCCGTGCCCTACATCCAATACCTGGGGATCCAGTTTGAGCGGCGCGGGGACGAGTTGACCGCCGTGCTGCCTTTCCGCGAAGATCTGATTGGCAATCCGATGTTGCCCGCGCTGCACGGTGGGGCGACGGCCGCATTTTTGGAGGTCACGGCGATCATCTCTCTCAGTTGGGCGGGGCTCTGGACCGACATGGAAAGCGGGGCCTTGCCGGTGGGGGAAAGCGGTGCTGTGCCGCTGCCGCGATTGCCAAAAACGATTGATTTCACCGTTGACTACCTGCGCTCTGGCCTGCCGCGGGACGCTTATGCGCGGGCGCGGATCACCCGGGCCGGGCGGCGCTATGCCAGCGTGCATGTGGAGGGGTGGCAGGACAATCGGGACCGGCTTTATGCCCAGGCGACCGGGCATTTCCTGATGCCCAAGCGCGGGTGAGCGAAGCCATCAGCCACGCCCGCGTGCTGCGCATGGCTGTGCCGATTGTGCTCTCCAACGCGACGGTGCCCCTGCTGGGTGCCGTTGATACCGGCGTTGTCGGTCAGATGGGGCTGGCCGCACCCATCGGCGCGGTGGGGCTTGGGGCGGTGATGCTCTCGGCCATGTATTGGTTTTTCGGCTTTTTGCGCATGGGCACGGTGGGGCTGACCGCGCAGGCGGTAGGGCAGGAGGATCCGGGCGAGGTGGCCGCGCTGCTCACCCGGGGGCTGCTCATTGGCCTGGGCGCGGGGATGGTGCTGATCGCGCTGCAATCGGCGCTCTTCTGGGCGGCGTTCAGCCTCTCGCCCGCCTCGGCGGAGGTGGAAGGGCTGGCGCGCGATTACATGCGGCTGCGCATTTGGTCGGCCCCCGCTGCGATTGCGCTTTATGCCATCACCGGCTGGCTCATCGCGCAAGAGCGCACGCGAGCGGTGCTGGGGATCCAACTGTGGATGAACGGGCTCAACATCTTTTTGGATCTGTGGTTTGTGCTGGGGCTCGGCTGGGGCGTTGAAGGTGTGGCCTTTGCCACCTTTCTCGCAGAATGGTCGGGGGCGCTGCTGGGCCTGTGGTTTTGCCGTGCCGTGTTTCGCGACAGGCTCTGGCGCGCCTGGCACCGGGTCTTTGACTGCACGCGCTGGCGGCGGATGATCGCGCTCAACGGGGACATTCTCATCCGCTCGCTCCTGCTGGAGGCGATCCTGCTCTCCTTTCTCTTTCTGGGCGCGGATATGGGCGATGTGACGCTGGCCGCCAATCAAGTGCTTTTGCAGTTTCTGATGGTCACGTCCTACGGGTTGGACGGGTTTGCCTTCGCCGCCGAGGCCTTGGTGGGGCAGGCCGCCGGGGCAGGCGCGCGCGCGCGGTTGCGGCGGGCGGCGGTCCTCGGCTCATTTTGGGCGGTGATTGTGTCCCTGGCGCTGATGCTGGTCTTTGCGCTTTTGGGGCCTGCCATCATCGATGTGATGGCCGTTGCCGAAGACGTGCGCGCGGCGGCGCGGGACTATCTCATCTACGTCGTGGTGCTGCCGCTTTGCGGGGTCGCGGCCTTTATGCTCGACGGCATCTTCGTGGGTGCGACCCGCTCGCGGGACATGCGCAACATGATGCTGGTGTCCTTCGTGATCTATGTCGCTGCAGCGGCAGCCTTGGTGCCCGTCTTTGGCAATCATGGGCTCTGGTCGGCTCTGCTGATCGCCTTTGCCGCGCGGGGCGTGACCTTGGGCCTACGTTACCCGGCGTTGGAGCGGTCGGTGCGCTAAAGCCAGGGCGCGCGGTTGCTGCCCACGGCCTCTGCGACATGCGCAAAGCCGTCGGCTTTGAGCCGCGCTTCCAGCCCCTCGGCAATGTCTTTCACGCGGGAGAGCCCGTCGTAGACAAGCGCGGTGTAGAGTTGCACCGCTGAGGCGCCCGCGCAGATTTTGGCGTAGGCATCGGCTGCAGAGGCCACCCCGCCGACCCCGATGAGGGGGATCTTTGTCAGGGTTGAGAGACGCGCGAGAACTTGGGTGGAGCGGGCAAAAAGCGGTGCACCCGAGAGCCCGCCTGCCTCGTCTCGCGCGGCAGACCGCAGCCCGGTTCGGTCCAACGTCGTGTTGGTCGCGATGATTGCCGCGACGCCCGTGGCCTCGGACACGGCCACGATGTCCTCAAGATCCGTATCGCTCAGATCTGGCGCGATCTTGAGAAAGACCGGCGTCGTCCCTCGCTCTGCCATCACTCCTTCCAGCAGCGCAGTGAGCGCCGCCCGGCCCTGTAGGTCGCGCAGCCGTTCGGTGTTGGGCGAGGAGACATTGACCGTGGCAAAATCCACCGCATCGCGCGCCGCGGCCATGACGCGGGCAAAGTCCGCCGCGCGATCGGTGCTCGTTTTGTTGGCCCCAAGGTTGAGGCCCAGCGGCACGCCCTTGGGCCGCCGCGTGAGCCGCGCGCAGATCGCTTGCATCCCGTCGTTGTTGAACCCAAAGCGGTTGATTGCCGCGCGGTCCTCGGCCAGCCGAAAAAGCCGCGGCTTGGGGTTGCCTGGCTGGGGTAGGGGGGTGGCGGCACCCACCTCCAAAAAGCCAAAGCCCGCGCGGCTCAGCGGCCCCAGCGCGGTTGCGTTTTTGTCAAAGCCCGCGGCAAGCCCCACCGGATTGGGCAAGCTGATCCCTGCAATCTCAACCCGCAGCCGGTCGCAGGTCACGGGACCAGGCCCCTGCAAGGCACCGCTGCGCAATGCTGTGAGCGCGAGGCTGTGCGCGCGTTCGGGGTCCATACGTCGCAGTAGGGAAAGCCCCGCGCGTTCAAGGATGCGGCTCACCCAAAGGTGTCCCGCGGGATGCGCGGCGCGGTCCGGATGAGCCGCGAGGTGGCCACCGCGGCCTGCCGGTGCACCACCGCCTCTTGATAGGCAGGATCCGCAATCATCGCCAAAAACGCATGGGCATTGGGGTAGTGCGCGATAAAGACCGCGTCCCAGCTCTCCTCCGCAGGGCCGATCACGATGCCTTCAAAGGCCCCGCGCCAGAGGATGCTGCCGCCGACCTTGGCCAAGACGGGGCCGGAGTGCTCGCCATAAAGCGCATAGGCCTCAGACCCGGTAAGCGCCTTTTCGGCCAAGGCATGACCGCTGGGGTAGCGGGCCTGCGCGTTGAACTTCACCAGATTGAGCATGTTCAATTCGGTATCGCGGTCGCGCGCTTTGAACGCGTCGAACTGAGCGCGGTCAGGGTCAATGTGGCCGGTCATGCGCCCGCCTCCGCCATGCCCGCCGGGAAGACATGCGCGCCGTCTTGCAGCGGCAGCGGCTGCGCCCAGACCACGTCAGCCAGACGCAGCGTATCGTAGAGATGCGGGAACTTCTCGCCGCCGCGTGAGACCTCCCATTTGAGCTGATCGCCCAGACCCTCCACCTCGATTGCCGCGAGGAAGAGCCCCTCGACCCCTGCAAAGTGCTTTGCTGCCGTTTCAGCGGCCTGCGCGGCGGTGGAGAAATGAATGAAGCCGTCCGCCACATCAATCGGCGCGCCGACCGTCTCGCCCGTTTGCCGCAGCGCCTGCCATTCATCGGCGCGAAAAATCTTGTAAATCACCATGGGCCGGTCATGCCCCCCCGCCCCGCGCGCGTCAAGCCGGGGGATGGGGCAACCGCTTTGACAGCGGACGCCGGAGCGCCCACCATAGTGCCAGATTCGACAAGGAGACCGATGATGAGACCTGTTGTCCTACCGCTCACCGCATTTGCCCTGACCGCCAGTATGGCCGCTGCGGATACGCAGATGACCATCCTGCACACCAACGATTTTCACGACCGGTTTGAACCGA
Organism: Pseudomonadota bacterium; assembly: GCA_039197515.1. Taxonomy (GTDB): domain Bacteria; phylum Pseudomonadota; class Alphaproteobacteria; order Rhodobacterales; family Rhodobacteraceae; genus Sulfitobacter. Next base: position 94,196 of record JBCCUC010000012.1, on the reverse strand, counting down.
TCAGCCGGTTTGATTCCAGTTGCGGGGCGGAGGACAACGCCGAGGGCAAGTGCTTTGGCGGGATTGCGCGTTTGGTCACCGCGGTTGCTGATGCCCGCGCGCGGGCAGGGGATGCGCATCTTTTGCTCGATGCGGGCGATTGGTTTCAAGGCTCGCTCTATTTCACGCAGTACGGCGCGGCGATGGTGGGCGAGTTCATGACCAAACTCGACTATGACGCGATGGCCGTTGGAAATCATGAGTTTGACAATGGTCCTGAAGGGCTGTCCGAGTTGCTGGACACTGTGAGCTTTCCGGTGGTTTCTGCCAATATCGACGTGAGCCAGAATAACCAGCTTGCCGGGCGGGTGGCCAAATCTGCGGTGCTCGATGTCGCGGGCACGCAAGTCGGCGTGGTCTCTGTTTTGGCGGAGGATACGGTTGAGACGTCCTCGCCGGGCGAGACGGTGGTCTTCTCGGGTACGGTTGAGGCCGCACAGGCCGAGATTGATGCGCTCACCGCGGATGGGGTTAACAAGATCGTGCTGCTCACACATGTGGGGCTCAATGAGGACAAGCGCCTGGCGCAGGGTCTGACGGGCGTGGATCTGATCATCGGCGGGCACAGTCACACGCTTTTGTCCAACACAGCAGAGCGGGCGGATGGCCCCTATCCGCTGATCGAGAACGATGTGCCTATTTTCCAGGCATATGCCTACGGCAAATATCTGGGCGAGATCAATGTGACCTTTGACGATGCGGGCGTGGTCACGGCAATTTCGGGCGAGCCGATCTTGCTTGATGCCTCTGTCACGGAGGATGCGGATACGCTTGCACGGCTGCAGGAGCTGGCCAAGCCGCTGGAGACCCTGCGCAACCGCGTCGTGGCGGACAGTGCGGAGATGATTGAGGGCGCGCGCGATGTCTGCCGCGCGATGGAATGCCCGATGGGCAACCTGGTGGCCGATGCGATGCTGGCCCGGGTCAAAGATCAGGGCATTGAGATCGCGATCCAGAACGGGGGCGGCTTGCGTGCATCGATTGATGCGGGCGAGGTGACGATGGGCGAAGTGCTGACGGTACTGCCTTTCCAGAACACGCTTTCCACCTTCCAGGTCACCGGTGCCACAATGGTCGCCGCGCTGGAGAACGGCGTGAGCCAGATCGAGGATGGTGCGGGGCGCTTCCCGCAGGTAGCGGGCATGAGCTACGCCTTTGACGCGGCGGCAGAGCCTGGGTCGCGGATCAGCGACGTGATGGTAGGCGGGCTGCCGATTGATCTTGATAAGCTCTACGGCGTTGTCTCCAACAATTATGTGCGCGGCGGCGGCGACGGCTATGCGATGTTCCGCGAGGCGATGAACGCCTATGACTTTGGACCGGATCTGGCCGATGTCACGGCGGAGTTCCTGGCGGCCAATGCACCTTACACGCCCTACACCGACGGGCGCATCACGGCAAAATAGGCGCGAGCGGGCGGCCGGTCTGATGTGCGGGCGCATGGCCGTTACGCTGCCGCCCGACGCGATGGCGCAGCTTTTTGCGGCACTTCCGGCAAATGATCTGCCGGAGGTGCCCAACTACAACGTCTGCCCGACCAACGCGGTGCACGTCATCACCAGTGAGGCGGGTGGCGCGCGGCGGCTGAGCGCCATGCGGTGGGGGTTTATTCCAAAGTGGTACAAAAAGCCTGGCGATGGCCCGCTCTTGATAAACGCGCGGGCAGAGACCGTCGCCGAAAAGCCCGCGTTTCGAGAAGCGGCGCGCCAGCGGCGGGCGCTGATCGTGGCGACGGGCTTTTACGAATGGACCAAAGATGAGACCGGTGCGCGCGATCCTTGGTACATCGCGCCGAAAGACGGGTCCGCCCTGGCCTTTGCCGCCGTCTGGCAGGATTGGACGGACCCCGAGGGCAATGCGATCCGAACCTGCGCCATTGTTACCACGGGGGCCAACGCGCCGATGCGGGCGCTGCACCACCGGATGCCGGTGATCCTGGCCCCGGAGGATTGGCCGCTCTGGCTCGGCGAGGCGGGAAAGGGGGCCGCGCGGCTGATGCGGGCGGCACCGGATGACCATTTGCGCTGGCACCGGGTGGACCGGGCGGTCAATTCCAACCGCGCGGCAGGTCCTGAGTTGATCGATCCGCTTGACCGGATGTGATCGCGTCAAACAAGCGCAGCAGTGGCCATTTGCCCAGAACTTTGGCATAACGTGCCTAAATTCCGGAAAAGTCGCCATTTGAAAGGACATGCCATGAACGTCGAAGCCCCGATCCTCAAAGCCAAGGACGCGCCAGATTTGGGGTCATTCGATTGGGAGGATCCTTTTCGGCTGGATGGGCAGCTCTCCGAAGATGAGCGTATGATCCGGGATGCGGCGCGGGCCTATGCGCAAGAAATGCTGCAGCCGCGGGTGATCGCAGCCTTCGCGGATGAAGAGAGCGACCCGGGCATCTTCAAAGAGATGGGGGAAATGGGGCTTTTGGGCATCACGGTGCCCGAAGAATATGGCGGCATTGGCAGCACTTACGTCTCCTACGGGCTGGTCGCGCGTGAGATTGAGCGGGTGGATTCCGGCTACCGTTCGATGATGTCGGTACAATCCAGTCTGGTGATGTATCCGGTCTATGCCTACGGCTCTGAGGCGCAGCGGCGCAAGTACCTGCCCAAGCTCGCGAGTGGAGAGTGGATCGGTTGTTTCGGCCTGACGGAGCCTGATGCGGGCTCTGATCCTGCGGGCATGAAGACGCGGGCGGAGAAGACCGCGACGGGCTATAAGCTCACCGGCGCGAAGATGTGGATTTCCAATGCGCCGATCGCCGATGTCTTTGTCGTTTGGGCAAAGTCTGAGGCGCATGGCGGCAAGATCCGCGGTTTTGTGCTGGAAAAGGGGATGGCGGGGTTGAGCGCGCCCAAGGTGGGCAACAAGCTGTCGCTGCGCGCCTCGATCACCGGTGAGATCGTGATGGACGGCGTTGAGGTGGGCGAAGAGGCGCTGTTGCCCCATGTCTCCGGTCTCAAAGGGCCCTTTGGCTGTCTGAACCGTGCCCGCTACGGGATTTCCTGGGGTGCGATGGGCGCGGCGGAGTTTTGCTGGCACGCTGCGCGGCAATATGGGCTCGACCGCAAGCAGTTTGGCAAGCCTCTGGCGCAGACACAGCTATTCCAGAAGAAGCTCGCCGATATGATGACCGAGATTGCGCTTGGCCTGCAGGGATCGCTGCAGGTCGGGCGGCTGATGGATGAGGCGCAGGCGGCACCGGAGATGGTGTCGATTGTGAAGCGCAACAATTGCGGCAAGGCGTTGGAGATCGCCCGCCATGCGCGCGATATGCACGGTGGCAATGGGATTTCAGGAGAATTCCAGGTGATGCGGCACATGTTGAACCTTGAGACGGTGAACACCTACGAAGGCACGCATGACGTGCATGCATTGATCCTGGGGCGCGCGCAAACGGGGCTGCAGGCGTTTTTCTAATCTCAGGATATGAGTTTTAGTGGAAAGATGAAGCGGGGGGTTACGCGAAAGTGTGCCCCCTTTGTTCCGCGGGTCAGGTAGTGGACCGGGTCCAAATCGTGCATGAGAATTTTCTGCGCCGGTTGGCGGCGGGGGATTTTCCGGCTGGGACCGTAGATGTGACCGGGGTCGATGCCAATCTCGGCAGGAGGCTTTACGAGGCGCAGGTGCTGACCCGCGCCCTCGATATTGAGAGCCGTGCGATGCAGAGGGCGGGCGAGGGGTTCTACACCATCGGCTCTTCGGGGCACGAGGGGATGGCGGCGCTGGGCCAGGTGCTGCGGGTCGATGACATTGCCTTTTTGCACTATAGAGATGCGGCGTTTCAGATCGCGCGCGCGGCCAAGGCGGGCCAGCCGGGGATGATGCGGGACATGCTCTTCAGCTTTGCCTGTGCTGCTGCAGATCCAATCAGCGGGGGGCGGCACAAGGTGCTGGGCTCCCGCCCGCTGATGATCCCGCCGCAGACCTCGACCATCGGGAGCCATTTGCCGAAAGCCGTTGGGGCGGCCTACGCGATCACGCTGGCGCGGCGCAACCGGCCCGCGCAGGCGATCTTGCAGCGCGACGGGATCGTGATGTGCTCGTTTGGCGATGCCTCGGTGAACCATTCCACCGCGCAGGGCGCGCTCAATGCGGCGGGCTGGACCACGGCGCAGGGCATGCCGCTGCCGCTTTTGTTTGTTTGCGAGGACAATGGGATCGGGATCTCGACCAAGAGCCCCAGGGGTTGGGTTGAAGGTACAATGCGCGCGCGTTTTGGCGCAGGGTATTTTGCAGCGGATGGCTGCGATGTTTTTGCGGTGCTGCGGGCAGGCCAAGCGGCGGCGCGCTTTGTCAGGGCGCAGCGGCGGCCCGCGTTTTTGCACCTCTCGACCGTGCGGCTTTACGGGCACGCGGGGCCGGATGTGGTGACGGCGTATTTGCCCAAAGCGGAGGTGGAGGCTGACGAGGCGCGCGATCCGCTGCTCTACGCGGCGCGCGGGCTTGCCGCGCTTGGGGTGAGCGTGGATGCGCTGCGCGACATCTACACCCGGACGCTAGACGATGTGGCGGCAGCGGCGGCGGCGCTCAAAGGCACGCCGCGGCTCAGCACGGCGGCGCAGGTTATGGCGAGCCTGATCCCGCCCAAGCGCCCCGCGGCGCGGCGCAATGCGCCAAGCGGGCCTGAACGCGCCGGTGTCTTCGGCGGGGATCGGGGTCAGATGGAGGTGCCCCAGCCGATGGGGCGGCTGATCAATTGGGCCTTGCACGATCTGATGCTTGACGCGCCTGAGACCGTGCTTATGGGCGAAGACATTGGCCGCAAGGGCGGCAACTACGGGATCACGCAGAAGCTGCATGCGCGCTTTGGCCCGGCGCGGGTGATCGACACGCTCTTGGACGAGCAGAGCATTCTGGGGCTGGCCATCGGGCTGGCGCACAATGGGTTTTTGCCGATGCCGGAGATCCAATTTCTGGCCTATCTGCACAATGCCGAAGACCAGTTGCGGGGCGAGGCGGCGACACTGCCGTTCTTCAGCAAAGGGCAATGGACCAACCCGATGGTGATCCGCATCTCTGCCTTGGGCTATCAGAAGGGCTTTGGGGGGCACTTTCACAATGACAACTCAATTGCCGTGCTGCGGGATATCCCGGGCATTATCATCGCCTGCCCCTCCACGGGTGATGACGCGGCGATGATGCTGCGCGAATGCCACCGGCTCGCGCGCGAAGAGCAGCGGGTTGTTGTATTCCTGGAGCCGATTGCGCTTTATCCGATGCGCGATCTGATGACGTCAGGCGACGGCGCGTGGATGCGCCGGTACCCCGCGTCAGAGCAGCGGATTGCGCTGGATGAGGTCGGCGTGACGGGGGAAGGGACAGATCTGGCCATCGTGACCTACGGCAATGGGCACTACCTCAGCCGCCAGGTGCAGCAGGACATGGCGATGGACGGGGTCGCTGTGCGGGTGATTGATCTGCGCTGGCTGGCCCCATTGCCCGAGGCGGCGTTGATGGCGGCGATAGGGCCGCGTTCAGTGCTCATCGTTGACGAATGCCGCCGCACCGGTGGGCAGGCGGAGGCGTTGATGGCGCTGATGGCCGAGAAGCGTGTCGGGCGGTTCGCCCGGCACTGCGCGGAGGACAGCTTCATCGCGACAGGCCCCGGCTATGGCGCAACGCTTCCCTCGCGGGCTTCCATCCGCGCGGCGGCTGAGGCTTTGCTGGCCGAGGGCGCTGAGTGATCGCGAATCGAAACACGCTGATTCGTCACCTTGCGAAGGGGCTCTGGCCCGCGGCGTGCAAAATCATGAGGCGGTCTGAGCGCGGTTTGTAACCAATTTAAGCGGAAGGCAGGCAATATTGCACACGTGTGCAAAACGCGCTTGAATTGTCCCGCGCCTTGACCCAACGTAGCGTCACTGGGCTGAGGGGGCACTGATGGCTGAGATACAATTGCGCAACGTAAACAAACGCTGGGGCAGCTTTGTGGGCGTTGATAACTTCGATCTGACCATTGCAGACGAAGAGTTTCTGGTGCTTCTGGGCCCTTCCGGCTGCGGCAAAACGACGACCATGCGGATGATTGCGGGGCTCGAGGACATCACCGAGGGCGATATTGTGATCGACGGCAAGGTTGTGAACAATCTCGACCCGAAAGACCGCGACGTGGCGATGGTGTTCCAGTCCTACGGGCTTTATCCGCATATGAACGTCTACGAGAACCTCCGCTTTCCGCTGAAAGTGCGCAAGATCGATCCGGCAACCCATGATGAGAAGGTGCGCCGCGCCTCCGCAATGGTGGAGCTGGACGATTTTTTGCACCGCAAGCCTGCGGAGCTTTCGGGCGGCCAGCGCCAGCGCGTGGCCCTGGCGCGCGCCATTGTGCGCGAACCCAACGTGTTTTTAATGGATGAGCCGTTGTCCAATCTGGACGCCAAGCTGCGGGTGTCGACCCGCGCCCAGATCAAGAACCTGAGCCATGAATTGAAAGTCACCACGGTCTATGTGACCCACGACCAGATCGAGGCGATGACCCTCGCCGACCGGGTGGTCGTGATGAAACAGGGCAAGGTGCAGCAGGTTGGCACGCCGACCGAGATCTATGACAATCCGGCCAATACCTTTGTGGCCTCTTTCATTGGCTCACCCGCGATGAACCTGATGGACGGCACGCTGAAAGGCGGCGTTTTTGAGGGCACGAATGTGCGCATTGACGGGCTTTCAGCGGCGGATGGAGAGGTCACACTGGGCTTTAGGGCCGAAGACGCGTCGGTGGACGAGGGTGGCACGGCGCAGATCACCGCGCCGATCTATACGATCGAGCTTTTGGGCGATGCCGTGATGCTATCGGTGCGCGCGGGAGGACAGCTCGTGTCGGTGAAAGCCCACAAAGAATTTCGCGCGGAGATCGGCGACAGCGTGTCCTTCGCCGTGCCCGCGCAGATATGTCATGTCTTCGACCGCGCTTCCGGAGAGCGGTTGAATGCGGCGATTGGCAGCGCCCCGGCCAAGGCCAGTTAGCGCGCGAGAGAGACTGAAAGCTGGGTGCAGCCTTGCAAGATGCACCCCAAAATCTGCAACAGGGAGATTGCATATGATGTTGAAGAAACTTGCACTTGCGGGTGCGATCAGTGTGATGAGCACGAGCGCCTTTGCGTGTTCATACGAGAATACGACCGAGCTGAAGATGCTGTCAGCCGGGTTTGAAGCCTGGAAGGCGGTGGCAGATGCGATGTCTGAGTGCGGCAACTTCCAGGCCGAGCTGGACCAGGAGTTCCGCACCAAGCAGCCCGCGGCTTTTGAGGCGAACCCCTCGCTCTATCACTTGGGCGGCGTCTCCAACGGCACGATCACGCCGCTGCTCAATGCAGGTACGATCCGTCCGCTGGATGATCTGGTGGAGAAATATGGCCAGAACCTTAGTCCCAACCAGCTGATCCGGGTGGACGGCAAGATCATGGCCATCGCCATGATGGTGAACACCCAGCACCTGATGTACCGCGAGGACATCCTGTCCGATCTTGGCATCGCCGTGCCAAGCTCCTGGGATGAGATCTATGCGGCAGCGGAGCAGATCCAGGCGGCGGGCGTTGTCGATTACCCCTTGGGCGCGACGATGAAGTCCGGCTGGAACCTCGCGCAGGAATTCGTGAACATGTACCCCGGCAAGGGCGGCAAGTTCTTCAACGCAGACAACACCACTGCCGTGAACGGCCCTGAGGGCATGAAGGCTCTGGAGACGATGAAAAAGGCGCTCGCTTTCACCGATCCAGAGGTGCTGGTCAGCGATTCCACCTACGTGCAGCAGCAGTTCCAGCAAGGTAAGATCGCCATGGCGAACCTCTGGGCCTCGCGCGCCGGTGCGATGAACGACCCAGAGGAAAGCACGGTGGTCGACAAGGTCCGCATGGCGGCTGCCCCCACGGCGATGGACGGCGGCGCCCCTGCGACAACGCTTTGGTGGGACGGGGTCGTGATCGCGGCCAACATCAGCAATGAAGAGGCCGACGCGGCGTTCCGGCTGGCGATGGAAGGGCTCGACACCGAGATGGTGCAGGGGGCCAATGACGCAGCGATCTGGCTGGTCTCCGGCTACCAGCCTGGCCCGCTCTCCGAAGGTGCGATTGCGACGGCCACCGCCAACCCCGCGCCACCTGCATACCCCTCCACCACGCAGATGGGTCTGCTGCACACCGCGCTTGGCAATGAGATCCCTGCGTTCCTGACCGGTGAGCGGGACGCGGCGGCGACCCTGGTGGCCATCGAAGAAGCCTATACCACCGCTGCCAAAGAAGCAGGCGTGCTTGAGTAAATAGATGTGAGGAGGGCCCAGTCCGGGCCCTCCTCCACCCGCATGGGTTTCGTCGGGGGCAGCAGGCCTCCTGCCAAGATCATGCGAAACGCAATGACGCTGACCCGGTAGGTGCCGGGTACACCAGGGGGTGCGGGATGAATTTCAGGACTTTCTTTGCCTTTGTGGCCCCTTCCGTCTTTATGATGGTGATCTTCATCGCGCTACCGCTGGTATCGGTGCTGATACAGTCATTTCAGATCACCCAACCGGTGATGCAGCAGCTTGAGGTTGAGACCTGCACGCCGGGGTTTCTCACCCAGACCTGTGTGACCGAGACCAAGACCGTGCCGACCCTTGATGACGACGGCAAGACGATCACAACGACCGAATGGGTCGGGCTTCAGAGCTACCAGCGGGTGCTGCAGATGGACAAGGTCTGGTCCGCGATTGGCTCGGGCCAGTTCAACCAGATCTGGCAGATCGACTTTTGGAAGGCGCTGCGCTTTACGCTGATGTTCACGCTGATCACGCTGCCTCTGGTCATCGGCGTGGGCCTCTTGATTGCGCTCACCGTGAACAACGCGATGCGCGCGGTGCGGTGCCCCATCATCTTTGTCTCGCTTCTGCCTTTCATCATCACGCCCGTGATCGGATCGCTCTCAATCTACTGGCTTTTTGTCGGTGACGGCATCCTGACCGCCATGATGGAGCGCTGGTCGGGCCAGAACATCTCGATGTTTGCCCAGGCCTGGACGATTGAACTCTTGATGTATTTCTACCGGGTCTGGCACGTGGCCCCCTTCGCCTTCGTGATCTTCTATGCCGGGCTGCAGACGGTGAACATGGACACGCTGGAAAGTGCTGTGATCGACGGGGCGAGCCGGTGGGAACGGCTGCGGCACGTGGTGATCCCGCATCTGATGCCGCTCATCATCTTCATCGCGCTGATCCATCTGATGGACAGTTACCGGGTGTTTGAAGAAATCGTCGGCTTCCGCAGCCAGGCGCATGTGATCTCGTTGCAGTGGCTCACTTTTGATTTCCTGACGCCGGACGACGCGGGCAACCGGGCCATCGCGCGGGCCTCTGCCTCCGCCATGCTGACGATGATCGGGATCGTGGTGCTGCTGATCCTGCCGCTGCGCCGAACGTGGCGCGATCACAAAGGAGGGTCCCACTGATGTCATCCAAAGCCATGCAGCAATCCATTGGGTTGCGCGCCGCCTCCGCCTCCTTCCTCGTTTTCTGGTGCATCCTCGCGGCCTTTCCGATCTTCTGGATTGCGGTGATGAGCTTCAAAGCACCGCGCGACGCTTTTGCGGACAGCCCGGTGGACGTGATCGTGGGCCCCGCAACCCTTGCACGGGGGGAAGGCCTGTCGATCCTCGACATCGTCATCGGCCTGGCGGTGCTGATATTTGCGCTGCGATGGGCCTTTTCCGGGCTGCCGAAGTTAGTTGCGCGCTACACGCCGCCCGGCCTCACCGTGTTGGGCTGGCTGGTCGCGGTCGTCGCCTATGCGTTGGCCTTCCTGCTGGTTTTCTTTGGCATACTGCCGTTCGTGCTCGGTGGTCTCAACGCGGTGCTAGGCCCCTTGGGCGAGCCTATCTTGGGCCTCACCACCCAGCACTACGTTGCAGTTTGGGCCGAGAACGAATTCTACCGAAACTTTCTCAACTCCATGCTCGTCACCGCGGGCGTGGTGACCATCTCGCTCACCGTGGGCACGCTGGCCGGTTATGGGCTCGCCCGCTCAGGCTCTGATCTGGCCTTCTGGCTCTTGATCCTCGCGCTCATCTTTCGCGCGCTGCCGCATTCGGTGCTGGTGGCCGGATACCTGCCCTGGTTCATCAACTCCGCTGAAATCCTGCGCCCGATCTTCGGGGAGATTAGCCCGACGCTCTACGGCCAACCATGGGCGGTGATCGCGGTGCTCGTCTCTATCAACCAGCCCTTTACGATCTGGATGCTGCGCAGCTTCTTCCAAAACATCCCCGCCGAACTCGATGAGGCCGCCCGTGTCGATGGCTGTTCGCACTTCCAAGCCTTCCGCCGCGTGATCATGCCGGTCATGTGGCCCGGCGTGATCACCACGGGGCTTTTCAGCTTCCTTCTGGGCTACAATGATTTTCTGGTCACCGCGCTCCTCTTGGACGCGCAAAACCAGACGATGGTCCCGGCCATTGCGGGCTACTTCAACCGAGAAACCACCACCACCGACCAGGTGGAGGCCGTGGCCGCCGCCGTCTCCATCACTGCGCCGCTTTTTTTGCTCGTGATGGTCTTTCAGCGCCAGATCGTATCGGGCCTCACCGCCGGGGCGGTCAAAGGATGACCCCGCCCTTCATCTTTCCAATATAACTCCGGGGTCCGGGGCAGCGCCCCGGTCCACCGCCATCCAAAAGGACCACCATGAAAGGCTCAAGACCCGAGCAAGCCCAGCTGACCAAAGACACCGACATGAGCAAAACGGATGAGACCCGCGCCGTGATCGAAAACATGGTCGATGGCCTGAACGATCACACCATTGACGGCATCGGGACGTTCTTTCACGAAAACTTCCGCTGGCTCGGCAATCAGGGCTGCGGGACCAAAACCGGCCTCAAGGCGTTCCAAGACAATTGGCAGCGCCCGTTCCAAGCGGCCTTCTCCGACAAGGTCTGCATCGACGAGGCCCGGCTTTTCATGGGTGAATGGGCCGCAGCCTTTGGGCGGCAAGAGGCCACGCATTCCGGCACCTTCATGGGCGTCGCGCCCACCGGCAAGCGGGTTGAGATCCGCTACATGGATTTCTGGAAAGTCACCGAGGGCAAGGTTGAGGACAATTGGGTGATGGTCGATTTCCCCCATGTGCTCGCGCAACTTGGCGTTGACGTCTTTCAGGGCGAAGGGTGGGAGGCTTTTGACACCGGCGCAAAAACCCCGCCAAGCCCAGAGCCAGTCTAGGGCATGCCACATCTGCCTGCCACCACAACAGCGCCGCGCCCCCGACAGGGTGGCCGATAAGGCCGTGCCGCCCGCGCGCAGCACGGCCTGAAAAGACAAGAGGGACAAGATGACAATCACCTATCTCAAGCGCGGCAAATCCGCCGAAGAGCGCAGCGATGAGGATGCCAAGACCCAAGCGATCGTTGCGGCCACGCTGCGCGACATCCAAGCCCGCGGGGATGCGGCAGTGTGCGAACTCTCCGCCAAATTCGACAGCTACACGCCTTCCGCTTTCAAGCTCAGTGCCTCTCAGATCGATGCCCTGATGGCCAAGGTCACACCGCGGGAGATGGAAGATCTGAAGTTCGCGCAAGACAATGTGCGCCGCTTTGCGCAGGCGCAGCGCGATTCGATGCTCGACATTGAAGTGGAGATGCAGCCCGGGGTGATCTTGGGTCACAAGAACATCCCCGTGCAGTCTGTGGGGTGCTACGTGCCTGGCGGTAAGTTCCCCATGGTGGCCTCGGCGCATATGTCGGTGGCCACAGCGTCGGTCGCAGGCGTGCCGCGCATCATCGCCTGCACCCCGCCGTTTCAGGGGGAGCCAAATCCCGCAGTGATCGCCGCGATGCATCTGGGGGGGGCGCATGAGATCTATGTTCTGGGCGGCATCCAGGCCGTTGGGGCCATGGCCATCGGCACCGAAACGATGGATCCGGTGCATCTGTTGGTCGGACCGGGCAACGCCTTTGTCGCTGAGGCTAAGCGGCAGCTTTTTGGGCGCGTGGGCATCGATCTTTTCGCAGGCCCCACGGAGACCATGGTGATTGCCGATGAGACGGTCGATGCCGAGATCTGCGCCACGGATCTTTTGGGCCAGGCCGAGCACGGGTACAACAGCCCCTGCGTGCTGTTGACCAACTCCGAAAAGCTGGCGCGCGCGACGATGGACGAAATCGAACGGCTCTTGTCGATCCTGCCGACATCGGGCACGGCGGGCGTGTCTTGGGCCGATTACGGCGAGGTGATTGTCTGCGACACCTATAAAGAGATGCTGGCGGTGGCTGATGATATCGCCTCCGAACATGTGCAGGTGATGACCGATCGCGATGATTGGTTTTTGGAGCATATGACCTGCTACGGCGCGCTCTTTTTGGGCGCGCGCACCAATGTGGCCAATGGCGACAAGGTGATCGGCACCAACCACACGCTGCCCACAAAGAAGGCTGGGCGCTATACCGGGGGGCTTTGGGTTGGCAAGTACCTCAAGACGCATTCCTATCAGAGGATCACCACCGACGAGGCCGCGGCTGAAATGGGGGCCTATGGCTCACGGCTGTGCATGTTGGAGGGATTTGTGGGGCATGCTGAGCAGTGCAACGTGCGGGTGCGCCGCTATGGCGGGGTGAATGTGCCTTACGGCGAGGGGGCACCCGCGCGGGAAGCGGCAGAGTAGGGCGCGGCACCGTCCCCGTTGAGGGGACAATGCCGCGACGAGAGACGCTGTCTCTCGTGCTCTCTGGAGGTGTATTGGAAAGATGAAGAATGGACCGGCATTCTAAACATAAAGCGTTGATCGCGCCGCTGAGGGCGGCGATGTATGATTTTGACGCACGGCTGGTGAAAGAGCGGCTGCACGCGGTTTGCGCGGCCGATGCGGTATTTCGCCTGGCGTTTCCCTTTGAGACGGTTGCGGGCGTGGATCCCTATTATGAGGCAGCCTATGCGCCCCTCTTGAGGGCGGTGCCGGATTTGGAGCGGCGCGATTACATCGTCATGGCGGGACCTACGGATGCGGACAAGGACTGGGTGGGCTGCGCGGGCTATTACACCGGCACTTTTGCGGCACCTTGGTTGGACATTCCGCCCACAGGGCACCTGATGCACATGCGCTTTCATGAATTCTACCGCTTTGAGGGGGGCAAGGTGGTGGAGATGCAAGCGCTGTGGGACATTCCCGAAGTGATGATGCAGGCGGGGGCTTGGCCGATGCAGCCGTCGCTGGGGCGCGAGTGGCATGTGCCGGCACCCGCCACGGCGGATGGGATTGTAGCCGGACCCTATGACGCTGAGGCAGGTGCCGAGACCTGCCAGCACATCGTTGATATGTTGGATCATTTGAAGCTGCACCCCAGCCAGGGCGGGCCGGAAGTGATGCAGATGGACCGCTTTTGGCATCCACGCATGACCTGGTACGGGCCTGCCGGGATTGGCACGGGGCGCGGGCAGCGCGGCTTTCGCCAGTGGCATCAGATCCCGTTTTTGAACGCGATGCCGGACCGGGGGCAGTATGTGGAGGACATCATCTATCACTTTTTCGGTGACCGGAATTACGCGGCTGTCACCGGCTGGCCGGATATGTATCAGACCATCACCCACGGAGGCTGGCTGGGGATCCCGCCGGTGGACAAGAAGATCGAGATGCGCAGCCTTGATTTTTGGCGGGTTGAAGGCGGGCTCATTCGTGAAAACTGGGTCATGGTGGATCTGTTGCAGATGTATGACCAGATTGGCGTCGATGTTTTGGCGCGCATGCGCGAGTTCAACAAGGCGCGCGGTGGGTTCGATCCGGAAACGGGGACGGCGCTGTGAGCCTGCCGGTGACGCCTTCCTTTGATTTGACAGGCAAGCGCGCGCTGGTGACTGGGGCCTCTTCCGGCATTGGTTTGGGTTGTGCGGCGGCCCTCGCCGCGGCGGGGGCGCATGTGGTTCTGGCCGCGCGGCGGGCGGAGGTGTTGGCCGAGGCTGTCGCGGACTTTAAGGCCGCCGGTTGGTCAGCCGAGGCGCTGCCTTTTGACCAGTCGGATGTCGTAGCCATTGCTGAGGCTTTTGACGCGCCCTACGATATCGTGCTCAATTCAGCAGGTGTTGCCCGGCATGCCGCGGCAGTGGCGGCGACGGCGGCGGATTTCGATGTCGTCATGGCGCTCAACGTAAAGGGGGCTTACTTTCTCTCGGCGCGGGCGGCGGAGGCCCTGATGGCGGCGGGCAAGCCGGGCTCGATCATCCACATCTCGAGCCAGATGGGGCATGTCGGCGGCATTGAGCGGTCGATGTACTGCGCGTCAAAACATGCGGTGGAGGGCATGGTCAAGGCCATGGCCATCGAATGGGGCAAGGCGGGGGTGCGGATCAATACGATCTGCCCCACCTTTGTGCGCACGGCGCTGACCGAGGCCACGTTTCAAAACCCGGAGAGCACCGCCTGGATCATGGAGAAGATCAAGCTGCCGCGGGTGGCGGAGGTGGAGGACATCATGGGGGCGGCGCTCTTTCTGGCCTCCGACGCCTCGGCGATGGTCACGGGCACCTCAATGTTGATCGACGGGGGCTGGACGGCGGGCTGATGGCCAAGATCACCTCAGTGGATGTGGCCGAGAAGGCGGGCGTGAGCCGGTCTGCGGTGAGCCGCGTCTTCACCCCGGGGGCCAGCGTCAGCCCAGCCACCGCCGCGAAGGTGCGCGCCGTGGCGCGGGAATTGGGCTACCGGCCCAACGTGCTGGCGCGCGGGTTGATCACCGGGCGCAGCCGGATCATCGGGCTCGTGGTGGCCTATCTGGAGAACCAGTTCTACCCCGAGGCGATCGAAAAGCTCTCGAAGTCACTGCAGGAGCAGGGCTATCATGTGCTGGTCTTCATGGCGTCAAACGACAGTGAAGCGACCCAGACGGTGATCGATGAACTGTTGGACTATCAGGTGGACGGGATCATCATCGCCTCGGTCGGGATATCCAATGACCTGACGCGGCGCTGCGAGGATGCGGGCATTCCCATTGTGCTCTTTAACCGCGATCAGTTTGACGACCGGCTCTCAAGCGTGACCTCTGACAACGTGGCGGGAGGGCGCAAGTTGGCGGAGTTTCTGGTTGCTGGCGGGCATCACCGGATCGGGCACATCGCGGGATGGGAGGGTGCTTCGACCCAAGTGGACCGGGAGGCTGGCTTCAAGGCGGGGCTCAGGGCTGCGGGGCTGGGGGTTGTTGCGCGCACCATCGGGAACTTCAGCTTTGACGGTGCGCAGGGCGCGGCGCGGCAGATGTTTGATCGCGATGCGCCCCCCGATGCTGTCTTTGTCGCCAATGATCACATGGCCTTTGCTGTGATGGATGTGCTGCGCTTTGAACTGGGCATTGCGGTGCCGAGCGAGGTCTCCGTGGTGGGCTATGATGACGTGCCGTTGGCGTCTTGGGCGAGCTACAGCCTGACAACGGTGCGCCAGCGCGCGAATGAGATGGTGGCGCAGGCCATCGCCCAGCTCTTGTCGCGGATTGAGGATGCTGACACGCCCGCGCGGCGGATCTGCATCGATGGTCCGCTAATGGTGCGCAGCTCTGCGCGCAGACCCGAAGGATACGCACATGCAAGGGTTTGACCCCAAGTTCAAAGACTTCCCCGATTACATCATTGGGATCACCAAAGAGGTTTGGGAGGATCGCGGGATCGCGACGCTGCACCGGTACTATGCGGATGACATTGTGGTGCGCTCGCCCGGCTCCGTCGTGGTGGGCAATGGCAGTGTCATTGCCGCGACGCTGGCGACGCTGGCGGAGTTTCCGGACCGCACGCTTTTGGGTGAGGATGTCATTTGGTCGGGCACTCCGGAGACCGGCATGCTCTCATCGCATCGGCTCTTATCGACGGCGACGCATCTGAACGACGGGATGTACGGCAAGGCGACGGGTACGAAACTGATCTACCGGATCCTGGCGGATTGTCACGCGATCAACAATCAGATCAACGATGAGTGGCTCATTCGGGATCAGGGCGCAATTGTGCGCCAGATGGGTTGGGACCCCAAGCAGTACGCCGCCGATCTCATTGAACGTGAAGGCGGGCCGGAGGCCTGTGTAAAGCCCCTGACGCCGGTGATAGATCAGCAGGGTCCCTATCAGGGCAAGGGCAATGACAATGCCTGGGGCCAGAAGTACGCCGAGATCCTGACCGGGATCATGGGGGCTGACATGGCTCTGATCCCCGCCGAATACGACCGGGCGGTTGTCACCGCTTATCCGGGCGGCGTCACGGGGCACAGCCACGCCTCGGTGGATCAATTCTGGGTGGGGCTGCGCGCGTCGTTGCCCAACGCCGCTTTCGAGATCCACCATGTGATCGGGCGCGACGATCCTTTGATGCCGCCGCGCGCCGCGATACGCTGGTCACTGCATGGGCGGCACGACGGTTGGGGTGCCTTCGGCACGCCCAGCGGTAAGGAGGTCTATGTTCTGGGGGTCAGCCATGCGGAGTTTGGGCCTTGGGGCTTGCGGCGGGAGTACACGTTGTTTGATGAGGCCATGATCTGGAAGCAGATCTTACTGCAGACGGGGTAGCGCTCATCCCACGGCTGTCGCCGCGTCTTCGCGATGAGGGGGCGGCAGCCCACCGATGAGCTTCGGAGAGTTTATGACGTCCTACGCTGATATCTTGTTCACGCCCGAGGTGGAGGCCGAACAGGCCCGCATCGGGGCGAAAGGCAGCTATGATGCCCGCTACGCGGCCAAGCAGGACGAGCCGCTCAGCCGCTCGGAGCAGGACTTTCTCAGCACCCGCACCACGCTCTATATCGCCTCAATCAGCAGTTCTGGCTGGCCCTATGTCCAGCACCGCGGCGGCCCGAAGGGCTTTGTGCAGATCCTGGATCCCTTCACCATCGGCTTTGCTGATTACGTCGGCAATAGGCAGCTGATCACCAAGGGCAACTTGGCTACGGACGACCGCGTCTCGCTTTTTGCGATGGACTACCCGCGCAAAGCACGGCTGAAGCTTTTGGGGCATGCGCGCCTGCAAAACGCGGAAGACGCGCCGGATCTGGCCGCGCAGCTGGCCACCGAAGGGCAGGGACAGGTGCAGCGGGTCATGACGATCCGCATCGCGGCGTGGGATTGGAACTGCCCCAAGTACATCACCCGCCGGTTTGACACCGAAGAGATCAACGCGCTGATTGGGCCAGAGATCACCCGACTGGAAAATCGCACCGCAGAGCTTGAGGCCGAGGTGGCCCAGTTGCGGGCGCAACTGAGGAACGACACATGAACGTGCAAGAAATTGAACACCGCATCGTCAGATACGGCGAATTGCAGCCCTGCAAGACCGCCTTTATCGACGCCCACACGCCGGGCAGTGACCAGAAAGAGAACTTCACCATCATCGGGGGCGGTGTATCGGAAAGCCCGGACCAACACGTGCACATCACGCTGCCGCATGGCTTTAACATCGGGGCGGCGGGCCAACCGCCCAAGTGCCGCAACTCACTGCACAGCCACCGCACGGCGGAGGTGTTCTTTGTGCTCAAGGGCCGTTGGCGGTTTTTCTGGGGCCGCTATGGCACCGCTGGTGAGGTGGTGCTGGAAGAGGGTGACATCTTTAACATTCCCACCGGCATCTTCCGGGGCTTTGAGAACATCGGCACGGATTACGGGATGATCATGGCGATCCTGGGCGGGGATGACGCGGGCGGCGGCGTGATTTGGGCCCCCCAGGTGATTGAGGATGCAACGGATCACGGGCTGGTGCTGGGCGAGAACGGCAAGCTCTATGACAGCAAAAAGGGCGAGGACTTGCCCGAGGGCGTGAAGCCCATGCCGCTTTTGAGTGATGAAGAACTCAAAGCTTTCCCCGAGCCCAGCCCCATGCAGGTCGTGGGCGGCTATGTGCGGCGCTACAACGATATGATGGCCATTGGCGGCGAAAAGCCCGTCAAGGTCATTGGTGAGACGGGCATCATCCGCGACAAGCCAGGCTTTGAGGTGGATTTTGTCACCCGCGCCAGCGCGAGCGAGACGCAACATGCCCATGATTTGCCCTCCGTCCTGATGCCCGTGCGCGGTCATTGGCGGATCACTTGGGAGGGTGGACAGGCGACGCTGGCCCCCGGAGACACCATGTCGGTGCCAGAAAACCTCCCTCATGCGGCGGTGCCCTCAATGACCGGTGAAGCCGCGCTCTATCATGTCATTGGCACGGGCGATCCTGCTGGCCTCACTTGGTCGGGCTAAGATGCGGATTGCTGGCCTCATCGGCGTGCTTTTGATGCTCGCGACATCGAGCGCCGCCCAAGACTGGACGGCAAAGATCGCGCGCGATGACGTCTATCACAGCAGTGTGCTGTCACTTGCAGGTGCCGCGCATTTGTCGTGCTACGCCCGCGCGCCTGAAAACGCCCCGATCGTGGCGAGCCAATGGCATACGGTCAATGTCGGCCAGCCCTGGCACTACCTTTTTGAGGCCATGCAGGCGCTTGTCCCCGTCGAGCCCACCGTTCTAGAGGTTGAGATGATCCTCTTTGTCGACGGCACCGGCTACCGCTTGCCACCGGTCGTGCGCAACGAGTTGGAGGGCACCTGGCAGGTCATTCTGCCGATGGGGGATCCCATGGTCACAGCGCTAAAATCAGCGCGGCGCCTGGTGCTGCAGGTCGGCACCGCGCATGCCTGGGAGTTGCCCGTGGCGGGACTTGCGACGGGTCTGAAAGAGATCCAAGACGCTTGCATTTCAAGCTGGAACGCCATCGGGCTGCCCACACCGCCGGGCGTTGGCGGCACGCCCTCCGCACCCGCGCGCCCTGCCGCTGCCCCTGCTCAAGCAGGCTTTGCCCTGCCCGCGAGCCTGCAGGCCTATGCCAACCAGCAGTGCCGTGGCAGCGCGGGTTTTCCGCAAGGCGCGCTGAAGGCTGGCGATCTCGATGCGGACGGCGCGCCGGATGTCGTGATGGACTGGGGCACTATCACCTGCAACGGCCAGCGTCTGCGCAATTTTTGCGGGGCGGCCAATTGCCAATTTGACGTCTTTTTGTCTTCGCGAGGCTATGCCTTGAGCGACACGCGGCTGGCCACCCGATTGGAGATCGTCACCCACCGCAGTGGTCGCATGGGTCTGGGCATGGGAGGTACAGCCAGCGTCTGTGGCCAGATCGATTGCTCTGTGCCATGGCTTTGGAATGGAACGGCCTTTGTTCAGGTCCCGTAAGACAGCACAAGAAAGGGTCCCGACATGACCATCCTCACCACCCACACCGGCTCACTGCCGCGAAATCAAGAGGTTGTGGACTTTATTTTCGCACGCGAAAATCATGAGCAATTTGACGAAAATGCTTTTGATGCGACGATGGGTACGGCGGTCTCAGAGACGGTCGCACGCCAGGTGGCGGCGGGGGTGGACATTGTCAGCGACGGCGAGACCTCCAAGATCAGCTATGCCACCTACGTCAAGGACCGCTACACCGGGTTTTCAGGCGACAGCCCGCGCAATGCCCCCGCCGATCTCAAGCAGTTTCCGGGGTTCCTGAAACGCCTCGCCGAGGGCGGCGGCACCCCTCAATACGCGCGGCCAATGTGCACCGGCCCGGTCAAGAGCAAGGGGCAGGGGGAGCTACAAAAGGACATCGCCAACCTCAAGGCGGGCATGGCCGCGCATGGGGCCAAGCGCGGGTTTATGAACGCGGCCTCGCCTGGGGTGATCTCGCTCTTCCTGCAAAACGATCACTATGCGACGCGGGAGGCCTATCTGGCCGCGCTGGCGGATGCGATGAAGGAGGAGTACGAGACCATCGTGGCGGCAGGTCTGGATCTGCAACTTGATTGCCCAGATCTCGCGCTCTCGCGCCACATGCTCTTTGCCGATCTCTCTGATGCGGAATTTCTGAAGATCGCGGGCGCGCATGTCGAGGCGCTGAACCATGCGCTGGCGAATGTGCCGCAAGAGCAGGTGCGGGTGCATATCTGCTGGGGCAATTATGAGGGGCCGCATGTTTGCGACATCGACATGGCGGTGGTCTTTGACACGCTGATGGCGACCAAGGCGCGATATGTCCTCTTTGAGACCTCGAACCCGCGCCACGCGCATGAGTGGACGGTCTTTCGCGACCGCAAAGCGGATATCCCGGCGGATAAGGTGCTGGTGCCCGGCGTTGTCGATACCACCACCAATTTTGTCGAGCACCCGGAAGTGGTCGCGCAACGGGTGGAACGCTTTGCTCAGATTGTCGGGCCGGAGCGGGTGATAGCGGGCTCGGACTGCGGGTTTGGCACTTTTGCGGGCTTTGGCACCGTGGACCCCGATATCGCCTACGCCAAGCTTGCGGCATTGGTTGAAGGCACGCGCATGGCCGGAGAGCGGGTATGAGCGAGGCTCTGTTTAAGCTTCTGGCCCGTGTGGATACGCCGACCGTGTGCAACGCGATTGAAGTGGCCCAGGGCAAGCGCGGTTTTGATGCTTTCACCCGCGGCACGATGCTCTGTTCCGCGCCGGGGGAGGCCATGGTGGGCTATGCGCGCACAGCCCGCATCCGCGCTGTGGCCCCGCCGGAAGAACCTGCGGATGTGATCAAGGCGCGGCGCATGGCGTACTACAAATACATGTCCGAGGGCCCGCGCCCCGGGGTTGCGGTGGTGCAAGATCTCGATGGCTTAGAGGCGATTGGTGCCTATTGGGGAGAGATCAACACATCCGTGCACAAGGCGCTTGGGCTTTCTGGAGCACTGACCGACGGGGTGATGCGCGATCTGGGCGATTTGCCAGAGGGCTTTCCAGTGGTGGCCGGGTCCATCGGGCCGAGCCATGGGTTTGTCTATGTGGTGGACTTTGATCTGCCGGTAGAGATCAAGGGCCTGACCGTCGCGCCAGGTGCGTTGGTGCATGCCGACCGGCACGGCGCGCTGGTGATCCCCGAAAACGTGGTGCCGGTGCTGGAAGCGGCGATCACCAAGCTTTTCGCCTCAGAGCGGGTGGTGCTCGACGCGGTGAAGGGCAAAGAGATCAGCTTTGCCGAGTTCGAAACAGCTTGGGCGGCCTTTGAGGCCTCGCGGACATAGCCTCAGCTTAAACCAACTCGCCTTAAACCTGAGACACTCAACAGACATTTAGAAGCGCCATTCCGAGGGGTGGCGCAATCGCGCCGCCCCGTCGTGCTGCAAGCACGCCTCCGGCATGACGGGGCGGAACGGCGCGGCACAACAGTGCCTGCTGCGCGGGTGCATTATTCGGAGCGATTTATCTCAAGTTTAAGGTACGACGCTTTGGTGTTTGGACCTGTTTCAGCGTTTTTGATTTAACTCTGAGATTTTGGTGCCGGCGCGCCGCCCTCAAAGGCATTGCCGTTCACGTAGTCGCAGGGCGCTTCCTGCATCTCAAGGTGCAGCCCGTCGCCGCTAGAGGGATGCGCGCGCGCCAGATCCTCGTCGACCTCGATGCCCAGCCCCGGTGCGCTGGGGGCAGGGATGAAGCCGTCTTCCACCCGGATGCTCCCTCTGATCAGCGCATCGTGAAACGGTGTCTCGATGGTCTCAGCGATCAAGAGGTTGGGGATGCTCACCGCCAGATGCACGTTGGCCGCCCATTCCACCGGACCGGCGTAAAGATGCGGTGCCATCTGCGCGTTGAAAACCTCGGCCAGGGCGGCGACTTTTTTCATCTCCCAAATCCCTCCGGCACGGCCCAGGGCAGGTTGCAGGATCGTTGCAGCACCCGCGCGCAGGACGGCAGCGAACTCCGCCTTGGTGGTCAGCCGCTCGCCGGTGGCCACGGGGATGCGCACGGCGGCAGCGACCTTGGCCATCTCGGCGATGTTGTCAGGCGGGATCGGCTCTTCAAACCAGAGCGGGCTATAGGGCTCCAGCGCTTGGCCCAGCCGGATGGCTCCCGCAGTGCTGAATTGCCCGTGGGTGCCAAAGAGGAGATCCGCCCTGTCGCCCACAGCCTCCCGGATCGCTTTGCAAAAGGCGACAGACTGAGTGATGTCGCGCATGGCGGGGCTGTGGCCCCCGCGCAGCGTGTAGGGTCCCGCGGGATCAAACTTCACCGCTGTGTAGCCGCGCGTGACGCAATCTGCTGCTGCCTCTGCCGCCATGTCGGGCGCTGTCCAAAAGGCGGTCATGTCGTGGTGCGCCAGCGGGTAGAGGTAGGTGTAGGCGCGCACCCGCGCGTTCATGCACCCGCCGAGCAGTGCGTAGACCGGGCGATCGCGGTCCTTGCCCAGGATGTCCCAACAGGCGATTTCAAGCCCCGAGAAGGCCCCCATCACGGTCAGATCAGGCCGCTGCGTAAAGCCCGAGGAATATGCGCGGCGAAACATCAACTCGATGTTCTCAGGGTTCTCCCCCGCCATGTGGCGCGCGAAGACGTCACCGATCACATGGCGCATCGCGTCCGGTCCCACAGAGGCGGCGTAGCATTCGCCCCAGCCCACGATGCCCGTGTCCGTCGTCAGTTTGACCAAGATCCAATAGCGCCCCCCCCAGCCCGGGGCGGGGGGCGCGGTGACGATGATGTCGAGGTCCTGTAGCTTCATTGCGCCTCCAATCGCGCGGCTGTGTTTCGGTGCAGGGTAAAGATGCTGAGGGCGATGACCGATAGCCCAAGCGCCAGCAAGAAAGGGGCCCCGGGCAGGTAGATCGGTGCGCCGGGGGACGTGGCATAGGCAAAGGTGGATGTCATCATAATCGGTGAGATTATCATGGCGAGCGATGAGGCGGAGGTCAGCACGCCCTGCAGTTCGCCTTGCGCATCATCGGGGGTGCGCTGCGACATCATGCCGGAGAGCGCAGGCGGGATCACCCCGGCGAGGGCGGAGATCGGCGTCAGCATCAGGGCCAAGGTGCCCGAACTGATGAGCCCGATCACCAGATACGTGACGATCGCAAAGACATGGCCGAAGATGACCGTGCCGGTCTCTCCCAGGCGCTGCACGACAAGCCGGATCACCCCTGCTTGGATCAGCGCCATGGAAAAGCCAAAGGAGGCCAGAGAGATCCCGATCATCGCCGGGGACCAGCCAAAGCGTTCTTGACCGAAGTAGGACCAGACCGATGGGTAGACCGCGAATGCAACGTTGTAGAGGAAATAGACCAAGAGCAAGAGCCGCACGCCCGGCAGTTTCCCAAGATGCCGGAAGGCGCCCAGCGGATTGGCCCGCCGCCAATCAAAGGCGCGCACCTTTTCGGCCACCACCGTCTCGGAGAGCACGACCCAGCCCAAAAGCCCGTTGCCAAAGGCCAGCGCTGCCGCCGCCCAGAAGGGCGCGCGCGTGCCGTACTCGGCCAAAAGCCCGCCCATCAGCGGGCCCAGCACAAAGCCCAGACCAAAGCCCGCGCCGATCAGGCCGAAGTTCTTCGTGCGCTCCTCGGGGGCGGAGATATCGGCCATATACGCATAAGCTGTGGATTGCGTGGCGGCGGTGATCCCGCCGACGATGCGCCCGGCAAAAAGGAGCCAGATGCTGCCCGCGAGCGCCATCACCACGTAATCCGCAGCCATCACCATGAGCGAGGTCAGCAGCACCGGTCTGCGGCCAAAGCGGTCAGAAAGGCTGCCCATCGTTGGGCCAAAGAGAAACTGCATCACGGCGAAGCTCGTGGTGAGGATGCCGCCCCAAAGGGCGGCTTGGCTCAGCGTGCCGCCGTTCAATTCTCGAATGAGATCCGGCATCACGGGCACCATCAGGCCGATGCCCATGGCGTCGATCATGACGGTCAGCATGACCACGATGACCGCAGGGCGCATCAGCCTGCGACCTTCTTGGCGCGCGCGGCAAAGGCGAGCGCCTCGTCCGGGGCGGTGCCAACATTTGCATGGGCGTCAAAGACCGCATCGGTGATCTGCGGATAGGCCGCTTGCGCGAGCTTTTTCAGCGGCACCCGCTTATCGCGTGCTTCTAAGCAGAGCTTTTTGGTAATGGCCTGGGCCTCTGGTCGCGGCATTGTCTCAGAAAGGGCAAAGCTGAGCGCTTCAGCGTGGATGAGCCCCAGATTGCCATCCAAGGCCGCATGCATGTGCACGGGGCGCGGGGTCACGCCGTCTGCCAGCCGCTTGGCGTGCTGCAGCGCAGCGGCACAACAGAGGCTGAGGCCCGGCACCGCCATCCATTCCGTGAACCAGGCGGCACCGTCGCGCTGATGCTGGTGCTGAGCGGCGGCCCCAAGCGTGCTGCGCAGCCCGGCGAAGTGGTGGTTGAGCGCAACGAGCGCGGAGGGCCCAACGGGGTTTTGCTTTTGCGGCATCGTGGATGAGACGCCCGCGCTGCTCAAATTCACCTCACCCAGCTCGCTCATCGACAGCCCGATCAGGGTTTGACCAAAGGCCCCGAGCGGGGCGAGCACCTGCCCCTGCCAATCGGCGATGCGCAAGATCGGCGTGCGGTCGGTGTGCCAGGACCGCCCGGGGTCGCCAAGCCCGAGGGCACGGGCGAGGGCAGCGCGCGTCTCAGCCGCTTGCGGTCCGAGTGCAGAAGCGGTCCCCGCTGCTCCAGAAAGGGAGACCCAGAGCGCGCTGTCTCGCAGATCGTCAAGCTGGGCTAAGGCATCGATCAGCGGGGTGCCGAAGCTTGCCAAGACGCCCCCCCAGGTCGTGGGTGTGGCTTGTTGGCCGTAGGTCCGCCCGACCATGGGCACATGGGCATGCGCCTCTGCCGCCGTGCCGAGGCTGGTGATGAGGGTTTTCAGATCTGCTTCTGCCAGGGCAAGCGCTTGGCGCAGTCGCAGCATCAAAGCGGTGTCGATGATGTCTTGTGAGGTTGCCCCCCAATGCACAAAGGCCGCATGTTCCGGCGCGTTCATCTCAGCGCGGAAGGCCGCCACGAGGCCGGGGACCGGCACACCGTTCTGCCCGGTGGCTTCAGAGAGCGCGCCGGGATCCACCTGGACCTCCATGCTGGCGCGATGGATCGCAGCGGCAGAGAGCTCTGGGATCACGCCGAGCGCGCCCTGCACCTTGGCCAGCGCGCCTTCAACGAGCAGCATCGCGCGCACGCCTGCGCTGTCCGAGAAGAGCCGCCCCGCCTCGCCCGTGGCAAAAAGCTGATCGTAGAGCGGGCTTTCAAAGACGCTTGCCCCCATCAGCGGTCATTCTCCTGATGCGTGGCCCAGATCTCTTGCGCGATTTTGATCGCATGGTTGGCGCGCGGCACACCGGCATAGATCGCAACGTGTTGGAAGACCTCCATGACGTCGGTTTTGCTGCAGCCGGTCCGCCGGGCGGCATGCAGATGCAGCCGAAGTTCCTCAAAATTGCCCAGGCCCGCGAGCAGAGCGAGGGTGAGCATCGAACGCTCGCGCCGAGAGATCGCATCCGAGGCCCAGACGGTGCCCCACGCCTCTTCGGTGATGAGCTCCTGAAAAGCGGCGCTCTCTGACGAGGTGCTCGCGCGCGCGCGGCGGACATAGGCATCGCCCAAGACGGCGCGCCGCACCTCCATGCCGCGGTCGTAACGATCAGACATGGCCGACACTCCTGAGAAAATTTGACAATACGCTGGCGTATTCTTCTGGTTGCTCAACGCAGGGCAGGTGGCCTGCCTTGCGGATGAGATGAAACGTCGACCCTGGGATCAAATCGGTTGTCTCGCGCACCAGATCGGGTGGGGTGGAGCCGTCGTCCGACCCCGCGATGCCCAAGGTCGGCAGCCGCAGCCCGCTGGTGGGCGACATCAGATCGGTGCCGGAGATGGCGGCAGAGCAACCGACATAGCCTGCGTCTTCGCCCCGCACGAGCATATTGCGCCAGAGCTCCAGCGCGGGCGTGGCGCGGAAAGCGGCGGAAAACCAACGCTCCATCACCGCATCGGCCAGCGCCTCGATCCTGTCTTTCTCCACCGCAGCGATCCGGCTATCCCAGATCTCGGTCGTGCCAATCCGGGCGGCGGTGTTGGAAAGGACGATGGCGCGCACCAGATCAAGGCGCTTGGCGGCAAGACCCTGGGCGATCATGCCGCCAATGGAGAGGCCGACAAAAACGGCCTGTTTCATGCCCACATGCTCCATCAGCCGCTCAACATCCGTCACAAGCGCGCCCATCGAGTAAGGCGCGGGGGGGCAGGAGGAGAGGCCGTGCCCGCGTTTGTCATAGCGCAGGATGCGCAGCCCGCTTGGCAAGAGCGGCAAGATCTGGTCCCAAAGCCGCATGTCCGTGCCAAGCGAATTGGCAAAGACCACGGGGGGGCCATCCGCGGGACCCTCCAGACGATAGTGAAGGCGCACCGCGCCGGTGTCGAACATCTGCATCACGTGGGGTCTCGCATTTTGAGTGTCGCCATGATTTGCCCGTGATCGGAGGCAAGTTTGTTGTAGGGAGCTTCCGCGTGGCTGCCGTCGGTGAGATGGTCGTTGAGCACGCTGAAATAGGTCATATCGCCCACATGCGCAGGCCAGTAGGGCATGAAGTGGCGGGAGAGGTAGATTTGATCGATGCTGTCATAGA
Source organism: Pseudomonadota bacterium (assembly GCA_039197515.1). Classification (GTDB taxonomy): domain Bacteria; phylum Pseudomonadota; class Alphaproteobacteria; order Rhodobacterales; family Rhodobacteraceae; genus Sulfitobacter. The sequence goes on along the minus strand of JBCCUC010000012.1, from coordinate 67,807 downwards.
CACCGCCAAAGGCTGAGGTGAAGATCATGTCGCGCAGAGATTTGCGCACAAAGAGCTTTTCCGCAGCATGCAGCCGCAGCGCCTCAATGTCCTCGGTGATCTGGCGCGCCTCTGTCTCCGTGTAGCGATCGTTGCGGTGCTGGGCGTCGTGGCGCAGCATCCAACCGTAGTTTTTGAAAGGTGCTTCCCCGCTCACGATCTCAGAACTGACGGCGGTCTCGGTGTCGTTGAAATCTCCCAGCACGATGACGGGGCGGTTCTGCTTGAGCTCCGCCACAACCGCTTTGCGCAAGACCCAAGCCTCAGCCATGCGCCGCATAGCGGCGCGCGCAGCGCCCATTGCGCGGCCCAGAGGATCGTAGTGCGTCAGATCCGCCTCGGGCGCAAACTCAGCACCCTCGGGCCGCGGGTACTCTCCCAGCTTTGATTTCAGGTGGCAGTTAAAGACGCTCACGATATGCCCGCCCATGGGCACGCGCGCCTGCAGGATTGGGCGGCTCAGCGCGCGGATGCGGAAAAAGCCACCGTCCTCGCCGCCCAGCGTGCCAAAGGGGATATCAAGCGGGGTGCCCAGATCTTGGATGATCTGCGGATCTTCGGCAAAGCCCAGCCGCGAGAGGATCGCGAGCCCCGGCCGCCGTGCACCCGATTTGCCAGTGTCGTGCAGGTTGGGGGCAAAGGCGAGGGCAGCGTCAGCGTAATCGTGATAGGCCAAATGCTGAAAGATCGCGCGCTTGCGGTAGCGCTTGTCAGGTCCTGGCACCGTCTGAGCATTGCTCGCACGGCCCAGACGGTCCGCCCGGGCCACGGTCGACCTGAGCGCGTCCTCCTCAAAAATCTCTTGAAAACCAATGACATTCGCGTTGAGCGTGGCGATTTGATCAGCGAGCCAGTCTTCTTTCCAGGCGTATTCTTCGGGCGTGTAGGATTGGAAACGGTAGTATTCCTGGTCCGGGCCAATCAGATTTTTGACGTTGAAGCTGGCGATGGTGCAGGCGGTCAAGAGCAGGTCTCCAACGCGCGGGCGAACATGGCGGGATCGACATTGCCGCCGGAGATGGTGACGATAACGTCCGCCCCGTCGATCTCATCCCGGCGGTAGAGGGCGGCGGCCAGGGCCACGGCCCCGCCCGGTTCGGCGACGAGCTTGAGCCGGTTCCAGGCCTCGGCCATGGCCCGCAGCGCTTCCTCCTCGGTGATCACAAGCCCCGGCCCGCACAGGCGCTGCATGATCGGAAAGGTGATCTGACCTGGTTGGGGCGTGATGATCGCGTCGCAAATGCTGCCGGTCATCTGCGCGTTGTGCTCAATCGCGCCGCTCTTGAGAGAGCGGGTGACATCGTCAAAGCCTTCGGGTTCTGCGGGGCGCACGCGCAGGCCAGGGCCATCCGCCGCCAGCGCCAACGCGATGCCTGCTGTCAATCCGCCACCGCCGCAACAGACCACGACATCTGCCGCCTCAATGCCTGCCGCTTTGGCCTGGGCGGCGATCTCAAGCCCGCAGGTGCCTTGCCCGGCGATGACCAGCGGCTCATCGAAGGGTCTGACCAGCGTCAGCCCCCTCTCATCGCTCAGTCGCGCGCCGATCTCATCGCGGTCCTCATGAGCGCGGTCATAGGTGATTACCTCCGCGCCGTAAGCGCGCGTGTTTTGCAGTTTGAGCGCAGGGCTGTCGGCGGGCATCACGATCACGGCGGGCACCGCGTGCTTTTGCGCGGCGAGGGCGATGCCCTGCGCGTGGTTACCGCTGGAAAAAGCGATCACCCCCTTGGCACGGGTCGCGGGGTCCAGTGCGGAGAGCGCTGACCAGGCCCCCCGAAACTTAAAGCTGCCGGTGTGTTGTAGGCATTCGGGTTTGACCCAAACCCGGCGGCCCGCGATCTCATCTAGGAAGGGGCAGTTCAACAGCGGCGTTTCGCGGGCTGTGCCCGCCAACCGCGTGGCTGCGGCGCGGATCATCTCGATGTTCATTGCATCTGTCCCACCCACGCCTGCAGGGCCGCGACCGCCTCGGGTTCATTGAGAAAGGGCACATGCCCACGGCCGGGCACCGTCGCCGCAATCATGTCGGGACGGCGGCGCGCCATCTCCGCCAGTGTTTCAGCGGTCAGAAGCTTTGAATTGCCGCCGCGGATTGTGCAGAGCGGCAGGCCCGCCAGCGCATCGAAGACCGGCCAAAGATCGGGCAGCGGCGCGCCGATGCTGGCCTCCACGGCGTCGCGCAGCCTCGGGTCATAACGGATCTCGAGCCCCTCAGGCGTCTCGATGGTGTTGTTGCGCGCCTCTCGCAGCCAGCGCTCCTCCGGGACCCCTTGGAAGTCGGTAAACACTTGGGCCAGGGCCGCGGCCATCTCAGCATGGGTTTTGGCGTCAGGGTTGCGACCCAGATAGCTGAGGATAAAGGCGATCCCCTGCGGATCGATGACAGGGCCGATGTCGTTTAGCGCTACGCCCAAGAGGCGGTCTTTGACCAGCGCGGCGAGGCCCATGGCGATCAGCCCGCCGCGCGACGTGCCCAAGATCGCAACTTTAGCAAGGCCGAGATGGCCGAGGAGTTCCAGCACGTCGCGCCCCTCCACCTCAGGGCTGTAATTCTGCCAATTGGGGTCAAAGTCCGAGCGGCCGCGCCCGCGGTACTCCATCTTGATCACCCGGTTGCCAGCAAGGTGCGGGGTCACGTCGTCGAAATCCGCCGTCGTGCGGGTGAGGCCAGGCAGACAGAGGATCGGCAGGCCCGCGTCCGTCTCCTCATAGTAGATGTTGAGCCCGTCTGAGGTTTGAAACACCGCCATTACACGCCCGCCAGTGCCGGGATCCCGGTCAGGTCGTGCAGCGTGTGTGCCGCGGTCCAGGGCAGGCGATCCTGGGGTTCTTCAGCGCGGTTCACCCAAACGGTTTGAAAGCCGTAGCCAGTGGCCGCCGCCGCGTCCCAGCCGTTGGACGAGACAAAAAGCACCTCTTCTTTCGCGCAGTCAAAATGCTGGCCGACCAGATCGTAGACACGGGCGTCCGGTTTGAAGATCCCGACAGCCTCAACAGAAAGACAGACGTCGAGCAGCGCGTGGATCCCGGCGGACTGCACCGCGCCTTCGAGCATCTCTGGCGCGCCATTGGACAAGATCGCGGTGCGGCGTCCGGCTTCTTTCAGCGCGGCGAGCATGTCGGGTACCTCGGCATAGGCCTGAAGCTCCCAATAAAGCGCCAAAAGCCGCTCTCTGAGCGCGGGATCGCCTGCGTGTCCGGTCTTGTCGAGTGCCCAATCAAGGCCGTCCTGCGTGACTTGCCAGAAGTCAGTGTGCGCCTTAGCGACGGCGCGCAGCCAGGAATACTGAAGCTGTTTGAGCCGCCAATGCTCGGCCAAAACCATCCAGTCGTCCCGGATGGCGACAAAATCGGGCTCTGAAGCGGCCTGCCGGGCGGCGGCCCCCACGTCAAAGAGCGTGCCATAGGCGTCAAAAACGCAGGTGGTGATGGGCATCGGCATCTCCTGTGCTCTTGTTAGAGTGTCACGGTCCTGCGGTGGGCAAAAGCCCGAAAACACCAGTGGTCTTGGGGTATGGCTGACGATACTGGGCGAAAGCGGCCAGGGATCTTAGGGATTCACGCGGCACGCGGAACCGGTTAGGGACGGGGCATGGAGGATCCGCTTGAGATATTCTGCGTCTGTGCGCCCGGGCTCGAGGCCTTCTTGGCCGACGAGATGGTGGCCTATGGTTTTGCGGCACCGCAGGTCGTGCCTGGTGGTGTGGTCTTTGCGGGGGGGTGGACAGATGTCTGGCGCGCCAATCTGGAACTGCGGGGGGCCAGCCGGGTCTTGGTGCGGATCGGGACATTCATGGCGTTTCATCTGGCGCAGCTTGACAAGCGGGCGCGCCAGTTTGCCTGGGGCGCGGTTCTGCGCCGCGATGTCCCCGTGCGGGTGCAGGTGACCTGCAAAGCCTCCAAGATCTATCATGCCAAAGCGGCGGCCCAGCGGATTGAGACCGCGCTCACCGAGACCCATGGGATCCCAGTGTCGGCCACTGCCGATCTGGTCATCAAAGCGCGCATAGAGGACAACCGCGTGACGCTGTCGCTGGACAGTTCAGGTGCGGCACTGCACATCCGCGGGCACAAGCAGGCGGTGGGCAAAGCCCCGATGCGCGAGACGCTTGCCGCGCTGATGCTGCGCGCCGCGGGCTATACGATGGGCGAACCGGTGCTCGATCCGATGTGCGGGGCGGGCACCTTTGTGATTGAGGCGGCGGAAATGGCGATGGGGCTGCAGCCGGGGCGGAGCCGCGCGTTCGCTTTTGAGGGGTTGGCCTCTTTTGATGCGGAGGGTTTTTCGGACTTGCGCCAAGCGCTGGGTGCGCGAGCGCCGACCACTGCTTTTTGGGGATCGGACCGAGATCAGGGGGCGGTGCAAATGGCCAGGGCAAATGCGGCCCAGGCAGGGCTTTCAGAGGTCACGCGGTTTGCGTGCCACGGCGCATCAGAGGCGCGGCCACCGCCGGGTCCACCGGGTTTGGTGATCGTGAACCCGCCCTACGGTGGACGTGTGGGCACCAAAAAGATGCTCTACGCGCTCTACGGCCGCTTCGGAGAGACGATGCGCAGCCATTTCAAGGGCTGGCGGATCGCTTTGGTGACATCAGAGCCCGGTCTGGCCAAAGCCACTGGCTTGCCCTGGCAACAGCAAAGGGCGCCGATCCCCCACGGTGGACTGAAGGTCTGGCTCTGGCAGACGGTGGCGCTGGCGTGAACAACGGGCCTAAAGGTGTTCTTGCTGCGGCATGCCAAGCACGTGAAAGCCGCCGTCCACGCGGATGATCTCCCCCGTGGTGCAGGCGCCGGCATCGGAGGCCAGATAGACCGCCGTTCCGCCCACGGCCTCAAGCGTCGCATTGGCGCGCAGCGGCGCGTTTTGGCCGGTGTGCTTATAGGTGCGCCGCGCGCCGCCGATGGCCGCGCCTGCGAGGGTCTTCATCGGGCCGGGCGAAATGGCATTCACCCGGATCCCATCCGGGCCAAGGTCGTTGGCAAGATAGCGGGTGGCGCTTTCCAGCGCGGCCTTCGCCACGCCCATGACGTTGTAGTTGGGCACCACACGGTTTGAGCCCTGATAGGTGAGCGTCATAAGCGTGCCGCCGTGTTCAAGCATCATCGGACGGGCGCGGCGCGCCACCTCAATGAAGCTGTAGGCGGAGATATCGAGCGAGTGCTTAAAGTTGGCACGCGTGGTGTTGATAAACCGTCCGGTGAGTTCGGATTTGTCCGAGAACGCAATCGCGTGCACAAGAAAATCGATGTTGGGCCAGCGGGCGGCTAGAGCGCCGAAGGCACGATCAAGCGAGGCGTCATCGGTGACATCGACATCGACCATGAAATCCGAGCCTAGGCTCTCGGCCAAAGGTCTGAGCCGGCTGCCAAAGGCTTCTCCCTGATACGTGAAGGCCATCTCGGCACCCGCCTGTGCCATCGCGCGGGCGATCCCCCAGGCGATGGAGCGGTCGTTGGCCACCCCCATGATCAGGCCGCGTTTGCCCTTGAGAAGCTCAGACATGCCGCGCCCTTATCCCTGGTACTTTGACAGGATCATTGATCCGTTGGTGCCGCCAAACCCGAAGGAATTGGTCATCACGGAATCGAGGGCCGCCTCATCGATCCGCGTGACCGCGATCTCATCGGCGGAGAGCCCCGGATCGAGTGTTTCGACGTTGATGGAGGGTGCGATAAAGTCGTGTTCAAGCATGAGAAGGCAGAAGATCGCCTCCATTGCGCCTGCTGCACCCTGGCCGTGCCCGGTCATGGATTTGGTCGAACTCACCGGCGGCGTCTGACCTTGACCAAAGACCTTGCGGACCGCTTCAATCTCGCCAACGTCACCGACGGGCGTTGAGGTGCCGTGCGCATTGATGTAGCTGACCTTGCGGCCCGCGGGCAGGGTCTCGAGCGCCAGTGCCATGGCGCGCGCCCCGCCTTCACCCGAGGGGGCCACCATGTCGTGTCCGTCGGAAGTGGCGGCAAAGCCGGTCACTTCGGCATAGATCTTAGCGCCGCGCGCTTTGGCATGTTCCAGCTCTTCGAGCACCACGATGCCGCCGCCGCCGGTGATCACAAAACCGTCGCGATCTGCGTCAAAGGCGCGGCTCGCGCGGGCGGGCGCGTTGTTGTACTTGCTGCTCATCGCCCCCATGGCATCAAACAGGCAGGAGAGCGTCCAATCAAGCTCTTCTCCGCCGCCCGCAAACATCACGTCCTGTTTGCCCAGCATGATCTGCTCTGCGGCAGAGCCAATGCAGTGCAGCGACGTCGAGCAGGCGGAGGTGATCGAGTAGTTGATGCCCTTGATCTTGAAGGCCGTCGACAGGTTTGCGCTGATCGTGGAGGACATGCATTTGGGCACAGCGAAAGGCCCGATACGCTTGGTGGCCCCCGTCTTGCCAACCGTGTCGTGCGCGGCCTTCATGGCGGAGGTGGATGGCCCGCCTGAGCCTGCAATGAGCCCTGTGCGCGGGGTGCTGATCAGTGCTGCGTCAAGCCCTGCGTCCGCGATAGCCTGCTCCATCGCGATGTAGGCATAGGCCGCGCCCGGCCCCATGAAACGCAGCGTGCGCTTGTCAATGTGGGCCGCCAGATCGATGTCGATTGTGCCCGCGATTTGGCTGCGAAAGCCGTGTTCGGCCATCTCCGGGCTGGCCTTGATGCCGCTTGTGCCCGCCCGCAGTGCCGCCGTCACGTCTTCGGCGTTGTTTCCAATGGATGAGACGATCCCCAGTCCGGTGACGACGACGCGGCGCATGCGCGGCTCTCCTTCGATTTCGACCCTATCTAGGCCATGGGGCCAAGCGGGTGCAAGCGCTTAGCCCTGAGACACCGGGGCGGCGCAAGCCTAGGGTCAGGGCCCATCAATCCTGTTTTACTGGTTTGACGGATTTTGCCCGTGAGAAGGAGCATGTGCGCAGAAATAGTGGTTCTATTTCATGTAGATGTGACGCACTTCACGGGGAAAATCCGTCAAATCCGTCAAATCCGAAGGACGGAAAAACCGCTTCATTTCAGCGGCGTGAGCCATTTGCAATGAACCCGTTCGTTGCTGCATGTCTCAAACCACTGAACTCTCAAGGTTTTATCGCCAGTGGTGCAGGATTAATGGGTCCTGACCCTAGCTTTCGCTCAGCGCAACCTTCATGTCTTTCACGTCATAGATCACTTCGCCATCCGCCTCGACGATGCCATCGGCGACCCCCATCGTCAGGCGGCGGGTCTGCATGGCTTTGGTGAAATCGATTCGGTAGGTCAGCATCTTGCGGTCCGGGCGCACCATCCCTTTGAGCTTCACCTCGCCGACGCCAAGCGCATAGCCGCGCCCTTGCCACCCCCGCCAACCGAGGTTGAAGCCGGTGAGTTGCCAGAGCCCGTCAAGCCCCAGGCAGCCTGGCATGATTGGATTGCCGGGGAAATGACATTCGAAAAACCAAAGCTCCGGGGTGATGTCGAATTCCGCTTCGATGTGGCCTTTGCCATGGGCACCGCCGTCGGCGGAGACGCCTGTGATCCTGTCCATCATCAGCATGGGTGGGGCGGGAAGTTGCGCGTTGCCAGGCCCGAAAAGCTCTCCCGCCGCACACTTTAGAAGCGCTTCTTTGTCAAAGCGTGTCGGAAAATCTGACATGAGGCGGCACTCCTGCGCGGCGAAACTTCATCCCGCCCTCTAGCACCGCGTCGGTTGCGCCCGCAAGACCATGCACCTTTTGCCGAGCGATGCGTCTGCCGAAACGCTCCGTTCACGGTGAATATGTCGGATTCTCATTGAAAATAGGGGGGAAAGCGCCCTATATACCATGAGCGACGCGGATGGAGCGATCAATGAATAAGACTCATGAAGAGAACGCCACACGCTGGCTCGAAGGGGGAGGCGTGCGCGCCACTCGCCAACGCGTGACATTGGCGAGCCTTCTTGTAGGCGATGGCAAGCACCGGCACGTGACAGCCGAAGGCTTGTTCGACGCGGCCAAACGCCATGGCGAAGCGGTTTCGTTGGCAACTGTCTACAACACGCTGAGCGCATTCTGCGATGCAGGCCTGTTGCAAGAGGTGACCGTGGATGGCTCAAAGAGCTATTTTGACACCAACACGCATGATCATCCGCATTTCTACTGGGAAGAGGAGGGCCGGTTGTCTGACGCGCCGTCCGACGATCTGGTGATCGCGTCGTTGCCCGATGCGCCAGAGGGTGCTGAGATTGCATCCGTAGATGTGGTGATCCGGCTGCGCAAAAAGACGTTGTAGGCTTAATTGCCTGTTCAGTCCTCACCGGTTGCCGAAGCAGACATTGAGACCTTTGCACGCGACGGCGTTGTTGTGGTGCGAGGTCTGTTCACCCCTTGGCTAGATCTCTTGCGCGCAGGCGTGGCGCGCAACATGGCGGAACCGGGGCCATACGCTTCAACCAATGACAAGCCGGGTGAGACAGGTCTTTTTTTCGACGACTATTGCAATTGGCAGCGCATCCCTGAGTTCGCTGAGGTCGCACGGGCCCCAGAGGTCGCCGCGGCGGCTGCGGCGCTCATGCAAAGCCATACCGTGCAACTTTTCCATGACCACGTTCTGGTGAAAGAGCCGGGGACGTCGATGGCCACGCCCTGGCACCAGGACGGGCCTTACTATTTCGTCGCGGGCCAGCAGACCGTCAGCTTTTGGTCGCCGCTCGACCCGGTCACTGATGCGACATTGCGCTGTGTTGCAGGCTCTCACCGCTGGGAAAAACCGGTTCTGCCCACGCGGTGGGCCAAGAATGAGCCTTTCTTTGATCCCGCGCCCTACATGCCCGTGCCGGACCCGGAGGCGGAGGGCATGGACATTCGCGAATGGCACATGGCCCCTGGCGATGCGGTGGCCTTCAACTTCTCAATTCTGCATGGCGCGCGGGGCAATACGTCATCGGCACGCCGCCGCGCGTTCTCGCTGCGCTTGGTCGGGGACGACGCGCGCTATGTCGAGCGGCCAGGCCCGACCTCTCCCCCCTTTCCCGGTCATGGGATGCGCCCGGGTGCCCGGTTGCGCGAAGACTGGTTTCCCATTGTTCATGGAGCTTAGGCGCGTTGGGCCAAAGTGCTGGCCGGCGCGTTCCACCGATGGGCGGTCCAGGACATTTGGCCAAGTGATGGGGCTTTAGAGGACAAGGTTCGCTTTGGCCCGGTTCCGAAATACCGGTGCCTCGACAATGAGAGGCAGCGCCCGTTCAAATCTCAGCCCAGAAAAGCGGATATGCACGGGAGGCTTCAGGGACGCCAGATCGCTCAACTTCTTCAAGGCGCAAGGCGTCCACTGGGGTGCTACGGAACTCGTTTCCAGAGCCTAGAACCACTGACCCGGTTCAATGAGACCGAGATCTAAAAGCTGCTGCGACTGCCAGGTAAAGGGCACCGAATTGGGCCAGCCGAAACTGTCGATCTGGGCGCGGCTGCCAGGGTTGCGGCGCAGTGCTTTGGCTGTGCGGAAGGAGCAGATCGCCGCGGTGATGTTGTGGTGCCATGGGCACGCATATGTGTTGAGCTCTTCCTCCTCAAACGTATGGTCCCATCTCAGGCGCAGCCCGCGCTGCGCGCGAAAGAGTGGAACGCGGTCGATCTTGCGCCGGTTCTCGGGCACGTGTTCCTCAAAGCGCCAGCGCAGGCCGCCAAAGAAATCGAGCTGTCGCTCTTTCGGGCCGTCCGGTCCCGCCCGCGCGAGGGCGTAATAGCCTGCACGATCAAGATGGGCCGTTTCCAAGCAAACCGCATCCGGGCTCGCAGTGAGATCATCGGCGTAAAGATCGACGGTGTAGGCCAACATCGCATCCCGCCGCTCTTCGCTGTGAAATCTCACCATCTCACCCACGCTGCGCGATTCACAGAACGGGAAGAAGAGGTATTCAGCGTTGTAGCAACAGTAGATCCACCGCCCGTCGAGCGCATCCATCAATCGGTTGATGGCACTTGGAAGAGCGTCGGCCTGCGCCGTGTCGTAGCATGCGCGGATCACGTCTTTTGCGAGATCTGCGGCCAGCGGCAGTCGATCCGGCATGAGGGCAACCACGTCTTCAAAGGCCAAGTTGAGATGGTGGCGCAAAGTCGTCTCGACCTCCACCTCGTCTTCCACCACGATCACAGCGATGGGCCCCGCACCGAAAGCGTGGGCGCTGATCATATGATCCAGTGAACTATAGCGTTGTCCTGTCATCCTGCGCGCCATTGTGGCAGATTCGATTAATTTTCTGTGCATTGCAAGGCAGAGGCCGCTTTGCTACACCGCAGCACACTCCCGCAAACTTGGATCCCTCATGGCTAAAAAGCTCTTTATCAAGACATACGGCTGTCAGATGAACGTCTACGACAGTGAGCGTATGGCCGAGGCCATGACCGGCTATGAGGAGACGCAGACCCCTGAGGATGCGGATCTGATATTGCTCAACACCTGCCACATCCGTGAAAAGGCGGCGGAGAAGGTCTACTCAGAACTTGGGCGCTACAAGGGTTTGAAAGCGGCCAATCCGGATCTGAAGATCGGCGTGGCGGGCTGCGTCGCGCAGGCTGAGGGGCAAGAGATTATGCGCCGTCAGCCGCTTGTCGATCTTGTGGTTGGTCCGCAGAGTTACCACCGCTTGCCAGAGTTGGAAGCCAAGACCCGCCGGGGTGAAAAGGCCCTCGATACGGAGTATCCAGAAGAGGACAAATTTGAGCACCTGAAAGCGCGGCCAAAGGCCAAACGGGCACCGGCCGCTTTTTTGACCGTGCAAGAAGGCTGTGACAAGTTCTGCGCCTTCTGTGTGGTCCCCTACACGCGCGGGGCGGAAGTGAGCAGACCTGCCGCGCGCGTGCTTGCGGAGGCGCGGGACTTGGTCGAGCGCGGTGTGCGCGAGGTCACACTCTTGGGGCAGAACGTGAACGCCTATCACGGTCATGAGGGTGGGCTTGCGGGGCTCATTCGGGCCCTGGCGCGCATCGATGGGTTGGAGCGGATCCGGTACACCACGAGCCATCCCAATGACATGGATGACGCGCTCATCGCAGCGCATGGTGAAGTCCCGCAGCTCATGCCCTATCTGCATTTGCCCGTGCAATCTGGCTCTGACCGGATCTTAAAGCGCATGAACCGCAAACACACCGCAGAGAGCTATCTGCGGCTGATTGAGCGCATCCGCGCGGTGCGGCCTGATATCTTGATGTCAGGCGACTTCATCGTGGGGTTCCCCGAAGAGACGGAAGCCGACTTTGAGGACACGATGGCGCTGGTGCGCGAGGTGCGCTACGGCTATGCCTATTCCTTCAAGTATTCGGCGCGCCCCGGCACCCCGGCGGCGGAACGCGCAGAGGTTGACCCAGAAGCTGCGGATGCCCGTCTGCAGCGCCTGCAAGCACAGATTACGGCCGATCAGCGGGCCATCCAAGGTGAGATGGTCGGGCGTGAGGTGGGCGTCTTGCTAGAGCGCGCCGGGCGCAAGGCCGGGCAGATGGTGGGCAAGTCGGACTATCTTCATTCGGTTCACATCGATGCCTGCACCAGCAATATCGGTGACATAGCCCGGGTGCGTGTGGTCGAGGCGCAGGCCAATTCCTTGACAGCGCGTCTCGAGTAGTCCTGTTTTCGCAATTTTTTCGAAAACAAGCCGAAAATCCATCGTGGAATTAAGACTACTTTAACACCTGGCATGTTTCGTCGACCCTGCGCATCGGAACGGGAGCTTTGGTGTTGATACGGTTGGTCGCTGCACTTTTGGCTTTCGTCGCACTCTCTTTGCCCGCGACGGCGCAACGGTTTTCAGAGGGGTCGCCCGCGCAGCAGGGGCGCGACAAGGGTGTCTACACCCCGGCCATCTGGATCGATCCGGACGGGTGTGAACACTGGGTGATGGATGACGGTGCAGAGGGGTACATGACCCCTCATACCGACCGGCAGGGCATACCGGTCTGCCATCGTGGCGATCTCTGCGCGACAATGCGATCCGATCAATTTTTCGCCACTGACAGCGCGCGCATAAGCCAAGAGGGCGCACAAAACCTGCGGGCGTTTTTTCGCAAAGAAGCGGCGGTTTCTTACGTGATCACCGGGCATACAGACAGTCGCGCATCAGACGCCTACAACATGAAGCTGAGCCTGGACAGGGCGCGTGCGGTCGCCCGCGTGGCTGAAGGGGCTGGCGCGCAGGTTGCTCAAGTGCGTGGCCTTGGGGAGCGGCGACCCGCGGCCACCAACGCCACTGCCGACGGCATGGCGAAAAACCGGCGGGTGGAAATCCTATGTATCCGTTGAGCGCAATCACCTTGCGGTATTTGACATGTGGGATGCTGGGCCTCGTCCTCATCATGATCGCGGCGTGCAGCCCGCATGGACCGGATAAGACGGTCGACCGGGGGATCAACGCGCATAGCCTCAGCAGTTTGCAGGCTGGCATATGGGTTGATCCAAACGGGTGCGATCATTGGATTGTCGATGACGGCGTCGAAGGCTATCTTTCGGCCCGCCTCGACCGGGCAGGAAAACCGGTCTGCTCTGGGGCCGCGCCGCCGACATCGACCGCAGGCGACTTCAAAGGCGGCTCGCCCATCCCAGACGTGCTCTGAGCCTCATTTTCAAGAGATTACTGTGCGGAGACGACGATTTTTCGGTGTCATTCGGTCGAGGGGGTCCTATTTTCTGAACCAACCGCGAATCTCAAGGAGCCTCCCTTGCCCTCAAGCGACATGATGACCGCAGCGCCGCCGGTCGACCCCCTTGTCCTTGCCTTTGCAAACAACCGCCTTTTGATCGATCTCTGCGGCGCTTACGACGCGCATCTTGCTGCGGTTGAACGGGCGCTCGAAGTCCAGATCGTGCGCCGGGGAAACGAGTTACGCATCATGGGTGAGCCGGATGCACAAGAACGCGCGGGTCATATGCTGAACGCTCTTTACGCCCGGCTCGAAGGCGGGCGAACTGTTGAGCAGGCAGATGTGGAAAGCTTGATCCGAATGGGCGGGGCCGAGATTGATACCGGCGTGCAGGCCGGAGACCAGCTTGAGATGGCGGTGGGCGATACGGTTGAGATCCACACCCGGAAAAAACGGGTAGAGCCCCGCACGGAAGCGCAAAAGGCCTATGTCAGATCGCTCTTTGACAAAGAACTTGCCTTTGGGATTGGCCCTGCCGGAACGGGCAAAACCTATCTGGCTGTTGCGGTCGGTGTCAGCCTGTTCATCGGGGGGCATGTGGATCGCATCATTCTCAGCCGCCCCGCGGTCGAGGCGGGAGAAAAGCTCGGCTATCTGCCAGGTGATATGAAGGACAAGGTCGATCCTTACATGCAGCCGCTCTATGATGCTTTGGGTGACTTTTTGCCGGGCAAACAACTGGCCAAGCTGATCGAGGAAAAACGCATCGAGATCGCGCCCTTAGCCTTCATGCGCGGCCGCACTCTGTCGAATGCGTTTGTTGTGCTAGACGAGGCGCAGAATGCCACCTCGATGCAGATGAAAATGTTTCTCACGCGGCTCGGCGAAGGCTCCCGCATGGTGATCACCGGTGACCGCACCCAAATCGATTTGCCGCGCGGCGTGCCTTCGGGGTTGATGGACGCAGAGCGGTTGCTCAAAACCATCCCGAAAATCAGCTTCAACTACTTCACCTCCAAGGACGTGGTGCGCCACCCATTGGTCGCGGCCATCATCGAAGCATATGAAGCGGATAGCGGACCGAGCTAAAGCGCAGGCTGCTATGGAGCATTTCGATATCCTCATTGAGGATCCGCGCTGGGATGCGTGTGACTTGGAGCCTCTGGCGCAACGCGCTGTTACCGCGACACTCGTTCACTGTGGGATCGTCAGCATGGCGGTCGAGATCAGCCTGCTGGCCTGCGACGATGCGCGCATAAGCGCCCTCAACGCAGAGTTCCGTGGGCAGGACAAACCGACAAATGTGCTAAGCTGGCCCAGTGAAGAGCGGGCAGCGCCCGAGCCTGGCGGGCAGCCTCGTCCGCTCGCTGCGGGACCCGGAGAGCTGATCGCGCTTGGCGACATGGCAATCGCCTATGACACTTGTCTGCGAGAGGCGCAGGCGGCGGGCCAGCCGATGGCCGCCCACGTCACTCATCTTGTCGTGCACGCAACGCTGCATTTGCTGGGCTATGATCACGAAACCCCGCAAGATGCCGCCTTAATGGAGGGGAGAGAGGTCAAAATACTTGGCAAACTGAGCCTTGATGACCCATATAGGGATATCTAGGCCGCCGAGCGGCTGTTTCGCAAGCACAGGACTAAATGGGCGACAACGACGGATCATCTGAGGCAGCGCGGGGCGCGCCGACAGATGAAGGCATTCCATCCCAGAGCTTTACGACGTCTTCGCAGGGTGGTTTTTTCTCACGAATGATGGGGGCGCTTGCCGCGCCAAACGGTGTAAATGGCGAGAGCGACCCGCCTGCTTTATTGGAGGCTACTTCCTCGCGCGGGATCGCCAATCTGCGGCATATGCGCGTGGACGACGTTTCGATCCCCAAAGCTGATATCGTGGCGGTGCCTGTGAGCGCCGATATGGATGAGTTGGTGCGGGTTTTCAAAGAAAGCGGGCTCACCCGCTTGCCGGTCTATGATGGCACACTTGACACGCCGGTGGGCCTCGCGCATCTCAAAGATCTCGCGCTCGAACACGGATTTAATGGCCGTCCCGCGCGTTTCGATCTCGCTGATCTGGTACGGCCCTTGCTTTTTGTCCCACCTTCCATGGGCATTGGGGTTTTGCTCACAAAGATGCAGACCGAACGTCGCCACATGGCCCTCGTCATAGATGAATACGGTGGTGTCGACGGCTTGGTGACCATCGAAGATCTGATCGAGCAGGTGATTGGTGAGATTGAGGACGAGCACGATGTAGAGGAGGCCACATTTTGGTCAGTTGAGAAGTCAGGTGTCTATCTCGCGTTGGCCAAAACCCCGCTGGGCGAGTTTGAAGCGGAGGTCGGCACTTCACTGACCGATCATGACGATGTGGATGAAGAAGACATCGATACGCTCGGCGGGTTGGTCTTTAAGCTGTCCGGTCGGGTCCCTGCACGGGGTGAGGTTGTGCCGCATCCAGATGGCCACGAGTTTGAAGTCATTGATGCAGACGCCCGCAGGATCAAGCGTTTGCGGGTGCGGCTGAAGGGTATTTCTGTGTGACATCCCGGGCGCGGTGGCCATTCGCGGCTGCCACAGGGCTGGGTGCCTTTGCCGCCTTGGGCCAGGCCCCTCACGATTTCCCGATCACTCTGCTCCTCGCACTTCTGGCCATCTGCGCGCTTTTTCAGAACTGCAAGTCGACGCGCGAAGCGGCAATTATCGGCTGGGCTTTTGGGTTCGGCTACTTTGCGCATGCGCTCCAGTGGATCGTCTCTCCCTTCTTGGTTGATGCCGCGCGCCACGGTTGGATGGCACCTTTCGCTGTCGTTTTATTGGCGGCGGGGCTCGCACTTTTTTGGGGCGCTGCATTTTGGGCCGCGCGGCGGCTGCGCCTGCACGGCACTTGGACGCTGGTCCTCACCTGGCCTGCCGCTGAGTTGATACGCGCCTACATCTTCACCGGGTTTCCTTGGGCGATGCCTGCGCAGGCGATGATCGAAAACCTTTGGGGGCAGTCGCTGGGCTTGGTTGGGCCTTACGCCTTGAACCTCACGATGGTGGCCTGGGCAGCAAGCCTTTCTACTGTGGCCGCGTCGCGCCGCCAACAGATTGCGCAGGGGGCTTTGGCAGCACTTGGTCTGGCGCTCACGGTGCTTCCGCCGATGGTGCCGCCGGTTGAGTTGACCGCAAACTGGGTCCGGTTGGTGCAGCCTAATGTGGCGCAGAAAGATAAGTGGGATCCAGAACAGATCCCGGTGTTTTTTGATCGGCACTTGATGCTGACAGCATCCCCCCCACTGGAGGATGGTGAGCCCCCCGATCTGATTGTCTGGTCTGAAACGGCCATCCCGTGGCGGCTTGAGAATGCAGGCGGGGTGTTGAAAGAGATCGCACAGGCGGCGGGCGGAACCCCGGTTGCGCTCGGCGCACAGCGGTCTGAAGCGGGCAGTTTCTACAATTCGATGGCGGTGTTGGACGCTCAGGGCGGGCTGCAGCAAGTCTATGACAAACACCACCTGGTGCCCTTCGGCGAATATGTTCCGCTTGCCCGCTGGCTGAACCGTTTGGGCGTCTTTGGCCTCGCCCAGCAGTTGCCCACAGGCTACGCGCGCGGACCAGGACCGAAGCTCCTGGATTTCGGGCCACTTGGTCGCGCGCTGCCGCTGATCTGTTACGAGGTTGTTTTTCCGCACGACGTGAATGCGGCGCCTGCGCGACCGGACTTTCTGCTGCAGATCACAAACGACGCCTGGTTTGGCAAAGGAGCTGGGCCAAAGCAGCATCTTGCCCAGGCCCGGATGCGGGCGATTGAGCAGGGACTTCCGCTCGCGCGCAGCGCCAACACCGGCATCAGCGCGATGATTGACCCCTACGGTCGCGTTACTGCGATGTTGCCGCTCAACACGATGGGCGTCCTGGATGCACCGCTTCCCGCCCCGCGGGAGGCGACATTCTACAGCCGCACGGGCGACATACCGATGACGTTTTTGCTGTGCATTGGCTGTGTTGCTGCGGCTTTTGGCGCGTGGCAGGGCCGCGCTGTTAACGATTGACCCAACCCGGTGCGGTGGGTAAGCAGCGGGAGTCGATGTCACAACGGCTTCCTGACGTGGCATCTAATTTTCTACTGGAGCACATATGTCCCGACAAAACTACATTTTTACCTCCGAATCCGTTTCGGAGGGCCACCCCGATAAAGTCTGCGACCGAATTTCCGACGCGGTGCTGGACGCATTTTTAAGCGAAGAACCTGAGGCGCGCGTTGCTGCGGAGACCTTTGCAACCACCAATCGCGTTGTCATCGGCGGCGAGGTGGGCCTCTCGGATAAGGCCAAGCTTACCCAATACATGGAACGCATCGAAGACATTGCGCGCGCCTGCATCAAGGACATCGGCTATGAGCAGGATAAATTCCATCACGCTACATGCAAGATAACGAACCTCTTGCATGAACAATCCGCGCACATCGCCCAAGGGGTAGATGCAAAGGACAACAAAGACGAAGGGGCCGGCGATCAAGGGATCATGTTCGGCTATGCCACGGATGAAACCGATCATCTGATGCCAGCGCCGATCCACTATGCCCACGCAGTCCTGCGTCGCCTGGCCGAGGCCCGCAAAGACGGCTCTGAGCCCACGCTGCGGCCAGACGCCAAAAGCCAGCTTTCTGTGCGCTATGAAGGTGGCAAGCCGGTGGGGGTGACCTCCATCGTGCTGTCCACGCAGCACGCGTCGGAAGAGCAGACCAGCGAAGACATCCGGGACATTGTTGAGCCCTATATCAGAGAGGTCCTGCCCGACGGGTGGATCGACGACGAGACCGTTTGGCACGTGAACCCGACGGGCGTGTTTGTCATTGGCGGGCCGGATGGCGACGCAGGCTTGACCGGTCGCAAAATCATTGTCGATACCTACGGCGGGGCGGCCCCGCACGGCGGCGGTGCCTTCTCTGGCAAAGATCCGACAAAGGTAGATCGTTCCGCTGCCTATGCGGCGCGCTATCTGGCGAAAAACGTGGTTGCAGCTGGGATGGCCCAACGCTGCACGATTCAGTTGAGCTATGCGATCGGGGTGAGCGAGCCCCTGTCGATCTATTGCGATACTTTTGGGACCGGAGAAGTGCCGGATGCAGAGGTCGAGAACGCAATCCGGGAGGTGATGACCCTCACCCCGCGCGGGATCAGAGAGCATCTGCAGCTCAATCGCCCGATCTATCAGCGGACGGCAGCCTATGGACACTTTGGCCGTGCACCTGACGCAGACGGTGGGTTCTCTTGGGAGCGGACAGATCTCGCGGATGCCCTCAAAGCGGCGGTCTAACCGAGTTTTGTTGAACCAGTAGGGGGCGTCGGCGTGATACCGGCGCCCTTTAATGCGTTGCGCGACCAAATGGAGAAGGGGGTTTGCGCTGTTTTAGCGTGGATTTGGGGTCGAGTTCCGCGCAGTCATTTGCAATCTGATGCAGCATGCTGGCCCCGTCGGCCCGTTCCATGTCGGCGGTGAGTTCAATCAATCGCGTGCACTCTTGCTCGAGGGCACGGCGCACCTCCGCCTCAGCCTCTGTCGTCGGAGCAGACAATGCTATGGCATAGCGCAGAATTTGCGTGAGGCCAGGTTTGATCTTTCCCGCCTGGCGGCGCGTCGCCTGCACTAACAGGGCGGCCATCTCAGCCTGATCGAACTGGGATTTCGTCAAGCTCATCTCAGCTTGGTTCTTAAACACTTCGGAGACAGCCAGATGAAAGGTGTTGGTGGTCAGGGCATCCTTGGAAAGATATCCGGTGCATCCGGCGGAGGCGGCCTGTTCCGGCAAGGCCTGATTGCTGGTGCCAGAAATCATCAGCGTCGGCGCGGTCATGTTGTGGCTTGAAGATCTGACCAGTTTCACCGCGTCAATTCCGGTGCCGTCGGGCAGCGTGTAGTCGAGCAGGATCAAGCTGTAGCTATGCGCGTCGATGCAGCGGCCAAATTCTTGCAGCGTCGCGGCGGTGTCGATGTGATAGGGCTCCTCAAGCGTGCTGCACAGCCGTGTCAGTCGATGGCGGTCAAAGCGCTCGTCCTCGAGAATGAGAATGGGCAGGGGGTTTTTTCGACGGTCCCCTCCGGATTTGGATGATTTGGAGAAAGAAAGCGGCATGCCGACCTCTGTGAGAGCTGATGGTCGCGTGAGCGTTACGCCAGAGCGCTTAAGGGAGCCCTAAAGCCATTCGCGGCAGCCGCTGGAACGCCGCGCGGGAAAGAGATTTCCGCGGCCGGCGCATTTCCGTGTCCAGATGTTGCACCCCGAACCTGGCTCGCTGTAAAGCGCGTGACATGTCGAAAGAGCATCGTCCCCGTCGGAATTTTTATGGCCGTTTGAAAGGCAAAACGCTGAAGCCCGCGCAGCGCGGTTACCTGCGCGAAGACCTCGACGCGCTCTCACCGGGGCCGGTGACATGGGAGGACAACCCGGACCGCACGCCACTCGATCTTGACGCGCTGTTTGGCGGCAGAAAGGTCTGGCTTGAGATCGGATTTGGCTCCGGTGAGCATCTGGTGCATCAGGCACAGCGTCGCCCTGAGGTGGGCATCATAGGGTGCGAGCCCTACGTCAACGGCGTTGCTACGCTTTTGGGTAAGATCCGGCGGGCAGGTGTGCACAACATTGCCGTGCACCCTGGAGATGCGCGGGATCTTTTTGATGTGCTGCCGGATGGATCAATTGAGCGGGCGTTTCTGCTCTACCCAGACCCCTGGCCAAAGGCGCGCCATCATCGCCGTCGGTTTGTGACGGCGGAGCATCTGCTCCCTTTGGCGCGCGTGGTCCAACCTGGTGGCACCCTTCGCGTGGCCACCGACATCAAAGACTATGTGCGCCAGACGTTGATTGAGGTCCCAAAGGCCGGCTTCTCCTGGACAGCTGACCGGCCGGAGGATTGGCGGGTGCCCTGGGAGGATTGGTTATCAACGCGCTATGAGCAAAAAGCGCTGCGCGAGGGGCGGGTGCCGCACTATCTGACTTTCCGAAGAGCGTGATCGAAAGGCGCGGGCGTTGCCCGCACACGATCTATGGATTTGGCTCCGCCAAATCGGTTGGGGCGGGCTGTGCGGTTCCGCGTTGCAGAGGATGCCGATTTCGCTCAAGAAGCGCGGAGCAATGAGGGGGGCGTTATGTCCGGTCATGGTGAGCCTATTCCAATGGCGTCTACTGCCTGCGGTCCCTTGACGGGGCAGGCTGATGTGCCGGGGGACAAATCGATTTCCCATAGGTCTTTGATCTTGGGCGCGCTGTGCGTGGGTGAGACGACCATTGAGGGATTGCTCGAGGGTCAAGACGTCCTGGACACCGCAGGTGCAATACGTGCCTTTGGGGCGACGGTCGCAGATCATGGTGGCGGCAGTTGGTCGGTCACGGGCGTCGGCGTTGGTGGTTTTGCTGAGCCCGATGGCGTGATTGATTGCGGTAACTCTGGTACGGGCGTGCGGCTGATCATGGGAGCAATGGCCACCTCGCCCATCGTCGCCACCTTTACCGGAGACGCAAGCCTCAACGGACGACCCATGGCGCGGGTCACCGATCCGCTCGCGCTTTTTGGCGCTCAGGCTTTGGGGCGCTCTGGCGGTCGCCTGCCGATGACAATCGCAGGAGCCGCCGCACCGGTTCCGGTGCGCTACGCTGTGCCGGTTCCCTCTGCGCAGGTGAAATCTGCGGTACTGCTTGCAGGGCTCAATGCGCCAGGCCAGACTGTGGTCATTGAGGCGGAGGCGACGCGCGATCACACCGAGCGCATGTTGGCGGGCTTTGGCGCTGAGATCACAGTGGAGGAGACCGATGACGGTCGGCTCATCACGCTGACCGGGCAGCCCGAGCTTCAGCCGCAGCACATCGTGGTGCCGCGCGATCCCTCATCTGCGGCGTTTCCCGTATGTGCAGCGCTTATCGTGCCCGGATCAGACGTCTTGGTGCCTGGCATTGGCCTCAATCCAACGCGGGCGGGGCTTTTTCAGACGTTGCAAGAGATGGGCGCGGACCTGACCTACGAAAACGCGCGGGAAGAAGGGGGCGAGCCTGTGGCCGACCTGCGCGCGCGCTACTCCCCCGCGATGCAAGGGATTGAGGTGCCGCCCGCGCGGGCTGCTTCGATGATTGACGAGTACCCCGTGCTCTCGGTCGTTGCGGCCAATGCGACCGGCGAGACGATGATGCGCGGGGTCAAAGAGCTGCGCGTGAAGGAAAGCGACCGGATCGACGCCATGGCGATTGGTTTGAGGGCAAATGGGGTCGCTGTGGAAGACGGTCCAGATTGGTGGGCCGTCCGCGGCGCGGGGCCGGGCAGCGTCTCCGGTGGGGCACTCTGTGCCAGTCAGTTGGATCACCGGATTGCGATGTCTTTTCTGATCCTTGGCATGGCCGCGCAAAACCCTGTCAGGGTCGATGACGGCGGGCCCATCGCCACGTCGTTTCCGATCTTTGAGCCGCTGATGCAGCGGTTGGGGGCTCGGATAACACGGACGAATCGATGACTGCAGGCCGCGCTTTTACCGTCGCGATCGATGGACCGGCGGCCTCAGGCAAGGGAACCATCGCCCGCGCGCTCGCGGCGCATTTTGATTTTGCGCATTTGGACACCGGGCTTTTGTACCGCGCTGTTGGCGCGCGGATGCTGCGGGGTGATGCACCTGTCACAGCGGCTGAAACCCTCACCCTCGAAGATACTCTGGGGACCCATCTGCGCACCCCGGCCGTGGCGGAGGCCGCGAGTAAGGTGGCCGCTTTGCCAGAGGTGCGCCGCGCGCTTTTTGCCTTTCAGCGGCGTTTTGCGGCGCGGGACGGTGGTGCAGTGCTGGACGGACGCGACATTGGCACCGTGATTTGCCCTGAAGCGGACGTAAAGCTCTACGTTGTTGCGGATGCGCCCGTGCGCGCGCAGCGCCGCTTCGACGAGCTGCGCATCAAGGGGTTTGAGACGAGCTATGAAGCGGTTTTGGCAGATGTTGAAGCGCGCGATGCACGCGACACAGGTCGCGTCGACGCGCCTTTGAAGCCAGCGGAAGACGCAACCCTGCTTGATACATCTCAGATGGCCATTGAGGAGGCGGTCGCGCGGGCCTCAGCGCTGGTAAAGGCCGCCTACATGCCAGGTTCGGCGGACACGTAGCTTGAGTTGGCGGCCATGATCTTGTGCCGTAGGTCTTTTGCGATGCCCAGTTCCAGGGCTGCCGCGATGCTCGGCGCTGTACTGTGTAACTGGCGCAGCTGTTCGGCTGAGATCATCCAGTAGCGCGAGGGTTCTGACACAATTGCAGTAGCTGAGGCTGGTCCGCCATTGAGAACGGACATCTCGCCCACATAATTGCCCGGCAAACAGGCCCCGACGGTACCTCCGTCGAATTGAATGTCGACTTCGCCGTCCACCAAGTAAACTAAATTATCGACCGGCTTGCCCTGCGTGGTGAGCCGCGTGCCGATCGCTCCATCCGCCCAAACGCCCATGTTGAGGAGTTGCCGCGCTTCTCCGGGTGCCAGGGTGTAGAGGCGATCTTGCACAAACTTCTGCTCTTCCGCAGAGAAACGCGCCCGGCGATTGATGAGCCATTCGCGCGCGATCTGCAGCACATTCACCAAAATCAGGGTCACGTGCCAGAACAATGTCACTGGGTCGTACTGCCAAACGAAGGAATAGACACAAGCCACACAGGCTGACGCGATCACCATGAGGCGCAAGCTCTGTAAGTTGCGCAGCAGCATCGACGCGACAAGAAGAGCGTATGCAAGCTGACCAATCAGACCGCCAATTGAGAACGCGGAATTCAGTGTCAGTTCCATACAACCCCCCCACCATTGACTTT
This sequence comes from Pseudomonadota bacterium, assembly GCA_039197515.1. Classification (GTDB taxonomy): domain Bacteria; phylum Pseudomonadota; class Alphaproteobacteria; order Rhodobacterales; family Rhodobacteraceae; genus Sulfitobacter. Next base: position 45,380 of record JBCCUC010000012.1, on the reverse strand, counting down.
GACCTGTGGCATAAAAGACGATGCACACTTGTTGAGCAAGTCCTTCGCGTCGGGCTGCTTCACCAAAGCGTGAAGCGGCCAGTCGCCCGAACAGAGCTACTCTTTGAGCTATCAAAGGGAAAGGGTTGAAGATGCAGAAATTCGTGATGTGGTTGAGCATTGCTCTCTGGGCAACGCAGGTGAGTGCGCAAGAGGCAGAAGTTGCGCCCAATGCAGATGCGCCAGAAGCTATCGCGCCTGCTTCCGAACCGCCGATGACGGTGCAACGGTTGGGGGAAATTGTTCTGGCGCTGGACCCCGATGTGATCGCGCGCGGTCCGACCCTTGAGTTTACCCTTGATGACGTTCCCGTGGTTGTCATCGCCGATCCCCGTGCAGACCGGATGCGCGCGATGGTCCCAATCGCGAGCGCCCAAGGGTTGGGTGAGGCGGATTACCTGCGCATGATGCAGGCGAATTTTGATGCTGCGCTCGACGCGCGCTATGCAATTGCAAATGGACGCCTCTGGGGCGTATTTATCCACCCGCTTTCGCCACTGGAGAAGGATCAGTTCCTGTCCGGTCTGGTGCAGACGGTCACTGTAGCCAAGACATATGGCACGGGCTACACCGGGGGCGGCGCGATTTTTGGCGGCGGGGACAGCAACCGCCTTTATCAAGAACTGCTGAAAGAACTTCGCAAGAAAGGTCAGGAACTCTAGTCCTGGACGGCAAACGCCGTCTGGGCTTGGGCTAAACCCTTCTCTTTTCAAGCAGGGCACAACTCACGTTTGAACTGTGGCGCGGGTGCGTTAGACTTAAATCTGTCTCAGCAAGTTAAAAGGCAAGCTTATGACCCAGACTGCAAACCGCCCAGGCAACCGCTTGATGGATCGGCCGGAGTACAAGGACAAGCTCAAACCGCTCACGGCCCCACCGGGTATGACTGTGTTTGAGGCGGTCTCCAAAATGTCTGAGAAAAACTACGGCTGCGTGATTGTGGTCGACGGCGACAGCAAGGTGATCGGCGTGGCGACTGAGCGAGATGTCATGAACAAGCTGGTCGGCAAAGGTCTCGACCCCAAGGCCACGGCGCTCTCAGACATCATGACAACCGCGCCGCGCCTGGCCAAAGAGACGGACGATATGCTTGACTGGCTGCGCGTGATGTCGAACGAGCGGTTTCGCCGTTTGCCGGTGGTTGACGGAAATGGCCGGATCCAAGCGGTTTTCACCCAAGGTGATTTTGTCAGCTATACGTGGCCCGATCTGATCTATCAGATGAAATCCATCGCCACTGCGACGGTGTTCAAAAATTGGCCGATTGTGCTCATTGTCGGGGGCATCGCTCTTTACTCGATTTTGATGGTGATCGTGGTCGGCACCGTGATGTAGCGTTTAACTGCGCAGCCGTTGATTTCGTATCGCGGAGGTGTTCGCCCTTGCGCGGTGCAACTTTATCGCCTATACGGCCTTCGTCGACAAGATGGGGACAAGTCTTGGGGCTAAATCTGGGCAGGGTCGGAACATTCCGGCCCTCTTCTTTTTTCTAGCTCTCACCCCCGCGCGGCCAATGCACCTCTCAGACCGGCGGAGACAACCGCGCGGCCAGAAAATCTACGTAAGGATACAGATCGCCATATGGCAAACATGATGGAAGAGTTTGAAGCGCTCTTGGAAGAAAGCTTCGAGATGGACACGCCCGAAGAAGGGTCCGTTGTCAAAGGCAAGGTGATTGCCATTGAGGCCGGTCAGGCCATTATCGACGTCGGCTACAAGATGGAAGGCCGTGTCGAGCTCAAAGAGTTTGCCGATCCGGGCGAAGCGCCCAAGATCGATGTCGGCGATGAAGTCGAAGTGTTCCTGCGGCAGGTCGAAAACTCCCGCGGAGAAGCCGTTATCAGCCGTGAGATGGCCCGCCGCGAGGAGGCTTGGGATCGCCTTGAAAAGGCGTATGCCGCCGAGGAGCGCGTCGAAGGTGCCATCTTTGGCCGTGTGAAGGGCGGCTTTACCGTGGATCTGGGCGGCGCAGTTGCGTTTTTGCCCGGCTCTCAGGTTGATGTGCGTCCTGTACGCGATGCCGGCCCGCTGATGGGATTGAAGCAGCCGTTTCAAGTGCTCAAGATGGACCGGCGCCGTGGCAACATCGTGGTTTCCCGCCGGGCTATTCTTGAAGAGAGCCGTGCCGAGCAGCGCGCAGAGGTCATCGGTAGCCTGTCCGAAGGTCAAAGCGTCGATGGCGTGGTGAAGAACATCACCGAATACGGTGCTTTTGTGGATCTGGGCGGCGTCGATGGTCTTTTGCACGTCACAGACATGGCCTGGCGGCGGGTGAACCATCCGTCCGAGATCCTCTCAATCGGCGAGACGATCAAGGTGCAGGTCATCAAGATCAACAAAGAGACGCATCGCATCAGCCTTGGCATGAAGCAGTTGCAAGAAGATCCATGGGATTTGGTCGCCGCCAAGTATCCGCTGGAATCCTCGCACACGGGCCGGGTCACCAACATCACCGACTATGGTGCGTTCGTTGAGCTTGAGCCGGGCGTCGAGGGCCTCGTGCACGTCTCCGAGATGTCTTGGACCAAAAAGAACGTGCATCCGGGCAAGATTGTCTCCACCTCTCAAGAGGTTGAGGTCATGGTGCTGGAGATTGACGGGGCCAAGCGCCGCGTCTCTCTCGGCCTCAAACAGACCATGCGGAACCCATGGGAGGTCTTTGCTGAGACGCACCCCGAGGGCACAGAGGTTGAAGGTGAGGTCAAGAACATCACCGAATTCGGTCTGTTCGTGGGTCTCCCCGGCGATATCGACGGGATGGTGCACCTTTCTGATCTGAGCTGGGATCAGCGCGGAGAGGACGCCATCCAAGAGTACCGCAAAGGCGATACCGTGCAGGCGGTGGTCTCTGAAGTGGATGTCGACAAAGAGCGCATCAGCCTGTCCATCAAGGGGGTCGGTGGCGACAAGTTTGCCGAGGCTGTTGGGGGCGTAAAGCGTGGCTCCATCGTAACGGTTGCCGTGACAGCGATTGAAGATGGCGGGATCGAAGTTGAGTATGAAGGCATGAAGTCCTTTATCCGCCGCTCTGATCTGAGCCGCGACCGGGCAGAGCAGCGGCCGGAGCGTTTCTCCGTTGGCGATAAGGTGGACGTGCGCATCACAAACGTCGACACCAAGTCGCGCCGCCTTGGCGTTTCTATCAAAGCACGGGAAATCGCTGAAGAGAAGGAAGCGGTTGAACAATACGGCTCTTCTGACTCCGGCGCATCTCTGGGCGATATCTTGGGCGCTGCGCTCAAGGGGGACGACTAGGCCTTTATCGACTGGGTCATAGCACTCGGATCCCGCACGCCACATTGGCCACAATTTGGCGGTTTGGGGGAGTGAGTTTACCAAGCCGCCGACAGCGGCGGAAAAGGTCAACAGCAAAGCCCCGCAAACTTGCGGGGCTTTGTTCGTTCAGCGATCCAGAACGTCCGGCCAGTTCCGATCACCGGCTGCAATCCGCCCCGCGATGTCGAGCTCCCAGCGACGCTGGATTCGCCGGGAATAATTGAGATAGAGCTTCCCATCCACGATCTTCCACGCATGCGGCACGGTTGAGGCGGTGTACCCCTGGCTCACAGCGTAAGCACAGTAGCCGCCGTACTGCGGCGCATACTTGGTTGGATTGTCTCTGAAATCATTGCGATTTTCTGCTGACTTGAACTGCCAAATCGCGCCCTGCCACTGGTGCGTGAAGTTTGCGCTGCCAGCTACCGGCTCTGCCTCTTTGAAATAGGCGACGACATCCGTGCCGTCCACTGCAATGCCACGCTCGGCATAAACCGGTGGCTTTTGCGCCAATGCGACATTGGGCAAGGCTACCGCGACAACTGCTAGGCCAGTTGACGTCAAAAACTGACGACGGGTGAATGTCATGGTGTTCCCCTTCAAAAAGCTCTCTGAGATTAAGATATGGAACACCAGTGCAGCCCATGCCAGCGAACACACGGGAAAGTCATCTCTCTAAGGGCCCCGAAAGGCGCAAGGCTCACGCTGATTTCACAAGGCTCTGCGACATCGAATCGCACAGCCCCAGGACGCAGAATGGCGCGCAACAACCTTCTGATCCTTTCGTTCGCTCGGCGATCACGTAAAAAAAGACCAAAAAACAGAGTGTTCCTGTAAGAAAAGGCATCGACATGTCGTGCGCAAGACTTCCCGTATGCCCCAATACTAACTATAGTTTTCGACAGTCGAACTAAATTTAAGACGTCTCGGGGGGGATAAATAGATGATCCGATCAGAACTCATCCAAAAGATTGCAGATGACAATCCGCACCTGTATCAGAGGGATGTTGAGCGGATTGTGAATACGATCTTTGATGAGATCACCGGGGCAATGTCGCACGGGGACCGGGTAGAGTTACGCGGTTTCGGTGCTTTTTCGGTCAAAAGGCGGGACGCTCGCGTGGGACGTAACCCCAGAACGGGCGAAACTGTGCAGGTTGAAGAGAAATATGTCCCCTTCTTTAAGACCGGCAAGCTCTTGCGGGACAGGCTGAACGGGAAAAGTTGATGCGTTACATCCGGTATTTGTGCATTTTAGTTTTTGCGGCCGCTTTGATCTCGGTGGCTTTGGCGAACCGCCAGAGTGTGACCCTGCAACTCTTGCCGAAAGACCTGCCTATCGAGTTCGCCGTTAATCCAACCATCGAGCTACCCCTCTTTATTGTTATCTTGGCCAGCATCATCGTGGGCCTCTTGGTCGGTTTTGTCTGGGAGTGGTTTAGAGAGTACGGCATCCGCGCGGACGCGGCGCGCCAGGGCCGCGAAAAGCGGCGTCTTGAACGGGAAGTCGCCCGCCTCAAAGATGAGAAGCACCAGGACAAAGACGAGATCGTTGCACTGCTGGACAAGGCCGGCTGACATTTGCTATGCAGCTTGACGTTGACGTCAAAATTTGCGGCGTAACCCGCCAAGAAGATATCGCCGCTGTCGCAGCGGCGGGTGCGCGTTACATTGGGTTCAACTTCTTTAAGCGTTCGCCCCGGTACGTCGATCCGCAGGTTGCTGCGGATTTGGCGCGGGCCGCACCTGACGGGATGTGCCGGGTTGCTCTTGTGGTAAATGCCTCAGACATGGATCTCGACACTTTGACGCAAACTGTGCCATTAGACATGGTGCAACTGCATGGGTCAGAGTCTCCCCAACGTGTGGCAGAGGTCAAGGCGCGCACCGGACTTCCTGTCATGAAAGCGGTTGGCGTCGCGGCAGCGGCCGACTTGCGTGCAATTGACGCCTACAGCAGCGTCGCTGACCAATTGCTGGTCGATACAAAGCCACCGAAAGATGCAGATTTGCCCGGTGGCAATGGTATCGCCTTTGATTGGGGGTTGATTGCGGGGCGGCATTGGCCCGTGCCGTGGATGTTGGCGGGCGGTCTCACGGCGCAGACAGTAGGGACTGCCGTGCGCGTGAGCGGCGCGCGTCAGCTCGACTTGTCCTCCGCCGTAGAATCAGAGCCGGGTGTGAAGGATCCGGAACGCATCGCTGCCTTCTGTGAGGCCGCGCGCGCGGCTTTGGCGAGCCAGTAGATCCATGGCACGCCGTTCACGCGGCGAAGAGATGTTGGCTCCGTTTGAGGTGCCCGCTGGAGGTCGGATCGCGGAGAATGCAGCCTGATGATCGGGCCACCAAGCTGCAAACCGTGCTTCTAAATTGTTTGGTCGTAGTCGCCCACAGCGGGTTCGGTTCGGATGACCGCGTCAATGTCTTGGAAAATCGCCCGCATTTCGCTCTCGGACTCGGGGCTTTCGCAGACGACCACAAGGTTGGGTGTGTTTGATGACGCTCTCACGAGGCCCCACGCCCCATTGTCGAGGATGACCCGTGCTCCGTTCACGGTCACCACCTCTTTTATCGTTCGGCCGCCAATCTGCTCACTCGCCTCATATTTGGAAACCAATTTTTTCATGAGCCTGGCGAGAATGTCGTACTTCTCTGTATCAGCAGCATGGGGCGACATGGTCGGAGTCGACCAGGTCTTCGGCAGCGCCCGGCGCAGGTCAGACATGGACATCTCGGGGTTTCGGTCCATGAGCTTGCAGATCTCGACCGCGACACGCATGCCGCAGTCGTAGCCGCGGCCGAGGGGTTCTGCCAAGAAGTAGTGGCCTGACTTCTCGAACCCTGCGAGCGCGCCAATTTCCTTCACGCGCCTTTTCATGTGGCTGTGCCCGGTTTTCCAGTAGTCTGCCTTGACCCCGTGCTTTTGCAGTTCGGGGTCCGAGGCAAAAAGGCCGGTCGATTTCACATCCGCCACAAAGGTGGCCCCGGGGTGCAGTTTAGCCAGATCGCGCGCCATGATCACGCCGACTTTGTCTGCAAAGATCTCTTCCCCCTCATCATCCACAACGCCGCAGCGGTCGCCATCGCCGTCAAAGCCGAGGGCGAGGTCTGCGCCTGAAGCTTTCACGGAAGCAGCCATGTCATGCAGCATTTCCATCGCTTCGGGGTTCGGGTTGTAATGCGGGAAGGTGTAGTCAAGTGTGTTGTGGCTCTCCACCACTTCAACGCCAAGGCGCTCGAAGAGTTCTGGGGCGAAGGCGCTGGCTGTGCCGTTTCCGGTCGCGCAGACGACCTTGAGCTTGCGTGTCATTTTGAAGTCACCCACAAGATCGTCGAGATAAGCCTCCCTTACGCCTTCCACAAACTCATATCTGCCGCCGTCGCGCGCAACGCCCGCGCCGTCTAGAACGATGTCGCGCAATTCCCCCATTTCATCCGGTCCATGGGTCAGAGGGCGGTCAAAACCCATCTTCACGCCGGTCCAGCCGTTTGGATTGTGCGAGGCGGTGACCATCGCAACGGCTGGCGCATCCAGATGGAACTGCGAAAAATATGCCATTGGTGAAAGGGCAGGACCGATGTCTTTGACATGAATGCCCGCTTGCATCAGACCGAGGATCAGCGCGTTTTTGATTGAGAGTGAATAGTCGCGGTAATCATTGCCGACGGCGATCACCGGCGCGATACCGCGCTGGTGCATTTGTGTGCCCAGCCCCAATCCCAGGGCCGTAATGCCGGGCAAGTTGATCTCTTCTGGGTACTTCCAGCGTGCATCATACTCGCGAAAACCCGTGGGTTTGATCATCGCGTCGCGCAAAAAAGACCACGTGTTTTGGGAGACTTCAGGGGCAGGTTTGTTCACTTTGTGAGGCCTTTGATTACAAATTTAAGGGATGGGCTTTGGCAAGGGCGTCAAACTGCATGAGTGTCTCAATCAGCTGAGGCATGTCGTGCAGGTGGATCATGTTAGGGCCATCGCTGGGCGCGTTGTCGGGGTCCTCATGGGTTTCGATGAAGATCGCTGCAACGCCGACGGCGGCGGCGGCGCGGGCCATAACCGGGGCAAATTCGCGTTGCCCGCCGGAAGATCCGCCCATCCCACCGGGCTGTGCAACAGAATGCGTGGCATCCATCACAACCGGATATCCTGATTGCGCCATTTGCGGCAGGCTGCGCATGTCCGCGACAAGTGTGTTGTACCCAAAGGCAGTGCCACGCTCTGTTAGCAGAATGTTCTTATTGCCGGTGCTTTCCAGCTTTTCGATCACATTGACCATGTCCCAAGGGGCGAGCCATTGCCCTTTTTTGACGTTCACCGTTTTGCCTGTTCGACCTGCGGCGAGCAGCATGTCAGTCTGGCGGCACAAAAATGCGGGGATCTGAAGGATGTCGACGGCTTCAGCGGCTTGCGCACATTGCGCCTCGGTATGCACATCGGTCAGCACCGGCACCTGCTGTGTCTGGGCAACCGATTGCAGGGCTGCTAGCCCGCGCTCAATGCCAAGGCCACGCTTGCCACTCAAAGATGTGCGGTTCGCCTTGTCGTAACTGGCCTTGAAAATGTACTGCATCCCAGCCGCGGCGCAGGCTTGTTTGAGCGTCCCCGCTATCATTTGGGCGTGATCCTGGGACTCCAATTGGCAGGGGCCCGCGATTAAGGTCAACGGTCGGTCGTTGCCAAGCGTCAATTCACCAATGTGCACTTGGGTCATGAAGTGACTTGTTCCCTCAGGATCGATGCCGTGAGAGATAACATCAGATAGACGCCTGCGAAAATGAGAAAAGTCATCAGTGTGTTCTCAAAAGCGCGGGGATAGCTTGGTTCCTGCGGTGCCACCGGTTCAACCGCCACCGTGAGGTAGCGCACTTGCCGGTTGGCCTCCGCGCGCGCCTGCTCCATCGCCGTTTGGGCAGATTGCAATACGACGTCCGCGGCAGCCAGATCCGCTTGCGCCAATTGCAAGGTGACGGCGCGCTCGGCCAATGAATTCTCACCAACTGTCGCGCTCGTCATCCGCTCGTTCAGCTTGCCGAGCTGGTCTCGGATCCGTCGGATGTCGCCTTCTACCCCGTCCAGTCGTGCCTGATTGGGGCGTGCGTTGTCCAAAAGCGCCGCAAGCTCCAACTCTTTTTCAATGAGCAGCGTCTCATAGCTGCTGATTTGGTTGCGCAGGGCTGCAATTTCAGCTTCCGGATCGACGCCGTTTTCGATTTGCAATCGAATGAGGTCTTCTTGCGCATCCCGCCGCCCTTGCTGCGCTTTTTCAAAGCCGACCAGCGCATCGCGCATGCCGTCCTCGCGCTTTTGCCGGCTCAGGTCGTTCACACGTTCTTCGGCGTATTTGATCAAGCGCTCGGAGAAAGAGGCCGAAATCGCAGGATCGGCGGCCACAACCTCCATCCGGATAACGCCCTCCGTGGGATCGTATCCAATCTTCACGTTTTTCTGATAGACTTTGTAGGCTTGCTCGATTGTCGCATCCGTTTCTAGCCGTTGGATCGGGTCGATGGTTGGGCTTGCAAAATGGGCCCGGAACCCGTTGTCCTCATCAAGTCGTAGCATGGCGTCTTTAGACTGCAGGTAGGCTTGGGTCGCGATACTGTCTGCTGAATTCGCAAACTGCGTTGGAAGGATGCCGCCAAACGGGCTCGCCCCTCCGCCGCCCTCACTTTGAATGATCAAAAATTGGCTGTCAGTGCCATACATCGGCGTTGCGATGGCATAAAAATAGTATCCCGCGATCAGCGTCGGCAGCATGACAAAAAAGCTCAAACGCGCGAGCAAAAGGCCAAGCCGCCGCCGCCTCTTGCGTGAGATATCCGCTTGTATCTTTGAGATTTCTCGCGCGCGGCGCTCTGCCGGGCTCAGCTCAGTGACAGGTTCAACTTCCTTTTTGGCAACCGGGACAGTTTGCGGCAGCTGCACGTTTGTCCGGCTTTTTTCTGGTGCGTCCGTCGCTTCTTTGCCTGCGTTTTCTGCCGTGGGAACGACAAGCTCAAGCATGTTCGCACGCTTGAAAGGATCAATGCCTTCCTTGCGCAGAAGACGGACAGCATCAAAATCCGACGTTGGAGCAAGCCCTTGTTTTTGGGCAATCCTGCGGGCCATGCGCAACTGCCTCCCCGTCAGGCCCTCATGCTTGATGGCTTCGATGTCTGTGCTGCCCAGATCTGTCGCGTCGCCCGAGTTTGCCTTGTCTTTAAGGACCTGCGCCGAAGGATCAGGTTTCAAAGGCGCGGCGGTTTCCTCGACCTCTTGCGGTTGCTGAAAGGCGTCTGGGACAGCCTCCTGTGCCGTCGGGCTACGCTTGATGCGGAATTTTCTAGCCTTGGGTTTCGTAGTCATAGAGCTGTTTCGCTTCTTCCAAGGTATCGAACATGATGAACTGCCCATCGAGCAGTACAGCGGCGGAGCGGGCAAACTTCTCAAGTGTCTGCGCCTGATGAGACACGATGATGATCGTCGTCGTGCGCAACCGTTCTTGCAGTATTTCACCTGCTTTTCGGTTAAATTCTGCATCCGTCGTGCTCGGCATGCCCTCATCAATGAGGTACATGTCAAAGTCGAGCGCCAACATCAGCGCAAAAGAGAACCGCGCGCGCATGCCGGAGGAGTAAATCCCTATGGGTTGATCGAAGTACTCGCCCAAATCGCAGAGCCACCGGCAGAAGCTCTCAACATAGTCAGGATCCAGCCCATAGAGCCGCGCGATGTAGCGGGCATTCTCCATCGCAGAGACGCGTGCCACGACTCCGCCCATAAATCCCAAGGGGAAAGAGATTTTGCAGCTGCGCCGGATCTCGCCTTCGTCAGGCTTTTCAAGCCCCGCCATCATGTTGATGACCGTGGTCTTGCCAGACCCATTCGGGGCCAAAATGCCCAATGACCTCCCGAGGTCCACCCGAAAGGAAACATTGTCTAAAATCACTTTATGCTGGGTGCCGCTCCAATAAGATTTGGAGACGTTCTCAAATTCCAGCATGTCTGCTCCGGTTTGCCGATCGCGATGCCCGGCCCGTCCGAAAGGCAGGCACCGCAACTATCTTTACGCTTTTTTTCGTTAGTATGTCGTAAATGCCCCCAGATGTCGAACGTCGCGGGCCTTCAAGCAATTGCCTGCCATAGCAGGCCTGCCCCAACCGCGCCGATGAGCGCAAGCCCGAGATAGGCCAGGAAGACCCGCGGCTTGACCAGCGCCCAGACGGCGATTGCAGCGGGGATCGAACTCACGCCGCCCGCGATGACAAAGGACATGGCAGCCCCATTGCTCATGCCCTGGGACAGCAACGCATCGACCAGCGGCACGGCCGCATAGCCGTTGAGATAGGCCGGTGCACCCACAAACGCGCCCAAGATGATCGGGCCAATGCCCTCTCCTCCCAGCACATTTGCGATGAGTTCCGCGGGGATGTAGCGGATCATCAACGCCTCAATCAGGTATGCGAGGGTCAGCCATTTGAAGAGGAAGATCGCGTTTTCCAGCCCCGTTTTGCGAAAGGTCTCACGCCGGTCTGCCTCGGTCCAAAAGCGCCAGACGGGGGTGCCAGAGAAAGGCTTTTTCGCGCCGCAGCATCCGCCGACTTGAGGTTTCTCCCGCAGCGGGTCCGCAAAGAGAGGTGTGCCCGCGGCGAGAAGGACCGCAAATCCGCCGAACAGGCCCAGGCCCACAGCGGCGAAGGTTTTTGCAACGGCGAAATCCCAGCCAAGCGTCCCTGAGGTGATGGCAAACATCGCCGGATCCATCAGCGGCGATGCCAGCCAAAACGCCATTACCGCCGCCAAGGGCGCACCCACCGCCAGGAGCGCCGCGATGAAGGGAATGACTTCGCAAGAACAGAAGGGCGATAGCCCCCCTAAAAGGGCCGCCATCACGATCATGCGGGCCGGATTGCCTTCAAAGGCTTTTGCAAGGAGCGTCTCAGCGCCCGTTGCCTTAAGGTAGGCCACCGCGAAAACGGCAAAGAGGATGAACGGGGCCGTACCAGCAAGCGCTTTGCTGGCAAAGCTGAGCATTGGCCCGAATTCTTCGGGTGCAAAGCCAGCCACCCCAATGAGGATTGCCACGATGACACCCCAGGCACCAGGATTGCGCCAGCGCCAGGCGCTGTTCTGCGTTTGGGTGGTATCAGCCATCGGCCTTGTCCTTCTCATTGGCCGTGGCATCTGCACAGCATTCGGTCATCAGAAAATGCGCCAGCGCTTGGACCTCTTCGAAGGCCACAGCTGCGCAGATGGTACTGCGGCCCTGCCGCTCTTGTTGCACCAAGCCAGCGGCGGCGAGAAGCTTGAGGTGATGCGTCAAAGTAGAGCCAGTCACACCCGTCCTTTCCCCCAAGGTGCCAATGCTCAGGCCCTCCGGCCCGGCACGTACGAGCGTGCGCAGCACGGACAGGCGTTGTTCAGATCCAAGGGCCGCGAATCGCGTCGCGGCCTGCGTGAGGGCGGGCAGGGGCATTTGCTCAATTTCCATATTTTTAGAATTGTCGAAATAAATCCATTTGGCAAGCTCTATTTCGAGAAACGTCGAAATATCTTTGCGCGGACTTTTCTAGGGGCCAGTCTCACTGCCCCGCGCGCCTGGCCTTCCGCTGGGGCAAGGCGTCGCGCTCGTCTTTGCTGTCGGCGCCCGGTATCTATCTTTTCATGATGAACGATATGCGGGAAAGCCTGCGGTCTTGCCGCATTTGTAGCACGCGTTTCGCGGGCACTGCGACTGCACATCGCCCCAACCCAATCGTCTGGTTTGCGCCCCGCGCCCGCATCCTCATTGCAAGCCAGGCACCCGGCCTCAGAGTTCACGAGGCCAACACCCCGTTCTGGGACGCCTCCGGCAAGCGGTTGCGCCGTTGGCTTGGGACGCCGGACGAGGTGTTCTATGACCGGGAGCGTGTGGCGATCATCCCCATGGGTTTCTGCTTTCCCGGCTACAACGCCAAGGGATCGGACCTGCCGCCGCCGCCAATCTGCGCCAAGACCTGGCGTGCTGCGGCGCTTGATCTGGTGCCCGATATTCGGCTCACCGTGCTCATCGGCGGCTACGCGATGCGCTATCATCTTCCCGACTTTACCACGGTCACAGCCGCAGTTGCCGGATGGCGGACGCACCCCAAGGGCACCTTTGCCTTGCCTCACCCATCTTGGCGCAATACCGGGTGGCTCAAGAAAAACCCCTGGTTCGAGGCGGAAGTGGTGCCACAGTTACAACAAGCCGTGCGGGAGGTTCTGGATGACTGACCTGACGCCCCTAGACGAGGCTCATGCCGCGATGGCGGCAGACGACGGCGACGACCTTGCCCGTTTGCGGTTTTACGAACGGGTTGCGGATGCCGAGCTCTTCTTGCTGCTCGAAGCAGAGCCCGAGGGCGATCAGATTACCCCCCAACTTTATGCCGAAAGCTACGTGATGGCCTTTGATCGGGCCAAACGATTGGCCGCCTACGTTGGCGCCCCCGCGCCCTATGTCGCTCTCTCGGGCCGAGCGATTGCAACAATGCTTGAGGGGCAGGATCTTGGCCTAGCGCTCAACATCGATGTTGCCACATCTGAGATTTTGCTGCCCGCTGGCGCGATGGCATGGCTGCGCGACACGCTCGCGCAGGAAGCCGGTGAAGTAGAGGCCCACATCCAACGGGTGTTGGCCCCCAAGGGCCTCCCAGAAACCTTGATCGCCGCCATCGATGCCAAACTGGCGACCGCAACTGGCATGGCGGCAGGGGCCTTTCTGGTGGCCGTTGAGCATGAGGGTGGTCGGCGCGGGCACCTTTTGGCCTTTGTCGGCGCAATCCCCCGCGCGCAGGACGCGCTGGTCCGCGCCGCGTCAGAAGCGCTTACCTTCTCAGGCATTGACGCGGGCGAGATGGACGTCGGCTTTTTTGGTCCAGCGGACCCAACAGTTGCAAAATTGGCCAAAGTGGGCTTGCGCTTTGACTTGCCGCAACCCGAAGCTTTGCAACAAACGCCCCGATTGCCGCCTGGGGCTGACCCGTCAAAACCACCAATTTTGAAATAATTGAGCGGAATTGTGTCTCAGCTGCGGTGTCTCCTGTGAGGGCTCTGAACGTTGCGGTGCGCGCTCGGCCCTGAAACAAAAGGATTTTTACCACTTTGCAGGCTGGCAGAGCAGACTAGGCAGTCACCGCGCCGTCACAGGCTTGAGAGGTCACGCGCTCGTGGGGTGAAGCTGGTTTGAGCGGAGACTAGGGTGTGCCCAACGCAGCAGCCTAGGAGCTTTCACATGACACGTTTCACCCAACTCATCGCAGGCGCGGCCACCGCCCTTGTTCTGGCGACACAGGCTTTCGCCGGTGAGCAATACGTCGATAACACGGGCTTCGCGGCCTCCGGCTATGACGTTGTGGCGTATTTCGACCTGCCCCAGAACCCCGTGGGTCAGGCGCAGCCTGAGGCGGTTGCAGGCAAAGCTGCTTATGTGGCCGAGTACAATGGTGCCAAATTCGCTTTCTCTTCGGCAGAAAACAAAGCCAAGTTTGAAGCCAATCCTGCGCAATACGCGCCTCAGTATGACGGGCACTGCGCTTATGGTGTTTCAAAAGGAGGCAAGGTGCCCGGCAATCCGAACCTCTGGCGGATTGTCGACGGAAAGCTCTACCTCAACATCACCAAGAATGTGGTTGGCTTCTGGGAAGAGGATATCCCGGGAAACATCACTTTGGCAGAGAACAACTGGCCGTCGATCGAACCGGCACCCGGGTCTGACCGCGCGATACCGCAGTTTACCTCATCTGCCCCCACAAAATGAACACGGATCCCGGAGCGCCCCCTCCGCCGGGGATCCGCAAAGCCCCGCAGCGCATCGCGCGGCGGGGTTTTTTGGTTGCAGGGGGTGCTTTGATCGGAGTTGGGGCTCTTGCCGCGACGCGCTGGTTTAACGTCGGTGCCGCGGTCGCAGAAGGTGATCTCAGCACGCCCGAGGCCTGGGCGGCCGCACAACGGGGGGACATCATCCTCGTCGACATTCGCCGCCCCGACGAATGGGCGCGTACTGGGGTGGGGGCCGGGGCGGTACCCATCGACATGCGCTCAGCGGAGTTTTTGCCCACCTTGCTCCGTCACACGGGCGGACGGCGGGACGTTCCAGTGGCACTTATTTGCGCGCGCGGTGTCCGGTCTGCGCGCATGTCCCGCCGCCTAACAGAGGCAGGCTTTGAGCAGATCCTGGATGTGCCAGAAGGCATGCTGGGCTCGGGAGCCGGGCCCGGCTGGCTGGCGCGCGAGCTGCCCTTGATGCCTTACAGCAGCCCGGACGGGTAGTGCAGGTTTTCAAAGCCCAAAAGCCTACAGAGGTTGCAAGTACAGGCGCTGGAGATCGCCCCGAAAGGGTGGGCTAGAGCGTCTGGCGTTTAACCTCAGACCTGAATGGCGCGCATATCCCGAGATCGCTATGGGCGTGGCAGGTTCGTCGCGCCGCAAGGTCGAGGTCGGGTGCTCTGAGCACGCGAAGGCGATGCGCCCTAAAGAGTTTGCAAATGCTGCAAAGTGGTCCGGCGTGCGCGCAAAGCGCTGCGAAAAATCGCAGGCTCACGCAGGGTGTAGGGGCTTTGCAGCGTCCAGGCGCGCGGTCCGACGCCAGCCACATTCATCGCAGAGAGGCATGAGAGGGGCACCGCACAAACCAAGCTCGCCGTAATCGGCAAAAGCCACCAAGACAACAAACCAGTGGTGAGGCCGATGGCAAGGATCAGACCGATGATCGTCTCCAGCCAATGAAACCGAAGCAGCGTGGCGAACGGGTAGCGCTTTGCCGAACGCGACTGCGGTGCCCAGGGCTCTGACCGCGTCACGCAGCACCGAAAGACAGCCTTGGTTTGCTGGATCATCATTACAGGCGCATAGGCGACCGACAAGAGTGCCTCAATGATGAAAGCTGTGCCAAAGGCGCGTCGCCCACCGAAGAGCCGCGCCGCCGGAGGCGAAGCCGCGATGAGGCCCGCGGCCATGATCTTCGGGGCGAGCAACATGCCGTACATGATCAGCAGAAAAATCGCTGAATCGATGTGGCTCATCGCGGGCGGCCAATCGGGGAACATCGGGTTCGCTTCGTTGAAATACCGGATCACGTTTGTCTCTTCATCCCGCCCCAAGAGCGCCCAAAAGAGCAGCAAGGCAAACCAGGCCGGCGACAAAAGGTAGCTCATGGCTCCTTGAAGCAGATGAAAACGCGACACAGGATGCAGGCCGCGGGTGAGCAAAAGCCGAAGATGCTGCAGGTTGCCCCGGCACCACCGCCGGTCACGCAGAACATGGTCAATCAAAGTGGCAGGCGTTTCCTCAAAACTACCGGTGATCCGCGGCAAGAACCGCACGCGCCATCCGGCCCGGCGCATCAGTCCGGCCTCAACAAAGTCATGGCTCAGGATCAGATCACGCGCGCCCCACCGCTTCAACCGAGGCAATCCCGCGCTTTCGGCGAAAGCACGCGTGCGGATGATTGCGTTATGGCCCCAATAGTTGCCTTCGCCGCGCGACCACTGCGCCAACCCTTCTGCTAAAAGCCAGCCATAAGCGATATTTGAAAATTGCTGCAGCCGGGCAAAGACCGTCTCCGCCCCGATCAGCATCGGAAAGCTCTGAACAAGGCCCGCATCGGGGTCGTCAGCCAGCGCATCCGCCAATCGATCGATCGCGCGGCCTGTCATCAAGCTGTCGGCATCCAGCACGACCATCGCAGGGTAGTCCGCCCCCCAGCCGGTGATCCAATCCATCAGATTGCCGACCTTTTTGTCCGTGTTTGCGGACCTGCGTCGGTAGAAAACCGGCAAGGGTGCAGTCTGAGAAAGTCGCTGAAAGGCTTGCCATTCCTGAGCGGCAATCTCCTCGTCACGGCTGTCGGACAGAATGAAGAGCGTGTAGCGATGTGGCCCCCCGCGCGCTGCGATGTCATCCAACATCGCCGCTGCATTGCCAAAGACGTCTGCCGGAACTTCGTTGTAGATTGGCATGAGAAGTGCCACAGCGCTGCCGGACGTCTCGCGGCGCTCAGTGCGCAGGGGACGCGTGAGTTGGCCCGCAAGCCCCAAGCAAACGGTCGCCACCGAAAGCGTGACCCAGACAAAGGTGGCACCAATCAGACCAAGAAGGAGCCACTCCAGACCAGACATGCCGCCTCCCGAAAGCCATCCGTAGATCCCATAGAGCAAGGCCGCGGTTCCCAAGAGGGCGGGCGCAAAAAGCGCGATGCGCCAGGGGTAGGACGCGGATGCCTTGGTTTCGGCAGGCCTCGGCCTGGGGGCTTTGCGAAAGTCCTGCACCCGCATCTCAAGCGGTGCCTTGGGCGGCATCGCATGCTCTTGGACGCGCGCCGAGGTCATGCGGCGGTGGTCCAACGGTAAAGCCAGACCTCGCTCAGCGCTTCACCGCCAAGGCGCAGTTGCGCGCGAAACTCAGCGTAGCGCGCGTCGTCAGGTGTAAAGGTAAAAGCCAACCTTGGCCCGCCGGTCTCAGGGTTTCGTTGCACAAGGCCGGGAGAGACAGTGCCGTGCGAGCTGCGCAGAATGATCTCCACTTGGCTCAGATCCTCAGGCACCGCGGCGTCCGCTGCGAAATCAATTGCAATGATCTCACCTCCTTCGGGTCGCCCGCCCATGGCCGTGTTGAGCACCTTGACCGGCACCCGCGCGGGCGCGGCGACCGGGTCTGCCCCCCAGTGCAGCGTGTAGCTCATCTGATGTTCAGACCCCGCCTTGATCCCGCCGGACGGGCGCCAATAGCTCACAATATTGTCGTAGATCTCGAGATCTGCCGGAATCTCTACCAGCGTGACCGAGCCTGGCCCCCAGTCCTCGCCCGGCGTGATCCAAACCGAAGGCCGCTTGTGATAGAGCGCCTCAAGGTCATTGAAGTCGGAAAACTGGCGCTTGCGTTGGCACAGGCCAAACCCCCTCGGATTATCATCGCCAAAAGCTGAGATCTGCAGCGTCTTGGGATTGGAGAGCGGCCGCCAGATGACCTCTCCCGCGCCGTTGTGGATGAGCAGCCCATCGCTGTCGTGCACGGCCGGTCGAAAATCCGAGAAGCGCTGCCGCATCGTATCGTCAAAAAGAAACATCGACGTCAGAGGTGCGATGCCCACATGGCGCATGTCCTCGCGCGCAAAAAGCGTCGCGCGCACCTGCATCTCCAGCACTGGACCATGGGTGATGTCAAAGTGATAGGCACCGGTGCAAGAAGGGCTGTCTAAGAGCGCGTGCAGCGTGACCCGCTGCGCACCCGGGTCCGGTGCCTCAATCCAAAAGGCGGTGAAATCGGGGAATTCCTCTCCCGCAGGATCCCCGGTTTTTAGGGCCAAGCCACGGGCTGAAAGCCCATAGATGTCGCTGTTGCCGATGCCCCGAAAATAACTGGCGCCTTGAAAAACAGCGTATTCTTGAAAGATGCCGTTGCTCTCCAACTCAGCGCGGAGGCGGAGACCGGAGTAGCCAAGTGTGCCGTCGATTTCCACATCTGGAAATTTGTCGGTGGTGTCGAAGACGGCCATGTCAAAAAGGAGCGGCCGGGCGGTGCCCCGCTCGATGACGTTGAGACCGACCGCTTGTGGGAAGTAGAGACCAGGCGGGAAAACATCGACGCGCTGGGGCCGGGCGCTGTCTTGCCAGAGTGCATTTCGCGAATCGAACCAGATTTTGCGGTACTGGTCATAGGTCAGATCGCGCCAGCTTTTTGGAATGAGGGGGCGCGCCTGGTAGGGTTTTGCGGCAAGCGAACGGGCTTTTTCGACAAGCAACTGCGCGCTGAAGGGCGAGGCCTCATCGCTAAGGCGAAGCCCGCGCTCTTCGGCGAGGCTGGCCGTTGGCACAGCTGCAAGAGCAACGAGCGACTTGAGCACGTCGCGGCGGATCATGCGCCAGCCCGCTTGCGCCAAGGTTGGGATTTGAACCACCCTGCACCGTAGGCTGTCGCGATCAGCACGGCAAAGCCAAAAACGTTCACGGCGAGAGAGGTCGCTGTGTCTCGCCCGAGCACGTCCATCGAAAAGCCCAGAAAGCGCGCCGTGAACATCGACATGACGAAGACCGCCAGGCTTTGCTGCCCGACCTTGAGGATGATGGCCAGAACGCCAGTCCAGGCGCGCGAAAGCGCACCGCTGCCGCGCGGCAGGAGGTTATCTCCCTTGTCCCCTGCCAGAACCCAAACCAGATAGGCTAGGCTTAAAAAATGCAGGTAGCGCAAGATGCCGAAGTCAGATTTATCGATGAAGGGTTTCAGCGTGACGCGCGCGTCCCGCGCCCAGTCAAGTCCCAGCTCGCGCACACCGATGTTGCTGAGCGGAACATTTGCCAGGACGAGCACCCCTGCAAGCGCCAAGAGCCCGGCCGTCACGGGCGGTTTGGGCAGCCAGCCGCGCATAAAGGCAAAGCCGGTAAAAAAGATGAGCTGCCACCCGAAGGGATTGAAAAACCATGTGCGGGCTGTCCAGGGCTCGGCTGAAAATTCAAAATGGTAAGCGTCCAGGCCGAGGACCTGCAAAAGTGCCGTTTGTCCCATGATCCAGACAGCGATTACAAAAGCGGCGACGAGCCGCAAGTCGATGCGCGACAGCCACATGACCACCGGCATCATGGCGAGCACGATCATATACATCGGCAGGATGTCGAAGTAGTTGGGCACCCAGCGCAGCGTCATGAAACTCAACAGAATGTCGGGATTATCCCATTTGTCACTTTCGACAAAAAGCATCCAAAGGTTCAGCTGGCCCCAATAATTGCGTCCCGTAAGCTGCAGATCGGTCATGAACACGCAAAGGGCTAGGGTGGCAAAGAAAAGACCGATGTGTGCCCAGTAGACTTGCCAGACGCGAAAGAGCACCCGTGCTGTCCCCAAGAGCCATCCTGCACGGTCGAAGGTGCTGCCAAAGGCGATGGCCGAGGCCATGCCGGAGCAGAAGACAAAAATCTCGGTGGCGTCCGAGAATCCCCAGCGCGCGGGGATCCAAAGGGTCAGGAAATTGCCCGGGGTGTGCGCGATGAGGATGATGAACATCGCAATGCCACGAAAAAAATCCAGGCGCAGATCCCGCACGCGCGGTGTCGCAGCTGCCGCCTTGGCGGCGGCGGAAGGCACGGTGCTGGCATCGGCGAGTGTCATTGGGTTTTTGCGTGCTTAGGCGTTACTGCGCGGGAATGAGCCGCGTATTGGCAATCTGGTCAAAACGGGTAGCAGCAAACCTGTCAGCAACGCCCGCGCGCAGCCTGAGCCGGTCTTGCAGCACCTCTTCCGCTGCGTCCACATGCCCTGCGCGCAGACCAGCGTCAATGGTCATGCGTTCAAAGACATCGCGCTGCGCGTGGCTCCCACCAATGGTCCGCATCTTGGGGCGCGCCGTCAAGAGATGTGCAAAAGCATCCGAATAACGTCCTTCTGCAAATGCGTTGAGCCCGGCCAGTGCTGCCACCCCGGGGTCGTCAACCCGCGCGGCCATGTCACCGGATTTTTGCGCGTCGCGGGCAAAGCGCGCGGTCATCGCCTGCGTCGCGTCGCCTTTTTCAGCCCCCGCGAGCGCCAGTTGGTAGTGCAGATCAGCAAACACAACGCAGCCGTCGTCGATGCGGCTTTCGGCGAGCGCCCCAAGCTCTTCCCATCGGGCACCCACGTCGATGTCTTCGAGCTCCAAGCGCATCAAGAGCGAAGTTGCGTTGGCGATGTCCCGGTAATCATCAGTTTTCTCGGCACGGATCTGGCTGTCATAGAGGGCCAGTGCGATGTCCATCTCTCCGCGGTCAAGGTGCAGGAGCGCTTTGTGCCACCAAACGTGATAGCGAAAGTTGTTCGAGCCGTCCCAAGCGCTCTTGTGGTCTTCGATAAGAGTTATACCCGCGGACGCCTCGCCGCGCATATCATGGACATGGGCAACTGCATGCAGACCCCATGCATCATCGCGCACCAGCGTGAGGCCTGCGCGCCCAGCAAGTTCTGCCATCGCATAATCGCCGGTCTCTTCAAGGGCGAAGGCGTAGCAGCCCATCAAGTAGCCGCGCAGGGGATGGTCTGGGCCGTGGGCCGGCAGCACCCGCTCAACCGATGCGCGCATGCCTTTGGCATCACCAAGGATAAATCGGATGGCATGAACCGCCTTCACTGTCAGCGTGTCCTGCGGATAGGCGCTCAGCACCCCTTCAAGCGCCGCAATTGCACCCGTGGGGCTGTCGGCGAGCCAGGCATCGAGCGCGTCGAGCCAGCCTTGCTCCCGCCCGCTCAAATGCACGTTGCGTGCCGCGAGATGGGCCGCGGTACGCGCATCTTCAGCGACCTGCCACATTTCCGCGCGCCCCATGAGCAAGCAGAAAAGACCGCGCGCCGCGTGGGCCATCGCAAACCCAGGCTCGGCCTCTATCACTGCACCCAAATGGGTTGGCGTCGCGGCACCATGGGCCAAGAACGCGCGTACCATGGCGTTCCATGATACCAAGGTCTCCGCCGATTGCAGCGATACAGGTACATGACAAATGTCGGTCTTCATCAATAAGAGCCCCTCCGGCCGCGCCAGTGCTTGTTCTTCATACGCAATACAAAGGCCCTACAGAATGGTTTGGCAAAGGCTCACACGCCAACGTGAAGGGCTAAGGTCATTTCGTGAGGAAATGTGTCTAAAGTTGCTCAAGACGAATGCGCCTTGGGCAAAGGTTCGCGCAAAAGCGCGGTTTTGCGGGCCACTATTCTGATTTCTCCGCCTTTTTTGGTCCCCATGTTTCCATGACCTCTGATGTGTCCTGACCAAACCGAGGGGGAGGACGCTCGTACTGCACCGGCGTTGCCGAGAATTTCAGGGGATTTCCGAGGAGTTGCAGGACGCCATCTGCGACATCGGCACGTGGGACCTCGACGACTGCGCTGCGCGCTTTGGCTTGCTCGGAATGAAGCGCCTCGGGCAGCGTTTGGATGGGGCCGCAGGGCACACCGACCTCTTGTAGTTGCCCAAGCAGCTGATCCTTCTGGTGACGGGCCAGCGCGGGCTGCAGCTCAGCAAGCAGCGCTTCACGATGTTCGAGGCGCCCGGCATTTGTGGCAAATCGTGGATCTGCCGCAAGCTTCTGCAGCCCGAGTGCATCGCAAAACCGGGCAAACTGCGCGTCGTTGCCGACGGCAAGCAGGATGTGCCCATCTGCGCAAGCAAAGGCGTCATAAGGCACAATGTTGGGATGCGCGTTGCCGCGCCGGATCGGCTCTTTGCCTGACGTGAGGAAGTTTGTGCCCTCGTTGATGAGCCAGGCAAAGGCGGAGTCGACCAGCGCAAGGTCAATGTGCTGGCCTTCGCCTGTCGCATCGCGGTGGCGCAGGGCGGCCAAGATGCCCACACAGGCATACATCCCGCACATCACATCCGCGATGCCTACGCCCACTTTCATGGGCGTGCCCTCAGGTTCCCCGGTGATCGACATGATCCCGCCAAATCCCTGCGCCATCAGATCGTACCCAGGCTGATCCCGGTTTGGGCCGGACTGACCGAAGCCAGAGATAGAGCAATAGACCAGTTCGGGATGCGCCGCGCGTAGGCTTTCCTGATCAAGACCGTATTTTTTCAGACCGCCTGGTTTAAAATTCTCGATCACGACATCCGCGCGGGCGGCGAGATGGCGGATGATCGCTTGGCCTTCGGGATCGGCGATATCAACGGCCACGGAAAGCTTGTTGCGGTTGGCAGCCATGAAATAGGCGGACAGATCGCTGTTCGAGCCATCCAGATTGGGCGCATAGTTCGGCCCCCAACTGCGTGTATCGTCGCCGCCCGATTTCGGGTTTTCGATCTTGATGACCGTCGCTCCCAGATCGCCGAGCAATTGCGTGCAGGTAGGCCCTGCGAGGATGCGGCTCAGATCGAGAACAAATAGACCGTCCAACGCGCCCTTAGATGCGGCCATCGTAGGCACCTCGCTCAATCAAGGCGGCAATAACAGTGAACGTGTCCGCCTGCATGGCGTCTCGCAGGGCCTGTTCCAAGCCCGCGCGATCTTGCACCGTGATACCCGCACCGCCAAAGGCCACACCCATCGCCGCAAAGTCGTGCTGTGCAAAGTCGACGCCGCGGTTGGGCATCTGCCGCTCGCGCTGCTTTTTCTCAATCAAAGCCAGCGAGGCATCGACGAAGACCACGAAAACTGGCGTGAGATCAAGCTCTGCGGCCGTGGCAAGCTCTCCGGCGACCATCAGAAAGCCTGCGTCCCCGGAAAAAGAGACAACCTGCTGGTCTGGCGCGGCCAGTTTGGCCCCCATCGCAAGGGGCACCGCGCACCCCATCGTACAGAGCGCTGAGGACTGCATCAACTGCCGGGGGCCATAGCACTCCCACATCTGGCTGAGCAGAATGCGGTGCGCGCCGCTGTCCGCACTGGCCAGCGCGTCACGCGGCAAGATCTGGCGGCAGGTATCAATGACTGCCGCAGGCCCCCAGTCTTCGCCCCGCGGAAAGGCCTCTGCGAGCGCGGCCTTAACCTGCGCGATCTCGCCTTTTGTCCAGGTCTCGCGCGACGGGGTGCCGTTTTCCAAGGCGGCCAGGCTCGCCGCAGGATCCGCCACGAAGTTCAATGTAGCTTGATGCATGTAGTGATGGTTGGGCACAGCGGTGATGTCGATGACCCTTTGGCGGCTGGGGTCCCAAATGTCTTGCCATCCCGGTCGCATCTCAATTGGATCGTAGCCCAAGCAGAGGATCAGATCTGCGGATTGCACAAAAGGTACCAGATGCCTGTCTGCCAGCGGAGACAGGCCAGCACCGCCCAAGGCAAGACGGTGATCCTCTGGCATCATGCCTTTCGCCTTGTAAGAGGTGATCACTGGGATGTTGTGCCGTTCCGCAAAAGTGACCAGCGCGGCACTTGCCCCTGCATTGAGCGCCTGCACGCCCGCGATCATCACGGGGCGTTCGGCCGCAACAAGCCAGCGCCGTGCGGTTTCGAGGTCTTGACCCGCCGGTTGCGACGGCGAGGCGGCCGCACGTGCAGGTGGGGCCGTCGCCTGGACCTGCTGATCTGCGACCGAGATCGGAACATCAATATGCACCGGCCCGTGGCAGCCCTCTGTCGCAATGCCTACGGCCTTATCTGCGATGATATGCGCGGCCCCCGCGGTGAGCCTAAAGCTGGCTTTGGTGATCGGCGCAAAAACCGCCTGTTGATCGACCACTTGATGGGTGTAGCGCTGCGCCTCATCGGCATCCATGCAGCCTGATAGGACGATCAGCGGCACTTGATCTTGCAAGGCATTGGCGACCGTGTTCACGCCGTTCAACGTGCCGGGCCCAATGGTGCCGACGAGGATGCCCGGTGCACCGTCGCAATGGTGCACCCCTTCTGCAAGGAAACCGGCGGCGTTTTCGTGCTTGGCCAAGATAAAGCGGATCCCGGCAGTCTCCAGCGCGTCGATGAGGGTTAGGACCTCTCCGCCCGGCATGCCGAAGGCGGTCCGGCAGCCAGCCGCGTAAAGCCGCCTCGCCAAAGCATCAGCCGCGCGGATCGTGTCAGACATGGCGGATCCTCTCGCAAAGTCCTGTCCGTTATGCATAGCGCCTTGACCGAGATCTGCAACTCACGCCCGCGCCAGCGGCGGTTACAGATCGCGTCTGAGGGCGCGACTACCGCCGACGGTCGCGGCGCGAGGACATAGGCTGAAACGCGACACCGACGTGCGCTTCGCAGTAAGGTTTGCCCTGTTTCACCGGAAGGCCGCAGAACCAAAAGTTATCTGTGGCCGGATCGCCAACGGGCCATTTGCATGTGCGCTCGGTGAGCTCCATCAACGAGATCTTGCGGGCTTTCTTTTCGACCTCATTCACCTTGGCGAGCGCCTCGGGCGATATTTCATTGGCTGAGGGCTGCGGCGGCAGAGGTTGGCCCGCTGGGATGATCTGCTTGCGCGCAGGCAGCGTGGATTTCGGTGGTGCGGCCGGTTCCGTGCGCATTTCGACGGGCTCGGTCTTTGCGGCTGCCTTGGGCTTAGCCTCTGCTTTGGCGGTGGCTTTGGCCTTTGGCTTGGCCTCTGCTTTGGCCGTGCCCGCCCCGCTTGTCCGGTTTGAAAGGCCCAAACGATGTACCTTGCCGATCACGGCGTTGCGCGTCACACCGCCCAATTCCTTTGCGATCTGGCTGGCCGACTGCCCTTCGCCCCACATTCGCTTGAGGGTCTCAACGCGGTCATCGGTCCAGGACATGGCAGGCCTTTCTGAAACAAAAGCGACCCCAAGTGGGCCGCTCATCAACACATGTCTGAGATAATAGTCTGTCTCTGCAGGGGCACAAGGTCGATGCGTCAATCAGGCTGCGGATGGTGCGCTTTTTGCCGCGCTTCACGCAAGGCGAGCATTACGGCCCCAAAAATGATGATTGACGCGCCCAAAATTGTGATCCCATCGGGCACGAGGTCAAAAATCAACACGTCGAAAACGGCCGCGAAAATCAGGGTGGCGTAGCTGAAAGGCGCGACAAAGCTTGCATCGGCACGGGCCATCCCGTTGACAAAGAAGGCCTGCGCCACGGCCATGGCCCCGCCTATACACGCGAGCATCGCCCAATGGGTGGGTGTCGGCATGACCCAAAATGGGATCACCGCAACGCTTGATATCACAAGGCCCACGAGGTTGTTGAAAATCAAGATCTGAAAGGGGTCCTCGCGGCGGGCAAGGTTTTTGATAAAGATGATCTCAAGCCCCATCACTACCGCCGCCCCAAGCGCAAAGAGCGCGCCGGGCTGAAACGTCTGCGGCGTGGGGCGCAGCAAAATCAGCGCGCCCAGTAAGGCGAATGCCGCAGCAGACCAGCGGAGGGGACCAACCCGTTCCCCCAAAAGCGGTATGGCCAGCATCATCGCAAACACCGGATTGAGAAAGCTGATTGCGGTGGCATCTGCCATCGGGATAAACGCGACGGCCGCAAACATCAGCGTGATCCCACCCCAGCCGCACAGCGTGCGCGCGATGTGCAAATGCCAATGCGGCGGGTCGAGATGGGGGCGCAGCAGGGCCGCAAAGCTCAAGATCCCGACGCAGGCAAAGACAAAACGGCCGAGGCTGATCTGTAACGGGTGCAGCGGGGTGCCTCCGGCGCCGGTGCCAATGGCTTTGGCCAAAAGCGTGGCGGCGGCAATGAACGCCGTTGCCGCGACGATCAACAGCGCGGCCCGCCAGTTGCTTTGCTTTTTGGCTGTATACATGACGTCGGCTATGCGCCCGGTTCTGCGCCACTGCAAGATGCGATTGGGACTGGCCAAGGCGGTGGGGTGCCGCTATTTAATGCTCATGCTACGGTTTGACCAGAACATGACCCGACGACGCTGAGCGCGTCGCACCTCAGCAAAGCCCTTGGCGCGAGGGCTGTCATGACGTCCAAAACGCGCAATCCCACTTGACCAAACCGACCGCACGTGCCCCTGTGGCAGTCCTGCGGATTTACACAAAGGATGATCCAGATGATCGCTTCTGTTCTGCCGACCTACTCCCGGGCCCCGATGAGCTTTGTCTCCGGTGCGGGCGCTTGGCTGACAGAGGCGGATGGCCGACGCTTTTTGGATCTGGGTGCGGGGATCGCGGTGAACGCCCTTGGCCACGCGCATCCTAAGCTTGTGGCGGCACTGACAGAGCAAGCGCAGACGCTGTGGCACACCTCTAATCTTTATCACATCCCTCAACAGCAGGCGTTGGCCGATCTTTTGGTAGATGCCAGCTTTGCTGACACGGTTTTTTTCACCAACTCAGGTACTGAGAGCTGCGAGCTAGCCATCAAGATGGCGCGCAAGCACTTTTATGACAGAGGACAGCCCGAGCGGGTGGAGATCATCACCTTTGAGGGATCCTTTCATGGTCGCTCTTCCGCCGGGATCGCGGCCGCGGGGTCGGAGAAGATGACCAAGGGGTTTGGGCCACTGCTGCCCGGTTTTGTGCATCTGGCTTTCGGCGACGCTGAAGCCTTGGAAGCTGCCATCACCGAGAAGACCTGCGCGATCATGGTTGAACCCGTGCAGGGCGAGGGCGGGATCCGTCCGGTTCCGGACGCTGAGCTCAAGGCCATTCGAGCGCTTTGCGATGCCCACGGCGTGCTCTTGATCCTGGATGAGGTGCAATGCGGTGTGGGCCGGACGGGCAAGCTCTTTGCCCATGAATGGGCGGGGATAAGCCCCGACATCATGATGGTGGCCAAGGGCATTGGCGGCGGCTTCCCTTTGGGCTGCGTGATGGCCACCGAAGATGCCGCCTCGGGGATGACGGCGGGCACGCATGGCTCAACATATGGCGGCAACCCCCTTGGCTGCGCTGTAGGGTGTGCGGTGCTTGAGATCATCAATGAACCGACGTTCCTGGCCGATGTGAGCCGTAAAGCCGGGCTTTTGCGTCAGAAGCTTGAGGGGCTGGTCGCCGCTCACCCGGATGTCTTTGAGGGCGTGCGCGGCATGGGGCTGATGCTGGGCCTTAAGTGCAAGGTCACACCGGGCGATCTTGTGAACGCGGGCTACGGCGAAGAGGTGATCACCGTGCCGGCGGCAGATAATGTCGTGCGTCTTTTGCCACCGCTCACCATTACCGATGAGGAGATCGCAGAGGCCGTGACCCGCCTTGACCGCGCCGCGCTGAGCTTGCACGCCGCTTGAGCTTTATCATGCCTGAACATGCGATGCTGGGCCACTGCGCCCGGCACGCTGCGACAAAGATCTTACCATGACCCACTTCCTCGACATTCACAAAACGCCGCAAGCCGCGCTGCGCCAGATAATCGATCAAGCCTTGGTCACCAAGGCATCGCGCGCGGGCCGCCCGAAAGCGGCTCCTGACGACGAGCAACCGCTCAAAGATCACATGGTGGCGCTCATTTTTGAGAAACCTTCCACCCGAACGCGCGTGAGCTTTGACGTGGGCGTGCGCCAGATGGGCGGCCAGACAATGGTGCTTTCGGGCACCGATATGCAGCTTGGCCACGGTGAGACGATTGCCGATACCGCCCGCGTGCTCAGCCGCTATGTCGATCTCATCATGATCCGCACCTATGAAGAGCAGACGCTTTTGGAGATGGCAGAATACGCCAGCGTGCCGGTGATCAACGGGCTCACCAACCGCTCCCATCCCTGTCAGATCATGGCCGATGTCATGACGTTTGAGGAACATCGCGGGCCGATTGAGGGCAAAAAGGTTGTCTGGTCGGGCGATGGCAACAACGTCTTTGCCAGTTTCGCCCATGCCGCGCAGCAATTTGAGTTTGACCTGGTCTTTACCGGGCCTGAACCGCTTGATCCGGAACCTGCGCTCAAAGGTCTCTACACCATTGAGCGGGATCCCGAAGCGGCCGTCCGCAAGGCGGATCTGGTGGTCACCGACACCTGGGTGTCGATGCATGATCCGCAGTCCGCGCGTGAGCGGCGGCACAACCAATTGCGCGGCTATCAAGTGAACGAGGCGTTGATGGCGCGCGCCAAGAACGACGCGCTTTTCATGCATTGTCTGCCCGCGCACCGCGACGATGAGGCCACGAGCGCTGTCATGGACGGCCCGCATTCGGTGATCTTTGATGAGGCCGAAAACCGTCTGCACGCGCAAAAGGCCATCATGCGCCATTGCCTCGGCCGCTAAGGCCAAGGCATTCTTTAGCGGAACAGACCCTGATTGCGGCGCGAAAGGATGAATTGGATGAGCCAAGAAGGCGAACTGGCCCAGATTGGGGTGTATGGGCTGGGAACGATGGGGTCTGCCCTTGCCCTGAACTTTGCCCAGAACGGCTTCAGGGTCGCCGTTTCCAACCGTGAGGCGGATTGGATCGACAGCTTCCTCGACCAGGCGGGAGATTTGCGGTCGCGTTTGCACGGTGTTGAGGATCTCGCCGACTTTGTGAAACGCCTCGCGCCTCCGCGCAACATCCTCTTTATGATTCCCTCTGGGGCCCCGCTTGACGAGATGATCGACCGTATCTTGCCGCATCTCGATGCGGGTGACACGATCATTGACGGCGGCAATGCCGATTTCAATGACACCCGCCGCCGCTCAATGGTCGTTGAGGCAACCGGCAAGCACTTTGTCGGGATGGGTGTTTCGGGCGGCGCAACCGGTGCGCGCCATGGGCCTTCGATGATGGTTGGCGGAACCGTTGCCTCTTGGAACAGTCTGAAACCGCTGTTGCAGGCGATTGCGGCGCGTTTTGAGGGCGACGCTTGCGTTGATCACTTGGGCCCCGATGGCACGGGACACTTCGTTAAAACGGTGCACAACGGCATTGAGTATGCCGACATGCAGATGATCGCCGAGATCTACGGCCTGATGCGTGACGGGGTCGGTTGGTCGGCAAGCGAGATCGGCGCACAGTTTGACGCGTGGCGGCACGGCGTGCTGCAGTCCTACCTCATCGACGTGACCGCAGCGGCTCTTACTGTGACGGATCCTGCGACGGGCCATCCCCTTGTGGATCAGATCCTGGATCAAGCGGGGCAAAAGGGAACGGGTCGCTGGACGTTGATCGAAGCGCTGAAAATGGGCCAGTCGGCCAGCACCATCGAAGCGGCCGTAGGTGCCCGCGGTTGGTCGTCAGAGCTGGACGCGCGGCGCACGGGCGAGGGGCTTTTGCCACTTGCGCCGCTTGGCGCGGATGTGCCGGGGCCAGCGGACCTCGAAAAAGCCCTTTATGCGGGCCGCATCCTCGCCCATGCGCAGGGTTTTCGCGTACTCTCGTCCGCCGCGGCTGAGTTTGACTGGCCGCTCGATCTCGCGCGGATCTCTGAGATCTGGCGCGCAGGCTGTATCATCCGGTCAAGTCTGCTCGACGTTTTGGCGGCGGCCTTCCGGCAAGAGGTCCCGCACGGCCATGTTCTTTTGGTGCCCGAGATCACAGCGTCCTTAGGTGACTGCATACCCGCGCTAAGACGGGTGTTGACGGCGGCGATCGGCTTGGGAGTGCCGCTCCCCTCTCTTTCTGCGGGTCTGTCCTGGTACGATACGATGCGCCGGGGCCGGGGTACCGCCAACCTGATCCAAGCGCAGCGGGATTTCTTTGGCGCCCATGGATTTGCGCGCATCGATCTGCCGGGTCAGCACCATGGCAACTGGCCGCCGCTGCTTTAGCGCGCGCGTTCTGTTAAGCGAAAGGGTCCGCCTCATAGCGCACCGTCGAGAGGTAAAGCCCCTCAGGCGGTGAGACCGGGCCGCAGGCTGCGCGGTTGCGCGCCTCAAGCGCGTCTTGCACTTTCTGCGGGTCCCAGGTGCCCGCGCCCACCCGCTCCAAGGTGCCGACAAAACTGCGCACTTGGTTGTGCAAAAACGAGCGCGCCTCCAAATCAAAGTGCACCTCGGTCCCCCAGGGCGTGTCTACGGTGCTGACGTCCAGCCGGTCGAGTGTTTTCACCGGGCTTTCGGCTTGGCAGATGCTGGACCGGAAAGTCGTGAAGTCATGCCGCCCGATGAGATGCGATGCAGCCTCTTGCATCCGCGCCACATCAAGCTTGTGCTTGATCTGCCAGACCAGCCCATGCTGGTGCGTGGCCGGTGCCCGCCGGATCAGCACCCGAAAATGATAGCGCCGCGCAGTGGCCGAAAATCGCGCGTGAAAGTCGCTATCCACCGGCGCGCAGGCGGTGATGGCCACTGGATGGGGTTTGAGATGGAAATTCAGCGCCTCGCTCAGCCGAAAAGGGTCCCAAGTCTGCTCCATATCGCAGTGGGCAACCTGGCCGAGCGCATGCACACCTGCGTCGGTGCGCCCCGCAGCCGCAATCGTGTGCGTACGCCGCTCCAGCTTGGCCAAAGCTGTCTCGATGCAGCCCTGCACGGACAGATGATCCGTCTGCCTTTGCCATCCGACAAAAGGCCCGCCGTGATACTCAACTTTGAGGGCAAACCGTTTCATGGCGCGCGGCCTAGCCTGGGACGCCTCTGCTGGCAATCCCCGGTGAGGCTCCCTATGTTGGGCCGACAAGAAAGGACGCGGGGGCGGTTTTGGTACTCTCAAGGATCGCCGATGGGGTTTGGCGGCAGGTCGAAGCGGTGCAAGACACCGTTTCCGAGACGTTTTTTGAACCGGTGATCCGTTTGGGTGTGACGGGTCTTGCCCGTTCCGGGAAAACGGTTTTCATCACGTCATTGGTGGCCAACCTGCTTGATCGCGGGCGTATGCCCGGTCTCGTCGCCGCGGCTGAGGGACGGATTGAAGCCGCATTCTTGCAACCGCAGCCGCATGATACGGTCCCCCGTTTTGACTATGAGGCGCACCTGAGCGATTTGACCGGTCAAACACCTCAGTGGCCCGACAGCACCCGAGCGATCTCGGAGTTGCGTTTGTCGCTGCGGGTGCGGCCCAAGGGCATGCTATCAGGCCTGCAAGGGCCGCGCACCGTGCACCTTGATATCGTGGATTATCCGGGTGAGTGGCTGTTGGATTTGGGGCTTTTGGAGAGCACCTATGAGGCGTGGTCCGCGCAGACCTTGGAGACAATCAACGACCGGACAAGTGCCCAGCCTTTCATGGCCCAGGTGCGTGAGGTCGATCCGACGCAAAAACACAACGAGGTCCAGGCAAAATCCTTGGCCGTGGGTTTTGGCGCTTACCTGACCGCCGCGCGGGCCGAAGGCTTCTCGGACTGCACGCCAGGCCGGTTCCTGCTGCCCGGTGATTTGGCAGGCTCGCCTGTGTTGACTTTTGCGCCCATGCCGGTCCAAGGCGGATCGCGTCGTGGATCCTTGCACCGCGAGATGGCGCGCCGGTTTGAGGCCTATAAAGACCAAGTTGTGCAGCCCTTTTTCCGCAACCATTTCGCCCGTATCGATCGTCAAGTTGTCCTTGTCGACGCGCTTGGCGCGATCCATCAGGGCCCGCCCGCCGTGGAGGATCTGCGCCGTGCAATGGGTGAGACCCTGTCCGCCTTTCGCCCCGGGCAGAACTCGTTTCTGCTGGGGCTCTTGGGAGGCAAGCGCGTGGAGAAGGTCCTCTTTGCGGCCACCAAAGCGGATCATTTGCACCACTCCCAACACGCCAAGCTCACCGCGATCATGGAGGCGCTTACGCGGGATGCCCGCGACCGCGCGCAATACGCAGGGGCGGGTACCTCTGCGCTTGCGATTGCTTCTTTGCGGGCGACCACGGAAGCGATGATGCCGCATGAGGGGGACGAACTGGCGGTGGTGCGTGGGCGATTGCTCGACACCGGCAAAGAGGCCGCCTTCTATCCTGGTGAGTTGCCGGCGGATCCGTCGCATTTGATCAATCCCGCGCGGGAAGGGGCCACAGATTGGCTTGGTGCCGACTATCAAGTGATGCGCTTTGCGCCTGCACCCTTGACGATGAAACCCGGAGATGGGCCGCCGCACATTCGGCTGGACCGCGCGGCAGAATTTCTGATCGGAGATCGGCTGTGACACTCTTGCGTGCCGCCCGTTCCACCGATGCAGGGGCCGTGGGCGGCATCTTGACCGAATTTGCCGCGGACACGGCCTGGATGCCGAAATTGCATACCGCGGCAGAGGATGTGTCGCATGCCGGTAAGCTCATTGAGCGCGGCTGGGTGACCGTGGCGGAGCGGGCGGGGAAGGTCGTCGGTTTTACGGCCTATGATGCGCCCGATCTGGACTCGCTATACGTCGCGGCTGGCGCGCGTGGCACCGGCGTCGGCACTGCGCTGCTCATCCGGATCTTGCAAAGGGCAGAGACCGTCGAGCTTTGGACCTTTCAAGCCAATGGGTCTGCGCAGGACTTCTATAGGGCCCATGGCTTCGAAGAGATCGCGCGCACCGACGGTGCACGCAACGATGAGAAGCTGCCCGACATCCAATATCGATGGCAGCGGGAGACGGCAGCATGAGCAAACGTCCGGTTCTATTCGATCTTGAAACCACCGAAAGCGCCTTGCCCAATGTCGCCGATGCGCCGCCGGTGCCTGATCTGACGGCCCCCCCGCCACAGGGTCAGGCGATGCAGGCCGCAGCGCAATGGGCGGCGGGCAAACCCTCGCGCCTCGTCCGGCTTTTCTGGGGGCTTGCTGTGGCGCTCATCGGGGCGCTTGTTTCGCTTGCCTCCTGGCAATTTGTGACCAATTTGATCACGCAGTACCCGCTTCTCGGCTGGGCAATGACAGCGCTGCTGGCGGCCTTTCTTGTGGTGATGGCGCTTTTGGCCATGCGGGAGATGGCCGCCTTTGGTCGGCTTGCACGGCTCGACGATTTGCGACATGGGGCCGTTGAGGCGCTGGCGCATGAGGATCTGGCGGCGGCGCGTGCGCTCATTGACAAACTTCTTGCGCTCTACCGGAACCGAGAAGATACGCGTTGGGGCCGAGATAGGCTGGTGGAGCTACGCGGTGATCAAATGGACGCGGCAGGGCTCATGGCCCTGGCTGAGCAGGAGCTGCTCGCACCGCTCGATCTTGCCGCACAGCGCGAGATCGAAGCCGCAGCGCGCCAGGTCGCAACGGTCACCGCACTTGTGCCGCTGGCGCTGGCGGATGTGGCGGCGGCGCTCACCGCCAATCTGCGCATGATCCGGCGCGTGGCGGAGGTCTATGGCGGGCGCTCGGGTTTCTTCGGTTCTTGGCGGCTCACGCGTGCCGTGATGAGCCATTTGGTGGCAACGGGCGCGGTCGCTGTGGGCGATGACCTGCTGGAGCCCCTGGTTGGCGGATCGATCATTGGCAAGCTCAGCCGCCGTTTTGGGGAGGGCATGGTGAACGGCGCGCTGACCGCCCGTGTGGGCCTTGCCGCAATGGAGGTCTGCCGCCCGCTTCCTTTCTCGGAGGGCAAAAAGCCAAAGGTGCGCGCGATCATCGGCAGCGCCTTGGGCGGGCTTTTCCGGCGGGGAGAGGATGCCTGAGCCTCGGTGCTGTTAAAATGCGCAGGCAAGCCTGCATGCGATTTTGTTGATTTGGCTCCGCCAAATCGTATGGGTGAGGGAGCAGCCGTTGTGACCAACGCGGGGGTTGCCGCTGATCTGGGGCGGGCCTATAACGCGGCTATGACGAAGGTGTTCCTATCCATCATTCGAATTAGTGTCCCGGCGCTCTGACTTTGTGAGACGCCGGGCAAAGGTGTTTGCGGCATGCGCACCGATCCACTCTCGATCCCCCAGATGAAAGACGAAGGACGCCTGATATGTGCGCCGAAACCGCCGATGAAGTAAACTACCGCGACACGCTGAACCTACCCAAAACAGACTTTCCCATGCGCGCCGGACTGCCCAAGCGCGAACCCGATTGGCTGGCCCGTTGGCAAGATCTTGGGGTCTACGACAAGCTTCGTGAAAAAGAAGGGCGGCAGCCCTTCACGCTGCATGATGGGCCGCCTTATGCAAACGGGCACCTGCACATCGGTCATGCGCTCAATAAGACAATCAAAGACATGATCGTGCGCGCGCATCAGATGATGGGCTTTGACAGCAAGTACATCCCAGGCTGGGATTGTCACGGGCTGCCCATCGAATGGAAGATCGAAGAGCAGTATCGCAAGAAGGGCCGCAACAAGGACGACGTGCCGATCAATGAGTTTCGCGGCGAATGCCGGTCCTTTGCGGCGGAGTGGGTGGACATCCAGCGCGATGAGTTCAAGCGGCTTGGGGTGACGGGCAGCTGGGACAAACCTTACCTCACCATGGATTTTCATGCCGAGCGGGTGATTGCCGAGGAGTTCATGAAGTTTCTCATGAACGGCACGCTCTATCAGGGATCCAAGCCCGTGATGTGGTCGCCGATGGAGCAGACGGCGCTCGCCGAGGCGGAGGTGGAGTACCACGACAAAGAGAGCTTTACGATTTGGGTGAAGTTCCGGGTGACAAATGGGCAGGGGCCGCTTGAGGGTGCGCAGGTTGTGATCTGGACCACGACGCCTTGGACAATGCCCTCGAACAAGGCGGTGGTTTTTGGCAAAGACATCGCCTACGGGCTCTATGAAATCACGGGTCGGCCTGAGGAGTGCTGGGCGCGGATCGGTGATCGCTATCTGCTGGCGGACAATTTGGCGGCCGATGTGCTGGGCCGCGCGCGGCTTGAGGAGGGCATGTACCGGCGTCTGCAGGGCGTGACCGCCGATGATCTTGCCGGGTTGCAGTTGAGCCACCCTCTCGCCGGTGCCGAAGGGGGCAAGGCCGAATGGGACGACATCCGCGATTTCCGTGCGGCAGACTTTGTGACCGATACGGAGGGCACCGGCTTTGTACATTGCGCGCCGAGCCACGGCATGGAGGAATACGAGCTCTACCGAGATCTTGGCATGTTGCAGGATGTGATCACCTACAATGTCACGGATGCGGGCCAGTTCCGGGAGGATCTACCGTTTTTTGGCGGCACCTACATCCTCAGCCGGAAAGGCGGCGAGGGGGACGCCAATACCGCAGTGATCAACAAGCTTGCCGAAGTTGGCGGCCTTTTGGCACGCGGAAAGATCAAGCACTCATACCCGCATTCCTGGCGCTCCAAAGCGCCGGTGATTTACCGCAACACGCCGCAGTGGTTTGCCGCCATCGACAAGCCCGTCGGAGATGGGCTCGACATGCACGGCACGACCATCCGCGCGCGGGCGCTCACCGAGATCGACAATGTGAATTGGACGCCGAAGTCAGGGCGCAACCGCCTGCATTCGATGATGGAAGCGCGGCCAGATTGGGTGCTGTCGCGCCAGCGTGCCTGGGGCGTGCCGCTCACGTGCTTCACGAAGAGGGGGCGGATGCCCACCGATGAGGACTTTTTGCTGCGCAACGCCGAGGTTAACGCCCGGATTGTGGATGCATTTGAGGCTGAAGGGGCGGACTGCTGGTATGAGGAAGGGGCCAAGGCGCGTTTTCTGAGCGGCATCGTGGACCCGGAGGCTTACGATCAGGTCATGGACATCCTCGACGTTTGGTTTGATTCCGGCTCCACCCATGCCTTCACCCTGCGCGACCGGGCGGATGGGACCGACGACGGTATCGCGGATGTCTACATGGAGGGCACGGACCAGCACCGCGGCTGGTTCCATTCCTCGCTCTTGCAATCGGTTGGCACCACGGGCCGCGCGCCCTACCGCAACGTTGTGACCCATGGATTCACGCTCGATGCCAAGGGCATGAAGATGTCAAAGTCTATCGGCAACACCATCGTGCCCGAACAAATTGTCAAACAGTATGGTGCCGATATCCTGCGGCTTTGGGTGGCACAGTCGGATTACACCCAAGATCAGCGCATCGGCGACGAAATCCTCAAAGGCGTGGCCGATGGCTATCGCCGCCTGCGCAACACGTTTAGGTATCTGCTCGGCAGCCGGGTGGCGGGGACGCCTGCGATGGCCCCCGAGCAGATGCCCGAGCTTGAACGCTGGGTGCTGCACCGTCTGGCGCAGATCGATGTGCAGGTGCGCGAGGGTTACGCCCGGTTTGACTTCCAGTCGGTGTTCCAGACGATCTTTACCTTTGCCACTGTCGATCTGTCCGCGTTCTATTTCGACATCCGCAAGGACGCGCTCTATTGCGATGGCAGCACCAACCGGCGGCATGCGGCGCGCCATACGCTAGACCTCATCCTTGAGCGGCTCAACGCTTGGCTGGCCCCGATCCTGGTCTTCACCATGGAGGAGGTCTGGCTTGAACGCTCGGGCGGTGAAGGCTCGATCCATCTCGAAGACATGCCGGAGACACCGCAGACTTGGCGCGATGATGACCTGGCGGCAAAGTGGGACGTGGTGCGCCGGGTCCGCCGCGTGGTGACCGGCGCGCTTGAGGTGGAGCGGCAGGCGAAAACCATTGGTTCAAGCCTGGAGGCCGCCCCGCAGGTCTATGTTGACGCGCAATCAGCTGAGATCTTGCGCAGCGTCGCTTTTGAAGATGTTTGCATCACGTCGCAGATCGAAGTGATTGTTGAGACTGCGCCCGAAGGTGCCTTTGTGCTCGACGACACGCCGGGGGTGGCTGTTGTTTTCCAGCGTGCAAAGGGGCAGAAGTGCCGCCGCTCTTGGAAGATCTTGCCAGAGGTTGGGCAGTATGATCCGCCCGATGTATGCAAGCGTTGCGCGGAGGCGTTAAAAGAACTGGGCTACTAGCGCCATGTCTAATGCGGCACCGACGGATGAGGCAATTCGCGAAGCGATCCTGATCTTGGCTGCTGCGCGCGCGCCAAAGACCCTTTGTCCATCAGAGGTGGCCCGCGATCTGAGCCTGGAATGGCGCGCGCTGATGCCTCGGGTGCGCGCCGTCGCGGCTCAGATGACCGAAGAGGGCATGCTTTGCGTCACCCAGAAAGGTAAGGCGGTCGATCCACACCTCGTGCGCGGTCCGATCCGTTTGAGTTGGCCTGCACCCTGTGGGTAGCAGCAGGGGCCGAGACGGTCAGGACGCGCGGGCGCGGGAGAAGATGCGATGCTCGGTTGAGACGCCATTTGGGGGTCTGACAGTGTTTGCTGTGGACGGGGCCATCACCTCACTGAGATGGGGCCATTCCGAAAGGCAAGACCGAACTGAGGTGCTCACGGCGGCCTGCGCACAGTTGCGCGCCTATGGTGCCGGGGAGCTTAAAGCCTTTGATCTGCCGCTCAGAGTTGAAGGGTCACCGTTCCAGCAAGAGGTTTGCGCAGCAATGGCCAAGATCCCTTTTGGAGAGACGGCGACCTATGGAGATATCGCGCAGGAATTGGGTGCGTCAGCGCGGGCGGTTGGCCGCGCCTGTGGTGCCAACCCCATCCCCATCATCATCCCTTGTCACCGGGTGCTGGGGGCGAAGGGCCTCACAGGCTACTCCGGCGGCGCGGGGGTCGAGACGAAGATTGCCCTGCTGCGTCATGAAGGCGCGGCAGGTCTGCTCATCTAGGGTTCCGGCAAATCTTTAGTCTTCGGTCAGCTGTTGCACGGCACCCGCGGTCAAAAGATAGACCGAGGAGAGCATGAGCGCCGCGTTGGCCCATGAGACAAGCGCGAAGTCCACCCATGCGGCCCAGCCCGCAAAGAAAGTCCATGCCAAAGTAACCGGCAGTGTAACGATCCGCCAACGCTCCGTTCGGACGGGGTGCACAAACTTAATCGGAAAGAACATGGCGATGGAGAGGACAACCACGCTGACCAGACACATCCACCAGGGCGGAGAGAGCGCAAAGAGCACCAGGACCAACATGTTGAAACATCCCGGGAAGCCCGAAAATGAGTTGTCCTTGGTTTTCATGCGGGTGTCGCAGAAATACATTGCGGCAGCGAAGGTAACGATGATGATCATAACCCAACCGCTCCATCCGGCCATCAGACCTGAGGCAAAGAGCGCAAATGCCGGGATAAACACATAGGTCAGATAGTCGATGATCAGATCGAGGAGCACCCCGTCGAACTCTGGCGCATTCGTCGTTACTTCATACCGCCGCGCCAAGGGGCCATCGATCCCGTCGACCAAAAAGGCGACGACAAGCCAGAGGAACATCAGATCCCATTTGCCCTCTACCGCAGCGAGCATCGCCAGCATGGCAAACACCGCGCCACTCGCGGTGAGAAAATGAACGGCAAGAGCGCGCAGTCGGATCGACATGCCGCGCTTCTGCCAAATCTGCTTGTGAGATGAAAGGGTCGAATGGCCATGCTCGCCTTCCATCCTGCGCGAGAGGAAGGTCGGTGTCTTGCGCATTTGCCTGTCGCACCGCTTGACCCGCAATGCGATTCCTCGTAAGCGATCGCGAACTGTGCTGGGCGGCCATTGGTCGTGCGGTAGCATGTCTTATCGGCGTGCCGCCCTATCGAGAGGATTGATTATGTCACGCGTTTGCGAACTGACCGGAAAAGGCCCGATGACGGGCAACAACGTAAGCCACGCGAACAACAAGACGCGGCGGCGATTCCTCCCCAATTTGAATGACACCACGCTGCAATCAGAAGCGCTGGGTCGCTCGTTCAAACTTCGGATTACGGCGCATGCGCTGCGCTCCGTAGATCACCGCGGCGGTTTGGATGCGTTTTTGGCCAAGGCGAAGGACAGTGATCTTTCTCCCAATGCCATGAAAATCAAAAAGGCTCTCGCCAAGGCATCAGCGGCACCTGAGGTCCTAAGCTAACGGGCACAAAAGGCGGTACGGCCTGCCGCTTTCTAGAGTATCGCTGCCTTAGTCCTCGTATTCCGCAGGATACGTGATTAGGTTAATCGTATGGTCGGGTCAAAACTCATACATCTTGTAGCCGCGTTTTTGCTGGTATTGAGCGGTGTGAGTTCGTCGCAAGCTCAAGAGTACGACGCCGTCGCAGGCACAGCGGTGCTCTGTATTGGCGGCAGTATGGTCACGGTATACATTGATGCGTCCGGTACCCCCATCGCGCATCAGCATGTTTGCCCCGACTGCATTGTGCATGCCCTTCCCTCGGCACCCCATATCGGCTCGCTTCATCAGACGCACGTGGACCCTGTGCAGTTTGCTGGTGCGGCGGTGCCACTTCTCGATATCTCGCCGCGCCGGCTTTTGCCCCCGCCCCGAGCACCCCCGTTGGTCCAGGTTTAAGCAACTTTCAGCAGGCCTGACCACGCATCGCAGCATGCGTTCGAAGAACGTTACGTAGAAGCCGCTGCGGCGATCGTCAGCCCATGTCGAAAGTTGATTGAATTTCAAACTCATGAAAGCTCAAACGAGGACCAAATGCTGATCAACAGAATTCTTGTGGCAGGTGTGACCGCCGCCTCTTTACTCGCAACCCCGCTCATCGCTGGCGACATCATGGTGAAAGACGCCTACGCGCGCAGCTCAACCCCGTCATCGGTGACCGGGGCCGCATTTCTCACGCTGATGAACCACAGTGACGCAGATGACCGCCTGCTGGCAGCGTCATCCAGTGTGGCAAAGCGCGTGGAACTTCACACACACCAAGAAGACGCAAACGGCGTGATGAAGATGGTTGAGGTGAAAGAGGGCTTTGCGCTGCCCGCGGGCGGCATGCATACGTTGAAACGTGGCGGGGACCACATCATGTTCATGGGGCTCACTGAACCGCTTGTGCAAGGTGATAAAATCGCAGTTACGCTCACCTTTGAGACCGCAGGCGATGTCGAGATTACCATCCCAGTCGATCTTGAGCGCAAACCGGCGCATGGCGGGGCAGGGCACTCGCACACAGATCACGACCACAGCAACGACAGTTAGAACTCATCGGGCTAGCTGAGTTTAGCACTGCGCTGCGGGGGTCTTTGGCTTGCCGCAGCGGGTGTCCGGCATGTGGGCCCCTTCTCAGGCACTAAGTACTTCATCGACCCAGGCGACGACCGTCTGAGACGCGGGTCCGGTGCGGTGTTCGGCGAATTGATTGCCAACCACGCTTTTCTCCAAGTTGAACTCGATGGTGTGCGCGCCCGTCTGTCGTGCCTCCGCGACAAAGCCTGCCGCGGGGTAGACATTCCCCGACGTGCCGATTGCTGCAAAAAGGTCAGCTTCGGCCAGGTGCTCAAAGAGCACGTCCATCTCATAAGGCATTTCGCCAAACCAAACGACATCAGGCCGGGCTGCCGGGGCAGAACAAGCCGGGCAAGGATCGCCGACCGCCATGACCATTGGCGCAGGCCATCGGTGGTCACACGCAGCACACAGGGCACTGTTGAGTGCGCCGTGCATATGGTAGAGGTTTCGTGTTCCGCCACGCTCATGAAGGTCGTCGACGTTCTGCGTGATCACAACGACTTCGCCGTCATGCTCTGCTTCTAACCGTGCCAGCGCTTCATGCGCCGGGTTTGGGTCTACCTCGGCGGCTTGCTGACGCCGAGCGTTATAGAAGTTCACCACCAGTTCCGGATTTTTCGCAAAGCCTTCCGGGGTTGCGACATCCTCAACGCGGTGCTGTGCCCACAGCCCGTTTTCCGCCCGAAACGTCTCAATGCCGCTTTCTGCCGAGATGCCTGCGCCCGTCAGGATCACGATTTTAGTCATGCGCCAGCCTCTGTCACCAGGTGAAAATGATCCCCGAGCCAAGGCAGCGCCAAGGTGGCGGGTCCAATCATGTGGGTCTGCATCAGCCGCCGCATGGCCAGTGAGATGTCGCGCGGGACAGCACCCGACCATTCGGCTCCGCATAAAAGTGATATCTGTCGCGCCGAGCCAGGAACCGGGATGGCGCGCGCCTCCATACCGTCGTGAAAGCGCGCGGCCCGCATGTAGCCCAAAGCGCTTGTGATGGCCCAACCAATGCCGCGGGCCACCATTGACATCATAGCAAGATGGCTGCCGATCTCAAAACGCGATGTGAGCGTGGCACCTGTTTCCGACAGGGAACTTTCAATCTGATCCGCGATCAACAATTCTTCGGCGTAGCGTAGGTAGGGCAAGCGGGCCGTACCTGAGAAAAGCTCTTCAACGGTGAGCGATGTATTCTTGGGTACCACGGCGATGAACGGATCGCGGGCCAGTGGGTAGGCGACGACCCCGTCCGGTTCTGGCCCTGCCTGCGCGAGGATGGCCATGTGAAGTGCATGCTGAGAGATGGCTTTTGCCAACGCGTGACTGCCGTCTGAGATCATGCGGAAGCGACAGCCGGCCATGCTGTCCGCCAAGATCGTGACCAGGCGTGGTGTCAAATCATCGTCAAAGTCGTCGATCACTCCCAGACTGAGCTCTTCGATATGCGTGAGATCCATGATGGTGACCTCGTTCTGAGCCTGCCGCAGTTCTGACAGGGCAGCGGTCACACGCCTTAGAAAAAGCTGTCCCGCAAGGGTAAGCTTCATCGGGCGACGGGTGTGGTCCACCAATTCTGAGCCCACAGCCGTCTCAAGGTTGCGCATCTGCTGGCTGATCGCGGGCTGGCTCAGGCCCAAGGCCGCTGCTGTCTGCGCCACCGATCCGGTCTGTGCCAAGGTTTCAAAAACCTCAATGCCGCGCAGCGTTATGCCTTTCTTTAACACGTGTATCACCCCACAGTTTCACAATTTGTGAAACGCAAGCGGCGGCAGGTCAAGCCTGCTTGGCCAAGTGATGGTCTAAAATAAAATAATCCAAATGCATCTACGCGACTTTTGCGGTGCCTGCGGTTCAATGTGGTGGTCTTTGTCTCGGGGTTTTTTGGAGCAACATTCGTTTGCGCCATCACGAGAACCTCGTTTGTTCGGCTGCCTTTTCAATGCGGAACGGGCGCTGGTGTCTTCCTCTTTCAACGCATTCGTCGATCCCCAACCAAGGGCAGAGAAAGTGGGGTTATCGTCTGACCGCGGGTATGAAAGATGTATGCTCAAGCCCGAGATTGTGCGCCTTCAGCGACGCATATACCCCTTGAAAAGTCACGAAAATGCGCTCATTTAGGCGCGTGGCCGTCTGTAAAGGCCATTTTTATAGGAGAGACCATGGCCAAGGAAGATACGCTCGAATTCCCCGGTGTCGTCAAGGAACTCCTGCCAAATGCGACATTTCGGGTCGAGCTTGAGAACGGCCATGAGATCATCGCACATACGGCAGGCAAGATGCGAAAGAACCGGATTAGGGTTCTCGCGGGTGACAAAGTCCAGGTTGAGATGACCCCCTATGATCTGACAAAAGGTCGGATCAATTACCGTTTCAAATAGGTTTTTCCACGCCCCCGCATGACGCGCTTGATCCTTGGATCCGGGTCTCCCCGACGCCTCGAACTGCTGGCTCAAATCGGTATTGTTCCTTCCGAGGTGCGGCCGCCCGACATTGATGAGACGCCCAGAAAGGCCGAAAAGCCGCGTCCCTACTGCATCCGGATGGCACGAGAAAAAGCGATGGCCGTGACTACCACAACCGGTGAGGCGGTGCTCTGCGCCGACACCACAGTAGCGCTTGGCCAGCGTATTCTGGGCAAACCCGCAGATGCGGGGGAAGCCGCGCGTTTCCTGCGGCTCATGTCAGGACGCCGACATAGGGTTATCACGGCGGTTGCGGTGCGAAGCGGAACGCAACTGTGGGAGCGCAATGTGATCAGTGCAGTGCGGATGAAGGCGCTGTCGGATCCGGAGATCTCTGCCTATATCGCGACCGGTGACTGGCGCGGAAAGGCGGGCGGCTATGGCATCCAAGGTGCCGCGGCGGCATTCATCCCATGGATTAGCGGTTCTTTCACAGGGATCGTCGGGCTGCCCCTTGCTGAAACCGCAAACCTGCTCAGAGCAGCGGGTGTGAAGGTTGGGGGGCAATCGTAATGAAAGGGCGGACGATCATCCTGGATCACTTGAACGGAAAACAAGCGGCAGCCCTCATGGTGGACGGTCACCTTGACGACCTTTTCATCGACACTCAAAGGCCGCGCCCGGGCAGGATTTATCGTGCTCTCGCGGATCGCCCAGTGAAAGGGCAGGGCGGGATGTTTGTGAAAACGCCCGATGGGCCAGCTTTCTTGCGGAAGGTAAAAGGCCTGTCCGAGGGACAAACACTTCTGGTGCAAGTCACCGGTATGGCAGAGCCGCAAAAGGCGATCCCCGTCACGTCAAAACTGCTTTTCAAAAGCCGCTTTGCGATCGTCACGCCGCATGCCCCCGGGATAAACCTCTCTCGCACCATCAAGGATGAAGGTCTGCGCGACCGCCTGCTTGAGCTTACCCACGCTCAAGCGGGCGATAGTGGCTACGGCCTGATCCTCCGGTCAAGCTGCGCGGACGCCGCAGCCGATGAAATCGCAGATGACATTGCCGCCATGCTTTCTCGCGCCTTAACGGTGATGATGTCCGATGGCAATGAAGTTGCGATCTTGGCCGAAGGAGATACCCCGCATCTCGCGGCATGGCGTGAATGGACTGCGAAGGCGGAAATCGTCACTGAACCAGGCGGTTTCGAACGCCATGGTGTCCTGGATGAAATTGATTTGGCGCAACGAACGGATGTGCCGCTCGGCCAAGGAAGCGAATTTTTCATTGAGCCAACACGCGCGTTGGTCGCCGTCGATGTCAATACGGGCAAAGACAGTTCACTTGCGGCTGGGCTCAAGGCCAATCTTGCCTGCGCCAAGACCTTGCCACGGGCGTTGCGCGTAAGGGGCCTTGGTGGGCAAATCACACTTGACCTGGCACCCATGGCTAAGAAAGACCGTCGGACGTTTGAGGCTGCGCTCCGCGCTGCGTTCCGCGCCGACCACGTCGAAACCGCACTTGTCGGGTGGACCCCGCTGGGACACTATGAGTTACAGCGCAAAAGAGATCGCCTGCCCCTGCAAGAGGCGATGACGTGACTTGTCCGACCTGTGGAAGTGAAGAGACCGTTCAGCAGTACCGTCCTTTCTGCTCGCGCCGCTGCGCGGACATCGACCTCGCCCGCTGGATGGCCGGCA
Source organism: Pseudomonadota bacterium (assembly GCA_039197515.1). Taxonomy (GTDB): domain Bacteria; phylum Pseudomonadota; class Alphaproteobacteria; order Rhodobacterales; family Rhodobacteraceae; genus Sulfitobacter. Next base: position 1,922 of record JBCCUC010000012.1, on the reverse strand, counting down.
CCTACGCAATTCCTCTTGATGAAGTGCTGGGAGAAGATGAAGAACACAGTTCTGCCATGAGGCCGAAATGAGATATCTAAAGTATCCCTCTGATCAGGCTCTGATTTCTTCCATTCTCGATCTTCTTTGACAAACATGTTGGCCAGGATGAGAAGCTTCCGCATTGTGCTATCAGGGCCATTTTAGGTGCCTTGACGGCTGCCTTCATGCATTCCTGTTGTGCTCGGAGATCCGGATTTTATTGAATTGTAACAATGGCCGCGATGTAGAGAGCAGCACGCAGCGGCCTCCTTGCGCCCTGGATAAAGGACTTCCCGCGTCATCGCCCCGATTTGTGTGTGTGCTGGTGGCGAGGCCGGCCAGAGAGGCCACAGCTTTCTTTCGCGATCAGCCAATCTCGGGCATTTCGATCGTGATTGCCCTAGCGGCGCCGGTTTCGATACCTTTGACGCTTTGAATTAGTTGCAGTCTGCGCTTGCGGACCGGACAAGCTGCAGACGGTGCTCAATGTCGAGAGATGTCGATTGCAACTATCCCAAAACAGCCTGGTCGTGTATCGACCCAGCGGAATCTGCTCAGGTTAGGCTGCTAATCTGAATGCCTCGTTTGGCGTGCGCATGGCAAGTGCTTGATGCGGGCGTCTGTGATTGTAGAAGTGGATCCAGTCGCCGATTGTACGGCTTGCATGCGCCAGGCTTTCGAAGCGATGGCGGTGGACGCACTGCTCTTTCAATGATCGGATCAAACGCTCCATCATGCCGTTCTGCTGCGGGCAATGGGGCGTGATGAACTCCTGCTTCAGGCCATAGCTGCGCACCAGTTTGGTGTAGGCGCGAGACGTGAACACCAGCCCATTGTCGCTGCGAAGAAGGAATGGCTCATCGACTTTGCCCAAAATTCCGAACCTGGCGATCAGCGCGTGCTCAAGTGCTGATACTGCTGTCGATGCTTTGCCGGACCGCGACAGGTGCCAGCCCAGAAGTTCTCGTGTGTGGCAATCCATGACAAGCGCCAGCGTGGCCCAACCGTCCTTTCCAGCCCAGACGCGGCACAGGTCGGTTGACCATCGTTCGTTGGGCCTTTGCGCAACCGATGGCAAAGCCTCAACGCGTGGCCGGGCACCTATGGATCGCTTGCGCACTTGCCAGCCCTTGATTTGAAAGATGCGCTGCACAGTGTTCTTGTTGAACGCAAGGAGCCAGGCGACCTTTCGATACCCAAAAGACGGCTCGTCTTCGATCAGCGCTTTGATGGGTTGAACGAACGTGTCATTCAGTTTGGGAGCCGCCTTTGTGGGTTTGTAGTAGACCGTGCGGCGCGGGATATCGAACCACGCGCACAGTTTCGTCACAGGCACCACGAACCCATCGTCGAGAAGGCCTTGTTGAACACTGCGGATCATTTGTCGTCCTCGTTCGCCATTGTCTCTCGGACCAATGGCGTTCCAATGGCTCACCCAACAAGGCCTGGAGCTTTTTTCGCGCACGAAGCTCCAGCATGGCTTCGCCGTAGGCTTCTTGCAGATCGCGCAACTGCTTCTCGTACTGCTGACGTACATCCAACGGATTGGCCTTGAGGGCGTTCTCCATGCCCTTGCGTGCATCATCCACCCAGTTCTCGATCTCTGAGGGCGCTAAGTTAAAAGACCGGCTGGCCTCGGCCACTGTCGTCTTGCCCTGGATAATCTCAATGACGAGCGCTGATTTCCGCTTCGCCGTCCATCTCTTGATACGGTCTTCCAATGGTCCACTCATCGCTACGTTTTCCTCCTTGTAGCATGAGCAGGATTTCACTGGGTCGATACAACCACGGACAGCAGCCGCAGCTTCAACGTCGCACCGAACCTGGTGTACCGGGACTTCTCGTCAGATCGCCCCAACCAGAAATGGGCGGGTCACTCTCGTGACATTCGCTTTGCGAAT
>JBCCUC010000011.1:0-127588 GCA_039197515.1 Pseudomonadota bacterium | reverse complement strand
CTTCGCAGGATCGGAGCTCGAACATTCACCGATATGTTCCAAGCTCTCACGGAAATCTGCGATCTTTACACGACCCAGGAATGCTGGAACTACTTCAAGGCTGCCGGATATGTCTCAGGTTAAAAGTCGGATGCTTTAAGAAAAACGAAACCCCTCAACCGCTATCGAAATCCCGGGAGATGGGAAAGCGCGCTTTGCTGCATGCAGGGTGCGTCTCTACGGGTGTGACCTATTTTGAATTTGGATGTGACTGCCCCCCATCAGACATGAGATGAAGCGGGGGTAGCCATGGCTACGTTTACGGTTACGAGTTCGAATTGGAATGATGCCAGTTTCTGGTCGGCGATCGACGTGTCAGAAACTGGCCAAGAGCTCGACTTCTCGACCCTACCGTCGAGCTTTAATGTCGACGTGGATGACTTTTTTGGCGCGATCACCATCTCCGACGGGTCCAGCTGGTTTGTGGTGTCCGACAGCTCAAGCGGTGTTGTGAGCGATGCATCACTGGGCGGCGATAGTCTGTTGACCCATTTCACGTCCGTCCAGGGCACAGAGGGCGATGACCAAATTGAGGGCGGCGCACAGGACGATACGCTCGCGGGGGCCGAAGGCGATGATGTCCTAGAGGGCGGCTCAGGCGAAGACCAGATCAGCGGCGGTGCTGGTGCCGATACGATTCAAGGTGGCGCGGGCAGTGACAATATCTTGGGCGGGGATGGTGATGACGTCATCGTGGCAGGCCAGAACCTCAGCACGCAGCTCGACGTTGCAAACGGCGACTTTGAAGGCACCGCCGTCAGTGAAGAACGCTGGACCGGCAACATCGCCGACTGGGACAGATCGGGGTCTTCTGGCACGCACGAACTCAACTCGCGGTTTGTCGATGGTGAGCATGATGACAGCCAAATGGCCTATATCAGCAACGGCAGCATCTCAACCACGCTCACGGAGACATATTCGAGCGCAGAAACCTATGAATTGAAGGTCGATGTGGGCATGCGCTCGGACTACGGCACGCCCGCGAACTTCACCGCGAATGTCTATGCAGGCGACACACTGATCGGCACGCTCACCGACACCGCGCCTGCCCCGGGCACCTATGAGACATACAGCCTGAAAACTTACGTTTTCGACAGCGCGCATGATGGCCAGAACCTGCGCATTGAGATTGTGCACAACAGCGGTCATCAAATGGCGTTGGACAATGTCCAGATGTTCAAGTTGGGGCCTGAAGCGGCCTACGCCGATGACGATACCGTCGCCGCCGGTGAGGGAGACGATCTGATTGAGGGCGGCAAAGGCAACGACAGCCTCGCCGGTGACGGGGGAGACGACACGCTTGAGGGCGGTGAAGGCGACGACATGCTCGACGGTGGCGCGGGCATCGACAGCGCCATCTACAATGGCAGCTTAGCTGATTATGCGTTTGCTCTGGATGGTGACGGGAACTTGGTGATCTCGGGACCAGAAGGGGCGGACACGCTCATCGGCGTTGAAAACATCGCAATCGGGGACAAGACCTTTGCCGTCACCTTCAACGCGGACGGCTCTGTCACCATGGATGATGACGCGCACAGCGAAGTCAGCATTCTTCTGGGGGGAGATGATACCATAGCGGCCGGTTTCGGAGATGATGCTTTCGACGGCGGGGCGGGCGATAACGTCGCCACATTCTCAGCGGTCAATTCCGCCTATACCTTCTCGGTCAATGACCAAGGGGCTTTGGTTGTTTCAGGCGCGGACGGCACGGATACGTTCAAAAACGTCAGCACCCTTCAATTCTACGACACAACTCAGACCGTGGCCTATAATCCCGATGGCACCGTCACCATCACTGACGCCGAGGGGGCCGTCGAGACCTATCACAGCGCTGGCAGTGTGCAGGCCAGCGGCACATCTGGCGCCGACAACATCGTCTCAGGTGCCCAGGATGACAATCTGGCCGCAGGCGACGGCGACGATACGGTCAACGCTGGCGCGGGAGATGATAGCGTTTCTGGCGGTGCCGGGGCGGATGCGCTCACAGGCGGAGTGGGTGCCGATACGCTGGATGGCGGCGCGGGAGACGACACGCTCACCGGCGGGACCGGTGAGGATAGCCTGACCGGCGGAGAAGGCAGCGACACGGCCGTGTTCTCAGGGTCCTTTGACGCCTATGCCTACGGCTACTCAGACAGCGGAGCCCTGGTGGTCAGCGGACCTGACGGAAGCGATACACTGACGGGCATTGAGACGCTGAAGTTCAGCGATGTCACCTTGAGCCTGACCGAAACTGCGGACGGCACCTTTTTGCTGACCGACGGGCAGGACACCCGCGTTATCTTAAGCGGCGAGGGCGACGACACGATTTCGGCCGATGCCAGCACGCGCTTTGTCGAAGGTGCAGGCGGCGCGGACACCGTTGTCTTTTCTGGCAATTCGACGGACCATGCGTTTGAGATGAATGCTGCTGGTCATCTTGAGGTCACGGGACCACAAGGCAGCGTCACGCTGAGCGATGTCGAAGCGCTCCAATTTGACTACGGCACGCTGACGCTCACCGACAACGGTGACGGTACAGTCGCGCTCACGACATTGGATGGAGGTGCGAGAACCCTGTCTACCGATGGCGCACAGAGTTACGAGGGCACGGCGGATCCGAACAACTTCATTGCCGGAGGAGGCGCAGACACCATCTCCTCCGGGGAGGGCGATGACACCGTCATAGGCGGCGCGGGTAATGATGCAATCGATGCAGGCGCGGGCAATGATACGGCTCTCTTCAGCGGGGACGGCAGCGCCTATCGCTTTGGCTTGACCGGTGACGGGGCGGTTACGGTGACCGGTCCAGACGGTACGGATACACTGACCGGCGTCGAGACACTTCAGTTTGACGACCAATCCGTTGCCTTCACTGACAACGGCGACGGTACCGCGAGCCTCATGCGACAAGACGGCGTCACGACCCAACTGACGGCTGACGGCAGCGTCACCTCGCTCAGCAATACGACAACCGGCACCACCGCGGGTGATCAGATTTCGGGGTCCGACCACGCAGATTCCATCGACGCTGGCGCGGGCGACGACACGATCGACACTGGTGCAGGGGTCGACACGGTCTCCGGCGGAGAGGGCAACGATTCCATCATCGGGGGCGGCAACAGCGAGTCGCTTTCAGGCGACGCCGGAGATGACACGATCTTGGGCGGGAATGGGAATGACACGATCCTCGGCGGCGACGGTGACGACTTTATTGATGGTCAAAAACACCGCGATAGCATTGATGGGGGCGCGGGCAATGACACGCTCATTGGAGGGCACGAGCGGGATGTTATCAGCGGCGGCAGTGGTGATGACCGCATCTCCGGCGGTCACCACCATGACAACCTGGCAGGCGGTGACGGCAACGACACGATCTCAGGCGGCGATCACAACGACACGCTGGACGGAGGCACCGGCGATGATGTCATGGCAGGCGGTGCAGGCATTGACAGCATCGACGGGGGCGCTGGTGACGACACGCTGATTGGCGGCACCGCGAACGATACTCTCGATGGCGGCGAAGGCTCTGACATCGCGATTTTCTCTGGCTCCGCCGCCACCTATAGCTTTGCGATGAACGCAGACGGCGCGCTGGTTGTCTCGGGCGAAGACGGCGCGGCAGATGTTTTGACAAACATTGAGCGGTTGGAGTTTGACGACACGACACTCGATGTCACGGACAATGGGGACGGAACCATGTCCCTGTCGGACGGCAGTGCTTTAGATATCTCGTTGCTGGGCGCTACCGATGACACCGCCAGCGTGGGCGCGGGCGATTTTGTGAACGCAGGTGACGGCAGTGATACGGCGGTCTTCAGCGGCAACATCGCGGACTTTGAATTCGCGGCCGCCCAACACGACATTTCTCAGGATTTCCGATCCGAACTCGAAGTCACTGGCGCGGACGGCGTGGTCAAGGTCGCCAACGTCGAAACGCTACAGTTTGACGACGGCGCAATATCGGTCAGCTACGGAGCCAGCGGCTCACTTACGCTGACCGGCCCCGATGGCGTGGCCACGACCTTGCACAGTGACGGCACCATCACCACGCTCGGCTCAAGTGCGGCTGACAGCCTGAGCGGCGGCACGGCGGCCGATACACTCTCAGCAGGTGACGCGGACGACGTCATCACGGGCGGCACAGGCGATGACAGCATCGACGGCGGGTCGGGGACCGACACCGCGGTCTTTTCGGGAAGCCTTTCGGATTATGGCCTTTCCGTCGATCTCGACACTGGCGACCTACTGGTGTCAGGACCGGATGGTCAGGACAGGCTAACAGATGTCGAGACCCTGCAATTCGGCGACACGGCCTATGCCGTTCAAGTGGCAGGCAGCGAGATTACCCTGCCCTCCGGACCCGACGACATTGCCCGGTTCACGCCTGATGGGTCCGGCCTTCTCGACATAGGCGATGACACATCACTCTTTGGCGGTGTGGGCGATGAGGTGCTGAGCGGCGGCGCAGATGACGATGGCCTAGCAGGCGGCGCGGGCGCGGATACCTTGGTGGGAGATGGCGGTGACGATACGCTGCAGGGAGGTGCCGGCGGCGATCTTCTCTCCGGTGGGGCGGGCAACGACAGCATTCTCGGGGACGGTGCTGGCGGCAGCACGGACAGCGTTAACCTCTTGGTCAATGGCTCTTTTGAGGACGGTGCCCAAGGCCTGGGTCGCGTAGACGGGTGGGAGATATCAGGCGGGCCAGGCGGTGCCTTCCGAAGTGCCACGCGCAGCACCGACGGCGAGGATGCTTTTGCCCTCGGCGGTTGGGCCAACGCGGTGGGATCGAACTTGTCGCAAGACGTATCGCTGCAATCAGGAGAGGCCTATACCCTCACCTTCGATATCGGTGCCACAACAGGCGGCGACGATCAGGTCGTGCGCATTGAGATGCTGCATGCCGACGGCACGGCTTTGTCTGAAACGATGACCATTCCGAAAGGCGCGGTGGAGTCCTTTAAGTTCTCCTTTGTTGCGCCCTCTGACGACATGACGGTGCGGTTTGTGCATGTGGACGGGGAGAGTGGCGATGCAGACCTCGACAATGTGGTGCTGCGACCGGTTTCAGACAACAACCGAGATACCATTGACGCAGGTGCGGGCGATGACTTCGTCGATGGCGGTGCTGACAACGACAGCATTGAAGGCGGTGCCGGGGCCGATACGCTACGCGGCGGTGACAACGATGACACGCTCATTGGCGGGGCGGATGACGACAATCTCGATGGCGGCGCTGGCTCCGATACGGCGGTACTATCGGGAAATGCAGCAGACTACGCGTTCTCGGTCAACGGCGCGGGTGCATTGGTGGTTTCGGGCCAAGATGGGACCGACACGCTCAGCAACATTCAGACACTTCAGTTCGATGACACATCGGGTGCTGTGGAATACCACCCAGACGGCTCCGTCTCGATCAGCACCGGAGATGCCCCAGCGACGCTCTACACCAGTGACGGCCCAGTCGCACATCTGATTGCGCGCGAGACATTCGATGAGAACAATGGCAGCGGTTGGTACACAACCGCGCCAAATGCAGAGGGCAACCTGACCCTGTATACCGCCGGAGGGCGCACGGCGGATGGGGACCGTTACTTTGGCAACCGGATGGGCGATGACGGCACCGAATTTGTCAATAAGACCTACGACCTGTCGGGAACGAGCAGCGATGACACTCTGATCATCGAATTTGATTTCTACGCTTTTGACACCCGGGATGCGCTGTCGCCCGATGACCTGTCAGATCAGATGCACATTTTCGTTAATGGCGCTGAACTGACGGCCATCACGCCCAGCACGGCTGGTGATAACCAGTCCGGGACCTTCAATGGCGGCTCGTGGGAGATCGTGCGCGCACAGCATGATGACAATCTGGGTTTTGGTGGCGGCGGCGACGATGTCTATCAAGTGCGCATCGTCATGGACAATCCCGGTGACAGTGTTCAACTCGGCTTTGGTGGCTCTGTCGCAAACTCGCATCACAGCGAGATCTGGGGCATAGACAATCTCACCGTTGCTACGTCTGACGATCCCATCTTTTCATTTAGCCAAAATGACACTGATGTGACGCCTGTTGCGACCGCTGGCGCGGTTGTCATGGGCAACCATTTTGACGATTCAATCGTGGCCGCCGCCGATGCTTCCGAAAGCGTTGAGGGCGGCGACGGCAATGATACGCTCCGCTCGAGCAGCGGCAGCGATACGCTGGATGGTGGTGCGGGCGATGACGTCCTCAACACCCGAGGCGGTGCACAGGGCGACGAGGCACGGGGCGGCGAGGGCGACGATTCAATCATTGGTTCCGTGCGCGATACACTGATTGGCGGCGACGGCGACGACACCGTCGTCTTCCAGAGCTGGGCCAACGATGGGTCCGCCTTTGGTGAAGCGGGTGACGATTCAATACTGGGCAACAACGGCCAACAGTACATTTCCGGTGGTGACGGCAACGACACAATCTCGGGCGGGGGAGAATACGACACCCATGATTCCGACACCTTGGTGGGTGGTGCCGGTGATGACAGCATCAGTTCCGGCAACACGCTGACACCACGCGATGGTTTTGCTGCCTTCGGCGACAGTCTGCGCGGAGATGAAGGCGATGACACCCTCATCGGTGGGGCCGCAAAAGACACGCTTGACGGTGGCGCGGACAACGACTCCCTCGACGCCGGTGCCGAAGACGATCTGGTCCGCGACGGGATGGGCGACGACACTGTTGATGGCGGAACGGGGGACGATTCCATCATCGCTGGCGGCGGTCTTGACCAGTACGCGGGGGGCTCGGGCGAGGACCTCATCGACTACAGCGGGACAAGTACGGTCCTTGGAGACGACGGGGTCAGGATCAATCTCGAAAGCCAGACCGTGAGCGGCGGCGAAGCCGCTGACGACACGATTTCGGGCTTTGAGCATGCCACGGGCAGCGGCAGCGACGATACGATCCTAGGCTCTGCGGGAGACAACGTGCTCTCAGGCAGTGCAGGCAACGACAGCATCTACGGCGGCGCGGGCCGTGATTTCCTGGATGGCGGTACGGGGCAAGACACCCTGGTGATCAGCGACAATGACACCGCGATGGGCGGTGAAGGCGACGATACGATCACCACTGATGCCTGGGCCGTCAACTCCCGCGCCTTCGGCGGTGATGGCAACGACTCGATGATAGGCATCAACGGTTGGAACCAGGTCTTCTTTGGCGAAGGCGGCGACGATACGCTCAGCGGAGGCCAAGAAGCAGGGACAGGAGATGTCACCTATCTTTATGGCGGTGATGGCAACGACCTGGTGAGTTCGGGCTTTACCAATGCCACTACGGGTCAGATGGCCAAAGCAGGCGATCACCTGACGGGTGACGCGGGCGACGACACGCTCCTCGGAGGGGCCGCCCGCGACGTCCTGAGCGGTGGCGCGGATCAAGACAGCATCGATGGAGCGCAAGGCAACGATACCATCGATGGTGGCAGCGGTGACGATACGATCACGGGCGGCATTGGCGATGATGTGATCGGCGGCGGCGCGGGTGCGGACAGCATTGATGCGGGCGACGGCGATGACCGCGTCTATCTCGGCGACGGTGGTGACACCGTGCTGGGCGGTGCCGGCAATGACCTGATCACCGGGGCGCAAGGCGCGCCTGTCCATGGTAACTCGATCACATTTAACAGCACCGGCGGCGAGGGGCTCTCAACAGGCTACGGCGTGGCGGGGGACATGCAGGACTTTCCCACCACCGCCCTGACCTATGAGGTCACATTCTCATCTGAGCAAGAGCACGCCGTTCTCGGTTCTTACCAATCTGACAGCGATGCCTCCAACCATATGATCCTCATGGCGCATTCCTCGACAAATACGTTTTGGGGGTTCATCAACGGAGAGATCGTCGATACCGGCGTTGACACGACCCCATTCTTCGACGGGGAGATTCACACCGTGGGCATGTCTTGGGACAGTGCGACGGGTGATTTCCAGCTTTACGGCGACGGGGCCGCGCTTTTTCAAGGCACGGTGAGCGCGGGGACACCGCTGCCAGCGGACGGCACATTCGTGCTGGGACAAGAGCAGGATGTGGAAGGTGGCGCGTTCAATACGGCCGAGATCTTCCAAGGCGAGGTCTTTGGCGTGCGGCTTTACGACGATGTGCGCTCCCCGGGGGAGATGGCTGGGTCCAGCCTGACCCCGACCGCACCGGCAGACGCAAACCTCATTGCCAACTGGGTGCCTGATGCGGGCACAGAAGGGATGATCGACACCACAGGCAACCATCCCATGGCCCTGAACGGGGACGTTGCGTTCACAGACGCGGCCGCACAATCAGGCGATGACAGCATCAATGCCGGTGACGGCGACGACACCATCGACGGCGGCACCGGAGACGATGTCATCAATGCCGGTGAGGGCGACGACTATGTCTATGTGACGGGCGATTTCGGCAACGACACCGTTTCGCTTGGCACTGGGCAAGACACGGTGGATATGTCAGGGGTCAGCGACGGCGTGACAGTTGATTACCTTGGAAGCGGCGACTTCACCTTCACCGATGGGCAAGACACCATTGCGCTCAACGATCAGTCGGGCCAGCCGGTCGGGACGTTCATCCTCACAGATCAAGAGGACATTTACGACGGCGGCGGCGGCGGCACCTTCCACATGGGGGACGGCGATGACACCATCACGGGCGGGCTCCATCACGGTCTGACCGCTTACGGCGAAGAAGGGGATGATGCGCTCACCGGGAACGCCTCAGGAGACATGCTGGACGGGGGTGACGGCGATGACACGCTGTCAGGGGGCTTTGGCGCAGACACCCTCATCGGCGGTACCGGCGATGACAGCATTGCAGGCGGCGATGGCGCGGATTTCCTGAAAACGGGTCAAGGCCAGGATACGCTCGACGGGGGTGCAGGTGCCGACACGCTGATGAACGCCGCGGGCGATGACAGCCTTGTCGGTGGCGGCGGCGACGATCTGATTGTTGCTACGCAAGGTCAAGACACCCTTGAGGGCGACGCGGGCAGCGACACGCTGATGGGCGGTACTGACGGTGACAGCATCGACGGCGGCGCAGACAACGATTTGATATTGGGCGACCTGGCGGGGGTTAAGTTCAATGAGACCGGCACCGATGGCGCTGCGATAGCCTCTGGCATCAGCGACTTCCCGTCCAGTCAGTTGACCTACGAGATCACGTTTTCATCAACAGATACAACCGGTGAAACGCCCCTAGCGTCATATGCAGCACCCGGCAAAGACAATGAATTCTTGCTCAACGTCCAAAGCGGTACGTTGACCATTGGGCTGAATGACTCAGCCTATGCCGACACCGGCATAACAAGTGCCTCGCTTTTTGACGGCAGCGTTAAGACCCTTGCGGTGACATGGGATAACGCGACAGGCGATTTGGAGATCTTTGTCGATGGTTCGCCGGCCTATACCGGGACGTTGGCGCAGAACGAGACTTTGACCCAAGGTGGCAGTTTTGCGCTCGGACAAGAGCAAGATAGCCCTGGTGGCAGCTTTGACAACGTACAGGTTTTCGAAGGCACGATTTACGGCGTTCGCCTCTATAATGACATCCGCACATCGTCCGAGATCCTCGACAGCGTGCACGGGCCGGTCGCCGATACCTCTGACCCGAGCCTTATAGCGAATTGGGTGGCGGACGCGGACGGCCCGGGCTTCACCGATCAAACCGGCAGTTACACAATGGCCGTAGCTGGCGATGTCGTGCAAGACTGGTCAGCCGGGACTGATACGATCCAGGGCGGCGCGGGCGACGATACGGTCTATGCAGGCGGCGGCGGGGACACGATCAGCTCTGGCAGTGGCAATGACAGTGTCGAGGGTGGTGACGACGCCGACACATTCATCATCGAGGATGGCTTTGGCAACGACACGATCACCGGCGGTGAAGACGGTGATAACAGCGACCAGGACCTCATTGATCTGTCGGGCGTCACGGCGAGCGGCGTGACTGTGAACTTCTCGGGAGATGAAGCAGGCACCGTCACCGACGGCACCGATACGATTGACTTCTCTGAGATCGAACAGATCAGCGGAACCGATCAAGGTGACAAAATTGACGCGGGCAACGCCACCTCTGCTGTAACGCTGGAGGGCGCAGGCGGCAACGATGTTGTGCTCGGCGGGGATGGCGCGGATTCCATCGACGGCGGCGACGGCAATGACAACCTTTCAGGCGATGCCGGCGCGGACACGATCGATGGCGGGGCGGGTTTCGATTACGTCAACTACGGCAGCACCCATAGCAATGATCTGTCGATCAACCTGAGAACAGGTGCCAACACCGACGGGGACACCTACATCAATCTCGAAGGTGCCCAAGGGGGATCGGGTGCAGATACCATCATCGGCACCGATGGGGACGAGTCCTTTCTATCGGGCTATTCGGGCGCAGACTCTATCGACGCTGGGGATGGCGACGATCTGATCTGGGGGGATCACAACGCCTTTTCAACAGCGGGTGGCGGCGCAGATACCATCCTTGCGGGCAGTGGTAAAGACACCGTCTTTGGCCACAGTGGGGACGACCTTATCTATGGCGGTGAAGGGGACGATTCCCTTTCTGGTGGCCAAGGCACCGACACCATCGTGCTCGAGAACGCCTCTGGCAGTGACACGATCATCGGTGGTGAAGACGGTGATGGCAGCGATATCGACGTCATTGATCTGTCCAGCATCACGGCAGGCGCGGTAACAGTCACCTATACCGGGCAAGAGGCAGGAACGATTGTTGTCGGCAGTGACACGATCTCCTTCTCAGAGATCGAAGAGATCATCCTGACCGATCATGCTGACGTGGTGGACGCGACAGGTGCCGCGCTCACCTCCGGCATCAACATGGACGCGCAGGGCGGAGACGACTCCGTTGTCGGCACCGACTTTGGCGACACCATCGCGGGCGGCGAAGGTAACGATCTGATCGAAGGCGGGCTGGGCGACGACTTGCTCACCACCGGTCTGGGCGATGACACGCTCTTGGGTGGTGAGGGCAACGACACCCTGATGAACTCCGACGGGGATGACAGCCTTGATGGCGGCGCGGGTGACGACAGCATCGTGGCGACCGGCGGCGAGGACACGCTACGCGGCGGCACCGGCGACGACACGATGGACGGGGGAGACGACGCCGATACCTTCATCATTGAGGATGGGTTCGGCAACGATGTCATCACCGGTGGTGAAGGCACAACGGATGCCAGTGACCAAGACTTCGACACGATTGACCTCAGCGCCATCACATCGGGGCCCGTCACCGTCACGTACACCGGTGCCGAAGCGGGCACGATCACGGATGGAACCGATACAATCACCTTCTCCGAGATCGAGCGCATCATCACCACCGATCAGGCCGATATCGTAGATGCCTCAGGCCAGCCGGGCACCACAGGGATCGACGTTGAAACCGGGGGCGGCGATGACACGGTCACCGGCTCTAACAATGCTGACCGGGTCGATGCAGGAGACGGCAACGACAGTGTCACCGGCGGTTCGGGATGGGATACCCTGACCGGCGGCGCGGGCAATGACACGATGACCGGTGACGGCGGCTCCGACCGGCTCGAGGGCGGCACCGGTGACGACAGTCTGGATGGCGGCGGCAATGGCGACCGGCTGATCGGCGGGGAAGGCAATGATACCCTCGCTGGAGGTGCCGGGTTCGACACGCTCGAAGGCGGCGCGGATGATGACAGCCTTGATGGGGGCAGCGCCAGTGACAGTCTTGACGGAGGAGACGGAGCGGACACGCTCATCGGAGGTACAGGAGATGACACGCTCGAAGGCGGCGCGGGCGATGACCTGCTCACCGGTGGGGACGGCGATGACACGTTCATCTTCAACGTCGGGGACGGCGCGGACACCATCACCGACTTCAACGCTGGCAACACCGGTGCCTTGGGGGACGGCGATACCACCAACAACGACTTCATCGACCTCGGTCAATTCTACAGCTCAATGGGAGAATTGCGCGCAGACTTTGACGACGATGGCCTGCTCAACCAGTCCAATGACGGCGTAGACGGCGCGGATTATTCCGACAATACAGCGATGCAGAGCGGAGACAGCCTCGCCTTCTCTGGGGCAGATCGCAACAGCTTCTCCTCCGACAATACCGGTGTCGTTTGCTTCGCTGCGGGCACCTTGATCCTAACCGACCGAGGCGAAGTGCCTGTTGAGCGGCTGCGCGCGGGCGATCGCATTGCAACCTATGATAACGGTTTTCAACCGCTGGCGATGTTGGCCTCTCGCCGCTTGGGCTCTGACGCGCTCGCCGCCAATCCGCGGCTCGAGCCCATCGAGATCAAGGCAGGTGCGCTTGGTTTTGAGCGCAGCCTCATTGTCTCCCCGCAACACGCAATGTTGGTCCGTCACTGTGGGGGTGAAGCATTGGTGCGCGCCCGTCAGCTTTCCAGAGTGAAGGGCGGTTTGGTGCGCGTGATGAAAGGCTGCAGACTCGTCACCTACGTGCATTTGATCTTTGATGCGCACCAGATTGTCTTTGCCAACGGGCGACCCGCGGAGAGCTTTTATCCAGGCCCGCGTGCGCTCGATGCCCTGAGCAAAGACGCGCGGCAAGAGTTCATGTCGCTCTTTCCAAATGTCGCAGCGGAGGTCGCGCGGACAGGCGCCCAGGCGAAGTTCGAGGCGGCAAGAAAACTCATGCGGTCGCGCGAGTTGCCGAGCCAGGTTACAACAGCAGGTCCGGCACATTCCTTGGGTCCCCTGCTGAGCTGATCAGCGGGCGGGGGTGCGACTTTACCAATACCTTGCGAAGTCCCCTTGCGGTATCCGGTAGCCTCATGATCACACGGGCGCGGTTCAAGCGGTTCAACTGCAACAGCCGCATCGCGATCAAGCTGGCTTGCGCGTAGCCTGCTTTAAGGCCTTCCGGAAACTGCGCCCGACCGGCACCCTTTGACCGGTTGCCATGATCAGTTCCGGCCCATTCTTCCCGGCTTCAGTTCGGATTAAATGCGCAGGGTTGATCCACCACGACCGATGCACCTGAAGCCCGCCTAGCGGCGACAGATCGCGCACCGCATCGCCGAGCCGCATCAAGATCAGGGCACTGCCTTTGAGCGTCGTGACCTCAACATAGTGATCCTGTGCCTGCACCATCACGATGTCATGGCCAAGGTGATGCGGCAGCTTGCTTTGCAACATCGTGATCCCTTGCGCATTCGGATCTGGGTATTGATCTGAAGCAGGCGGCGCTTGACCGACAACTGAAAACTCAAAAAGAGCATTGACCAAAAGCGTGACGCCAATGAGGGCGGGCGTGACGTGCACCGCCAATGACAGAAAGCCCACGCCATCGAGCCACCCTGACCCGAACCCTGTCGCAATCCCCTCGCTGAGGTAGACGGTGCCCATCACCGGCAAAACACCCGTCAGACCTGCCAGCACGGCCACAAGAACCCAGTTTAACGACCGCGCCTCCGTCAGCCGATAGGCAAAGATCGACAGAAAGGTCATCATCACCGCAGACAGCGGGACGGTGAGGCCCCAGTAGACGAGGCGTTCTGAGAAACTCAACCGCTCGAGCGTGTAGTAAGGCCCCGCCATCGCCGCGAGTAGACCTGCCGCGCCCACCACAATCCAGAAGATCGGGCCGCTCAGCGTTGCCTGCAGTTGGCGAAGCGTCAACGACATCGGGCTGCCGTTGGCGGGGTTTTTTCTGTCAGACGCGTAGGTGGGGTTGGGTCCTCTCATACTGCCGTGAATACGTGTTTGTCAGACTTAAGCAAACCTCAGGATCATACATGCCTTCTGAACCACAGGACTTTCCACTTCGCGCCACGGGCCTTGCCAAGCGGTTCGGCCAAGTCACAGCCGTCTCGAATGTCAGCCTTGAGGTCGCACCCGGCACCGCGCTTGGTCTGCTCGGTCCAAACGGCGCGGGAAAATCGACCACTTTGGCCATGTTGATGGGGCTTTGCCTGCCCGACAGCGGCGAGGCGCGGGTCTTTGGCCATGCCGCTGGCAGTCCCAAGGCGCGCCAGATCACCGGTGCCACGCCGCAAGCCACCGATCTGCCCGACCAACTGACACCGCGCGAGCTTTTAGACTATGCCGCGGCCTGCTACGGCAAGCAGCCGCACACCGCAGATTTGGTCGAGCAGTTTGGTCTTCAGGCCTTGATCGACCGACGGGTCGCTGGCTTTTCAGGGGGCGAGATGCGCCGGGTTTCTCTGGCTTTGGCCTTTGCTGGCGCGCCCGATCTGGTGTTTCTGGACGAGCCGACCACAGGTCTTGATGCACAGGCGCAGTTGGGGTTTCGCGCAGCGGCGCGCGCCTACGTGGAAGAGGGCGGCGCGCTGGTGCTGACCTCTCATCACTGGGATGAGATCGAGGCAGTCTGCGACAGCATCAGCCTCATCGACCGAGGCGAGACGGTCTTGAACGCACAGATCGCGTCAATGCGCGCGCGGGCCAACGTTAAAAATCTTGGTTTTGCCTTGCCTGCAGAGAGTGTGCCGCCCGATTGGATGCGCGCCACCCCTGAGGGATGTCGTTGGCACGTCCTCACCGCAGATGCCGATACCCTACTGCGTCGCATGGTCAACGAAGCGTTGCCCTTTAGAGACCTTTCCCTAGAGCCGCTGCCACTGGACGCGCTGATCCATCAAATCCACCAACAGGAGACCCTGCAATGACCCAACACCTGCGTGCCGAGTGTCGGCTGATCCTGACCATCCTTTTTCGTCAACCAGGGTTTTGGGTGCCAACGGTGATTTTCCCCGCCATGCTCTACGCGTTTTTCGGCGCGCAAAGCGGTGGTGGCAGTTGGGCGGCGAACGCGATGGCCTCATTCTGCATCTACGCCGTTCTGGGCGTCGGCTTCTTCCAGTTCGGTGTCAGCGTGGCGCAAGACCGTCAGAGTGCCTTTGCAACGTGGCAGCGCAGCCTGCCGGGTCACCGGGTCATTGCATGGATCGCCCGAGTGATGGGGTCAGTGGTGTTTGTGATTCTTGCGGTCTGGCTTGTGGTCCTGGCAGCGCTGCTGATGGCTGAGATAGATCTCTCCCCGCAGGCCTGGGTGCGGCTTGCGCTCGTCTGCCTTCTGGCGAGCATACCCGCGACCGTGATGGGCATTGCACTTGGATCTGTGTCCTCTGCCCGCGCGGCCGTTCCCATCGCCAACCTGATTTTTTTGCCACTGGCCTATCTTGGGGGATTGTGGGTCCCGCCGATGTTTATGCCTGCACCCATCGCCGCGCTGTCGGAATGGACGCCGACCCGCGCGATGGGAGAACTGAGCTGGGCCGCAATCGACGGTTCCGCATGGGAGCCACTGCAATTTGCGATCTTGGCGGCATGGACGTCCGTCGCGGCCGCCGTGATATTCATCTCACGCGGGATCGCGCGTGGCGCTTAAAAGTAACTCTGCCGTGCCTGGTCTTATTTTGCATCTATGGCCGGTACCGCCGCGGGCCATCAGCGTCCCCTGTCGTCAGGATTGGCCCTCGATCTCACGGCGCGTATCGGTCATCTGCAAAAGCCCAGCCCGATCTCCAAGCACGGTAAGCGCGGCCTCGTGCAGGGTGGTGGTGGCGGCCGCGCAGGCGTCCACGGCAAGCCTAACCGCGCGGCCCGCGTCGTTGGCCTCAATCGCCGTTCCCAAAACGCAGCAATCGGTTGCCACACCGCAGATGACCAATTGTGCGTCCTGCGGGACTTCGGCGGCGGCCTCACGCCACTTGGCAAAGCGATGACTGGCCACAGCGGGCCGCCCGCTCCACCGCGGATCAAGATCCCAGAGCGCCTTGTGCCGAGGATCGAGCGCAAATCGGTGAATGTCGTAGTAACTCTGCCAACTGCCATGCGGGACTGTCGGCGGAACGAAACGGGTAAAAAGGACTCTACTAGAGAATGCCTCCACAAGGCGTCCGACCTGCGCGGCGCAGGTTTCATAGTCGGGCACGTACCAAGGGCTTTCCGGACTGCCAAACGCAGGCTGCATGTCGATGACCAAAAGCCAATCTTGCTGCGTCATTCACTCAGCTCCAAAGATACCCAGAGGGCGCACGCCATCATTTCGAACTCGTGCAAATTCGCGAGGAGCGCGCCCCAATGGGGGTCAGCCGCGCGGTTTCCCACGTGAGCCACACCCGCATACCGTCTTCAACGCGCGGCATATCCCGGTCAAGCGCGACGGCCTTCATCCGGTGACCGCTGGCAAGATCAACGACACAGGTTGTCACCGCACCTGCAAAGACGCGTTGCACCAGGGTCGCGGGCAGAGAGCCAATCCCTTCACCGCTGGGTCTTTTGACAACGACCGAGAGGTTTTCGGGCCGTACCGCAAAGGCCTGCGCAGCCTCGGTGCCCTGTGGCAGCGGGATCAGCGCCCCATCTGTCAGCCGAAGATGATCGCCTTCGCGCGTGCCATCAAAGACATTTGCCTCGCCCAAGAACTCGGCCGCGAATACGCTTGCGGGGCGGTCATAGACCTCCCGCGGTGCGCCCGCTTGCACCATTTCACCGTCTCTCAATATCCCGATCTTGTCGGCGAGGGTCAGCGCCTCGTCCTGATCATGGGTGACGAAAATCGTGGTGATGCCGATCTCACGCTGGATCCGCTTGAGCTCAATCTGCATGTCGATGCGCAGCGCCTTGTCGAGCGCCGAGAGCGGCTCATCCAGAAGGAGGACACGCGGATTGGTCACAAAGGCACGGGCCAGCGCCACGCGCTGTTTTTGCCCGCCTGAAAGCTCGCGCGGCCTGCGATCCCCCAAATGCCCGAGTTGCACCAAATCGAGCGCCTCGCCGATCCGGCGCTTTTCTTCCGCCGCGCCGACCTTTCGGACCCGCAACCCAAATCCAATGTTGTCGACCACACTCATGTTGGGAAAGAGCGCGTAGTTTTGAAACATCATGCCAATGTCGCGCTTTTCCACCGGCAGGCGATCCACACTTTCGCCGCCGATGCGGATATGCCCGCGATCCGCCGAGATGAACCCCGCGATCACGCGGAGCAACGTGGTCTTGCCGCTGCCAGACGGGCCAAGCAAAGCGAAAAAGCCGCCATCGGGAAACTCCATCGACACGTTACTAAGCGCGTTGAGCGACCCAAATGTCTTTGTGATGTTCTCAACAGCGACTTCGGCCACTAGCGATCTCCTCCGAACTGCGAAAACCGCGCAGCGAGCAGCATGATGGCCATCGAGACAACGATGATGATGGTTGAGGCCGCGTTGATTTCAGGCGTGAAGCCTTTTCGGATCGAGGTGTAGATCAGCACGGGCAGTGTGGAGTCGCCGGGCTCAGATAGAAAATAGGAGACGACGAACTGATCAAAACTCACCGCAAAGGCAAAGAGCCCCCCGGCGATAACCCCCGGCAAGATCCAGGGCAGGGTCACGCGCGTTGTGACGGTCCAGGGTGATGCACCAAGCGCCCGGGCCGCTTCCTCAAGCGTCGGGTCGAAGGTGGCAAGACGCGCAGAGACAACCACGATCACGTAAGGCAAGGCGAGCGCGACATGGCCGATCATGACAGACGGAGTGCCGCGCCCTAAGCCGATCCCGAAAAAGAAAATCAGCATCGCAGTGCCGGTGATCAACCAGGGAATTGCAATGGGTGGAAACAACAAGACTTGCAGCACCCGTTTGCCTGGAAAGCTGTAGCGAAAAAGGGCGAGGGAGGCCGCTGTCCCCAAGGTTGTCGCAATCACGGTGGTCGCGGCGGCGATCAATACCGATCGGAGGGCCGCCGTTTTGATCGCCTCGTTCTGGGCCAGCTTGTCATACCAGGTGAGTGAGAACTCAAACGGCAGCTGATAGAATTGTGAGGCATTAAAGGACATCAGCGCCATGATGAAGATCGGCGCGTAGAGAAATACCAGGATCACTGCGAGCCAGATCTTTCCCAGCAGAGCCAAACCGCTCATGTACGCGCCTTTCGCAAAATCGGGCTGGCGGCGGCGAGAATAAGCAACACGACCGCGAGCAAGATAAAGGACAATGCTGCACCCAAGGGCCAGTTGAAAACGGCCGTAAACTGGTCTTCGATGACGGTGCCGTAGTAGGTGCCAAATCGCCCGCCCAGGATGCGCGGCTCCATAAATGAGCCGACGACGGGCACGAAAATCAAGACAGCGCCCGCCAAGAGCCCGGGAAGCGACAGCGGCAGAACGATCCGCCAAAGGATGGTCAAGTGCTTTGCACCCATTGAGCGCGCCGCCTCGATCAGGGCGTTGTCGATAGCTTGCAACGCCAAGTAGCTGGTGAGGATGACATAGGGCAAATAGCTGTGCACCAGCCCGATCACCACCGCCGTCGGCGTGAACATCAGGCCCAGGCGCACGTCGAACGGCAAAACCCAGTTTATCGCCAATTCAAGCACCCCGTTTCCGCGCAACACGATGGCCCATGAGAAAATCCGCACCAGTGAGTTGGACCAAAACGGCAGGATGATGAGCAGGAACAGAGCCTCTCTGGAGCGGCCTTGGATGACTTTCGCCAGAACCAGGGCGCAGGGGAAACCCACCAGGACGCAGATCACTGTGACAGTCAGCCCCAGCTTTACCGACTTCCAAAGAAGCGCGGCATAAGTGCTGGTCTGAAAGAAAGCTGTGTAGTTCTCAGTGGTGTAGTGCCATTGCGCATCAGCACCGAAAGGCACATCCGACAGAAGGCTGAAGTAGAACATGGCCGCCAACGGCAAAAAGATCGCCACTGACAGCCACAGATAGGCAGGGGTCAGCAGGCCCGCAGCGCGGCGGACGTCCTGGGATGGACGCTCTGCCATAAACTTGCCCTCAGGCTACTGCGCGGCCTTCAGAGTTTGCCACATCTCCAGATAGGCCTCGCGGTTTTTGGCCGAAACAGGTTGCATGAATTGCACCCGCGCCGCGACCTCGGGATCGCCCAGCACCTTGCGGTTGAATGCATCCTCAGGAAGCGCTGCCGCCGCGGCGCTATTGGCTGAGGCGGGCGCGCCATTTGCATTCCATTCGGTGTAAAATTCTGGGTCGATCATCCAGTTGATGAACGCATGCGCGGCCTCAACATTTTCAGATGAGGCAGGGATCGCCAAGCCGTCGAGCCACCCAATGGCACCCTCCTGAGGCACCACGAACTGCACCGGCAACCCAGAAGAGGCCGACCGCTCAGCAGAGCCTGACCAATAGCTTGCGACATCGAATTCACCGGCCGCCATAAACTGGTTCCAATCGTTCTCAGACCCCCAGAACGTGCGGATCTGCGGCATCAATTCGCCCAGTTTTGCTTCGACCGCGTCAAGATCTTGGATGTCATTGATGTTCTGACCGGTGGCCAGGGCCGCCAGTTGCACCGCTTCGACCGCATCATCACGGATGGAGACGCGCCCTTTGAGCGCAGGATCCCACATCACGTTGATCGAAGTGGGCGTCTCGGTGAGGGTAGACGAGTTTATAGCAATCGACGTCAATCCCCAAGTCCAAGGCACACCATAGAGCGCGCCGTCCACATTGAGGCTGTCATTGGCCGCGAAATCGGGGGCGACATCGGCGAAATTGGCGATCTGGGAGGTATCAATCGGCTGCAACAGATCCTCGGCCATGACATCGGGGTAGAAGGCCGCGTTGATCAGCACGACGTCATAGGCACCAGGGTTGGTACGCAGCTTTGTGAGCATCTCTTGCTCTGAGTTAAAATAGTCATGCACCACTGTGTGCCCCGTCGCCTCGGTGAAAGGCGCAAGCGCAAACTCTTGATCCGTGCCGTAGCCTTGCCAATTCAGGACACGGATTTCATCGGCCATGACGCCCGCAGCGATCAAGGTCAGCGCGGTTGTGGCAGTGGCGAATTGAGCAAAGTTCATGTCAGTCTCCCTTTCCTGTCGGTGTTTGTGTCATCTTCATCCCGCCTTTTCAAAGCGAAGCTGTGCTTCCACCGTCGCAAGGTCAGGTGCCGTGGCAGGGCCGTGGCGCATCGTTGAAAGTGCGGCGGCGGTATTGGCATAAAGCGCGGCCTCGCCAGGTTCATGCCCGCGGGCCAGCGCCGCGATAAACGACCCGATATGGGTGTCTCCCGCGCCATTGGTATCGACCGCCGCGACAGTGTGGCCAGGGACACGGTGCACATGTCCTTGGCTCGCAACAATGCAACCTTGCGCGCCCATGCGCACGACGCTTCCGCCGGCGCGGTCCCCTGCGAGGCGGGCTGCGGCAGTTACGGGGTCCCGCACACCGGTGAGGACCTCAGCCTCGGACGCATTTGCGCTGACCCAGGCCGCCTTTTCGAGGACGGCTTGTATGGTTTCAGGTCGGACGCCTCCGATCACCGGCGACGGATCAAAAACCAAATTCGGCAGCCTTTCAGATGCCTGCAGCCAAGCAGTGAGCGCATCGGAAGATCCCTTGTAGTAGAGCGTGTACCCAGAAATGATGCTCCAGTCGAAATCGGACAGCAGAATGCGGTCGAAGGCAGCCTTCGACGCATGCCCCTCCGCCCCTTCTGCTGCAACAAATGTCCGCTCGCCCAGGCGGTCGATCATGACGGTGCAACATCCTTGATCTCTCGCGGGGTCACGCGGTTGCAGGGATGCGATTGCCTCGTCGGCGAGGGCGTTAGCGACAAAATCGCTCAAGGGCCCGGTGCCGAGGGAGCCGCCATATGTGACCTCCATCCCAGATCGTTTTGCCGCAAGCATTGCGTTGAACCCACCTCCGGCATGCATAGAAAACTGCTGCACGGTGGCCTCTGCGCCCGCGGGAGGGACGGCCTCGACGTTATAGATCAGGTCAACGATGACCCCGTGCAACTGCAGCAAGCGGGCGCAAGGCTTCATGATGCAACCATCCCCGTCGGTTTCGCGGCCCTGTTGCGCAGCGCCACAAGCTGGTTTGAAAGCGTGTCGATCGCTAGATCGTTGGCCGATTTGAGCGTCTTCAGCTTGTCAGCTGGGATGCCCCGCATCCCCGTGCCCGCACCACACATGGCGCAGGCCATGGCCCCAATCGTATCTGTATCATCCCCGACGTTGGCGGCCAAAAGGCCAGCGCGCCAGACATCACCCGACGCCATGACCAGAATGCCAAAAGCGGCGGGCACGGCCTCGTGGCTCGCCACCGAGGTGCCAACGTGATCCGCAAAAGCCTCTATGCCGATCCCTGCCCGCGCCATTTCCACGGCTTGGGTGATACGCTCAGCCATGTCGCTCACACCGGCCGGATGCCCTCGCTTTTGACCCAATTTGGCGGCCTCAAGCGCGCGTGCGACGGCGAATTCTAGGGCGGCGCCGTCGATCCGCCCGCTAATGAAGCCTGCGACCGCGGCCGCCGCCGCGATTGCCTCGCCCGTGTTGTGCGTCGCACGACAGGTCCGCTCAACCGCATCCACGAGCGCTGTGAGAGGACGTGTCGGCACCGCAATCCCAACCGGCGCGATGCGCATGGCCGCACCATTCGTTGTGCCCGCTTTGGCCGCTTCTGCCGGGTCAACCCCCCGTCGGATTGCCTCAAGCGCTGCCTTGCTCGACGGCCCGAGTAGATCAAGAAGGCCCCGACGCCGCACAGAGGTTTCCCAGTCGAGCAAATCTCGCGCCCAGTGCTGCGCATCAAACGTGAGCGGATCCCGGATCAAGCGACGCGCCAGGAGCAGCGATTGCTCAGTGTCATCCGTGACCTGTGCCGCCCTGAGCCCGCTTGACACCGGATGCCCGGGGTACGGGGCCACAAAGTCGTCAATCGCGCCGTAGTGCTGACGGATCTCTTCTCGGCTCAAGGTCTGCGACGGCATCCCAAGAGCATCCCCCAAGGCCAATCCGTATAGGACCGCCGCAGCTCTATCGGTCTCAAATCGGGGGTGAACGGCGGCGTGCATGCTCAAAACTCAAAGCTCACTGCAAATAAGTCGGGATCGAGCAGGCTCTCGACAAATTCAACGATGCTGTTGTCGGCCGCCCGGCTGATGCGGCGCAGCTTCAGCATGGGCAGTCCAGGATCGCATCCCAAAAGACGGGCGTCCTTTAGCGACAAGGATTGCTCCACGCCAGCCCACTCGCGCCCTCCAACGGCAATCACACCGCGCGAGGCGAGCGTCTCGGTGATTGAGCCTTCAACCAACCCATGCGCTGGTACTTCAGCAAACTCAACGGCCCAAGGGATCCGACTGCGTTCCAACGAAACGCCGCGTCCTGTTTCGACCAAAAAACGAATGCGATCCACCTTCAAGCAGTCGCTGCCGATCGGCAATTCACGACATTCAATCTCCATCGGTCCGCGCGCCAGAGATAGGATCCGGGACTGCAACCGCGCCTCTTTCGCCGAGAGCGACACCGACCAGCCCTGGGCACTGTCGATCAACTCTCCATTGTAGGTCACAAAGGACCCGCTGCCGACGCGCGTTGCAATCAGACCCTTCGCCACCAGCAGAGAAAGGCTTTTGCGGATCGTGTTGCGGCTCACTGAAAACCGAGAGACCAGGTCGGCTTCGCTGGCCAAGGTGTCGCCACGGGGGATCCGTCCCGCGCGGATATCGGCCTCAAGTGTCGCTGCAATCCGTTCGAATTTCGCGTGACGGCCCATCTGCTCCCTGACTTGCAGAAATTTCTGAACAGGATGGTACAGATTAAACGGGCCCGGTCAACAAATACGCCACCGCCTTCGGCACATGGCGAACTCCGGGCTGAAAAGCTAAGCGCGTTCTCTCACGCCAAGCCCTGCATCCTTTAACAAACGTGATGAGCCTGGCCCAACAGGCAGCAGGGCTGTGTATTGATCTAGGGAGCTAACTCCGCCAAGTTCAGCCACAATCAAAATCAACGGGGATCTTAAAATGACCAAACTTACCAGTCTGCTTGCTATGTCTGCACTGTTGTCGTCGACGGCGCTTGTGAATGCGGAAACCTTGCGGTGGGCGCGCGCAGGCGACGCGCTGACCCTCGACCCGCATGCCCAGAACGAAGGCCCGACCCACACCATTCGCCATCAGATGTACGAGCCGCTGATCATCCGCGATACGACCGGCGCGTTTGAGCCGGCCTTGGCCACCGATTGGGCACCAAGTGCGGATGACCCGAATGTCTGGGTCTTCAACTTGCGCCAAGGCGTGACATTCCATGATGGGGCCGACTTTACCGCTGAGGACGTGGTGTTCAGCTTTGAGCGGGCCAAGCAGCCCAATTCGGATATGAAAGAGCTGATTGGCTCCATCACCGAAGTGCGTGCGGTCGATGATTTCACAATTGAGATGGTGACCGACGGGCCAAACCCGATTTTGCCGTCAAATTTGACCAACTTGTTTATCATGGACAAGGGCTGGACCGAGGCCAATGACACCGTGAACGTGCAGGATTTTGAGGGAGGTGAGATCACCTTTGCCACGACAAATGCCAATGGGACTGGGCCCTACATCCTGCAGAGCCGCGAGCCGGATGTGAAGACGGTGATGACGATCAACGAAAATTACTGGGGCAAAGGCCAGTTCCCGATGGAAGTGACCGAGATCGTCTATACCCCGATCCAGAACGCCGCGACGCGCGTGGCCGCGCTCTTGTCGGGTGAGGTGAACTTTCTGCAAGACATGCCTGTGCAAGACCTCGCGCGGGTTGATGAGGCCGAAGGGCTGACCGTGAAGAAAGCACCGCAAAACCGGGTGATCTTCTTTGGCATGAACCAGGGTGCCGCGGATCTTGAGGGGGATAACGTTGAGGGTGCCAACCCCCTTGCCGATGTGCGCGTGCGCCAGGCGATGTCTAAGGCGATCAACCGTGACGCGATCCAACAGGTTGTCATGCGCGGGCAGTCCCAGCCCGCTGGCATGATCGCACCGCCCTTTGTGAACGGCTGGACCGCCGATATGGACGCCGAGAGCGCCACCGACGTGGACGCGGCCAAAACGCTGATGGCTGAGGCGGGCTACGGCGACGGCTTTTCCATTCGTCTTGACTGCCCAAATGACCGCTACATCAATGACGAGGCGATCTGTCAGGCGGCGGTTGGCATGCTGGGTCAGATTGGCATTACGGTAAACCTCGACGCGATCCCAAAGGCGCAGCATTTTCCCAAGATCACCGACAGCAAAACCGACTTTTACATGCTGGGCTGGGGTGTGCCGACCTATGACAGCGAGTACATCTTCAACTTCCTCGTGCACGGCCGAGAAAGCGATATCGGCACCTGGAACGGGACAGGCTTTGACAATGACGACCTTGATGCCAAGATCGCATCGCTTGCCTCAAACACCGATCTTAATGCGCGCAATGCCGATATCGCCTCGATCTGGCGGGTGATCCAGGATGAGCAACTCTACATCCCCATCCACCACCAAGTGCTGAACTGGGGCATGGCGGATGGTGTCGGCATTGAGGTCGATCCTGAAGATCAGCCAAAGGTGAAGTACATCACAATGAAGTGACGCCTGTCGGTCCTGACCCAATGCCTCAGTCGAGGCGCATGTCCTGCATCCGCACGGTAGGGTCAGCGCGTCTCAGGTTGAACGGGTACAGCGACAAGCGTTTTGGGCCGCCACCGCCAGAGCATTAAGGCAGCCCAACTTTCCGGCAAAGCGAGGTTTCTCGACAAGGCGGCGGTGCAGCCGTTCTTTGCAAATCACTGGACTTCGCCTAGGCTCTTGGCCTGAAACAGGGAGACTTAACCATGCTCAGAATTTCCTCGGCCACGGCATTGGCCCTGGCTCTCGCGGTGCCAGCACAGGCGGAAGACTTTAAGTTCGCCGTGACCACGGATCCGCAAACCATGGACCCGCATGCGGTGAGTTCTGCACCGGTTCTGGGCTTTCTGAACAACGTCTACGAGGGGCTTGTCCGGCGCGGCAAAGACATGTCGATTGAGCCGGCCTTAGCCACAAGCTGGGCACCGATTGGGGACGGCGAAGGATGGCGCTTTGTCTTGCGGCAAGGCGTGACGTTCCAAGATGGTGCCGCATTTAACGCCGATGATGTGATTTTCTCCTACGAGCGCGCGGCGAGCGAGGCATCGGACGTGCGCAGTTGGTTCGCGCCGGTCTCTGAGGTGGTCAAGGTGGATGACTTCACCGTCGATATCATGACCAGCGCACCAAACCCGATCTTCCCCGATAGTATCGCCAATTGGATGATGATGGACAGCGGTTGGGCCGAGGCCAATGGTGCCACGCGACCCGATAAGGAGGCCGGCAATTTTGCGACGCTCAATGCCAACGGCACCGGTGCGTTTCAGATCACCGCGCGCGAGCCGGGGCTGCGCACCGTGCTTGAGCCTTTTGCAGGCTGGTGGGACACGGCGGGGCACAACCTGACCAGGGCTGAGCTGACGCCGATCCAGAACCCTGCGACGGCGCTTGCAGCGCTTATCTCGGGCGATGTTGATTTCATCAACCCGGTCCCAATCCAGGATGTGGCGCGGCTCAAGCAAGATCCCAATGTCGAAGTCATTCAGGGGATTGAGGCCCGTGTGATCATGCTTGGGTTTGACCAGCAACCCGGCGCAGCAGAGAGCGGACAGGGGGCATCGGACCTCTTTACCAACGCCAAAGTGCGTGAGGCCGTGGCCAAGGCGGTCAACGTGCCCGCGATCTTGCAGACCATCATGCGGGGCAATGCGGAAGTGGCCAGCCAGCTTGTGAGCCCCGCGATGCGCGGATACTCAAATGCCATCAGCGCACCAGCATACGATGCAGATGCCGCGCGGGCGCTCCTTGAAGAGGCGGGCGCGCTTGGTGCCCGGGTGGAGCTAAAGTGTCCGAACGACCGCTATCTGAACGACGAGGCCGTGTGCCAGGCCATCACCGGCATGCTGGCGCAGGCGGGCCTGGACCCCGTTCTCGACGCGATGCCGGTGCAGAACTACTGGCCTGAATTGCGCGCGGATAATTTTGATATGTACCTGCTGGGCTGGTCGCCGGGGACATTTGATGCCGAGCACCCGATCCGGTTTCTGGGCTCTACTCCCAATGCAGAGAAAAAGCTCGGCTCTTGGAACTTCGGCGGCTTTTCGAATGCGCGCATTGATGCTCTTTTGCCGATGATCCAGTCGGAGATCGATGACGCCAAGCGCCAGGGGATGCTCGACGAAGTGGCCACGATCATGCAATCTGAGACGGCCTATGTCCCGCTTTACGTGCAGCCGCTGGTCTGGGGGGTGCGCGCCAACATTGAGCTGACGCAGCGCCCGGATAACTTCTTTATCCTGCGCTGGGTCACAGTGAACTGAACCGGCCGGGGGATGCGTCCGCTGAGGTAAAAACCAGATATGCTGTCTTTTGTTCTCAGGCGCGTTGGGCAATCCGTCTTGGTGCTTTTGGTCGTCGGCCTCGTTGCTTTTTCGATGTTCAATTTCGTCGGCGATCCCATCGACAACATGCTGGGCCAAGAGCGCACGCAGGAAGATATAGACCGGCTGCGCGCGCAACTGGGGCTCGATCAACCCTTCCCGGTCCAGTATTTTCGGTTTTTGCAGGAGGCCCTGCAGGGCAATTTTGGGGTGAGCTACCGTCAGGGGCGCGAAGTGTCAGAGATCATCCTGGAGCGGGCCCCCGCCACACTGGAGTTGGCTGCTGTTTCCGCCCTCCTCGCGGTATTCTTTGGCGTTGCCTTTGGCGTCTACACGGCGATCCGGCGCGATGGCTGGGTCGCGCATTTCATCATGTCCGCCTCACTCATCGGGGTGTCACTGCCGACCTTCCTGATCGGCATCCTGCTGATTTATCTGTTTTCGGTTGAGCTTGGCTGGCTGCCAAGCTTCGGCCGTGGGGAGGTGGTGCAGATTGGGTTTTGGAGCACCGGGCTTCTCACCGAGAGCGGGCGCGCCTCGTTGATCCTTCCTTCGATCACGTTGGGGCTTTACCAAATGACGCTGATCATGCGGCTTGTGCGCTCAGAGATGCTGGAAGTGCTGCGCCAGGACTACATCCGCTTTGCCCATGCGCGTGGGTTAGGCGACCGCGCAATCCACTTTCGTCACGCGCTCAAGAACACGATGGTGCCCGTCGTGACGATCATCGGCTTGCAGTTGGGGGCGATCATCGCCTTTGCGATTATCACCGAGACGGTGTTTCAGTGGCCCGGCATGGGGCTCTTGTTCATCAACGCCGTTCAGTTCGTCGATATCCCCGTGATGGCCGCATACCTTATGCTGATTGCGGTGATGTTTGTTGTGATCAACTTGATTGTCGACATCCTCTACGCCTTCATCGATCCGCGGCTGCGAGGGGACGCATAATGACGGAAACAACCGCCGCCCCCCGCTCGCGCCTGCGCCGGGCGCTTGACAGTGACCTCTTCTACGCGTTCCGCCGCTCGCCTGTGGCTGTCTTATCCGCGGCGGTCGCCCTGCTTTTGATTTTGGCCGCCGTCTTTGCACCCTGGGTTGCGCCCACAAACCCCTTTGATCCGGCAAGCCTGAACCTGATGAACGGCTTCACCCCGCCGGGCCAGGCCAATGCCTTTACCGGAGACAGCTTTTGGCTTGGCACCGACGACCAGGGCCGCGACATCTTTTCAACGATCCTCTTTGGGCTGCGCATTTCGCTCTTCGTTGGCTTTGCGGCCGTATTGCTCGCCATGGTGCTGGGGATCATCCTCGGGCTCCTGGCAGGCTACCTTGGCGGGTGGACCGACACGATCATCATGCGCACCGCTGATGTGCAATTGACCTTTCCGTCAATTCTGGTGGCTATGCTCATCTTTGGGATCGCGAAGGGCATCACGCCGGTCGAGTACCGTGACCAGATGGCGATCTGGGTGCTGATCCTGGCCATTGGCCTGAGCGACTGGGTGCAATTCGCCCGCGTCGTGCGCGGCTCGGCAATGGTGGAGAAAAGCAAAGACTACGTTGCCGCAGCCGAGATGATCGGGCGGCCGTCCCTTGCCATCATGCTGCGGCATGTGCTGCCGAATGTCATGTCCCCGGTGTTGGTCATCGCGACCATTTCACTGGCGCTTGCGATCATTGCCGAGGCCACGCTCAGCTTTCTGGGCGTCGGTGCACCGCCGACACAGCCGTCATTGGGCACGTTGATCCGGATTGGCCAGGGCTTTCTCTTCTCGGGAGAGTGGTGGATCCTCTTTTTCCCCGCCTGCACGCTGCTGGCTCTCGCCCTCGCCGTCAACCTTTTGGGCGATTGGCTGCGCGATGCGCTGAACCCGAGGCTGAAATGAGCGAACCGATCCTGTCCATCCGAAACCTCACCGTGGACATTCCAACCCGGCACGGCCTCATTCAACCGGTGCGCGATGTCAGCTACGATATCCGTCCAAGCGAGATCCGCGGCGTGGTCGGCGAGAGTGGAGCGGGCAAGTCGATGACCGGCAACGCCATTATCGGCCTCTTGGACCCCCCGGCTTTTATCTCACGAGGAGAGATCTGGCTGGCGGGGCGGCGCATCGACACCCTAAGCAGTGACGAAAAGCGCGCGATCCGCGGCAAAGAGATCGCCATGATCTTTCAGGATCCACTGACCTCGCTGAACCCGCTCTTCACCGTTGGGGAGCAATTGGTGGAGACCATTCAGTTGCACCTGAACCTCTCAGCCACGCAGGCCAAGACCCGCGCGCTTGAGCTGTTGCAGTCGGTGGCCATCCCCCAACCGGAAGAGCGATTTGACCAATACCCGCATCAATTCTCAGGCGGCATGCGCCAGCGGGTGGTGATTGCGTTGGCTCTGTGCTCTGACCCATCGGTGATTGTCGCAGATGAACCGACCACGGCGCTAGACGTCTCAATCCAAGCGCAGGTTCTTGACCTGATCAAAACCCTCGCCGCCGATAGGCAAATCGGCGTGATCCTCGTCACCCATGACATGGGTGTCATCGCGGACACGACCCAAGAAGTAACCGTTATGTACAACGGCGAAGTGGTGGAAAGCGGCACAGCCCAGCAGATCTTGGGCGCGCCGCAACACGCCTATACCCAGGCGCTGATCTCCGCCGTACCGCGGCCCCATACGCGCCTGCACCGCTTTCCGCGCGTGACTTATGGCGGACGGGAAAACGTCTTCAAGATCGACGATCTGGCCCGCAACTGGCAAACACATGCGCCGTCGCAATCCGGCGTCCTGCTGAGCGTGGAACATCTTACCAAGCGGTTTCTCCGCAAACCGGCTCTGCTGCCGTCCAACCGGACTTACTTCAACGCGGTGGACGATGTGACATTTGACGTCCACGATGGTGAAGTTTTCGGCATCGTCGGCGAGAGCGGGTCCGGCAAATCGACCGTCGCGCGCATGATCGCGACCCTGCATCCCATCGACGGCGGCAGCGCGCGGTTTGACGGTGTGGACATCGCGCAGATGAATAAAACCGCGCTGGCCACATACCGGCGGCAGATCCAGATGATCTTTCAAGACCCTTTTTCGAGCCTTAACCCGCGCATGCAGGTGGGCGACATCGTCGCTGAGCCGCTGTGGCACCACCGGATCTTGCCAAAGAACGGCACGGAGGCAAGGGTGCGCGAGTTGCTGGACAAGGTGGGCCTGGCCACGGACGCCTTTCAGAAGTATCCGCATGAATTCTCGGGCGGTCAGCGCCAGCGGATCTCCATCGCCCGCGCTCTTGCCACGCAGCCGCGCTTTTTGATCTGCGACGAGCCGACAAGCGCGCTCGATGTCTCCGTCCAGGCGCAGATCTTGAACATCTTGAAAGACCTGCAAGAACACCTGGGCCTCACCCTGCTCTTTATCAGTCATGACTTGCCGGTGGTGCGGCAGATGTGCGACCGGGTTGCGGTGATGAAGCACGGCAAGCTGGTCGAAGTCAGCGCGTCAGAGGATCTGTTCACTGCGCCAAAGGCCCCCTACACCCAAGAGCTTTTGGGGCTCATGCCTAAGCTTGACCTCCTGAACAAGTAACGTGCTTTGATTTACATCGCATCGCAGGTTTGATTCAGTCTTTTCAATATCCCCCCTGGGGGGATAAGAGGGGGTATGAAACACGCGAGCCATACCGACGTTGGGAACCGCCTCAAGCGCAGTTCAGGCCACCTGAAAAAGGTGATCACAATGCTTGAAGCGGGGCACCCTTGCGCCGAGCTTGCGCAGCAACTTCATGCGGTGGAGCGCGCGATTTCGGCCGCTAAAAAAGTGCTGATCCAGGATCACATCGACCATTGTTTGAGCCAGCCACCGGACACCGCAAAAGCGCACGCCGAGACGATTGCGGATCTGCGCGAAATCACCCGATACCTTTGAGAGAGGCGAAAAGGCGATGAACCTGACAGAGATGATTGCAAATGGGACCGCCAATCCGGTTTTGCTGTTCATTTTCGCGCTGTTTTTGGGGGCGCTGCACGGGTTGGAGCCTGGCCACTCAAAGACCATGATGGCAGCCTATATCGTCGCGATCCAAGGCACCGCGCGACAGGCCGTACTGCTGGGCGTCTCAGCGGCCCTCAGTCATTCGATCATTGTCTGGGTTCTTGCCATTGCTGCGCTGACCTGGGGCAATGAATTGATCGGTGAGCAGCTGGAGCCTTACTTTATGATCTTTTCTGGCATCCTGGTCCTAGGGATCGCCGCATGGATGTTGTGGAATGCGCGCCCTACGGCGCACGCCCATCACCACGATCACGGTCATCACCACCATGATCACGACCACCACCATCATCACGATCACGCGCATTCCCATGATCACCCTCACCCCGGCCATGATCACAGTCATGATGCACTCGACGCCCCGCATCTTGATGCGCATGCGCGCGCCCATGCAGCCGAAATCAAAACCCGTTTGGCGTCCGGGAAGACCGGCACATGGCAAACGATCCTCTTCGGCCTCTCGGGCGGTTTGATCCCCTGCCCCGCGGCCATCACCGTATTCATCCTTTGCCTGCATCTGGGAAAGTTTGCTTTGGGCATTACTCTGGTCAGCGCGTTCTCGATCGGCCTCGCCGTTACGCTCGTCGGGATCGGGATCATCGCAGCGGTTGGGCTGCAAGCGATGTCGAGTAGAACGTCCCGTTTTGATCGTCTGTTGAACGCGGCCCCTTGGATTTCCGCGGCTTTGATTGCGGTTGTTGGCATCTTGATCATTTGGAGCGGGATCAGCCATTTAGGACACCATGGCCATGATCACTGACGGCAGCGAAGGTACGGCCGGTGATGTATAAGATCGCGGTGGTGGGCCGCGGGCTCATTGGCAGCGCCGCTGGCCGGCATTTGGCTGAGAGCACCGACGGTATCGTCGTCATCGGCCCTGATGAGCCCGAAGCGCGGGCCGGGCATGACGGCGTCTTTGCCAGCCACTACGACGAAGGCCGCATGACGCGACACGTTGATCCCACCGAGGCATGGTCGATCACAGCCGGGCAATCGATCAAAAGGTACCGTGACCTCGAAGCACGGAGCGGCGTGTCGTTTTACAACCCCGTTGGATACCTCGGGCTGGGATATCCAGGCTCGACCTACAACGACCGATGCGCGGCCACTGGCCAAACCCTGGGGGCAGAGATTTACCGGCTGGAGACGGCAGCGCTGTGTGCCGCGTTTCCATACCTCAATGTGCCAGACGGCGTTGACGGGCTCGTTGAAAGGGGCGGGGCGGGATACATCAGCCCGCGCCGTCTGGTCGCGGCGCAGAACCGGCTGGCAGAGCAAGCGGGCGCGCATATGCTGCGCCAGCCTTTGCGCGCGCTGCGCACCCGCGCCACTGGCGTGGCATTGGACCTTTGGGATGGCACAACCGTGCATTCGGAGAGGGCCCTAATCGCCACTGGTGCCTTCACAACGGTGTGCGGGCTAAGCCCGGTCGATCTCGGCCTCACTGTCTATGGGCGCACAACCGTCTTAGTGCGAACCGACGGCGAAACGGCTGAAACACTGCGCGACATGCCCACTATGATCGACACGTTGATTGGCGCGTACATCCTGCCGCCCATCCGGTATCCAGACGGGAAGCACTATCTCAAGATCGGTGTGGGCGACCGGTCGGACCCATCTTTTACCAGCCTCAGCGACCTGCAGGCATGGTTCGCCTCGGACGGTTCGCACGACAACCGAATCGCCTTTACCGAACGGCTGAAGGAATTGATCCCGGCTCTCACTCACTGCGCCACCTGGCACACCGATACCTGCGCTGTCACACATACGCAAAGCGGGCTGCCCATCATCGACCACGTCGATGACCGAAAGATTGTCGTCGCGGTCGGGGGATGTGGGAAGGGTGCAAAAGGTTCCGATGAATGGGGGCGCATCGCAGCCGGGCTTATCCTCGATTTGCCATGGTCATCCGCCGTTGATCGTGGAAAGCTGCGCGCACCGACATAGCGGCACAGGCGTCCAACCGGTTGCGCAAAAGCGCGAATTGTGCGGCGTGTGCGCAGGTTAGCCGGATCACGAACAAGGCCAGCAGACAGATGACCTACCGATTGCACAACCGCCTAGGATCAGGGGGCTTTGCCATCCAGGCGACACTTGCCGCAGCAAAGATTGACTTCGCCTATCAACCCCTCGCTTCCGTCCCCAACCAGCCGCTGGGTGCGCTGGTGCAGGACGTAAACCGTTGGGGTCAGGTCCCGGTCCTAGAATTGGCAGATGGGACCCGCCTGACCGAGGTCGCGGCCATCTTGGCGCATCTGTCATATGCAGAGGAAAAGACCCGCGATGGGCCAACCCTTTGGATCGACAATCACCCGCTGTTTCTAAGATGGGCGGTTTTCCTCGCTGTGAATGTCTATGAGGGCATATTGCGGTGCAGCTATGCGGACCGCTACTTCTCCGAAGTACCGGGGGAGGCGCATCTGCAAGAAACCGAAGGTGTCGCACAACCGATCCGTGACGGGATCAAAAGGGCCGCGACCGACCGCATTCACGCCGCGTTCCAGTGCATCGAAGAAGAAACACGCGGGCACCAGTTTTTGTTAAGCGACCGGCTGTCGCCTTGCGACATCTTCCTTGCGATGCTCTACGCTTGGCACAATCAGAAGCCAGATCTTCCAAAGTGTACGTGGATCACAACCCAGGTCGCCACGCACAGCGAGATCCGGCAGATTTGGGCGCAGAACTTTCATGATCGTCTGGATTTCAAATGGCATGAGCTTTGAACTTCCGACCTGAAACCGAGCACTCCCGCATTCGGTGCGCGCTCAACAGTGCTGAGCTTCGGGTCACTCAATCGGCCGGCGGGAGTTCTGAGATCTGAGCAACCTCCACCAAATCATTGTAGCGACCTGCGGAGCGATACAGTCGCTTGCCTTGATCGGGGTAGTCGACGATGTCCTGCGCAAGCCGCTGACCCATGACCAGCAGCCGCAGCGGCACATCGCCGGTGTTGCGTATTTCATGGGCCGGCCCGCCTTTGGGGTAGCCGATGAAATCACCCGGATGCACGACATATGTCTCTGACCCCGTGCGCGCGGTGCCTGTCCCCTCAAGGATGTAGACTGCCTCGTCTTCGCAGGCGTGCACGTGATACTCGGTGCTCTTGTCCCCGGGCGCGACTTCAAAAATGTTGATGCCCAGGGTGGTGAGCCCCGTGGCGTCCCCGGGTGAGCTTATCCTCCGGCGCGCCAAGGCATTGACCGGATGAACGCTCAGCGTGCTGGGCAAATCATGCATCGCTGCCGCTGTCAGGTGGTAGCGGTCTGTCATTCGAAAGCTCCCTCTCTTTGGGACGCGGTGCGGGCGAATGTTGATCGCCTCGCTTCGGCAACGTCACGCGGTATCTGAGGACCGCGCCCAAAGATTGATGTCTTCTTCGGCGCTGATCTCGTCAATCTTCTTGAGTTCAGCCGCGGTGAAGTCAAGGTTTCGAACAACACCCGCACAATCAGTGGTCTGCTCAGGCCGGGAAGCACTGATGAGGGCCGTCGTCACACGACCATTTCGCAAAACCCACGCGAGCGCCATCTGCGCCAAGGTCTGCCCCCGCGCCTGAGCCATCTCGTTGAGGGCGCGCACGCTGGCCAGTGATTGCTCGTGGATCATGCCGTCGAGCAGAGACTTTCCTTGGGTGGCCCAGCTGCCTTCGGGTACGTTGTGCAGGTACTTTGACGTCAAGATCCCCTGCGCCAGGGGTGTAAAGTCAATGGAGCCCACGCCAAGCTCATCCAGCGTGTCAAGCAGCCCGTCACGTTCCACCCAGCGACTCAGCAGATCCTGGCGGCGGGCCGTAGTTGTTTGCTAGCTCAAAGTGGGTGATCCCGTGATCAAATGCCGTCCGGCACATGGCTCGCTTGTTCTCATTCGGCATGTCTTCCCCAAAGTTGTGCCACAATCCCAAGCTGATGAGTGGAAGCTTGACACCTGACCGCCCACAGCGGCGATAGATCATCCGGTCGTAACGGTCTTCATGCGCAACGTAGGGCACGATTTTCGGTTTCGGCGGTCTTCGGGCTTTGATCATGGTGACATAGCCCATGTCTCGCCTGCCCTGTCAAACGGATGATCCATTTGGCCACCGAAACAACGATCAGGGCCAGGTTTGAACCGAGACCTCGGAGCAGCGTCAGACACCCGCAGGATTTTCCAGATCCCTGCCCAGGGCGGCGAGGTCTGAATAGCGATCACCGATCCGGTGGTGCGGACGGCCGCGTGTCGCGCCACCCAGTGCGACGACAAGTTCATCTGCGTCCGGTGCGTCATAGATCGAAAACTGCACGGTGAGATAGTGCGAGCGCCGCCCGGTGTCGTGCTTGTCCATCAAAGGGATCTGGATTTGGCTGTTGGCGGGTCCGCGCGTATTGGTGAACCCAAGATAGCTCTTGGCCTCCACGGCCTCGCGGTAGAAGTTTCCAAACTGCAGCGTATGGATAAGGGCTGAGGCGTGCTCAACTTCGCAACCCGTACCCGCGAGCCCGGCTTTTCCATAGGCTTCAATGGCGTCCCCTGATCCGGCGAGGGCGATCATCCGTTTGGTCAGCATCTCACCCAAGATGGGGGCGATACGTTGGATCTCTGGTTGAAGGTCTTCGACAAATCCTCGCCCGGCCCAGGGGTTCTTGACCACCGCGGCGACGGCCATCATGCGGAGGACAGGCACCGAGGGCCGACCGCCTTCCGTGTGAATGTCCTCATCGAAGGTAACGACCTTACGCAACTCGGGGATCATCTGTTTCTCCTGTCAAACATGGGAGCTGTGGGATCCGGCCCGTGTGCGCACGACGCCCTCCACCTCCGTCCCGTGATAAAAACCGACGGCACCGTGCAGCGCCTTTTGGGATCCAAGGCTCACGCGCCTCGCTCCAAATCGGCCAGGAACGCGCGCAAAACCGTGTTGAAAGCCGCCGGGTTCTCGGCGAGCGCCATGTGGCGCAGGCCTGGTAAAATGCGAAGTTGGGCACCGGTGATCTCATCAGCGATGGCGCGGGCCATTTCGGGCCCATTGCCAAAGTCTTCGTCCCCCGTGATGACCAGCGCCGGGCAGGTGATGGGCGGATCTGGCGCAATCACCTCATCGACCCCGTCAGCCAGCACACGGTAGATCGAATCATAAACGGCGGGGTCATTGGCTTTCACCCAGCCGCGCACCTGATCCATCAGTTCAGGCTCGGCCGCGCGAAACGCGTCGGTGAACCAGCGCTCAAGGGCTTCTTCGACGGTGGCGTCAGGTCCATGCGCATGGGCCAGCGCGACCCGTTTGAGGACCGCGGCCTGGGCCGCGGTGCTGCGCCGGTGCGGGGAATGCAGTATCATCAAAGCCCGCGTGCGCTGCGGCGCATCTTGGGCAAAGCGGCGCGCGATCATGCCCCCGAGTGAAAAACCTGCGACCACCGCGCTCTCAATCTCACAGTGATCGAGCAAACCCGCCAGCTGGTTGGAAAAGACCGACAAGGCAGGCGCTTGAGGCGGGCGGGCGCTCTGCCCATGGCCAAAAAGATCGTAGGTGAGCACGCGGTAGTCATGTTGGAGCGCGGGCACGGTCCATTGCCAAGAGGCTTGGTTCAAGCCCAACCCGTGCACCAATACCACCGCGGAGGCTTCTTGCGGGCCAGTCAGCGCGTAGCGCGTTCCGTCTGGCGCGTGATGCATCACGATGTGCCTTTCAAGGGTCGGTAAGCGGTGACCTCAACCTCGACGCGCGCATCAACCAAAAGGTCACTCACGACCGCCGACCGCGTCGGCGGGTCCTCGGGGAAGAATTCTCCGTAGACCGCATTGAACCCCGGAAAGTCACTGCGATCCCGCAGCCACACCATCGCCTTGACCACGTCCTCGCGGGTGCATTGCGCTTCGGTCAAAGTGGCCGTGATGTCATTGAGCACTGCGCGGGTTTGCTCTTCGATCGTGCCCGTGGTCATCGGCACGCCGTCACGCATCGGGATTTGCCCGGTCAGAAACACAAAATCGCCCGCCCGAATGGCGCGAGAAAGCGATAAAACGCGGCCGTCGATCTCGAGCGGCCCGCCGATCACCTGTTTTTTGTCACCCATGAACTGACCTCCTCGCGGGGCAGCCTGCACGCACGAGGGCGCGCGAGATCCAGATTTTTCGACAGTCGATGTCGTTTTTTCCCGAACCTGCGCTGAGAAAGCCGCCAAGAATAGGAAGATAGGATCAAAGGAGGGGTGCCTTGGCCGACGTGAAAAACTACCAGATGCTGATCGACGGCGCGTGGGTGGATGCGGCGGATGGTGCCACATTCGACAGCTTCAACCCAACCAATGGTGAGATCTGGAGCCGGGTGCCAGAGGCCACCGAGGCTGACATCGATAAAGCGGTTGAGGCCGCGCACAAGGCGTTCAGCTCCGGTCCTTGGGCCTGCATCACGCCGACCGAGCGGGGTAAATGCTTGCGCAAGCTGGGGGACTTGCTGGCGGACCGCTCCGAAGCGCTGGGGCGTATCGAATCCATAGACACCGGCAAAATGCTCAAGGAAACGCGCTGGCAGGCCAAGTACATCGCAGAATTCTTCCACTTCTTCGCAGGCTGCGCCGATAAGGTCAGCGGAGAGACCTT
Source organism: Pseudomonadota bacterium (assembly GCA_039197515.1). Classification (GTDB taxonomy): domain Bacteria; phylum Pseudomonadota; class Alphaproteobacteria; order Rhodobacterales; family Rhodobacteraceae; genus Sulfitobacter. Next base: position 90,731 of record JBCCUC010000011.1, on the reverse strand, counting down.
GCCAATCGACAAACCCGACATGTTCGTCTTTACCAGACGCGAACCGCTCGGGGTGGTTGCCGCTGTTGTGCCGTGGAATTCGCAACTGTTCCTCGTGGCGGTCAAGATCGGGCCAGCGCTCGCGGCAGGTAACACCGTCGTGCTGAAGGCATCAGAACACGCCAGTGCCGCCGTATTGGAATTCGGCCGCCTATTCGAAGAGGCGGGGATCCCTCCTGGCGTTGTCAACATCGTGACCGGGCACGGCGACCCTTGCGGACGCGCGCTCACTCAGCATCCGTTGGTTGCGCGGGTGTCCTTTACCGGCGGGCCAAACGCCGCGCGCCACGTGCTTGAAAACGTCAAACGCAATTTCGCAGAAGTTTCATTGGAATTGGGCGGCAAGTCCCCTTTCATCGTTTTTGAGGACGCAAACATTGAAAGCGCGGTCAATGCCGCCATCGCCGGTATCTTTGGAGCCACCGGGCAAAGCTGCGTGGCTGGATCGCGGCTCTATCTGCACGAAGACATCGCCGATGCCTTCCTAGAAAAGATGACGGCACAGGCGCGCGCGATTGTGATCGGAGACCCTCTCGCCGACGAGACGCAGATGGGACCGCTTTGCACCCACAGGCAGTTAGACCAGATTGAGCGCGAAGTCGCCTTTGCCCAAGAAGAGGGCGGTACCGTGCTGGTGGGGGGCAAACGGCCCGAAGGCGAGGCCGGTCTCTTCTTTGAGCCCACGATCATCGACTGCCCGCGGCAGGACTTGCGCATCGTGGATACGGAGCTTTTTGGCCCCGTCCTTTGCGTGCAGCGGTTTAGGACTGAAAAAGAGGTGCTTGCACTGGCCAACGACACGGAACACGGGCTTGCAGCAGGCATTTTTACCACCGACAGCGCAAGGTCTCTGCGCATGGCGAATACCGTACGTGCCGGTATCGTCTGGGTGAACACCTACCGCGTCGTTTCACCGATTGCGGAGTTCGGCGGGGTCAAGGGGTCTGGGTATGGCCGCGAAAGCGGGTTCCAGGCGATTTACGACTACACACGGCCCAAGACGGTCTGGATGAACACATCGGACGAACCGATGGCAAACCCATTTGTGATGCGCTGAGGGAGGCGACGATGCAATTCCAACTGGCCGTGAACATGGAGCGGATCGACAACAGCCTCGACATGAAAGATGTCGCGCGGCACACGCTCGAGATGGTGCAAATCGCCGAGGAGGCTGGGTTTAACCTCGTCTGGTCGGCAGAACACCATGCGCTGGAGATGACGATTGCGCCCAATCCCTTTCAACTGCTGACCTGGTGGTCAACTGAGACCAGCCGCATCCGGCTTGGCACGGCGGTTGCCACAGCCGCTTACTGGCATCCGATCAATCTTGCTGGGGAGGCGGCCTTTACCGATCTGATCAGTGGCGGTCGTTTGGAGTTTGGCATTGGCTCGGGCGCCTACCAGCGAGAGTTCGACCGGATGAAACCGGGGCTCAAACAATCGGACGGCTGGCGCTACATGCAAGAGATGCTGCCAGCCGTGCGTGCGCTTTGGCAGGGGGATTACGCTCATGAGGGCGACTATTGGCAGTTTCCCACCTCCACATCTGTGCCCAAACCGGTGCAGGCGGAAGTGCCCATCTGGGTCGCTGCGCGCTCACCTATTACCTATGACTATGCGATGCGCGAACGCTGCCATGTGAACTGCTGGCCACTCACACGCCCCTTTGCAGAAGCCGAAACCTACAAACGCCAGTTGGATGAGGCGATTGAGAAAGCAGGCAACGGCTGGACCCCGCGCTTCGCCTTGATGCGGCACGCCTGTGTCTATGACAACGACGTTGACCGCGAGCGCGCCATGAAGGCCATCCGCCGCTTGCTGTCACAGTTCGAAAACCTCTTTCGCAATGCTGGTAATGTGGTCAATGGCTTTCCTGCCGCGCTTCCTCTCGACCAAATCGAAGGCCGCGAGCAATACGATCCGCTCATGCTGGAGGAAAATCTGATGTTCGGCCCTCCGGAAACCGTCATCGCCAAGCTTAAGCGCTATCAGGCATTGGGGGTGAATGAGTTCATCTATTACGCGTCAATGGGCCTCGATCATGCGGCGCAAAAGCGCTCCTTGCGCATGTTCTGCGAGGAGGTGATGCCCGAGTTTGCGGCGGCCTGACAAGCGGGTTTACCACCCTGATGACCGGCCCTTTCAGCACGCCTCTTTGCAAAGCTTCCCCCCCCCGTACTGCGCCTTACGGCGCGGCGTCATGTCCGCTTTGTCGGCCCGTCCTTTGGCATGTTCTGCAGGATGGACAGAAAATCAGAAAGCGATCCCGGCCAACTGGGGGCGGGTTCAGTTGCGGGCCAGGCCTCGCGGTATTCGGAGGGGCGACGACCAAAAAACCGGCCGAACGAATAGGCAAAGTGCGATAAAGTGTTAAATCCCGAGGCAGTGGCAATCTCCCGCACGCTCAGGTCTGTTGAGATCAGCAGCAGCCGCGCGTTCTGCAAGCGGCAAAGCAGCCCGAACTGCACCACCGTGCAGCCCAAGTGCTTTTTGAACTGGCGTTCCAACTGTCGCTGCGAGACGTCGAGTGCCGCTGCGACTTGCGGCACACTCAGCGGTTCTTCGATGTGTTTCTCGATGAGCGACATCGCCTCGCGCACAAGTGGCACCATGGTTTCGCTGCCGCGACCCAGAGTGCTGCGCTGCGCGGTGTTGGGCCCGCGGATCGGGTGGCAGAGCATCTGATCGGCGATTTCCCCGGCGAACCCGCTGTCTGTTTTGTCCGCTATCAGGTGCAGCATCAGATCGACGCCAGCTAGCCCTCCCGAACAGGTCATCACCTTGCCGTCGATGGTAAAGAGGCTTTCGCACACATCAACGTCGTGAAAGGATTCGCGGAACCCGCTCAACCAGGACCAATGCGTTGTGGCAGGTCTGCCGTCCAAGAGGCCCGCCCGCGCGATGATGTAGCACCCCAATTCCACCCCGCAGATCGCTTCACCTGCGCGCGCGCGCTTGCGAAGCCAGGCCAGCAAGGCCGCATTGTCGTAGTACTCCGTCCCCCAACTGCCCAAAACAAAGACGTAATCGGCGCCGCTTATCGTGCTGCTATCGGTCGCGACATGGGTTGTCATGCCATTGCTGGCGCTCACCTCAGAGCCGTCGAAGGAAATGCTATCCCAAGAAAACATCGGGGTCGGGGCCAAGTAATTGGCCACCCGCATGGTTTCGACCATGGTGATCAAGGTGGCGAGATTGAACCGCGGCACGACAACAAAAACCGCATGCCGCGCCGCGCGCGCCGTCGGTGGTGTGAGGTCAACCTGCATGGGATCACCTGGAAAGCGAGAGTGCGATTTTCCGACATTCTAGCGACATCGGTGACGGAAAATCGACACCTTTCTCCACGCCAAGCAGCCACCGCACACCGGGCGTCCCCGCACGCGCTAGGCTGCCGCCTGTTGCGCATCTTTGCCCTGAAGGCTTCGCATGCGGGCCTAGTCGTTACATAAGATCGGTGAACTCATCTACGACAACGCCCACAACAGGCATGATAAAGGCCCCGCCTGTCGGTTCAATGGCCAGCTCTTGGAAGTCCGCGGCACGGTCACGGGCACCGCGCGCGTCTTGCACATCCGCGGTCCCGAAAGTCTCCATGACCGCGCGCGCGTTCTCCACATTGGACAGACCCACGTGCACGCCGTAGAAGGCTCCCACATCTGTCTTGATCTCCAGGTAAGCAACGTCGGCAGCCTGCTGGTCGATGAACTCTTGAGAAGCGTCGTCCGGCGGGGCCGCCTTGGCTCCCTCCAGAATGCGCAAAATGAACTCGGCCCGCGTGACCGCCTCATTGTCCAATTGCATGACCCAGAATTCCCGGCCGTCGGGGTCTGCTTCCCGGCCCAGGACGTTGCCATAAACGGCATTCGCAAAATCGGTGTTGCTGGTCCCTTCGGGATAAGTTGCGACGGTCTCAGGCTGGGTCGCGAATAGATCCGCCATCGCGGCCAAGGACAGCCCGTCTGCAAAGGCCGTGGACCAGAAATTCAGGCCAAGCGCATCGGGCGCACGATTGAAATAGGCGATGTAGAGTTCGATGATTGCTTGGAACTCTTCCGTCTCAAGCGACGCGGCCCCGCCGAATTTCGTCAGATCAAGCGTTGCGCCGTCGCTGAACCGAAGCTCTTCTAAGTTGGAATAGAAATTGATGCCGTCCCGGTCGTCGACCTTGTCAGCTACAAAGCTGCCGGTGGTGGCGATGGTGAGGATGTATTCGTCCTGCGGCCCGCTGAGCGCCAGCGTGTCTAAGCCATCGCCGCCGTCGATCGTATCGACGCCTGGGCTGGCCTGGATCACGTCGTCCCCTCCCAGGGCGCGGATGGTTTCGTTGAGCTCGGATCCAGAGATCTGGTCGTTGCCTTCGGTCGGCTGCTCGGGCGCGCCATCACCGAATGTCACCGTGATCAAGTCGTCTTCTTCATTGAAGGATCCCGGCATTTCGTTGAGGAGGACAACGAATTGAGACACCTGAATGCTGCCCGATGGACCCTTGGTGAACTCATATGTATAGAGCTCCTGCCCGGCGGATAGGGGGCCATTGAACGTCCCTTGGGTTCCAAAAAATCCAGCCCCATCCTGAACGACCCCCTCCGCGAGGGTAAGGGTGCCGGGTGCCAGCTGTTCTTGCTCGACATAGGTGGCGTTCACAAGGTTCATGCGCGCGTCAACGACGAGCCGCACCTCTGCGCTTGATGCCTCGTCCAAAGTGACAACGATGCGAACGCTGTTGGCATCCTCAGTGGTGTTCAGGGTAACAGACATAACAAATTGGCTCCTCTAAAGACTTCAGTAAAAAGACCCGACACACGCGCAAAGCGCAATCCCCGGATTGGCGTATGTACCGGTTTTGTAACGGACATTACCGCGAAGTCGTGAGCAGGGCTCAAGGTGATGTCTTGCGCAAGCCAGGCACCTTGGCCTTTAACCTGAAGCATCCGTCTGCGCCTATGTGCCAAGAGGGCGCAGCGCTAGGGGTGTCGCAGATTGAAGTTGAATTCACGTCGATTAGGGTAGTCCCCCACGACGTGATGAGAGGGCTAATGCCTACAGCGCTTCGGCTTTGACCAAGGAATGGACATCGTCGAAGCGGGCCGCCGCGAGATCGTCCTCGCTGATGTCAAAGCTTTGTCCCATCAGGTCTTCGATCCCCCGGACCAATGCGGAGGCGTCCAGCCCATAGTACTTCATCAGATAAGGGCGAGAGCCGCCATGGGCGTAGGTGTCTTTCAGTCCCAGTCGAATGAGGCGTTTGCCCACGCCTGCATCTGCCATGGTCTCGGCAACGAGGCTGCCGATCCCGCCTTCGGTCACGTGATTTTCCAGAGTCACGACGCCGTGTTTCACGCTGCCGACGTGGTCCAGCAAGGCTTGGGCGTTGAACGGTTTGATCGTGTGCAGGTGAAGATGACGGATGGCAAGCCCGGCTTTGGCAAAGGCCGCTCTGGCGCGCATCGCTTCCTCTGTGCAAATCCCCGCCGTCACAACCAGCACGTCATCACCCTCAGAGAGCGCACGCATCTCGCCCACCTTGATCGGCGTGTCGAAGAGCCGTGGCACGGCCCCCCGCAGGACCCGACACCACACCGGGCCGTCGATGCTGTCGGCGGCCTCGCAGATCGATTCCACCTCAGTGGCGTCACCGGTCTCTAGGATGGTCATGTTCGGGATCGACCGCATCACCGCGATGTCTTCGATAGACTGGTGGGTCATCCCGCCGGGTGTCGTCACCCCGGGCAAGAAGCCCATCAGCCGTACTTTCCGCCGCGGATAGGCAATTGAGGCCATGAGCTGGTCGTAGGGGCGCCGGTACATGAAAACGCCAAAGGTGTGAATAAAAGGGCGGAACCCCGCGAGCCCCAAGCCACCTGCAAAGCTCATCATGTTCTGTTCGGCCATCCCAAGGGATAGGAACTGATCCGGGTGCCGGTCCCGAAATCCATCGATTTCGCAAGAAGAGGTCAAGTCGGCGGAGAGACACAGGATGTCAGGATTGCCCGCGGCAAAAGCTTCAAAGGCGCGTGCATAGGGGCGTGAGACCATTTCTACCATTCGCGTGCTCCCTAATGCGCGTAATCAACGGGTTCGACGCCCAAATCAGCGGCGATCGAGGTGTTGAAGCGGGCGCGCTCCTCTTCTGACTTGAACCGTACGTAGTGCAAGCGCGGAAAGCGCTCTTCGAGTACCGACATGGTATGAAACGGGTTTGTCCGCGCCAGAATGATGAGCGGTTTGCCCGCGTGCGGCTCGCGCGCAGCGTCACGGATCGCGGTGAGATCATGACCGTCGATCTCAACGCAAGCTGCCCCGAAATTCACGAACTTGGTCTTGATATCGCCCACCTCCATGACGCTCGACATGGCACCGTCACACTGCTGATCGTTGACGTCCATGATCGCTAAAACGTTGTCGATCCCGTGGTGCGCGCAGGCCTGAACTGCCTCCCAGGTCTGGCCTTCCTGCACCTCACCGTCTGACATAAAGACCCATGTGCGTCCTGTCTCCCCCCGCAGTCTCCGACCATAGGCGAGACCTGCGGCGGTCGACAGCCCGATGCCAAGCGTCCCATTGTGCACCTCCATCCCCGGTGAATGTTCGGCCCCGATCATCTCAACTGAGGACCCATCTTGGTTGAACATCTCCAGCCCTTCGGGTGCCATGCGCCCCACTTCAATCAGCGTCGCATAGGCCACAAGCGCGTAGTGCGCCGGCGCGATGAAAAGCCTGTCATACTGAGGCTCAAACGGCCCGTTGTACCCGGCCCCTGTGTGATACTCTGCATTCGACGGGGAGGGCACACCGCCAAAGGGTTTGGGGACCAGCGGCAGTGTCGGCTCACCCAAGTTGAGCTCTTCGTTGTACAGCCAGGCAAGCTGTTCTGCGGCGGAACATGCCTGCGACAGATACCCTCCGTTGTTTCGCATAGCATGCTCAAACACCCGGCGCCGGATCCCTAGGGCGACATCTTCCGTCGGCTTCTTGTTCTGCATGACACACCCGCTTGTTCTTTACAAAAGTCAATATTTCGATCATATGTAAAAGTCAACAGCGCTCCAACTGCAAGGATAGCTATGAAGGTCACTGCGCAGCTTGCGAGAACCCGCCTTTGTGAAGGCCCGGGGGGCACTGCGCCACCCAAAGATCATCGGGAAGCTCCACCGATCTTGCGAGGGGCACAGTGCCCTGGAGCTGCCCTCGGTTGGAGCCAACGGCAGCATGCCGAGCATCTTAAAACGAGACGCAGGATCTCACTGCCTCGGAGAGGCGGTAGATGACGAAACTCTGGCTGGGCATCGATGTTGGCACGACGGCGGTGAAGGCCGCAGCCTATGAGCCGGATGGCCGGCAGGTCGCCCTGGCCGAAGCTCCTTCGACAGTGAATTCAGACACGCGTGGGGGGCATGAGCAAGACATGGGCGAGGTGCGTGACACCGTCTTTCGCGTGCTGCATGATCTCGCACGTCAATGTCCCAACGCCGATTTCGCCGCACTTGGCGTAGCCGCTCAGGGCGATGGTCTTTGGTGCATCGATGCGAAGGGCGCACCCGCAGGTCCAGCAATGCTGTGGAACGACACGCGCTCGGCAGAAGATCTGGCGCACCTCACTCAGACAGGCAACCTCGGTGTCGTCGGCCGCGGTTGCCATACATCGCTTTGGACCGGCACATCTGCCATGCTTTGGCGTTGGTGCCGGACCCACCGACCCGATGTCGTGGCAAAGACCGCTCATGCCGTGACCTGCGCAGATTGGGTGGGGCTGTGCCTCACTGGGCATGTCGCAAGCGACTATTCCAACACTTCAATCCCATTTTTGGACTTCCAGACTAAGACCTATGGCTCTGCGCAGATAGAGGCGCTGGGGTGCACCGATATCGCCCAACATCTGGCGAGCCCGCGCCGTGCAGACAGCCTGCTGAGCCAATTGAGCGCGGACGCCGCGCACGCGACCGGCCTGCCTGAGCGCTTGCCTGTCTCGGTGGGCACCCTGGATCTTTCCGCGATGATCGTGGGCATGGGGATGGACCAGCCAGGTCAAACGATGATGATTTTGGGCACCACGGCTGTCGTGAACATCCTCACAGACAAGGTTGAGCCTTCGGACACGCCCGTCGGCGCAAGCGTCCTGCACCCCACGTCAGACGCGATCATCCGCGTGTTGGCCCCGACGACAGGGGCCGCGGCCTTTGACTGGTTCGCGGGCCTGCACCCGCAAAGCCTGGGCGGTGCCTCAGCAGGTGAAATCGCAACGCGCATGAACGCGCTGGTGACCGACGTGCCGCCCGGCTCAAATGGCGTGACCTTCCTGCCCTACCTCAATGGTGAGCGCGCGCCCTTTGTGGCTCCGGACATTCGCGCTGCCTTTCACGGTCTTTCTGCCACCACAACCAAGGGAGAGATGGGCCGGGCGGTGATGGAGGGCGCGGCCTTTAGCCTGCGCCATTGTTTCGAAGAGGAAGGCGGCCTGCCGAATGCCCCGGTGCGTCTGACCGGGGGTGGGGCACGGAATGCTGTGTGGTGTCAAATCATCGCCGATGTGGTCGGACAACCGGTTGTGGTGAGCGACGCCCCAGATCACGGGCTCTGGGGGGCGGCGGCCATCGGTGCCGCGGCGGCCGGGCTAGGGGATGCCGTCAGCCTTGCTGCGCGACGCGCCGAGCAGGCAGAGACCTTTACGCCGCGCAATCATGCCGCCTACAGCGCGCCTTACAGACGTTACGCAACGCTTTCGCGGCACCACCGCGCGATGCAAACGGATCTCTCCTCAGCTTCGAAGGACCAGCCATGAGCAATATGATGCAAGCCGCAGTGCAATACAGCATCGATGACATCCGGCTTGAGCAGGTGCCTGTGCCAGAGGTCGGCCCCGGAGAAATGCTTCTTAAGACCCGCGCCTGTGGGCTTTGCGGGGGCGAGACGATGGCCTGGTACAAGACCGAGCCCAAGGTGCTGGGCCATGAGCCGAGCGGGGAAGTGGTTGAACTGGGGGCCGGAGTTCGGGATTACAGCATAGGGGACAGGGTGTTCGTGAACCACCATGTGGGTCGCATCGACAGCCATTGGTCCCGGCGCGGGCATTTCACCCGTGATCCATTCTACAAGACCATGCGGCTCGATCCCGGTGGGGTGTGCGAGTATTTCAAGGTGACCGCACAGCATCTGGCGATGGACACGCATCGGCTGCCCGATGCGATCACTGACGAAGAGGCCGTCACCATTGAACCATGGTCCTGCGTCCTTTCGGGTCTAAAGGTTTGCCACATCCAACCGGGCGACACGGTGGCCGTGGTCGGTGCGGGCTTTATGGGGCAGGGTTTTGTGCATATGGCCCCGCTTTTCGGGGCGGGTAAGGTGGTAGCACTCGACTTCTCCGACTGGCGGCTTGAAAAAGCGCGCCATTTCGGGGCGACGCACACGATCAACCCCAAATCTGAGGAGGCCGCGACCGCGCTGCGCGCGCTGAACGGCGGGCGCTTGGCCGACACGGTGATTGTCATTGCCCCCTTCCCCGCTGCTTGGGATCAAGCGATGGCCTTGGTCGAGGTGGGGGGCTGCCTACATTTGGGGGCACCCTTGCCGCCTGAAACCGACTGGGTGCAAAACGGGCACAAGGCCTATTTCGACCAGATCACCGTCACTTCGCGGTATTCTTCTGATCACACCGACACCTACAGCTACATCCGGCTGTTGGAAGCGGGCCGGATCAATGCAAAAGATGCGGTTTCGCACCGCTTTGACATTGCCGACAGTGCCGAGGCCTTTCGCATGTTAGTCGAGGCGGAAAAATCCTTGAAAATCGTCGTTTACCCCCATGGAGTGCCCCATGCTTGAAGCTTTGAAAGAGGAAGTCTGCGAGCAAAACCATGAGCTGCCGAAAAATGGCCTGGTGGTGGGATCTGGTGGCAACGTCTCGGGCCGCGATTCGGAAAGCGGGTTGGTGGTGATCAAACCCTCAGGCGTGAAGTTTTCAAAATTGACGCCCGAGACGATGGTGGTCGTGGATCTTGATGGTCAGATCATCGAAGGCGACATGAAACCTTCCGTAGACACGGGCATTCATCTTTACATCTACCGGCACCGCGCGGATGTGAACGGCATGTGCCACACGCATTCGCCCTACGCCTCAAGCTTTGCCGCGCGGGGGGCCCGTATTCCTGCGGTGCTGACGCCGATCACACATATCTTGGGCCGCGACGTTCCCTGTTCGCGTTACGCGACACCTGGCGAGGTGGACACCGGCGCGGCGATCCTCGAAGCGGCGGAAGGCGGCATGGCGGCACTCGTCAAGGCCCACGGGGTTTTCACGATGGGCGCCTCCGCGACCGAGGCCACGTCAATTGCGATGTACCTCGAAGAGGCGGCCATGACGACACATCTCGCGATGTTGCACGGCCCCGTGGAAGAGTTGCCGCAGGAAGAGATTGACCGCTGCTATGCTTGGTTCCGCCAGAATTACGGCCAGTCGGGAAAAAAGCGCGTCAGCGCTTGAAGATGGATAAGACGCCCCGCAATACCACCGGCGACAAGGAAGCGCTCTTGTCGAATGTTGCGTTGCTCTACTACGGCGAAGGGCTCACACAGGGCGAGATTGCGAAGCGGCTGAAAGTAAGCCGCGCAACAGTTGTGAACATGCTGCGCGAAAGCCGTGATCTGGGCATCGTCGAAATCCGCGTTGATGGAAGGCACCTTTCCGGATCGACCCTATCGCGGGACCTGCGCGAGGCCTTTGGGCTCGAAGACGTTTATGTTGCCGACTTGGGCGAGGGCACAGAAATTGATCGCGCGCAGACCCTAAAGCAGGTTGGGCGGGTCGCTGCGACAGCGCTGCTCGACACCGCAGAGCCGGGAAACCGCATCGGCATTGCCTGGGGGGAGACGATCTTGGCCGTGGCCGAGGCGACGCCTCAAAACCCCGTGCAGGGCGTGGAGGTCTGTCAGCTCATCGGGTCCATGATCTCTGAGCGTGTGCCTGCGTCGGAGGATTGTACCATCCAGATCGCGGCCAAACTGGGCGCGCAGTGTTTCACGCTGCATGCGCCGGGCTTGATTTCAGACGCTTCGCTCGCCGCGAAAATCCGCCTCGAACCGACGATCAATGCGCAGCTTCAGCGGCTGAAATCCCTAGATCTGTGCGTCTATTCAATCGGCAATGTTGCGCCGGAGACGCATCTTGCCGCCGCGGGGATGGCCACCGAGGATGAACTCACCGCTGCGCGGGCACAGGGTGCGGTTGGGATCGTCTGCTGTAGATACATCGATGCCCAGGGGCACGACATTGATCTGCCGCCCACCAACCGCGTCATCGCGGCACAAACACAGGATCTACGCGCCGCTAAGAAAAAGCTGCTGGTGGTCTGCGGCGTTGATCGGCGCGATGCAGCGCTCGCGGCCTTGCGCGGCGATCTGGTGACGCATCTTTGCGTCGACAGTGCCCTGGCCAAAGCGATGCTTCAGGTGTGAGATAGGCCATAGTGTATGGGGCGGGGGCATTGCCGCGCAGGCGCGGGTGTCATTGGTTTCTTACGGCTAAGCGGGTTCAATTTCGGCCATGCCCAACCGGTCTAATTGCTCGGGCGGGTATCCCTCGTCGTCCATAAGCCCACGCATGAGCCGCAGCATGCGGTCCTGCTGATCCGCGTCTTTGCCCCAGAGGTTTTCGGCCTGCTCTGGGTCTTGAGCGCGGTGGAACAGAAAGTTCTCATCGGTGCGCGGGTCAACATGGATGGGGATCTTCCACATGGGCAGATCAACGCTCGGGTCAAAGTATCCGGTATCCACCGGTTTGTTGGGCGGTTTGGCCAGTCGACCATCAACCGGGTTGTCGACGATGAGCGGGCGAAAGATCGAGGTGGAGTAGAGATAAAGGGGCTGATCCGGCTCCGGCGACTTTAGGATCGTCCAACGACCGTCGGTGGCGCACACACCTTGACCAAAAGTGCCGTAGAGCACCGCCTCCCGCGGCGACGGCGCATCCTCGGTCACCATCTTCAAAATCGAGCGGCTGTGGCGGTTGGCCTGCGTCAGCTCAACCCCGGCCGCCTCAATGATCGTGGCAAAGAGATCAACTGTCTGGGTCAGCCCGCTCACCCGTTTGCCCTGCCCGGGATTGGCCGGGTGCCAGATCATCAAGGGAATGTTCGCGTGACTGTCAAAGTGCGGGTGCTGTTTGCCAAACGCGCGGCGCTCACCCATGTCGTGGCCGTGATCGGTTGTCAGGATCACCATTGTGTCTTCCCACAGATCCATGGCGTCGAGTTTGTCAAAGAGCGTGCCGAGCCACTTGTCCATCATCGTGACCTTGCCCATGAACTGCGATTTTAGAAACGCAAGCTCCTCCGGCGTCGTCTGGTCCATGAAGGCCGCGAGATCGGCATAGACCTGGTAGGGCGGCCAGATGTTGAACTCGTTCTTGGTGACCCCTTCGGCATACATGCTCTCGTAGGGTTCGGGAATCTCAAAAGGCTCATGCACGTCAAAGGTTTCGACATGCAAAAAGAACTTGCCTTTGGTGGCGTGCCGGTCGAGCCAATCGCAGGCACCGCCGAATGTCTTGGCGGAGAAGTAATCCTCCTCCCCCTGAAAATCCTTCACGTTGGCGTAGTACTGGCCGATGTGCTCCGCCGCGCGAAACTCCTCCACCTTCTTGACCCAGGCCGGCTTGTCTGCGCCGGGATCCTGCGCCTGCCAATGGTCCACTTCATAGCCGCGGATCATCTCGGTCGTGTCATAGCCTTGGATGTAGCCGTTCGCCTCCTCCTCCCAATAGTGATAGTGATCGGTGACGATATGGCTGTGATAGCCGCCCTTTTTGACCTCAAGCGGCAGACGCGGGTCAAAGACTTCGAGCGATCCCCAAGGCCGCCACATGAACTCTTTGCGACCCGCAATCAGCTCGCGACGCGCGGGCATGCAGGGCAAGCTGCCGACGAAATGGTTGTCGAAAACATGCGCTTTGGCGGCGAGCCGGTCAATGTTTGGGGTTTGGCAGGGGCTGTCCGGATTATAGGCCCGCAGGCAATTGCGTGTCAGGCTATCCACCAGAACAAGCACAATGTTCATGTCAGCGCTCCCAATGCCGTGCGGCGCGAGCCTAGGTCTTGATCGATTAATTGACAAGTGTCAAAAAATATGACATTTGATAGATTGCGTGACGCGGGTCCACTCGAGAAACGAGACCCGCCTAATTGCCAAAGGGAGGAAACATGGCGAACTCGAAAACAAGCTACCTTAGCCGTCGCGGCGTGCTGAAAAGTGGCGTGATGATGGGGGCTGCCCTGGCGAGCCCGACGTTCTTCGTGGGCAAGGCACATGCCGCCAATGAAAAGCTGAAAGTCGGGATCATCCCAGCCTATTCCTTTGGCCTCTACTGGCTGATCCAGGACCAAGGCTTTGCGCCTGGCGTTGAGATGGAGTTCTCAGTCTTCCCATCCGGCCCCCCTGCCATTGAGGCGATGGTGGGCGGCTCTGTCGACACGATCACCGTGGGTTCCGTGCCTCCCCTTGCTGCAATGCATCGCAAAGTGGCGGACTTCCGAGAGATCTCGATTTGTGGCGACGCCTCCGGCTTGTTCCAGATCGTCGGGCGCCCAGGGATGGGCTCTCTTGCAGACCTCGAGGGCAAGAAGATCGCCGTCACATCGGGCTCAAACTTCGATTTCTTCCTGGGCGTTGCGCTCGCCAACGAGGGGCTCAGCGAGATGCCGCTCACCCGCGTCAACATGGAGCCCATCGACGGGCAATCGGCGTTTATCGCCGGTGCCGTGGACGCGACCGTACCTCTCGCCACGTCGCGCAAGCTCATTTACGACGCGCTGCCCGATGCATCACTGCTCGCCGAAGGCTCTGCGATGCCGATTGATAAGCGACCGTCCATCATGGACGTCTTTATGACCACGCAGCCGAGCCTTGATGCGAAAGAAGCGGCTTATGTCGAGGTCGTGCGTGCTTTCCACGATCAGGCGGTCAGCATGCTGCGCGAGGATAACGCTGGCACCATCGAGCGCATGATCGAGTGGCAGACCGGCATGGGCCGCGCCGGGGTGACGGCGGCAGACGTAGAACCCCTGCTCAATGGCTACTTTTATTTCAACACCGCTGAGATCAAGGATGTCTTCGCGAAAGGCCAGTTGCAGAACGCCTTGCGCGTGCAATCTGAGTTCCTGGTCGCGAATGAGCGTATCGGTGGCATGCCCGATCTCGATGCGCTGGTCTCTGATCAGATCGTCACGCAGATCTAGGGCCGCGGGGGGATGAGGAACATTGCTTCGGGGCGCCTGTTTCTAGGCGCCCTTTCCATCGGCCTCGTGCTCTTGGCATACACGGCTGTCACCAGCCAGCCGGACAACAACCCGGCACTGCTGCCGCCGATCCCAGACATCATCGGATCCTTCTTCACCAACTTAGGCGCGGGCACCCTCTTGGATGCGCTTGGCGCGAGCCTTTACCGGATCTTCCTGGGCTTTTTCATCGGTACAAGCTTGGCCGTCGTCATCGGTTGCCTGGTGGGCTGGTACAAAACGGTCGAATACCTGATCGATCCGCTGATCGAGGCCATCCGCCCGATCCCCCCATTAGCGTACATCCCGATTATCATCATTTGGTTCGGCATTGAAGAGTTCAGCCGCGTCCTGCTGATCAGCATCGCCTGCTTCATGGTCTGCGTCGTCAACGTCATCGCGGGGATGAAGAACGTGCCGCAAGTCTACGTCGATGCGGCCTCGACCATGGGTGCCTCGCGGTTCCAGGTGTTCCGCACGGTCGCGATCCCTGCCGCAACGCCGTTTATCATCACCGGCTACCGGATTGCGCTGGCCGCCGCCTGGACAACGCTTGTTGCCGCCGAACTGATCGCCGCGCCGTCTGGACTTGGCTTTATGTTGCAAGAAGGCCGCCGCTACTTCCTCACCGATCAGGTGATGATGATCATCGTCATCATCGGAGGCTGCGCCTTCATCATGGACCGCACCTTCCGAGCCATTCAAAAACGGCTCATGATCTGGTCGGAGACACGGGAATAATGCCTGAGATCATCGTCGACAACCTGACCCACACCTTCGGCAAAGGCGGCCCGGATGCGCTGACCGTGCTGGAGGGGATCAATCTGACATTCGGGAACGGCAGCTTCACGTCCATCGTTGGTACTTCTGGCTGTGGGAAATCCACCTTGCTGAAGATGATGGCGGGCCTCTTTGACCCGTCAGATGGGCGCATGACACTTGACGGCGACGTGATCAAGGGGACGGATCGTCGGCGCGGCATGGTCTTTCAACAAGACGCGGTGTTTCCGTGGATGACCGTGGCGAAAAACATTTCTTACGGGCCACGCCTGCGCGGGGCCAGCCAAACGGAGCAGAAGGAGATTGAGGCGAAGTGGACCGAACTCGTCGGCCTCAAGGGCTTTGAGGATCGCTGGCCGCGCGAATTGTCAGGTGGCATGCGCAAGCGGGTCGACATCGGTCGCGTCTATGCCAATGACCCTGACGTGCTGCTGATGGATGAACCCTTTGGCGCGCTGGATGCTCAGACCAAAGAGCGCATGCAGACCGACCTTCTGGCCGCCTGGCAGAAGTCGAAAAAGACGGTGATCTTTGTGACCCATGATCTGGAAGAGGCGATCTTCCTTTCCGACAAGATTGTCGTCATGTCAGCCCGTCCAGGTCGCATCCAACACATCGAGGAAGTCGCTTTGCCCCGCCCCCGCGAAGATGAAATGCGCCTGACCGATGAATTCATCCAGATCAAGCGGCGCCTTTGGGCCATGTTGGATCATTAGTGTCAGCGGCCAGACCCGCGGCTGTCATGGCGTCACGCATAACCGTACCAGATCCCACCTGAGATATCGCTCGCGACATTCGCCACGTTCTCGTCGCTCTCAGAGAAGTACTGCAGGATCTCTGCGCGGCCCAGGCCCTGCGCAGCCTGTTCCGCCCAGAAATCAAAGCCTTCTTGGTCGGGATCTCTGTCCAGCACATTGTTGTAGAGCAGAGTGATGAACGCGTTCTCTGAAACAGCGCTTGGCGCGCCATAGAGGGTCTCAAACTCCGCACTGGCGATGAAGTACCCGGCCATTTCGACCAGCGTCACCGCTTCGTCATCATAAGCGTCGATCCAAAACGTGAGCCCCGGATCGTCTGGAATGCGGTCGAAGGCCGCCTGATAGAGGCGATAGGCCTCTCCCGCTTTGCCATCAATGTCCAAGGCCAGCGCCCCGTCACTGAACGCGATGCGTTCCACATCAATCAGCGTGTCAGAGCCGTCCCGGCTCATTGCAAGATCGCTGACCGCAACCCTCTTGGTCCCGTCTAGAAAGCTCAGATCATAGCTTGCCCGCGCCCCGGTAAAGATCGCGGTATCTAAGCCAACCCCGCCATCGAGCGTATCGTTGCCAGCGAGACCTTCGAGGACATCATCCCCGCCAAGCGCCGCCAAAGTGTCATCCCCCGCAGTACCTGAGAGCGTATCGGCTTCATCTGTTGGCCCCTGCGGTAGGGTTGCACTGGTCCAATAGATTGATCCGCCGAGTTCAAAATCGGCGGTGTTCAGCCAGGCCACGCGGGCCAACCCATCCGCGCCGATAGACAGCGCCGGAAAGTTATCAAGGTTTTCGGGCCCCACCAAAACGCGCCCCTCGGGGCCCATTGGCGTGCCTGCCGCATCGTACTGCTGAAAACGGGTCACGCTGGTCACCCCCGTGGGCTGATGGCTCCACACAACGAGGAAACCGCCATCGGGTGTGGCCGCGATGGCCACGTTTTCTTGATCGTTGAGCGTTTCGGTGTTCACGCGAAACTCACCCGTCTCCGGGCTGCCGTCAGCGCTATAAAGGCGTGCGTAGATCCCTTTGCCCGAGCCATCCTGGTCGTCACTTTCCCAGGCAACGACAACCCGGCCATCGGGCAGAACAGCGACATCGGGATCACCCTGGCGACCGGCTGTGTGTTGATTGACCTGGATTTGATTGCCCCGCGCCCCGCCGCTCGCGTCAAAGAACCGGAGAAGCGTGGCGTTTGAGCTGCCGTCGACGCCCCGGGAGTCAAACGCGACAACCATGCCGCCGTCATTGAGGCGGGCAATGCTGCCCGTCGTCTGAAAGCTCTCGGAGGTGTTGGCCACTTGGATCACATTGCCGATGCCCGAGCCACCGCTGTCCGCAAGGCGCAAGAACAGACCCGTTGAATCGCCATCAAGGCCAAGGTTCATAAACAAGGTGACAGATCTGCCGTCCTCCAGCACCACCGCCTGTGGCGACACCGACGTCACGTGCTCGGGGTGCGAGAAAATCAACGTAGACGGCCCTTGCGAGACGCCGTTTAGATCCAAATGCTTTGCGCGAATTTCAGCTCGAGAATCGAAGAGAGACCCTGAGAGCGAGGTGTATGTGATCAGTAGAGTGCCGCTTTCTGAAAGCTGCAGGGAGGGTCTGTTCCCTTGCTCGCCCGCATCTGTCACCCGGATGGCGGCACCCTCTGGCGTACCGTCGCGACCAAAAAAGCGCAGGAAGATGCCTTCGTTGAGGTTGGCTGTCCAAGCAACGGCCGTGCGCCCATCAGGCAAGGCGAGGATATCGGGTGCCCACATTTCTGCGGTGTTTTGCGTAATCAGCGCAGGCGCACCAAATGCAATCGAACTCATGGAGATTGACCTGTCAATTTGAGGGGCGAAGTGTTTCAAATTTTGGCTACGAGTAGCAGGGCGTGGCTGTCGCAATATGAAACACGCCGGGCTTTTTTGTGACCGCTTCTAAGATCGGTTCCGCTGCATGTCCGCTAGCAAACCTGGCAGGCCGCGGCAGGCGTCCGGTCACTCAGCGAGATTTTTGATGCTCGAAGGCACCAGCAAGAGCGGCGAACCCGTTACTGCCTTTGCATTTCGCTATAGAACGCGGTCTGAAACCGGCTGCGCCAACTCAGATTTCTTGAGCGAGTTCTTCCAGTTCTTCATCCGTGGCGGTCATCACGTCGACCTTTCGGCCATTGATCTCAAGATAAGCTGTCTTGAACTTATCGAGTTCAACCATCAACATGCGCGCAGTCGCAACAAAATTCTTGATAGATGCAAGCAAGGATGTCCCCTGATCGATCAACAGAACCGCAGCCCCAATGACCGCGACCGTCTCAGCGAGGCCGCGGTGACGCTCGTCGGTCACTAGGTGCTTCTCAACGTCGCCTGAGGCCTCCAAACCCGCATTCAGGCGGGCCATCGCGCCAGGCACATCAGCGTCCTGCCCAAGTTCAATGTTCAAAGATGCTTTGACCATGGCCGCCTCCTCGCCCTAATCTCTCAATCTTGCGCCATGTTGGGTCCGAGAGCCACCAAAAAGAACGGTGCCCAATAGCGACGGCCTGCCGGTTGCCGCCAGGCGTCAACTTCCGCCAGATAGCAGCGCAGCGCGCGCGCCAGGGCGATGTCTGCGGGATCTCCAGCCAGAAGACGGGCATGCACCTTGGCCGTGATGAACCGCGCCACATCGTCGTTCACTGCAAAGAGCGTGGCGATGATTTCGCGGGCACCTGCGGAGAAGAACGCCGCCTGCAACCCGTGAAGATCGTCGCCAGGCAGTTCCGGCATCCGCCGCCCGGCAATCGCTCTCTGGCCAGCCGAGCATGCGCTCAAGACAATTGTGCGGGCAGACAAGCCGGCAAAAGGGATCTCAAGTCCGTCGAGCCTCGTTTGGCTCAAGTAGAGGTGCGACTCCATGGGCGTCGTGGCACTCACGCTCTCAGCATGGCAAGCCAGGTGCAACACGCGCGCGTCGCTTTTGCGCGCTGCGGCTGTCAGATCATCCTCTGAGGTCGCGCCAAGCTGAGTGTGTACCGTCCAACCCGCCGCTGCGTAGCTTTCGGCAATCTCCTGTGCCTCTGCCTCGGCCTGGCGCAGTTTAGTCAGTGCACGGCCCGGCACGGCGTAGGCGTTGATCCCGACCGCGAGCAAAGAGCGGCGCGGATCCTCTGAAACACGGTCCACCAGCGTGCCGAGATTGGGCGCGTGTCTCAGCGACCACCGCTCAATTACGAAACGCCCCGCCACCCGCAGGGCAGCGAAAGGCAGCGCGTGCAGCACCCGGTGCGGCGATAAGATCAAACGATCCGCTGCGGCAAGTACCTCAACTGAGGCAGGATCTTTGGGCCAGAGGTGGGTGGTGAAATGATCGAGCGCTTCGATGTCGAAGTCGTCGGCGCGCGCTGCCGGATCTTTGCCGAGGTCCTGCGCATAAAGATCGAGAGCGTGACGCTCCTCTTCGGTGAAACGGGCGAGCGATATCGCCGCGGCATCCGGCCCAATGACCAGCCGCAGAAGGTCATGTTTGCTCAGCCAATAGTGATACAGAACCGCTTCATGCGCGGCGAGGGCCGCTTGCGCGCTGGCGAGATCTTGGACGGCCGCACTGCTGCCCTCCGCCGTCGCGATCACATACCTGTCCCAAACCACCCGCCGTTTCGCTTGCAAGGTCGTGGCATCGCGGCCAGCCGCTTCGGTTTCGCTGATTTGGGTGGACAAGGCTCGCAGCTCCGCCACGAGCAGATCACCCGAAGCGCTAGCAGACTGACGCATCAGCCTGCACTTGGAGAGTTCTGCCCGGCAGATCAGACTGTCCAAATCGCCCTGTTTGAAGGATGCTTTCACACCCAAAGCGTAAAGATGGATGCGGTTGCGCATGTAGCCTGCGCGCAGATAGGGCGCTGAGACGTCGTCGCGATACCGCTCCACGACCGCAATCCCGTCCCGACACACCCGGTCAAGCCTTTGCCAATCCATCAGCGCATCCAGCGCGCGCGCCTCAATCACGCGGGCATCGACCAAAAGATCAGCTTGCCGCACGCCGCCGAGGGCGTCAGCCCCAGCCCGGGCTTCCCGCGCGGCGGCCTGAGGCTGGTCGAGGCGCAGCAAGATCTCGGCTTTGCGGATGTGCCAGACACAGGTGAGGTCGGCGATCCCAAAACGCGCCACTTGCTCGCCAAGCGCTTCGGCCCGGTCGAGTGCGCATTTGAGCGCAACCTGGTCTGACTTCGCCAACCGCATCTCAAGCTGGATGCGGTCCAGGGCATGCACCAGAGCAATCGTCGATGCGGTACTCACATCCCCGGCCGCTTAAGGGCCGTTGAGACCAAGCATGTTTTTCGCGACCTGCCCAAAGGCCTCGCTTTCTTTTCGGCTGCCCATCTTCTCGACCTTGGCGCTGTAGAACTTGGCTTTGGCCAGATCCTCTTCATACGTCGGGCTGGTGGGATCTGAAGCGAGGTAGACCCGGTAGTAGAGCGTGTAGAGAGATTGGAAGACCCCGCGCAGTGCAACCGCATTCAGGATCTGCGCAGTATCGAGGTTCGCGGTGTCCGATGAAACCCCTGCCATCGTGCTTGCAAAGGCCTTGGCCATGTCCTGCGCGGACGGCTCACGGAACCCATGTTTATCAATCAGACCTTCGACCTCCGCCAAAAGCTCAAGCGTGCGTTCCGGCTCCTGTGTCTGATAAACGGCGGCGAGATCGAGCAGGCGATTGATCTCCTCCATCGGGTCGCTTTTGGGCGCGCTTAACCGCGTTATAGACTGATCCGTGTCGCCCGAGACATGCTCTTGCACTACCGCGATTTTGCGGGTGAGCCTTTCGACGTAGGTCGTTTGCCCTAACTGCGCACGCAGCGCTCGTGCATCCTCAAAAAATGCGATCGCGTCATTCGTCCGGTTCAGCTTTTCACAGACATTGCCCGACCATTCGCGGGTGAGCGCCATCTGCTGTTGCAGGTTTTCTTCCGTAACCAGCGTCGAGTTGATCGGGAGGTGATCTAAGATCTTAGCGTAAATCCCATGCAGCCGGTCCAACTCGTTGAGCAGGCTGTCATCCACCGTGGTGAGATTGGTCCGGGCGAGTGCCGAGACCATGGCCCGATCAGCTTCCCTGTGAAGCTGAGCTGCCTCAATCTCATCCATTGGTCCGGCGGCCAAATGAGGCAGGAACGGCGCGCTGCTCCCCTCCGATAGCTCCCTGACATAGTCAGCGTACCGCGACCGGCCCTCATCAGGGGTCAGTGGCGACTGCGGTGCCAATGCTTCAGGAACTCTTGCCGCGGATTTGGCCTTTTCCTCCCAAAACTGTTGAGCATATCGTTCCATCGCATCGAAAATCTCGACCATGCGTTCTGCTTCGAGGACTTCGCGGCTTTTGCGTCCGCTGAGCCCGGCGCGCAGTTCTGCCATGGATTTTGCCATGCGATCCTCAACCGAATTGCCCCAGCCGTTCGCCTCTTGCTGCCGGATGGTCTTCACAGTGTTCATCGCCTCTTGCCGTCTTGTGCGAACGGCGGCCAAGAACGTCTGAAAACTTGTGTCTGTTTCGATGCCCATGACGTGCACGCGCAGCCTGGCAACCCCCGTGTCAAAGTCGGGCACCTTCAAGATTGAAGAGATCGCAGTATAGTGCGCCAGGTAATCAGCGCCGCGCTCCAAAGCGACACGCCCGGCCTTCTTGATGAAATCCCACATCAAATGTCTCCAGCAGTAAGAAAAAGCAAAAACTCGAAGTTCAATACTGCTACTATAACGCGAAATCGACGCGTCAGTCACCAAGCTTATGCCCGGCGCCGCCTGCGCCCGATCCTAAAGCGTCGCGCCTTAAACCTGAGGTAAATCGCTCCGTACAATGCACCCGCGCAACAGGCACTGTTGCGCCGCGCCGTTCCGCCCCGTTATGCCGGAGGCGTGCTTGCAGCACGACGGGGCGGCGCTTCTAAATGTCTGTTGAGTATCTCAGGTTTAAGGCGCGTTGGTTTAAACCACCGAGGAAGCTTTTTGCTGTTTCTGCCGGCCCGATGTCCCTTTGGCCAAATCTGAAGCGTCATGTGGATGAAGTGGCGCGGTGCCCTTCGTTCAACATAGGAGAAAATCCGATGATCAAATCTGCTTTCAAAGGCGCTGTCCTGGCTGGGCTGCTTACGGTCGGTGCGACGGCGACAACAGCTGGAGATCTGAGCGACGCAGAAGTCGCATTGTTTCTGACAATCAAGACGCAGCCCGGCCAGCGTGACGCATTGGTGGCGCTCTGGGACGCACATCTGAAAACGCGGGCGGCTGAGGATGCCGATCATCTGCGCTACGTCTTTGCGCTTGATATGGGCGACCCAGACACGGTTCACATCACCGAGGTCTATGCCACGCAGACAGCGTTTGAGCAAAACGCCCAGTCGCCCTGGTTTGCAGCTTACATGACCAAAGCAGCTGAGCTCTTGGCGGGTGAGCCAGGCTTTGCCATGGCCAGCCCCTACTGGGTGAAGTGAAGACCTGGCGCGGGGGGTGGGGTGGTCCAACGGGCCACCCGCTCACCTCTGGGAACAAAACCGGCGGCAATGAGACATCAAACGCCAAGCGCCGCGCGCCTGCGCTGCAAATAGACGCAGAGATGCTTCTCCTGCGTCAGCGCGATCGCCCGATCAAAGGCAACAGCGGCCTCCTCGAACTTTTCCAAGGCACATAAAAAATGAGCCCGCGTAGCCTCGGCCGGGGCATAGGCGGCCCTGCTCGACAAATCTATCGCATCAAGCGCCTCTAGCCCCTTTTGCGGTCCCAAGGCTTTGCCGAGGGCCGCGGCATAGCCCACGCTCGCCCCGATGGTTGGCGCGATCCGTGAGAGACCGAGGTGAAGTTGCACCAGCGCATCCCAATTCGTACCCCCGGTGCTCAGCCTGTCGGCATGTACCGCTTGGATGGCGGCCTCGAGCTGAAATCGGCCAAAACCGCCCTGCGCTTGCGCACGCTCGAGATATCCGCGCCCGAGCCGCAAAAGATCACGATCCCACAGCGCCGGATCCTGCTCATCAAGCGGAACAAAAGCGCCGTTCCTGACGCGCGCGCTTTCCCGCGAGAGCGCATAGGCAATCAGCGCTGCGAGGCCCAAGACTTCCGCGCGCTCAGGCATAAGATCTGCCATGAGCGCGGCGAGATAAAATGCCTCCTCTGCCAGCGCGCCCGCTTCCAGCCAGTCGCGTGAAAACGCGCCATAGATCGCTTCCAGCACCGCGGAGACACGAGGCCCAAGCGCGTCCTGCTCGGGGATCTGGAAGGCTATGCCCGCATCTCGGATCTTGCGCTTGGCGCGCACCAATCGCTTGGCAACGGTTGCCCGCGGGAGCAGGAAGGCCTGCGCAATCGCATCCGCGTTCAACCCAAGGACAGTCTGAAGCATGAGCGGCGTGTGGATCTGGCTGTCAATCGCCGGATGCGCGCAGACGAACATCAACTTCAGGCGCTCGTCGGGAAAATCGCCCGGTTCATCGATCCCCTGCACCGCAGCGGAGAGGTCATCGCGAAACTCAAGGCGCGCGTCACGCCGCGCAATATCGGTCAGTCGGTTCCGCGCCACGGTCAAAAGCCACGCCTCGGGGTTTTTCGGCATCTGATGCGGCCAATGGATCAGCGCCTTTGCAAAAGCGTCGGACAAAGCGTCTTCGGCGAGCAGAATGTCTCGTGTTCGCGTGGACAAAATCGCCAGCAGACGCCCGTAGGAGGCGCGCATGACATCAGCCATACGCGCGTTGGTGACCATCAGCCTTCCATTGCAGTTGGGCGGATCTCCACAGCACCGTATTTGGCCATTGGACACTTCTTGGCCCATGAAATCGCGGCATCAAGGTCTGGCACTTCAACGGTCATGTAGCCGCCGAGCGTTTCTTTGGATTCCGCAAAAGGCCCGTCTTGGACACGGTTCCCCCCATCCGAAACGGTGGTCGCCGCGCTCACCGGCTGCAGCCAATCGGTCGCCAGTAAAATGCCGGCCTCTTTTAGCGCGCCAATGTAGGCGCCAAAAAGACCCTTCAGTTTGCCCAACTCTTCTGGCGGCACGTTGGCAAAGTCCTCAGGTCTTGAATAGGTTAGAAATGTGTAACGCATCTTCGTTCTCCAGTTGTCAAAAGCATTGGCGCTTTCACAGACATGACGAAGTATGACAGTGCAAAAGGACACGCGCGCCAGTTTTTTTGAGAAGCAGGGTGCAAGAAAATGCGAACGGCTAGACCTGCGCGGGAAAGATCCTCGCGCTTTTGTGCTTCAGCTACGGGCGATGGGACGTCGTGGTACGCTCGATCTCCGACGCCGCGTGAAGGTTCCTATCTGTTTCTTATCCGGAACGTTTTTACCCCTCCCCGCGCAGAATTGTCTCAAATTCCTTCCCGCGCGCCAGTTCGTCGACAAGCTTGTCCAAATAGCGGATCTCGCGCATCAGCGGATCCTGCACCTCTTCAACCCGTACACCGCAGACGATCCCTTTGATCAAATCTCGTTTGGGGTTCTTGGCGGGCGCTTGTGCAAAAAGGTCTCTAAACTGCGTTTATCGCCAACGGCAGCCTCGAGGCCGGGGGCGTCGTACCCCGTGAGCCATTCGATAAGCGGATCTAACTGCGCTTTTGTTATGCCCTTCTTTTCAACCTTGCTGACGTACAATGGATAAAGACTTGCAAAGCTCATTTTGGAGACTTTAGCGGTCATCAGATGTTCCTCTCGCTTTGCAGTCTAAAGCACTTTGCGTTTGATTTGAATCGTAGAACGCCGTCTCTCCCTTTGGTCGAACGCGCCCTGCGCTCAGGTTGCCTCACACAAAATTCAACGTGCTGAAGCGGATGAATTTCTTTGCTGTCAGGCGTTTGTCCTTCCCAAAAGCGCATCCGCTGCGGCTGAGGACGCCTGCCTCATCTGGCGCGTCTTGGAAGACGCGCGCCCTGACATGCGCATTTTCAACGCATCCGATGTCCTCAGTAAGGCAATGGAACCGCGTTTTTGACCGAGCCGATTTCGACACTGGTTTCGATCCCAAAGACGCCGGGCAGTTCTGAAAGCACCGAGCGGAGGAAGCGGTTGTAGGTCTCCATGTCTTTCATGCGCATGGTCAGCACGTAATCATGCGGCCCCGTCACCAAGGCGCAGGCGGTTACTTCGGGCAGATGCCTGATCTTGTCCTCAAAGCGCGCGATGGTAGTCTGATCTCTGCTCTGCAGTTTCATAAAGACATAGACCGTCAGGCCATAGCCCGCCTTTTCCATGTCAACGTCAAGCGTGTACCGCCGGATGATCTCGGCAGCTTCGAGGTTCTTCACCCGCCGCCGTGTCGGCGTGGTTGAAAGCCCGATCTGCGCGGCCACGCTCTCCACACTGCGCCGCGCATCGGTCGAAAGCGCTTGGAGGATTTTTTTGTCTGTTTCGTCAATCGTAGTCATTCTCGACCAACAAATTCGCTCTATTCATCGCTTGGGGTGAGACATGACGGCACGACTAGTTGTAAGCTATTGCCCATGTCAAGTTTGAATGGAGCACCAGATGAAGCGCAAGGATTTCCGCCGGACCCAACTCGACGGTCACGACCTGCACCCAACAACGCAGATGACCGCCTATGGCTACGATCCCTCGCTGTCAGAGGGTGCGGTCAAACCACCGGTCTTTCTGACCTCGACCTTTACCTTTGAAACAGCCGAGCAAGGCGCGGATTTCTTTGACGTGGTGGCGGGCCGGAAACCCGCGCCCGAGGGGCAAGGCGCAGGCGGGCTTGTCTACTCGCGCTTCAACCATCCAAACTCGGAAATCGTGGAGGACAGGCTGGCGCTCTACGATGGGGCCGAGACGGCGCTGCTCACCTCCTCTGGCATGGCGGCGATCTCAGCGGTCGCGCTGGCATATCTGCGCCCGGGAGATGCAGTCGTGCATTACACGCCGCTTTATGGCGGCACCGAAACGCTGCTCGGCAAGGTCTTTCCGCAGTGGGGCATCACGCCTGTCCCGTTTACGGACGGCATGGAAGAAGCCGCGCTCATGCAGGCGATGGAAGCGGCCGAGACAGAAGGTCCGGTCAAGATGATCTATCTTGAGACCCCCGCAAACCCGACCAATGCCCTCATTGATCTGGCGATGGTGCGGCGCGTCGTCGACGCATGGTCGGAGGGTCGTTCAGCAACGCCTTTGATCGTTGTCGACAACACGATGCTGGGCCCCGTCTTCCAGCGGCCGATCAAAATGGGAGCAGACATCTGCGTTTACTCGCTGACCAAATATGTGGGCGGTCATTCCGACCTCGTGGCAGGCGGCATCACGGGCTCCAAAGACATGTTGAAACCGATCCGGCAGACACGCTCGGCCTACGGCTTTCAGCTTGACCCGCATTCGTCGTGGATGCTGGCGCGGTCGATGGAAACGCTGTCGCTGCGCATGGAGCGCGCGGCAGAGAGCGGGCGCGCAGTTGCGCAGTGGTTGGCTCAAAACGACATCATCCCAGCGCGCGTCCTGCATCCCGAAATGCCCCAGACTGAGGCCGCCGCAGAGCTTTACGCGGCGCAGTGCAGCGGACCTGGCTCTACATTTTCTTTTGTCGTCGCGGATGATCGCGCGCTGGCCTTCCGGATCCTCAACAACATGCAGATCTTCAAACTGGCCGTCTCTCTTGGCGGATCTGAGTCGCTTGTATGCCACCCGGCCTCCACGACCCACTCCGGCGTCCCGCAGGATGTGCGTGACATCGCCGGTGTGACCGAAGGGCTGATACGGTTAAGCGTGGGGTTGGAGCATCCTGACGATTTGATCCGCGATCTTGAGCACGCGTTCCGGCGCGCCACTGCGGGTGGAAACACGATGCAGGCGGCCGAATAGCTCAACCGGCCCGGCACTAAAATGGGGCGCATTTCCCCAAGCAGCGGTCCCGCCAACGATGTGATCTGGCGGCGGCTCTGACTTTATCTTGCGGTCATGGGCCTGCCAAGATGCGACCTTGGAGCCAGATCACAGAGGGATAGGCGGCGATCCAAGACCAGACGAAACGGTTGAGCCCAAAGAGGAATGCATTGGCGAGGTGAAATGCAGCCCCCGCAAAGAGCGCCAAGATCAGCGCCGTTGGGACCAAAAGACTAAAGGGAAAAAGCACTTCAAAGATCATCACCGCCCAGGACGCGCACCAAAGCAAGCGTCGGCAGTCCGCGAGGTCGCGCAAAGCCACGCTGACCGGATAGGCGGAAAACCTAAAAACGTCCTGCAGAGCGGTCCCGTCGCGCCAATCAGAGTTTGTGAGCTTCACTTGCCCTGACACAAAGTAAGACAGCACGAGCTGAAGCGCCAGATATGCAAAGGCCGTCTCTTGCCCGATCCCATTTGGCAACCAGTGGGCTAGACAAACACAGTAAAGGGTCAAAAGCGCCATCTTATCGCTGCCGCCGTTGAAAGGCCCTTGGTATCTGGTCAGAACAATCAGGCTATGCGCGGCGAGGCCGATCAGCGCCCAAGCACTGTGGATGCCCGCAAGAAGCGCAAGGCTCAGGAAGGCGCGCGGTATGAACAGTGCGCGCGACGAGGCTGCGCCAAAAACATGCTCAGCGCTTTGTTGGAGAAAAGCCAGCGCAAGCAAAATCTCCGTCGCCCGAAGAGCATCCTCAAACATCAGCATTTCTGGCCAGTTCGAAGCTCAAACGCGTCTGAGACAAAAACGACTTCTCGGTGAAGCCGCCCCTCGGCGCGATGCACAAAGACCAACCGGAATTGCACTTGCGCACTGGCCAGCCGACACTCAGTGCGCGAAAGCTCCGCCTCGACATACCGCATGATCGCATCAACGGAATGGGGAGTTGGCTTTTCCATAATGCGTTCGGCACAGCTTACGATGAAGAGATACTCGTTCCAGGCCGGGTTCCAGAACACACTGTGCAGCATCTGCCATAGCGAAACCCGATGCGGGCGCGGGCACAGTTCACGCCACACCCGTGACGCAGGAGTCAGCGCAGTGACCGTCGCCCATTCGACCCGCGGCGAAGCCTCTACCGATCTAAAAAACCGCCAGGATGGAAAGATGACTGGCAAAACGAGGGAAAGGACCGTCCGCATGAGCCGAGCTAGCGGGTGGATGGTTAAAACCGCATGAATGTGCTTGGTTGGCGTGGCGTCCTAGCCCAATGACTGGCGATCTCACATCAAGGCAAGCGCCTGTGCGAAAAGGCAACCGCCAAAGACTTATCTTGGGCCTCTAAGCCGACACCGCTGGGTCCTTTTCCCAGTAGGAGACCGCATAATAGGTTCCGGCAGCCGCTTTTCGCGCCTTCAAGCACGCGCGCACCTCTTGCGCGAGCGCTTTTTCGGCCGCAAACCATATGAACGCGCCGTCCGCCTTAGCCGAACAGTCGAGAGCACGGTTGCAAAACCTCGCTTCTTCCTCTGCGGTGTACGTCATGACGTCAAAGCGTTTGGGCGGTGACATTGGATAGTCCACCTCCGTAGAAGTGCCCAGCAGGTGCACGCTGCCCTCAATCTGATCCTCGCAGGCCTCAAGAATGCGCGCAATCGCGGGAAAAGCCGTCTCATCGCCAAAGAGGTGCACCCGGTCGGCTTGTGGGATACTTCCGCCGCCCGGCCCCATCACCGCAACTTGTTCACCTTTTTTAGCCCGCCGAAGCCATTCGGTAATCTGGCCTCCCTCATGTTCGAAGATATCGATATCGAGCAGACCCTGAGCGTGATGCACATGGCGTGCGGTATAGACAGGCATGTGCAGTTTCGCGTCCCCCTTTGGCCAGGCAACCGACCCATTCTTTTTCAACCTCGGCCAGTCGATGGGCGCATCGGTCTCAGGGGGCCGCAGAATGCGGAAATGCAGCGCCTCATCGTTGAAGGCTTTCAGGTCGGGCACAGCCAACCGCAGCCTTTTGAAGGTCCTACAAACCTGCGTGATCTCAAGAAGTTCGCCAAATTGAAAGTTCGGCGGCAAACTGCCCTCTTGCGTCGTATCTGACCAACGCACAGCCTCAGCCACCTCGGTGGAGACATGGGATATCGCCAACACAAAGCCGTCCTTGAGCACGTGCAGATTGACCGCACTTTCAGCGCTCACCGCGACGCGCGTGCCTGAGCCGAGAGGTTCAAGCGTATATGTGCCGTAATCAGTCTTGACCGCAAAACGCTCTGATGTGTGATCCAGGATTTCCAGATCATACTCGCCAGATATGCTCGCATACATGGAACTCAGGGCGCTGAAGGCAAAGCCGGACAGCTCAGTTGTTGCAGAATGCGTGTCCTCGGGCTGAACCGGCATCGGCGTGACCTCAGTTTGGGATGACATAGGGTTTTGCGTGCAGCGGATCTTTGATGACCGAGCATTCTAGGCCAAAGACCTCGCGCATGATGGGCTGTGTCACGACTTTGCCCGGCGTGCCATCCGCGACGATTGCACCCTCTCTGAGGGCCACGATGCGATCCGCGAAGCGGGCTGCCAGATTGATATCATGCAGCACCATGACAATGGTTTTGCCCGCCTCATCGCAAAGCCTTCGGATAAAGCCCAAGAGGTCGATTTGGTGCGGCAGATCAAGGAATGTCGTTGGCTCGTCGAGCAGCAACAGATCGGTTTGCTGCGCGAGGATCATGGCGATCCAGACCCGTTGCTGCTGCCCGCCTGAAAGGGCCGCCACGGGGCGATCTGCCAGCGCCTGCAACCCGGTTTCGCGCAGAACGGCGTCGATCACAGCGGCGTCTTCTTCTCGCCACTGCTGCAGCGGGTGTTGGTGCGGCATGCGCCCCCGCGCAATCAGATCACGGACCGATATGCCCTCGGGTGCCGTGAGACCCTGCGGCAGCACGGCGATCTCTCGGGCAATGGCGCGGGTCTTCAGCTTCGCCAAAGGTGTTCCTTCGAGCTTGACCTGACCGGACCGTGCCTTTTGCAGCCGACCAAGGGTGCGCAGAAGCGTTGATTTACCGCTGCCGTTTGGCCCGACAATGACCGTCACGGTGAGCGGCGCGAGTTCCAGATCGAGCCCGGAGAGCACCTGTGCTTTGCCAAGGGCGACGTGCAGGTTCACGGCGTGCAGCTTTGGCGGCTTGTCCATCAGATCCGTCCTTTCTTGGCCGTCGCGACAAGCACCCACAAGAGGCAGGGCGCGCCGATCAGCGCCGTGAACACGCCGGTGGGCAGTTGCACAAGCGGTGTGAGGCGCGAGGCGTAATCTGCCGCGAGAACGACGATGGCCCCTACCAATGCGGCGGATAACAGCGAGGGCTTGCCGTCGCCCTCAAGCCCCTTCGCAATCGGCCCGCTCAGAAACGCAACGAAAGGCAGCGGCCCTGCAACGCAGACGCCAAGCGCGACACAGCAGACGCTCGTCACCGCGACAGCGCAGCGCACCGGCGTGAGCGCCACCCCATGCCCGCGCGCCACGTCGTCGGTCAACATCATGCTACAAAGCGGCAAAGTGAGCAGCGCCGCCGCAGGGACCAGCAGCGCCAAACCGCCCCAAATCAATGCGGCATCGGACCAATCCCGCCCGTTTAGGGCTCCTACGAGCCACTTTGACATGTCTTCCGCTGTCATCAAATCGACCCGCGACAACAGCAAGTCGGCGGCCGCCGCGAGGGAGAGGTTCGCGCCGATCCCAATCAGAACCAATTTGCGCACGTTCAGCCCGCTCTCAAATGAGAGCAGCAAGACGACAACTGCGGTCGCGGCAATGCCAATCAGCGCGCCAAAGATGATGTGACCACCCGTCAGATAGATGGCGAGCAGTGCGCCGAAACTAGCACCGGGCGTGAAGCCAATCCAATCAGGCGAGGCAAGCGGATTGCGCAACATGGTTTGGAAAAGCGCGCCTGCGAGGCCAAACGCCACGCCCGCGCCAATCGCGGTCAAAAGCCGAGGCAGGCGGTTTTCCAACACGATCATCCGCTCCAACGCATCTCCACCGCCGATAAAGATGCCGAGGATTTGCCCACTGCTGAGCGGGTAAGTGCCAAAGCGCAAGGTGATCAGCGCCAATGAGAAGATCAGCGCACAGAGCATCAACCTGACCGCGATCACTTTGCCAGGGATCTGAAAGGACAAAAAGGAGAGCCGCAAGATCACTGCCGCAGCGCCCCTTTTCGCCAGATGAGCCAGATCAGAACCGGCCCCCCGATCAGCGCTGACGTCACACCTGCCTGCATCCCGCCGCCAAAAAGCGGCAGACGTCCCAAAAGATCTGCCGCGAGGAGCAAGGCGGCACCGAAAGGGGCCGACAACGCGAGGAGCCATTTGGCATCGGCCTGCGCAAAAGGACGCGCCAAATGCGCGGCCACCAGCCCGACAAAAGCAACCGGCCCCACCATGGAGACCGTCGCACCGCAAAGCAGAACAACCGCACATGCTGTCAAAACCTGCGCCAGGCCGGTGCGCAGGCCCAGCCCCTTTGCCGCATCTTCCCCTAAGGCAAGCCCGTTTAGCCAAAAGCTGCAGATCACCGCCAAAACGCAGCCGACCGCGAGAAACGGCATGAGTGCTGCAAGGGTTTCAAAACTCGCACCATCCAACCCGCCCAACACCCAGAACCGATAGGTGTCCAGCGTCTGTCGGCTGAGCAGCAGGATCGCCCTGATAATCGCAAGGCTGACCGCCATGACAGCCGCCCCCGCGATCAAGAGCCTTGTCGGATTGGTGTTCTGTCGCCCGCCGATCAAAAACACCACAGCTGATACCAAAAGGCAGGACGTCAACGCCGTCCAGACATAGCGCGCCGGGTCCGTCACCCCTAAAATCACGATAGAGAGCACAACGCCGAGCGCCGCGCCTGCATTCACACCAAGAATGCCTGGGTCCGCCAGCGGGTTGCGCGTCATCGACTGCAAGAGCGCACCGGCGGCGCCCAAGGCAGCACCCGCGACAGCAGCCGTCGCCATGCGTGGCAGACGAATGTCGACGAAGATCACATGCATCGCGTTTGACGCTTCATAGAGCGTCAGCGCGTTGATCATCTGCAGCGGCGTCATCGCTTGATAGCCAAAGATGAGCGACGCGCAGCATAGGGCCAATACGGCACCCAGGCCAAAGACGAGGGTATTGCCCCGGACACCGCGCGCGGGACTAGGGGGCAAGACCGACCTCTTGCGTTGAGGCCACCGGCGTCGCGGGATCACCATCCACTGCATCTACAAAAAGCGGCACCATGCGGTCCAGGGCATATCCAAGGCTGAGCGGGCTGGAATGCGACAGCGCCGCAGACAAAAGCGGATCGGCATAGACCTCGCGCCCCTCGCGGTAGGCGCGCATTGTAAAGCGCAGTGGCAGATCGCGCAGCTTTTCCACGGACCCGCCGGTGTCGAGCCAAACCAACACATCAAGGTCGATGAGCGCGTAATCCTCCGCCGGAATTGAGACGTAGTACGCGTTCCCGGCGGCCATCGCGTTCAAGGCATCGGGCACTTTGAACCCCAAGCTCTCGAGGAACTTGCCGCGTAGGTCTTTGCTGGTATAGGCCCCCATTGACCCTGACCAAGCCATTGTGGCAGTGGCTCCCTGCCACGCAGGATGCGCAGCACGCAGATCGGCAAAACGCGTCTCCAACGCGGCGATGATACCTTCTGCAACGCCCGCGCGGCCCGTCGCCTGCCCAAGACGGCGCGTCATGTCTTCCCAGGACGACCCATAAGGACCTGCGCCCTCAACGGGGCCCAATGTCGGCGCAATGACCGACAGCAGACGATACTCTTTTTCCGTCATGCCAGACCATTGCGCCTCAATGAGATCAGGCTTGAGCAGGGCAATCTGCTCAATGTCGATCTCGCCTTGCATGACAAATGGTGTAGCACTTCCAAGGGCGTCTTGCGCCCAGACCCAGACGCCGGATGCATCCGGCCCATACCACTTGCGCAGACCTATAGGCACGACACCCAACGCCAGCAGAAAGTCATGTCCGATAAAGCTGATGGAGACTATCCGCTCAGGCGGCCTTTCAAGCGTCGTCTGGCCAAACTCGTGATTGAGGGTGAGCGGAAAGCTCTGGCTCGCAACAGGCTGAAAGAGCCCCAAGATGATCAAGTGGCAGGATGCAAAACCTGCTAGGCGCAGGTGCTGCATAAACGTTGCACGTGTGAACAGGTGTTCACGCATCGGCTTTAGAACGCGACGCGGTAGCTTGCGGAGAGTGTCCGACCAGGGCCCCGCGCATAGGCAAAGCTGGAGTTATAGGCCTGGTTCAACACGGGCGTGTAGTCTTCGTTGAAAAGGTTCTCGATACCGATGTTCAACGTGCCCGGCCCGACCTCGAAAGCCGAATAGGCATCGACGATGATGTAGTCATCAATCTCTACGCCACCGCCAAACGCCGAGGAATTGTTGCTTTGCGTGCCCGAGTATGTCGCCTGGATGCGCGCGGCCCACCAATCGGTTGGCTGGAAGTCGACATATGCTGTCAGCTTGGTCGGCGGGATCCGCGTTGTTGGCAGATCCTCGTCGAAAACACCGTCATCGTTTGTGTCAACTTCGCCGTTTTGAATGGTCAGCGTACCGCCTATGCGCACGGTATCAATGACATCGAAATTCGCCGTTGCCTCGACCCCCCAGATCCGCTCGGGTTGCTTCAGAATGGTGATGGTGCCTGGCAAGAAGGTTGTACCATTGTCAGATTCGCTGACAAAAGCGACCAGCGAGCCATCCCATGTTGGACCAGAAAAGCGCGCACCAACCTCGTAGTTCTCGGTGCGCTGCGCCTCAGATTCCACGTCCGTCAACGTCGCAAAGGTCGCATCTGTCAAAGACCGGCCAATGTCCGCGACCGTAAAGCCTTCTGAATAACCGCCGTAGATCTGCACCTTGTCGGTCACGTCATATGACGCGGTAACATTGAAAAGCGTTTCACTAAAGCTCAACGAACCGCCGCTCGTCGGCGTGAAGGACGGGACCGACGCGTCCACAAAAATGAAATCGCTGACGTCGATGTCGATCCATTCGTGGCGCAGACCCGTTGACACATTGAAACGGTCCGACAAAGGCAACTCCAACTGCGCAAAGAGGGCTCTTGCGGTCTGATCCAGGATCGGATCGGGCTGCACACCGCCTGGGAAGAACTGATCCGCATCGGTCGCAAGCTGCTGCGTCTCATCCTGCAAGACGTCCAAGCCCCAGGTCACATTCGCTCCAGACGTGCCTAAAAAGCCCTCAATCGGCGTGTTGACAGTGACCCGCGCGCCAAGCTTTTCGCTCAGGATCTGCGTTTGCGGGAAACCTGGGAACTTGCCGTAGGTGATCTCAAGATCGGTATAATAGATCTGCGCGCTCAAACGCGAGCCCATGATGTCTTCGTGGGTGTACTCGATGTTGAAGTTAAAGTTATCCGTGCCTGGGTTCACCGGATTTGCATTGCCTAAAACCGCAGGCGTGCGAATGTCATTGGCAGGATCGCCTGCAAAACTGATACCGCCAAACTCGGGGTCTGCCTCGATCTGGTACTTCAACGCGCTGAACTGCAAGCGTTGGCGATCATCGTCGAAGTTGAGGCCGATCTTTGCCAAAATGCTGTAGCTTTCGGTCTCAGATGTGCCGCCCTGCGCGCCTAGCGTATCGGACGGGATCCGCAGACCATCTGCGTCGAAATTGGCCCCAAGGTTGGAGCCTGAGACGTCGAAAAGATAGTCGACGTTGCCTTCTCGGCCGGTGGTGCCAAAGGAAAATGAAAAACTCTCGGAATCGTCTGTCTCAGTCGTTGAGATGCCAAAACCAGCCTCAACGTAGCTGCGGCTCTCGCCATCTTCTGGGCGCTTGGTCACGATGTTGACGGTACCGCCAGAGGCACCAAACCCGAAAACCGCGTTGCCGCCGCGCACGACTTCGATCTGTTCGACCGCACTTGAATCAATGGAGTTCAAAGACCGCCGACCGTCGCGCAAAGGCGTCGATTGCGGCACGCCGTCGATCAAAACCAGAAATGTGCGGCCCCGCAGGGTCTGGCCGAAATCGCTGAGCGCTTGGTTGGATTGGCTAAATCCAGGGGTGGTATTGGCCAGAACATCGCCAATGGTAGTGGTGACGGCGCTTTGGCGATCGATCTCCTCAGCGGTCACAACAGTGACGGAGCGGGTGGATTCACTCACCGGTGTTTCAACGCGGTTGTCCGCTGAGATGACCAATGTACCCAAATCAAAAGGCAATCCTTCGCCAGCAGCTTGCGCCAGAGCAGTGCTCGCCAAAAGCATAGGTGTGAGTGACGCAAAAGCGCCGTGTCTGAAGGTTTTCATCGACCCGTCTCGTTCGCAATGTTGTGATTTTGGCTGGTGTGCACAGGTGTGCAGAGCGGCTAAGAACTTAATCGGCGGTCAATCACGCTTTGTCAACCGGCGGGTCCGAACCTTATGGCGCGTCATCTTCGAGATAAACGGCGATCAAATCGTCAACGGACCCCTCTGCCACAAACCCCAACGCCAAAGCGCGCTCGGGCGTGAACGCGCGCGGCCACGTCCTGATGATCGCTTCGATCTCGGGATTTGGTTCTTCCTCGATCAATGCGGCTGCGACTGACCCTGCAACACGCTCCAAGGCCTCAATTTGCCCGCCGACAGTTGTTGCGACCCCCGGCATGGTCAAGGACCGCTGTGGCCCGACGGCCGCACCCTCCAAGCTTGCAGCATGCACCAGAAAGTTGATCGCGGATCTGGGGCTGGCCAGCCAATGCTTGGTCTCGCGCCCGACAGGCAAGGTGCTGGGCTGGCCCGCCAAAGGCTCTCGCAAGATCCCTGAGAAAAAGCCGGAGGCGGCGGCATTCGGCGCGCCAGGCCGGATAGCGATGGTCGGCAAGCGCAGGCCTATGCCGTCGAAAAACCCGCGCCGCGTATAGTCATCGAGCAAGAGCTCAACGATGGCCTTTTGGGTACCATAGCTGGTCTGCGGCGTTCGGATCTGTGCGTCTGGCACCGGATCAGGGAGCGGTGCCCCGTAAACAGCCAGCGATGACGCAAAGATCAACCGGGGTGTATACCCATCAGCCTCATGCGCCTCGCGGATCGCTTCAAAAAGCGCCCGGCTCGCATCGAGATTTACGTGGTAGCCGCCGGTGAAATCCCGCTCCGCCGCGCCGGACACCATGGCAGCCAGATGGTAGATGACATCGGGGCGCTGCGCGATCAGACGTGGCGCAAAACCCTTTTCGGTGATGTCGATGCCATGACTTTTGCACGCGATAGCACCTTCGGGTGCCGCGGGCGTCTTGAGATCGACAAGGTCGAGCGCGGTAATGTGCTCCCCGGCCAATTGGCCATCAAGGACCAACCGCTCTGACAGCTTTCCGCCCAGCATCCCGCCTGCACCTAAAATGAGAACCTTCATGACTTTTCCCCTCCGCGCTCGCACTGTTGCCGTGCCCTTTGGCGTATACGCCCGGCGCAGCGAATGTAACAGCCGCGACGCGGTCAGGAGCGCACCAAAGGATCTTTGCGCAATAGAGTGTATTGTAGACGGTATTGTCAGACACCGCCTGTCTCGGCAATGCAGATGCAAGGCCACAGTTCCACAAGCGCGAGGCGCAGCAAAACATGATCGATTTTCATCTCTTCTCCAAAGGGCCCCGGCCCGTCGCCCCTTTTTCGCATGCCGTCGAGGCGGATGGCTGGGTCATTTTGACCGGGCAGATGCCAACCGATCCAGATGCGCCCGATGCGGCGCTCCCGCAGGGCGTCGAGGCGCAGACCGTGCGGGTCATGGAGAACCTGCGCCTTATTCTCACCGAATTGGCATTGGGGCTGGAGCACGTGGTGCAGTGTCGCGCCTATCTCACAGAGTTTGAGCGCGATTACGCGGCGTTCAATGCGACCTATCAGACCTTCTTTTCGCAAGACTGTCGTCCGGCGCGCACCACCGTTGGGGTGACCGCCCTCGCTGTCGGTGCGCTTGTCGAGGTTGACTGCATCGCGCGTCGACCTGAATAGCGCAACCCCGCGCAGAGCGGTTTACCCGCTGCCAAAATGATGCGCCATGTAGCTGTTGTCGATCGCGATCTGGTCGGCAATGAATTTCGCGTCGTGCCAGACGCCCCAGATAAAAGATGACCCCCGGCGCGTTTGCCAGGGCAGACCCACAAAGTACAAACCGGGGTGCGCGCTGACGCCTCTTTGGTGGCGGGGGTGGCCACGATCATCGAAGGCGTCCGCCTTGATCCAGCTGAAATCGAAGGTATAGCCGGTGGCCCAGAGAACCGTGCCGATACCCTCTCGTGCAAGATCGAGTGACCGAATGGGCTCCACCACACAGGCAGGATCTTCCGGAATATTGCGCGCTTCCGGTTCCGGTGGCAGCTTAAGGCCAGCACGCGCGATAAAGCGATCCGCCTCATCCAGAACAGAGAGGTAATTGGCATCTCCCGCATCGAGATTTCTTTTGAGATCACCGGCAAAGTGCAAGGTGCCCCGATCATAGTGCGCCGTCATGCCGAGAAGGTGCAAACCGTCGTGGGCAAGCGCTCTGAAATCGATGGTTTTCCCGCCGTCCGACCCGCTTACCGCAATGGTCACATGCTCTGTCCCCGGGCCAGGCGTGTCGGCGTTCCACTTGCCCAAAACACCAAGCCACCAGACGTTGTCGCGCCCCCGGTAGCGGCGCGGCGGCCGATCATGGGGGCCCAACGAGAGATAGGTGTCCCAACCCGCCGCCAAAAGCTCTTTGGCGATCTGCACCCCGGACGAGCCGCCCCCCACCACCAGCACTGCTCCGCTGGGGAGTTGGTCGGGGTTGCGATAATCCGACGAATGCATCTGGACCACGTCCGCCCCTTCAGGGATGATCGGCGGGATGGAGGGAGTTTGAAACGCGCCCGTCGCGGCCACGACGTGCTCTGCCCGGATCGGACCTTGGGAAGTTTGAAGATGAAATGCGCGCCCGGCGGGCTCGACCCGGGTCACCTCAACACCTGTGCGCATTGGCACCTGCATCTTTTCTGCATAGGCTTCGAAGTATTCGACGACCGTGTCTTTGCCCGGAAACTCATCATCCCCGCACGGATACTCCAGATGCGGAAAGCGGTCGTGCCAGGCGGGCCCGTTGGCCACGAGGCTGTCCCACCGACGGCTGCGCCAGCTTTCGGCGACACGGCCCTTTTCAAGCACAACGTGACTGATCCCGAGCCTGCTCAAATGCTCGCTCGTGGCGATGCCGGCTTGACCGCCACCGACCACAACCGTGTCAAAAAACTCCATGGGTGCCTCTCGCTGTCTGGCTGGTTTTACCATGTTGTCTGGAGCGGGCGGCGCGCGAAAATATGAAAAGCGAAAGCTTTGCTTGGCCTCTCGCTAATCGTGCACCTTAGGCCGAGCCTAAGTTTTGGTTTACGAGCGGGTATTTTGTCTGCAGCGCGCCACGTCTAGGGTGCGCACAGACCTCGCGGAGACTGCTATGGCCCACACTCGCATCCGACCTTTCAACACAAAAGACACCTACCCTGAGCAAAACCTCGATAACGATCTGGCCCAGGCGGTTGTGACCGAAGGCGGACGGATCGTCTGGCTGCGCGGCCAATGCCCGCAAAACCTTGATGATGCCAAGACCATCGACAGCCATGATCCCGTCGTCCAGACCCACAAAGTGATGCAAAACATCAAACAGCTCATCGAAGAGGCTGGCGGCTCCTTGGAGCATCTTGTCAAGCTGGTGGTCTACATCACCGATGTACGCCACCGCGAGGCCGTCTACCGCACGATGGGCGAATACATCAAAGGCGTGCACCCCGTCTCGACCGGCCTTGTCGTGCAAGCGCTCGCGCGGCCTGAGTGGCTGGTTGAGATCGATGGCACCGCGGTGATCCCAACATGACCTTTTCGCTCGTGGCACGCTGCGTCCAGACCGGCATGTTCGGGATGGCCATCTCTTCCTCGTCGCCCGCCGTCGCGGCGCGCTGCGCTTACGCTCGGGCTGGGGTTGGTGCTGTCGCGTCGCAGAACGTGACGGACCCGCGGCTCGGCCCTCTCGCGCTGGACCTGATGGCTGCCGGTGCAAGCGCTAGCGATGCCGTCGCGCAGATCCGCGCTCGGGCTGAACATATCGACTACCGGCAGGTGCTCGCCATTGACGCCGCGGGCGAGACGGCAATCCACTCTGGCACCCAGTCTTTGGGCGTTTGGACGGAGGCCCGGGGGATCGATGTTGCATCTGGCGGCAACCTGCTGGCTGATGAAGGCGTGCCCGGCGCGATTGTGCGGGGCTTTGAGGCCGCGCAGGGGCATCTAGGTGACCGGCTGCTCGCGGCCCTTTTCGCGGGGCTGCACGCGGGCGGGGAGGCCGGACCGGTGCATTCGGCGGGCCTGATGCTCGTCGACCATGTGCCTTGGGCCGTGGCCGATCTGCGCTGCGACTGGACGACGGACTGCCCGATTGAAGCCGTGGCGCAAGCTTGGGAGATCTACAAACCGCAACTTGACGCCTATGTGGCCCGTGCGCTGAATCCAAGCGCGGCCCCATCTTACGGCGTACCAGGAGACGAATGACGATGGACATGACATTTGATCAATGGAGGGCACAGGCGGCGGGGCTGTCGATCCGCAGCCGTGCCTTTATCAACGGCCGCTTCGTAGATGCCGCGTCTGGCCAGACCTTCGCGTGCATCAACCCTGCGACGGGCGCGGTGCTGGCCGAGGTCGCGGCGTGCGATAGCGCGGACATCGATGCGGCGGTCACCGCAGCCCGCGCGGCTTTCGAGGATGGGCGCTGGTCCCGGATGCCCCCGGGGGATCGTAAGGGCGTGCTCTTAAAACTTGCGGAGCTCATTCGCGAAAACCTGACCGAGATGGCGCTGCTCGACAGTCTCGATATGGGCAAGCTGGTGCAGGATGCGGTGACAGTGGATGCCCCTGGGTCTGCGCACTTTTTCCAATGGTATGCAGAAGCGATTGACAAGATTTATGACGAGGTTGCCCCCACCGGTCCCGGGGATCTGGCGTTGGTCAGTCGGGTCCCGTTGGGCGTCGTGGGCGCCGTGGTGCCTTGGAACTTCCCGCTTGATATGGCCACCTGGAAGGCTGCGGCAGCTTTGGCGACCGGCAATTCGGTTGTGCTGAAACCGGCCGAGCAATCCCCGCTTTCGGCCCTGCGCTTGGCGGAGCTTGCGGCAGAAGCGGGCGTGCCGGATGGCGTCTTCAATGTTCTACCCGGATTTGGCCCGACGGCGGGAAAGGCACTGGGGATGCACATGGATGTCGACTGTCTTGCCTTTACGGGCTCGACGGCTGTGGGCAAGATGTTCATGCAATACGCCGGCCAATCCAACATGAAAGCCGTCTGGCCTGAGACCGGCGGTAAGAGCCCCAATTTGATCTTCGCGGATTGCGAAGACCTTGACACGGCGGCTGATATGGCAGCCTTCGGCATTTTCTTTAACCAGGGCGAGGTTTGCTCTGCCAATTCGCGGCTCTATGTCCAACGTTCGATCAAAGAGGCCTTTGTCGAAAAGATGGTGGCCCGCGCAGAGGCAACACAGCCCGGCGACCCGCTTGATCCAGCCTCCAAGATGGGGGCCATCGTCGATGAGGCACAAACGCAGGGCATCATGAAGTTTGTGGAGGCGGGCAAAAGTTCGGCCCATTTGGTCACCGGCGGGGCGCGGGTACATGTCGATGGCAAGGGCTGCTTTGTCGAGCCCACAATCTTTGAGACCTCGCAAGATAACCCGCTGGCCCGCGATGAGATCTTTGGGCCGGTGCTGGCCGTGATCCCCTTTGACAGTGAGGACGAGGCTGTCGCCATGGCCAATGACACGGTCTATGGGCTTGCCGCCTCTGTCTGGACCGACAACCTTTCACGCGCGATCCGGGTCTCAGACAAGCTTCATGCGGGCACGGTTTCGGTGAACACAGTGGATGCCCTGTCTGCCCAAACGCCATTCGGCGGCATGAAGCAATCGGGATTTGGCCGCGATCTATCACTGCATTCGCTTGACAAGTACACCGCCCTCAAGACGACTTGGATCAAGTATAAGGCGTGATGTTCAAGGAGACCGACGGGCCCCATGTTGCGGTTCACCCTCCGGCAGTTAGAGTACTTTGTCGCTGTAGGCGAGGCGGGTAGCATCGCACGCGCATCGGAGCAGATCAATGTCTCATCGCCCTCAATCTCCTCTGCGATATCACAGCTTGAGCGCGAAGTGGGTCTGCCGCTTTTTGTGCGCCAGCACGCGCAGGGCCTGTCGCTGACCCAACCGGGCCGCGAGATGATGGAGCAGGCCCGCACCGTTCTGCGTGAAGCTGGATCGATTATGGACATCGCGGCCGATATCTCCGGCCGGGTGCGGGGGCCTTTGTCGGTCGGGTGCCTGCTGACCTTTGCGCAGATCATCCTGCCCTCTTTGCGGCGCGATTTTGAGGACGGCAATCCGGACGTGCGCATTATGCAAAAGGAGATGGATCAAGCCGGGCTCATCAGCGCGCTGCGGCGAGCGGAAATTGATGTCGCACTGACCTACGACCTTGATCTGCCGGCAGATCTGCAGTTTACGGGATTGATCAAGCTGCCCCCAATTGCCCTTATGGGCACCGGTCATCCGCTTAAAGACGCGCCAGATGTGGGCATGGAGGACTTGGTAGCGCACCCTATGGTGCTCTTGGATCTCCCCTCAAGTGCGGACTATTTCCTCTCGCTTTTTGATCCCTTAGGCGACAAGCCCCAGATTGCGGAGCGCACGCGAGATATGGCCGTCATGCGCTCCATGGTGGCCAATAACTTTGGCTATTCCATCGCAAATGTGAGGCCGCTGAGCGGAACTGCACCTGACGGCAAACCTGTGCATATCGTGCCAATCCGGGGCGACGTGCGTGCCTTAAGATTGGGATTTCTGACCGCGCAGGACGCGCGCCGCTCCAATGCCGTGCGCGCCTTTATTGAACATGGGGCCGAAATGCTCAACACTGGAAAGCTGAACACGCTTGGAGGCCAAGCTATCCCCTGACCAACACCGATTAGCCCGGGGCTAATCAACGCTTCTTTTAGAGGCGGCTACCGGGCAGGGGCAGGGTGGGCGATTGTCTCGACAATGACAGGAGGAAAGCCCGATATGCTCACAACGGACGAAATCCTAAAGCAGGACGACCACCTCATTCAGTCTTTTGCGGATCTAAATGCGCTCAAGCAGCAAGGCGGGCGCACGGTGATCTCGCGGGCGGAAGGGGCCTACGTCTACAGCAACGACGGCGAAAAGCTCATCGATGGCATCGGCGGGCTGTGGTGCGTGAACATCGGGCACGGCCGGCGCGAGATGATCGATGCTATCAGTGAGCAACTGGCGACCTTGGATTTTTACTCGACGTTCTACAACTTTACCCACCCCATGGCTGCGGCTTTGGCCAAAAAGATCGCCGAACTTGCTCCTGGACACCTCAATGCCGTTCATTTCGCCAACTCGGGCTCGGTCGCCAATGACAGTGCGATCCGCATCTTGCAGCACATGAACATCCGCCTCGGGAAGCCGGAAAAGAATATGGTGTTGAGCCGGATCGGCGCCTATCACGGCGCGACATATCTGGCGATGGCGATGACCACTCCGGCTTATGCCGATGGCTGGCACGCCGCGCATGATATTGTGCATCACCTGCCCTCCGTGCACCACTGGCGCGAAGGCGCGGGAGCCTCGGAAGAAGAATTCCTGGATCACTTGATCACCGATATGCGCGCCCAGATTGAGAAGATCGGGGCGGAGCACATTTGCGCCTTTATCGCCGAGCCGATCCAGGGCGCAGGCGGCGTCATCACCGCGCCCAGGGGGTATCACAAACGCGCCTGGGAGGTGTGCCAAGAGTTCGACATCAAATATGTGGCCGACGAGGTCGTGACCGCCTTTGGGCGCCTGGGGCATTTCTTTGCCTCCGAAGATGTCTTTGGCATGGTCCCAGACATCATCACCACGGCCAAAGGGCTGACCTCGGGTTATCAGCCGCTGGCCGCAACGATCGTCTCCGACGAGATCCATGAGATCATTTCAGGTCCAGACGGCATGTTTTTACACGGTATGACCTATTCGGGACATCCGGCGGCAGCGGCGGCGGCGCTGAAGAACATCGAGGTCATGGAAACCGAAGGCATCCCAGAGAACGCCCGCGTCACGGGCGCGTACTTTGAGCAAAAGCTCCGCGCGTTGGATGACATCGAGTTGGTCGGAGAGGTGCGGGGCAGCCATTTTATGATGGGGATCGAGTTCGTCAAAGACCGGGAGACCAAGGAAGGCCATCCGCCGGAGGCGCAGATCGCCCTGAAGATCGCGCGCTCCTGTCAAAAGCGCGGGCTGATCGTGCGTCCCTTGGGCAATGTGGCGATCCTATCACCGACGCTGATCATGGATCACGCGATGATCGACGAGGTCGCGGATACCCTGCGCGAGGCGATCCTTGAAGTTGAGGCAGGCGTTTAGGCACATCCTTGGAACAGAATGGCCCCTTTCCCTTTGCGCCCGCGGCAACCCGCGCGCTGCTTGAGTGGACGTCCAAACGCATTGCCGAAGGCCCCGACCCCCGACACGGCGCGCAATCCCCTGCCGCCCTTGACGCACGCTTGGGTGGCGCGATCACGCCAGAAGGGTTTGCGCCGGAGGCGGCATTCGCGCTCTTTACCGAGACGATCCTGCCTTCCACCCGGCCCTTTGCCGATCCGACGAGCCTGAGCTTTGTGGCTTCCGCTCCGACGCGCGCATCGCTGAGCTTTGACGCGGCCTTGGGCGCGGCGAGCATTTTTGCAGGCAATTGGGATGGCGGGTCGGGCGCGATCTATGCCGAAAAC
The DNA here is from genome assembly GCA_039197515.1 of Pseudomonadota bacterium. GTDB lineage: Bacteria > Pseudomonadota > Alphaproteobacteria > Rhodobacterales > Rhodobacteraceae > Sulfitobacter. The sequence continues at coordinate 47,212 of JBCCUC010000011.1, read as the reverse complement.
CAGGCGCTGCGGTGGTTGGCTGATCTGGCCGGTTGGCCGGAGACGGCGGGCGGGGTCTTTGTTGCGGGCGGGACGCTTGGAAATCTCTCCGCCCTGCATGCTGCGCGCGAATGGCACAGGCGGGCGACGGGTCTCACCGGCAAGGGCGCGATCCTCTGCTCGGATGAGGCCCATAGCTCGGTCGCAACTGCGGCCCGCGTTATGGATGCCGATCTGATCACAGTGCCAACGGACGCAAGTGGCCGCATGCATGCGGAGGCCGCGGCACCGCTGACGACCTCGGCCACCTTCGCCATCGTGGCCAATGGCGGGGCGACAAACTGCGGGGCGGTCGATGATATCGACGGGCTCACGGCTCTTGCGGCCGAGGCGCGCACATGGGTCCACATCGACGGGGCCTACGGCGGGGCCGCCCTGGCTGAACCGCAAATGGCACAAGCTTTCGAAGGCATTGAGCGCGCAGATTCGCTGATCATAGATCCGCATAAGTGGCTTTTTGCCCCCTATGACAGCTCCGCACTGATCTACCGCGACGCGCGTCAGGGGGCGGCAGCGCATGGTCAGCGGGCGGTCTATCTTGATGCCGTCGATGACAGCCAGTGGAACCCATCGGACTACGCACTCCACCTCACCCGGCGCGCGCGGGGGTTGCCGCTCTGGTATTCGCTGGTGACCCACGGCACGGCAAGCTACGCCGCTGCCATCCGCCAAACCCGCCTGATCGCTGAAGAGATCGCGCAGGGGATTGACGCGAGCCCGCATTTGAAACTGCTTTTGGGTCCGCAACTGACGGTGATCCTCTTCAAGCCGCTAACGATGACGGACGGTGAGATGGAGACCTGGGCGGAAGACAATCGGCGGTCAGGCAAGCTCCTCTGCCTGCCCACGCGATGGCGCGGGGACAAGGTCTTTCGCCTGTGCATCGTGAACCCCGAGACGGACCCGAAACAGGTGCTGGACGCGCTGCGGGACCTCAGATGAGCCGCACCGCAGACTGGTTGGCCCGGCTGGTGCGGCATGAGACGGTCAGCAACCTCTCCAATCTGGCGCTCATTGAGGAGGTGGATGGCTTTCTGACCGGCCTGGGATACCGCACACAGCGGCTCCCCGATGCCACTGAGCCCAAGGCCGGGCTTTACGCCGAGATTGGCCCACCCGGCCCGCATGGGATCCTTCTGTCAGCGCATAGTGATGTGGTTCCGGTGGCAGGGCAGACTTGGACCCGCGATCCTTTCACGCTGAGCGAGGACGGGGAGCGGCTTTATGGGCGGGGCACCACCGATATGAAGGGGTACCTCGCGGCCATGCTGGCGGCAGCGGAGCGGGCGGCGGCACGCAAACTCACGGCACCTTTCCAACTCTTGATTTCATACGACGAAGAGATCGGCTGCGTCGGGTTGGCGCGCATGCTGCCCGCGCTGCCCCCTTTGCTCGGCGCGCCGCGGCTTGCCGTGGTGGGGGAGCCGACTGAGATGCGGGTGGCCGTGGGTCACAAGGGCAAACGCGCCTACCGCGCCAAGGTCCAGGGCCAAGCCGGGCACTCCGCCCTCGCCCCAAGGTTCGCGAATGCGATCAATCTCGCGGCCCGCTTTATTGGGCAGTTGGAAGAGATGCAGCGCGACATCGCGCAAAACGGCACCCAAGACGCCGCCTATGACATCCCCTATACCACCTTGCATGTGGGAATGTTGAACGCAGGTCAGGCGCTCAACATCGTGCCGGATCATGCTGAGATGCGCTTTGAAATGCGCTTTCTCGCTGAAGATGACCCTGACCAGATCGAGACACGCATAAAGGCTTTGGCGGATGCCTGCGCGACGGCGTTTGGGGTGCCGGCGGGCATAAAGATGACGCGGGAGATCGCCTATCCCGGCCTCACCACAGACGACGCGGCTTTGATCGGGCAGCTTAGACGCGCTGCGGGCACGGACACTTGCAAAGTTGCTTTTGGCACGGAAGCCGGGTTTCTGAGCGGTCTTGGCATCCCGACGCTTGTCTGCGGGCCCGGCGCGATGCAGGCGCAAGGCCATAAACCAGATGAATTCATCACCCGCGCGCAATTGGCGAGATGCGACAAGATGCTGGATGCGCTCATCGAAGACATCTCCTGCTAGCGCTGTATCGACTGGCGGTTGAAAACCGCTGAGGCGACGATCGGAGGCTCTGCCTACCTACCACCCTAGCCTTGATCGTCAGCACGTTTTTTAGCCACCGTAAGCTTTAGCCTAAGTCAAGCTGAGCCCTTTGGTTCCTAGAACTTGTGCTTGCTTTCCAATAGGCTAACGATACGTGCGAGAAGATCTGGGTGGCACATTGGAAAATCCCGTTGCAGTTGATGTCCGGGGGGCGGTCAAACGCTTTGGCGACTTTACCGCGCTGGAAGAGATTTCGCTCTCCATATTCGACAATGAGTTTTTCACGCTGCTTGGGCCTTCGGGCTGTGGCAAGACCACGCTCTTGCGCATGATCGCGGGCTTTGAGGCTGTGACCGAAGGGGAGATCTTTCTCTTCGGCGAGGAAATCGAAGCGCTTCCGCCGCACCAGCGCCCGGTGAACACGGTTTTTCAGAACTACGCGTTGTTTCCCCATATGACAGTGCTGGAGAACGTGGCCTTTGGGTTGGAGATGCGCGGCGCCTCGCGTTCCGATGCGGCCAAGCGCGCGGGCGAGATGCTGGAGCTTGTGCAGCTGCCGCAGTTTGCCACCCGCAAGCCCGCGCAGCTTTCGGGCGGTCAGCAGCAACGGGTCGCGCTGGCCCGCGCGTTGGCCCCGGCACCCAAGGTGCTGCTGCTGGATGAGCCGCTCTCAGCGCTCGATCTCAAGCTGCGCAAGGCCATGCAGCTTGAACTGAAGTCTATCCAACGGGAAACCGGCATCACCTTTATCTTTGTCACACACGACCAGGAAGAGGCGCTGACCATGTCGGACCGCATCGCTGTCATGTCGGCGGGGCGGCTGCAGCAGTTGGGCGATGCGCGCGAGATCTATGAAGCCCCGCGCAATATGTTTGTGGCAGACTTCATCGGGGAGACGAACCTCCTTGAGGCCGAAGTGGTGAAGGTCACTGACGCGCGCGCGCATTGCACCTTGCCACACGGCTTATCGCTGATCTGTGACGCGGCAGAGGGGGCAGCGGTAGGCGCGCGCGGACATATCTCGCTGCGCCCCGAGCGCCTCAAATTGAGTGGCGCGCAGACCAATGCGCAGGCTTGGCCCGCCTCCGTGGTGCAGAACGTCTTTGTGGGAACCGATGTGCAAACAGTCCTATCGCTGCACGAGGGCACTCAGATCACCGTGCGCACGCAGAATTCAGACGCGGGCCGGACCCAGCTTTTTGACAAAGGGGCCGCGGTTTTTGTGGAAGTGGAGCCGGGTGCCGCGCGGCTCTTGTTGAGCTGATGGCGGCGGGCACCCCCAGCGGCGGTGCATCCGCCACAGATACCTACGCGCAGGCGCGCGGATGGCTGCTTTTGCCCGCTTGGGCCGTCCTCGCGGTGTTTGTGCTGGCACCGGTGTTGATGATGCTGGTCTATTCGTTTTTGACCAAAGAGTTCCGGGGCGGCGTGATTTGGGAGTTTTCCCTCGGCGCCTACGACCAGTTTTTCTGCGATCGGGGGCTTTTCGGCGATGAGCCTTGCGCGATTGAGTGGACTTACATCACCATATTCTGGCGCTCTATCTGGCAGGCCGGGCTTGCGACCCTTTTTGCGTTGCTTATCGGGTTTCCCACCGCGTATTTCATCGCCACACGCCCCGCGCGCACCCGCGCCATCTGGGTCTTTCTGATCACGATCCCCTATTGGGTGAACCTCTTGATCCGCACGGTGTCGATGAAGTTTCTGCTGCGCGACGAAGGGCCGATGAACAACTTTCTGGTGGGCACCGGCATTATCGACGCGCCGCTGCAGATCGTGAACACCAACCTCGCAGTGCAACTTGGGCTCTTTTACAGCTACCTGCCATTCATGGTACTGCCGATCTACGCCTCTGTGGAGCGCTACAATTTCACGCTCTCAGAAGCGGCGGCGGACCTTTACGCCAGCAAGTGGGTCACGCTGCGCCGGATCGTCCTGCCAGCGGTACGGCCTGGGGTGATTGCGGGCTGTATTCTGGTCTTTGTGCCCTCACTAGGGGCCTTTCTCGCCCCCGATCTCTTGGGTGGGGCAAAGAATTTCATGATCGGATCGCTTATCGAGGAGCAGTTCAAAGGCAACGCAGGTAACTGGCCTTTCGGCGCGGCCGCCTCCATGATCTTGCTGACCATGGTGCTGATCCTCCTGATGCTCTTTGCCCGCCAGCAACGTCGTGCGGAAGGCGGCGCATGAGCGGCGCGACAGACGTCAGAAGCTACAGCGGCTTTCAGTCGGTCACGATCTTTTGCCTGGTGATCCTCTACGCCCCGCTTGTCGTGGTCACGGTCTATTCCTTTAACGCCTCCGCCTCCATTACCGTGTGGGAGGGGCTCTCCCTGCGCTGGTACCGGGATGTCTTTACCGGGCCTGCAAGCGGCAAGTTCAAGCAGGCCGCGATCAATTCAATCACCATCGCACTCATCGCCGCGACTTTGTCGACGGCCATTGCGACGAGTGCCGCGACCGCCATCGTGCGAGGAGGCCGTTTTCGGCTGCGCACCCTCTCTCTGGGCTTGATCAGCTTGCCGCTGATGGTGCCCGAAATCGTGACCGCGGTGGCGACGCTGATCTTCTTTAACTCCATCGGTTTCACCCGCGGGTATCTCACTATTCTCGTCGCCCACACCGCGTTTTGCATCCCCTTTGCCTACCTGCCAATCCAAGCGCGGATGCAGGGGATTGAGGGCACCTTTGAAGAGGCCGCGCAGGACCTCTACGCCACCAAGACACAGGCCTTCCGCCGCATCCTCCTGCCGCTCATGATGCCTGGTATCATCTCGGGCTTTCTGTTGGCCTTTATCGTGAGCTTGGATGATTTCATCATCACCAACTTCGTCAAAGGTGCCGGCGTTGAGACGCTGCCCACCGCCATCTTTGGCTCTGTTAAACAGGGTATCAAACCCAACATTATGGCGATCTCGACCATGCTGCTCGCCGTGTCCATCCTGATGGTCACGGTGTCTTACTTCATCGCAAAAACCGACAACACCAAGTAACCAAAGGGAGAAAGATATGAAAAAACTGATGACGAGTGCCGCGGCCCTTGCGATCACAGCAAGTGCTGCAGCCGCCGAAGGGGAATTGGTGATCTATCACTGGTTCGAATACATCCCGCAAGACCTGCTGGATAAATTCACAGCTGAGACCGGCATCAACGTCACCATGGATACCTACGATTCTAACGAGGCGATGCTGGCCTCGCTCAAGGCCGGGGGCATGGGCACCTACGACGTCGCGGTGCCGGGGGATTACATGGTCTCAATCATGATCGGCGAGGGGATGCTCGACGAGGTTGGTGAGGGAGAGTTGAAGAACAAGAGCAACATTTCTGCCGCCTGGGCCGACCCCAGCTTTGATCCGGGTTGGAAGCACTCGATCCCCTACCAGTGGGGCTCCACCAGCTTTATGGTCGACACAGTCGCCTTTGACGGGAACATCGACACGACCGATATCTTGTTCAACCCGCCCGAGGCGCTTTCGGGGAAGATCAACATGCTCGACAGCCAGGGCGAAGTGCTGGCCATGGCGGCCTTGCACATGGGCATCCCGCAGTGCTCCACCGACCGCGAACAGCTCAAAGCGCTTGATACGATGCTGCAAGAGGCCAAGACACATTGGGCCAGCTTCAATTCGGACACCGCCAAGGAGGTCTTGGTCTCAGGCGATGCCACCGTCGGCCAGATATATGACGGTTTTGGGGCCAAGGCGCGCGAAGAACGGGCGAGCCTGAAGTACGCCTTCCCAACGCAGGGCTACGTGGCCTGGATGGACAATGTCGTGCTCCTAAAGGACGCGCCCAACCGGGAGAGCGCGATTGCCTTCATGGACTTCCTGCTTGAGCCGGAGAACATCGCGGCGGTCTCGAACTTCGCGCGCTATGGCTCAGGGCTCTCGGGTGTTGAGGAATTCCTCGATCCCGCTTTGGCGACGCTGCCTGAGGCAAACCCACCCGCCAGTGCGGGACCCGGTGTTTTCATCGAGGTTTGTGATGAGGCCACGCAGGCGGTCTATGATCAGATCTGGACCAACGTGAAAAAGTGACCCTTTGGGGGCCGCGTACCGCACGCGGCCCCGATGCTCAGTTTGAGCTGAGCGCAAGCGCATCTGTAAGTGCAGCGACACCGCGTCTAAAGGCTTCGAAATAGTCGCCTTTGGTCGCCCCCGCCATGGGTTCAAAGACCACGTTCCTGAGCCCCAATGCTGCCACCGCCTCCAAGGCTTCCGCCGGAGGTGCCGCTTCCCAGATCACAACCCGCGCATTTTGCGCGCTGGCCATCGCCGCGAGAGTTGTGAGTTCATCTTCACTTGGGCTTGCACCCGCCTCCCATTCGAGCGCCGAGATCGACAGTCCGTAGCGGCGCGCGAAATACTGATAGCGCGGATGCGTTGCGATCAACCCCACGCCTGCCGCGCTGCTCAAAGCCTCCGCAGTTTCGGCATCAAGCGCTTCTAGCTCGGCGGTCAGAGCCGTCAGCCGCGCGTAGACGTCCTGTGGCGGGGCGAGCCCAAGGCGGCTCACGCCGGCGGCCAGGGCTTGGGCCTGCGCGATGGCGAGCGTCGGATCGAGCCAAGTGTAGGAGGCAAGCCCCTCATGCGAATGCGTGTCCCCGTCGCCATGGCTATGGGTGATGCTTTCAGTGACGATGTACTGCTCTCGGGCGCTGGCCGAGGTGTTCACCAGGCGCGCACGGGGCAAGGACACGCGGTCCACCCAAGTGGCAAAGCCTGCCCCGTTCAGAAGGATCAGGTCAGCCGATTGGATCATGCTGATGTCCGCAACCGACGGACGCCAGAAGGAGGGATCCGTGCCCGCGGGCACCGGGAACACCACCTCTGCCGCATCGCCCACAAGCCGTTCGGCAAGAGATTGCAGCGCGTGGTTTACGGCCACGATCCGCGGACGGTCCTGTGCGGCAGCGGCTGCTGCCCAGAAGATAAGCGTCAAGGCCACGAAGGGCTTGAACGCGCGTTTCACAGCTAGCTCCCACATTTGCGCGCGATGTCCTCAGGTGTCACAATCCAGTAGTTGTCGTGGCTGCCCGTATCGACCTCAATGACCAAACCGCCCGCATGGTCCAGGCTCTCCAACGGCACCTTGGTGGTGCCATCGGCGTCGATATCGAGGGTCGTCATCAGCGTGCTTTCGCCGTCCAAAACGCGCACCTCGCCCCGCTGCACAGCTTTGCCGTTGGAGAACTTTGCTTCGACCGTGACCGCCTCGCAATCCACCGAGGCGAAAACGACAAGCTGATGGGCCGCCACAGTGACCGGCGTTGCCAAAACGGAAGCAGCCGCCCCGAGCGCGCGGATCACCGTCCGGTCCATTCTTCGAAATGCACCCAGATCACCGCGCCAAGCTCTACCGCCTTGTCCTCACCGTCCTGCGGCAGCGTGTAATCGGCGGTGTTGAGCGCCGCAAAGCCCCACCAGCCATCCGACGGCGGGGCGTAGGTGAAGACCCCGTCAGCATCGGCTTTCACCGTTTGTGTGATCATCAAATCATCTGGCACCGTCGCCGCCGCCTCGTCGTTGAAGAACTCCACCTCAACCTCGGCGTAGGGCACCGGCGCGCCGTCCATCTTCACGATGCCCTGGAACACATTGTGCTCCCACAGGCCAAAGGGCTTGGTCAGCGGCACAATCTCGGTCTTGAGCCCCAATTCCGTGTCCCAACCTTCGTCATCGCCATAGGCCGTCACGTATGTCTTTGTGTAGTGGATGATGAAGGCATCTTCCGCCGGTTCCCAATAGGGCTTGGGCTCCATCGCGAAGATGTAGGTCCCGGGCCGCTCAAGGCGGTAATCGAGCGTATAGCCTTGGTCGTCCATCACGGTGGCGTCCTGAAGATCTCCCAAGAGGTCAGACGTCGTCCCCTGAGGGGTGACCGTGAAGGCGGCAGGTCTCTCCAAAATCATCCCATCCAATTCAAAGGGATGAGAGAACGACATGGTGAGGGCAACGCTGCGCCCGTCCGCCTGGCTGATCATCGGATCGTTCGGGATGATCATACCGTAATGTGCCAACCCCGGCGTCGCCGCGATGAGCGTTACAAGTGAGGCAGTCAGAAAGTGGCGTTTCATGGATCCTCCTGTCTAATTATGTACCGAGGGCGAGCAACCAGCCCACCCAGGCCTCTGCGTTGCGCGACATCACCAGAGCGCCAAGCGCGGCGAGACCCCCTGCAAAGCATAATAGCGTCACCGTTTCTGCCGCCAAGAGGCGCAGAACCATCCCGCGCCGTGCCCCGAGCTTGACCGCGGTCGCCGTCTCGCGCGCGCGCAGGCGGTAGCTGAGGAAAATCGCCAGTCCAATCGCGGCACAGGCGGCCAGGGCGATGATCGCGGTCACCGCGTCCAAGAGCGATTTGATGCGAAAGATGCGGGCGACGAGCGCCTGGACCACAGCCGCCGGTTCGATCAACTGCGTAGGGGCCTCAGGGTCAAGATACCGGCCCTTCAGGATCGTTGAAGCGCGTGTGTCGTTGGGGACGATGATCACGGCCGAGGCTGGGAAGTCGTCCTGACTGCCGTGAAAATGGAAGCTCTCGATGTTCTCAGGCGTGATCCGCTGGTACTGCACCACCGCGGCGTTGGCCAGCGCATCGGTCCCCGCGGCGATATCAGCGGCGGTCACGACATCCTCATGCCCGTGCCCGATGCCCTGGATGACCCAAGCGGTTTTGATATCGACGAATATCGCCTGATCATCGGGTGTGTTTGTCTGTTCAAGAATGCCGACAATGGGCATCTCAAGCGGATAGACGCCGTCCAGGTCAAAGAGGTTTTCAGGTGCGGAGACCAGGGTTTGACCCACGCCGAGGTCGAGCGACCTGGCCACCTCCGCGCCGATGACAGCATCGCCCAGCAAGGACAACCCGCGGCCTTCGGCCAAGCGCAAATCGCGGAAATCGAAGTAATCGAGCGTCGTCCCAACGATCCGAAACCCGCTGGACGAAAAAGCCGTATGAACAGGGATCGGCAAGCCCAGGCCGCTGTCCCAGATCGCTTCAACCTCGCGCATGGGCACGGGGCTGGGGCGTTCTTCGGAAAAATAGAGGGCCGCCATCGTCAGATCCAACTGTGACCCCCGGCTGCCCAACAAAAGCGGCGTCGCTGCGCCGCGGGCGATAAGCGCTCGTTCGCTGGTGGCCAGCAAGGTCTGCGTGGCCACGGGGACAAACAGGATCAGAGCGGCGACAAGGCCAAGCACCAAGCTGCGGGCCCAGTGATACCGGATGTAGGCAAAGGCGAGATAGACCGCGTTCATGGCTGCCCTGCCTCGCGAAATTGTGCGAAATCGATGACCCGCTGAAATCGGGGCAGCAGTTCGTGATCGTGGGTCACTGCAAGAACGGAGGCCCCCGCGACCGCAGCTTGCTCAAAAAGTAGATCCAGAATGCGCAGCTTGCTTTCGGGATCGAGGTTGCCGGTCGCCTCGTCTGATAGGATCAGCTTGGGTTGCGTGACGAGCGCGCGGCAGATCGCAACCCTCTGCTGCTCACCTTGGCTCAGGGCGGGCGGATGGCGGTCCAGCAAGCCGCCGATCCCGCAGGCCGCCGCCAGCCTTTCCGCCCGATCACGCGCTGCCTGATCCAACCGCAAAGCGGCGGTGATCCTGTAGGGGTAGAGAATGTTTTGCCGCGCGGGTAGGTAATCGAGCAGCGCGAAATCCTGAAAGACAAATCCGATTTGGCTTGCCCGAAACCGGCGGCGTCCAGCGTCTGAGAGATGCGAGACCTGCGCGCCTGCCACGTCGATGTGCCCGGTCGCAGGCGTCAGGATCCCTGCGATGAGATTGAGAAGCGTGGTTTTGCCGCTGCCACTGGGGCCGACGATGGCCACCCGTTCTCCTTGGGCAAGTGAAAACGCAGGCACCCGCAGCCGGAACCCCTCGGCCCCGTAGCCGAAGGTGAGGTTCTCGATCCGGATCATCAGTTGGTTTGCGGGGCGAGGAAAGTATCCCCAGCCATGTCGCGATTGACGTCGCGCAACTCAAAATCGGTGATGCGCCAGGCCCCATCCACCGGAGAGACGGTCAGATCCGCGCTGTAGGTGTTGCCGCGCACATGCATGTGTTCGGTGTGGCCCACCGTCCCGATGACCTGCCACGATGCATCCAAAACAAGCGCATTTTCCGCGCGCGCGACCTGCGTGCTCAAAAGCTTGATTTCATGGATTGTCTGGTCAGCCTCATCCAACCCGTCGCCTGCCATGGCCCCGACCCGCTCAAGATAGAGGTACTCAAGCGCCTCACCGTGGGTGACGCGGGCCAGCGTGTCATAAATCGCATCTTCCTGCGTCTCACCGAAGGCTTCGTACACCACCAAGAGAAGCGCAGGTGTCAACTGCCAGAACGACGCTTGCGCATTTGAGATTGTGAGCGGATCAAGACCCGGCGCGGTAAATGTGTCGGCCTCTGAAATCTGCGCTTTTTCTGGCAGCAAAAGCAGTGCGCATGCCGCAATTCCTGCGGCGGCGAAGGCAACTGCACTCACTATTTTGCGCGCCATTGTTCAAGCTACTCAGCAAAAAATGAAGGGATCGCCGGTACCCTCTTCGAGATCACCGCAAAGTGCAAGCAGGCTGACAAGGCTACGAGGGATTTCCTCCGCCCGTTTTCTGCAACCTGTGAGGAAAACCTCAAAAGATGCAACAAGAAGCCTTTGCCACCCGTCCCGACAATCAGCTCTGTTCCCCGGCGCAAGGACGCGGTAGATCGAAGAGACGTGATGCCATTTATCCCGAAAAAGTATAAAGTGATCGCTTTTGGGTTCATCTTATCCGGCATGATGTCGTGCTTTGTCTCCGGCTTGGCGACACTCATCAACATTGGTTTTGTGCCGATCTTCTTTGGCAACTGGCCGTCGGCTTGGCTGACGTCATGGCTGTTTTCTTTCCCCATCGTTCTGTGTGTCGCGCCGCTCGTCCGTCGCATTTTACGCGCCATCGTCATTGAAGATGAGTGATGCTGCGAGACGGCTGAAGTTGACTATGGAGTGCGGCATCACAGACACGCCACTGGGACTGCGCAAAGCGGGATGGAAACATCTGCCACGTTTGGGCGGCAGCGGCCGTTGAGGGGCAGCTAGACACCCCAATGCCTTTAACCGGTTTTCTTGTCTGCGGGCCAGCGCATCACCTTCAGCTGCAGCTCGCGCCGTCTGAACCGCGCCAGGTTTGCGTGGTACCCGATGTGCAATGACCCCTTGTCGAGCGTGCATTGCGCATGGCGAGGCCCTGCCCGGGCTGCGCCTCATAACGGATCATGGGCATATCGGTGCCAAAGATATCACGTGCGCGTTCCGTGTCTCCGCTGTGAAAGGCACCGATCACTTGTCGCATCATCTCTGGATATCCAAACCCCGTCATCGCACCATCCTCGCCGCGCTGCAGCTTTTCAACAAGATATAAGCCACCGGTGCCGCAGAGGATAGGGAGGCGCCGTGCACCGTCATTTGACGCCTTTCGCAAGGTCGAGATTTTCTCCAAGCCGTGCTAGTCTTCGGGCTTGAGCATCACGCAGGTTGGGCAATCTGCCACAATGCGCAGAACGATGGGGGGCGATATGCGCACGCCCGCTTCCAGCAGAAAATCACATATTAACATATTGTTATAACCCAAAGCGTTTGTCGTGTCGTGAAAGCAGCCGGGGATCTCTGCATCGGTCTGTCGGTCCCTGGGTGGGGCGACCATCACGCCTGCGGCCCGGCCTGCATCGCTTCGTCGCGGTGGGGTAGTGGCGGAGAAGACGCTCCTCACCCCCGCGATAGTGACCCTGGAGGCGCAATGGCTCGCCTGCGACCCCGACCCCCTCGGCCTGCTGATCCGTCACCTGGTTCCGGCCGCGGAAACCTGGGGCTTTTGTACGCGCCTTTTTGAGGCCCTGGCCGAGGCGGGCGCGGCATCGGTGGACCTGCGCGATGGGGTGCTGGAGAGCTCAAACGAGGGGGGTGCCACGCGTACACCCCCTGTGCACCCCCTGTACACCGGGTGGGTGTATTTTTGGCGGGGTGGGATTGGAGGGTTGGTGGGGTAAGTCGGTTTAGCCTGCGCAAGTACGAGCTCGGGAAAGCACACTCTCACCGCCGGTCTGGCGAGATGTGAGCCAGCCACATCGTTCCGCCAAACAAAGAATTCCGCTGGTGCGTCCCGCCTCTAACCCGAGGCCCTCAACCTTCCCGACTTAGCGCCGTTCCGGGGGGTGGCGTACGCGCCGCGTCGTGCTGGAAGCACGCCTTTGACGTGACGGGGGCGGAACGGCGCGTCTCGACAGTGCTTGTCGAGGGGTGAGCGTGATTGGAGCGGTGGGTCTCAGGTTTGTGGGCGGGATGCTTTAGGTGGACCAGATGATGAATGCGCAACATACCTTTTGATTTGATGCATAGATGATGATGCCGGATCATTTGCATTTGGTCTGAACCATGCTGGAGGGGGTGCAGTTTACTGGGTGCAACCTAGACCAATTGAAGCATGGATTTCGTGTCGGGCTAGGTTCGAAAGCGAGGGTTCTTCGATCCCGTTTGGTGCCCTTGGGATTGGGTTAGAAACGTGGTGGCAAACCCCAACATACGCAACGCGTTGGCCATCAGGAAACAGACAAGTGGGATTTGGCAGCGGCGGTTTTAGGAGCATTCGATCCGGAATAAAGCGGAATTCCTGGCGCTTGTGGCGAATTGATGAATGAACCCGGTGAAGCAAGGATTGTCACCCGCCCCGAAGAACGACCGTGATTTTTCATGCATCAGGATGGCGAGGGGTAAGGTGGGTTCTTAGCCCACGCGCTTTGGGCGGTTGCGGATGTGGTGACTTAGTTTAAAAGAAACCATCGCTGTAAGGAAAATTCAACACATATTGAAATCGATAAAATCAATAATTAGTTGCGATAGCAAAGGTAAGAATTTTAAAATGGGAAACATGATCTACACAGAATTACAGATTCGAATCGAAGCGCTATGGGAATTGGCAGATTCAAGGACTGGGACACTTACAACAAGCGAGTTAATTGAGTATCTGGAAAGCAGGCTTGCACCAACAGGAAGAGATGCTGAAATTGCGGACGGTAGAGGAGACACTTATTTTTCCCAGAAAGTAAGGAACTTAGTCTCACATCGTGATCAAGGTCCAGGGCTATCAAATCAAGGTTTGGCCATTTACAACCCTGACAGAGAAAGTTGGACTATCACTGATAAAGGCCGAGCAAGCCTTGTCACTTAAATCGCTTTTTATAACCCGTAGGGAGCCATTTGAGTTGTGTCGGGCCATGATAATCATGGTCCCACACAAACCAAGCATAAGCAGTCGTGCCGCTTCCCTTGCGAACTGCACCACTTGGATAAAACGTTATTCGCTCGCTAAAAATCCAGACAGTGCTTGGTGGCGAGATTGAAAAAATTGTCTCTTGACGGCTGGCGCTTTCCAAAAAGGCTAATCTTAGCAAGAGCGCGAGTTTCTTCTTTGTTTGGCGCAAACCTGCATGTACGAATTCTTCAGCGATATGAAATGGTGGGTTGGTTACAATATTATCCGCCGACCTGTTCGCTTTTCGAAAGTCGCAGCCTTGCTCACCGAACCCACGATCATAAAGATCAGATGAAACAACCCGGTTGCCATTCTTCTTAAGGACTCTCGACATAGCGCCGTCGCCGCAGGCACACTCCCATATTTGGCCATCAAACTCTTCGTTATCAACTAAAACATGAGTTGCCCATTCCGGGGTTGGGTAAAAGTCGGGACCATCCAAGTCGGCGACACGTTTCATGGTTGGCTGAGGAGCCAAAACAAATGGTTGGTTCATTTTTTCTTTCTGCTCGTTTTTTTCTGAGTCTGGCAGGAAAGATTGAAGTCAGCAACGGTCTTCTGAATCTAATTCTAAATCAGTAACTTACCGTAAACTACTCGCGAAAGTGGTAATTTGAGTAAACCGATTAGTACCGCGCGCCGATGCGCGCCGCTCTCACCCCACTGCAACTGAAGATGGACACCCCTGGGCTCCGCCCGTTCGCGCCACAAAAGATCCACCGGACCTTTTGACGGGCTAAAGCCCGGACAGGCGGTCACCCATCCATCTTCAGCGCTGAGATAAACGCCTCCTGCGGGATATCCACCTTGCCAAACTGGCGCATCTTCTTCTTACCGGCCTTCTGCTTTTCCAGCAGCTTCTTTTTGCGCGTCGCGTCCCCGCCATAGCACTTGGCCGTCACGTCTTTCCGCATCGCGGAGAGGGTCTCGCGGGCGATGACCTTGCCGCCGATGGCCGCTTGGATCGGGATCTTAAACATGTGCCGCGGGATCAGGTCTTTGAGCTTTTCCACCATCGCGCGCCCGCGCGCCTCGGCCCGGTCGCGATGCACCATGGTGGAGAGCGCATCGACCGGCTCATCATTCACGAGGATCTGCATCTTCACCAGATTGTCCTGGCGATAGCCGATCATCTGATAGTCGAAAGACGCATAGCCCTTCGTGACCGATTTGAGCCGGTCATAAAAGTCGAACACCACTTCGTTCAAAGGCAAATCATAGACCACCATCGCACGGGTGCCAGCATAGGTCAGATCCTCTTGGATGCCGCGGCGATCTTGGCAGAGCTTCAGCACATCGCCCAGATACTCATCCGGCACCAGGATCGTGGCCTTGATACGCGGCTCCTCCAGGTGGTCGACCAGCGTGACGTCCGGCATGTCGGCGGGGTTGTGCAACTCCATCATTTCCCCATCTTTCAGGTGGATATGATAGATGACGCTCGGCGCTGTGGTGATGAGTTCAATGTTATACTCTCGCTCGATCCGGTCGCGGATGACCTCCAAATGCAAGAGCCCCAGAAAGCCGCACCGGAAGCCAAACCCGAGCGCGGCGGAGGTCTCCATCTCAAAGCTGAAACTTGCGTCATTCAGCGCCAGTTTCTCAATCGCGTCGCGCAGGTCTTCGAACTCGGCTGAATCCACCGGGAAGAGCCCACAGAAGACCACCGGCTGGGAGGGTTTGAAGCCGGGCAGCGCATCCTCGGTGCCCTTCTTCTCATGCGTGATCGTGTCGCCCACGCGCGTGTCGCGCACCTGTTTGATCGAGGCTGTGAGAAACCCGATCTCGCCCGGCCCCAACTCATCAATCACCGTCATCTCGGGCCGGAAGACGCCGATCCGGTCCACGTGATGCACCGAATTGTTGGAGAGCATGCGGATCCGCTCCCCCTTTTTCAGCACGCCGTCCATGATCCGCACCAGCACGATCACCCCCAGATAGCTGTCGTACCAGCTGTCCACCAGCATCGCCTTGAGCGGCGCATCACGGGTGCCTTTGGGCGCGGGCAGATGCGCCACAATCGCCTCGAGCGTGTCGGTGATCCCCACGCCGGTCTTGGCTGAGACCTGGATGGCGCCGGAGGCGTCGATCCCGATCACATCCTCGATCTGTTCGGCCACCCGGTCCACGTCAGAGGCGGGCAGGTCGATCTTGTTGAGGACCGGCACGATCTCATGATCGGCATCGATGGCGTGATAGACATTGGCGAGCGTCTGCGCCTCGACCCCTTGGGTGCTGTCGACAACCAGGAGCGAGCCCTCGACCGCGCGCATCGACCGGCTCACCTCATAGGCAAAATCCACGTGGCCCGGCGTGTCGATGAGGTTGAGAACGTAGTCTTCACCATTTTGCGCGGTGTAATTGATCCTGACGGTCTGGGCTTTGATGGTGATCCCCCGCTCGCGCTCAATGTCCATGGAATCGAGCATCTGCTCCTTCATGTCCCGGTCCGCCACGGTGTTGGTGGACTGGATCAGCCGGTCGGCGAGCGTCGATTTCCCGTGATCGATATGCGCCACGATGGAGAAATTGCGGATATGCGTCAGCGGTGTCATGAAAGGGATATGCGAGGGTTTCCCCAGGGGGTCAAGATGGCGCAGCAGCGGTGGAAGGACGCGGGATTTGGACGAAGTTGATTTTTCGGATGAGAGCGTGATCAGCAAGCGGCTAAAGTCGCTTTCTGCGGAACATAGAAGTCTCTTAATTGGTCGAGCGCTCTTGCGGGTTCTTGGGGAATACGCGAGGGTAAGAGAACAAGGACACGATAGACATGTTTTGCTCTCGTTCCGCGCCGTCATAATCTGTAAGGTTCAAGCTCAAGGCAGATTTGGAGATATGATCACTGAAGCGAGTAGGGTGCAGGACCCTGCCTGCGACGCCGCTGCCTCAATCCGTAGTTCAGCGGAACCACTGCAAATTTCTCGGAAGATCCTGCTGTCCTCAAGCGAAGCTGCAATGGGCCACTTGGAGTCAAGGTCCGCAGCAAGAGCATTGTCGCTTGTCGAAACTGTTTCCGGTCGCGCAATTTTATCGAAAGATCTTCGTGCGAGCCATCAGGAATTGCTTGCAAGCACTGTCTGGTACGAACCTCATATCCCAAAGTTAATCAACGAAAACCGAAAGACCTTTTTGGAATGGCTTTCCTCCGATCACCGTTGGCGCTTCTTCCACGATTGGTACGTAGGCATGTGGGATGGCACCTGGAGCGATTGGGACCTCGCGCATGAGGTCGCCAAGATCGATGCCAAAGTATGGAAAGCTGGTCTGGACGCGGTTGCGGCAGAGATTGAGGGGATCAAGAAACGGCTGGGTAGAGACCTGCCGCGTCCTGACAGTGTTCCGGAGCTTGAACGCGAGAAGCTCGTTGAGCACGTTAAGCAATTGTTGAAGAACCCCGGCTTTACCGCGCTGGCTGCGGAGGGCGCCGCGGAGACGCTCAGTCAAGCAATCAAACGGTATCTTGATGAAGCACCCGCTAATTGTTTGCCGGACGAGTTGGCTTACCTGAACGATCTCCCAGCAGTGTTTCGAGAGATATCAGAGATCGTCAAATCGAAAGAGCGAGGCGAAGCCCAGGAACGCCGACTGCTGGAAGAGATTGAAAGGTTGAATGCGAAAATCGCAAGAATGGAGGCAGAGGCATGAGAGCTGAGAAAGAAAACTGTCGACGGCATTTTCACTCAAAGCGCCTTGAAGGTCATGGGCAGTGCTTTTGGGGCGTCCGTATGCGGCTCAATTTGCTTTGCAACCAGCTATTTTTTTGGACAGGTTCCCACGGATCTCGTGCTCGAGAACTTTCGTGCGCTGATGTCGGATTTACTGTCCGCTGAACCGGCACCAGATCGCCCAACGCTCCCACCAGCGACGGACGTTTAATCCCCTGCCAAAAACAAGACAGGACATCGCCAGACCGCGGGTGGGCGTGAAGCGCCCGCCCATGGGGGCGGTCGGGCGCTGTCCGTGCTGCGCGCACGGACTTATGATTTTCGCACATCGTCTCTCTCCACCTTCCGTGATTTGCGCCCCCTCCCCGCCCCTGCCATACTCTCTTGAAAGAGACCACCAACGGTCCACATGTCAGCGGTGATCATGATGCGGATAGCTCTCCTTTCAGCGGCAATTGTCGCCCTTGCAGCCTGTGGCGGGCCTCGGACAATGCCAGGTGGGCAGGTGGCTTTTGCATCTGGGCCCATTCAGCAGGCCTGCCAGGCCGCAGGGCGCAAGCAGGCGAGCCGGGCGCGGTGTGGGTGCATCCAAGCGGTGGCGGATTGGACGCTATCGCCCCGGGACCAACGGCGCGGTGCGGCGTACTTCAGCGACCCCCAGGCGCTGCAAGATGCACGGCAGTCCGGCGCGCCCAGCAATGCGCGCTTTTGGGAGGCCTGGAAAGCCTATGGCCAGGAAGCCGCCGCCTTTTGCGCGCAGACGTGACGCCGCTCAGAGGTCGCGGCACCAAAATTGCAGCGGCTTGGCGCTCTCGCCCGCCTCGCCGTGGTCTTTCCAGGCAAACTCAGCCACGACACCATCGAGGGGTCGATATCCTCGGCCGCGCCAAAACGGCGCAAGATCGCGCGGGGCCGCGGGCCGGGCGGGATGATCTTCGGGTCGCATGACCGCGCAAAAGCAGCATTTGGCAAACCCAAGCGCCCGCGCATGCGCTTCGCGCGCGTCAAAGAACGCATGGCCCGCGCCTTGCCCCCGGTAGGCGGGCAAAAGAACGCTTTCGGCGCAGTAAAAGAGATCTGCCAGCGCAACGCCCGCGCCTTCAAAAGCTGCGGCAAAGTCATCTGCGTGATCGCTGAGCGGGGTGCCCGTGCTTGCGCCCACCAGACGCGCCCCGGCATAGGCGCCGACGAGGATCGCTTTTGCGCTTGTCTGATAGCTTTGCAGGTAGCGCGCCTCATAGGCCACGTCCCCGTCATAAAGATAGGGCCATTCGGCAAAGACCGCGATGCGCAGCCGTGCGACCTCGGGCAAGGCATCCGCAAGAGCGGCACCCTGGAGGGTCTCAAACCGCAGCGCGGCCGTCACGCGGTCTTTGTGAGCGGCGGCCCAAATCTTCCTGTCAGCCGTTCGGCGATTTGGTCACGCGCGGCCCGAAAGTGCAGGAGTTTATCCTCCCGGTTCTCTCCCAAACCGGTCGGATCCAGGATCGGCCAATATTCCACGGTCAGATGATAAAACCGGGTGAGTTCCAGTGCCCGCCGTTGACTTGCCGGAGAGAGCGCGATCACCAACTCGAAAGAGCTCAGATCATCGCCCCAATTCTCCATCTCATCGAAACTGCGGGAGCGATGCCGCGACAGCTCCACCTCCACCTCAGCACAGACGGCAATCGAAAACCCATTGATCTCCAGATCGTTCTTCACGCCGACTGATTGCACATAGGTATCGGTGCCGTAGTACTTTTTCATGATCCCTTCCGCCATGGGGGACCGGACGGCATTGTGATCGCAACAAAACAAAACCGATTGGGGCAGCGATCCGGGCACTTAGCCGCCGAAATGCAGCACGCAGATCAGCGTGAAGAGGCGGCGCGCGGTGTCACCGTCGATCTCGGCTTTGCCCTCGAGCCGCTCTTGCAGGACCCGAGAGCCTTCATTGTGGATGCCGCGGCGCGCCATATCTATGGTCTCAATCTGGCTGGGCGGCAGCTTTTTCACCGCGTCAAAGTAACTCTCACAAATCTGGAAATAGTCCTTTACGACCTGGCGAAAAGGCCCAAGCGAAAGGTGGAACTCCGCCGCTTTCTCAGCGCCCTCGGTGGCCACGTCAAACACCAGCCTCTTGTCGCGGATCGAGAGGCCCAGATGATATGGCCCCGCGGGCACGCTGCGGTCTTCGCGCTGGGGGATCACAAAGGTGTTGTCTTCAAGCAGGTCAAACACAGCGACTTTGCGCTCCTGCTCAATCTCTGGGGTCGGCGGAGGCAGGTTGGCGTCATCAAGGGCGATATGCGTGATGCGGGACATATGGCATGAACGTTCTGAAATGCTACACCGCAGCAATACGCCAGGATGGGCCCTTTCGCAATGTCGCGATGCGGCCGGGGTGCTGACAGTCTGTTGCGTTTCGTAACACAGCGCGCAGACGGGCGGGACGCAAGCCTCGAGGCGGTTTGTCTGAGCGTGCTTGTGCAGTTTGGCGTCTTGGGGTCACGGGCCCTTTGCAGCCCAAAGCCAGAGGTGGTCGCATCGGACATACTTTGCGGCGGCGCGCATGAAATCCTGCCAATGGACCAGGGCTCAACAATGCACTAACACTCGTGAAAGAGCGCGCCGACGGGGCGCGCGCCCTCCGCTTTCCGCCCGCTTGCGGCCCCAACTCTATGAACAGAGGCCTAAAATGACTGTTGAATACTTAAAGCGCGCGACATTGACGTCGACGTCCAACGCCTCAGAAGTGCATGAAACCGTGTCCTCAATTCTTGCCGATATCGAGGCGGGCGGCGATGCAAAGGCCATGGAGTACGCGGCAAAGTTCGACCGCTACGCAGGCAACATCCTGCTGACCCAAGAAGAAATTGCGGCCGCGGCGGATCTGGTGCCTGAAAAAATGAAGGCGGACATTCTTTTTGCGCATCAAAACGTGAAACGCTTTGCCGAACTGCAGAAAAGTACGGTGGCGGATGTTGAGATGGAGATCCAGCCGGGCTTCGTTGCCGGGCAAAAGGCGATCCCGGTGGACGCGGCGGGCTGCTATGTGCCTGGCGGGCGCTATAGCCACATCGCCAGCGCGATTATGACAGTGACCACGGCCAAGGTGGCGGGGTGCCGTCACATCACGGCCTGCTCACCGCCCCGGCCTGACGTAGGCGTTGCACCGGCAATCATCTATGCCGCGAGCATCTGCGGCGCGGACAAGATCCTGGCCATGGGCGGG
Source organism: Pseudomonadota bacterium (assembly GCA_039197515.1). Taxonomy (GTDB): domain Bacteria; phylum Pseudomonadota; class Alphaproteobacteria; order Rhodobacterales; family Rhodobacteraceae; genus Sulfitobacter. Next base: position 26,901 of record JBCCUC010000011.1, on the reverse strand, counting down.
GTGCAGGGGGTTGCGGCAATGACATTTGGGCTCTTTGGGCTGCCGAAAGCGAATATCCTTGTTGGTCCCGGCAACCAGTTCGTGGCGGAGGCCAAACGTATCCTTTTCGGCCGCGTCGGCATCGACATGATCGCAGGGCCCACCGACAGCCTCGTGCTGGCAGATGCAAAGGCCGATCCTCACATCGTGGCCACCGATCTGGTGAGCCAGGCCGAGCACGGGTACAATTCTCCCGTTTGGCTGGTGACAGACGACCGCGCGCTGGCGGAGAAGGTCATGACGCTTGTGCCGGGGCTGATCAACGACTTGCCAGAGATGAACCGCGAAAATGCGACCGCGGCCTGGCGCGACTATGCCGAAGTGATCCTCTGCGCGGACCGCGAAGAGATGGCCGCAACCTCTGATGCCTATGCGCCTGAGCACCTTACCGTGCAAGCTGAAGACATTGATTGGTGGCTCAATCGATTGACCTGCTACGGGTCACTCTTTTTGGGGGAGGAGACCACTGTTTCTTACGGGGATAAGGCGACAGGGACGAACCATGTGCTGCCAACTTCTGGGGCTGCAAATTACACCGGTGGCCTCTCTGTGCACAAGTATATGAAGATCGTCACCTGGCAGCGCGCGACACGGGAGGCCTCCAAAGACGTGGCGATTGCGACCGCGCGGATCTCTCGCCTGGAGGGTATGGAAGGCCATGCGCGGGCAGCGGATGTGCGGCTGGCCAAGTACTTCCCGGGCGAAAACTTCGATCTGTCGGCGGAAGGGTAGCCCGGCGATGGATCACCGGTGTGATCTGTTGGAGCTCAAGGCGCAATTCGGGGGAACCACCCGGGGGCGTTCTGGCACAAGTGGCGGCGTGGTAGCGTTTTGGAAGGGCAGCCAGACCGTTCCGAGAGGTATCGCAGGCCTGATGCGTTCTCGGCACGCGGCAACTTGCGATCTGAACGCCCGGTCTATCCTGCTGGTTGGTGAGGGTTTCAGAGCGCGATGAAAGCCCTGGTCTACGACGGTGTTGAAACGCTGGGCTACCGTGAGGTGCCTGACCCCGAGCCCCGCGTGGGCGAGCAGATGATCCGCGTGGAAGCGGTGGGCATCTGTGGCTCTGACATGCACGCCTACCTCGGTCATGATGAGCGTCGCCCCGCGCCTTTGATCCTGGGACATGAGGCGGCAGGGGAAATCGTGAGCGGGCCAAAGCAGGGGCAGCGGGTCACCATCAACCCGCTGGTCACCAACCCGGACAGCGCAAACAGCCGCGCGGGCCGCGAAAACCTCTGCCCTGAGCGCCAGATCATCTCCATGCCGCCGCGCGAAGGGGCTTTTGCCGAGTTCGTCAGCATGCCAGAGCGCAATCTGGTCGAGATCCCTCAAGACGTTCCGTACCAAAAAGCGGCGCTCGCGGAACCTCTGGCGGTGAGCTGGCATGCCGCGCGGCTCGGTCTGGACGCCTTGCACTCCTCAATGAATCCGCAGGCTTTGGTCATCGGCGGCGGGGCGATTGGACTTGCCGCGGCGCTGGCCCTGCAGGCCATGGGCCTGCGCAAGGTCGATCTGGTAGAGCCCAACGCGGCGCGACGGCGCTACCTGGACAACACCTGTGGTCAGAGGGTCCTCACGTCTGCTGAGGGTCAATATCCGTTGGTGATTGATGCCGTGGGCTACAGCGCGACGCGCGCATTGGCCAGCAGCGCGGTCTTGCCGGGGGGTGTGATCGTTCACGTGGGTCTGGGCGACGCCGCGGGAGGCTTGGACGTGCGGCGCATCACCTTGCAGGAGATAACCTTCATCGGAACCTATACCTACACCGCGCAGGATTTCAGAGAGACGGCTGCCGCCCTCTTCGCTGGAAAGCTTGGCCCGCTTGATTGGACCGAAGAGCGTTCTTTGAGCGACGGCTGGACGGCGTTCAAAGACATTCGCGCGGGTATGGTGCCCGCGCCCAAGATGGTGCTTAAACCATGAGATCTTGCCATCCGGTGCACCCTTTCATGGCCCGCGCGGCCCGCGCCGCTGAGCGCGCGTCACCTGCGCGCATGCCATTCAGCTTCAACGGATCTGGCGCGGCTTTTGCCAACTTCCCCACCAACTCAACTTTAGATCGGAGAGTTCATGAACCTAGACAAGAAGATCTGCGATGATCTGGTTGCCAATGAAATCTCCTTTGTCACGACCGTGCCCTGCAAACAGCTTGCCGGAGTGATCGAGGAGATTGACCAGCGCAACGAGATCTTTCACATCCCCTCCAACAAAGAAGACGAGGGCATGGGGCTCTGCGCGGGGGCCTACATGGGCGGCAGGCGGCCTGCGATCATCATGCAGAACACTGCGATTGGGGTGACGATCAACACGCTGGCGACGCTCACGCAATTCTACCGCATGCCGCTGCCGATGATCATCAGCTACCGGGGCGAGCTGCGCGAGCCGGTGGCCTGCCAAGTTGAGATGGCGGTGCATACCAAAGCGCTCTTGGCGCAGATGCACATACCGACGTATCACTTTCACTGGCAAAAGGATGTGGAGGAGTTGGATAACATCCTCAAATATACCTTCATGTGCAACAAACCCGTTGCCATTCTAACAGACGCCAACTTCTGGGGAGGCTACGGCGACCAATGATCCGCTCTGAAATTTTGCAAGAGATCGCTCCGATCCTCAAAGACCAAATCATCGTGTGCAACATCGGTATCCCAAGCCAGGAACTGCATGCGATCCTGGATCAGCCGTCAAACTTCTACATGTTGGGCACGATGGGTCTGGCATCGTCCATTGGCCTCGGCTTGGCGCTGGCGCAGCCCAAGACTGTCATTTCGATTGATGGGGATGGCTCTGTTCTGACCAACCTTGGAACGCTGCCAACGATTGGGAACAACTGTCCTGATAACTACATCCTGATGATCATCGACAACGGCTCTTATGGCTCCACTGGGGATCAGCCGACCTACACGGGCCGCAAGACGGATCTGGCGGGAATGGCGCGCGCTGCAGGCTGCGATCACGTCGTCGAGGTGCAGGATGTGGACACGGGCAAAGCCCTGCAAGAGGCGATCGATGCGCGCAAAGGCACAGTGATGATCGTCAAATGCGAAAGCGGCAATGCAAAGATGCCGGTGATCACAATGGATCCCGTTGTGATCAAAGACCGGTTCATGAAAGCCGTCGCATCATAGGCGGGAATTGCGTTGGCAGAGCCTCAATGGAGGTGTGTGCGGCAGACCCGCTGCCGCCGTTGCAGCTTCAAGCGCGATAGGCCCGGGCGAAATCTCATGCCCGGCGGCGTGGCGCGTTCTGAAGATATGCCTCCACCATCGGTAGGGTTGTGGCCAAGAACCGCTTTTGACGTGTCTCAGCACCGGGTTCGCCCAGGCGCGGGATGATCCAGCCGAGATAGCTCAAAGCACGGGTCAGGAGGAACTGCGGTAACAGCTGCGTGTCGAGGGGCCGTACCGCGCGGTAGCCACGTAAAAATGCCGCTTCCAGCTCTGGGTAGTCCGGCTCGCCCTGGTTTTTGAGGAGTGTTGTGGCCACGTCGAACAGACGAAAGCCAAAGCCGCTGTCGTCAAAATCGATCAGCCCGATCCGGTCGCCCCGCACGATGACGTTTTCGCGCACCATATCTGCGTGGATCAAGCCGAAGTCCCCGGCGTGCGTGGTCAGATCCTGCTTTAGCCCGGCACGTGCGCGCAAGACAATGTCGCGCCCATCCGCCGTCAGCCCGGGGTTCTGCCAAAACGGGCCCCAATGCGGGTCATCTCCCAAAAGCCCGTCTATGTCCCACCGCCTGCGCTCAAAATCAGGTGGGGGGTCCCATGCATCAGACACATCATGCAGCTTTGCCATGAGTGCCCCCAACCTCATAAACAAGCCGCCCCGGTCGGCACTTACGAGGGGTGCAGCCGTCGCTCCCATCGGTGCCCCCTCAAGCCAGGTGAGCAGATCGGCGTGATAGGGCACGATCTGCACGAGCATGTCGCCAGAAGCTGACGGTAGTGGCCTTGGCACGTGGAAGTCTCGCGCTTGAAGATGAGCCATCCAAGCCAGTTCGGACCGCACCATCTGCGCGCTTTGATAGCCCGGTCGGTGCAGACGCAGCGCGTAGGGCCCGGCCTTATGCGTCTCAACCCGAAAGACGATGTTCTCGCGTTGGGCCGCCAGCCGCACGGCTTTTGGGCTGATACTCCACTGGCTCAGAGATTCTTGAGCCGTCTTTTCGATCACGGGTGGATCTCAGTGCGAGCCAGCACGCGGTCGAGCGTGTCGATCAGTTGATCCACGTGGGCGCGGGTAAATTGCATCGACGGGCGGATTTTGAGCGTGTTGTAGTGAATGCCTAGAAAATTCATGAGTATGCCCTCCTGCCGCATCTCATTGGCAATCCGTTTTGTAAACGAGGTCGCAGGTTGCTTGGTCTCTTGGTCCAGCACCATTTCTGCCCCGAAAAAGAGGCCCGCGCCCCGCACATCGCCGATACAGGCATGCCGGGTGGCCAGCTGACGCAGGCCCGCCTTGGCGTAATCCCCGACATCCGCCGCTTGCGCAACCAACCCTTCTTCTTCTAGCACATCGAGGACCGCCTCTGCAGCGGCGCAGGAGACGGGGTTTCCGCCGAAAGTGTTGAAGTAGCGAAAAGACTGCCGAAACGCGGCAATGATATCGGCCGAGGTTACGACCGCGGCGACGGGGTGGCCATTTGCCATGGGTTTGCCCAGCGTCACGATATCAGGGGCCAGCCCGATCCGTTCATGGCCCCACATGTGGCTGCCCAAGCGGCCAAATCCTGGCTGCACCTCATCCGCGATCACGATACCGCCCGCTTTGCGCACCACCGCCAGAGCGGGGTCGAGAAAGCCGTGGTGCAAATCCGGAAAACCTTCGTTGGCAAAGAACGGGCAGATGATCAGGCATGAAAACCCGATGCCGGACGCCTCTAGATCCTCGATCTGGCGCTCAAGCGCGGCGGCGAAGGCCTGGGCATGCGCCTGACCCTGTTGCCCGCCTAGCGGGCGGTAGCTGTCCGGTGCTGGCACATGGCGCACATGGCTGGCGTCGCCCGTACCGGGGCGGTTGGTCATCGACAACTGCGCGACGGCGGTCGTGTTCCCGTGATAGGTGTGATCGGTTGCAATCACCCCCCGTTTGCCGGTCACGGCCTCCGCCATGCGCAAGGCAATGTCATTGGCTTCAGAGCCGGTGCAGGTCATGATCGCCGTTTTCAAAGGTGCCGCAAAGGTCGCCGTTAGCTTTTCAACGTAACGCAGGATGCCTTCGTGCAGGTAGCGGGTATGGGTGTTGAGCGTGGCGGCCTGCTTGCAAATGGCCTCTACGACCTTGGGGTGGCAATGGCCGACATGCGGGACATTGTTGTAACAATCAAGGTATTGCCGCCCGTCCGCATCCCAAAGCCAAACCCCCTCGCCTTTCACGAGGTGAATAGGCTCTTCGTAGAACGTGGAGACGTTTGGACCCAACAAGCGGTCGCGTGCGCGCAAGAGGTCTTCGGTTGTCGGCACGCTGTGCCCTTCCATCGCGATCGTCCTTTGTGTTGCTGACCTATGGCTTTTCATAAAACAACCGCCTCGGCCAGGAATGAAAACCAGCCCATCGATTAAAGCGTCGCGCCTTGAACCTGAGATAAATCGCTCCGAACAATGCACCCGCGCAACAGGCACTGTTGCGCCGCGCCGTTCCGCCCCGTCATGCCGGAGGCGTGCTTGCAGCACGACGGGGCGGCGCGATTGCGCCACCCCTCGGAACGGCGCTTCTAGATTTCTGCTGAGTGTCTCAGGTTTAAGGCGAGTTGGATTAGTGTTCTCGTTGCAGCGACCAAGCACAGCACGGGATGAGCCGTCGACAAACCGAGCCCTGAAACATGAGGTGCGGCTGCGCGTTTGCCCAAATCGGCGGCATCCCGACGGCACAGGTCGGCAAGTGATTGACACTCTGCCCGCCCTTGCAGAAACTTTCGCAGAAGGTGGGGGCACGGCGAGTTGATCAAAAGGACGCACTGCGATTGGGTCGCATACCAGGATAGCCGTCCTGCCAGCGCGGCGATTATCCCCACCGCGCACGTCGATGCAGCACCCGTCGGATTGAACCAGCCCGGCTATTTCGTCTCTTGTGTGCATGGGGACAGTCCTGCATGAACGTGCTCCGCGGCTTCATCGTGGTCGTTGACCGGCTAAACTACGGCGTGGGCCGTGTGATCATGTACGGCATCTTTGCGATGATGGCCGTGCTTTTGTGGTCCACCATCACCAAGTTCTCAGACCAACCGTCCTTATGGACCTTGGAGGTCGCGCAGTTTGCGATGATCACCTACTTTTTCCTGGGCGGTCCCTATGCAATGCAAATGGGCTCACACGTGCGGATGGACCTTTTTTACGAAAACTGGTCGCTGCGCAAAAAGGCCGCTGTGGACGCGATCATGGTTTTTTGCTTGTTGTTCTACCTGGGCGTTCTGCTTTGGGGCGGTCTGAGCTCCACCGCCTACGCGCTGGGATACTTTGGGTCGAACCCCATAGGTTTCTTTGCCGACCTTGCGACCGGTGAAAAGGGCCTCGGCACTCTTGAGCGGAGCCGGACCATCTGGCGTCCCTATCTGTGGCCGATCAAGTCGATCATGTGCCTGGGCATCTTTCTGATGCTGCTGCAAGCACTGTCGGAACTTGCCAAAGACATCCTGCGTATGCGCGGCGAGGCTGTGGCCTGATGTCTTACGAAGCGCTCGCTCTGACGATGTTCGCCGCGATGATGGTGCTTTTGTTCAGCGGGCAGCGGGTCTTTGGAGCCATCGGGTTTGTCGCCGTGATTGCCGCACTCGCGCTTTGGGGGGAACGCGGCGGGTTCGACGTGGCCTTCTCCCAATCGATCAAGCTGATGCGGTGGTATCCGCTGCTCACCGTGCCGATGTTTGTCTTCATGGGCTATATCCTCTCGGAAAGCCGGATCGCGGATGACCTTTACCGGATGTTCCATGTCTGGATGGGCGGGCTGAAAGGCGGGCTGGCGATTGGCACCATCGGGCTGATGGTGCTGATCTCTGCGATGAACGGGCTCTCGGTCGCGGGCATGGCCATCGGAGCCACCATCGCGCTGCCCGAGCTTTTGCGCCGCGGCTATGACAAACGCATGGTCACAGGCGTGGTGCAAGCGGGATCGAGCCTTGGTATTCTTGTGCCCCCATCGGTCGTGCTGGTGCTCTATGCGATGATCGCACGGCAACCTGTGGGGCAGCTTTGGTTGGCGGGCGTGATCCCGGGGCTGATGATGGCGTGCCTTTTTGTCCTCTACATCGCGCTGCGCTGTCGCTGGAACCCGACGCTTGGCCCAGTGCTCTCGGCGGAAGAGCGCGCGATGCCACAACGCGAAAAGCTCCGGCTGCTGCTCGCGGGGCTTTTGCCCTTTGGGATCTTCTTTGCGATGATGATCCCTTTCGTGAACGGCTGGACCTCCCTCGTGGAAAGCTCTGCCATCGGGGCCATCACCGCCTTTTTGGCCGCTTTGCTGAAAGGCCGCATGACATGGGCAGTATTCGAGACCTCGGTCAAGAAAACCCTCGGCATCACCTGCATGTTCATGTGGATCATCCTGGCGGCATTGGCCTTTGGGGCCGTCTTTGACGGGTTGGGCGCAGTGAAGGCGATTGAGAGCCTTTTTACCGAACGCCTCAACCTCTCGCCTTGGATGATCCTCATTCTGATGCAGTTGAGCTTTATCCTGATGGGCACTTTCCTCGATGACACAGCCATGCTGGTGATCGTGGCCCCGCTCTACATCCCGCTGGTCGGTTCACTGGGCTTTGACCTCATTTGGTATGGCATCCTCTATACGATCACCACGCAGATCGCCTATATGACGCCGCCCTTCGGCTATAACCTCTTTCTAATGCGGGCGATGTCGCCGCCGGAGATCACGCTGAGCGACATCTACCGCTCCATCACGCCCTTTGTCATGGTCATGGTGCTGGCCCTTGGGCTGATCATGGCTTTCCCTGGCATCGCCCTTTGGCTGCCGCAGACAATTTACGGAAACTGAGCGCCGGTAAGAGCGCGTGCAAGGATCGAGCGATCTCAACAAGGAGAAGACATATGACGACAAGACGTAAGTTCATCCAAGGGGCCGCGGTTGCGGGGCCTGCGACGCTGGCCGCGCCCGCGATTGCGCAATCCACCATCACCTGGCGGTTGCAGACCTATGCGGGGGCCGCCCTCGCCGCTGAGGTCGTTGTCCCCGCGATTGAGACCTTCAATAAAATCGCCGGTGACCGGATGCAGATTGAGCTTTTCTTTGCCGATCAGCTTGTGCCGACGGGCGAGCTTTTCCAAGCGATGCAGCGTGGCACGATTGATGCGGTGCAATCTGATGACGATTCCATGGCCTCACCCACTGAGGTCACTGTCTTTGGGGGCTACTTCCCCTTTGGCTCGCGCTATTCCCTCGACGTGCCGGTGCTCTTTAACCAATACGGGCTGAAAGAAATCTGGGAAGAAGAATACGCAAAAGTCGGTGTCAAACATATCTCCGCCGGGGCGTGGGACCCGTGCCATTTCGCCACCAAGGACCCGATCCGCTCGCTCGAAGACCTCAAGGGCAAGCGCGTCTTTACCTTCCCAACCGCCGGGCGGTTCCTCAGCCAGTTTGGCGTGGTGCCGGTGACCTTGCCGTGGGAAGACATCGAAGTGGCGGTGCAGACGGGTGAGCTTGACGGGATTGCCTGGTCGGGCATCACAGAGGATTATACCGTCGGCTGGGCGGATGTGACGAACTACTTTCTGACCAACAACATCTCGGGTGCCTGGATCGGTCACTTCTTTGCCAATATGGAGCGCTGGAACGAGCTGCCCGAGGATCTGCAAGCGCTCTTGACCGTCTGCATGGAGCAATCGCATTACTACAGGCAGCATTGGTATTGGGGGGGCGAGGCCGATCTGCGGGTGAACGGCACGAAGATGCAGCTCACCTCGATCCCTGACGCGGAATGGGCACAGGTCGAAGCCGCAGCACAGGTCTTCTGGGATGAGATCGCCTCAGAGAGCGAGACCAAGGCGAAGGTCGTCGAGATCTTCAAGCGCTACAACGCCGTGATGGAGCAGGCCGGGCGGCCCTACCGTTACAGCTAGCGCTGCGGGATAGCTTTGAAGATTGGGGGTCCGGGGCGGGCAGCCTCGGTCCGCCACACAACGCACAGATTGGGACCAGAGACATGACCGCCGTTCTCACTTTCGACACGCTCAAAGACATGGCCGCGGCAGGCAGTATAGACACGGTGCTGGTCTGCTTTGTCGACATGCAGGGCCGGCTGATGGGCAAGCGGTTTCACGTGTCAAACTTCATCGACAGCGCGCATGAAGAGACCCATTGCTGCGATTACCTCTTGGCCACGGATTTGGAAATGGCGACGCCCGACGGCTATGCCGCCTCAAGCTGGCAGCGGGGGTATGGAGACTATGTGATGAAGCCCGATCTGGCGACGCTGCGGCCCCTGCCCTGGCTCGAAGGCACGGCGATGGTGCTCTGCGATATCCTGGATCACCACACCCATGCGCCCGTGCCCCACGCGCCGCGCCAAGTGCTCAAAGAGCAGATCGCGCGCCTTTCTGCCCATGGGCTGACCGCGATGATGGCGACGGAACTTGAGTTTTTCCTGTTTCGCCAACCACTCGACCAGTTGCGCGCCGAGGGGTATCGAACGCTAGAGACCTTGGGGCCCTACAACGAAGACTACCATATCCTGCAGACCTCCAAGGAGGAGCACGTGATGCGGCCCCTGCGCAATCACCTCTTTGCAGCCGGGATCCCCATCGAGAACTCGAAAGGCGAGGCAGAGGCGGGCCAGGAGGAACTCAACATTCGCTACGCCGACGCGCTCACCTGCGCGGATCACCATTCGATTGCCAAACACGCCACCAAAGAGATCGCCTGGCAGCAGGGGCATTCCGCGAGCTTTTTGGCCAAGTGGCACCATACCCGTGTGGGCAGTGCGAGCCATGTGCACATGTCGCTCTGGCAAGATGGGAGCAATGCGTTTCACGACCCCGAGGGTGCGCATCAGATTTCGGAGTTGATGCGCCAGTTCGTCGCGGGTCTGATCACCTATGCGTCTGACTGCACATACTTTTTTGCCCCCTACATCAATTCCTACAAGCGTTTTGCGAAAGGGACCTTTGCGCCCACCAAAACCGCCTGGTCTGTGGACAATCGCACCGCGGGCTTCCGGCTCTGCGGTGGGGATACGCCCGCGGTGCGGGTGGAGTGCCGCATTCCGGGCTCTGACATGAACCCCTATCTGGCCCAGGCCGCACTTCTGGCGGCGGGGCTCAAAGGCATTGAGGACAAGCTTGAACTGGCCCCCCCTGCGACGGGCGACATGTATGACGATGACAGTGTGCCCGAGATCCCCGGCACCCTGCGCGCGGCGATCGCGCATCTCACGGGCTCCGCGATGCTGCGCGCCGCGATGGGGGACGCGGTGATCGATCACTACACCCGCGCAGCAACCTGGGAACAGGAAGAATACGACCGGGTTGTTACGGATTGGGAGATCGCGCGCGGCTTTGAAAAAGCCTGAGGCCCATTGCGCGACACCCGCCTGATACTCACACAGAGGAACGATATGAGCCTGACCGCCACCTGGAGCTATCCCAACCCGATCCGCTTTGGCGCGGGGCGCATCGCTGAGATTGGCGCGGCCTGCAAGGCCGCCGGGATCACAAAGCCCTTGCTGATCACCGACCGTGGGCTGGCCGAAAACCCGATCACCACGCGCACGATTGCGCTCATGGAGGCGGCGGGGTTGGGCACGGCACTCTTTGCAGATGTGGACCCTGACCCAACCGAGATCAACGTCTCTGCCGGTGTCGCGCATTACCGCGAGGGCGGCTTTGACGGGGTGATCGCCTTTGGCGGGGGCTCGGGCCTCGATCTGGCCAAGGCAGTTGCCTTTATGGCCGGGCAGAGCCGTCCGCTGTGGGATTTCGAGGATATCGGCGACTGGTGGACGCGCGCGGATGCGGATGCCATCGCCCCCGTAGTCGCCGTGCCCACGACGGCAGGCACCGGCTCAGAGGTGGGCCGCGCAAGCGTGATCACAAATGCGCAGATGCAGGAAAAAAAGATCATCTTTCACCCCAAGATGCTGCCCCAACAGGTGATTATGGATCCTGAATTGACCGTGGGCATGCCGAAGTTCATCACCGCCGGCACGGGCCTTGATGCCTTTGCGCATTGTGTCGAAGCCTATTCAAGCCCGCATTACCACCCGATGAGCCAGGGCATCGCGCTGGAAGGGATGCGCCTCGTCAAAGACTACTTGCCCCGTGCCTACGCCGACCCCGGTGATCTTGAGGCGCGCGGTCAGATGATGAGTGCCGCCGCGATGGGGGCCACGGCGTTCCAGAAGGGTCTGGGGGCCATTCACGCGCTGAGCCACCCGGTGGGGGCCATGCACCACACCCACCACGGCACGACCAACGCCGTCTTTATGCCCGCGGTCTTGCGCTTTAACGCCGAGGCCATTCGCGACCGCTTTGACAAGGCGGCCGCCTATCTGGGTATCGACGGCGGCTTTGACGGGTTCTGCGCCTTTGTCGATGATTTCAACGCGTCCTTTGACATCCCGCGCAGCCTCAGAGCACTCGGTGTCGAAGACCCCGACATTGAGCGGCTGACTAAAGCCGCCTTGCGCGATCCAAGTGTGGGCGGCAACCCGGTTGAATTGACAGAGGCGGGCCTGCGCGGCTTGTTTGAGGATGCGATGTAGCGAGGTCGGCCCTATGAGCGCGCGCGGGCGTAACCGTTCCAGAGCATCTGCGCGGCGTCCATGATGCTGAAAACCGGCTTGCCCGTTGCCGCACGGATGGCGGCGGCATAGGGGGGCAGGTTTGCACATTCGAGCAGGATCGCGCTGATCTCAGGGTGCTCTTGGACCAACTGCGTGGCCCGCGCGACCACCTCCGCTTCAATAAGCTGGGGGTCAAAGCGAGGTGCCGCTTGGCCTAGGAGAACCGCATCTGCAAAGGCGGGGAAATCTTCCATGCCTGTCACGCACACGCGCTCAGGCGAGATGCCTGCCGCCGCCAACCCCCCGCCCTGCAGGCCTTCGGCTGAGGCGGTGAGGATCCCGATGCGCCGCCCGCCTGTCATCGTTGTGATGAGGCCATGAAGCGAGAGCGCTGAGAGGACCACGGGGATGGTCACAGCGCGCGCAATTTCGTCCTGAAAGTGGATTAAAAACCCGCAGGTAGAGACCAAACCGATGGCCCCATGCTTCTCAAGCTGCCGGGCCGCATCAATGAAGGGCGCACGGAGAGCGGGGCTCGGCGGCCCTGGCTTCACGACCTTCTGTGCACCTGCGCCTTTCACGACGGCGATTTCGGCAGGGAAAGGGTAGCTCTTTGCATTGCCCGCATCCCCCAAGATCCGGGGAAAGGTGGTATCGAGCATCAGCACGCCGATATGCCTGGAGGCTGTCACAAGCGCAGTCTTGCGCGGCTTTGGGCTGCGTGCCTCATTCGTTGAGCTTGTCGAGGCGGGCTGTTACGGACAAACCATGCGCTTCGAGATTTTCCGCCCCTGCCAGCGTCGCTGCCGCCGGGCCGATGGCCCGCAGGCTTGCGGGGGTCATCTGCGCCAGGGTGGTGCGTTTCATGAAATCAAGCACCGACAGCCCGGAGGAAAAACGCGCTGAACGGGCAGTGGGCAGAACGTGGTTCGGCCCGCCGATGTAATCGCCGATGGCTTCCGGGGTCCATTGACCTAAGAAAATTGCCCCCGCATGGGTGATCCTCTCTGCGAGGGCTTGCGGGTCAGCCACGCAAAGCTCTAGGTGTTCGGGCGCGATGCGGTCCGACAGGTGCGCTGCCGTCTCAAGATCCGGCACCGTGACAATCGCCCCAAAGTCGCGCCAACTGGCCCCCGCGATATCGCGCCGCGCCAGGGTTTCGAGCCGCTTTTCAACGGCTTCAGCAACAGCCGCGGCAAAGCCTGGATCTGTGGTGATGAGGATGGCTTGTGCACTCGCATCGTGTTCGGCCTGGCTCATCAGATCGAGGGCAATCCAATCTGGATCATTGTCCCCATCCGCAATCACCAGGATCTCGGACGGCCCGGCGATCGTATCGATGCCAACCTTGCCAAAGACCCGCCGTTTGGCCGCCGCGACGAAGGCGTTGCCGGGGCCTGTGATTTTGTCCACCGGCGCGATGGTCTGGGTGCCGTAGGCCAACGCCGCAACAGCCTGCGCGCCGCCGATCCGGTAGATCTCATCCACGCCAGCGATCTGCGCGGCCAGCACCACCAAAGGGTTCAGCGCCCCATCTGGCGTGGGGACCACCATCGCCAGCCTGCCGACGCCTGCAACTTTTGCAGGGATCGCGTTCATCAGAACCGAACTGGGATAGCTGGCCAGCCCGCCGGGCACGTAGAGCCCAGCCGCACTGACCGGTGTCCAGCGCCATCCGAGCATCGCGCCGGCGGCGTCGGTCCACTGCATATCATCCGGCCGCTGGCGCGCGTGATAGTCCCGGATCCGATCTGCGGCCAGTTCAAGCGCCTGACGCTCCTGAGGCGCAACCTCTTGCACGGCGCGCGCCATCTCACCGGGCGACAACCGCAGTGTCTCTGGGGTCGGGCGAATGCGGTCAAACTTGGCCGTGAGGTCAATGACGGCGGCGTCCCCGCGTCCACGCACATCCTCGATGATCGCGGCAACAGCCGCATCAACATCCGGGCTGTCCTCACGTTTGGCCTGAAGCAGGGTTTCAAACCGCGCGTCAAAATCCGCGTCCGCTGAGGAAATGATCTGGGGCATCTGTGGCTCTCACGTGTTTACCCGCAGCTTTAGAGGGCGGCTGCGCCAGGCTCAAGCAGGCAAGGATCAATCCGGATGACGCGGCAGCTTTTTGGATAGCGCAGGATAGGGCTTGGTCACGTCTTTGAGTGAGACATCAATGGCCTCTACACCTAGCCGAATAGCACCGTCCCCGGCAAGCGTCAGCTCAATGTACCCCGACGGTGCGTCCGTTTCCTCAAACGTTATGCTGAGCAAGGATAGCACCGTATCTGGATCTTTGCGCGGCACGCCCTGGCTCGCGACCGTTTGCACGGTATTGAACATCAAAATCGACTGGACCCGTTCGGGGGTATGGCGCGCGCGTCCGGTATCTTCCCACCGTACGCGATTGAGCAGAAGTGCAAATCGCGCGCCTGAGCGGTGCCAGCGCATCTCGGATGCCGGGAAAACAGCATCCTGAGCCAAAGAGGAAACGATCCTGAGGTCTTCGGCGTCCAGCGCGCCCAGATTGAGCGGGTTCTCTCGGCCGTCCTCAAATCGGGCGTCTTCACTCATGTCTGTTTAATCCGTTCAATCTCAGCCCCCAGTGCCGAAAACTTTGCCACCACATGCTCATAACCTCGATCGAGGTGGTAAACACGCGCCACCGTCGTCTCCCCCTCGGCGGCGAGCCCTGCGAGGATCAGCGATACAGAGGCGCGCAGGTCGGTGGCCATAACCGGTGCCCCTTTCAGCCGGTCCACCCCCCTGACCGTCGCCGTACCGCCGGAGATATCAATGTCCGCGCCCATGCGCATCAGTTCAGGGGCATGCATGAACCTGTTTTCAAATACTTTTTCTTCAAGGTGAGACGTCCCCACAGCAGTACACATCAGCGCCATCATCTGCGCCTGCAGATCCGTTGGAAAGCCTGGGAACGGTGCCGTAGTGACGTCAACCGCCTTCACCGATTGATCGCGACGCGTCACAGTGAGCCCCGTCTGCGTTTCTGCGATCCCGATGCCAGCAGCGTCGAGTTTTTCACAAAAAGCGGAGAGCAGATCCATCCGGCCCCCTGTAAAAGTCACCTCACCGCCGCAGATCGCAGGTGCCAGCATGTAGGTGCCAAGCTCAATCCGGTCGGCCACGACCTTATGCGTGGCCCCGTGCAAGGTGTCGACGCCCTGAATGGTGAGGGTTGATGTCCCTTCACCCTCAATTTCAGCTCCCATGCTCCTCAGGCAGCGTGCTAAATCGACGATTTCAGGTTCCCGCGCGGCGTTGTTGATGACGGTTGTGCCCCGCGCCAGTGTCGCGGCCATCAGGATGTTTTCGGTGGCCCCCACGGACGCAAAGGGAAAATCAACCACCGCGCCTTTGAGCTTGCCACCCATGGCGCGCGCGTGCAGATAACCGTCCTTCAATTCAATCTCCGCCCCCATCTTTGCCAGTCCATCGGTGTGAATGTCCATTGGGCGCGCGCCGATTGCACAGCCCCCCGGCAAAGACACCTGAGCATGGCCGTCGCGTGCAAGCAGCGGCCCCAGGACCAGGTTGGACGCGCGCATCTTGCGCACGATATCGTAATCCGCGCGTGTGCTGATCGGGCCAAAGCTCGACATGGCAAGCACTTGACCGTCTTGCAGCGAAGTTACTTCGGCCCCAAGCGATTGAAGCAAGCGGGTCATCGTGTGAATGTCGCTCAATCGAGGCGCATTGGTCAGTGTCAGCGGCTCTTCGCTGAGAAGGGTTGCTGGCATCAAAGCGAGGCAGGCGTTCTTTGCCCCGGCAATCGGGATCTCGCCGCCCAGCGGGCGGCCACCTCTGACCAAGATCTGATCCATTTAGCTGCTTTCCTCATGGCCCTCTTTCGGGCCTTTGTCGTGCACGACTTTGACCTGCCGCGCTTGCATCTGCGTCTTGCGACGCTTCATGTTCTGCCGCAACGCCGCTTTTAGCCTTTCCGCGCGCTGTTCCGCTGAGGTCTTGCCGGAGCCTTTCTTCACCATACCGCGTGTCTATCGCAGGGTCAGAGCAGCGTCCAGATAAGGCTTGCACCGATTAAAAATTGGCGCTAGCACGCCCTTAGGACGCTGCTCTAGCTCGTTTTGGGGCGGTGTTTGAAGGTGACACTTTTGGATCGCACCGCTCATCTGAGGCCAGCTTTCCAGTTCTGCGGTTCACCGATACGCCGGGGTAGCTCAGTGGTAGTAGCGCGTCATTGGTAATGACGAGGTCGAGAGTTCAATTCTCTCTCCCGGCACCATTACGGAATTGATGATCGCAAATCCCCACTAAGGCCCTGAAGGGTAACGCTAAATCGGGAGTTCTAGCACCTTCATTTCGGTGGTATCTGATGGGTGCCGCGAAGGCCAGTTTCAGCACCAAACGGCGTGCATGGACGTTGCCTGTTTCCCAGAGTTTCCAAGGGCTTGAGAGGAATTTGCAGGCGAGTTCTAGTTTTTCGTCGAAGGCTCCTTTGGGTTCGATCTGATTTGCAAGTTTCTCAGCCAAGAGAGCCTTCTGCTTTTCAAGGTTTTCGACCTTCGATTCATAACGATGAATGATGGTGTCATTGGAGGCAGCCATGATCCTGTCGAGAACGCCTTCGATCTCTTTTTCAAGACGGAGAATTTCGCGCTTGCCCACGGCGAGGATGTCTTTTGCCTGCGCTCGCCGTGCTTCCCAGATGTGACGGAACATGGCGCGTGCCATTGCCATCAATCCTTGCGTGGGCTGCAGTGTCTTCACGATTTCACCAACCTGCGCTTCCAGTTCATCACGCGGAATCGACTTGCCATAGGCTTCGCAGCCCTTGGTTTGGCACAGATAGTAGGCGTATTTCTTGGTGTTTCCTGTTGACCAAGACGAGCGCAAAGGGGCATCGCAGCAGCCGCAGACGACTGCACCGCGCAAAGCAAAGTCATCGCCGATGTTTGC
This sequence comes from Pseudomonadota bacterium, assembly GCA_039197515.1. GTDB lineage: Bacteria > Pseudomonadota > Alphaproteobacteria > Rhodobacterales > Rhodobacteraceae > Sulfitobacter. The sequence continues at coordinate 10,193 of JBCCUC010000011.1, read as the reverse complement.
CCGTTTCGGTGCGTAGGTTGCGCCCCTACGGCGTTCCTGGACTTTCTCGAAGGTCTCGAGCGAGATCAGCGCTTCATGCTGCCCCTTCAGCCATTGGATACCATAGTGATCAGAACAGATATGGCCGGTATAGATGGGCTTATTCAGCATCTTCGAGATGCGCTCCTGCACGACGGTCCCTTTGCCGTTGCGCGGGAACTCCGGAAAGGACCCACAGAACCGCGTGACTTCAGCCTGTGACCGGAAGCGGCCTGTGGCATAGCCTTCGAAGGCCTCCCGAACGATTGAGGCAAGCGGCTCGTCGGGAAACAGCATCTTCCCCCTGCCTCTAACAGTCCGGTAAACATAACCGATTGGCGCGTCATGGACCCAGTAACCATTCTTCATACGCGCTTCGGTCTTTTGTGCTGTCTGCCTGGCGTTCTGCTTGCGCTCCAATTGGCCATGGGCCGCAAAAATCGTCTCCATGAATTCGCCTTCCGGGCTTTCGTCAAACTGGTAGTTCAGACACTCCAGCGTTGCCTGGCGGGCTCGGAACGCATCTCGGAGGCGGAAATGGAAATCTCGGTCACGGGCAAACCTCTTGAGATCATAGAAGATGATCACGAACTTCTCGTCGGGATGGTCATCCATGAATGCCAATAGGGACACCATGCCAGGACGCTTCATAAAGTCGCCGCCCCCAGAAATAGTATCCGGGAACACGGCAATAACGTCATAGCCTTTTCGATCCGCGTGTTCCCGGCATCTGGTCTCTTGTGAGTTGAGGCCGTCACCGACGATGGCCTGTTTGATATCGCTCACACGTGCATAAATCAGAGCTTTGGGTCTCGGTTGGCTCATATCTCCTCCTCGTCTTTTGTTGCGACAGCTTTGCTTCTTGCGGGCGCTTGTTTTCCCTCTGAGTATAGCACAGCGGCTTCAAGGGCGGCGGTGAGATCGAAGCTTTGTCCACTGGTTTCCGCGTTTGGTTCGATCTGCCAACCATAGTCAGCAAAACACTTCATGATCGTCCAGACGGTTGTGATGAGAGCGCACTTTTGTTCATCGCTCGCATCCCAATCGGCAAAATGGGGGAGCCAGTCTTCCCAATTCAAATGCAAGCTGGGCTTCGGCAATGGTGGTTTTGGGGGCTTATCTGTCATAGGCATCCTTTCTATATGTTCACTTTATGTTCCTTCTATGAGTGAGAGCAAAAAACGAACAACGTATACGTTATTGTGCCATCTGTCTAGGAATATCGTCCTATACTGATCTCACAGGCCGCAGATGTTCTGGCGCTACTGGCCTACTGCGAATGACCTTTGTCCCGCGTCTGCGCTTGTGCCTGCTGGGTCTCACGGCGTTCCTTAAAGGCGGCGCGGTCCAAGTCATGAGCTGAATGGTGCGCCTGCCGCGCAAGCTCTGACAGCCCCAGCATGTCCTTAGGACGGAAGCTCTGAGTGTCCTGCAAATTGCCGTCCCGATCCTTGTAGGTGCGGGCGACAGTGACGGAATGATACGCGCCGTGCTCATCCTCATTGCGCCAGATGGCGGCTTTGAGCGGGCCTTCACGCAGGGTCTCTTCCGGGCGGTTGGTGTTGTCGGTGTCATCAGACATGGGTCTTTCTCCTTTTCGAGGGTGGGGTGAATGCGATTGTATGTGGCGCTGCCGTTCAGCCTCCCAGCGCGCATCAAAGCTTGCGGCACCGACTTCGGCAGCGAAGTCGGGTGAAGGGCGGGGTCTGGGATACGGATGGTCTTTCTCTACCATCGACCGATCCGCGATGTGGGATGCCGTGTGGATTTGCGGCTGGCGGTCGTTTTGGTTCGCGGTAGCTCTTTCAGCAAAGAGACGGGCCACGCGCAGGTCCTGCAAACGCTTGGCAAAGTCGCTCAGCGGCAGGTCCGGGACCTTATCGGCGTAAGTAATGGGTTCACGCTTCGCCATGGATCACGTCTCGATCCGGGACCACATGCCATCACGGTACTGAGGCATGTGTGCAAAGCGCGCTGGCACCGGTTCTTTGATCACCCGACGCGTACGCATGCCCCATCGTGTGGCGACTTGGACGCGATCTAACGGAGGATATCCGGGGTTTGGGTGGAAGGTGCCTGCACAGCTCCTGTCTTCCCAATAGGGCCTGCGCTCCAGTTCAATCGGGAACTCGACATTCTCATTGAAGAGATACGCTGTGTTCGCAGGCATGTTCATGATCTCATCAATGGTGCGGAGCTCACGCCGCTGCTTGGTCTTGTGGTGGGCAGCAAAGTCCTGATGTGAAAGTGCGAAGCCGACCTGCAGCGGGTCACCGCCACTCAAGAGGGACTGCATGGCTTGATTGCGCGCATGGTAGGCGCGTTCCTGCGCGAGAGAGTCGTCGTATTCGAGTGTCTGGGTGCCGAGCCTGCGCGAACAGTCACGGCAGCTCTCATAGTCACCGCGCATCGCGAACATGAGGGTTGAGGCACTGCTGGAGAGGATGATGTCCTTCGCGTTTGGCGCGAGGTCATTCATTTGCGCCGTTGACTGGAACACCGTCACCGGAACCAAACCCACGCCAGCACCGAACGAGTACAGACGCGGTATCAACGGAAAGCCGCCACTCTCGCCGCTGACGAGCTGTCCGCATTCATCAATGAGGCAGATAATGCGCCGTGCACTGATCGCCCGTGACTTCAGCACCATCAAGCTGACAAAGGCGCTCTTAAAAACCATCGACCAGGGCTGGATCATCTCTACCGGCGGCATCAAATAGACCTGCCATGCCTGTTCACTCTCGATGATGTCCTGCAGGCTCATGGTGAAGGGCGGCGAGACGGAGGCCATCAACACCGGATCAGACAGGCACGCAACGGATTTGAGCAACTCACCGACGATGCCCCGGAAGCCATTGCCGGTCTCGTTCCGCGCGGCAGCGATCTCTTCCTCAACTGCGCGCACGTGTGGGAAGCGCGACTTTGACATCTGGAATGCAAAGTCGAGCCATTGGTCACCGCCACCGGGGATGAGGTTGATGGCTTCGAAGAGGGCGGGAAACGTCAACGCTCCCTGCATCTCGCAGATGGCCAAGCAAATCGCCTCACCATACTGCCTCCCACGTGGAATGAAGTAATCCGAATCCGCGGACTTGCCTTTCGCCAAGAGGTTCTCCCAGAAAACCTTGAGATCGGAGATCAGCGTTGGGCTGTCGAGTGTGAGATGGCTCAAAAAGTCGATGCTATCCTGCGGCAAGCCATGCAGGCCTGTTGGGTTCCAATAGGCGCAGTATTTGCCGTCCGCTGTCTGGTCCTGACTGACGTAAGCCCCTTCGCCTTTTGGGTCGAGCATGACAATCGAGTTCAGGCAAGTGCCGGAAAGCAAGGAACGGCAAATCACATCTCGGAATTTACCAGCTCTTCCGCCCGCCACGATTGTGGTACCCGCGTTGGAGTTGTGGAAGACGGGCCTACCGGCAAAGTATCCCAAAAAGATCGAATGATCTTCTTGATCAAACAAACCGCCCATGTCTAGCTCGGACTCCCAAGCGAAACGGCTTGAGCCGAACCGCTGGCTGGCATTGTCATTGCGCATGGCCATCAGCGACGCCCTCCGACAAAGCGCATCATGATCCACATTACGAGCGAGACGAAGGCAATGCCGAGCCCCATGCGGACCGCGAAAAACATCAGGGGATAGGCCCCGATCTTGAGCAGCCAGTAGAGGAAGACAACGGTGTTCCCTTCATAGCGGGCTTGAATGGCCTCAACGATGGGGGCCTCAAAGATCATCCAGGCATCAACCGTCCAAAACACAGCCGAATAGACACCGACACATGTGGCCAGCCATTTGCCGCTGGTCGCGATCAGCGGGCTGGGGGCCTTCTGCCCCGCACCGCCACCACCAAGTCCCATAAGCCAGTTCATTCTTGGTCCTCCTGATGTTGCATTGCTTCCCAAGGCCCTAGCGGGTCTGGCGTCGTGATGTGGGATGGCGGTGCGACAGTTACTGATGGCGCTGGAGGCATCTGGGCAAGATCGACAAAGCTCGAGAGATGCTTCGCGAACGCGCCTTCAATGCGGGTGTAGTTGTTGAACTCAGTCTTGGGCCGGTAGCTGTTGGCGACCCCCACAATGCTGTAGGACGCGCCACCATCGCGGCTGAGCACAACAGGTCCCCCCGATCCCCCGGGCACACCTCCGCAGCCCTCGGTGACGATGACCGCTGTTGAGCCATCTGCCACATTGCCGGTGTCATCTCGAGCCGTGGGGGTGCAACGCACGCCGAAGACGGCCTGCCGCTCATAGGACGCCGTGCTTGCCGCTTTGCCCGCGAAGATTGGGTGTGTAGCGAAGCGCGTTATGTCCGAGAACGTATAGGATCCCATGTTGAGGAAGATCTGATCGTCTGCCCCAACCAGATCATCGGGGGTAAGCGCCACTGGCAGAACAGCGGCTTCGGGACAAGCAGGCGTTGCCAATTCCACGATGGCGTAGTCGAGACCCAGTCTCGCCCGTGGGGCCATGCTGCCCATATGGATGGCCTTCAGCTGATAGGACTGCGCACAGGCCTCCAGATAGATGTAGCCATCGGACGGAGATGGTGGCTTGTGAGAAAGACCATGCGGTCCTTCCCACTTACCCTTCTCCGCAAAGAGATGACCGGTCGTCAGAACCACATCCGGCGCGATCAAAGCACCAGACCCGCGTCCACCATGCGCCCAGTAGACGGGACCGATGCCACTCAGCTTGGCAGGCAGATCGGGATCATCCAGCTCGAAGACATGGCTGACATAGGGAAGCGGCGTCCGATCATCCCGTCCCGGCACAGGGGCATAGGGTACAGTATGGGCTGACTTAGGCTTGGGAAGCGGCGCTGGCTCCGGTTTGTTGTCTGGCTCCGGAGTGAAGAACTCGATCACACAGGGCGGCAGGGTCACGTCGTTCTCAGCCGCGCTTACGATCATTGCTGCGCTGACCAGCACAGCCATGAAGACTGGCCATGCGTTCAGAATGGGAGTGATCCTATGCATCGCCGTTCCCCTTCTTCTTCGAAGCGGATGTGCGCTTTGGCGCACCTTTGGGCTTTGGAAGTATCTTCTCTCGGTGCAGGCGGGGGCGGCTCCGCTTTGGCGGGTTCTTCGCATCCTCCAATCGGCGCTTGGTGTCTTCGGCGTGCTCAACGAACTCGGCGACACGCACGAAATCGTCGATGGTGATGTAGCTAGCGACAGGACGCTCTGTCTCTTCACGCTTCTTGGTATAAAGCGCCTGATACATAGCATGCCGGAAAAATATGATCAGAAAGCCCGCGCCATCGAGGAGCAATGCGGACATGGTAAGCCCTGGCATGCGCCACATCGTGGCGATCAGTCGCTCCGCTGTGCTGAGCGTTGTTTGCTCAGGAATCGCGGGTGCAAGTGCTGCGATACGCTCAGCTTCAGCCTCCAACGTTGCCGCATAGGCCCGCATCCCAGAGTTGATTTCGGCGATCCGCTGCTGAGAGGCCCCATTGGCACCGCTACGCGCGGGTACACCTTGAGCGATGTTCTGGGCCGCAGCTGTGATGCTGCGCGCAGGATCAAGGGCACGCAAGGCGCGCATCTCGTTGATCACGGAGCGGGACAGACCCTTCACCTGAGCGGCGCGTTGGGTTCGGTCCAATTCTTCCGAAATGGTCGCCCCTCGCAGTTCCAACAATGCGCCATCAATTGCTGCCACATGCACTTGAGCCCGAGTAAGTACGGTAACCAATGTAGCAGCGGCGCGCGCATAGCTGCGTCCTGCCTCTCCATAGGAGTTCGAAACGCTGCCAACCCCTGGCACACCCGTTGGTCCGTTGCCTGCAATCTCGGCAGTCTCAAGAGCAAAAGCCTGATCCGCGCGCTCCGCCAGTGCAGCACGTGAGACACCGATCTCGCTGACAAAGAGCGCAAACTCTTGGCTCGTGTTATCGAGTTCGTCGATGTAGCCGCTCTGGACGAGATCGTCGCTGATATCTGATCCCGTGGCCCCAAGACTCCCAAGCGAGGAAACGACCCAGAACATCGGGAAAAAGACAATTACACAAATGGTGTAAGTCGAGAGTGCTTTGCGCGTCTCCATGATGGGCAGGGTCCAACAGGCCGCCCAGAAGCACGTCGTTATGCAGAACAATGCGAAGCCTACAGCGGCACAGCGCAGATAGGCTGTCAGATCTGGGTTCGGGAACTGACCCGCAAAACCGATGACTGCCGTCGCTGACGACAATACGGCAAGTGCACAAAGGCAGGGCCAGGCAATGCCTTCAAACCAAGCGATAAAGGCAATCGCCCAATCGCTTGTCCAGAATAGCGTGTCTTTCGAGGAATACATATCAGTGACCTCCTTGATCGGACCCTTGCTGGTCTTCAGCCGGGTCAGTTTGGGATTGAGATGAAGAATCGGGATTGGTGGTGGCGACGGCATCCGTCCCGCCTGTCTTTGGCGTGAAGGACGAAACTCCGATGGCGGCGCACATCAGCCCCGCCGCGATCCAGCCGGACGGGCCGACGCGTTCGCCGAAGAAGTTGCCGATCAGTGTGAGGATGAGGATTTGCGCTGCACTCGCGATGACGGTTGCCCGCGCAAGGCCCGTCTGGTCGATCAGCATGATCCAACCGACGTTCGAGAGATTGTAGGCGATGACACCGACGACGATCCAAAGTGGGTCGCGGACGGTGACGAACTGTTTGAAGGCGGATGCGCCGCAGATCGCGAGAGCACTGACGCATAGCACAAGAATGAACGGAGACAGGATCATGCCTTGCCTCCGTTGTTTTGCTTCATCGGGAGGTAGCAGTGTCCGCAAACCAAAGATGCGTTGTGGCCTGCCATAGCGTTCTGACCACAGTCCGGATTTGGGCAAGTATACTTGGAACGTGTTTGGCGCTTTTTCGGAGGGTTCGCAGGATCGCTGGTACCGTTACCGGCGGGCAGGAGAAGCATGCCTTCAAGCTCGGGGTGTTCTTCGACTGCCTGTAGTGATGTCTTTTTCGTTGCGGCATCGCGCCATTCAACGTGCATCCCGTTCTTCAGAAGTTCACGTGACAGAAGTACGAACTTCCCACCCTCAATGATATAGTCCATCATCTGGTAGCCGGTCTTACGACCACCTGGTTTGCCCGTATGCGAAGGCATCAGGCCGACATCGACCATCTTGCCGCCCCAGATCTTGCAGTGGTAACCTGGCGTTCCGGGACAGCCGTTCTTGTTGCGCGGCCCCAACACCTCACGCCATAGGTGGCACATCTCGTGAAGGAACGTTTGCAGTGCCTCTAGATCGCCATAGGGTTCAAAGAACTCGGGGTTCATCGCAATCTGGTGCGTGATCTCACCTCTACGGTTCTTGAATGAGTTCGGACGAAAGTAGCCAAACGCACGGCCTGTTCGCTCTATGGTGATCATGCAGTTCGGAAGCTGACCGCCGAACAAGCGACGGTTCGTTACATCATAGATAGAAACCCAGTTGACCATGCACTCGGTTGTTGGGTTCAGTTGCCCATTTTCTGATGTACATTCAGAAAAAATTGCACCTTTCATCGCATGCGTTTTTTGAATGCGACGGACGGCTTTATCACCGGAAACTTCCTGATGGATTTCCTTGTCCGCTCCTATGCTGGTCGTTCCCGAAGGGCTCTTGTTACCGCTCATAATTCAACTCCCGATCAAACTCGGCGCGCCCCAAGTCTAGAAACCGTTGGGATAGCGTCCTTGAGATCAGTGTCTTTCAACTGAACTTGATGGACTACGGAACTGAACGGAACTGAGCGGAAATCGTGTAAGGTACCGCAAAAGTTTGATTTTATTAGTTACACATGTAACTATAAGCCTTCTTCAACGTGAGGAGCTTATGGGCGTAATAGAAGAAAATTATTCAGTAAAAATTATTAGATCAGGAAAGAATAACAGCGTCACAACCGAAATCTGGACAGATCAAAATGGTGCCAACCGTCGTCCGAATGGACCATACAGCATAAATTATGATCACTTGGGTCGCGTAACCGACGAAAATTACAGTGTTTGGGATTTCGACCCAACTCTTGAAGGAAATCACCCCTCGTCAGTCCGCTACGATCCTGAAACAGGTCAAGTAAAAAGGACAATTTACCTCGACGATAATGGGGACCTGCATCGAGACCTTGGACGACCCGCTCTGATTCACTTTGACGCCAGAACCGGCGAGGTTGTTGAGCAACACTTTTACCTGCATGGGAACAAAGTTGACGAGCATGGCAAACTCCTGAAAGATGACAAGGATCCTTTTGTGCGCCCAGCACATAGTCCTCCTACATCTGAACCGAAGGAGCCGTGACATTTGGAGAACCTCAGCTACGTTGCGTTTCGGCTGGAATTTCCGGAAGAAGATATTTTCACCGCTGGAAAAGAAGCGTCCGATGAGCATAAGCAAAAAGCCCTCACCGCAAGAAGGAAACTGTCTGGGTTGCTCAAGTCGCATGGTGATGAAGCCGCCAAATTAGCCGTCTTGGAGAAAGCGATAAATGTCGCAGGGAGACCAATAAGTAAGCGACCTGACGCTTTCGTTTCGACATTTACAAGGGCGAGCGTAAGTGGCGACAGTCTGTTTGTTTGGTGCTGGTACTACTATTTACACTTAAATGATATCGACAGAAGCACGCTTGACGAGATTGATGCATTGTTTCTCCCGGACGGGAAGACTTTCGAACAAGCTGCGGGCAGGCCTGTCCGGGCCGGAAGCGTCGCAAACCCTGAGCTGGCTAAGAGTGCATGGAAAATTGAAGAAGAGCATGTTCGAAACTTTCTTGAGCCCGTTCTTGGAGAGCAGTCTGTTCGCCAACTGATAGGAATCATGGAGGACGTTGTTCATGGCAACCTGCAAGTAAAGCCAATCTCCTACAAAAGTTCCATAGTCGAACAGGCACAAAATGAGGGCATTATACCCGTTGAAGACGGGGCCAGATGGCTGACTGTCGCCTTGCAGTGCGGACTAGTGCCGGACACCGACGCAGGGTTTACCGGTGAAGAGCCGGGAATTTTCGAAGAGACGCATAAGGAAAGATGGCGGTTTCTCGATGATCCGGAGATTGGAAGGGGCTCCGAATGGTTAGAACGGATTGCTGAGAACAGTGAGAACAAAGACTATCTTGAGCGAGAGTATCAAAGCACAGGGCATTCTTCGGGTGAAAGACGAAAACGTTCTGAATTTTTGAAGTGCCTTATTTCAACCCAAGAAGGCCAGCCTCTAGTATACAGATCAAAGAGTGCCATAGGTCTTCTGAGCAAGTTTGCTGAGATGAATGTTTCGGAAAGAACACGAGATTTCATAGACTATTCCGTAGCTCGAAATGCTGCCGTAACAGGTCAATCCGAACTAGCAATTCAGAATTACTACCGACTAAGGGATAAACCATTTGATGAAAAACGCATGATTGACATCAGATATCACATGATCAACGCGTCATACGCTCTTCGGCAGTTTGACCATTACGGTACCAAGGAAGTTTCAACCAAATTGAGACTATCACCAGAACGCGATGCTGCTAAGCAGGATAAGTTAAATCGAGAACTTCTTGGAGGATTTGACGCAGAGAAGGAAATTCAAGAGTTCTGTGAATATTTTGAAGTCGACGTGGAAAGCTGGTCCGAATCAACGATAGAAGAACTAGTTAAACATTTCGACGGCCCAAATGGAGCAAAGATAATCTATTTTTACCATTTAGAAAAAATGCTTCAATGCCGCCGCGATCAAAGATCGGAGCTGGAAGACCACTATGCTGAGATCATTCGGATGCTCAAAGTTCTTTCCACCACATCGAGGCCAGTCAAAGGTAGCCCGAAATTTATAACTGATGCTTGGTATCCACTTATTTTGCTGCATTCGGTAGCCGCGAACCTTGAACACTTTGGATTGGCGAATAGGATCGAAGAAGAGATATCCACTTTTGCTAATTGGGAGATGGGGAAGACCTTGCTTGCCGATGTGGAAAGAGAGCAAAGGGATGGTAGTTTTCTGATGCACTTACATCAATTGAACCGGGGTCTAAGCAAGGCAAAGCGCGGCGAGTCAGTAGACCTTTCGAAAGCTGTGCGTGGCTTCCATCAACAGTATCGACAGCTTCAGTTTATGCCAGCACTGTCTCAGACCGTTATGGCTGGAGTACGAAAAATGGGCTTTGACTACGACACTAGGCAAGACGTCTCTGCGCTCGCTAAGCGCGGTGTATCGCATTGGAACT
>JBCCUC010000010.1:0-131069 GCA_039197515.1 Pseudomonadota bacterium | reverse complement strand
TCAAAAATCCCATGTCGATCACTCCATGTCTCCCCAAACGAAAACGTCGGGGAAGTGTGTTCACATGGGTCAATTCTCAGTGACAATTTATGGGGCCACCGGGTCAGTTCTCAGTCGCAATCAACAGTGCGAAGGCTGGCTGTGCTTGGCTGTCATTCTCGATTTGCATTCCCGGCGCGTGTTCGGCAGGGTCGTCAGCAATCGCATGAAGCGGGATTTGGCGATCCGGGCATTGAAGATGGCCGTGGCGCTCCGCCAGCCTCCCAAGGGCTGCATCCACCATGCCGATCGCGGCAGCCAATACTGTTCGCACGATTATCAGAAGCTCCTGCGCCAGCACGGCTTCCAGGTATCGATGAGCGGCAAGGGCAATTGCTATGACAACTCCGCCCCTCTCGGAAGCATGCTTTGCATGCGCCTGCCCGCTGCTCGGCAGCACATCGCAGATGTACGCGAGGGGGCAATGGTTGAGGCCTTCTTCAAAACCCCCTCTCGGGAAATTGCTGCGCAATGCCCTACCGGGCAGTGATCAAGGCTGAGCTGATCTGGCGCAGGTCGTGGCAGACGCGCAGAGACGCCGACCTGGCCATTTTCCAGTACATCAGCTTCTACAATCCACGACGGCGGCACTCAGCATTGGGATGGAAAAGTCCGGTCGCCTTTGAACGCAAAGCGGCACAAACGAGCACTTGGAGCGGCACGAAAACGGGACAGATCCAGTAGGCGGCTGCCACGTAGTCCTTCAGGCACTCGTTGCGCGCGATCACGTCCTGGGCGGCTTCGTCACCCAAAAAGCCGATTTTGAACACGTCTTGAACAGTGGACATGTCAAAGGTGGGGCCGGCGTCCTCAGCAGCATCTGCAACGGCGCTTGTCGCAATCGCGGCGACAGCAAGGGATGCTGCGACACGGGTCGTGAAAGTTGTCATTGGATTTCTCCCGATTGATGAGTTGGTCGGTGGTTTGGACCGGTGGTTATGCGTCGATTGTTTCGACGGCATGCTCTGGCTGGGCGGGGGGAACAGCCCCGCGCAGCGAAGTTGACGTGATGGACCCCTCAAAAGCCTCTTCGGCCTCGGCCCGGTAAATCTCGCGGGCCATCGCGTCCGTCAGCGCGTCTCGGACATCATCACGTGCTTTCTCACTTGCGCGCATGCCGATCACGCGGTCGCAATAGGTCCGCGCTGTGTCGAGCGTGTGCAGGTTCGAGATCACCGTGATCTTTTCCTCGCGGTTGATCTTTTGCAGCGCCTCCATCACGAGGCGCGCGTTCAGCGGATCGAGAGAGCCGATGGGCTCGTCCACAAGGACATAACCCGGCTGCTGCATCATCGTGCGGCAGATCGCGGCGCGCTGTTGCTGACCGCCCGATAGCGTCTCGGCCCGCTGCAGCGCGGTCTGAGCAACGCCAAACCGGTCCCGCGCCGTGGCGTTACTGCTGGCTGAAAAACCTTAGAGAGGACCGCAGCACCGATTGCTGGTTGAGCCAGCCAAGGATCACATTGTTCAGCACATCCAGACGAGGGATCAAGTTGAACTGCTGAAAGATCATTGCGCAGCGGCGTTGCCAGTCCAGCTTCGCACGCCGCTTGAGCGCCCGCACATCTTCGCCGTCGATCAAGATGCGCCCTTCGGTAGCGTCTGTCATCCGGTTCATCATACGCGGGAAAGTGGACTTGCCCGCACCAGAACGCCGAATGATCCCGCTTATCTGGGGCTTATCTTTTGCAAAGCTGAGAACATTCACAGCCGTATTGTTCCCGAAAACCTTCGAGACCTTTCCTACTTGCAGCATCTGTTCCCGCGCGCTCGCTCACGCGGCGTCATACCGTTGATTTGTTAATTGTGACCGACAGAGCCGCGACAGTAATCTAACCTATGGACCGGTTCGTTTTCCACGCAACAGACCAAGTAAAACCGAGCCCGCAAGGCATGGGCGGGCTCTGGCTCGGTTCGCAATCTCTTCACACCAAGTGGCCCATCTGCTGTGTTTCGATCTGAAGTTTGACGGTATCGCTGCGGACAATCGCTTCCGTGACTTCAATCGGCGCGCCATGTGCATCTACGTTTCGGCCCAGCAAGCAAAACACCGATTGAGACGGCGGGATTTCCAGCGATATCTTTTCGGAAAAGGTGGGCAACTGGGGCTCCACCACGGTCGCAGCACGAAAATGGTCGTCGAGCCCATTTGCGCAAAAACGCTTCCGGCACCGATGGGGTCTGTGTGGTGGAATCAGCCATGATGTTAGGAAACGGAGCGCGGTCGAAGCAATACCGCCCCAGCGCCGTCGGCACCCCATCGGCCACATGCATGTTTTCGGCAAAGGGTGTGCAAGAGCCCACCTGCTGGTACAGCAACTTGGCAACGGCGGGCGGCAGCCGTCGGCGCAAGCCGACTTGGACCTTGCTGACCTCGAACACATGGCCTTGCGACCACAAACCGCTGGCGAAGCGCGTTTTATGAACAATGCGATAAAAAACGGGCGGCGCGACAAAAGTTGCTTCTCGCCCTTGCAAAGGTGCCGCGTTCATTGGATGCGGAACGCTCTGGCGCATGTTTCTAGGGGCCAGCACACCGTCGTGGCCGCATTCGCCATTGTCCTCGGACCAATGGCGGATCACTGGCTCGCCTTCGAGCAGAACGACGCGCGGCAAACCGCAAGCCGTTACATGATGCTCGAGGCTTTCGCCCAGATCGACAACGAGGAGACCGACCCAATTCAAAGCATCAAAGCGACCTGATCATGACCTCAGACCACCCGGAAAATCACACCAACGTGACGGGCGTGACCCTTGTTTCTGGGCGCGGCGTTTTCCCGGTAGCAGTTCTGGGGAGTTGGCGTCAGTGGGCGGCCAAAGGCTGGCGCTGTTCGTCCCAATCGGGAGGCATCTCGCTTTTGACGTGGCGGAGCGTAACGGTGCGGCACTGCGGCAGCTGTTAGACGTGTCATCGGGTCGCAAAAAGCCCCGGATACAAGATCGGATGCGCTGATCCCAAGGTCCCATTATTTGGGGTTTTCGACGTTGTTCGGCGAGGCGCGCGGGCCTTTCTGCGCTGCAGCTTGCCTCACGGAGCGCAAAGCTGCTAGCCTCCCAGTCTCGGCGCGGGTGTTTTCAATCCTTACGTGGAGCAAGCGGCTGCGACCTGCGCAGAAGCGTTACAAACATAGCTTCAGGAACTTGCGATTGATGGCACCTAAAGCAAAAAGCAAAGGGAAGATGCCGGTTTTCAGCGGCGCAAGGCACCCGTTTCCCGTTCTTTGGACGTGCTGCCGATGAGTGAGACCTCCCTGCAGGAAAACGCGCCTGATGCACGGTCGGGGTTTCCCGATGAGCTTGCCAATGCATCGGTTCTCGTGATCGATGACGAGCCTGGCATGCGGAATTTTCTCGCGAAGATCCTGACAGGGCATTGCGAGAAGGTAGATGTGATCGCTGATACCAGCGATGCCTCTCGCTTGCTCGACGAACTGACCTACGACGTGATCGTGCTCGACAACATCATGCCGGAGAAGACGGGGCTTCAGTGGCTTGAAGAACAGCGCGAGATTGGCCTTTTCAGCGAAGCGATACTCATCACCGCGCACGCGGACCTTGACACTGCGATCCAGGCGATCCGCGCAGGGGCAAGCGACTTTCTGCTCAAACCCTTCCGCTCCAATCAAGTTTTGAATGCCATTGCGCAAAGCCTGGAACGCGCGCGATTGCGGCGGCAAAATTCAGTGCTGCGCCACGAGTTGGAAGAGGCCAAGGACATCCTCACCCACCGGGATGCGCTGCTGGGATCGTCGCATGAGATCCAAAATGTACGGCGCGCGATCGAGCAAGCGGGGAAAACCCATGCGCATGTGGTCTTCCGCGGTGAGGCAGGATCAGGCAAACAAGTTGCGGCCCGGATGCTGCACGCAGCCTCCCCACGGGCAGATCATCCTTTTGTCTGGCTGCATTGTTACGGCTTGGCCGAGGACGTGTTCAAAGAACGGCTTTTTGGCCGCCTGGAAGCACAACCTGACGGCTCAATCATCCGCCACGAAGGCATCTTGCAAAGCGGCGCGGGCGGGACGCTGTATTTGGAGGATGTGGAGCTATTGTCGCCTGGCTGCCAAAATATCCTCGCAGAGCTTTTGGGCACCGGGCGCTTCAGCCCGCTTGGTGCCACGCGCAGCGTTGCGCTCAACATGCGGATTGTCAGTTCCACAACCCGCCCCCTCGCTGATATCGCGCAGGAAAACAAGTTTCGCGTCGATCTCTTTTATCTGCTGACCGTCATTGAAATCGTGCAACCGCCGCTGCGCGAGCGGCAGGATGACGTCTTGGAATTGATCCCCTATTTCTCAGAAAAGCTTGCCTTGCGCATGGGCGTGGAGACCCCTGATTTCACGCCGCTCGCCCGGCGACGCTTCCTATCGCATGATTGGCCTGGCAATGTGGTGGAGCTACGCAACACGATCGAGCGGGCGCTCATCCACGGCAATTTTGAAGACGCACTTGGCGTTGCCCCCAGTGGGGTGGAGACGGAAAGCCTTGCTTCCGTGGAACAGCGGCACATCTTGACGGTGCTCGATGCCTGCAGCGGCAACCGGGCGGAAGCCGCGCGCCGCCTCGGCTTGGCGCGCAAGACCATCGACCGCAAGTGCCGGGTTTGGGGCCTCTGACATGCTGCGCTCGATCAGGTGGCGCCTACTGGTCATCGCGCTTTTGCCGCTGATCGTGCTTATGCCTCTTCTCTTGGGCGTCACAATGGTGAGGTGGATCAACCGATACGACGAACTGCTCATCGACAAGGTGGCGAGCGATTTGCGGGTGGCGGAGCAATACTTTGGCCGGATAGAGGCCGCCCAGGCCGCAAGTGTCACCGCAATCGGCCAATCGCTGCGCTTTGCTGAGGCGCGCGCGGGGGGCGCGGATCCTCTCAAGGCCTATCTTGAAAGCGAACGCGCCCGCCAAGGCCTCGACTTTTTGATTTGGGCCGACCCGTCAGACGGCATCCTTCCCCATGCGTTGAAAGATTTGGCGGCAGGCACACCCGGGCCAGCCCCGATGCGCAACCTACTGCTGTTGGACAGAGATGAGATGGCCATGATCTCGCAAGATTTCGCGCCCCGCGCGGCCATCCCCCTGGTGCCCACCGAGGCCGCGCGCCCAATCGGGCGAGATGTGGAAAGCCGCGGGATGTTTATGCTGGCCGCGCACCGAGATGCTGAGGCCGGCGGGGTGCTCATTGGGGGGCGCTTGCTCAACCGCAACCTCGATTTCATCGATACGATGAACACGCTGGTCTATCAGGATGAAACCGGTGAAATTTCGCGCATTGGCACGACAACGCTCTTTCTCGATGACGTCCGCATTTCAACGAATGTCCGGCTGTTTGAGGGCTCGCGGGCGCTGGGGACCCGCGTCTCTCAGGCGGTGTGGCGCAAGGTCATGGATGACGGTGAGACTTGGCTGGATCGCGCCTTTGTGGTCAATGACTGGTACATTTCGGGTTATGTGCCGCTGACCGATATCGCCGGAAATCGCATTGGCATGCTCTACACCGGTTTTCTAGAAACGCCCTTCATCGCGCAGCGCAACGCCACGATTGCCGCGCTGATTGCGGCGTTTGTCGCGGTCATTGCAATCTCTGTGCCGCTCTTTTTGTGGCTCGCGCGCGGGATCTTTGCCCCGCTGGAATCCATGACAGCCACCATGACCCGCGCTGAAAAGGGCGATCTGAATGCGCGGATCGGGCGCGTTTCGGGGAAAAGCGAGATCGAAGAGGTCGCCAGGCACCTTGACCGTTTGCTCGACCAAGTCGAAGAACGAGACGCGGCGTTGCGAAACTATGCCAACAACCTCAATGATTTAGTCGCCGAGCGCACGGAGGAATTGAGCGAGGCCAACCGCAAACTTGAGGCCACGTTCCAAAAACTCATCATGTCGGAGAAGCTTGCGACTGTGGGAGAGATCACCGCGGGCGTCGCGCATGAGATCAACAACCCCGTGGCTGTTATCCAAGGCAACCTTGAGGTCATTCAGATGCGCCTCGCCCCCACACAACGGGCCGAACTGCAGCTTGAATTGAACCTCATCGATAAGCAGACGCACCGGATCAACGCAATCGTGACGTCCTTGCTCAACTTCACGCGGCCTGATGAAGTGTCTGACATGACAACACTGATCGACGCGGCCAAAGCCGTGGATGATACGCTTGTGCTCGTGACTGCTGATCTGCGCAAACACGGCGTTCAGACCGAAGCGCATCATGTGCCAAGCCCCCGTGTTCGGATCGTGGAAACCGAGTTGCAACAGGTGCTGGTCAACCTCGCGATCAACGCAGCCCAGGCGATGAAGACCTCGGGCCAATTGACCATTCGCACCGGTCCGGCGGATCGTGACGGGGTCGAGGGCACTCAGATCGCTGTTTCTGACACAGGCCCCGGCATACCTCCTGAAAGGCTTGGGCAAGTGTTCGATCCCTTTATGACCACAAAGCTCGGCAAAGGGTCAGGTTTGGGCCTGTCGATCAGCCAAGCCTTGGTCACGCAAGTCGGCGGAATCATCAGTGTCGAAAGTGAAGAGGGAAGAGGTGCCACCTTCAAAGTGTGGTTTCCTGCGGGGGACATTTCGCCCACAGCGGGCGTGAAAACCGCATAAATTGTGGACATTTTGTCCCCAGTTGTCGCTCAAGCATCTGTGATGTTAAGACTTTTTGACCTTGCTGCGCTGCGGCCAGACCCTTTCAGCCCATTGATAAACATAGAAAATCCTGTTGACTTGGATCGCAGGCAGTGCACCATCAGGGCACGGTGTCTTATTGACCCCCTTCCATGAAATCGGACCGGCGGAAAATGAGCAGCGTTGCGTGCGTAAGCACGCAGTCAAAGTCGGCGCGAGGTCAACTGTGTGCCGAATCACTAGGGAAGGGGATCGGGGGATCATTTAATGAACTTGCAGCGCGCGTAAGTGCCGCTGCGCGCACAGGCATCGCCGGCACACCGCACATCGAAAAAGAGCCATCATGGCCGGATCGGTGAACGAAATTCCGATGTCATCAACGGGTGCGCAAGACTTGACGACCAAACCAACGGGAGGAAACAAACCAATGAGATGGAGAAGTCTGAGAAACGGACTTGCATCGGCAGCCACAGCTGTGGCGGCTTTTGCAACTTTGGCACCGGACACGGCCGTAGCGCAGGAAACGCAGTATTTTCCGGTCGCTAGCAGCCGCGTCGGTCCCTATTCTGCCATGGGCACCGGATACTACGGGGCTCAGATCGACTACATGAACTACGTCAATATGAACGGCGGCGTAAACGGCGTGATGCTCACCTGGCAAGAGTGCGAGACCGAGTACAACGCCGTGAAGACGGTGGAATGCTATCAGCGCCTGCTGGAAAAAGACGGCCAGCGCATCGTCGTTTTTGACACGCTGGGCACGCCTGGTGCCTACGCTGTGATCAATCGCATGGCTGAGGACGAAGTTGTTCTGGCGCAGTACGGCTATGGTCGGACCGACGCGGCGGACGGTACCGTATGGCCCTGGGTCTTCAACGCTGCGGGCCACTACTGGTCGCAGATGGCCGTGAAGCTGAAGTTCATGGCTGAACAAGAAGGCGGCGTTGAAAACATGAAGGGCAAGAAGATCGTGCATATGCACATCGACAGCGCCTATGGCCGCGAGCCCCTTCCCGCGATGCGTGCGATCCTGGCGGACTGGGGTGCCGAATTGGTGGAAATCTCTATTCCACCCCCAGGCTTGGAGCAGCAGTCCCAGTGGTTGCAGGTTCGCAAAGAGCGCCCCGATTGGGTAACGTTCTGGGGCGCGGGCTCCGGCATGAACTCAACCGGCATGACCAACGCGGCACGGATCGGGTTCGACCGTGAAAAGCTGATCTATGTCACCTTCGGTGCCGCTGAAGAGGACATGTTCCCAGCCGGTGATGCCGCCACGGGCACCTTTGCCATGGCCAATGCTCTGCCCGGTGATCAATTCCCACTGGTGCAAGCCATCAAGGAGCAGGTATATGGTGCTGGCAAGGGCAACCTGTCCGAGGACAGCCGGATCGGCACCGTCTACTGGAACCGTGGGCTTGGCGCTGCCGTGACGTATATCGAAGCGCTCCGCGTCGCGCAGGAGATGCACGACAAGGTCGGCAAAGCCGTGACTGGTGCGGAATTCCGTGCAGGCTATGAATCGCTCGTCATGGACGACGCCCGCCTGGAAGAGCTTGGGATCAAAGGCATGATCGCGCCCTTCGCGATGTCCTGCGCCGAAAACGCAGGCGCGGGCAAGTTCGCAATGATGCAGTGGGACGGCGATAAATTCCAGCAAGTCTCTGACTGGGAAGAGCCTCTGGATCCCGGCTACATCCGTGGACTGGTGGAAGCTTCTGCGGCCAAGTTTGCTCAAGAGAACGGCATCACACCACGAGAGTGCTCGTAAACCGCGGCACTTGAGTGCGCAAAACGCTCATGGCCGGGATACCACCCGGCCATGAGACAAAGACGACCTCCAAACGGATCGCGATATGCAAGCCACGGACAACATCCTCGAAATCGATACCATTGAAGTCATCTATGACAGTGTGATCGCAGCCCTGCACGACGTCTCACTTTCTGTCCCGCGCGGCAAGATCGTGGCCCTTCTCGGCGGCAACGGCGCTGGAAAGAGCACGACGCTCAAATCGATCTCCACCATGCTCGCAGGCGAGCGCGGTAAGGTGACCAAAGGCTCCATCACCTATGACGGGGTGGGCGTGACCAATCAGGACCCCGCCGACATGGTCGGCTTGGGGCTTGTACAAGTCCTGGAAGGACGCCGGTGCTTTGGCCACCTCACGGTCGAAGAGAACATCATCGCGGGGGCTTACTCTCGCAAGCTCAGCAAGGCAGACATCCGCAATGAGCTTGAAAAGATCTACAGCTATTTCAATCGCTTGAAAGACCGGCGCAAAAGCCAGGCAGGCTTTACGTCCGGCGGGGAACAGCAAATGGTCGCGGTGGCGCGTGCCATGATGGCGAAGCCCAAAATGCTGCTCTTGGATGAGCCCTCGATGGGCCTCGCGCCGCAACTCGTCGCTGAGATTTTCAACATCGTGAACGAGCTCAACCAAAAAGAAGGCGTGAGCATTCTTCTGGCCGAGCAGAACACAAACGTGGCCCTGCGCAACGCAGACTACGGCTACATCATCGAGACCGGCCACGTGATGCTGCACGGCTCCGCCGAAAGTTTGCTGACCGATGACAAGGTCAAAGAGCTCTATCTCGGCATCTCGAAAGAAGGCCGCAAGAATTTCCGTGATGTGCTGCGCGAAGACAGCGCGCGTCACGCCGACCTCCATCATAGTTGAGCCATATGCCATGAACGCAGAACCAAACGCCGTTATGCCCGAACAGGCCCGTACCTTTCCGATCGGCGGACCGATCCTTGAGGTGAGCAACATCTCGTTGAGCTTTGGGGGGGTGAAGGCCATCACGGACACCTCTTTCAACGTGCTAGAACATGAGATCCGGGCCATCATCGGCCCGAATGGTGCCGGCAAGAGCTCACTCCTGAACTGCATCAACGGGATCTACAAACCGCAAGAGGGTCAGATCAAATTTCGGGGCAAGGTGCTGGAAAAGATCAGCCCCAACATCATTGCGCAGATCGGCATCTCCCGCACCTTCCAGAACCTCGCGCTTTTCAAGCGGATGTCCGTGCTCGACAATATTCTGGTGGGCCGGCAGTTGCATATGACGGCAAGCTTCATGGACGTGGCGCTGCAGCTGCCCAAAGCGATGAAAGAAGAACGCGACAACCGCAAACACTGCGAAGAAATCGTGGAGTTTCTTGAGATCACCCATATTCGCGACACCCCGGTGGGCAAGCTCCCCTACGGTCTGCAAAAGAAGGTGGAACTGGGTCGCGCGCTGGCCACCGAGGCGCAGGTGCTGCTGCTGGATGAGCCGATGGCGGGCATGAACGTAGAGGAAAAGCGCGAGATGTGCCGCTTTATCCTCAAGGTGAATGACGAACTGGGCACCACCATGGTGCTGATTGAGCATGACATGGGGGTGGTGATGGACATCTCGGACAATGTCGTCGTGCTCGATTACGGCAAGATCATCGGGGACGGGCCGCCTGACGAGGTGCGCAACAACCAAGACGTAATCGACGCCTATCTGGGGGTGGCTCATGACTGATTTTCTATTCTTCATCGAGGTGGTCGTGGCCGGGCTTCTGGCGGGCACGATGTACTCGCTGGTCGCTTTGGGCTTCGTGCTGATCTATAAAGCCTCCTCCACCTTCAACTTTGCCCAAGGCGCGATGGTGTTTTTCGCCGTCTTGTCCTTTGTGGGCTTCATGGAATTGGGCCTGCCCTTTGTGGTGGCCTTCTTTGTAACCATCCTGCTGATGGCCCTGGTGGGGCTGGCAACGGAACGTTTGGTGCTCAAACCCTTGCGAAATCAGAGCGAGGATACGCTTTTGATGGCCACCATTGGGTTGGGCTTTGTCCTTGAAGGGCTCGCCCAAGCCGCCTGGGGCGTCGAAGTGCGCAGGCTCGATCTGGGCATCGGTGATTTCCCAATCCAGTGGATCATCGACACAACCGGCCTCTTTATCTCCGCGCTCGATCTCACAGCGGGCCTGGTGGCGGCCGTGCTGATCATCGTGCTCGCCCTCTCGTTCAAGTACACCAAAATGGGTCTCGGCCTGAGGGCCGTGGCGGATGACCCTGGCGCGGCAAGCTCCATCGGCATCCCCCTGAGCAGCATTATGCTGATGGTCTGGACGGCGGCAGGCATCGTGGCGCTGGTTGCCGGTATGATGTGGGGCGCGCGCGCGGGCGTGCAGTTCGCGCTCGTCGATCTCGCACTCAAAGCGCTGCCGGTTCTGATCATCGGCGGGTTCTCGTCGATCCCGGGGGCCATTGTCGGCGGGCTGATCATCGGGGCGACCGAGAAGGTGCTTGAGGTCTACATCGGCCCCTACTTCGGCGGGGCCATCGAGGGCTGGGCACCTTTTGTGCTCGCCATCTTCTTCTTGCTGTGGCGGCCCGAAGGGCTCTTCGGCGAAAAAATAATCCGGCGCGTGTAGCGAGGTTCACACATGGCATCTTCACCTGTTTTAATGAGCTACACACGCTCCGACATGGCAAATTTCGTTGTCCTCATGGGGCTCGGGTTGGCGGTCATCCCCTTCATCGTGCAGACCGACTATTGGTACTCTTCGATCCTGATCCCCTGGCTCTGCCTCTCGCTCGCCGCGATAGGTCAGCAGATCGTGATGGGATACGCGGGCCAATTGGCCCTTGGCGCGGCCGGGTTCATGGCGGCGGGTGCCTTTGCGCTCTTTAACCTAGAGCTTCGCCTACCCTTCATCCCCTTCCCCATCAACCTAATGCTCTCCGGTCTGGTTGCGGCGTTCTTTGGGATCATCTTTGGCCTGCCCAGCCTTCGGGTCCGCGGGATCTACCTCATGGTCGCCACGCTGGCCTCGCAGTTCTTTATCATCTGGATGATCGACAAGTTTGGCTGGTTCAAGAACTACGACACCTCCGGCATCATCACCGCGCAGGACATCGTGATCTTTGGGCGTGAGTTCACCTCACCGCTGGAGATGTACATCGTCGTTCTGATCACGGTCACTGTTTTGACCCTGCTCGCGATCAACATGACGCGGGGCAGTACCGGGCGAAACTGGATGGCGGTGCGCGACATGGATATCGCCGCGGAAAGCATGGGCATCTCGCTCTTGCGCACCAAGCTGCAGGCTTTTGCGATAAGCGCGTTTTTCTGCGGCGTTGCTGGGGCGCTCTTTGCCTTCACCTATCTGAAATCGATGGAACCGGTTGCCTTTGACATCAAGCTCAGCTTTCGGATCCTCTTTATGGTGATCCTGGGCGGCTTGGGCACGATCAACGGGGCCTTCATCGGGGCTGCCTTTATCCTTCTCTTCCCGGTGGTGCTGAACACGCTGGGCAATGAGCTCTTCCACGGCATGATCGACGCGACCATCATCTCGTCCATTGAACTGGTCGTCTTCGGGGTCCTGATTATCGTCTTTATGATCTATGAGCCGCTCGGCATGGCAAAGCTCTGGGAGAATCTAAAGGCGCGACTGTTCTCGCGCCGCAGCGGTCAGCAGGCGGTTGCACCCACCGCAACAAAGGTTGAGTCGTAACACATGAGTCTGCGGGTCAAACTCATCCTGGCGCTGATGCTCGGCATCGGCGTCGGGCTGTTTTTCGATAACGATTTGAGCGCGATCTTTACAGAGTGAGGCTGGGCCTCACTCTGCTGCGATGGCGTCCTCTGCCCTCTCCACACGCACGGCGGAGAACTTAAACTCCGGGATCTTACCGTACGGGTCCAAGGCCGGGTTGGTGAGGATGTTGGCCGCGGCCTCCACGTAAGCGAAGGGCAAGAAGACGTTGCCTTCTGACACCGCACGGTCCGAACGGGCCAGCACCGTCACGCTGCCACGTCGCGTTGTCAGGCGAATGTAATCCCCCGGTGCCACTCCAAGCTCACGCAAAGAACGCGGGTGCAGAGAGCAGTTTGCCTCCGGCTCCACCGCGTCGAGCACTTTGCTGCGCCGGGTCATGGACCCGGTATGCCAATGCTCAAGCTGCCGGCCGGTCATCAGCACAAACGGATAATCATCATCGGGCAGTTCATCAGGCGGCAAGACGCTGGCGGGGGTGAACTTGGCGCGTCCATCCGCGCGTGGGAAGCCGTCCATGAACACAATCGGTTGGCCTGGATCATCAGGGGTCAGCGATGGGTAGGTCACAGCCGTTTTCTCCAACCGCTCCCACGTGATGTTGTCGAGTGAGGGCATATTGAGCTTCATCTCGGCAAAAACCTCTGACGGGTGCGTGTAGGTCCAATTGAGGCCCAGGCGCTTGGCCAGTTCCACCTCAATCCACCAATCCTCCTTTGCCTCACCGGGCGGCGGCGTCACCGGCCGCCCCATCTGGACCTGACGATTGGTGTTGGTGACCGTGCCCGACTTTTCGTACCAGGCCGATGACGGCAGGATCACATCGGCAAAATTCGCCGTTTCGGTCAGGAAGATATCTTGCACCACCAGGTGTTCGAGCTTGGCCAGCGCATCGCGCGCGTGCTCGGCATCCGGGTCCGACATGGCGGGATTCTCTCCCAGGATATACATCCCCCTAATGTCATTGGCATGAATCGCATCCATAATCTCAACGACCGTGAGGCCTTTCTGGTTCGAGAAATCTTCTGACTGCCAAACCTCGGTGAACGCAGACCGTACGCCGTCGTCTGTTACCGTCTGGTAATCCGGCAGGAACATCGGGATCAGCCCCGCGTCGGATGCCCCTTGCACGTTGTTCTGCCCCCGCAGCGGGTGCAAACCGGCACCCGGCCGCCCCACCTGCCCTGTCATCAGGGCCAGTGAGATGAGGCAGCGCGAGTTATCCGTGCCGTGCACGTGCTGGCTCACGCCCATGCCCCAAAAGATCATCGCTGCATTGGCCCCAGCAAAGGTGCGCGCGACATCGCGCAGCACATCCGCCTCGATTCCGCAGACGGCGGCCATCTTCTCCGGTGGGAAGCCCTTGAGGTGATCTTTCATCTCCTCCCAGCCTTCGGTGAAGGCCTGGATGTACTGGCGGTCGTAGAGCTCCTCTTCCACGATCACATTCATGATCGCGTTCAACATGGAAACATCCGCGCCGGGCTTGAACTGCAGCATATGGCTGGCAAAGCGTTTCAGACCGTGCCCGCGCGGGTCCATCACGATCAGCTTGCCACCGCGCTTGGTGAACTGCTTGAAATACGTCGCCGCGACGGGGTGGTTCTCCATCGGGTTGCAGCCGATGGCGATCGCAACATCGGCGTTCTCAATCTCGTTGAACGTGGCTGAGACTGCGCCCGAGCCTACGTTCTCCAACAACGCCGCAACCGAGGAGGCATGGCATAGCCGGGTGCAGTGATCCACATTGTTGTGGCCAAAACCTTGCCGGATGAGCTTTTGGAAGAGATACGCCTCTTCGTTCGAGCACTTCGCTGACCCAAATCCGGCGATATAGGTCGGGCGCTCCGCCCTAAGGCGCGCCATGCCGCCCGCCGCGAAATCAAGTGCTTCGTCCCAAGTCGCCTCCCGGAAGTGGGTCTGCCAATTGCCAGGATTCACATTCAGCCCTTTCGGCGGCGCGTCTTCGCGGCGAATGAGCGGCTTGGTCAACCGGTGCGGGTGGTGGATATAGTCAAATCCAAAACGCCCCTTCACGCAAAGCCGGTTCTCATTGGCCGGACCATCGATGCCATCGACGTATTTGATCTTGTCGTCCTTGACCTTAAAGCTGATCTGACAGCCCACGCCGCAATAGGGGCAAACGCTCTTGACCTCGCGGTCGAAATCTTTGCTGTCCCCCGCCTGCGTGTCATCGAGTACGGTTGCAGGCATGAGCGCGCCAGTTGGGCAGGCCTGCACGCATTCGCCGCAAGCCACACAAGAGGAATCGCCCATAGGGTCGTCCTGGTCAAAGACGATCTTTGAGGTGGCCCCACGCCCCGACATGCCGATCACATCGTTGACCTGCACATCCCGACAGGCCCGCACACAAAGGTTGCAGTTGATGCAGGCATCCAGGTTGACCCGCATCGCCACGTGGCTGTCATCCAGAAGCGGCACATGGTCGGGCGCTTTGGCTGGAAAGCGGCTCTCGCTCACGTCATTGAGCTCGGCCATCTCCCAGAAATGAGATGAGGCGTCGTGCTTCACCTCGGGCTGGTCTGCGGCCAGCAGTTCGACCACCATCTTGCGCGCCTTGGTGGCCCGCGCGCTGTCGGTATTGACCACCATGCCGTCGGCTGCGGGTCGGATGCAGGAGGCGACGAGCGTGCGCTCCCCCTCCACCTCAACCATGCAGGCGCGGCAATTCCCATCTGGCGTGTAGCCTTTGGCAGGCTTGTGGCACAGATGCGGGATCTTCAGCCCTTGCCCATACGCGGCCTCCCAGATGGTGGCCCCTTCCGGCACGGTGACGTCTTTGCCATTGAGGGTGAAGGTGACCGTGGCCAGCTGTGATCCATCGGGCATCTCAGATCTCCTCCGCAAAGTGTTTCATGACCGACCGGATCGGGTTAGGGGCCGCCTGTCCCAGACCGCAGATTGAGGCATCGCCCATCACATCGCAGAGGTCGGTCAGCAGGTCTTGATCCCAAGTCTCCGCCTGCATCAGCTTCACCGCCTTTTCGCAGCCCGCGCGGCAAGGCGTACACTGCCCGCAGCTTTCATCTTCAAAGAACCGCAGCATGTTGAGCGCGGCGGCCTTTGCGCTGTCTTGATCCGACAAAACCACCACAGCGGCGGAGCCGATAAAGGTGCCCAAGGGCTGCAACGTATCGAAATCGAGCGGCACATCGTTGATGGAGGCAGGCAGCAAGCCTGAGGACGGCCCGCCCGGCTGATAGGCTTTGAAGACATGCCCGTCGCACATGCCGCCCGCCGCCTCAATGATGTCGAGGATCGTCGATCCCGCGGGCAAAAGATGCACACCGGGGTTTTTCACCCGGCCCGAGACGGAGTAGCTGCGCAGCCCCTTGCGGCCGTTGCGCTCCACACTGCTCAGCATCTCGGGCCCCTCGCGCAGAACCCGCGCGACCCAGAGCAGTGTCTCGATGTTGTGCACAAGCGTCGGACGGTTGAAGATCCCCACCTGCGCCACAAAGGGCGGACGGTGGCGGGGCAACCCGCGCTTGCCTTCGATGCTCTCGATCATCGCGCTTTCTTCGCCGCAGATGTAGGCCCCTGCCCCGCGGCGCAGATCAATGTAGCCAGGATCGACGATCCCCGCCGCCTCCAGCGCGGCGATCTCGCGGATCAGGATCTCGCGCACCGCCGGATATTCATCCCGCAGATAGATGAACGCCGTATCCGCCTCCACCGCCCAGGCCGCGATCAACATGCCCTCCAGGAAAAGATGCGGCGTGCGCTCAAGGTAGTAACGATCTTTGAAGGTGCCCGGCTCGCCCTCGTCGCCATTCACAGCCAAATAGCGTGGGCCGGCGTTCATCCGCACAAACCCCCACTTCTTGCCAGACGGGAACCCGGCACCGCCAAGGCCACGCAAACCGCTGGAGAGCACAGCCTCCTGCACGTCTTCCCAATCGCCGTTGGCACGCAGGTCCAGCAGGGTGTCGTAGCCCCCCGCCGCGCGGTAGGCGTCCAAAGCCTCATAGTCAGGGATATGCGCGTGGGTGTCATCCGCCGCGATGGCCGCCCGCACTTTCTCCGGTGTCGCATGATCAATGTGGCTATGTCCCAGCTCCAGCACCGGGGCCGTGTCACAGCGCCCCATGCAGGGCGCATGCACCACGCGAACCTCGCTTGGGTCCAAACCGTCTTCGAGCGCGGCCTTCAACTGTTGCGCGCCCGCCAGTTCGCAGGAAAGCGAGTCGCACACTCGGATGGTGAGCGCGGGCGGTGGCACCTCTCCCTCGCTGACCACATCGAAGTGCGCATAAAAGGTCGCGACCTCGTAGACCTCAGCCTGCGCCAGCCGCATTTCATGCGCCAAAGCAGCAATATGCCGTGCGGACAGGTGCCCGTAAGCATCTTGAATCAAATGCAAAAATTCGATAAGGAGATCGCGCTTCCTGGGTCGCTCTCCGATCAGGGATTGGACTTCCACAAGAGCCTGATCATCAAACTGACGGCCCTTCGTGTGCTTGCGGGACTTACCCGTCCCTTTCTTTTTCCATACGCCGCCTTGCGCGTCAAAAGGTGCCATTTGGGTGCCTGCATACCAAGGAATTTACCATAAAAGTACATCAGCAAAAATGACCGTCAATATTCATATTCTGATGTAGAGATAAGCGTTACTTATTGAAATTCGAGGCAGGCTGCGCGCAGCGCTTCAACGCTGGGCAGGTTCAAATCGCGCGCGCGGCTGATCAAGCCGACCGGCTTTTCCAACTCCGGTTCGACCAATTGCAGGGTCAGCACGCCGTCGATATGCGCAAAGATATCAGCGATTTGCCCAGGCATGATTGTCGCCGTGACGCCTTCGCGGGCCAAGACAACGCAGGTCAGGAACCCGCTCGACTGCGTGATCACCTTGGGCACCATGCCCAGATCGCTGAACACTTTATCGATAATTCGGCGATTTTGCATCTCTGGCTCAAGCAAGCTGAGCGGTACTTCAGCCGCTTGCGCCCACGTGATGCTGCCTTCGTGCATGGGTACGAGGTGTTTTGGCGCAAACAGCAAATAGCCCTCTTGATAGAGCAAATCGATGCGCAAGAGCTCGCTCGCCAGGCCCTCAGCATAGGTAAAGCCCGCATCAAAGCGCCCATTCTCAATGCCTTGCTGGATCGCCAGCGACGTGGCTGTCTGCAGTGTAACGCGAATGTTCGGATGCTGTCCGTGAAGGTGTTTGACGACCTGTGCCGCATGGTTCACCGCCGTGGGGATCACGCCGACCGACAAGGCACCGCTGATATCGCCCTGCGCGGAGCGGATGTCTTGCTCCATCGTCTTTAGGCCGTCCATGATTTTCATGGCGTGGCGCAGGACAGTCGCGCCTTCTGTGGTAAAGCCCTGAAACCGGTTGCCGCGCTGCACCAGAGGAACGCCCAACCCCTCTTCTATCTTCCGGATGCGCATTGAAAACGCGGGCTGCGAAACGCCGCAGTCTTCGGCCGCGCGCGCAAAATGCTTGCGTCGCGCGAGCGCAGTAAGGAACTCAAGGTCTCTGATGTCGATCAAGGGTCAGCCCGTTGTGTCTTTGAACGGACTGTGGCCTCTGTCTGCGGCAGTGACAACCGCCCTCGGGGTTACCTCCCGCAGGCGCAATGGCTATCCGTAAATCGGGTAGCGCGCACAAAGATCTATGACTTCGGCCCGTACACGATCTTCGACCGCGGGATTTGGAGCGCCATCTGACGCCTTCAGCCCGTCCATAACGTCAACAATCCACTTGCCCACTTGCCGAAACTCCGCCTCAGCAAAACCCCGTGTTGTTGCTGCCGGTGATCCCAAACGGAGCCCCGAAGTAATGGTGGGCTTTTCGGTGTCAAAAGGAATGCCGTTTTTGTTGCAGGTGATGTGCGCCCGGCCAAGGGCGGCTTCGGCCATGTTGCCTTTCACGCCCTTGGGCCGCAGATCCACCAGCATGAGATGGGTGTCGGTGCCGCCCGTCACGACGCTGAGCCCGCCCTGCTGAAGTTCATCGGCAAGCGCCTGCGCATTTGCAATCACCTGCTTTTGGTAATCCTTGAAAGAGGGCAGCAGCGCTTCGCCAAAAGCCACAGCTTTGGCAGCAATCACATGCATCAAAGGCCCACCCTGCAGACCGGGAAAAATGGCAGAGTTAAACTTCTTCGCCAGCGCCTCGTCATTGGTGAGGATCATCCCCCCGCGTGGCCCGCGCAGTGTCTTGTGCGTCGTGGTGGTTGCGGCATCGACATGGGGAAAGGGCGAAGGGTAGACGCCCGCCGCAATCAGCCCCGCGAAATGCGCAACATCCGCCAAAAGATAAGCCCCCACCTTGTCCGCAATCGCCCGGAAACGCGCAAAGTCAAGCTGGCGTGGGATGGCCGACCCGCCGGCGATGATGAGCTTGGGCTTGTGCTGAAGAGCAAGTGCCTCAATCTCATCGTAATCGACATTAAGCGTCTCCCGGTCGACGCCGTAGTGCACCGCATTGAACCACTTGCCCGATTGGTTCGGCCGCGCCCCGTGGGTAAGGTGCCCACCGGCGTCAAGGCTCATGCCAAGGATCGTATCACCTGGCTGCAAAAGCGCCAAAAACACGCCCTGGTTGGCTTGGCTGCCCGAATTGGGCTGAACATTCGCAAAGCCGCAGCCAAAAAGTGCGCAGGCGCGCTCCATGGCCAGCACCTCGGCTTCGTCGACATACTGGCAGCCGCCGTAGTACCGCCGCCCGGGGTATCCTTCGGCGTATTTGTTCGTCATAACCGAGCCTTGCGCCTGCAAAACGGCGGTCGAGACGATGTTTTCAGACGCAATCAGCTCGATTTCATCGCGCTGACGCCCCAGCTCGCGGGTGATCGCGCCAAAGATCGCGGGATCGGTTTTGTCGAGGTCGCTGGCAAAAAACGCAGCTTCACGGTGCGGTGCATTCATCGATTAGCTCCTTTTAGGCCACGCGGTCGCGCGGCGCTTTGCCTTCAAAAAAGTCGTTGAGATTGTCGAGCACGCGAAAGCCCATGGCCTGGCGCGCTTCCCGGGTTGCGCTGCCGAGATGGGGCAGCATCACGAGATTGTCGCACTGCGCCAGCATCGGATTGACGGCGGGCTCTCGCTCAAAGACGTCAAGTGCAGCGCCACCGATTGTCTCGAACATCAAGGCTTGCGCCAGCGCCGCTTCGTCCACAACCTCGCCCCTGGCGGTGTTGATGAGAAAGGCGTCCTCTTTCATCAGATCCAAGCGTCGGCTGTTGATCAATTTTGCATTTCCCGCGCCACCGGGGCAGTGCAAGGAGACGAAATCACATTGCGGCAAAAGCGCGTCCAGCGTGTCGACCTGCGTGGCACCGAATTGAGCGAGGACGTCCGGTCGGACGGAGGAGCGGTTTTGCACAAGGATCTTCATCCCAAAGCCAAAATGCGCCCGCCGCGCCATCTCCTGGCCGATGCGGCCAAAGCCGACAATGCCGAGGGTCTTGCCAGACACCTTAGTGCCCACCAGATGCGTGGGCCGCCAGCCGTTCCACTGACCAGCGCGCAATTCCCGCTCGCCATCTCCGGCCCGCCGGGCCACCATGAGCATGAGGGTCATCGCCAAATCCGCGGTACATTCGGACAAGACATCAGGCGTGTTGGTGATCGCGATCCCATGGGTTTTGGCCGCATCTACATCGATGTGTGTGTAGCCAACGCCGTAGTTGGCAAAGATTTTGGTGTTCGCCTTCGGCACGTCCAAGCTGTCGCGTCCAATCTTATCCGTAACCGTGGGCAAAACCGCGTCAAACCGCTGGATCGCCTCGCGGAACTCCTCTGCTGAGAGCGGCCTGTCAGATCGATTGAGCCTCACCTCATATTTGTCCGACAGCTTTTCTTCCACAGCGGATGGCCAGCGGCGGGTGACGAGCACACTTGGTTTCACCATTTTAAGCGGCCTCCATGACCTTGGCGATGGTTTCGCCGATCTCGGCGGGATGTTCAGCCACAGTGACCCCTGCCGCCGAAAGGATCTCCACCTTCTCGGACGCGCTTTCGCCGAACGCGGAGATGATTGCACCTGCATGCCCCATCGTCCGGCCTTTCGGCGCGGTGAGGCCGGCGACATAGGCCACAACCGGCTTGGTGACATGCTCCCGGATGTAATCTGCCGCCTCCGCCTCTTGCGGTCCGCCGATCTCCCCGATCATTGCGATGACATGGGTTTCCTCATCCTGCTGAAATCGCTCCAGGATGTCCTTGAAAGAGGAGCCATTGATTGGATCCCCGCCAATGCCGACCGACGTGGACACGCCGATCCCGCGCTCTTTCAACTGGCTCGCGGCCTCATACCCCAGCGTGCCGGAGCGCCCGACGATGCCCACGTTGCCTTGCAGGTAAATGTGCCCGGGCATGATGCCCAGAAGCGCTTTTCCCGGGCTGATGGTGCCCGCGCAATTCGGCCCTGTCAGGACCATCCGCCGTTCTTTTGAATAGCGGAACATGTAGCGTTTCACGCGGATCATGTCCTGCGCCGGGATCCCATCGGTGATGCAGACGCAATAGCGGATACCGGCATCCGCGGCCTCCATGATGCTGTCCGCTGCAAAAGGCGGCGGCACAAAAACCAAAGAAGCTTCCGCGCCAGTCTCGGCGACAGCTTCCTCGACGGTGTCAAAGACAGGCACACCCTCGACCTGCTCACCGCCCTTGCCTGGCACCACACCGCCGACCACATTTGTTCCGTAGTTCACCATGTCTTGGGTGTGAAACCGCGCCATTTTGCCGGTGATGCCCTGCACGAGCACGCGGGTGTTCTGATCAAGCAAGATGCTCATGATGCAGCCCTCAAGTCATTGTTGTGCGAAACATCGCTTTTCCATGCGCCAACCGCCCTCTCGGCCGCCTCACTGAGCGTTGCGGCGCGAATGATGGGCAAACCCGATTTCGCAAGGATCTTTTGACCCTCTTCCACGTTGGTCCCTGCGAGCCTCACAATCACGGGCATGTCGATCTCAACCTCGCGCATGGCCTGAACGACGCCTTCGGCGACCCAGTCGCAGCGGTTGATGCCTGCAAAGATGTTCACCAGGATCGCTTGCACCTTCTTGTCCGACAGCACGAGGCGGAACGCTTTGGCGACGCGCTCAGGCGTGGCCCCGCCGCCGATGTCTAGAAAGTTTGCCGGATCGCCGCCCGCCAGCTTGATCGTGTCCATGGTTGCCATGGCGAGGCCCGCCCCGTTCACGATGCAGCCGATGTTGCCGTCGAGGCCGACGTAGTTCAGACCGCGGTCGGACGCCCGGCTTTCCCGCGGATCTTCTTGGCTTTTATCGCGCAGCTCAGAAATCTGAGGGTGACGAAAGAGAGCGTTGTCATCAAAGGACATTTTGGCATCGAGCGCGATCACACGCTCGTCTTCGGTGATCACGAGCGGATTGATCTCAACCATGGTCGCGTCGAGTTCGGTGAAGGCGCGGTAGCAGCCTTGCAGCGTGCGGACCATCTGCTGCACCAATCGCGGCTGGATGCCCAGCTTGAAAGCCATCTGGCGGCACTGGAAATCTCGCAGACCCACGGCCGGCTCAACAACCGAGCGCACAATCGACTCCGGCTTGCTCGCAGAGATCTCTTCGATCTCCATCCCGCCTTCGGCAGAGGCCACGATCATCACGCGTTGGGTCGTGCGATCCAGGACAAAGCCCAAGTAAATCTCTTGCGCGATGGGGACCGCCGCCTCAACATAGACGCGGTAAACGCCTTTGCCTTCAGGGCCAGTCTGGTGCGTTACGAGCTTCATGCCAAAGAGCGTCTCACAAGCCTCATGGATCTCGACATCGCTGCAGCAGAGCTTGACGCCACCAGCCTTGCCACGGCCGCCTGCGTGGATCTGAGCCTTGACCACCCACCGTTCCCCACCGAGTTCGCGGGCCCGGTAGGCAGCTTGTTCGGGGCTATAGGCCAGCGCGCCATCGGGGACGGTCACACCGAAACCCGAGAGCACCTCCTTGGCTTGGTATTCGTGGATATCCATGTCGTTCCTCCCTGAAGTCGCGCCGTCTCTTATCGGTCGGCGGCCTGCTACTCTGCCGCAATCGCTGTGTCGTAGTGCTGCTTGAGCACCGCATCGACCGCCGCCTGATCAACCTCACCGCCAAGATCGCGCACGGCTTGGGCAAAGCGGTTGACGATGTCGGTGATCGCGGTCTCGCTCAGCAGGTTGAGAATGCCGATGCGCACCTGAACTGGCTCGGACAAGGTGGGCCAAATGCCAAAGTTCTGGGCCCGGCAGTGCTGCACCAACTCCATTTCGCGACCCGCGAGCGCTGGCGGCAGGTTCAGCACCACGAGCGAGGGCATGTTTGACGTCACATCGCAGCCCATGGCCTCCACCGCCGCCCGGAGCGCAGCCTCATGATAGGCGTAGTCCGCCGCACGCGTCGCGATGGTTTCTTGCAGGCAGATGCGGAGTGCTTCGTGGAAGGCTGAGACCGCATAGGCCGAATGGGTGCGATGGTAGGTGCCTTTCTCAACGTCTTTTCCGTCTATGATGCCCCAGTGCCGCGCCTCAAGGATTGGATGGTGACAAAATGTGCGCGTGCCAGTGGCCCGCAGCGCCTCAATGTAGGCGTCCGAAAAAGAAACCGGCGCATAAGTCAGCGGCAGGCAGCAGATGCCCTTCTGGGGGCACGACGCCCAGCCGTGCACGCCCGGATAGTCGTCAATGTGGAAATCACCCACGCCGAGGCTGGAGACCGCATCGATCAGACCCATCGCACCATGCTTTTCACAGGCGTCCGAAAAGCCTTGGATGTCATTCACCCGACCTGAGCCTGTTTCCCAATGGGCCATCGCCGCCCACTTGGGCTTGTGCTCGGCCAGTGCCGCCTCCACGATCTCACCGGTCACACTCTGGCCGTGCGGGACGTCGATGATCACCACATTTTCTGTCTGTGGGTCGAGGGAATTAGCGGCCAGCTCCTCGGCCGTTGCTGCTTTCATGCGCACGGTCAAGCCGTCGATGCCAGAAAACGTGCCATTAACGAACATCACCACCTTGTCACCGGGCATAACAACAGAAAAGAGCATGTCGAGTCCGCTCCACCCGGTGCCTGCGACGCCAAAGGTGTGCACGTTCTGGGTGCCCATCACGTCGCGCAGCATTTTCTTGCTCTCGACCATTCCCCGCAGGACGTCCGCATGCATGTGATCCGCCAAACCAGCGCCAGCGTAGCGTGCGAGCACCCGCGCATCTGTGTTGCCCGGCCCGGGACCGGCTGCGATTGTCTCAGGAATGTCCAACTGTGGAAAAGTGGTCGGTGCGTTCATGCTATCTCCTCCGATGCCCTGGGGCGTCTCCAATAAGTGCTGTGATCTTCATTGGATGTATTTAGGGGAGTTGCATAAGAAGAAAACGGCCTTTAGTGTACGAATGGGTAGCTAATTGGGTGGTATTTTACCCACCCTAAAGTATTGAATACGGTCGTATACGAGAGAATTTGACCCGAAATGGGTAGTTTTTCGCCGATTTTCAAAGGTTAATCAGAAGTTTACGTAGGTGGCATGGCAATAGACATCATCCTGGGCGACAGCAATCCGCTCGTGCTGGCAGCGCTGTCGGAAATCATTGAAAAGGACAGGCGGTTTTCCTTGGTGGCCACCGCAGCCACCGCTGAAGGGTTTTTGAGCACCGCGATGCGCGTTCCCATCCAGGTCGGGATCATCGACTGGAACCTGCCGGTGCTGGGCGGTGCCAAGCTCATTGAGGTGCTGCGCGACCAACCGGCACCGCCGCGCATTGTGGTTTATGCCAAAGAGACCGGAGACCTGCCGCGACTGGCCATGTCAGCGGGCGCGGCGGCGTTTGCTTCGCGCTCAAGCGAGGCAGAACAACTGCTCGACACCTGCGCCGAGGTTGCAGCGGGCAAGATGGTCTTCCCCTACCTCGATGTGCGCGACCTGCAAAGCGATCCCATCATGCAGTTGTCGCGCAAGGAGCGCGCCATGCTTGAGGCACTCTCCAAGGGGCTGACCAACCGAGAACTGGCCAAAGAGCTTGGGATCAGCATCAACACGGTCAAGTTTCATCTCTCCAATCTATACGAAAAGCTGGCGGTCAAAAACCGCAGCCAGGCCATCGCGTTTTTCTACTCCTCCCGGCTGGCGATCAGCGCTTCGAATGAGCCCGGGAGCCCTTCCTAGACCGTAACGCCCCTTGACAGGCTCTTGCGAGCAGATCCATTAGGGCGACATTTTCTGTCGCATAGAGAGGGTGACCCATGTCTTTCCACGCCGTCCGCCAAGCGCCTGGCCGCTTGAACCGTTCTGAGCTCGCTGTTCCGGGGAGCCAGCCGCAAATGTTTGAAAAGGCGGCGCAATCGGACGCCGACATCATCTTTCTCGACCTTGAGGACGCGGTGGCACCCGACGAAAAAGTCCAGGCCCGCAAGAACATCATCAAAGCGCTCAATGAAGTCGATTGGGGCAAAAAATCGATGTCGGTGCGCATCAACGGCCTGGATACCCACTATATGTACCGCGATGTGGTTGACGTGGTGGAACAGGCGGGGGCGCGCCTCGACCTGATCATGATCCCCAAAGTGGGCACAGCGGCGGACGTCTACGCCGTGGACATGATGGTCACCCAGATCGAAGACGCCATGGGATATGACAAGCGCATTGGCTTTGAGCACATCATCGAGACCGCTCTTGGCATGCGCAACGTGAACGAAATCGCCGCCGCATCGTCCCGCAACGAAAGTCTGCACTTCGGGGTCGCTGATTACGCCGCTTCGCTGCGCGCTCGCACGACCGTCATCGGCGGCGTGAACGAGCACTATTCGGTGCTGACCGACCCCGATGCCGAGGGCGCGCGCCATGTGCATTGGGGCGACATGTGGCATTCAGCGATTGCCAATATGGTTGTTGCGGCGCGGGCGAACGGATTGCGCCCCGTCGACGGTCCCTTCGGCGATTTCTCGGACCCAGACGGCTACCGCGCCGCCGCCTACCGCGCGGCAGTTCTCGGGTGTGAGGGCAAATGGGCAATCCATCCCAGCCAGATCGCGCTCGCCAATGAGGTGATGAGCCCTTCAGCCGCGGAAATTGACAAGGCTGAGCGGATCTTGGTCGCCATGGCCGAGGCGGAAGCTGCAGGCAAAGGTGCCGTCAGCCTCGACGGACGGCTCATCGATTATGCCTCAATCCGTCAGGCTGAAGTTTTGGTCGAGAAAGCCAAACAGATTTCAGGCGGATAAACAGGATCTGGGCGAGATTATCTTCGGTTTGCATATTCTGAATTCAGATCTCGGTCGTTTATATCGTTTATGAGATGAGTAGGTATGGGGCACTGCGCCGCTTCGGCGCTATAGAAAGGATGTCCCATGGCTTACTACTCCGTTCTTGCGGTCACACCCACATTAGAGGATTGGATCCCAGACTACCTGCCCACCGCGAACAAGCTTGTCGCCGCCCACGGCGGCAAGTACTTGGCGCGCACCGCCAATCACGAGCAGATCGAGGGCAGCGATCAACCTGCCGCCCTGAGAATTGTGATTGAATGGCCTTCAAAAGAAGCGGCTATGAACTTTATGAATGACCCCGACTACGCCCCGCATCTTGCGGCCCGTACGCAGGGCGCCACCAGCTTTCACTATGTGATCGAAGGCAAAGACGACATGGCCTAAGACTGGAGCGGGGCGCAGGTAATGTGCCCCTCCACGCCGGAGAAACGCATGCTTGATCAGCCTAAAGTAAAACCCTTTGAGACGCTCAATCACGCCTACAACAAGGTGTTTCAACCGGGTCAGCTGAGCCTTGGGCTTATCGTGCCGATTGAGGCATACCCCAACGCTTTGGCCCCGACTATGGCGGATCATATGGAGCGTGCTCAGCAGGCCGAAGCCCTAGGCTTCTCCGCACTCTGGCTGCGCGACGTGCCCTTTAATGTGCCCTCCTTTGGCGATGCGGGTCAAATGTTTGACCCCTTCGTCTATCTCGGCGCGCTTTCAGTTGCGACGCGTGACATTGGCCTCGGCGTGGCCAGCGTGATCTTGCCGCTGCGCCACCCGGCACATGTGGCCAAGGCGGCGGCGACCGCGGACCAGCTTTCGGGCGGCCGATTGCTCTTAGGCATCGCCTCAGGGGATCGGCCAGATGAATATCCGGCGATGAGCATGGGCTATGAGACCCGCGCAGAGCGGTTTCGGGACAGTGTGGGCTACATCCGCGCGATTGCGGGCCACTTTCCACAGGCCACCTTTGAGCAGGGGCATTTGCGCGGTGACATGGACATGTTGCCAAAACCAACCGGTGCTCGGCTGCCGCTTCTCGTCACGGGCGGCAGCCGACAGTCCCCGGAGTGGGTCGCCGCAGAAAGCGACGGTTGGATCACCTACCCGCGTGATCCCGTGGCTCAAGGCAAGATCGTGTCCGACTACCGCGCCCGGGCACGCGCCCATAGCGAATGGGACCGCCCCGTGATGCAGTCGCTCTACATCGACCTGCTAGCAGACGCAGAGGCCTCGCCACGACCGATCCATCTCGGATTTGCCAGCGGGACCCGGTACTTGCTGGGCTACCTCAAGGCGTTGGAAACCAGCGGCGTCAACCACGTGGCCCTCAACCTGCGTTTCAACAGGTCACCGATGCCGGCAACGCTCGACAAAATCGCCGCCGAGATCTTGCAAGATTTTTCGCAGTAACGTGCCAGACTCCCTGGTGGGCGTCATCCCGCCAGAGACGGCAGCCACAAAACGATCCCCGGAAACGCCACCAAGAGCGCGATTGTAATGGCGTCGGCCACGAAGAAGGGCATCACCCCTTTGAACACATCCTGCACGTTCAAGTCATCCCGAACGCCCGCCACGACGAAGCAATTGAGGCCAATGGGCGGGGTGATCAGGCAGAACTCCGCCATTTTGACCACCAGGATCCCGAACCAGATGGCGCACATCGTACCCGACATGCCAAAAGCGCTGTCCGCGGCGCTCACCGTCTCGCCCCCGTTGAGCGCCATGACCGCGGGATAGACCACCGGCAAGGTCAGCAAGAGCATGCCGATCGCGTCCATGAACATGCCCAAGACCGCATAGGCCAAAAGGATGCAGATCAGGATCAACAGCGGCGACATCTCAAGCGAGGTGATCCAGGTTGCAAAGGCATCTGGCAATTCGGCAAACCCCAGAAAGCGCACGTAGATCAGCACGCCCCAGATGATCGTGAAGATCATCACGGTGAGCTTTGCCGTGTCGAGCAGCGCGTCTTTCAACTGCGTCCAACGCATGCCGCGATAAAGCGCCATGAGAAAGACGATGAAGGCCCCGACTGCACCGCCTTCGGTGGGCGTGCCCCAAGCATCGCCAAAGGGGTTGTAGACAAAGAAGATGATGATCACCACGACAGCCACGATGGGCAAAGCAGGGGGCAGCGAGACGAAACGCTCGCGCCAGGAGAACCCGGTGACGGGGGGGCCCACGGTTTTGAAAACGACCGCGAGGCCGATGATCAGCGAGGCATAGACGATCGCTGAGAACGCGCCAGGAATGAAGCCCGCGAGCAGGAGCTTTCCCACGTCCTGCTCCACGATGATGGCGTAGATCACCAGGATCGCCGAGGGCGGTATGAGCGAGGCCAATGTCCCGCCCGCCGCGACAACGCCTGCCGCGAACTGCTTGTTGTAGCCCACCTTGAGCATCTCAGGGATCGCGATACGGGCAAAGACCGCTGCTGTCGCGACCGATGCCCCGGAGACGGCGGCAAAACCTGCGGTGGCAAAAACGGTGGAGACGGCAAGCCCGCCCGGCACCCAGGCAAACCACCGCTTGCAGGCCTCGAAAAGCGCGCTGGTGAGCTTGGCGTAATAGGCCATGTAGCCTATCATGATGAAGACGGGGATTAGGCTCAGCACCTGGGCGGAGACCTTTGAATGCGGGGTGAGCCCCGCAATCTTCACGCTGATTTCAACCGCCTTCCAAAAGCGCGCTGGATCATAGTCGAACCCATTCCAGCGCAGCCAAACCAAACCCACAAAGCCTGCCAGGCCCGCGGCAAAGGCCACCCGCATGCCCAAGATCACCAGGACGAGAAGACCGCCCGAGACCCAAAGCCCAATCTCGATCGGTTCCACTAGTCTGCCCCTTCCAGCGCTTCGGCCTCAAGGCGGGCCTGCTCTGCGACGCTCAGGCTCAAGGGGACGGCCACGGGATTTTCCAGCCCCAGGATCAAAGCCCGACCAAAACCCCAAGCCTGCAAAAGCAATCTCAGGACGAGCACGCCGAAAGCAATGGGCACGACAAGCTTGCTGGGCCAAATCGGAATGCCCACGTCAATGGAGCTATCGCGGCTACACAGGGGCCGCGCACAGTCAAACGAGCGGTCAAAGTGTTCCCAAGCGCCCCAGGTGAGCGCGACCATCAAGATGAGGATCAGCAACACCGACAAGAGTTCGAAAAACCAAAGCGCGCGGCCTTTGAGGGCGGATACCAGCATGTCCATCCGAATATGCGTGCCATCCCGCTGCACATAAGAGACACCCATGATCGCAATGATGGGCATCGCCGCTTCGATGTAATCGACGTATCCCAACATAGGCGAGGCAAAGAACTTGCGCCCGGTGACCGAGTAGGCGGCGAGAAACATGAGCGAAAAGATCGCCAAGCCCGAGAGCAGTGCTGCAAAGCGCTCCACCGGAACAAGCATGCGGTCAAGCTTACTCAGCGTGCTGGAATCCTCCAGGACGGCGGCCGATCCAGCCATCTTTGGCTCCTTTTAGACAAGAAAGGAGTGGGCTGCGGCCCACTCCGATGGTCATTGGCATTCTGGCAAACCCACGCTGGGGTTAGCTGCCCCCTGCTTTTGCGTCCGCGAGCGTCTTGACCACGAGGTCATAGAGCTCCTGACCCGGCAAGCCCTGCGCTTCCATATCCGCGATCCACTTGTCGCGGATGGGATCCGCAGCCGTCGCGCGGAATTCAGCGATCACTTCGGGCGCAATCTCAACTTTCTTCACACCCTTTTCAGCCAGCACGCTGTCCCAACGCTCCAGCAGGGAGGCATAGTTTGCCAGGTAGTGGTCAAGCGCCTCATCGACTGAGCTATCAAGCGCGTCCCGCTCCGCGTCAGACAGGCTCTCATAGGCGTCGATGTTGACCACAACGGGGCAGTTCACCGTGCCGGGGTTGAGGTTGGCTGTCCACCAATCGGCTTGATTGATCGTTCCAAAGCTCAGATGCGCGTGCTGGGCAAAGGCGACCGTGTCCACGACGCCCGATTCCATCGCCTGATAGGCTTCTGTCGCCGTCACAGAGGTGGGCACGCCGCCCACGGCTTCAAACGCTTGCCCCAGACCGCCTGTCGCACGCACCCGCATGCCCTCAAAGTCCGCAAGCGTCATGCGTGGCGCGCCCGTGCCGACGATGTTGTACTGCGGCATGGGTGAGGTCATCAGCAACCGGGCGTTCCACTGCGCCATCTCTTCAGTTGCGGCCGGGTGGGCGTATACCGCTTTCGAGACTGCGACTTCTTGCTCAAGGTTCTCAACACCCAGGAAGGGCAGTTCCAGCACGGTCACGACACGGTTCTTATCGCGGTGATAGCCCGCGCAGAACTGGGCCATCTCAAAGGCACCGATGGAAATCCCATCAAGGTTCTCGCGGTTCTTGGACAGGCCACCGTAGCTGATGTTCATGGTGAATTCACCACCGGTCTTTTCCGATACCAACTCCGCGATCTTCTCAATGTGCTCGGTAAACGCGCGGCGCTTGCCCCAGACGGACACATTCCACTCTGTCGCTGCCGCTTCTGATACGAAGGCAAAGCTGATGGCCGCGACGGCCGCTCCAGAAAAATAGGTTTTCATAGATCTTCTCCCCTGACATTTGTTCGTGCAGCTTTGGAGGTCCCGTTGTCATTTGAGGTCCCCATGCACGTTCCGCCACCGTTAGGCTCCCCCCTCCGGTGCGGTCGCTGGAAAGAAAGCGCACCCACAGCCGTCATGCAATCAATTTTGGACCTGTTTGCTCAGCCTTGAGAAAAATAGCTGCATTTCAACGCCTAAGCGGGTGCCTTCTGCATGGTCTTCACCGCGGCTCGCTCGATGCATGTGCGAAACTTCGCACAAATTCAGCGCACCGCGACGGCCAGGGCGCGGCCTCCTTCCTCGCAGCCAATTTCGATGCTGGTCAAAATCCTTTGCGCACGCGACCAATTGCTTATGCGATGGCGGTTTTCTTCGGACGCAGGGCGAGTATGATGCGTGCCGAAATCAAGGGGAGCCGCGATCCATGAAAGACAACACCTATCCGCCATCTGATGAGATGGCAGCGAACGCTCACGTGAACGCAACCCGCTATGAAGAGATGTATGCCGCGTCGCTGGCAGATCCGGACGGCTTTTGGCGCGAGCAAGGCAAACGCATCGACTGGATCACGCCGTTCACCCAGGTCAAAGATGTCGATTACACCCTCGGCCAGGTCAAGATCCACTGGTACGGGGATGGCCAACTGAATGTCGCCGCCAACTGCGTCGACCGACATTTGGCAACCCGCGCCGAGCAGACCGCCATCATCTGGGAGCCTGACAGCCCCGACGACGCGGCCCAGCACATCACCTACCGCGAATTGCATGGCCATGTCTGCAAGATGGCCAATGTCCTGAAAAACCTTGGGATCGGCAAGGGCGACCGGGTCGTCATCTACCTGCCGATGATCCCTGAGGCGGCTTACGCGATGCTTGCTTGCGCGCGCATCGGGGCGATCCATTCCATCGTCTTTGCGGGCTTCTCTCCCGATGCGCTCGGCGCGCGCGTCAACGGCTGCGACGCAAAGCTGGTGATCACGGCAGACGGCGCACCTCGCGGTGGGCGTGTCACCAACCTCAAAGACAACGTGAACCAGGCGCTTCTGAATGACTTTGACGAGGTGAAGTGCCTCGTGGTCAAGCGCACGGGCCAGCAAGTTGCCTGGCGCGGGGAATTGGATTTCTGGCTGCATGAAGCGCTTGAGGCGGCATCAGGCGATTGCCCGCCCGAGACGATGGATGCCGAAGATCCGCTCTTTATCCTCTATACCTCCGGCTCAACCGGACAGCCCAAGGGCGTGGTGCACACAACAGGCGGCTACATCGTCTACGCGGCGATGACCCATGAGATCACCTTTGACTATCAAGAGGGCGAGATCTTCTGGTGTACTGCAGATGTGGGCTGGGTCACGGGGCACAGCTACATCGTCTATGGGCCGCTGGCCAATGGGGCCACGACGCTCATGTTCGAAGGGGTGCCCACCTATCCCGACGCCTCACGCTTTTGGCAGGTTTGCGAAAAGTACAAGGTCAATCAGTTCTACACCGCCCCGACCGCCATCCGCGCACTGATGGGTCAGGGCAATGACTATGTGACAAAATGCGACCTCTCGGATCTGCGCGTCCTGGGCACGGTGGGGGAGCCGATCAACCCGGAAGCCTGGAACTGGTACAACGATGTTGTAGGCGGCGGGCGCTGCCCGATTGTCGACACCTGGTGGCAGACCGAAACGGGCGGCCATCTCATGACACCCCTGCCCGGGGCCCATGCCATGAAGCCAGGTGCCGCCATGAAACCTTTCTTTGGCGTGAAACCTGTGATTTTGGAGCCCACCTCAGCAGAAGAGCTTTCGGGCAATCCTGTTGAAGGGGTGCTGTGCATCGCGGACAGTTGGCCCGGCCAGATGCGGACCGTTTGGGGCGATCACGCCCGGTTTGAAAAGACCTACTTCGCCGATTACCCGGGATACTACTTCACTGGCGACGGTGCCAAACGGGACGCGGATGGCGATTACTGGATCACCGGCCGGGTCGATGACGTGATCAATGTCTCAGGCCATAGGATGGGCACCGCTGAGGTGGAAAGCGCGCTCGTCGCGCATTCAAAAGTCGCCGAGGCAGCCGTGGTCGGCTATCCGCACGACATCAAAGGCCAAGGGATCTATTGCTATGTCACCCTGATGGGCGGGGAGGAATACACCGACGCGCTGCGCACCGAGTTGCGCAACTGGGTGCGTACCGAGATCGGACCGATTGCCTCGCCGGACCTGATCCAATGGGCGCCTGGCCTGCCCAAGACCCGCTCGGGCAAAATCATGCGCCGCATCCTGCGCAAGATCGCAGAAGACGATTTCGGCAGCTTGGGCGACACCTCGACATTGGCCGACCCGTCGGT
Organism: Pseudomonadota bacterium; assembly: GCA_039197515.1. GTDB lineage: Bacteria > Pseudomonadota > Alphaproteobacteria > Rhodobacterales > Rhodobacteraceae > Sulfitobacter. The sequence continues at coordinate 98,751 of JBCCUC010000010.1, read as the reverse complement.
TGTGGAGGATCTGATCGAGAACCGCATGAACAAGTCCTAGCGGACTTGGAAAGATTGCGCGTGCCGCCTGGCGGGCGGCGCGTGGGCCGCGCTCATCGGCGGGCGATGGTGAAGAGCTTCCGGTTGGAGGGCTAAACGGCGTAGAGCCCTGCCACCTTGCCGCGCAGTGCAGTAAGCGCGAGCACCGTGTCAATGGTCGGCGTCGGTGTGCCGGTGACCCGCCCCAACTCCTGCACGGAGCCTACCAGCGCGTCGATCTCCATCGGGCGGCCTTGATCGAGGTCTTGCAGCATCGATGTCCGGTGCGCGCCCACATCAGCTCCGCCCTGGATCCGGCGATCAACATCGATGGGAAATTTCACGCCAAGCTTTTCTGCGATCTCTTGCGCCTCCAACATCATGTTGCGTGCCACCGCGCGCGTCCCTGGCTCCGTGCACAGCACGTCGAGCGTGGCGTGGGTGAGCGCCGAGATGGGATTGAACGACAGATTCCCCCAGAGTTTCACCCAGATCTCATCGCGGATCTTTGGCCGGACCGGCGCTTTCAGACCGGCCGCCGAGAGGGCTTTTGACAAGGCCATCGCGCGGTCCGATTTGGATCCATCGGGCTCGCCCAGAGAAAAACGATTGCCTTCGATGTGTTTGACCACGCCGGGCTCTATGACCTCCGCCGCGGGATAGACCACACAACCTAACACCCGGTTAGGCCCAAACCCGTCCCACTGCGCATCGCCCGGATCCACGCTTGCCAAACGGGTGCCTTCAAGCGGGCCGCCGATCTTATGAAAATACCACCAAGGGACGCCGTTCACGCCGGACACGATGGTGGTGTCCTCACCGATCATGGGCTGCATCTTGGCCACCACGGGCGGCACCGAATGGGCCTTGAGCGTGACGATCACATAGTCTTGCGGGCCAAGATCCGCGGCGGTGTCAGAGGCGTTGACCTCAACGGTCGTGTCGCAGTCGTCTTCGATGAGGCGCAAGCCCTTCTCGCGCATTGCGGCCAAGTGCGGACCACGCGCCACCAAGGACACATTCGCGCCTGCTTCGGCGAGCTTGACGCCCATGTAGCCGCCAATCGCGCCCGCGCCAAAGATACAGATTTTCATGCCGCACTCCTCAGCTCAGACCCAGCTTTTCGGCCAGGCCGATCCGCTGCAGCTTGCCCGTCGCGCCCTTTGGGATCTCATCCAAGATCAGGATCTTGCGCGGCACTTTGAAAGCCGCCAACCGCTCGCCCGCGAAGTCGCGGATTTCGCGATCGCTCGCCGCCTGGCCCTCTTTGAGCACCACCGCCGCGGCGACCTCCTCCCCCAGCTTGGCGTGCGGCACGGCAAAGGTCACGCATTGCCCGATGGCCGGATGATCTGAGAGGATGCCATCTACTTCCAGCGGGCTGATCTTCTCGCCCCCACGGTTGATGATCTCTTTGAGACGCCCGGTGAGCGACAAATAGCCCTCTGTGTCAAAAGCACCCTGATCGCCTGTACGGAACCAGCGCTTGCCTTCGGCCTCAAAGAAATTCTTTTCATTGGCCTCAGGATTGCCCTCGTAGCCCGGTGTCACGTTGGGCCCGGAGATGGAAATCTCACCGACGCCGTCAATGAGGCGGTTCTCAACCTCATGGGCAATACGCACCTCAGGACCGGCGGGCAGGCCCACGGCACCCGGCTTCTGCCGACCCGGCTCAATCGGGTTGCAGCACATCTGGTGTGCGGCTTCGGTCATGCCGTAGGCCTCAACCACCGGCGCGCCAAAGGTCTCGGCCAATTGCGTCATCACCGGGCCGGGCAGCGAGGAGGAAGACGAGCGCAAAAAGCGCAGCCTTGCGTTTTTGATGATCTCCGCATTGCGCGGCGCGCGGGCCAGGATCGCCTGGTGCATGGTGGGCACAGCGGTGTACCAGCTTGGATCCACCTCTTCGAGCCAGCCAAAAAACTTGAGCGCATCAAAGCCTGGCGCGCAGCTGATCAACGCGCCTGCGGCCAGCGAGGCGGAGACCGCCGCGACAAGACCGTGAATGTGAAAAAGCGGCATCACGTTGAGACAGCAGTCATCGGCTGTCAGACTTAGGGAGGCACGGATGTTCTGCGCCGACGCGGCCACGTTCGATTGCAAGAGCGGCACGATCTTGGGCCGCGACGTCGTGCCCGACGTGTGCAAGATCAGCGCCACATCGCTTGGTCCCGGCACGCCTTCGACCGCGGATCCGGTCTGCGCGGTGGCTAAGGCAAAGCACCCCGCAGGTTCACATGGGGTAAGTTCGAGAACCGTCAGGTCAAACCGCTTCGCCGCGGCCACCGCAGGCCCATCGTAACCAGCCTCAACAATGATCGCCCGCGCCTTCAGATCTTCGAGGTAAAAGGCGAACTCCTCCTCTTTGTAGGCGGGGTTCAGGGGGGCCGTCGTGGCGGACTGCGCCACAGTGACGAAGGCCGTTGCCATCTCTGGCCCATTTGGGAGCACGATCGCGACCCGGTCCTGCGCGCCGATGCCCGCGGCGCGCAGCGACGCGCGCACCTGGCCTGTCAACGTCCGCAGATCGCCGTAAGTCATCCAATCGCGCCCCGGGGCACCAATGGCCCGGGCGGTGTCGGGATGCGCCTTGATGAGGTCATTTAATGTCTGCATCGGGGGTCTTTCTTTTCGTGGGTCTCAAACGTGCCGCGCGGCCGCCTCTAGGGTTCTGCCACAGCCGCTTTTTTTCCGCGTAGCAGCTTGAGCGCTGGCAGCAAGATCAGAATGATCGCGATCACAGTGATCGGTCCTGAAATCGGCCGCGTGAAGAAGATCGTCGGATCACCAGAGGAGAGCAGCAGCGATTGGCGCAACGTAGGCTCTGCAATCGGGCCCAGCACGATGGCCAGCACCGCAGGAGCCAGCGGGTAGTCAAATTTGCGCAAAAAGAACGCCCCGATGCCAAAAATGACGATCAGCCAGATGTCATGCATGCTGCGCGCTGCTGCAAAGCCGCCGATGATGGAGAGCACAAAAATGAGCGGGGCCAGGATCGTGAAGGGCATCCGCAGCATCCAGATAAAGAGCGGGATGAACGCCAGATTGATCAACAGCGCCACGACATTCGAGATGTAAAACGAGCCGATGAGGCCCCAAACAAACTCACTTTCATCCACAAAAAGGCGCGGACCGGGCACCAGGCCCCAAATGACCATACCGCCCAGAAGGATCGCGGTCGTGGGCGAGCCGGGAATGCCCAGCGTGAGCATCGGCAACATGGCCCCGGTGGAGGCAGAGTTGTTCGCCGCCTCCGGTGCGGCGACGCCATCGGGTGTGCCGGTCCCGTATTCCTCCGGTTTCTTTGAAACCATCTTGGCCACACCGTAAGACATCAGCGATCCCGGCGTCGCGCCCGCCGCTGGCAAGACGCCCACAAAAAAGCCGAGCAGTGAGCCGATCCAAGTGCCCTTCCAAGCCCGCCGCACGGCTTCTTTGGTGTCTGAGGCCATGCCTTTGGCGGTCATCTTTGGGTTGGTTGTGGTGATCTCTCCGCGCGTTTGTTCGATGGTCCACAGCATCTCACCGATGCCGTAGACGCCGATCGCCAACACGATAAAACCAATGCCCCGCAAAAAGCCCGAGATGTCAAAAAGCACCAGCCGGGGTTCGCCGGAGATCGTGTCAAAACCGACTGTTGCCAGCACGAGGCCAAAGCAGATTGAAAACACCGTTTTGGGGATATCATCGCCGCCGAGGCCCACGAATGTCGCGAAAGCCAAAAGCATCAGGGCAAAGATCTCAGGCGGGCCAAAGGACAGCGCCAGAGTGGCCAACATCGGCGCAAAAAGCGTGAAAAAGATGTTCGCGACAGTGCCGCCCACAAAGGAGGCCAAAGCCGCGGTGACCAAGGCGAGGCTCGCCCTGCCCTGCAACGCCAGCGGACGCCCGTCAAACGTTGTGGCCACCGCGGTTGAGGCACCCGGAATGCCCAAGGTCACCGATGAAATTGCGCCGCCGTACATCGCGCCGTAGTAGATCGCGGCCAAAAAGATGATGGCTGAGCTTGGCGGCACGAGAAAGGTGATCGGCAAGAGGATCGCCACCCCATTGACCGAGCCAAGCCCAGGCATCGCACCGATGAAAAGTCCAACAGTGACCCCGATCACGATCAAGAACAAGTTGGTCGGCTCTATTGCCAGCAGGACACCATCGGCAAGAAATGACAGAACTTCCATGTTTGTCCTCGGGGCCTTAGGCCTAATAGATGATGTCGTACATCAAGTCGAAGAAGGGCTGTGTGAACGGCATGCCCTGCGGCATGGAGATCATCATCGCGCCCTCAAAAAAGAAAAACAGCGCAACAGGCAAAAGCAAGGCGATCGCCAGCGTGAGCCACCAGGAATGGCGGCCAAGGAACCGCAAATAGTAGAGCAGAAAGAGCGCAATCGCGCCGTACATCGAAACGACGGATATGAGCGCGACAAAGGCGACAACACCGCCGCCCACAAAGATCAGCGTGCGCCAGCCAAAATCGTCCATCACCGGCTCGTCCGACACCGATGCCGGCGTCTTACCGCGCCACCAATTCCAGGCAATCGCGGCACAGCTCAATAGCATCATCCCCGACAGCCAGAAGGGCCAGAAACCGCCCCCCGGCCCCTGTCCGCGGATGTACCCGATGGGAAGTTCCGCGCTCTTCCACATCAGATAGATTGAGAAGAGAGCGAGCAAACCCGCGAGTGTGATTTCTCCTTGGCGCATGCGCGCTCTCCTCTTTCGTTCTTGCCGTTAGCCGCCGATTTGCGCGAGCAATTCGCGGTGGTTGGCGACCTGGGTGGCCCAGTATTCGCGCGTCTTCGCCTCATCCATGGGAAGCGGCGACAGGCTTTCGGACTTCAGATATTCCTGCCAGTCGGCCCCCTCATAGACCTTGCCAAAGACCTCACGGTAGTAGGCCGCGGCCTCATCTGACATGCCGGGCGCGCCAACGATTGCCCGCTGGTTGTAATAGGAGAAATCGTGACCTTTTTCCTTCATTGTGGGCACGTCGGGATAAGCCGCCATGCGCTCATCCGAGAAGGCCAGAAGGGGCACGAACTCACCTGCCTCATAAAAGCCTTTGGCTTCAGCAGGGTTGTTCACGGTCGCCATGATTTGCTTGCCGGCCAGATCCTTGGCCACTGCGCCGCCGCCGTCGTAGGGGATGTATTTGATATCAAGACCGAAGGCTTGCGACATGAAGGCGATGACAATGGAATCTTCCTGCCCGGACCCGGTGCCGCCCATCACGAACTCACCGTTCATCTCTTTGACCTGCGCGACAAACTCCTCAAAAGTGCTGATGCCGGAGTCCTTGTGCATCCACAGCACGAAGGGGTCGACGCCCATCATGGTGATCGGCGTAAATGTCTCGATGTCCACGCCAAGCGCCTCTTGGCGAATGGGTGTGGTGTAGAACGAATTGAGCGTGACCATGATCGTGTGATCCGCATCACGGGCGTCTTTGAGGTGCAGCAAAGCTTCGGCACCCGAACCGCCGCCACGGTTGGTTGGGACGAGCGGGCGATTGGTCATGTCATTGGATTCAACGACCGATTGCACGAAGCGGGCGATCTGGTCGGCGCCCCCGCCGGGGCCAGCCATGATGGTAAAATCAATTGGGCGCTTGGGCGCCCAGTCCGCGGCGAGCGCGGCTAGAGGCATGGATGCAAGTGCGGTGCCTGCGGCCAGCCCAAGGAAAAGTCTCTTTGTCAGTTTCATGTGGGGTCCTCCCATTGGTACCGGTCTTCCCGGGTTCTCTTTTCCGCGCAAGTCGCGGTCCTCGTTTCCCAAAGGTCCCTGGAAACGCCACCTCTCGGTGGATCCTATGCATCACCTCAAACCATCAATGTGCCATCAGAACGGGCATCTTCATCTCATCCAAAATGCGCTGCGTGTTCCCGCCAAAGAGCATCTCGGCCTCATGGCTGTGGCTGTAAGCACCCGTGATCAGAAGGCTTGCGCCGATCTCTTCACTGGTCGCCAAGAGCTCAGCCGCCGGGCTCTTGCCGTCAAACCGGGCGACTTCAGGCTTGACCCCGCGCAACTCGTAGTATGCGACGAGTTCTTCGACCTCGGGGCCATGAGATTGCACCTTGCCGCCAGAGAGTACCGTCACGCGCTCAGCCGCGTGCACGATGTCGAGGGACGAGGCGACGGCGCGGGCCGCGGGCAAAGAGCCGTTCCAGCCGACCGCCACATGCTTTGCGAAGGTCGCATCCGGTTCAAGCTGCCCCGGACAAACAAGAACGGGGCGACCGGCACCATAAAGCGCTGATTTGAGGGAGCTCTGCCCCAGGTTCCGCTCCCGCTGAGGTTTGGGCAAGACAATCATATCCGCCAGCCGGCCCGCATGCTTTACCACGTCCGCCATGCGCCCTTGTTCCTCGATAAAGGTGCAATCGGCTGTTTCGTCAGAGGTCCCCCCCTCCGCAAGCCCAAAGTCCCGTGCCAATCGGCGCAAAATTCCACGCAGGTGCTCTTCTTGTCTGTTGGCCAGTTCGCCAGCCTGTTCGTACATCGTTTTTCGTGCGAAGCCAGATAGGGGGATACCTTGCGGGATCAAGTCTTGCGGCTGCGCGCGACAATGCACGACCTGGACATGAGCGTTATGCTGCTTGGCCAATTCCGCGGCGTGCGCCAACACGGTCGCCACCATGCCATCCCCCCTGACAGGAACCAAAATAGACTTCAGCATGTCCCCCGCACCTCACTACCCAAATCAACTGGCGCGCTTTGCGCCGCGATCCGATTTGCCCCCCGACGGCACATCACTACCGCGATTCCGCGCCCTTTTACGCGCAACAATCTTGCGCGCACAATTATTTCGTCTGATACCGCTATTTAGGTAACTTTTAATAGTTTCCAGCGATGTCAGAAGATAAACTTTTTCGGTATACGAAAAACTTTTCGCATTCTTAGATATCTAATGGAAATTGAGACCCGAGATTCAGATGATCCTCTGCGGCGGCACCGTGGCCGACCGCGTGGCTGGAACGACTCCCGAGCCAAAAACACGATCAAATCGCTGGACCGGGCGATGCAGGTTTTGGAGTATGTGAGCGAGCATCAAGGGCAGACCTTATCAGGCTTGGCCCATGGGCTTGGGAAGTCTCCGGCAACGGTCTATCGCACGCTCGTCACCCTCGAAACGCGCGACCTTGTCGAATTCAACAATGACAGCCAAACTTGGTATATTGGTCCGCGTGCGTTCACAATCGGCGCGCGGTTCCTGCGACGCACGTCCACGATCGCGCGGGCAAGGCCGATCCTGCGCGGCTTGATGCAGGCCACAGGCGAGACTGCAAACTTGGGTATCATGCAGCAAGATCGCGTGCTTTTTGTCAGCCAGGCGGAAACACATGAGCCGATCCGCGCGTTCTTTCCACTGGGCACACCGTCACCCTTGCACGCCTCTGGCATCGGCAAGGCCTTGATGGCGCACATGCCGGACGCCAAACGCGCGGAATTGGCGAGAGAGCCTCTGGAACAGTTCACGCCAAAGGCGCTGAGCACGCACAAAGACCTTTTGGCCGATCTCAAGCGTATCCGTGCCCGTGGCTATGCGCTGGATCATGAGGAAAAGGTGCCCGGCATGATCAGCATCGCAGCACCTGTGTTCAACATTTTCGACGAGGCCGTGGCCAGTATCTCGATCTCAGGGCCCGTCGCCCGGTTGGAAGGCGAGAGGGTTGCGCGTGCCGCACAGCGGGTGATGGAGGCCGCCGCAGAGTTGAGCACCGCGATCGGCGGCAAGCCCCATGCAGGTCCGGCGGACGAATAGCGCGGCCCCGTCCGGGAAAAGGCCGCGCGTCTTGCGCGTCCTGACCCGGGTGCCAAATCGCCATGGGCGCTTTAGCGGGGCGACGCTTTAGGTGCCGATTGCGCAGCGCTGACGCCAAGGCGAGGCTGGTTGCAAGCTCTCTGGACAAATCCCGCGCTGCATGTCACCGGGTGCCCCGATGGACGCACTCATTCCCTTTGATCCCAACGAAAGCACCGCGCTGCGCCGCGCCTTTGGTCGGTTCGGCACCGGTGTGACCGTGATCACGATTGCGGCGCCTGAAGGGCCAATTGGCATGACGGCCAATTCCTTTGCCTCGGTGTCGCTTGACCCGCCCTTGGTCGTTTGGTCAGCCGCGCACCGATCCCATCGCCATGACGCTTTTGTTTCAGCCAAGCATTTCTGCATCCACATCCTATCTGCGGATCAATACGATCTGGCGATGCATTTTGCATCACGCGGTCATGACTTTTCGCAGCTTTCATGGACGAACGGACCGACCGGCGCGCCGATGCTGCCGGGGTGTTTGGCGACGCTGCATTGCGCCTCCCACGCGGTGCACCCCGCAGGCGATCACTCATTGATCATCGGTCAGGTAACGCATGCTGCGAACCGCGAGGACCATGCGCACGGGCTCCTCTTCGAGCAGGGACGCTTTGGCCGGTTCAGCCCCAGGGATCAATAGTCGCGCTCAAAGAAGATCCCCAGGCTGCTGTTCCCGTCTGATCCAAGGGTCGCTTTGCCCGTCAGATTGTCCTTGAGATCAAGATTGAGAGAGACCTCGGCGTCCCCGTCGGAGGCGGCGGTCACATCCGTATAGACGTTTTCTGAGATGTATCTTCCGGCGCGCACCGCGGTGGCCCCGCTGTCTGTGGTCGTGACGTCAAGATCGTCGAGGCCAAAGCCTTCGCGCAGGTTTGCAATCACGCCCCCGCCGCCGCGCCCAGCCAAGGTCGCCACTGCATTGGCCAGTTGCAGGGCTTGAAACGCTGATATCTCGGACAGGTTGCGGCCGAAAAGAAACTGCGCAAGGACTTCATCCTGCGGCGCATCGGGGGTCGATTCAAAGCTCACAGTAGGCGCGTTTGCGGGCCCCTCGACGATGACCCTCACTTCACCGGTTTGAGTTTCGGTTGCCGTGACAAAGCGCAGAAATGGGATCAGGCTGCCCAAGAACTGCGCTGAACCTTCGCGCAGGTCAAAGCGCTGGCCCAACACGTCGAGCCGCCCGCGCAGCAGATCAAAACGCCCCGCCGAAATGATGTTCGCCGTGGTGCCCGTCAGCCGCAATGCGCCGCCGAGTTCTGCGTCAAGCCCGCGGCCCCGCACAAAGATACGGCTTGGCGCGTTCACTTGAATGTTGAGGCCAAAGCCGCCGCTCCCGCCGCCCTGCGTGCCACCCTCCGCCGTTTCCGCAATGCCCGCCTTGCGGCGCGTGGACATGACCGGCCGCGTCGCCCCGATATGGGTGATCGGCGGGATGTCACCGATACTGGTCAATCCGGTCGACGGCACGTTAACAGAGGTCTCGCCGACGTTGACCGTGCCCTGGATCACCGCGCCCCCACTCAGGGGGCCCGAAAGCTGCACCGCCCCGTTGAGGGCAGTGGTGTAGAGCCGAGGATCAATAAGCACAAGATTGTCCAGACCGACCCGCAGATCCGCAGGCAAGGCTCCCGCCAGTGTCACGCCGCCTTCCACCGACACACGCCCGCCATTGCTGCCCGTGCCCGAAATCTGCACGTCGGTGCGGCTGCCCGACAGACGCAGATTGGCCGCGATATCTTGCAGCGCCAGCCGTAGGTTGGGTGCACTGAAAGAAGCCCCTTGGGTCGCGATGGTCCCCGACACAGACGAAAGCGCAGGGGGGCCATTCACGGCCAGGTCAAACCGCGCGACCCCTTGCAGGTCCCGCGGCGCGATGAGCGGCTGGCTGAGCCCCAAGGGCGCCGTCCCCGCCACATCAAGATTGAGCGTCCCGCTCTCTTGCACAGTGCCTCGCACCGCGGCTTGAGTGCCAGCAGGACCCGCCACATCTGTGTCGATCCGCCACCCGGCACCTGCTTTGGCCGCACTGCCAGCAACGCGCAGCGGCCCCTGCAATTGCCGAACAACCGCGCCGATGTTGGGCACATCGGCGGTGAATTTCAAATTCGCGTCAGGCCCAGTGGCTACCCCGTCAACCGTGGCCACCGCCGCATAAGGCCCTTCGGCGCGGGTGTTTATGGTGAGGCCTCGCGCCGTTTGCCGCAACCTCCCCTCGGCGCTGAGCGGTCCGGTGATCCCAGGAGAGAAGGGCGCGACATTGGGCATAGACAGATCAAAGCCCAAGTTGAGGTCTGGTCCCGTGGCCAACCCCTCCACTTGGGCCTCTATTTCATAGGGACCGGCGGCGCGTGCCCGGACAAAAAATCCGCTGTCTTGCTGGCGCAGCGTTCCACGGGCGGAGGCGCGCCCGGCGACCTGGGGTGCGAGCGCTGATAGGTTCGTCGCTGTCACGTCGAAGGCCACGTCAACCGACGGCAGAACTTGCCCCGCAACTTCAGCGCTCGCCCCAAATGGCCCCTGGGCACGGGTGTTGAGATCAAAGCCCGCGTCGCTCTGCCTGAGCCGCCCTTGCGCCGCGACTGGGCCATCGACCTGCGGCACCAACGTGCCCACATCCGAAGCCGCCACGTCAAACATCACATCGACGGTGGGTGTAACCTGCCCGGCAATTTCTGCGGTAGAGCCCAGGGGGCCTTGCGCGCGTGTCGTGAGATCAAAGCCTGCGTCGGTCTGGGTCAGTTGGCCTTCTGCGCGCAAAGGCCCTTCGAGTTGTGGCACCAGCGGATCGACCGAGGGCAGTGAGAGCACGTAAGCCAGATCTACCTTGGGCGTAAGTTGACCCGACAGATCTGCGCGCGCATCGAAAGGCCCGGTCGCTTGCGTGGTCAATTGAAACCCGTTTTGCGTTTGCTGAAGCCGCCCTGACGCCGTCAAAGGGCCCGAGATGCCGGGCGCAAAGGCGTCCACATCGCCAACGCGCGCGTCAAAACCAAGATCGACGCGCGGGGCCACGGCCCCATTGAGCGCGGCGCTCACCTTTTCGGGCCCGCTCGCCTGCGCTTCAACGGACCACCCATCCCCCGCGCGGAAAAGCCGCCCGGTCGCCTCCACAGGGCCATCAACCTGCGCGATGAATGGGCGCGCGTTGGGCACATTCGCCGTAAACAGAAGCTCCGCTGCAGGCCCGGTTGCCCGCCCGCGCGCGGTCAGCGCGGCATCATAGGGTCCCTCGGTTGCGGCATCGATGCGCCAGCCTTGTGCATCTTGCGTGGCGCTGGCCTCCACCGTGACTGCCCCCGCGTACTGCGGCAGGACCGTCTCGACATCCGCGAGGCGAAACCGCGCTTCTGCCGTGCTCGCATCGGTGCGCAGCAGCGCCTCTCCGGTCAGATCAATCGCGCTGTTGCGCAGGCTCAAGTTGCGCAAGCTTGTGCCGGTTTCGTCGCGTTGGGCGGCAAAGCCCAAAACGGTGCGGCCGGCCAGCACAGCGTCTGCTTGCGCGATGCCCACCCCAAGATCCTGCGCCGCTCCGGCCACTTGCAGATCAAACTGACCACTCAGTGGCACGATGCTGCCTTCAAGTGAAAGCTCTGCCGCTCCGGCCAGCGCTTGACCGGCAAGCGCCGCATAGCGCGTGAGATCGCGGGCGGAGACTGTGGCATCCAGAACGGTGCTCAGGCCGGTATCCAAGCTGTCCAAGCGCGCGCTCCCCCGCAGTGTGGCGTCTTGGGCCTGCACCTCCAACGCCGTCATCTCGGTTGGTTGCCCCGCTCGATAGCGGATCTGCGCCTGCCCATACAAAACCGAGCCCACGGCCTGCGCCAGCGCCGGATCTTGCAGCACTATGCCCGCCACATCAAAAGTCACGGCCCCGTCGAAAGCCCCCACCGTTCCTGCGTCCCCGCGCAATGTGCCATTGAGCGTCAGATCTGCTGCGCCGACCTCGGTGCCCGCAAAAGACAATGAGCTCAGGTCGAAACTGGCCGCAATCGCGTCACCGCGCGCGGCATCGTAATCGACCTGCAGGTCCACGTCGCCCACCTGCGTGCCGTCGCCACCGAAGGGCAGCAAGATCCTGCTGCCACCCGGATTTGCAATGCGCCCGCTGATGTCGATGCGCGTGGGCCAGCTCTGAGCGTTTAGCGCGATGGCACCTTCAAGCTGCGCGGCCTGCGCGTCAAAGGCAAAGCGGCTCAAATCGACAGAGCCATCCGCCGCCAAAAGCGCATCCGCGCTCAAGCGCAGATCATCGCCAAAAAACGCCCGATAGCGCGGTGCCAGCAGCGTCGTGATGTCGCCGCCGATATCCGCAGTTACGCGCCGGTCTGTTGTCCCGTCGGTTGAGCCTGGGGTAGAAGCCAGCACCACCTGACCGGTGACGCGCGCCACGCCGTCAGAACCGATGCGAACATCGGCGGTAAAATCATCTAATGGACCCTGCCCCTTCACAGCCATATCCACGGCAGGTTGCCCCGGCAGGCTCATCAGCCGCGCTGCAATGCCCGCCGGTCCCTCGTTGAGCCGCAGGTCGAGGTCCAGCAAGCTATCGGCCCGTCGAAAATCCGCTCTGATCTCAAAGCGCCCGCTTTGCCCATCCAACCGATCCGCAGTCAAATCAACAAAAGCGCCCGCGTCGTCAAGCCGTGCGGCCGCGCGCAGGGTAAGGTCCACGCTGTCTCCCAAAAGGGGCGCGCCGAGGTTGATCTCGGCGATCTCAAACGTCTCAAGCAGGATGGAGACCGGCAATTCCGGCAAGCTGAATGGCGCGGCTTCGGCCTCAGGCAAAGCATCCTCTTGCGGCTGGGGCAATCGCGGCAAATCAAGCTGCGCTGCCGTGAGCCGTTTGACCTCGACCCGCCCCCTCAGCAGAGCAGAGCGGTTCCAGTCGAGCGTTACATCCCGCAGTGTCAGCCAAACGCCATCGTCATCGGCAATGGTCATTTCATCAAAGGAGGCCTGCGCGCTCAAGGCCCCGCGAAAACCCTCGATGCTCACACTGCGCCCTGCACCGCTCAGCGCATCTTGTAAAGTGCGGGTGAGAAAGCCCTTGTCATCCTCCTGTGCCCAGACCGCTAAGGGCCAAACTGCCAAAAATACAAAGCAAACGCAGAGATGTCTGAATGCACGGATCAAAACGACTGTCCTATTCCGATGTAGACTTGAAAGTTCTCCTCGACCTCGGGACCAGACGTGGGCACCGCGATGTCGAGCCTGATTGGGCCGATGCCCGTTTGGTAGCGCAGGCCGAGCCCGGCACCACTGTGCCACTCTCCTGAGCCATCAAAAAACTCCTCTTCTCCGATGTAGCCCGCATCGACGAACCCCACGAGACCAATCGCATCGGTAATGCCCACGCGCGCTTCTGCAACGAGCCCTAGAAAACTGCGCCCCCCGACCGTTTCATCGTTGCCAAGATCGACCCCGAGGGTCTGATAAGGCTGGCCGCGCACCGTTCCGCCGCCGCCAGAGTAAAAAAGGTAGTCTGCAGGTGCATCGCTCAAAGACGGTCCGTAGACAGAGCCGATCTGCCCGCGCAATGCCAGTGTCACGGGCCGTGCGGTACCAAAAGTGCGATAGGCGCGGGCATCGACATAGGTGCGCAGACCGCTGTCAGAGCCGCTTACTGCCAGAAATGGGGTCACGCTGGCCTTGATGTAGTAGCCGCTCTGCGCGTTCAGCCGATCATCGCGATAGTCAAATTCTGCGCCGAGCGGCAGCGTCAGCAGCGTGTAGTCAGCCTCCCCAAAGGCATCGCGGGTCTGAGCACGCCGCAGTCCCACGCCCAGCGTATAGGTCCGCTCTTCGCTTGCAATCCGTTCAATCCCGGCTTCCAAGTCCAGTTGGCGCGAAAAGAAATTCACCTCATCAAGCTGTTCGAGCTTCGCCAGCGCGTAGAAATTTGTATCCTCGTTGAAGGTTGCCGGTCGGTCAAAGCGGGCTGAAAGCGTGTAGTCCTCGCCGCCAGAGTCGCCCCCGATCCCACCGATCTCCGCGTCAAAACGCAACCGCTCCGCCCCGCCCAACAAATTCCGGTGCAGCCAGTAGCCGCTCACAGTCAGGCCCTCTTGCGTGCCAAGCTCCGCCCCAAACCCAAAACGACGCTTTGGGGCTTCGGTGACCTGCGCTGTGATGGGCAGCGTGTTGCCCGGCGCAATCTCTTCCGCCTCGGTCAGTGCCACCGCATTGAACGCACCCGTGCGCTGCAGCCGGCGCGTGGCCAGGCGCAATTCGTCCGGCGCATAAACGTCACCGGTGGGCAGCCCCGCGATGTCCAGAATGCGCTTGGTGCGCACATCTTCATTGCCCGTGACCGAGAGAGGGCCAAAGAGCAGTTTTGGCCCCGGTGCCAAGGTGAGCGTCGCATCAATCTGGCGCGTTCGATGACGTGCCGTGACCTGTTGGCTCTGCAATCGGGCCTTCGCGTGCCCTTGCGCCCGCCAGCCGTCCACACCCGCGCTTACCGCGTCCTTGAGCACGGAAAGTGAAGCTGTCTCGCCCCCAGCAAAACCATCAGGCAGCGTGGTGCCAGGTGCCAAAGGCGCAATGTCAGATCTGCGGAACATGAACACCGGGCCGGGATCCACCTCAATCACCGCTACCGTAACCCGCCCCGGGGGGCGCACCGGCGGGATCGACGCCGCATCGCGTCCGTCAAGTGTGATTTTGATAACCGGCCCAAAGTACCCGTTGTCATAAAGGACTGCGATCAGGCGGCCGTAGTCAGCCTGAGCCGCAGAGACAATTTCCTGCGCGCTAGGAAAGAGATCGCTTTCCGCTTGTTCAAAGAGCAAAGATCCGCCGCGCAATCGGTCCGCCAGATCACTGTCGTTCTCGACGCCCTGCAACCGCACCTCAGCTGCGCCTGCGCTGAACGCACTGACCAAAAGCGCGGCCACGATAAATAACGTCGCGCCCAGCTGGCGTCGTACTGTCATTGATTTTTCACCGCGCGTAGGCCCCAAGTCTACTGCGTTGCCTCATGAGATAGGGCCGCAGCGTCTGTATCCAGACTTTCATTGTCCTCATGTTGCCCTATCGGAGAGGGGAGTGCAAACAGCCATGCATGACCAGCGAGAGAGAGACTAATCCCCTAACGCGAAGGCTTCGATCAGCCCAAAATGATGCTCAGCTGAGGCAGCCAAGGCAACGGGCGTACCTTGATACACCGCCTTGGCTGTTACAACGGCCACGAACTCAGGTCCGTCTGGGCCAAAGCGAAACACGGGTGCCCCGCTCTCCCCTTTCACGACTTTGCAAGCCAGTGTGACCTGGAAGGCATCGGCACCGCCCAGCACCTCGCAGGGTCGGCGTTGCGGCAAATCTGAAACGTGGCGCCGCCAGCTTTCCATGTAAAGAGTTTCGCCAACCTGCGCGGGCTCGCCCACCGGAATGACCGGTCCCAACCCTTCCGGCACAGGCGTTGCAAGCTGCGCGAGTGCCATGTCATAGCGCTGCTTCAAAATCGGTGTCATCGACGTTTGGTAACGCGGATGACGCAAAAACCGCTCAATGGCGAATGTGTCTGTGACACTGTCCTCAACCCCAAGCCGGAAATGATAGCCGTCTCTTTTTGGTGACAAGCAATGGGCCGCCGTCACGACGTACTCGCGCCCCACAAGGAAGGCCGAACACGTGCTGCTTGTGCCCACGCGGCCGATCAAGCCGGTTGGGGGTGCAACGCTTTCTTGCGCGACACTCGGCGCGCCCAAAGCCAACAAGATGATTAGCCAGATCCGTGTCATCTCACCCCCTCCCATTGAGCATGCCATGAATTCCCGCCGGGGTTAAGGCGGAAAACCTGCTCCGGACGGTTTGCAATTATGCACGGTGTGCGCGGGCTCATTGGGTCCTAATTAATAGGCCACTTGTGGTTCGGACCTACGATTATGGACCAGCCGAACTCCCTCTTTGAGTGTTAATGGAGTGCTTCGGCCCCTTTTTCGGGTAACTTCTGAGCGGCGCGTCGTCAGGCGGTAGCGCGTCAGCCAGCGCCTACAAGGAAATCGCGTTGGTATGACAAGTGATGGCGCATAGAACTCGCCTGTGCGGACGGCGCGTCTGAATAATAATGGACCTGTCAAAGCCGCCCACTATATCACGGCCTACTCAAGAGGGATGGCTGGCAAAAGACAGCAATCGGACCGCGAGAGATGGAAAAACTCAAGGGAGAAAAACGATGAAAGCTCACACCGCAAGCATGCTCAACGCTTTGATCCTCATCGCCTGCGCAGCTTGGGGATATTGGGCCACTGACATGAAGTCCGTGACGGCCCTTATCCCCGCAGGCTTCGGCATCGCCCTCTTGCTTTGCTATCCGGGTGTGAAGTCAGAGAACAAAATCATCGCGCATGTCGCGGTTCTGCTGACGCTCATCTTGCTTTTTGCACTCTACATGCCGCTGTCCTCAGCGCTGATAGACGGCGGATCAGGATCCCTCTTGCGCGCGCTTCTGATGGTGGGATCGACGCTCTTCGCGCTGGTCTGTTTCGTGAAGAGTTTTCGTGACGCGCGAAGGGCGAGGGGATCTGCCTGACCGCCCTCGCCCTCCCGTCTCTCTATCGTTTCGCCTTTCCGTGCCTATCAACCCAAGCGCGACGGAACGCGATCAGCCGCCGAAATCATCGAGCATGATGTCTTCCCGGTCGACCCCGAGTTCAAGCAGCATGTTGATGCAAGACGAATTCATGATGGGTGGACCGCACATGTAGTATTCACAATCTTCCGGTGCAGAATGATCTTTCAGATACTCATCGTGCAGCACGTTGTGGATGAAGCCTGTGTAGCCTTTCCAATCATCTTCAGGCATCGCGTCGGAGAGAGCGACATGCCAGGTGAAGTTTGGAAACTCGGCCGCTAACTCGTCAAAATCCTCGACAAAGAACATTTCTTTCTTGGACCGCGCCCCGTACCAAAAGGTGATCTTGCGATCGCGGTTTTTCAGCCGCTTGAGCTGGTCGAAGATGTGGCTGCGCATCGGGGCCATGCCCGCGCCGCCACCGACGAAAACCATCTCTTTCTGGGTATCACGGGCAAAGAACTCACCAAAGGGCCCGGAGATCGTGACTTTGTCACCTGGCTTGAGGTTGAAGATGAAAGACGACATTTGCCCCGGCGGCACATCAGAGCCGGGAGGCGGCGATGCCACACGCACGTTGAGCATGATGAGCCCTTTTTCCTCGGGGTAGTTTGCCATCGAATAAGCCCGCTCAATCGGCTCCGGCACAGCCGACTTGTACTGCCACAGATTAAACTTGTCCCAATCTTCGCGGTACTCTTCTTGCACGTCGAAATCGGTGTAGTTGATCTGATGCGCAGGTGCCTCAATCTGGATATAGCCACCCGCGCGGAATTTCACATCTTCCCCCTCGGGCAGTTCGAGAACGAGGTTCTTGATGAAGGTTGCGACGTTTTCATTCGAGCGCACAGTGCACTCCCACTTTTTCACGCCAAAGACTTCTTCGGGGACCTCGACCTGCATGTCTTGTTTCACAGCCACCTGGCAGGAAAGCCGGTCGCCGCAGGCCGCCTCACGCTTGGTGATGTGGCTTTCCTCGGTCGGCAGGATCGATCCGCCGCCCTCATGAATGCGCACGCGGCACTGCGCGCAGGTGCCCCCACCGCCACACGCCGAAGGCACAAAGAGCTTTTGCTCCGCCAGCGTTTGCAAGAGCTTGCCCCCCGCCGGCACCGAAATGGTCTTTTCTCCATTAATCGTGATGTTCACATTGCCGCTCGACACAAGGCGCGAGCGCGCTGCGAGGATCACCGTCACCAACGCCAAGACGATGATGGTAAAAAGGATGATCCCCAGACCGAAAGTTGCCATTCGTTTCTCCCCTTAAAGTTTCACGCCGGAGAACGACATGAACGCCATGGCCATCAGCCCGGCGGTGATGAAGGTGATGCCCAGGCCCTGCAGGCCATCGGGAATATCAGAGTACTTGAGCTTCTCGCGCACGCCCGCCATTGCGGTAATCGCCAGCGCCCAGCCAAAGCCAGAAGAGACGCCATAGGTCACGC
The DNA here is from genome assembly GCA_039197515.1 of Pseudomonadota bacterium. Lineage (GTDB taxonomy): Bacteria > Pseudomonadota > Alphaproteobacteria > Rhodobacterales > Rhodobacteraceae > Sulfitobacter. The sequence goes on along the minus strand of JBCCUC010000010.1, from coordinate 80,900 downwards.
TCTCCCCAAAATTATAGCCCCGCTCAACCATGAACAGGGATCCCCCGAGGATCGCGCAGTTCACGGTGATCAGCGGCAGAAAAACCCCCAGCGCGTTGTAGAGCGGCGGGAAGTATTTATCGAGCACCATCTCTAGGATTTGAACAAGCGCGGCGATAACACCAATATAGGATATCAGCCCCAAAAAGGTAAGATCAACCTCGGTGAAACCTGCCCAGGCCAGTGCCCCTGGCGCAAGCAAATAGGTTAGGATGAGATTGTTTGCGGGCACTGTGATCGCCTGCACGATCATCACCGAGATCCCCAGACCGATGGCCGTTGAGATCTTTTTGGAGACCGCAATGAAGGTGCACATGCCCAAAAAGAAGGACAATGCGAGGTTTTCAACGAAGATCGCTTTGACGGCGAGGGCGAGATAGTCTTCCATCAGTGTGCCTCAACCGTTTGGATCTTGAACTCACGCTCTTCGACTTGCGCAGGCTTCCACGCCCGGAAAGCCCAGATGATCAGACCAATGATAAAGAACGCCGAGGGGGGCAGCAAAAGCATCCCGTTGGGCACGTACCAGCCGCCGTTGTTCACCGTCTCAAGCACGGTGATCCCAAACAGGCTGCCTGAGCCAAAGAGTTCGCGGATGAAGCCCACCAGCATGAGGATAAGCCCGTAGCCCAGCCCATTCCCAACGCCGTCGATAAAACTGTCGAGCGGCGGATTTTTCATCGCGAAGGCTTCCGCCCGGCCCATCACGATGCAGTTTGTGATGATCAGACCCACAAAGACCGAAAGGGTCTTTGAGATCTCAAAGGCATAGGCCTTGAGCACCTGATCCACCAGGATCACCAGCGAAGCGATGATCACCATCTGTACGATGATCCGGATTGATCCCGGGATCTGGTTGCGAATGATGGAGATGAACATGGATGAAAAGCCGGTCACGAGCGTCACCGCGATCGTCATCACCAGCGCCACCTGCATGGAGGATGTGACCGCCAAGGCCGAGCAAATGCCGAGCACCTGCAACGTGATCGGATTGTTGTCCACGAGTGGATCGATAAGCATTTCTCTGCGTTTATGCGCCATTACACGTTCCCCGCTTTGAGGTTATCGAGGAAGGGGGCATAGCCCTCCTCACCCATCCAAAACTTGATCAAATTGTCCACGCCAACCGATGTCAGTGTCGCGCCTGCTAAGGCGTCGATGTGATATTCTTCGCCTGCGGGCGGCACAGCTTTGGCAACCGTGATCTGCAAATCACCGTCGTCGTCTCGCAAGCGCGCGCCATTCCACTGTGCCCGCCAGCGCGGGTTGTCGACCTCCGCGCCGAGCCCCGGTGTCTCGGCGTGTTCGTAGAATTGCAGCCCGTAGATGTCGTTGCCGTTCTCTTCAAGCGCGATAAAACCATAGAGTGTGGACCAAAGGCCGTAGCCGTGGATGGGTAAGATGACCTTGTCGATGGCCCCCGCCGCATCGCGCAGAAGATAAACGGTCACGAAATTGGCTTGGCGGCCAATCCCGGCGGGGTCGTCCACCAAAGCTTCTGAGGTTGCCGGGTCATCGGCCGCGGCGCGGTCATCGAAGCTCGCGGGGTCGAATTGACTGGAGAACGTGCCGGTATCTAGCTCAAGCACATGCGGCTCAAACGCCGCAAAGGCCTCGGCGACATCGACCTCAGGATCATAAACGCCCGCAACCTGCAGAATATTCAGCTGCTTGTCTTTGAGCGCGTTGACTTGCTGTAGCGGTCGCAGCGCAACCGCTGCGGCAGACACAACCATCGAGGCCACCAGGCAGAGCGACACCGCCACAACGACTGTCTTGCCCACAGAGTCAGCTGGCAGCGCTAGAAAGCGGCGGATTAGCCCCTTGGGTTGCTCAGTTTGTTGCTCTTCTTCAGGCATGTCGACGCGCCCTCCGCCGAATGTTTGCTTGCACCACGAAGTGGTCAATGAGCGGCGCGAAGACGTTTCCGAATAGGATGGCGAGCATCATGCCTTCGGGGAAAGCCGGGTTTATCACGCGGATCATCACCACCATGACCCCGATCAGCGCGCCATAGATGTAGCGCCCCATGTTGGTGTGGGCACCCGAGACAGGTTCTGTCACCATGAACACCAATCCGAACGCGTAGCCGCCAACCACCAAATGCCAGTACCAAGGCATGGCAAACATCGGGTTGGTGTCGGACCCGACGAGGTTCAGCAGCAGCGAAAACGCGATCATCCCGCCCAAACACCCAACCACCATGCGGTAGTTTGCGATGCGCGTTGCGAGAAGGAACGCGAGGCCCAGGAGCGCGGCCAGTGTCGACGTCTCGCCCAGTGACCCCGGCACGAAGCCCAGGAAGCTGTCCCACCAGGACATGCCGCGCGCTGCCAGCTCTTGGAAGCCGTCGGCTGCCGAGACAGCGAGGGCGGTCGCGCCGGTGTAGCCGTCCACCGGCACCCAAACGCTGTCGCCCGAGAGCTGTGCAGGGTAGGCAAAATAGAGAAACGCACGACCTGTGAGCGCCGGGTTGAGGAAGTTCTTACCGGTGCCGCCAAACACCTCCTTGCCGATCACCACGCCAAAAATGATGCCCAAAGCCACCTGCCAAAGCGGCGTCGTCGCGGGCAAGATCAGGGTGTAAAGCATTGATGACACGAGAAAGCCCTCGTTCACCTCATGTTTGCGCACCGTCGCAAAGATCACTTCGCAAATGCCGCCCGCCACCAGGGTCGTGATGTAGATCGGCAGGAAGTACAGCAGCCCATGCATCATGTTGGCAAAAGGGTTCGCAGGGTTAAGCCCGATCCCCAACCCGCTGATGATCGCAGCGCGCCAGCCTGAGGCACCGAAGTCAGCAATTGCCAGATTGGTGTGATAGCCGGTGTTATAGAGGGCCATCAATATGCAGGGAACTGTCGCCAGCACGACGTAGGTCATGATCCGCTTCATATCGATGTATGAACGCGCATGCGGCGCCGCCGCCGTCACGGTCTTTGGCGTGTACAAAAAGCTCTCCACCATCTCGTAGATGGGGAAATAGCGTTCCCACTTGCCGCCCTTTTCAAAATGCGGCTCAACGCCGTCAAAGAAGCTGCGCAGACCCATGGACTAGCCCTCCCTCTCAATCTTTGTGAGACAGTCCCGCAGGGCCATCCCGTATTCGTATTTTGCGGGGCAAGCGAAACCGACAAGCCCAACGTCCTCTTCGTCCAACTCGAGCGCGCCCAAAAGCTGCGCTTGGTCGGTGTCCATCACCAATAGCGCGCGTAAAAGCTGCGTCGGTAGGAAATCTTGAGGCATAAGCCCCTCAAATGTGCCAATCGGCACCATGGCGCGCCGTCCCCCGTTCAGATTTGAGGTAAGCGGAAAGGCGCGTTTCGACATTGCTGACCCAAGCACCGGTTGCAGCGCGTATTTTTCGACCATCGGGCGGATCCACCCCATGGGGATCTGTTTGCGGTCTTCTTCGATGATGGTGATCTGCCGCGCGTAGCGCCCGAGGTAAGCCGATTGGCCCGCACCTGCCCGACCACTGAGAACCGAGCCAGAGATCAGCCGAACGGGCATCTCCGCTGGCAGATCGTCCTGTGCGAGATCCACCATCGATGCACCAGCGACGGTGCGCACAAGGCGCGGGTTTGCGCAGGCCGGGCCACACAGCGAGATGATGCAGGACGGATCATAGGTGCCTGTGAGCAGCAAGCGACCGATGACGATCACGTCTTGGTACCCCACCGTCCAGACAAAACGCTCCGCCGTGGGGGGGGTGAGAAAATGCATGTGCGTTCCCGCAAGGCCAGCGGGGTGCGGCCCTGTAAAACTCACCGGCTCTACCCGTTCAACATCGTGACCAGGCAGCGGATCCCCGTCCCCCTGACAGAGGTATGTGGGCCCCTCGGTCAGCCGCGTGATCGCGCGAAGGCCCGCCGTGAACGCTTCCGCATCTTCCTTGATCGCAACGACCGGGTCCGCCGCGAGCGGTTCTGTATCGAGCGCGGCCACATAGATCGCGGCAGGCTGGGCATCTGGCGCAGGCACTTTTGAGTAGGGCCGCGTGCGAAACGACGTCCAAAGACCCGCAGCGCAGAGCTTTTCGACCAAACCTTCGCGGGTCGCCACATCGCCCACGTCTGAAAAGTCGACCGGCTCACCCGCTTCAGGGTCGATATCGATCACCACGCTGATCAGTTTGCGCCGCGCGCCCCGGTTGATGGCCCGCACCTTTCCAGCCGCGGGAGAGACGATCAGCGCCTCGGGCATGTTCTTGTCATGCATCAGCGGCGTCCCCGCCACCACGACGTCCCCCTCGGCGACAGTCAAACGTGGCTTCAAATCGATGTAATCGTCTCCAAGCACCCCGACGGATCTGATGCTAGGTGCGTCTCCTATCGCGCCATCCGGCGCTCCAAGGATCGGAAGGTCGAGGCCTTTGCGTAGCTCAATGCGCTTCACAGTGGTGTCCCTTAGTCTTAGGCTCATGCGCGGTCGCCTGGCTAAAGACTCGGCGCATGGAAGTTGGCTGACTTCCTGCTAGTGGTTTTTTTGGCAGTTGACCATAAAGAGGTTGAAGGAACTACAAATATTCGACTACGCCAAATAGCAACATGTCTAGATGAGGTCCCAAGTGATCCCTTTTACAACCATCTCCCGCCGTTCGTTTGTCATCATGCCCTTTGCGCTTGCAGCGTGCAAGTTTTCAGATCACGTGATTGAAATCACTGGTCTTTCAATGGGCACCACGTACAACGTCGCCGCCGTTGATAAGAGCGGTAAAATCAACCGAAATGATTTACAAAACGCCGTCTCTACAGCGCTCAATGACGTCATTGCGACGATGTCGAACTGGGATGATGCGTCCGAAATTTCGCGCTTGAACGCGGCTCTGGCCGGGCAATTTGTCGCGCCGTCAGCCGCCCTCGCGGAGGTGTTGACCGCCGCCCAGGAGGTGAACGCGGCGACCGACGGACGATTCGACACAACCGTCGGTCCGCTGGTTGAACTCTGGGGGTTTGGAGCCGGTGCGACAGGAAGCCGCGCCAAGCCAAATGAGGAAGAGATTGCCGCGGCGCAGGCCCGGTCCGGGTTCGAAAATACAATCGCGCTGCGCGACGGCGGGGTGGAGAAGCGCCGCGATGACGGACAGATTTATCTGGCTGGGATCGGCAAAGGATACGGTGCCGATCACGTCGGTCGGGCGATTGAGGCGTTGGGGGTGACCGACTACCTCGTCGAGATCGGCGGAGACATCTATGCGGCGGGGCGGAACCCCGATGGGCAGCCATGGCAAATCGGTATCGAACTGCCCAACCCGTCGGACAGCGGCCTTGCTGGCGTTGTCGGTCTGTCCGGGCTCGGGATGGCATCATCTGGAGACTACCGCAATTACTTTGAGGCAGAGGGCCAGCGCTACTCCCACCTGATCGATCCTGTTACCGGCTATCCGGTGAACCACAACACCGCGTCCGCGACGGTTTTGGCAGCCAATGCGATGCTCGCAGACGCCTGGTCGACCGCCATGCTGATCTTGGGCCGAGAGCAGGGGCTTGAGGTCGCCGCCAAGCACGCCATCGCCGTGCAGTTCATCGAACGGAACGCAAACGAGGGTGCTCAGCAGTTCTCAACCTTTACCAGCGACGCTTTCGACACATTGACAGCTTAACGCCAGATCATAGGTCTTCAGTATGGAAACATTTGTCCTTTCATTCGTCCTGCTCTGCCTCGTTATGTTGGGCATGTCGCTCGGCGTGCTCCTCATGAACAAGCGCATCAAAGGGAGCTGCGGCGGGCTAAACGCGATCGGTGACGGCAACGAATGCCTGGTGTGTCACAAAGAGATCGATCCAGACTCTCCGTTGCGCGACCGGCTCGATTGTCCCCGCGCGCGGAAAATGATGGAGAATGCGCGGACCGGAAGCTCTGCCTAGCCGGGCACGCGCATTGGCACGAAGCCTAAGACGATCAATCCGCAGGCTGCTGCAGTGCCGAAGAGCCAATACTGGTACTGCGGACCTTCCGCCTTCCAGACCCTGCGGTATTGCACACCGGCCAAGCATGTAAGACAGAATATGACAGTCGCGCTCGTGGGCGTGAGGGTCAAACTTGCAAAATCCATCGTACGCTCCGCAGTTTTTTGGGTCTTATTGCAGAGCTTTGATCGGTGCGCTTTGAAATTAAGGCCTTGAGCGTCGTCTGCGGTGATCTGTCGCCCCGCCCTGCGGCCGAGGTGCCCTCAATTAAGGCTTAGAACAACTTCGATATCGCGGGCAGAAAGAGGTTCGAGCAGCTTGCGTTCCTCTGCGTTAAAGTTTGACGCATCCTGAATGTGCTTGTGGATGAGCCGCGCCACCTCGCTCGTCGCCATGTAGTAAAACTGCGGACTGGAGTGACTGAGGTCACTCACGATGCGCTGCAAGAGTTTCTTCTGCTTTTCGGCGTCCAGATCGTTGCGTTTCTCTTGCAGCATTTTGACCTCTCGCTTCATGACCTACTTCTTTTACGTTAGGCGGCGAAGTCCGAAAGTCGATTCGAAAGGCGCGTTATGTTTGCAAAACTCACGGCACTTATGGCTCCCGCGGGAGCGAGACCTGGTGAGGTGGCTCAAAAGCCGTCCGTCTTTCATGCGCCCTTTCGGGATCGCGTCGGCGTCCTGGACCGAGACCCATACCTCTGCGTGGCAGATATTGATCGCGGGATCATCTCCGTCTTTGATGATCTCAAGTATGACCGTGCTGACTTGGACGCGCTTTCCGGCCCCATGCGATCGCGCGCGCTGACCAAATTGACACCGCTCGGTTTTCGGCAGGTTTCAGGCCACCGATTTGAGAACGCGGACGAAGACATCAAGATCCATTTGCCAAAGTTTCGCGCTTTGGGCGCGTCTCCCTTCGATGCGATGCACGAGCTTGAGCTGCGCGCGCAGGATTTTGCCATCCTCACGCCCACGCAGACAGCCTGCCAGTTTATCGATGCCTACCCCATAGAAGATGCGGTTGAGCGCATCAAAGAGCTGATGAGCAAGCATCCGATCAACCTGCTGAGAATATTTGACTTTCTGGAACGCAAGCCCGCCCATGAGGCCTTTCGCGAAACGGTCGGGCACCTAAAGTTTGTTCAGCGCACAGCCGTTGAGGCTGAGCCTTTGCGCAGCCGTCGTGCCCTGAGATAGCTCTGTGACCTGTATGTTCGCGCAAGCGGTGCGATGCGCCTAACGCATACGCGGCGGAACCCAATAAGAACCTTTTGAAAGGGCCACCTCTCGCCTCTGGCAAAAAACTGCTTTTCAACAGCCGTTTCTCGACAGACGATCGCGCCATGACAGTGATGAAATATTTCGGGTATGGCTCCAACATGGACTTTGCCGCCCTGACGGCCAAGGGTGTGATCCCGCTTGCCTCGCGCAAGGCAAAGCTGAACGGGTGGCGCCTGCGCTTCAATCTTGAGCATTTCTTTCGACACGAAGGCGGCGTGGGCAACATTGAGCAAACGGGCAGCCCTTCCGATGTGGTGCAGGGCGTCTTGCACGAGTGCAATGATGGGCACTTGGCCGCTCTCGACAAATTGGAAGGCCGCGGGGTCGGCTATGACAGGATCGAAGTCCCTGTTGAGACGACTGAGGGCGTGGAGCGCGCCTATACCTATGTGGGCCGCCCGCTTTATCTCAATGAGGCCTGTTTGCCCACCAAGCGCTATCTGACGATCCTGGTGCGGGGGGCCAATCAAGCGGGGCTGGATCCGGAATACATCGCAGCCCTCAATTCACATCCTGTGTTACCCGCGCAAGACCATCCACCCTTCGCCGCGCAGGCCGATCTGCCGGTGATGGACCACGCGGCACTTGAATGGGACCAGACGGTGCTGGCCGGTCATGTATTTCACATGAAAGACGTGCGACCCGCCCATGAACTGGCGCGCACCTGGTTCGGTGGCAAGGATGTGACCCAATTCCACCTCAGACGCATGGACAGCAGCACCGGCACCGAAGCCCTAGCGGATTACTTGTCCGACCGACTTAGCGCCTACCAGCAGAGCTTTCTCAACACCTACCTGCACGCATTCGATGAGGAATACGAGCTCATCGGAAACTTTAACTACGCGCACTTACCGGCTGAAAAGATTATGGTTTAGCTGGGTATTGTGACCGCCTTCGAGGTTACCATCATGTTTCAGATGCGGGCGCTCGTAAGGTTCTCATGAGCCGTGATGAAGGTCTCAAAGTATTCGGCAAAGGTGCCGACTATCGGCGGCAACCTGTCGTAGGGCGGATAGAACAGCGTGAGCCAAAGTGACGCGAGCGACCATTCCGGAAAAACGTCGATGATCTTGCCTTCCCGCAGCCCCGGACCGGTGATGAAATCTGGCAAGACACAGACCCCCTCTCCCGCTGCGGCCAAGGCATAGAGAAAATCACCGTTGTTCGACGTCATCCGGCGGCCCGCGCGCACGGTCTGCTGCCGCCCCGATTGCACGAATTCCCAGATTTCAGATCCACCGTTAGGGTCGTAGGACATCAGGACATCTGCATCGAGCGCACTGGGTTCATCAGGTCGCGCCACGCTGTCAAAAAGCAAAGGCGACGCAACCGCAAGGCGCGGCACTTCGCACAGCTTGCGCCAGATGGTGGATTTGTCTTTGGGCGGACCGGACACGCGGATGGCCAGGTCGCAGGTCTCCTCCAGCACGTCCAAAAGCCGGTCGGTGAAATTGATCTCGAGAGATATGCGAGGGTAGGCGCGACGAAAGCCGGCAACCACCTGCGGCAGCAGCGCGACACCCAAGGACACCGGGGCCGTGATGCGCAAATGTCCGCTGTCGGGTTTGACCGCCCGGGTGAGATCTGCGGTCACCGCGTCAAACCCTTCCAGCAGGGGGCGGTAGCGCGCCAGAACCGTTGCACCCGCGCTGGTCAGCCCCACTTGGCGCGTCGTGCGCACGAGAAGCTGCGCGCCCAGATCGCTTTCAAGCTGCGCGATGATCCGCGTGACAGAGGCCGGGGCGAGCTCCAGTTCATGCGCGGCCTGCGTAAAACTGCGGAGATCAGAGACAGCGCGCAATACGCGGATGGGCTTCAGCTCGATCATGCTGCACATATTATTCCGCTTTTAACAACGAACAAGCCACATAACTGTCTATTCTCATTCACAACCAAAGGCCCATGTGTCAGAAAACAACCCATCAGAATGAGAGACTCCATGATCACTGACATCAAAGGACTTCACCACGTCACGTCCATGGCGGGCGATGCAAATCTAAACAATGCGTATTTCACAAAGACGCTGGGCCTGCGCCGGGTCAAAAAGACCGTGAATTTCGATGCGCCCGAGGTCTATCACCTCTATTTCGGGGATGAGGTTGGCACGCCGGGGTCGGTCATGACGACTTTCCCCTTCGGAGAGATGCCCATAGGCCGCCGCGGTGCCGGTGAAGTTGGCGTGACAGAGTTTGCAGTGCCGGTGGGGAGCCTCCCTTATTGGTCGGACCGGCTATCCGCCGCTGGGGTGAGTGGGTTGCTGCAGGACACAGCCTTTGGCGAGGCGCGGCTGAGTTTTGACGGGCCGGATGGCGATGGGCTTGCCCTCGTCGAAAGCGAAGCGCGCGATCGCAGCGCCTGGACACAGGCCGATGTTCCCCAGTCAGCTGGGATTTTTGGCTTTCGGGGCGCGCGTTTCAGGCTACGTGACGCGGCAGCGACCGGCGAATTGCTCACCTTCATGGGCTATCAACAGGCGGACACTGAAGGCGATATCACCCGATATGTGATCGAGGGTGGCAATGCTGCGGATACAATAGACCTTGAAGAGATCCCTGCAGCAGCGCCAGAAGCCCATCAGGGTGCCGGATCGGTTCACCACATCGCCTTTGCCGTTGAAGACCGCGCGGCTCAGCTGCGCGTGCGCAGCGCGCTGCTCGACACCGGCTATCAAGTGACACCGGTCATTGATCGGGATTACTTCTGGGCGATTTACTTCCGAACGCCCGGCGGCGTGCTTTTTGAAATCGCCACAAACGAGCCGGGCTTTGACCGCGACGAAGACACGGCGCATCTGGGACAAAGCCTTAAACTGCCCACGCGCTACGCCCCGCACCGGGCGAAAATCGAAGCCTATCTCCCTGAGATCGTTGATTGAGGGCGAAAGACGCGGCACCACCACAGCGCCGCGGCCTGCAAGCTGTCACGGTATCGTGCAAATTGACGCAGTTTGAGATCTTGAAATCGGAAGGGCGATTGTATACACTGGTATACAAGAGAACTTAACCTTCGGTAAACCGAATACCGTGCCAGCACATTGCCAAGAGACGGATACTGCCATGAGCCTTTACGCCGATTACCTCGCCGAGATTGAGACCCGCAAAGAAGAGGGGTTGAGCCCAAAACCGATCGACGAAGGGCCGCTCACGCATGAGATCATAACGCAAATCAAAGACAAAAGTCACCCGCACAGGGAAGACTCTTTGCATTTCTTCATTTACAACACCCTGCCCGGGACCACGAGCGCCGCCGAAGAAAAGGCCGTTTTTCTCAAAGAGATCATCTTGGGAGAAGCGGATGTCGCCGAAATCTCTCGCGCATTTGCCTTTGAGATGCTCTCTCACATGAAAGGCGGGCCATCTGTGCGGGTCCTCTTGGACTTGGCACTTGGCACGGACAGCGCAATCGCACAGCAAGCGGCCGAAGTCTTAAAAACGCAGGTTTTTCTTTACGAGGCGGACACGGACCGGTTGAAAGAAGCGTTTGACGCGGGCAACACCGTCGCGCGGGGCATCTTGGAAAGCTACGCAGATGCGGAGTTTTTCACCAAGCTGCCCGAGATCGATGAGGAAATTGAGGTGGTGACGTATATCGCGGCTGAGGGCGATATCTCCACCGACCTCCTTTCACCCGGCAACCAAGCGCATTCCCGTTCGGACCGAGAATTGCATGGCAAATGCATGATCTCCGAGGCTGCACAGAAGGAAATCGAGGCGCTGAAGCTCCAGCATCCTGGCAAGCGCGTGATGCTGGTGGCGGAGAAAGGCACCATGGGTGTGGGCTCCTCACGGATGTCGGGCGTCAACAACGTGGCGCTTTGGACCGGCACGCAGGCGAGCCCCTATGTGCCTTTTGTGAACTTCGCGCCGGTCGTTGCGGGCACCAATGGGATCTCCCCCATTTTCCTGACCACCGTAGGTGTGACGGGCGGCATTGGCGTTGACCTCAAAAACTGGGTCAAAAAGCTTGATGAAAACGGCAAGCCCATCCTGAACAACGACGGCAATGCCATTCTAGAGCAGCGGTATTCGGTGGAAACCGGCACCGTCCTGAAAATCAACACCAAGAAAAAGAAACTCTATAACGCGGACGGCAGTGAAGAATTGGTCGATATGTCCGGCTCCTTCACACCGCAGAAGATGGAGTTCATGAAAGCCGGCGGTTCATACGCCATCGTCTTTGGCAAAAAGCTGCAAACTTTCGCATGTGAGACTTTGGGCATTGAACTCAAATCCGCTTTCGCCCCATCCAAAGAGATCAGCCACGAAGGCCAAGGCCTGACAGCAGTTGAGAAAATCTTCAACGCTAACGCCCGCGGCACGACGCCCGGCAAGGTGCTGCACGCGGGATCTGACGTGCGGGTTAAGGTCAACATCGTCGGCAGCCAGGACACTACGGGCCTGATGACCAGCCAAGAGCTTGAAGCAATGGCGGCGACGGTACTTTCGCCGTCGGTCGATGGTGCCTATCAATCAGGCTGCCATACTGCCTCGGTTTGGGATCTTAAGGCGCAGGCCAACACGCCAAGGCTGATGGCCTTTATGCACAAGTTTGGCCTGATCACGGCACGCGATCCCAAGGAAGTCTATCACTCCATGACGGACGTGATCCACAAGGTACTCAATGACATCACAGTGGACGATTGGGCGATCATCATCGGCGGGGACAGCCACACGCGCATGTCTAAGGGCGTGGCCTTTGGCGCGGACTCGGGCACCGTGGCCCTGGCCCTTGCGACCGGGGAGGCGACCATGCCGATCCCCGATTCAGTGAAGGTCACCTTTAAGGGCGAAATGGCCCCCCATATGGATTTCCGCGACGTGGTGCACGCGACCCAGGCGCAGATGCTCGCGCAGCACGGTGACAACGTCTTCCAAGGGCGGATCATCGAGGTGCACATCGGCACGCTGCTCGCGGACCAAGCCTTTACCTTCACCGATTGGACGGCTGAGATGAAGGCGAAGGCCTCCATTTGCATCTCTACAGATGAAACACTCATCCAATCGCTGGAGATCGCCAAATCGCGCATTCAGATCATGATCGACAAGGGCATGGACAACGATGCGCAGATGCTCCAAGGCCTCATCGACATCGCAGAGGCGCGCATCGCGCAGATCCGTTCGGGCGAGAAGCCCGCGCTGGCCCCTGACGACAACGCGAAGTACTTTGCCGAGGTGGTTGTCGATCTCAGTGAGATCGACGAGCCGATGATCGCGGATCCGGATGTGAACAACGCCGACGTCTCAAAGCGTTATACCCACGATACGATCCGCCCGATCTCTTTCTATCGCGCGGAAAAGAAGGTCGACCTGGGCTTTGTGGGCTCTTGCATGGTGCACAAGGGCGACATCAAGATCGTGGCGCAGATGCTGCGCAATCTTGAGGCGCAGTACGGCAAGGTTGAGTTCAAGGCCCCGCTGGTGGTGGCCGCACCGACCTACAACATCATTGATGAACTGAAGGCAGAGGGCGATTGGGCTATATTGCAAAAATACTGCGGGTTCGAATTCGACGACACGGCACCAAAGAAAGCTGCGCGCACGGAGTACGAGAATATCCTCTATCTGGAGCGTCCGGGATGCAACCTTTGCATGGGAAATCAGGAGAAGGCGGCGAAAGGTGATACCGTCTTGGCCACCTCGACCCGGCTGTTTCAGGGGCGCGTTGTTGCTGATTCGGAAACGAAGAAAGGGGAGTCCCTGTTGGGCTCTACGCCCGTGGTTGTGCTTTCCGCCATCCTTGGGCGCACTCCGACGCTCGAAGAATACAAAGTGGCCGTCGAAGGGATAGACCTGACAAAATTCGCCCCGCCCCTGCAAAAGCCGATGGATTCGCTGTCCATGCACTTTTGATCGTTGTTTCAGAATGTTGGCTGGTGGCAGACTGTCCTACCGATGATCCAAAGAAAGGGAACCATATCGCGCCAAAGCGTGTTCACAATTGCGAAACCTTGGACATATGTCGCAGAAATTGAAGCGGATCAGGGATCGACATCCCGCCAAAGGTGACTAAGTGTCTGCCAAGGTGTGCGCGCCTAAGAACTTGGTTTGTTACAGAAGGACGTAAAATGAAACCGATGAACCGTAGAACCATGATCATGACCACCGCGGCAGCAGCCACCCTGCCCCTCGCGCCCACAATTGGGCGTGCGGCAGAGCCAATTGTTGTGGAGATGTTGAACAAAGACCCCGACAACCCACGCAACCGCTATGTATTTGCTCCCCGTGTCCTGTCTGTTCAGCCCGGTGATACCGTGCTGTTTAAGTCAGTTGACCGTGGTCATAACTCCCAAAGCATCAAAGACATGTTGCCGGAGGGAGCAGAAGACTGGAACAGCAAGATCAATGATGATTTTGAGATGACTTTCGACACACCTGGGTTTTATGGCTACGCCTGCACGCCGCACTCCACGGTCGGCATGGTTGGGCTGATCGTTGTCGAAGGCGAAGGCAAGATGGACAATCTTGAGACCGCGCAGGGCGTACGCCATCGCGGCAAGTCCAAAAAAGCCTGGGAAGAGATCTGGGAAGAAGCTGAAGCGGCGGGTCTGCTTGAGGCGACAACGGCTTAAGCATCGCGCCCGCAGTGTCTTTTCGGTCGATTTTCAAGCGTCTAGTGGGCGCGCTGGCGGTTTCAGCCGCCAGCGTCCTACCGGCGTTCTCCTCCGATCTGACGATCGTCGTCGGCCGGGATGAATCGTCGACCGAAGTCTATTTTTCTGCCCGCGGTGACGTCCTTTTTGACGTCTTTGATCAATCGCCTGCTTTGCTCACTGGCGATGACGAGTACATTGAGTTTGGCGGATTGAGCCGCGGAACCTTTGACGCGGGCGATGCGCTTTTGGCGAAAGGCGACATAAGTATTGGTGGCCAGTCGGGCGTATTTGAGGCGATGTCGATGATGGTGCACCCCATTCAGGACAAACTGCCCATGCAGACGCCAATGGATGCGCTCATCGCGATTGGGGTGTGCAACGGCCCGCCCGCCGGGACTCTGATCCACGTCTCTGGACTGCAAGGCTATGTCGGGTACTTCGCGGATCGCTCGGCACAAGACGAAGGTATCCGGATCACCTTTCCCGCGAACAGCGCCGATTTGACCGAGGTCACGGTGCATGATTTCAGCCTGGGGCGTAAGTCACTCAGCTACAGTGTTGATGTTAAGGCTGACGGGTCGATCACTCTTGCCCCGCCAGAGGGTACTCATCCATCCTTGTGGCTCACCGCAGCCGGTGCGGGTGCGGGCCTCGGGCTCCTCTCGCTTCTGACAGCGGTGCTTTTGCTGCCCAGGCGGCAGCTCGATCCCACCAGCGCTTAAGCTCTAATCTTTTCGGTGGCCTAACGCCGTATCGTTGCGGCTTGCTGCTGTATCGAGCCGGCGGGACGCGCGGGTGCCCGGCACCAAGAGCTCGGCCTTGCGAAAATAAGCGCGCAGTTCTTCTTTGACGATGCCCAGGTCCTTGCGCGCTTGCGCGACGGTCTTTGACTGCCAAGGCTCGCTTTCCAGCGGAATGAGATGAAGATCTTTGCTCGGCATGTTGTCGACGGCGAACCCAACACCCAGGCGGTAGGAAGCGATGTGAGCCTCCTCAAAGCGCCAGTGTTTTGGGTACTCTTGGGTCGAGACACGAATGAAGAAATCTACGACCTCGTCGGTGATGTCAGAGGCGGCTCCCATTGTCGCGCCGATGATGAAGGCTTCATCCTGCACGTGCAAACCGCGCCCCAGCAGCACGTGGATGCAATCGTGACGCGCCAAAGAAATGGCCCCGGGCAATGCGTCGGGGCTCTCTGGGTTTTCGTACTTTCGGATGATCTCAGGCACTTCGTCGGCATTGGCGGCTGGCATTGTCGCCAGGACCTCCGCCAAGGTCATCTGATCTGTGTCAAGCCCAGGCGACCATTCATCCCAAGCAAGATCGACCCGCCGCCCCATCAGCCGTCCCCCGCAAACTCAGTGATGGCGGTAAAATCTGCGTTTTCCGCAATCGCATCTTCCAAAGCTGATTGCAGCGCATCAACATTACTCACATCGACAAAGCTGCCCAGATCGTCGCGGCGTAGGACGTGCCCGCCGCGAATGCCGATCCCAATGGTCGCAAGCTGTATGGGCGTGGCGGCTGCAATCTCTTCGATGGAGCGTGTGAGCGTGCGATCATTATCCGCCTGCCCGTCGGTTGTAACGATCATGCGGTAGGTGCCAAAAGATCGGGCGGCCGCAGCTTCTTCTTCCAGCATCACGCGCGCGTTCTGCACCGCTTCGGTGAGCGGCGTGCTGCCGCTGCTGTCAACCCGACGTAGCGCGTTTTGCAGGGGGCCCGTGGCATCGCCCACGCGGGTGAAGGCCAAGACGGTCCCGGCATTGAGCGCAACCACCGCCACGCGGTCATCTTGCTCCATCGAGGCCACCGCCTGCAGCACGGCTGCCTTAGCGGGATCGATATCGGCACCCATTGAGCCAGAATCGTCGAGCACGATCGCTGTAATCCGCCTGTTGGGATCCGGTACCGCCTCAACGGCCCCATTGTCCCGCGCAGGCCATGCCGCGATAGACGCCCAATTTGGGGCCACCGCCTCTGGTGGAGGTCCAAAAGTGTCCTCCATCAAGGCCTCACCAGCTGGTGAGAAGAAATAGAAGAGCGCAATGCCCAAAGCTGCAAACAGAAAGCTCGATCCAATGTTTTTCATCTCCGACGCTCCTATTGCAAAGGGGAGAATGTCGTGGCTTCTGCCTGCACGGTCAGCACCCGGAAGATAACGCGCATGTTCTCACGCCACTCCGCCTCGGTCTTGGGCGGATTATGGACGGGACTTGAGATGCCCACGCCGTCAACGGTGAACTGATCGCGGTTCATGCGCACCTCAATGTCCTGGGCATAGCCATTGAGCGCATCGACCACAGCGATGGCCCGGTCAAGCGACAAGTTCTGCGTCGATGTGCGAATAGCACGCAACTCCGCATTGTCGGCCCCGGCCTGCTCGCGCCGAAGGAAGTGCAGCGGGTCTGAGTGCCCTTCAACGGTGATGATGGCCCCCGAGTAGGTCGACGCAAGACGCAAGATCTCTTCAAAATCATCCGCATAGAGGGCTGTCGGGAATGCGGTGCTGTCGGGTTCAAAATAGACCTGAAAATCGATCTTGGTGTTCGCGTCGAGCTGCCCTGTCCGGCGCAACTTACGCACCGCTGCCGCTGCGGCCTCTGGGTTGAAGGCCGCAATCTGGCGGTCGTCAAGGTTTTGCAGACCGTCGGTAAGCGCCGTGTAATCCCATCCCGCTGTGCCCAGCAAGGCAGGAGCGGAAAGCCGCCCTGCGCCGCGCAAAGCAATGTTCACCTCCTCAAGCAGGACCTCAAAACGCCGCGGCTCTGCTGGATCAGCGAAGTGTTTGGCATTGCCCGACCAGCCGTCGGTGATTGCATCTTGCCAGAGGAAAACGCCCTCCTCGTCCGGCAATCCGCCAAGGAACTCACCCGCCATCAGACGTGCCATCGCGGCGCGATTGGGATCCCCATCCTTGGCCATGAATTGACGCATTTCTTCCTCAGCCTGAAAGAAGATACTGACCATGCGTGCGATGTCATCACGCGCGGCATCAAAGTAATCAGCCCGCACCGCGATGTAATCCCCGATGACGGAAGCCGCTTCTTGGGTCGAGATCAAGATCTTTGCGCCGCGGATGGACCCCTCCGCGCCTGTCCCAACGGCACCGCCCGAGGTTAAAAACCGGGCGTCAGGCAAGATCACCGCCGCAGCGTCTGCCCGCCCGTCTGCCAGGGCAGCCGAAGGCGTGTCGCCATCGCCGGTCAGATCGGCGACCCAGACAATCTCCACATCCGCAAAGGACACGCCGCCATCTGCCAAAATACGCCCCACAAAATCCACATGCGGCCCATTGCTTTGTATCGCGATGCGCTCGCCCTTGAGATCTTCGATCCGCTCAATCCCCTCAGCGGCGACAATGCCATCGCCTGCCGAGAACGAGTGCTTGAAGAAAACGATCTGTTCCGTGCGGGGATCAAACTCCGTCACGGGGGCCGCGGCGGCCAACATCCCAAGCGTGCCGCGCAGATACGGCGTTTCACAGGCCAAGTAGGCTTGCAACTGCTTTTCAAAGCTGTCCTCGACCCTGAGGCTGAGCGGCAGGCCCGCGGCACCAAGTGCACCGCCCGCATTTTCAAGCGACGCCCCATTTGCATAGGCCACAACACCGTCCGCACCCCAAGCGATCAACGGCATGTTGCTGTTCCACCCCGGCGCGCAGTCGCGCACGGGCGCGGTCACCGTCTCTGCCAGCGTGTCGCCCGGTGCCGCAAAGCTCGGCCAAGGTGCAACGAGCAAGGACATCACAAGCGCTAAGACTCTCGTTCTCATGAAAGATCTCCATCTTTGAGACGTTCAATAGGTTGGCGGGGCGTCAACAGGCTTTCAGCCACGCTCGACGCCACTTTCACCTGTTCCAAATGTCCACGCGCCACGCGCAAGTCACTGGCCACGAACGCCTCTTCCAGCGCTTTGAGCGCGCCAAGAAGGGTCTCGCGCGATTGCACGACAGTTGGATCATCCGGGGTGCCGCGGGCGCGCACAGTCTGGTGGGCCCGGGTCGCGTCCTCGATCAGTTCAGACCTGTTGAGGATCGCGCGCAACGCGCTCAGCCGGCTCGGTTCATAAAAAATTTCGCGCGCGCTCACGTCAAGCCGGTCCGCGGCCGCCATGACATGCGGCTTGAGATCTGCGTGAAAGGCCGTTGCAGCGGCCCTGAGTGTCTGCGCGCGCGCATGGGCGTCTCTGATGGCCGCCAGGGCATTCATTGTGCTGCGGTCGGTGAGACCATGGTGCGCGCGAAAAGCCTGCGCCAGCCGATCCGCATCGCTCCACAGCCAGCGGTCGGGCATCCAGGCGATCACGCTCAGCGTGATGAGCCCGGCCAATGCACCCGCGATCGCAAAAGTGCTGCCTGGGAACAGCGTCGGAATGGGCTGAGTTGCCACAAAACTTAAACTCAGCGTCAGGCCAATGAGAGCTGCGATGAGCAGACTGCGCGCAGGTGTCACGGGGCCGCCCGCAAGGAGACGTCAACGCGCGCCAAACTCGACTGAAACGCGCGGTCAGACACATCTTCGGGCCGCCTTAGCGGCGCACTGCCGGCGACGCCGCTTGCAAAAAGCCTGTCAGCGGAGATGCCCATCCCCTCGGCCATTTCAACGACTTGCGCCGCGCGTGCCTCGCTCAGCTCCAGGTTTGCCGCCACGTCACCCTGTTCGCCGGTATGGCCGATAACAATGACCTGCAGCGATGGATCCTGAGCGGCTCGGGTCAAAAACCCAGCGAGCCTTGCGTCTTCACCCTGCGAAAACGACGTTCCGCGGCTGAATTGGAAAGTCTCGGTCGTGGGTGCGCCCAAAAAACCGACCCAAAGCAGCCAAGCTGCAAGCGCTGCTGTTACGGCAGACAGAGCCGCGGCAAAAAGCGCCCGCCGAGGCAACAGCGGCGCTGCCGCCGCAGGCAGTGCAGGAGCAGGTGTTTTGTTTTGCGGATCTTTCATAACGTATGTCTAAAAGTAATGTGCAAACGCGCCACGTTCAATCTCTGGCATGAACAGGCGATCGAGAGCCTTTGCCCAAATGGCACGCTGGACCTGATGATCTGCCCGGATGGCGGTTGGCTGCATCGAATTGGCCGCGCGCTTTCGACGACACGGCGCGCGCGACGAAAGCGTCCCACCTTTAACTTGAACCATCAAGTATCGCCGATGTCCCAAGAGCGCGAAGCGTGGCGGGGTATCGGCGATTCAGGTTCAAGGCAGGGCGCTATAATACTGCCAAGTCTCCGTTGCGCTTGCGTGGCTGCCTGCCGGTCAGAGCTCAACCCCTCACTTTGATTGGAAAACCGGCGCGGCGCCTGCGCGACACCAAAAGTGCGTCCCTAAAAACCTCCGCATGCGGGCACCGCAACGCGCGGCGCAGACCACCGCGATGGAAAAGCCTGCGAAAACATCGCCTTTGAAGAGCCTCTCCGAAAACACCCATGCCCGCCAAAGTGAATGTGCAGCCATCGTGAGTTTGGACCCACAGTGAATTTGAAGCCAGGCAGCTCTTTGCGCGGCCCAGGTCGTCGCACCAAAGCACCTTTCCCAGGGACGGCAATCGCTTCTGATGCTGCCAATCGGGCACGCGGGGTCGGAGGGTCTTGGACCAGGGAAATGACCGCCAGCACATCCGACACCTTACGCCACCTTGGCGGCGCAAGCGTCATCCGCGTCTATTTCGACAGCGGCATCTGGGCCACCAATCCGGAAATGCGCGACGGAAAGGGCCAGAGTGCTTGCCTCTTGGCGCATGCTTTGGGCCACCGCATTCGTCTCCTCAAACATCGCGGCATTGCTTTGCGTGGTCTGTTCCATCTGGGTCACGGCTTGGTTGATGTCGGTGATGCCAGCGGATTGCTCCGCTGCACGGTCCACCATCGTCACGACCTCATCTGTCATGCCCGATATAGATGCCTGAATGCTTGCCAGCGCGGCGCGGCTGCGGTTCACAATCTCAACACCCTGTTGCACCTGACCCTCGCTTCGCGTGATCAACACATTGATTTCGCTCGCTGCTTCTGAAGCCCGCTGGGCGAGCATGCGGACTTCGGAGGCGACAACCGAAAAGCCGCGACCTGCATCGCCAGCCCGCGCGGCTTCAACGCCTGCATTCAGCGCGAGAAGGTTGGTTTGGAACGAAATGTCATCGATCACACTGGTGATCTTTGAGATCTCCAGCGATGAGGCGGCAATTTCCTCCATCGCAGTGACCATGTCGGTGGCCGCAGCGACGGTTTGCGCCGCTTCTGTCTGCGTGGCTTTGGCTGTTGCCCCGACTTCCTGCGCGCCTGCAGCAGTGTTCTTGACCGACGCTGTCAGTTGCGCCACAGCAGAAGACGTTTCTTGCAAGCTCGCGGCTGTCTTCTCCGTCCGCTTCGCGAGATCATCGGCCGCATCTGATAACTCAGTCGAAGACGTCTGAACTGTCTGGGCACCCGAGGCAATCTGCCCGACAATCCGCGACAACTCGCTGCTCGTCTGATTGATTTTCTGACCAAGCTCACGGAACAACCCCTCGTAGTCTTCCGACATCCGTTTAGACAGATCCCCGTCAGACACCGCATCCAGCACGCCCATGAGTTCCGTCAATCCCGTTTCGGTGACTTCGCCGATGCGGTTGACACCTTCGCAAAGAACCGCAAACACCCCTTCTTTGTCATCTATGGTGAGACGTTGGGAGAAATCACCGGCGATGCAGGCCGCCACAACTTGGTTCAATTCGGCAACCGCTCGTTCCCCAGCAGCGGCGGCAGCGCGCTGTTGGCGCAAATCGAGCTGATCTCGAGCGGCACGTTCTTCTGCAACCGCTTCAGCCGCGGCCATGATATCGTTGAGGCCTTCGCCAATGATTTTTGTGGCACCGGTCAGGTCCCTCAAACGCAGCCGGGTCGCAAAATCGCCGCTGGCAACGTCGGTCGCCATCCGCTCAATCCCCACCGTTGAACTCATCTCAAGCGCATGTTGCGTTTCCTCCGCCTGCAGACGCGCGAGTTCATGGTTGCGAAATACGCTCAAAGCGTCGGTGATCCGGCGCAGATCGGCGGGGGCGACGGCAGGGATCTCGGTCTCGATGTCCCCGTCGGCCAGCGCGGCCACGCGGTCGGCTGTCGCAGAAATTGCTTTCACAGCGCGACGCGCGAGCCATGCCGCGGACAGGCCCATCACTGCCAGAAGGCTGGCCAGGAAAACGACCGACCCCATGAGACGTTCTTGCGCCATCTTCAACGCCTGCTCAGTCACCGCAATCAGTTCGGCAGCCCCTGCATCTTCAATGCGTTTGATCAGATCGATTTTCTTCGTGATTGCGGAAAACCAGCTTTCCGGTGTCACTGCGGCAATCGCGCTCGGATCACTGGAAAGCGCGATGTCGCGCAGGGCCTGCACGTCTTTTGCAGCAGAAGAGTCAAAAAACGCGGCGAGATCGGCGAGCAGCGGTTCAGACGCGAGCTGTTGATAGATGTCAAACAGGACAATTTGCTTTTCGACAAACGCGTTAAAACGCGCCTTGACCCGGATGGGGAAAACCCCGACGCCCGCTGCCGCTTGGGCAAAGCCAGCGGCACCCGTCGCCCGCTCCAAGCCCGTAATATCTTTGGCCGTCATAAAGATCGAATGCCGCTGCACCGCGCGCGCAGAGGCCGCGTTGCGCATCGCACCGCCAAGCTGCGGCAGGAGCCTGATCGCCGTGCGGTTGACTTGCGTGATCATGTCAACGGCGGCAAGCACTCCGATGCTTTGGCTGTCCACGGCGGCGCGCAGGCTGGGAAGGCCATCGAGACGCGCGTCGGCTTCCGACAGTGCGCGCAGCACAGGCGAGCCTTCCTCGACCAAAGTTGCAACGTGCTGCGCGCTTGCACGAAACGCAGCAATGACGGCGTCGCTCCTATCCCGCTGCGCGGGTAACTCGGATGCAAAGTTACGGCCGCCACTCGCAAGATACCCGCTGCTCATCCCGCGTTCTTTTTGCAATTCATGGGTGAGGTTCCCCACAGCCACGGCAAGCTCAGTGAAACTGACGTCGATCTTGAGCTGCGCCCGTTCATGGGAAAGCGCGCGAATGTTCGGCACCGCGAAGATCAGCGCCACCACAAAACCTGAAGCCGTGAGCAACAACATCATTTTGGAAACAGAAATTGACAGCAGTCTTTTCATTTCAAACTCTCCAGTTCCGCGCTGCGAGGGTCATATCAGCTGCATGCTAATGGAAAGTAATGAAACTGCGGAATGCGCCAATCATAGATGCGGTCGCAGAGCCGGATCTTGCTCGTTTAGATCGAGACCACTTCTTCCAGTTTTTTCAGAGGGATATCGGCTTTTGAGCCCTGCAAGATACCCCGCCCGCGCTCCAATACGGTGAATTGATCGCCAAGCTTGTAGGCAAATTCAAGGAACTGCTCCACCAATATGATCGCCATTTCTCCGCGCGCGCGCAATTGGGCGATCACCTCACCGATGTGTTTGATAATATTGGGCTGGATCCCCTCAGTCGGTTCGTCAAGGAGCAGGAGTTTTGGCCGCGTCACGAGGGCGCGGGCGATGGCAAGCTGCTGCTGCTGGCCGCCGGAGAGGTCGCCACCGCGACGGTGCAAAAACTCTTTGAGGATAGGAAAAAGCTCGAAAACCTCGTCTGGGACCACATGCGCGCCGCGTGGCAGACAGGCAAAGCCTGTTTCTAAATTCTCGCCCACGGTCAGGAAAGGAAAAATCTCGCGCCCCTGGGGAACATAGGCCACGCCCTTTTGGGCCAGCACATGAGCCTGCGTGCGCGTAATCTCTTCTCCATCCAGCACATATCTGCCGCCGCTCATCGGATGGGTTCCAGAAATCGCTTTGAGCAAGCTCGTTTTACCCACGCCGTTGGTCCCCATGACGCAGGTCACCTCACCAGCTTTTGCGGACACAGAGATCCCATTGAGGATTTGACTGCCGCCGTAGTGCAGATCAACATCCTGCATTTCCAACAGGTTATCGGCCAAGATACACCTCAATCACCCGTTCATCTGAGGTCACATGGTCAAGGCTGCCTTCCGCCAAAACCGACCCCTCATGCAAGACTGTCACGCGACACCCGAGCCGCCGCACAAACTCCATATCGTGTTCAACGACGACGACCGCGCGGGTCTTGGCCGCCTCGACCAATATCTCTGTCGTGTGCTCACGCTCGGCAGGCGTCATGCCCGCCGCAGGCTCATCGACAAGCAAAAGACGCGGCTCCTGCGCCAAAAGCATGCCGATCTCCAGCCACTGCTTTTGCCCATGCGACAGCTCCCCCGCCTTTCGGGCCAGCGCTGTACTCAGCCCAATCTGCGCGGCGAGTGCTGCAACTTTGTCTTGGTCGGCACTGGACGCACGAAAACGTAGGACGGCAAGAGGACTGCGGTCTTTCTTCAGTGCCAGCATTAAATTGTCCGCGACCGACTGATCCTCGAAAACGGTTGGCCGCTGGAATTTACGCCCAATCCCCTCTTGCGCGATCCGGCTTTCGGACATGGCCAGAAGCGAGACCGAGCGTTCGCCCCAGATCACCTGCCCCGCGTCAGGACGGGTTTTGCCGGTGATGATATCCATAAAGGTGGTCTTGCCCGCGCCATTGGGCCCGATGACCGCCCGCATTTCTGGCTCACCTATTTGGAACGACAGATTGTTGATCGCTTTGAAGCCGTCAAAGGAAACCGAAACGCCGGAGACTTCGAGAAGGGTGCTCACTTGTCCGCCTCCTTTTCCTGCAAGGCGCCGGGTTCTGGCCCGAGGTCCGCGCCGTGCCGGTCGGGCGCGCGGCGGTCCGTGATGAGATCGAAAAGCCCACCGATCCCGCGCGGCGCAAAAAGGGTCACCGCAACAAAGGAGAGACCAAGGAGGATCGTCCACCAATCGACCCATTGGAGAGTGTAAAAGCCCAGGTTGATGTCCGGTGCCTGCCCGCCCGTGAACCAAGTGGAAAGAAGCGAGACAAAGGCCGCCCCAATGACCGCACCATAAAGCCGCCCCCGCCCGCCAATCGCGACCCAAACAGCGAGATAGATTGAGGCAATGGGCGCGATCTCAGCCGGGTTGATGATGCCCGCCTGCGGATAATAAAGCGCGCCCGCAACCCCCGCGATGACGGCGGTCACGGTGAACACAAAGAGCTTATAGCCTTCGACCGAATAGCCCAGAAAGCGCACCCGCGCCTCATCATCTCTTATCGCGCGAATGACGGAGCCAAATTTGCCCGAGACCATCCAGGCGCAGAGCAGATACCCCAGCCCAAGCGCCAGCGCAGAGGCCCATAAGAAGATGATCGAGATTGTCGATTGCGGCACATCGTCGAGCCCGGGCAGGTTCTGCAAGCCGGAAAGACCGTTGTTGCCTCTGAGCCCGCTGTCGTTTTGAAAAAGATAGAGCGAGATTGCGAGGGTCATCGCTTGCGTCAGGATCGAGAGGTAGACACCGGTGACCCGGCTGCGAAATGCGAGCCAACCGAATACAAGCGCGATGAGGCCGGGCACCAAGACAACCGCCGCCAACTGCAACGGTAGCGAGTGCGCGAAGGCCCAAATGGGCGGAAACTCAGAAGCCCCAACGACGCCAAAAATCTGCGTGGCGATCCCATCTGAAATCTCTTGCGGGGTCGGCGGCAGCGGCGAGGCGGCCAGGCTTTGCACCACGATGAGCTCGGTCCGAGCATACATCAGCCACATGCCGATGGCGTAGCCGCCCAGACCAAAGAACGCCATGTGACCCAGGCTCAGGATCCCGCAGTAGCCCCAAACGAGATCCATCGCGAGCGCGGCCAGACAAAGGCACAGCGTCTTGCCAAGGGTTTTTACAAAGCTCGTGGAAATGACCCCGATGCCGAAGCCTTCTGCCAGGATCGTTACCCCTGCGGTAAACAGCGCCAAGATTGCGATGAAAATCACCGCCGACGGATGCCGAAGCGCAAACGGCCGCCGCGGGGTGTTGAGCGTCGCATCCGCCATGCTCAAGCCTCCGCCGCGCGGCCTTTGAGCGCGATGATCCCGCGCGGCCGAAACTGGATAAAGAGGATGATGAACAGGATCATGTAGGTCTGGGCCGCCAAAGTGTTGGAGGGGTTCAACCACTCAATGCCCTTTTGCAGCGTGCCCACCAGCGTGGCCCCCAACAGCGTGCCCCAGATGTTGCCAACACCGCCGACCACAACAGTCATGAAGCTTTGCACGATGTAGTCAGAGCCCATTTCGGAGGTGACTTTGGCGTAAAGGCCGATGGCGACACCGGCGATGCCCGCGATCCCGGACCCAAACCCAAAGGTGAGCATGTTGATGCGATCGGGATTGATCCCCATGGAAGCCGCCATGCGCGGGTTTTGGGTTACCGCGCGCACCTCAAGGCCGAGCCGGGTCCGGTTCATCACAAAAAGGAAGACGGCCAAGAAGATCAGTGCCATGACAAAGATCGCGATGCGAATGTAGCTGATGGCGATCACATCGTTGATGATCAGCGATCCGTCGAGCCATCCCGGTGCCGTCAGCGGACGGGCTTGGGTGCCGAAAATGTTCTTGGCCAATTGCTGCAACGCGATGGAGACGCCGAATGTGGCCAAAAGCGTCTCGAGCGGACGGTGATAGAGCCACCGGATGACCAACCGCTCCATCGCGACCCCCGCGGCAAAAGTGACCAGGAAGGCCAGCGGCAGCGCCAGGATGATCGACAGCGTATAGTCGGGGACAAAAAGCTGTACCACATAGCCGGTGTAGGCCCCCATCATGATGAACTCGCCATGCGCCATGTTGATCACGCCCATCACGCCAAAGGTGATGGCCAGACCGATCGCTGCTAGAAAGTAGATCGAAGCCAGCGACAGCCCGTCGAGCGCGAGATCGACTGTCTGGCTCAGCGCAAGTTTGGTCTCGATATCGGCAAGCGCCGCCTCAGCAGCGAGCGCCACGCCGATGGGCGCACCACTGAAAACCTCAAAGAAGGTGAACTGGCCCAGCGTTGCTTGTGCATCCGCGGGCGTCACCAGCCCCGGTGCGGCACCCTCTTCCGCCAATACGGCGTAAACCGCCTCCCTGGCGTCATCGGTACTGAGCGTGGCGACCTGAACACCCGCGATTTCGCCTTCATCGATGTTGGCGATGAGCGTCTCGCGCAGGGTCTTTGGGTCGGTGATCGCAGGGGCGAGATCCCTCTCAACCAAGATGGTATAAGCTTCTTCACCGCTCAGCGCCTCCCCCACGATAATCTCGCGGGCACCCGCTGGGAGATTATCCGACACCTCAATTTGAGTGGCGACAAGTGGGTTGAGTACGGCGCGCAGGTCAACGCTCAGATCGCCGGAAAAACCCTGGATCGCCGCAATTCGGGCAGCGTCGTCGGGATCGAAGCGGATGGTTAACAGCCGCTCCAACCGCGCTTTGCGTGCTTTGAGCGCCGGGTCATCTTCGCCGTCCACCGCGGCGCGCAGGGCCGCAAGGTGGGAGGCTTCGGCATCGCGCTCGATGGCGGTGAGGGCCGTTTCGCGCACCGCTGGATCTGGATCATTGAGCTGAAACTGCACCAGGGCAGAGCCGATCATGCTGCGGATGCCGGAATTTGGTTTGAGCTGTTTGTAGCTGCGCTTGGGCGCGAGCCCGATTTCCGAACCACCCGCCACGTCGAAAAGCCGGATGTCATTGCCCTCGGCAGCTTGCGCGAAAACAAACAAGCCGGTCTCTTTTTCAAACCACATGTCCTTGGCTTGCCAGCGCTCAAGGACAATGCGGGCCTCGGGTGAGGCATCTGCGGCGAGTGCCGTGATCGCGGGACCGATGCTGCGCCGCGAGGACTTTTGGATGATCTCCCCATGGCTTTGCAGCAATTGCTGGATCGGTGCAGCCTGATCTTGCGCTCGAACCGCACCCGCGGCCAAGAGCCAAAGAGCCGCGCAAGCGACAAAACACCGAAAGAAAACGCGCATAAAAGATCCTCGGGTCACAAAAGCCGGGGCAACAGCATGCCCCGGCTTGAGGTTAAGTTTGCGCTTAGTAATTCGACTTGATCTGCACGCAGGTCGACGTCTCGGTGTTGTACATGCCGCAGCCGAGGTCTTTCCAATCAGACTTCAGGACTGCGGACTCGGGCAAGAAGTCGGTCCAAGCATCGCCCGCCACCACGTCGGTCTCGGAGATGATGTCAAACTGGCCATCTTCTTGGATCTCGCCAATCAACACCGGTTTTGCCAAATGGTGATTTGGCAGCATCACAGCCGTCCCACCGGTCAAATTCGGGAACTCTTGGCCGTACATCGCCGTGCGCACGGCATCGACATCGGTGGAGTCCGCCTCAGTGACGGCATTCACCCACATGTTAAAGCCGATGTAATGCGCCTCCATTGGGTCATTGGTGACGCGCTCTTCCCCCATGCGGGCCTTCCAAGCGGAGACCCATTCGGCGTTGGCTTCTGTGTCTGCGGACTGAAAGTAGTTCCAGGCGGCGAGGTGACCCACGAGGTTGGTCGTATCCAGGCCGGAAAGCTCTTCCTCACCCACGGAGAAAGCAACTACGGGGATGTCATCGGCTGAGATGCCTGCGGCTGCGAGCTCTTTGTAAAAGCCTACGTTCGCATCACCGTTGATGGTCGAGATCACGCCGACCTTCTTACCGTCGGCCCCGAGCGCCACCACGTCGGCCACGATCTTGGACCAGTCCGAATGACCAAAGGGCGTGTAGTTGACAAAAATATCTTCAGCCGCGATCCCCTTTTGCTGGAGGTAAGATTCCAGAATGTTATTTGTGGTCCGCGGGTAGACATAGTCGGTCCCAAGAAGGGCAAACTTTTCGACCTCAAGCTCTTCCAGGAAGTAATCCGTCGCTGGGATTGCCTGCTGGTTGGGCGCCGCGCCGGTGTAGAACACGTTTTTGGAACTCTCCTCGCCCTCATACTGCACTGGATAGAAGAGCAGGCCGTTCAACTCTTCAATCACGGGCAAGACAGATTTCCGCGACACGGACGTCCAGTTGCCAAAGATTACGTCGACCTCATGCACCGTCAGCAGTTCCCGTGCTTTTTCGGCGAAAAGGGGCCAATCGGATGCCGGATCGACAACAACCGCCTCAATGTCGCAGCCCAACAGCCCGCCGGCGGCATTCTGCTGCTCGACCAGCATCTCCATCGTGTCTTTCAGTGTGGTCTCAGAAATCGCCATCGTGCCCGACAGAGAGTGCAGCACGCCGACTTTGACGGGACAATCCGCCCAAGCTGGCGCCGCGCCCATCATCAGAAGGGCCGCAGCGGAAAGTTTCATAGATTTAGGTGACATCGCAGTATCCTTTAAGCGATGCGCGCAGTGTGCGAAGCTCTTCCAGGCACTCATCCCCCAACGCGCATGTTTTTGTACTGCGCGATCTGATCAGCTTCTCCGATCCGGCGCAGCACTGTCCGTAATGGGCCGTTTCGCCCTGGCGCATGGGGTGTCAGATTCTGACGCTGTGCTGTAGCCGATTGTAGTATTGTTGCGCGCACCAAAGAAAATTCAGCGCAAAATTTAGGCATTCCACAAAGCTGGGGTGAATTTTTAGTCGCCCTGTAAAGACCCGCTGCTTATCCGCCCAGCAGGAGCTTTCGACATTCGCGAATAAAATGCGCCGCAGTTGCGCGCGCAAAAGCTGCGCGCTTTACCTCTCGAACAAAGGTTCCGGCGTGCAAAAGGCGCGCATGCGCCAGTTTCGCCTCCACCCGGAGGTGGAAAAGCGACCTGCGCGATCCTGTGGGGGCCGAGGCCTCCACCAGCGACACAAAGGTTGCAAGAGAGGTCTGATGCTGTGTCAGATGAGACGTGCCCAAAAGCCACGCATGCTCCATTTCCGCCGAGAACCTTCCTGCGCAGGCCGCAAAGCTCTGCGCGGGATTGGGATGCGCCGAGACGGGTGCGCCGAGCAGGCAAAGAAACGCTAGAATGTACAATCTCGTTCTCATAAAGCCCATGGTGCAAGCCTTCGTGGCCAAATTGTGCCCAAAGAAGCAGCAGAGCGCGGTGCCAGCATAAGGCTTGCGCTATGTGACGGATTTGCCACATCGCTGTTCATCCAGGCGCCCCCGCCGGACGTGAGGGTAAATCGTCAGTTTGAAGATTTGGTTGAGGGCCGGCCCTGCAGCTTTCTTGCAAATCCTGGTTGTGGGTGGCACGCTTTCGCTACCGCTGCACCACGACAGCGTTCGGCAAATGGGCAAGAGCCACGGCATGCGCGATGATCGAGAGTTGATGGGGCGCATCGCGCAAGGCGATGAGGCGGCGATGGCCACGCTGTACAAACGCCATCACGATCCGCTTTTTGCCTTTCTGATGGCACGCGGTGCCGATCAAGCACTAGCCGCCGATCTGCTGCATGACACGATGCTCGACGTTTGGCACGGCGCGGGGAGGTACAGCGGTCAGGCAAGCGCCAAAACCTGGATCTTTGCCATTGCCCGCAACAAGCACGTGGACAGGATCCGCAAGGATGTGCGGTTGGTGGTGTCTGACAGCGTGCCCGAGGTGGAAGATGACGCCGCCACTCCAGAGGCCGCAGCGCTCGCCGCGGCCGAAGCGGGACGGGTGCGGGCCTGTGTCGAGGCGCTGACCGCCGCCCACCGCACGGTGATCCGCCTCGCCTTTTTCGAAGACCTCTCCTACGATGAGATCAGCGCGATTGAAGATGTGCCCGTGGGCACGGTAAAAACCCGTATCTATCACGCCAAAAAGCTGCTGATGCGCTGCCTTGGCGGCTAAAGCGTTTTCGATTTAACCTGCAACACGACGCATCACTTTACGCGTTGAAATGTCTGATTTCAGGCAGAGTTGAGTGATGCAAGTTTATCGAAAACTGGTTTATCGCGCTCCGCCATAAACCTTAAGCGCCGATCCCCTGACACGCTTCGCGCTCTCGGGACTTCGGCGTTACTTGATGTTCCAAGTCAAAGGCGGGACGCTTCATAGCACCTGGCGTCAAGCGCTACTGAACAAACACCGACGCAAAAAGATCCCTGCGCGCCTCAAGCTCTTGGATCGCGCGCGCGCGCAGTGCTTCATCGGCAAATTGCACCGCTTAGGTGCCAAGGGCGCTTGGACCCGAGACAATGCTGCCTTCAAGCCTATCCAAAAGCGCGCTCACTTCGCCCAATGTGGCGTTTGGCTGGAACATGACTCTGATCTCCGCCTGTCCGACCTCATCGCTGGCCGCTTGATACGTGGGTTGATTGGCCGGGAAGACAGTCGGCGCAACCGCAAAATGCCACAGCGCGACGGAGGCCACCGCGATCGCCGCGGCCTGCGCCAAAAACCGCAAAGGCGCTTGATTTTCATTGGCCGGAGCGGGTGCGGATAGCGGCGGCGAGGTGAGCGACCGCGATAGGCGCGCCCAGCCTTCATCAGTTGCCCCTTGCGGCACGGCCGTCTGCGCAAGCGTTTGGCGCGCGGTTTGCATGACCTGCACCTCGGCGGCCAGCCCTTGATCTGCGCTCAGGGCAGCCTCAAACGCACGCTTCTCATCACCCGACATCTTGCCTTGCACATAGGCGAGGATGTTCTCTTCTCTATCTAAGTCCATCATTGCTTGCCTTTCTGCGCCTTAGTCGCACAAAGGCGACGTTCGGTTCAAAGAAACATTTGCGCGTCGCCGTTCCTTAACTTGAGCCGCTCCCACAAAGCCCTTTGGCCTGCAGCAACCCGGCCCCAAAGAGCGGGTCATACCCCGCAGGCCCCAGATCTTGAGTGGAGCGGCGCAATTGCTGGCGTACGCTTGCCACACTGCCCGCCCGCATCATAGCCGGGTCCGCGATGATCCGCGCGGCCACAAACGGCGTGGCAATCGACGTGCCGGTCACCAGCCGCCCCCTGCCCGTGGGTGCCACAAGAACCTCAACGCCGGGAGCGGCCACATCCACATGACCGCCGCGCCCTGCATTCGGCATGATCCGGCGCGCGGCATCTACCGCTGTGACGGCAATCACCTGGTCAAACCCCGCCGGGTACCTCAGCGGTGCTGCTGCTCCATCATTGCCCACGGCTGCAATGAGGATCAGCCCGCGGGCGGCAGCGCGCTCAACGGCCAGCGCCAAGAGCTTGTTGAATGGCCCAGCGAGGGCGAGGTTCACAACCCGCACGTCATTCTGAGCCATCCAATCGAGCGCCCGCACAAGCGAATCTGCTCCGGCAGCTAAACCCGCGTCTGGCGAAAGCTCAAAGACATCCGCGCTGAAGATCTTCACCCGAGACAGGCGTCTTGGGTCGGATAAGACGGTGGCAATCTCCGTGCCATGGCGCGCGGGCCCGGCCCGGCCGTCGAAAAACCGCTGGGCGACAATCTCAGTCGCGGTGAGGGCAGGCACAGTCGCGTCCACGCCCGTGTCAATGAGACCCAAGGGGCCCCGCGCCGGACAGCCACCGTTGGGCCATTGCAGCAAGGCATCCGCGTAGTTGAGCGCCCCGCCGCCCGGCGCCGACTGCTGCAACGTATAGGCGTGGTTCACGCCCACCGTCGCGCCAGGCACAGCGCCTTCCAAAAACTCAATCGCTTGCGGCCCTGTCACGCCGGGCGGTCGCTCAAAAGACAGCATGATGAGCCCGAGTGACGGCAAATCAGTCACCTTGCGCAAAAGGTATCCCTCAGACAGCGCCGCGCGGCGCACAGCATTTTGGTCTTCGGCCGTATTCACGAGGGCCACGATCTCATCGTCGTTGACCCGCGGCGGCGCGTCGGCACCTGTCGTCACATCCGTGCATCCAGCGAGCGCGCCCAGAAAAAACAGGCACAGCGCCAGAACGCAGCCCGGTAGATCGCGCGTTTTTCGAAAGAGCTCTTTCAACATTGAACTTCCTTTACAAAGTCATGGGGCCGCGACGGGCTGTCTTATCCTTCCACAAATTGCCAGCACGGCCCAGCGGCCTTGTGAGTGGGATGAACGGCAATGAGGGTCGCTGTGCCATTCATCCCGGCAAGATCTGCTGCCGTCCCAGCAGATCCCGCGATCAGACCCGCTTTGCCTGCCGCCGTCGCAGGACGCCCAAAGCGCATAGTGCAAAGCTCAGCAACACAGCCGGTGCGGGCAGCGGGATCGGCGCGATGTCTTGGCCAAGCGGGATCGGTTCGCCAAAGATGAAGTCATCCATCACAAAGGCATCGCCCACCGGACCGTCAAAATCGCGATTGCTTGACAAAAACCGCGTGCCCCCGAAGAACTTCACCGAGGCAACGATGGGGTCTTCAAATAGCACGCCCAGGAAAGACAGATCACCGTCGCCGCTTGGCGCAAACTCTTCCGCCAAAAGCCCGCCATCTTGGTCGTAAAATCGCATCCCGGCCGTGTCGTCCCTGTCGAGCCCGCTGAACACCACGCCAAGACCTCGGCTGGTCGCCTGATTTGACGGGCTTGCGGGGTCGAAGAATGCAACGTCAAAGGTCGTGCCGCCAACAGGGCTAAAAAGCCGCTCTGGGCTGAAGGTGGGAAAGTCGCTTTCGAATCCAAAGGCAGGCGGTTGGCCTGAGGCTTGGGTCGAACTGAGAAGAAACCCGGTGGTGTTGCCGGTCTCCTTGAACTCAATCCCCCGCGCGCGTGGCGCAAAGTTGGCGTTGAAGAAGTCGCCGGGAAAGCCGTTCGGATCTGAAATTCCGTCGGGGGCGGCGTCCCAATTGATTGAGCGATGTCCGTCCGGACCTGCATTGATGGGCGCGTTCCCGTTGTTTGGGCCAAGCGCGTTGCGAAAGTCGTCCACCGTCGGGGTCAAGGCGGCAGTATCTTCGCCCGCGCCGGTAAAGACGACCGGAGCGGCCTGCATCTCAAGCGGCATCAAAAGCGCCGCGGCAATTGGAATGATGTATCTGTGTAGCATAACGAAAATCCCTATTGAGTTTGAACGCCTGCCACGCGTGTCGCACCGCAGACATCCTTTGGTCGCGGGACGGCTCGGATCGGTTCAATTTTTCCGGGAAATGATCAGATGAGAGGACGTTTGGCGTGCAGGGTGGGCTTCAAAAGAGTTGCCGAAGGAGGCACGTTCTTACGCACTTTCAGTATGAGAACATTTAGCGAACAAATCTATGCAAATTTAAGTCCATCTTAAAGCTTGCCCGCCAGCTTCGTCCTTGTCCTCACCAAGTAAACGGAGCCTTCCATGTACTCGACATCTTTGAAACCGCTCGTTGGCGGTCTGGTCCTGGCGTGCCTGACGGCATGCAGCGCGCCGCAGTCTACTGTGACCCGGAGCGCATCCGATACAGGCGCGCGCAGCTTTCAAGCCTCTGCCGTCTCACAAGAATTTCCGATGCAGGTCTTTTTGACCGGCTACAGCTTTTGGGACAACACGCCGCCGGGTTCTTCGGCCATTGCCCTGCCGCGTCTGCGCAGCCGCGCCGGTGGGACCGGCACCTACCGCGATCCCATCACGCTTGCCGTGGGCCATGTGAAAAACGGCACGCGCAGCACGCCTGACTTTCGCCCCGGCACGCGCTTTTACATCCAAAAGCTACGCCGCTACGCCATTGTGGAGGACGTGTGCGGCGATGGCCCCAAACCACAGAACGGACCCTGCCACATCGGCTACAAAGGACGGCCGTGGATTGATATCTGGGTCGGTGGCCGCCGCGTCGACAAGGGTTTTGTGCAGCGCTGCATGTACCGCCTGACCGGGCTGCAGCAGGTCATTCGGAACCCCGGCCCGGACTACCCCGTTGACCCGGGCGAGATCTCCGCTTCAGGCTGCCGCGTCTATTGACGGGGCAAAGAGCAATGCGAGCCCCATAAGCAAAGCAGTTTCTTTGTAACGCCCCGCCTTAAACGTGAAGCGCTTGTACTTGCCACGCTTCCCACTCTCGGGCCATCGGCGACACTTGATGTGTCAAGTTGAAGGCGGGACGCTTTAGGAGCAAAGCAAGCCCCATAGGCAAAGCGCTGTCTTTAATCCTGCGGATATGGCGGGTCGGGCAGGATGTCTGCGTGAGCCTCGCCCCAAGTGCTTGAGATTCACACAAGGTCGGGGCGCAGATGTGCCTCGACCCTGAGAAAATCTGCCAAATCCCTGCGCGGAATGAAGCGTGCTCACCCCAATCACTCGTCAGGCAGCGCGCATCATATGCGCGATGGCCTGCAGGATGATCGCGTTGGTGTTGAGATCTGAATAGCTCTGCGTGGCGCGCCCAGACAGGCTGAAAATGCTCGAGGCAAATCCGTTTTCCGTCCGCGCCTTGGCGCGCACAAACTCCAGCAAAGCGTCAGAATAAGGGTGCGGCCTCATCGCGGCCCAAAGGAAGGCTGCCTTGCTGCTGACCACGAGGTTCTCGCGCCAAAACACCGGATCGGCGTACTGCGGCTCATACCCCACCGTATCAAGCGCCCAGGTCCGCTCCAACGCGTCCAATTGCAGCCCTTGATATGTAAACCACGGCGAGACATCGATAGGGCCTTCTGAGACCGCGATAAACCGCCCGGTCTCGCGATGATCTTCCAATTGAGCGGCAAAAAGCACGTCCGCGAGATAATCGCTTTCTGCCGACATGCCCTGCTCCAAGGCTTCCAAAAGCAAAGGCTCCGCGCCCAGCGGCCCAATCCAAGACACCACCTCAAGAAGCGCCATTTCGTCGTCATAGCTTGAGAAGCCCGGGGCCACTTCGTAGGGAGAGGCGACCTCAATCCCCCAATGCCGGAACGCGCGGGCCGCATAATGCGCACTGTGAGAACGGTGCACCGAGGTGAGCTTGCCCTCGGTCACCGAATGCACCTCGCCGTCGATAACGATCTGATCGAGGTCCCAACTGCCCACCAAGGCGCGCAACTCATCGGTCATCCCGGTGCGCCGCTCGAGGTTCATCAGCGCAGAAAGCAGCCGGCCCGCATCGCTGCCGTCAAAATCCGCGTTGCCCCACTTTTGCCGGTCGACCCTGATCCACCCCTGGGGCAGCAGGCGGCCCTGGCTCTCCCGTCCGCGGATCTGCCGCAGCAAGAGCGCAACACTGCGCTCAAAATCACGTTGTTCGAGAAGGCCAAGATCCAATGCAGCGATCAAGCCGTTGATATGGCTGCCCACATCCCACATCGTCACGGTTTCGTGTACCCAGCCGTCACTGCGCGAAAAGTTTATCGTCGCGGGGCAAAGACCCGTCTCACGAACAGTGTTCTGCTCGATGTAACGCCAGGCAATCTTTGCGTCTTCCATGAGCGCTTGGTGCCAGGTCGCTTGACGCGCGTGAGGCGCACGTACCTCCGGCAGTGCCGCCATGGTCCGCCGCTGTCTCTCTATCTCTGCTCCCCGAGGCGCGATGATCTGCACGAGGCGGTGCAAGGGGACAAACTCCGTGACCCCATCGCGCGCCAGCTGCCGCAGTTGTTTGAGCAAGGCATGCCGGGCAAAAGCCGGGCGCAGCGCCCCGGGCGCGACCGAGATCACCACATCGCGCGGCGCACGCAGAGCTGCGCTGAGGTCAGCGGTTGCTGCCGCGAGGCTGTCAATCGCGATGCGCGGGCACCACAAGACGCCTTGAGCGTCAAACCCAGCAACCGCGCCAAAGGCAAAGCTGTGGCCCGGTGCGAGCGCGCGATCGGGCTCTTGCGCCGTGCTGACAATGCCCGCGCGGGCGCGCCGGGTCACCTTTGCAAGTACCTCATCACTTCCGGCGAGCGGGGCCCAATAGTCAAACGGGCGATCGGGCTCAAAGCCCCCCCCGAGACCGCCCTCACTCACGACAAGCCCTTCCGCCCGAAGATCGGCGAGAAATGCCTCATATCCTGCCAGACCAGACTTATCTGAAGGCTCGGGGCGCACCAAATGAAGCGCTACGAAGCGCTGAAACCCGTAGCTGTCGCGCAAAGGCAGATCCGCCACCCGCTGCACCGCGCTGAGGCCGGTCGCCTCATCCGCGCGCAGGGCGCTGGCAAAGGCCCGCATGCGTTCAGCGACCACCGCCACGGGTTGGCCGGCAAGCGTAGCGGCACTCAGATAGTAGAAGGCCTGCGTCTCTGCCCTGTCGGGTTTGGGCAGATCAAACCGCCGTGCACCAAGATCGAGACGGGTGCCCCCAAAAAACCGAATGACCCCGTTTGGCCAGGTCTGTGAGGTCACGGGCGCGCTTCGCGCCGGTTCGATCAGGACAAGAGTGACGCCAGCAGAACGCACGCCGGTGGGGGCAGTGGGCTTTGGCAGGTCCATGCAGGCCACCACCTGCGCCTCAGCCGTGCCCCAGGTGCGCAGCGCGGCCGTCTGCTGCTGCAGGTGCCGGCTTTGAAAGTAGCCGGAGAGGCCGTTCAGATCCGGCGCATGAGCCACAAGATCTACGCCCGGCGCTTTGGCAACGAGATCGGCGATGAATGCCTTGAGACCCGGCTCTTGCCCGGTGG
Organism: Pseudomonadota bacterium; assembly: GCA_039197515.1. Lineage (GTDB taxonomy): Bacteria > Pseudomonadota > Alphaproteobacteria > Rhodobacterales > Rhodobacteraceae > Sulfitobacter. Next base: position 44,779 of record JBCCUC010000010.1, on the reverse strand, counting down.
CAGGGTCTAGCACGCAGGTGAACGGCAGGTCCGCCGCAAGCAGTTCGGCACACAGCGCCTCAAGATGCGGGATTGAGACCCCGCGCCTAAGATCGGTCAGCACAAGTGTGACAAGCTGCGTTTGCAGCCCTGCCGCCCAGCCGACATGCGCCTGCGATGCCGCGATGCTGGCCGCGGAGCACATCAAAAATCCACGTCTATTCATGCCTTGCCTCGCAGATGCAAAAGATCACCGCCCTGCCGGTGCGACTTGCCCCAAACGGCCAGCGTGCCGGACAGAGCGCGCATCAGGGCGCGGAACACGTTGACGTATAGCAGCGGTCGGTAAATCAGACGCTGAAACGGCCAGATAAAGATCAGCGACTTCGGCGCGGTCCGGTCCAGCAAGATCGCGCAAACGGCAATCGCAAACTCCGCCACCGGCAGCGCGAGGTAAGCCCAAAGGAGGTCCGGCGAGACCAGCGGCATGGCCGCCCCCACATCGCCGGACCAACTCCCCACGATGAGCTGGTAGACCAGCAGCAGGACAGCGAGGTCCGCCAAAGGTGCCAGCAGCGGGAAGAGATAGCCGAAAACAAACATGTCCGGGATGGAAACCCATCCCACAGCGCGGCGTTCGCGCACGGCAGAGCGGTGTTTCCAAGCGCATTGGAACATGCCCAAGGACCAGCGTAGCCTTTGTGTCATGAGCGCGCGGATGCTCAGCGGTGCCTCGGTAAAGGCCACCGCCCGCTCATCAAAGACCACGCGGTAGCCTGCGCGGTTGACCGAAATCGTCATGTCACAATCCTCGGTCATCGTATCGGCACAGAAAAGCCCAGCCGCGCGCAGCGCGCAGACCCGCCACGCGCCAATCGCGCCGGGAACCACGAGGATGCCGTTGATGCTGTCAAAGGCACGCCGCTCAAAATTCTGCGCCGTCACGTACTCCAGCGCCTGCATGCGGGTCAGCAGATTAACCCGGTTGCCGACCACAATCTTACCCGCGACCGCCCCGATGCGGGGCGACTGAAAATGCGCCACCATCTTGGAGATTGCATCGGGCGTGACTTGCGTATCGGCATCGATGCAGACCGCGATGTCGCTCTCCAGATCCTGCAAAGCGCGGTTGAGCGCGCTCCACTTGCCCTGGTTGGGATGTGAGATCAGCCGCAGCCGCTTTTCATAGGCGAAGGAGAAGACCGCGTTGAGCGTTTGATCGGTGGACCCATCGTCGACCACCACGACCTCCAACCACGGATAATCGCTTGCCAAGACGCTTTCGATGCATTTTCCAATCGCCGCCTCCTCGTTGTAGGCGGGGATCACAACCGTGACGGAGGGGTGCGCGGCGACCTGCGGCGCGACATGGCGGCGTCTGCGCAGCGCCAGCAGCAAAATGACCCCTGACCGGCAGATCCCGATCAACAAGACCCCCCAAAAAAGCAGCAGAAAGGTGTTGAGCGTACCGGAGGCAAAGCTGAAGGAGACCCGGTCGAAGGTGGGCTGCAGCCCTCTGGCCTCAGGCATCAAAGTCGCACGAGACATCCCCAAGGTTTCTGCCGCGGTGACAAAGCGGTAGCCGCGGTCCCGCAGCTCTGTGATGATCAGCGGCAGGGCCGCGACGGAGGCGCTGCGATCCTCACCGCCGCCGTCGTGCAGCAAAATGACATTGCCAGCGCCCGCCTCGACCTGAGAAATAGCGTAGGCAGCGATCTCTTCGGCGCTCAGCCCCAGCCAGTCTTTGGGCACGACATCCATGCCAAAATTGATCTGCCCGCGGGCCTCCACCCGTTGCAGCGGGCCCACCCGGCCCGCGCTGATCGGCCCCCCGCTGCGCAAGAAAGGTTCTCGGTAGAGCAACGTGCTGTGCCCAATCGCCCCGGCCACGGCGCGGTCTGTCATGGTGAGTTCAAGCTGCAGCCGCGCGTCTGAGATCTTGTCCATACGCGGATGCGAAAAGGAGTGCGTGCCCACCTCATGCCCCGCTTCAAAGACATCGCGCAGGATGCCGGGGTGTTTCATCACATTCTGCCCCAAGGCAAAAAACACCGCGGGCGTGTCCGTCTTGGCAAGAATTTCCAAGATCTGCGGCGTGAAATCGGGATGCGGCCCGTCATCAAAGGTGAGCAAGACTTCCCCCGGCCGCGGCGCAGCAAAGCGCTCAAGCCGCGCGGGGCGCGGCATCACATCGTAGCGTTGTTGCGCGATGAGCCCGGTCGCAGGCTGCACATCAAAAGACCGCAACCCATAGCGCGCCGCGCTCTGCACGCGCAACGCAGGCCCCGCGCCCAGGTAGTCAACATAGCTGTCGATGTAGACACCCGTGAGCGGCGAGGCGTTCAGATCTTCGGCGGGCTGGCCTGCGTGGATCAAAGGCCAAATCCCAGGATCTTCCTGACCCAAAGACCAAACACCCAGCCGGAATGGGCCCAAGGCGCGCAGCAATGTCATGTGATTATGCGCTGAGGCCGCATCTTGCAGCCAGAGGCTCGCCCGGCCGCCGTCCGCACGGCGCAGCGCGGCAAAACTGCCTGACGCCGCCGCATTGAACGTCAAGCGGGCTTCTTGCCCCGCAACCTCGGCCATCGCTTGGCCAAACGACACCCGGCGCGGCAGCGGCACACCGCTCTCCCAGAGCGCGCCGAAGGCCCCAAGCGCAAAGACCGCCCGCTCTGGGCCGATCTTCGCACGCACGCGTGCAGCGATCTCTTGAAAGACTGCATTGTCGCTCAACGGCGTGGGGGCAGAGCCGACCCAAGGCGCATAAAACATCGTGACGATCACATCATCGAAAAGCAGCGCTGTGTCTTCCCAAGGCCAATCCGCCTGATGTCCATCGACGATCAAACAGGTGCGCAGGCCCGCCGCGCTCAGTTCGGCCCGCAGCGCCTCGATCACTTCTGCCCGCTCTGCTGCGGGAAATTGACCAAAGTCGAGGCACGCCCCCTCAGCGGAGAGACCGAAGAGCGCAGCGATGAGGCCCCCCAGGGTCTGTGACCACATGTCATCTGCGCGCAACCGCCTGGCCACTTGGCTGTCAAATGCGCGGGCGGCAATCTGGATCCGCGGCATGATCTCAGGCGGCCGCGACGTCTCCGCCAGATAGCGCTCAACCGGGGCCCGCGTGTCCTCGCTGGCCACCTCAACGGTGAGACCGTCGGCGGTTTCTGTCAGCGTGACCCAATCAGGCACCAGGACATCGATCACATCGCAACTGCGCGCCAGCGACAGATGCGCCCAGGGCATCGAAACGGGCAGATGGGCAAAAACCCGTCCGCCACCCCCCCCTGTTTGGGCCATCGCGGCAAAGGGCGGCGTCTGGTCATCACATCGCGCGGGGTGCGCAAATGATGAGACTGGCTGCGGCGTCAAAGACCCGCCTGCAGGCGACAGCGGCAGCGGCAAAAGCGTCTGACCGCTGCGCGCCGCGATCTCGGGGATCTGCGGCTGACCGTAGTGAAAGAAAGTGAAAACCCAAAGGCTGAGACAGGCAAGCGCCACCACCAGGTGCCGCCGTATCCGCCTGCGGCGCTGCCGTTTGGGATCGCTGAAAACGCGCTGCGCTCCGGCTCGCACCGCCAACGGCTCGTAATGAAAAGCAAAACGGCGGCGCGTCATCGCACCACTCCGGACCGGCTGACCCACGGGTGCGCAGCACTGACGTCGGGCAACACCCGCTTCAGCAAAGCTCTCCCATCCATGCGTTACCCAATCCTATTGGACGGCCAACCGAAAATGCGGCTGACGCGCGTAAGGCCCCCACCCTACGTTGCGCTGCTGGTCCAGCCCCAGCTTGGGCACATTACTTGAACAAGAGGCGCGGGGTCAAACTTTTGCCCCAAATCCGACCGTTTCGGCAAAATTGTTCCTTAATTGAGCCGCTTTCAACACGAAATGAACACACATCCGGAGCTTCGTCGCAGATGCGTAAACAGCCCCTTTATTGAATGTACCTGAGCGTGCATCGCGCGCTGAGGGCCTTGAGAAACGCTTTTTTTGCGAAAAATGCCGCGCATCTGTCGATTGGCGCGCCCTTCATCCGTCGAAAGGGTGAAGCGGCTAAAATCGCTTCGCCGAACCCGCAAAAAGGACAGACAGATGACCCCAGTCGCCCGGCAACGTCCCGCAGATGATCCAAGCGCGCCCAGACGCAAGACGTCTTTGCGCTGCTGCTCGGTCATAGCCAGGCACCGCGATCAGGCTTGGGGTTGAAAATGCCCCAGACTCCCGTCCTAATCCCCAAAGCCAACAGGAGCTTACCATGCGCTACACGTTTCTTCTTTATTCAAACCCCGCCGATTTTTCCCATATGACGCCAGAAGACTGGGCCAAGGAAAAAGAGGTCTACGGCGTCTACATCGGTGCCTTGCAAGAGGCGGGCGTGCTTGTCGATACCGACTGGCTCCACCCCGCTGATACCGCAACGACGCTCACGCTCAAAGACGGCGAGCGCCGGGTGCAAGACGGTCCCTATGCCGATACCAAAGAGACGCTGGGCGGCTTTTTTGCCGTGGACGTGCCAGACCTCGACGCCGCGCTCGCCTGGGCCGAAAAGTGCCCTGCAGCAAAGACCGGCAAGATTGAGATCCGCGCCTCCGCGATGGGGGACTATTGACCCAAACCGAAACCTGGGCGCGCGCCGAAACCGTGGCGCGCGCTGCTTATGGCAAGCTCGTTGCCATGCTGGCCAGCCAAACGGGTGACGTGATCGCCGCGGAGGATGCGCTGGCCGATGCCTTTGTTGCGGCACTCTCTACCTGGCCCAAACGCGGGATCCCTGAGCGGCCCGAAGCTTGGCTGCTCACCGTTGCCAAGAACCGCCGCGTGGACCGGGCCCGGCGCGACAAACGGCTCGTCATCACAGATGAGGTGCCCGAGATGCAGACCCCCGACGTCATTGATACGGAAACAGAAATCACCGACGAGCGGCTCAAGTTGATGTTTGTCTGCGCGCATCCGGCGATTGATGCCAATGTACACACGCCGCTGATGCTGCAAACTGTTCTGGGGCTTGAGGCAGAGGATATCGCGCGCGCCTACCTTCTATCGCCCAGCGCCATGGCCCAGCGCCTGGTTCGTGCCAAACGCAAGATCAAGGCGGCGGGCATCCCCTTCGTTGTGCCCGAGCGCGATGCCATTGCCCCGCGCCTGTCTGCGGTGCGCGAAGCCATCTATGGCGCTTATGCGCTCGATTGGCTCGACGGGGCGGGAGATTTGTCTCATGAGGCACTCTTTCTGAGCACAATCTTGGTCGATCTCTGGCCAGATGACCCCGAAGCGCTTGGCCTTGCCGCGCTCATCAGCTTCATTGAAGCCCGGCGCGCGGCGCGGGTGGTCGACGGGGTCCTCATTCCAACGCCCGAACAGGACACGGCACTGTGGGACGAAGATCTGATCCACCGGGCGAACGCATTTCTCACCCAAGCCGCGTCCGAGGGTCAACTCGGCCGTTTCCAGCTTGAGGCCGCGATCCAAGCGGTGCACGCCGCACGTTCTGTCACGGGCAGCACCAACTGGCGCGGGCTCTCGCAACTCTACATGGGTCTGACGCAGATCTATCCCACCATCGGTGCCGCGGTCAGCCAAGCTGCGGTGGTCGCCGAAGATGCAGGCCCGGCCCAAGGTCTTGCCATGCTTGAGCGCGTGCAGTTTCCCGATGCGGCGCGCTACCAGCCCCTGCATGCTGTGCGCGCGGCCTGTCTGGCGCGCCTGGGTCAGACCGCGCAAGCCGCGCAAGCCTATGAAAAGGCGATCTCTTTATGCACAAGTGCGCCCTCGCGACGCTGGCTGCAGAAAAAAAATGACGAATTGCGCAAAAAAATGTCGTGAGCTGTCGATTGGCGGCCGCCCGATGCGTCGTGTGGGTAAGAGGGCGATGCCCTCGCAACGCCAACAGAGGAAAAAACCATGACCACACTGACCATCATCATCGCCGCCATTTTCGCCATCGCCGCGCTTTCTCTGCTCCTGCCCCGGCGCGTCAGTGTCAGCCGCAGCGCAGACGTGCCGTCTGCCGCGCAAGAGGTGCTCGCCCGCGCCGCCTCCACCGAGGGTTTTCAGAGCTTCAACCCCTATGCCTCCACCGATCCGACCCTCAAGATCACGGCGTTTGGGCCAAGCGCTGGCGTCGGTGCAGGCTTTCGTTTTGAGGGCAAGGAGGGCAACGGCACCCAGACCGTGACCCAAGTCACCGACCGCGCCGTAACCTACCAGATCGACCTTGGGGCGATGGGCAAGCCGGTCCAGGTGATCTCTGCCCAACCCACAGCCGATGGGACGCGGGTCACGTGGACGGTCACCTCTGATCTGGGCTACAACCCCGTATTCCGCATCTTCGGCCTTTTCATGGACCGGATGCTGGGAAAGACATACGACCGCGGGCTCAAAAATCTCGCGCAGAGCGTGTAGCCGCTTAGGCCCATCGGCCCACGGCCTGCAATAGGGCAACCCCATGAAACACTGCCGAAAACGACGCCCAACGGGCGTCGTTTGACGTTGGAAAACAGGGCAAGGCGCGCAGGCTGTCAGATTAGAAATTTATCCAAAGCTAACCCTATCGCATTAGCAAAAGCGCAGAACGGGGAGTTTATGAGTTTCGAAGCGCTCAAAGCGGACTTTATGGACCTCAGCAGTGACGCGATTGTCGTTGGGCATCGCGCGCCTGAGGCGAAGTCCGCGCGCTTTGTCTTTGTAAACAAAGCGTTTACGCAGCTTTTCGGCTATCAGCCCGCGCAGGTGATCGGCAAAGACATCGATATGCTGCACGACCCTGAGAGTTGGCCGGCCTCTGTCGCGCAGGCCCAGCCGCTGCTGAACCCGGGCGCGGTCAATCCGCAGGTCGACGCTCAGATGATCCGCGCGGATGGCACCGCGTTCTGGGCCAGCATCAGTTTCTCTGTGATGGAGGACCCTACAGCTGAGGGTCAGCACATCGCCGCCACCTTCCGCGATATCTCTGCGCTCAAGGCCTCTGAAAGTCGGATAGAAGACGCGCTGCAGGCAAAAAGTGCCGCTTTGGCCGATCAACAGGCGCGCGCTCAAGCGCTGGAGGCGCAGCAGGCGCGTCACATCACGGCCATGAACGCCCTGCCGGACCCTCTGGCGATCTATGACGGCGAGGGTCGGCTATATCTATGGAACACCGCGTTTCTGAACGCCGTCACCGATGATCCAACCGACATTTTCCGCGGCATCTCCCAAGCTGAGATCCTGCCGCTTGCCACACGCAAAAACCGGGTCAGCATCCCAGATCAAGAGCGTGGCGAGGCGTTTGTTCATCAGCTTTACCACGGCGATCCCAAAGCCGGCGTCACCGAGATTGAAACCGCTGAGGGTCAGCACTTTCGGATCCTCAACATCCAGGTGCCCACCGGCGACCGCATCATCATGCGTTTTGACATCACCGAGATGGTGTCAGAGCGGCGCGCGGCGGATCAGGCCCATGCCAGGTTGCTGTCCGCGCTCAATGCCTACCCCGATCCGATCTCGATCTACGATGCGCAGAACCGGCTGGTCTGCTGGAACGAGGCCTACCGGCAATCGATCACCAGCAATCCGGCTGGACTCAAAGAAGGCATGGATCTGAGAAATGTCCTGGAACGCGCCCTCGCCGAAGGCAAGTACCCAGAGGCAGCGGGCAATGAGCAAGACTGGATCAACCAAACGCTCAAAAATGCAACTAAAGACAGCGAGTTGCGCGATATCGAGCTGGAAGGGGACGTGCACCACCGGCTGATGCGCTCACGCACGGCCTCGGGCGATCACATCATCGTTCGGCTCAACGCAACTGAGTTTGTGCGCCAAAAACGCGCGGCAGAGGCTACTGAGACCCGGCTGATCGCGGCGCTTAACGCCTATCCTTCGCCCTTTGTGATCTATGACGCGCAAGACTGCCTGGTGGTCTGGAATAAGGCCTATCGCGACTCCATGACCGACGATCCCAACGGGCTCAAAGTCGGCATGCACCGAACCGATGCTGCGCGCGAGGCCATTCGCTGTGGCAAGATCGCAGAGGCCATTGGCCGCGAAGAGGAATTCATGCAATCCGCCCATCTAGAAGCGGAAATGGACAAACCCGTGCAAGATCTCGAACTTGCAGGCGACATCCACCACCGTCTGCTGCGCACGCGCTCAGAAAACGGCGATCTTGTCATGCTGCGCATCGATACGACAGAGCTTGTGCGCCAACGCCGCGCGCTTGAGAAAACGCAACAGCGCCTGATCTCGGCGATCAACGCCTACCCGGACCACCTGGCAATCTACGACGCCGACCTAAAACTGGCGATCTGGAACCCCGCTTTCACCACCTCTGTCAGCCGCGATCCAAGGCGCATTCGGGCCGGCATGCATGTCAAAGACATATTGCTTTTGGCCGCCAGGGAGGGACGGATCCCAGAGGCCATCGGCCGCGAGGACGCCTGGGTTGCGGACTTCATCAGCCAAGACCGGGTGCGCGAAAGGGTCTACGACCTCCGGGAAAGCGACGGGCAGCACTACCGCTTTGTCTTCTCCCCCACCGAAGACCGCGAATTGGTCGTGCTCAGGATCAACATCACCGAGGTGGTTGAGCAGCGCCAAGCGGTTGAACGCTACGCCAAGCAACTGGAACTGGCCAATCAAGAGGTGCTGCACAAGGCGCTGCATGATGAGCTCACCGGGCTTGGCAACCGGCGCCATCTGTCCGAGCGTTTTCAAGAGATGCGCGACAAGCGGCGCGCCGAGGGTGGAGAGATTGCCGCCCTGCACATCGATCTGGACCGTTTCAAACAGATCAATGACACCATGGGCCATCTTGCAGGCGACACCGTGCTTACCGTTGCCGCGGAACGGATCTGCGAAGCGGCCAAGCCGCAAGACGTGATCGCGCGCATCGGCGGGGACGAATTCATCGTCCTGTTGCATGTCTCGGAAAACTGTCCGCGCCCTGAAACGCTGGCCCATGAGCTCTTGGAGGCGCTGTCACGGCCAACCATTTTCGCAGGCAAAGAATGCCGGTTCGGGGCCTCCATCGGGCTGGCGATCACCCCGCTCTCCGATGAGGATCAGCTTCTCACCAACTCAGACGTCGCGCTCTACAAGGCCAAGAACCGCGGCCGCAATCAGGTCGGCATCTTCGATTTGCAAGATCTCAAAGACGTGCATGACAGCAAAGCCTTGGCCGATGATCTCTTGCGCGCAGCCGAAGAGCGCGAGTTCATCCCCTACTATCAGCCCCAGGTCGACGCGGCCACCGGAGAGGTCGTCGGGTTGGAGGCGCTCGCGCGTTGGCAGCATCCTGAAAAGGGCATTCTCACGCCGGACTACTTTTTGTCCGCCGCCACCGATCTCAACCTCGCGGCTGAGATCGATCGCATGATCTTTGAAAAGGCCATTTGCGAATGTCAGGAGGCATTTGGCGATGCGCCCTCTCCCCCCTCGCTCTCCTTCAACGTGAGCGCCAAACGGGTGAACGGGGATGAGTTCGAAGCGATCCGAACCTATGTCAAAAGCTACTCGGGTCAGATCTGTTTTGAGCTGTTGGAGACGATATTCCTCGAAGAAGAGGATCAGGAATTCCTGTTTCAACTCGACCGCATGCGCGACATCGGCATCAGCATTGAGGTGGATGATTTTGGCAGCGGGCGCGCCTCCATCGTGGCCCTGCAGCGCATTGCACCCGACCGGGTCAAAATCGACCGGCGCCTGGTCACAAATGTCGCCTCCAGCGACAGCGGTTTGCGCCTATCCCGCGCGATCATCGAGATTGGGCTCGCACTCGATATGGGCATCACCGCCGAAGGAGTGGAGACCAAGGAGCAGGCAGAGTCTCTCGCCGCTTTGGGCTGTGACCGTCTGCAAGGGTACTACTTTTCCAAGCCAATGTGCTTTGAAGATCTGATCCGCTTTTACGAAGATGACCGCGCCGAGCGGCGCAGAGGCTGATCATCCAGGACTGGGCGGACCCAAGGGCATGCAGGCCCAAACACGCAGCGCACGCACACAATGGCTGCCCCATGTCAGGGCACCTGGCCCACCTGCAAGATCAATCGCCCGGCCGCGTGGCCACGCCCATGTAGAGCACCGTTTTCAGCGGCAAGGCCCCGAATGTGAGGTCAAAGCGGCGGTTGATGCCCCGCGGACCCAACCCCGTTTGGGGGCCCAGGTGCAGGCCCGCGGCTTTCAGTTCGGCTTTCAACTCATGCGGTTTGATGAACATGTCAGGATCATGAGTGCCCTTGGGCAAGAGCCGCAAGATGTCCTCGGCCACCGTGATCGTCGCCAGCCGGGCAATCGGGTTTCGGTTGATGGTATCATAGAGAAACATGCCACCCGGGCGCAGCACGCGCGCCACCTCGCGTATCACCTGGCCCAAATCGGTCACATGCTCCAGCACGTCAACGCAAACCACCGCGTCAAAGCGCGCCTCGGTGTAGGGCAGCGCCTCCCCCACGCCGACGTCGTAGCGGATCTCGCGCCCTACCGCTGCCGCATGGGCCGCCGCGGCGCGCACGGCATCCGCCGCAGGGTCGATCCCCGTGACCCGCGCCCCGCGCGCGTCCAGCGCTTCGGCCATGAACCCGCCCGCACAGCCTAGATCAAGAACCTCTTTGCCGCGCCAATCGATGTGCTTGTCAAACCAACTGAGCCGCCCGGGCACCATGTTTTTGAGCGTGCGCACCCAGGCGATGTCATCGGACCACCACTGCGCCGCGACATCGTCATAGATGCTCAGGTCATTGCGTTTGCGCCTCCCCATGCTACCGCGCCCGCCATCCCGGCACCGCATAGGGCACCCGCGCGCGGTAGGCGGCAAAACGCGCACCGTAGCGCCCGGCAAACCGACGTTCTTTCAACACCGGCGCGCCCAGACAATAGGCTGTCAACGCGGTGGCCACCATCAATTGATCGGGCGTCCACACCGGCACCGTCCATAGCGTGAGCGCAAAGGCCACGTAGATCGGCTGGCGGATGATCCGAAAAAGCCCGTGGGTCGGCATGTCCGGAAACTTGGGCGCGATATCTTGCAACAGCGACAGCCAGCCCAAGGCCCCCGATTGCACTTCAACACCCGCGTCGAGGATCGCCTTGATCAGAAGCGCCCAGGCCGCGGCGCAGGCCCCGCAGACAAGAACAAACACGGGCCCCTCCGCCCGCCACCAAACAGTGCCGGAGGGGGTCCAAAGCGTGAAAAGCATTAAAAGCTGCACTGAGGCCACCAGCGCATAGGTCGTGGTGCTGAGCGTCCGGGCATGGCGTTCCGGGGCCAGATAACTCAACAGCCGGCCCCCACGCCGCGTCAACAGCAGCGAGTGCATCAGCGGAAACTGCAGCAAAAGCAGCGCGTTGGCACCCCATGAGAACGGCGCGCGCACCTGACCAAAGCTCTCAGACATGCCAAAAAACATCGCCAGAAACATCGATAGGATCGCCAAGCCAAAAATGCTGTGGCAGAGCAGGCCGTAGAGCACTGCAAGCCAAATCCGCTGCGCGCCCGGCGGCGGGTGCAGCGCTCCGGCGAGCAACTGAGGCAATCGGGTGAGGGGGTGCGCGCGGCTCTTTGGCATGGGCCGGAGCTAGGTGGCCCTGCGCGGCCGTCCAACTTTTATGACCAAAGGTCGCAGCCTGCGCGCGCGCTTGTTCTGCCCCGGCACACGCCTATCTCTCCGTCATGGAAAAACAGTCCCAACCTGCCCGCCCCCTTGCTGTCCCCTCGCGCCGCATCACGCGCTTCGGCCGGATCTCTGGCATGACCGCTGGCGTGGCCGGCAACATGGCCCTCAACGGTCTGGCACAATTGGCGCAGGGCAAACGCCCAAAAACGCGCGACCTCTTGCTCACCCCGGGCAACATCAACCGCGTGGCCGATCAGCTGGCCAAGATGCGGGGTGCTGCGATGAAAATCGGGCAGCTTGTCTCGATGGACACCGGCGATGTGCTGCCCCCCGAACTGGCCCAGATCATGGCCCGGCTGCGCGAGGATGCGCATACCATGCCGGCACCTCAGCTCAAAAAGGTGCTTGGGAGCCAATGGCCTGACGGCTGGTTGCGGCAGTTCAAATCCTTCGACGTGCGCCCCATCGCCGCCGCCTCCATCGGTCAGGTGCACCGGGCGATGCTCAAAGACGGGCGCGATCTGGCGATCAAGGTGCAATACCCTGGCGTCGCGCAGAGCATTGACAGCGACGTGGCCAACGTGGGCGTCCTGATCCGCATGTCAGGGCTTGTGCCGAAGGGCATAGAGCTTGCGCCTTACCTTGAAGAAGCCCGCCTGCAACTGCATCAAGAGACCGATTACGCCCGCGAAGGGTCGTTTATGCAGCGCTTTGGCGCGCTCGTCTCGGATGATCCGCGCTTTGCCGTGCCCGAGATGATCCCTGAGTGGAGCACGGGAGAGATCCTTGCCATGACCTATTTGGCGGGACAACCCATCGAGGCGGCGGAAGCGCTCCCGCAAGAGACGCGCAACAAGATCGCCCATGATCTGATTGATCTGACCCTGGCGGAGCTCTTCACCTTCGGCGTGATGCAGACCGATCCCAATTTCGCCAACTACCGCTATGACCCGCAGACGGGCCGGATCATCCTCCTGGATTTCGGCGCAACCAGCGTGATCGATGCGCAGACAATCGACCACTACCGCCGCTTGATGCGCGCAGGCATGGCGCGCGACGCCGAGGCAATGCACGCGGCTGTAACAGATATTGGCTTTATCGGGCCCGAGACAAAACCCGGCTATCAAGAGCAGATCGTGGCGATGATGGACATCGTCTTTGAGGCTGTCACCCGCACCCGCGCCTATGATTTCACCGACATGACGCTCTCAAACCGCATGCAGGCGTCGGGCATGGCGCTCGCCGAGGACGGGTTTACCCCGCCGCTCTTGCCCATCGATGTCCTGCTGGTGCAACGCAAATTCGGCGGTGTGTTTCTGCTGGCCAACCGCCTTGGCGCCACCGTCGACGTGTTGGGCATTCTCAACAACCGGCTCTCCGGCCCCAGCTATCAGGCTGAGGCCACCGCGGCGGAGTGAGGCAGCGGGACAACCGCAGCGGGCGCTTTGCGCCATTTCAGAATGATCATCGCCGTGTCCGTGATGCCCGCCGCGCGCATCTCTGCCGGAAGCTGCGCCAAGTCACAAGCGATCACCTGTGCGCGCGGCGTCTGGGCATGGGCCACAACGGTCACATCAATCTCCGCCGCGGCGGCGGTATCGAAGTAGGCCGCAAGCGCGGGCGCGGATCCTGCCGCCATATAGAGCGACACGCACCCCCCCGGTGCCAGGTCCTTCACACAATCCGGCAGCACGCGACCATTCTTGAGATGCCCGGTGCTCAGGTTCAGCGTATCCACCGCGCCACGCTCGGTCAGCGGCACGCCCGCCGCAGCGGCCGCACCACAGGCCGCCGTGACGCCGGGCACAATCTCCACCGGGATATCGGCGGCGCGCAGCGCGTCCAACTCTTCCGCACTGCGGGCAAAGATCCCCGGATCACCGCATTTCAACCGCACGATCCGCTTGCCCTGCTCAGCGGCGCGGACCAGCGTCGCGGTGATCTTGTCCTGCGGCCAGGAATGACAGCCGGGGCTCTTGCCGACGTAGACACGCTCCGCGTCCCGCCGCGCCAGTTCCAGCACGCCCGGATCCACCAGCCGGTCGTAATAGATCACGTCCGCCTCTTGCAGCCGCTGCACCCCGCGCAGCGTGATGAGATCCTTTGACCCCGGCCCCGCGCCCACAAGTGCCACGCTGCCCCCGGCCTCTTGGCCAAACTCTCCCGTTGCAATCGCCGCCTTGATCATCTTGGCCGCCTCGCCCGGCGCACCTGCCGCGTGTCGCTGGCGGGGTGCCCCGCCAAAGACCCACCGCCAAAGATCGCGCCGCACCCGTGGGGCGAGCCGCGCCGCTGCCGCATCGCGCAAGCGCCCCGCCAGGGCAGCAAGATCCCCCACGCCCGGCTCCAACATCTGCTCCACCTGGGTCTTGATCTGGCGGGCGAGCACCGGCGCGGTCCCCTCCGTGCCGATGGCCACCACCACCGGGTCGCGGTCCACCAGCGAGGGCGTGATGATGTCGCAGAGATCCGGCCGATCCACGACGTTCACCACGGCACCGCCCGCCTTTGCGACTGCGTGCAGCGCGCTGTCCACGCCCGGACAGCCCGTGGCGATAAAAACCATCGCCGCATCCGCAAAGTCCGCCGCCCGAATGGCACCGCGCTGCTGCGCGATGCGCCCGGACTTGACCAAAGCAGCCAGCTCTTCTTCCAGATCATCGGCCAGCACCACGATCCGCGCCTCGGTCTTGAGCATCAGCCGCGTTTTCTGCGCCGCCTGCTCTCCACCGCCCGCGATCACCACGCGGCGGCCCGCCATCTGAAAGAACATCGGAAAGGTCTTCATGTGCTGCGCCCCCGTGTTGCGTCGCAGAGATCTGAAAGAATGGTGGTCCCCAAGCTGCTCACTCCGCCGCCACCCGCATCTCGGCGGCGGCCAAGAGCGCCGCAAGCTCCGGCTTGCAAGAGCCGCAGTTGGTGCCCGCGCAAGTGGCCGCTCCCAAGGCGGGCACGCTGTTGGCCCCGCCCTCAATTGCCGCCAGCAAAGTATTGCGGCCCACATTGAAGCACGCACAGACCGTCACACCCGGATCGACCTGCCCCGCTGCGGGTCGTCCAGCCAGCGCCGCCAGCGAAGAGACCTCCGTGCCGATATGCGCAATCGCCGCCGTGCGCGACAAAACCACCGGCGCGCGCGCCACAAACAAAAGCGCTTGCAGCACGCCGTCTTGCGTCAGCGCAAAGCGCTCTGTGCCCGCGGCCTGGTCCAGGTGCAGCGACATCTCGGCCGCCCTGAGCCCCGTCATCTCGCGCAGCAGCGCGCCCCAATCCTCTGGGGCCACATCCGTGGCCAGTTCCGCCTGCCAGCCCGTTGCCGTGCGCGCGACAGCCGCATAGGGCGTTGCGGGCTCAATAGGGACCGCCGCGGCGAGAAACGCGTAAGAGGTCGCCGCATAGGCCGCCATGGCCACCGGCCCGTCCTTCAGTGCCGGTTGGCCCGAGGTGGGATCCGTGACCGGAGCCACGAGCGCATTCACCGTGCCCCCCCGCGCCGTCTGGCGCGTCCAGTGCATCGGCGCAAAAGGCTGGCCAGGCGCCACTTTGTCGGTGATGAGCGCCCTCAGGATCGCCGCACCGTAGAGGCTCTTGACCTCAACAAGCGCGCCCGCCTCCACCTCGAGCCGCGCTGCATCCTCTGGATGGATCTCCACGTAGGGCTCGGCCAAATGCGCGCCCAAGCTCGGGGCCTTGCCCGTGCGCGTCATCGTGTGCCACTGATCGCGGTTGCGCCCGGTGTTGAGCCGCAGCCCCTGCGGCAAGGCCGAGGGCGCGGAAATCGGCAGCATGCGCGCCTTGCCGTCGGCATGATAGAATGCGCCGTCCGCAAAAAAGCGGGCATCGTCGCGCGGCCACTGCGTCGGCACCAATGCGGCATAATCGGCATCGGCAAAGATGCTGAGATCGAGATCGCGGCCCATTGGCCGGGCCGCCGCGTCCAGCGCCACGTATTCAGCAAAAACATCCCGTGGGCTGGCATAATCAAACGCCTCCGCCCAGCCCATGCGCGCGGCCACATCGCTGATGATGCGCCAATCGGGCCACGCCTCTCCCGGCGCGGGCAAGAACGCGCGCTGGCGCGAGATCCGCCGCTCCGAATTGGTGACCGTGCCGTCTTTTTCGCCCCAAGCGGTCGCGGGCAACAGCACATCGGCAAGATCGCCGGTGTCCGTGCGCGCCATGATGTCGGAGACGGTCACAAAAGGCACCTTGGCAATCGCCGCGGCCACCCCGTCCGCATCGGGCATGGACACCGCCGGGTTGGTCGACATCACCCAAAGCGCCTTGATCCGGCCCGCCGCGCAAGCGTCAAAAAGATCGACCGCCTTCAGCCCCGGCGCGCCGCAGATCGTGGGGCTTTGCCAAAACCCCTGCACCGTGTCGCGGTGCGCAGCATTCTCGATGTCGAGGTGATTGGCCAGCATGTTGGCCAGGCCGCCCACCTCGCGCCCGCCCATGGCGTTGGGCTGCCCCGTGACCGAAAAGGGCCCCATGCCAGGTCGGCCAATCCGCCCCGTCGCCAGATGACAGTTGAGGATCGCATTGACCTTGTCCGTGCCGCATTGCGACTGGTTGACCCCTTGCGAATAGACGGTGACCACCTTCTGCGTCCCCGCCCAGAGCGCGTAGAAGGCCTCCCGCAGGTCGGCGGGCACGCCGGAGGCGTGCGGATCCACCGCCTTTGCCGCTGCGGCAGCCGCCTCAAACCCGTTCACATGCCGCGCGACATACTCGGCATGCACCGCCCCCCGCGCGATGAGCTGGGCGAGCAGCCCCGCGAAGAGCGCCGCGTCCCCATCAGGCGCCACCTGCAGATGCAGATCCGCCAGATCGCAGGTCGCCGTGCGCCGTGGGTCGATGTTGACCACCCGCATCTCGGGTCGCGCGGCCTTGGCCGCCGCGATGCGCTGATAAAGCACCGGATGACACCAGGCGAGATTGGAGCCCACCAGCACGATGAGGTCGGCCTCTTCAAGATCAGCATAGGTGCCGGGCACCGTGTCGGTGCCAAAGGCGCGTTTGTGCCCCGCCACGGAGGAGGCCATGCAGAGCCGCGAATTGGTGTCAATGTTGGCCGCCCCGATGTAGCCCTTCATGAGCTTGTTGGCGACGTAGTAATCCTCGGTCAGCAACTGGCCGGAGACGTAGAACGCCACGCTCTCGGGCCCATGCTCGGCCACCGCCGCGCTGAAGGCCCGGGCGACCGCATCGAGGGCGGCGTCCCAGGAGGCTGCCTGCCCGCCCATCTGCGGCTGCAAGAGCCGCCCGCTGAGATCAATGGTCTCACCCAGGGCCGCGCCCTTGGAGCAGAGCCGCCCGAAGTTCGCGGGATGCTCAGGATCGCCCTTGATGGTGCCGTCCGCCCCAGCCAGCACACCGCAGCCGACACCGCAATAGGGACAGGTGGTGCGCGTGAGGGTCATGCCGCCACCCGGCGGCGGGCCTCGGTGCCCCATTGTATTCTGCCGTGTGTTCTGCCGTTGCCGCCTATCGTGTCCGGCTCATGCGGAGAGGCTGCAACGGCTGCTGACGGGTCCTGGGGGGGTCCCCCCTGAAAATGCGGGCCAAAGATCAGCGTCTCGCGCATCTCGCTGACATCCGTTTTGTCTTTGATCAGCCCGTAAAACCAGGTGCTGTCGGCGGTATCGCCGTACATCACCGCCCCGATCACCCGGTCCTCTTCAAGCACCAAGCGCCGGTAGACCCCGCGCGCCGGATCGCGGTAGGTGATGTCCTCGCGCCCCGCCGCACTGGCAAAATCACCCGCCGAGAAGAGATCGCAGCCCGTGACCTTAAGCTTCGTCGAAAGCTCCTTCTGAACGAAGGTCGCTTTCTCGCTCAGCAGGGTCCGCGCCACGACCTCGGCCTGGTCGTAAAGCGGGGCGACCAGCCCAAAGAGCACACCGCGATGCTGCACGCATTCGCCCAAGCCCAGCACATCTGGATCGGAGGTGCGCATCTGATCATCGACCACGAGGCCCTTCTCCACCTGCAGCCCTGCCGCTTGCGCCAGCGCCACATTGGGCCGGATCCCCACCGCCATGACCAGCAGATCGCAGGGCAATTCCGTGCCATCGTCGAGCAAAAGCGCCCGCACCTGGCCATCCGTGCCCAAGATCTCCTTGGAGTGTGCCGCACAGCGCACCGTGATGCCTTTGTCGGTGAGCGCGCGGCGCAGAAGATAGCCCGCCGCCTCATCGAGCTGACGCTCCATCAGGTGGCCCATGATGTGCACCACCGTCACCTCCACGCCCCGCACGGCCATGCCCGCCGCGGCCTCCAGCCCCAAGAGCCCGCCACCGATCACCACGCAGCGCTGCCCCGGCGCAAGCGCCATCATGCGCTCAGTGTCTTCCAGATCCCGGTAGGCGATCACGCCTTCCAGATCATGGCCCGGCAGCGGGATCATAAAGGGCGTCGAGCCCGTGGCGATCACCAGCTTGTCATAGGCCAGCACATCGCCGTTGCCCGCCATGACCGTCTTTGCGCCGCGGTCGATGCCCGCCACCTGCTCGCCGAACCGGCAGGTGATGCCATGCGCCGCATACCAATCCGCGCCATGGGTCTCGATCTCGGCATAGCCCTTCTCTCCGGCCAAGAGCGGCGAGAGCATGATGCGGTTGTAACTCCCGCGCGGCTCGGCATTAAAGAGCGTGATGTCATAAGCCTCGGGGGCCCGCTCCATCAAATGGTCCAAGGCGCGGCCAGAGGCCATGCCGGCCCCCACGATGATCAGCTTTTCTCGCATGGGTCTATTCCGCCGCGATGGCCGCAGGTTTCGCGGCCTTTTTGGAGACGTTGCCGTGCTCATATTCCTCCAGGAAATCGAGCACTTCTTGGCGGTAGGCATAGTAATCGGGATGCTCAAGCAGCGCCTTGCGCGTGCGCGGCCGGGGCAGATCGACTTGCGTGATCTTGCCAATGGTGGCGCGCGGCCCGTTGGTCATCATCACCACCCGGTCGGCCAAAAGGATCGCCTCATCCACGTCATGCGTGACACAGATCGCCGTCACCTTGGTGCGCGACCAGACCTCCATCAGCACCTCTTGCAGCTCCCACCGGGTAAGACTGTCGAGCATGCCAAAAGGCTCATCCAAGAGCAGGAGCTTGGGCGAGAGCGCAAAGGCCCGCGCAATGCCGACACGCTGCTTCATGCCGTTTGAGAGCGACGCGGCCCCCTTGTCCATGCTGTCGGCCAGACCCACCCGCTCAAGGTAGTATTCAACAACATCCTGCCGCTCCGCCCGGCTCGCCTTGGGATAGACCTTATCGACCCCAATCGCCACATTCTCTTTGGCGGTGAGCCAGGGAAAAAGGTTGGGCGATTGGAACACCACCGCCCGCTCCGGGTCCGCGCCCTCCACATGGCGCCCATCAAGCTTGATCGCGCCCTTGGAGATCTCGTTGAGCCCCGCCGCCATGGTCAGCACCGTGGACTTACCGCAGCCCGAATGGCCAATCAGGGAGATAAACTCGCCCTTGTCGATCTTCAGATCGAAACCCTCAACAACCGTGAGCGGCCCCTTGGGCGTGGGATAGACCTTGTGCAGCATCGAGAAATCCAAGAACCGGTTCTCAATCAACCCCTCCTGCGCCTTGGCGACAGCGGTCGGAACCCCGTGGATCGGTGTGACCTGGGGCAAAACCTTTGAGCCTTCGACCTTCGCCTCGATCCCCACATCCATCAGATATTTGGTGACCTCCGCGCGCAGCCGTTTGAAGGTCGCATTGGTGTTCATCTGACCGCGCTCACGCGGGCGCGGAATGTCCACCGTGACCGGATCGGCAAGTGTCCCATCAGGGTTCAAAGGAATGATCCGATCTGCCAAGAGGATCGCTTCATCGACGTCATTGGTGATCAGAATGCAGGTCTTTTGATCTTGCTCCCAGATCTGCAAGATCTCATCGGCGAGGTTCGCCCGCGTCAGCGCATCGAGCGCCGACAGGGGCTCATCCAACAGCAGCATCTCAGGGTTCATCGCCAGCGCACGCGCCACCGCCACCCGCTGGCGCATCCCGCCTGACAATTCGGCGGGACGCCGCGCCACTGCGTGGCTCAACCCCACCATCTTCACGTAGTGATCGATCTTCGCCTGCCGCTCCGCTTTGGAGAGCCGGGGGAAGACCGCGTCCACCGCCAGCCCCACATTGCCGCCGACCGTGAGCCAAGGCATCAGCGAATAGCTTTGAAAGATCATGCCCCGCTCTGGCCCGGGCTCGGTGATCTCAGCACCCCGGTAGGTCACTCTGCCGCGATCAGGCATCTCGAGCCCCGCGATGAGGTTCATCAGCGTCGTCTTTCCGGTGCCCGAAAAGCCGAGGATGGCGACAAACTCTCCCTCATCCACCTCCAGGTTGATGTTTTGCAGGACCTCGGCGCGGGCGGTGCCCTCGCCAAAGCCTTTGCTCACGTTTTGAAAGCTCAGAATGCTCATGCCGCTCACCGTGTCGCTGAGAAGGTGAACATGGACTGCAGCGCATACATCACCCGGTCGAGCAAAAAGCCGATGATCCCGATGGTGAAGACCGCCACCATGATCTTGGCGAGCGACTGGCTGGAGCCGTTCTGGAATTCATCCCAGACAAACTTGCCGAGGCCAGGGTTCTGCGCCAGCATCTCCGCCGCGATCAGCACCATCCAGCCGACACCGAGGCTAAGCCGCAGGCCGGTGAAAATCAGTGGCAGCGCGGAGGGCAGCACCAGCTTGGTGATCTTGGTCCAGGTGTTCATCTTCAGAACCCGGCTCACGCTGACCAGATCCTTGTCGATGCTGCTCACGCCCAGCGCGGTGTTGATGAGCGTGGGCCAAAGTGAGCAGAGCGTGACGGTGATCGCCGAGATCAGGAACGACTTGGAGAACCATCCGTCGTTGGTGACATAAACCGCCGAGACGATCATCGTCACAATGGGCAGCCAGGCCAGCGGAGAGACCGGCTTGAAGATCTGGATGAGCGGGTTCAATGCGGAGTTTGCGGTCTTTGACAGCCCCGCCAGGATCCCCAGCGGGATCGCCACGATGGAGGCGATCATAAAGCCAAAGAAGACCGTCTTGATCGAAGTCCAGATTTGCTCATAGTAGGTCGGCTTGCCGGTATAGGTGCGCTGCTTGACCTTGTCAGCCTGCCCGTTCTCGATGAGCTTGGCATTGCGCGCCTCTTGGCGCTCGTAGAATGCCGCGGCCTTCTCCTTCTCGCGCTGCGCATCGGCATGCAGGTTGCCCACCTGCTCCCAGACCTGCGCCGGTCCCGGCACCGCCCCGAGCGAGGTTTGCACCTTGGGGGCCAAGGTGCCCCAGGCGAGGAGGAATGCCAGGATCGCCAGAACTGGCACACCGAGGAGCCGCCAGATCTCGCCCATCTGCGCGCGTGGATTGTCGCCCGCCGCGGCCTTCAAGATGGGGGTGATCCAGGCCAGGCCCAGAACTTGAAACCAATTGTCAGCTTTGTTGATGCGCGTAAACAGCTTCGCCCGGCGGGCTTCGGCTGCATGCGTCGTGGGGTCAATGGCGGTCATCATGGCCTCCTGGCGGGTAACTGCTCATGCCGCGGTGCGGCGGTGTATCAGGGGTGCACGCGGGGTGTACGCATGCTGCTAGGGGAATTTCCGTCCGAATGCCGCCGCGCAGCATGCCCATTTTTTGGGCAAAAAGCTGCGCGGCGAGGATGCAAGTGCAGCAATCAGCCCTTGATCTCGTTGTCGACGACCATCTGCGCGCCTTTCAGGCCGATGGGCAGGCTGTCGATATAGGCGTTGGGTGTGCGCCCGTCGTAAGCGATGCCGTCGATGATATCAGCCGCCGGTGTGGGCGCTTTGAACCCGTCCGAGTCCCAGGGAAAACCAGCCTCTTCGGCCAGACCCTCGTCAACCAGAAGCCGCGCCGCTTCGAGGTAGATGTCAGGGCGGTAGACTTTCTTGGCCACATCAATGAACCACTCATCGGTCTGCGGCTCGGGGATCTGACCCCAACGGCGCATCTGCGTCAGATACCAGATCGCGTCGGAGTAGAACGGATAGGTCGCGTAGTAGCGGAAGAACACGTTGAAGTCCGGTTGAGACCGCCGGTCGCCTTTCTCAAACTCAAAGAACCCGGTCATGGAGTTGGCGATCACATCGTAGTCAGCACCGACATATTCAGACCGTGCCAGGATCTCCACCGCCTCCGGGCGGTTCGCGTTTTGGTTCTCATCGAGCCAGATCG
Organism: Pseudomonadota bacterium; assembly: GCA_039197515.1. Classification (GTDB taxonomy): domain Bacteria; phylum Pseudomonadota; class Alphaproteobacteria; order Rhodobacterales; family Rhodobacteraceae; genus Sulfitobacter. The sequence goes on along the minus strand of JBCCUC010000010.1, from coordinate 23,007 downwards.
CGGCGCGAATGAGCGCTTTGGTCAGCGCCAGCGTGGTATTGGGGTTCTCTTCGGCGAACTCTTTGGTGATGCCAAAGACCTTCTCGGGGTTGTTCTTCCAGATCTGGTAATCGGTGATCACCGGCACGCCGATGCCTTTGAAAACCGCCTGCTGGTTCCAGGGTTCACCCACGCAGTAGCCAAAGATTGTGCCCGCTTCCAGGGTCGCTGGCATCTGCGGCGGGGGCGTCACGGACAGGAACACATCCGCGCCGATCTGACCCGTAACGTCCTGAGGAGAATAGTATCCTGGCTCCAATCCCCCTGCGGCAAGCCAATAGCGCAACTCGTAATTGTGGGTGGAAACCGGAAAGACCATGCCCATGTTAAAGGGGATACCCTCGTCCTTGAACTCTTCGACAACAGGCTTGAGCGCCGAGGCGCTGATCGGATGCTGAGGGCGGCCGTCATCCATCGTGGGAATGTTGGGCTTCATCTTCTCCCAAATCTCGTTGGAGACGGTGATGCCGTTGCCGTTGAGGTCCATTGAGAAGGGCGTGATGATATGCGCTTCGGTGCCGTATCCGATGGTCGCGGCCAGCGGCTGACCGGCCAGCATGTGCGCCCCGTCAAGCTGCCCGCCGATCACCCCGTCGAGCAGGACTTTCCAATTTGCCTGCGCCTCAAGCGTCACAAAAAGACCCTCGTCCTCAAAGTAGCCGTTCTCATAGGCCACGGCGAGCGGGGCCATATCCGTAAGCTTGATAAAGCCGAAGGTCAGCTCGTCTTTCTCCAGATCCAACATCTGCGCGAAGGACGCAGATGCCATCAGGCTGGCCGCGAGGGTGAGGACGGGAAGTTTGCGTTTCATCATCAGTCATCCTTTGGTCGAGGCTGGCAGTACCAGCAAAGAAAAAGCCGCCGTAACGCGCACAGGAGGGAGGAGGTTCCGTGCGAACTACGAGCGGCTTTGCTCAAAGAGGTCTGGCACCTGCATCGGTGCGCAGCAGTTTGAGGCAACAGCGCCTCAGATATGTTAGAGTGGTCCGCGTTTCGGCCCCTCATCGCAAGGTTTTTCCGCGTTCACGGCATCAATAGCTGCACTGCAGCACAAATTTGCCTCAATCTTGTGCGACAATTTGCGCATAATCGAAGGTTCTGCCGTCAAAGAAGGCATCCGGCGCAAGAATCATATGCCCCCGGGTGGAGGCCACCGCCGTCGGATGCGCCATCGCGCCTTCGATTTTTTCAGAAGCCCCGGGCAGATCTGCGCCCACGGGCCCAAGATTCTGGCGGTAAAGATCGCTGCGGAAACAGGCCTTGGCGCGCAACAGGCCCGCCGCATCCGCGCCCAACTCATGCGCGATCCACGCCGCTTGGCTGCGCCAGGGAAAGGCGGCGGCGTGTTCGTGAAAGACCAAAAAGCGGTCCACCTTGGCCGGGCTCGCCCCGAAGCGCGGCGCGATGTGACCGGAGACGGCGGGGTCGATCACCTCATGCGCGAGATTAAGATGCTCGCTGCGGCCCAGGATCTCCACCGCCAGCGGCTTGTTGCTGGGCGTGTCGAGCCAGCGCCCGGCGTGATAGACCGCGCGCATCAAACGGCGCACGAGGCCGGGGTTCTCTTGCACCCAGTCATGGCGCGCGGCCAGCACCTTTTCGGGCGCAAAAGACCAAACGTCGCGCCCCGTCATCAGGATCTGGCCAACGCCCCGCTGAACAATCGAACTGCCCCAGGGCTCACCGACCCAAAAGGCATCCACCTCGCCCTCCGCGACGGCCTCGGCCATGCGCGGTGGCGGCACGGTCACAGTCTCAAGGGTCAGCGTCTCAGCCCCTGAAACCCAATAAGACAAGAGCAATCGGTGCATGGCGTAGGGGAACGGCACACCGATTTTCAAAGGGGGACCCTGCCGCGCCACCAGTGCCGCACGCAGACCCGCTGCATCGCCAAAGCCCGCGGTGCCCAGCCCATCCGCAACCCTGTTCGAGGCCCCAAAGACCGTACCATTCACCGACAACACCAGCAGCGCATCAATGCGCGCGGCAAGCCCACCTATGCCAAGCGACATCGCAATCGGCATGGGCGACAGCATCTGCGCGGCGTCCAGATGGCCAAGCGCCAGCATATCGCGCAAGGCCGACCAGGAGGGCTGGCGCACCAGATTGAGCTCCAGTCCCTCTTCAGCGGCAAAGCCCAACTCCCGCGCGATGATCAGCGGGGCGCAATCGACCAAAGGGACGTAACCGCAGTCAAGCACCTGGTGGCTCATTTCAAAAGATCCGCTGCGGTGACCAAAGCGTGGGCCACGTCAATGACCTTGCGTCCCTGGTCCATCGCCGTCTTGCGCATGAGGTTATAGGCGTCCTCTTCGGCCATCTGGCGCTGGCGCATGAGGATGCCTTTGGCGCGGTCAATGGTCTTGCGATCCTCCAGCGCTTGCTTTGCGGCATCAAGCTCAGAGCGCATCTGCCGCATCACCTGAAAGCGCGCGATGGCCGTCTCCAACACCGCTTTGATGCGCTTGACCTGCAGCCCGTCGACGACATAGGCGCTCACCCCCGCGGCCAGCGCGGCCTGGGTGAGATCGGGGTCGGTTTGGTCCACAAACAACGCCACCGTGCGCGCCTGCGCGTCCGAGACCGCGCCGATGTGCTCCAACGTGTCGCGATCGGGGTTGGCCACATCGATCAACACGATGTCAGGATCATGCTGCTTGATGGAGCGCTCTAGCCCAGAGACCTGCGCGATGGCGTGCACGTCTTGCCAGCCTGCATCCTTCAGCGCCTCTATGATCTCTTGCGCCTTGTCGGGATCCTCTTCGACCACCAGGATGTGCGTGTCGCTTTGCATTCCAACCGAGCTATCAGGCCGCGCCGCGAGGGCAAGATGAGTGCCTGCATTTGCGCAAGCTCTTGGCGATGATGCATATAATATGAGCAGGCACCGTGCGAACGGTTGGAATCCTATGCAACGGCAGAGAGGTTGGTCTACACCGTTGCCCAAGACCGTTAGGAGGGCGCGCATGGCGGCTCAGATCTCGGGATTGTTTCACTATCCCATCAAAGGGCTCAGCGCACAGGCGCTGGATCATGTGACGCTGCAACAGGGCCAGGGCTTCCCGATGGACCGGATGCTTGGCTTTGGCCGGCACAACAGCGGGTTTGATCCGGAAAATCCGCGCCCGCTGCCCAAGGGTCGCTTTGTGGTGCTGGCCCGCGATGCAGCCCTGGCGACTTTGGACACGCAATACGATGCCGCGACACATACGCTGCGCGTGACGCACCGATCAGAGAGCACGGCGTATGATCTGGCTGATCCGATGGCCGTCGACGTGCTGGTGCGGTTTCTGGCGGAGCACGTGGGGATCTCTTCGGCGGCCTTACCGCGCTTGCACGCGGCGGCCCCTCATCGCTTCACCGACGTCTCGGTCGTCTCGCCCCAGATGATGAACGCGGTCTCTTTGCTCAACGCCGAAAGTGTCGCTGCCTTTTCAAAGGATCTGGGTCAGGACATCAGCCCAGCACGGTTTCGCGCAAACCTGGTGTTCGAGGGCCTGCCCGCCTTTGCTGAGTTTGACTGGATCGGCAAACGGGTGGCGGTGGGCGGCGTTGCCTTTGACGTGGTCCAACGCACCCAAAGGTGCCCCGCGACAGAGGTCAACTTGGACACCGGGCTGCGCGACATCGACGTGCCCAAGGCGCTGCAGCGGCTCTATGGCCACCGGGACATGGGGGTCTATGCGCATGTCGTGCAGGGCGGTGAGATCCGGCTGGGGGACGCGCTGAAGCTGGGCGAGACCCAGGCGGCCGAAGCCCCAAGCGCGTGACGCAGAACGCGCCGTGTCCTGCTCCACATGGGTCTTTTCAGCGCAACCACGGTGACCGCCGCCGCTCAGCACCCTAACTAGAGGGATATGTTCATCGTCACGCACACCACCATTCGCAATCCCCGCATCCTCAATGTGCGGCAACTGCCGCGCAAGTTCTTTGGCCGGGTGACGGTTTGGCCTCGCGCCTCAGAGAGCTTTGGCATGTGGCTGCGGCGGATCATTGAGTTTCAATCCGTGCGCTATGTGCTCGAACTTTCCCCGCTGATTGTGATCGGCGCGCTTTGGAACGTGGCGGCGCTTCCCATCGCCCAGGCCCCCATCCTGATGGTCGGGATCATTTGGCTGGTTGAGATGCGCGTTCTCAGAGTGCCGAAATCGCGCCAGCGGCGGCTCGTTGATCCGGCCGAAGCGGCGCGGGCCCTCGATCTGCTCAAGGTGCAAAGCCGCGATGTCCTGACCCGGATTGCCGCGCTGCGCGGGCTGCGCCGGGGCCAACTCCACCTCGTCGTGGAACAATCGGTGCTGTGGCGGCTCACCCCACTCACCTACGTGACAGTGCAAAGCGAGGACGGGCCTGAGGTCCTCAACCTTAGCCCGGAAGAGCAGGCCCTGATCAAGGAGCGCTTGTTTCAGGGCAAGCTGACCGAGCGGCTGCTTCAACGCGTGAACCACGCCGAAAACACATTCTTGCGCGACATCAGCTTCGATACCCGCGGCGTTTCAGCCCATGCGCGCCTGGAAGCGGCGCTGGCCTGAACGCGCTCACGCCCCCATGTCAATGAGCTTGCCAAAAGGTGCCTCCCGCAGGCCCGCATCGGGCACCGCCCAAAAGACCTTGAGCCCGCGCGGGCGCGGCCCTGCCTCCCCGTCCAGATCCGTGAGCATGACAAGCGCATCGGCGGGCAACTGCGCTGCCGCTTGGATCACCGGCACGAATGCCGTGCCGCCGCCCCGGGGCAACTCGGGAAGATTGAACTGCGACTGCGCGGGGTCGAGCCGCGCTGCATGGCGGATCTCATCGTCAAAAACGTAGAGGTGAAGTTCGGCGCGCATCCGCCGCGCGATGCTGGTCACTTCACTCCAAAAGAGCGCGAGGCGCGCGTCATCAATGCTGCTTGAGGCATCAAGCCCCACCGCAATGCGCGGCACATCCGTAAGCGGACGGATCCCAGGCTGAAATCCGGGCTGCGGCATGCTGCGCTGCGCGGCTTCGGCGGTGCTGGCGATCCAGCGCCGGGCCGGTCGGCGGGCGTCTGGTTGCGCCGCGCGGATCGTAGCGGCGGTCAAAAGCCTGCGCAAAAGCATCTCCCAAGGCACCTGCGCCGCAGGCACATCGGCAAGCCGGTGACCGATCCGCCCAATGCCGCGTCCCGCAGCGCGGCCGGCATCAAGCGCCCGGGTGACATGTTGCCGCCAACGCGCGGCCTGGCGCGCGGCCTCTGAGGCATCCTGCGTGCCCGACTCAGCTTCCACATCAGCTTGAAACGCCTGCGCCTCGGCATAGGCGCGTGCCGCCTCTTCCTGCTTGCCGTCGCCCCCATCGCGCCCCATAAGCGCGAAGTAGAGCCGCTCGGCATCCCATTCGGCGAGCGCCAGTTCCGCCTGTATCTCCTGGCCCAACGCTTTTTCTAAAAGCTCGGTCAGCGTGACCGCCGGACGGGGGAGCGCATGATCGGCAGTCAAGAGCACCTCATTGACCACCGCGTCCGCCGCGAGATTGTAAAGATCCGCATCAAAGCCTGCGCCTAAACGACGCTCAAGATCGTTCAACCGCGCCGAATGGCGCAAGGCCACGTGCAACACGTGATGCGCGGCCAAACCGCGTTGCTCATGCGGGGGGAGCGCTTCAAAGTCGGGCCCATAGGTGATCACCTCACCTGCCGTGCGCGTCGCTGGCCCGTCCCGGTGCACGCACCAAAGCGAAAGCGCCGCAATGGCCGGATCAGCCTCAGCCAAAGCTCTCAGCGCGGAGGCTGCGCGCGATGAATGCGCCGCGACCTGCTCTGTCACGTCACGCCCGCCGCCTCCCGCTCGGTCGCGTAGGCCGCGTAGGAGGGCGACGCGCGGAACGCTTCTTGCAGCCCTGCCTCAAGCGCTTTGTCGATCAAGATCTCAAAGCCGTAGGTGGTCAACTCTCCCAGAGGCAACCGCGCGAAGGCGGGCTGCCCCGTGATCTTCGCGAGCTGCCTGATCTCCGCCATCACATCAATGACCGGCGCAATCGTCTTTTCGTCCGCAAGGCTCACCAAGGCGTAGACGAGTGCCGTCAACCCGTGCAAGCTTTGCGGATAAAGCGCGCGGCGCTCGCGCGCACCGGCCTCAATCATCGCGGTGGCTTGCACGGTGGCAGCCACCTCTTCCGCCACTAAGATGAACTCTGCCGCGGCAGCATCGCCAAGGACACCCGCAATCAGCACATCGCGCAGGGGTTTATCCGTCACGGTCTGCATGATTTGGCTCACCCGCGCCCAAGACCGCGGGGTACAGGCGATCATCTGCCCGAGCCGCAGCGCCTCTTCGGTGGTGTCCAGAAGATCGGGCCGCGTGCGGATAAAGGCAATGACCGACGGGTCGAGCGTCTGCGGCACGGCAAAGCTTGCGATCCAATCTGTGGCCTCCGCCCTGAGGGAGAGATGGATCAGGCGGTCCGACAAGGCCGTGCCCATCTCATAGGCGATGGCCCCGTCCTCCACGGTGTTGCCCGCGGCGACAATAAAGGTCGTCTCGGGCAGGCGGTACTGCCCCACCCGCCGTTCTTGCAGCAGACCGTAGACTGTCGGCTGCAGCGACGGTGCGGCGGCGGTGAGTTCATCGAGAAAAAGGATCGACGGTCGCTCAGCCTCCGCAGGCAGATCTTCGGGCGCATACCAGACGGTACGGCGGGTCTCATGATCATAAAACGGCAGCCCGCGCAGGTCCTGCGGTTCAATCGTCGTCAGCCGCAGATCGAAGAGCCGCGCATCCCGGCGCGCGGCCAGCTGCTGCACGATCTCCGTTTTGCCAATGCCAGGGCGCCCATGCAGCATCCAGGAGGCTGTCATCTGCCCCGCGGCCTGGGCGTCAAACCCTTCCTGGAGCGCTTCAAGCGCGCGACCGGCAGAAATGGGTGTGGTGTTGATCGACATCTCTTTGCTCACCTTACCTCAGCCAGACCTAACGCCGCGCGCGACTTGGGACAACGGATGCGTCAATCGGGCACAAGCCGGCGCGACGCGCCCACCCTGCCATCGGCACTCTTTACCCTCCGCCCTTGCCCGCGCTAGGTGTCGGACCGCTGAATTCAAAGGAACCTTCAATGGCCAACCCCCTCTATGACGCGCTCTTTGGCAAGCACCTTAGGGCCGAGACACCGTTTCTACATCTGCCGGGTGGCCAAACCCTGACGCATGCGGCTTTCCTAACCCGCGCCGCGCAATTTGCCCACGCGCTGCAGGCAGCCGGTCTCTCGCCGGGCGACCGCTTGGCACTGCAGATCAACAAATCCGCCGACGCGCTGGCACTTTATGCCGCGGCGGTGCAAGCGGGCGTTGTCTTCTTGCCTTTGAACCCGGCCTATACCCCTGCGGAGGTCTCCTACTTTGTGACCGACGCAGGGGCCGGCCTGCTGATCTGCGATCCGCAAAAACAAGCCGCGCTTGCACCAATTGCGCAGACCGCCGGCGCGCGCCTCGAGACGCTGGGCAGCGAGGGCGATGGCAGCTTCTGCGTGGCGGCCAAAGCACAGCCTGAGCGCTTTGAAACCGTGGACCGCAGCGGTTCGGATTTAGCCGCGCTCCTTTACACCTCGGGCACCACCGGCCGCTCCAAAGGCGCGATGATGAGCCAGCAGAACCTCCTGTCCAACGCGCAAACCCTTGCTGATCTATGGCAGTTCACCGCGCGGGACGTGCTCTTGCACGCGCTGCCGATCTTTCACACCCACGGCCTGTTTGTCGCAACCAACGTGATGCTGGTGGCGGGAGGGGCCATGATCTTCCTGCCCAAGCTAGACGCGGATCAGTTGATCGCTGAGATGCCCCGCGCGACCAGCATGATGGGCGTGCCGACGTTCTACACGCGGCTCTTGGACCACCCGGGCTTCACCCGCCAGGCGGCTGAGCACATGCGGCTCTTCATCTCCGGCTCGGCCCCCTTGCTCGCGGAGACACATCAGGCGTTCGAGGCGCGCACTGGGCACCGGATCCTGGAACGCTACGGGATGACGGAGACCAACATGAACACCTCAAACCCCTATGACGGTGCGCGCCGCGCAGGCACCGTGGGCCTGCCGCTGCCAGATGTGGAGCTCAAAGTCACCCACCCCGAAAACGGCGAGAGCCTGCCCCAAGGTGAGATCGGGGCCATCGAAGTGCGCGGCCCAAATGTCTTTCAAGGCTATTGGAACATGCCGGAGAAAACCGCAGCCGAGCTACGCGCGGACGGGTTTTTCATCACTGGTGATCTGGGTCTCATCGATGATCAAGGCTATGTGCAGATCGTCGGGCGGGACAAGGACCTCATCATCTCAGGCGGCTACAACATCTACCCAAAAGAGGTTGAGACAGCCCTTGACGCCCATCCAGAGATTGCGGAAAGCGCCGTGATCGCCGTGCCGCATGCGGATCTGGGCGAGGCCCCTTTTGCCGTGCTGGCCTGTCCGGGGGGCATCGCCCCTGACCTCACGGCGCTCGCCGACGACCTGGGTAAGAGCCTCGCCCGCTTTAAGATCCCCCGCGGCTTCGCCGTGGTCACGGAACTGCCCCGCAACACCATGGGCAAGGTGCAGAAAAAGGGGCTGCGCGAGACCTACAAGGACGCGCTCACCGCTTAAACATCCTGCGCAGACGATGTTTCGCCACCCCCGACTTCAGCGAGGACCCCGAGCGATGAGCAAAGCGATGAGCGCCCCCCGCTAAAGAAAATCCACGTCATGATAGAACGGTAGGCGCCGCACCCGTTTGCCTGTTGCTGCGAAAATGGCATTGCCAAGCGCCGGGGCGGCGGGCGGCACGCCGGGCTCACCGATCCCTTGAATCTGGTCCTGGCTTTCTAATCCCCGCACCTCGATCACCGGGGTTTGCCGCAGCCGCATGGCCTCAAAGGCGTAGTAGTTTTCCTCCTGCGCCACCCCGTCGACATAGGTCATCTCGCAATTCATCGCGTGGCCCAACCCCCAGATCACACCGCCCGCAAGCTGCGCCTCAAAGTTTATGGGGTCGAGCACGCGGCCCACTTCCGCCGCGACAAAAACCTTGTCGATCCGCAGCCCATCTGACGTCTGGCTGACTTCGACCACTTGCGCCGTCGGGACCCCAAAGGACAGCGTAAAGGCGACCCCGCGCCCGCGCCCTGCACCTAGAGGGCTGCCCCAGTCTGACATCTCAGCGACCGCCTCAAGCACCTTGCGCGAGGGCGCGTGCCAGCAGAGCCGCAGCCGCTCTTCCATCGGATCGGCACCCGCAGCATGGCAAAGCTCATCGAAAAACGTCTCATGCAAGAAACCATTGCCCGATGCCCCAACCGACCGCCAAGAACTCACCGGTACCATCTCGGGCACGCGGTAGCCCGTGACCCGGTAGTTCGGTATGCGATAGGGCTGATCCCAAGCGCCCGCGACAATCGCCACATCGGGCCCCATGGCGGGCTGGCCCAAACGCCCCAGCGCAGACGCCGCCACCGATTGCGAGGCAATGGCAAGATCAAAGCTCTCGATCTGGCCGTCTTTGACCGTGCCGCGCGCGCGGCCAATGGCCATGGGGCGGGGGAAATCATGGGTGAAATCCTCCTCGCGCTGCCAGACCATCTTGATCGGCACCCCGGGCCGCTGCAGCGCGATCTCCACCGCCTGCAAGACATAGTCGTCTTCCAACCGGCGGCCAAAGCTGCCCCCGGCCATCAGCACATGCAGGTGCACCGCTTCGGTCTCAAGGCCCGCCCGCTTCGCCGCACTGGCCTGCATGAACCGCGGGATTTGCGTCCCCGTCCAAATGTCGAGCCTGCCTTCTTTGAGCTTGACCACCACGCTCATCGGCTCCAGCGGCGCGTGGGCGAGATAGGGCAAGCGGTACTCAACTGCCAAGACCTCCCCCGCTCCAAGAGCGGCCTCAACATCGCCGTCATCGCGAAACTGGCTGTCTTGCCGCTCCTCGGTAAATGAGGCTGCGACCTCGGCAAACTGCGCCTCGGTCTCGCCAATGTAGGGGGCGGGCCCCCAGTCACAGTCGACCGCCTGAGCCGCCCGAAACGCGCGCCAAGTGTTATCTGCGATCACCGCGATCCCGCCGGTGATGGGCAAGACCGCCTCTACCCCCCGCATCTTGAGCGCTTCTGCCGCATCAAAGCCCATGATCCCCCCGCCAAGCCGTGGGTTCGTGCGGGTTGTCGCATGCACCATGCCCGGCATCTGCAAGTCGATGCCGTAGCTCTGCGTGCCGGTGGATTTCGCGACCATGTCCCAACGATCGTGGGACTTGCCGAGGAAGCGCCACTCAGCCGGATCCCGCAGCGCCACATCGGTCACGGGCTCAATGCCCGCCGCCGTCGCTGCCAGATCGGCGTAGGGCATCCGCGTCCCGTCGGACAGCACCACCGCACCCTGTTCTGTGCGCAGATCACGCGCGGCTTGCCCGGTTTGCGCCGCCGCTGCCGCGATCAAAGTCTCACGCGCGACAGCACCTGCCAGGCGCAGCCGCTCATACATATCCGGCACCGTTGTGGAACCGCCAGTCAATTGTAGCCCCATCAGCTTGGCAATCACGTCGCCTGCTTTGCGGCCCGTGCGCGCGCCAAAACTGTCTGAGGTCGCGGCAATCGGCATGCCTTCGGCCGCGACCACCGCGTTGTAATAGGCGGGAGACGGTGGCCCAGGATCAATCCGCACATCCGCCAACTCCACATCCAACTCTTCAGCGATCATATGAGCTTGGATTGAATAGGCCCCCTGCCCGACATCCGCCCTGGGCGTGATCAGCGTCACGCCCTGCGCATCGATCTTCACAAAGGGATTGAAGCTCGCCTCCCCCGGCGCAAGCCCCGCCGCAAGCGGGTTTTCCAGCTCGCGCTGATACATGTAGGTGCCAAAGGCGACGCCCCCAAGCACTGCCGCTGAGCCCACTAAAAAGCCGCGGCGCGCAATCTTGCCGATCTTTGACATGTCTAAACCCCCTGCAAGCGCCGCGCGGCGGTCTCGACCGCAGCCTTGATGCGTGGATAGGTGCCGCAGCGGCAGAGGTTCCCATCCATCGCGTCAAAGATATCCTGCTCGCTCGGCGCCCCATTTTCCGCAAGCAGCGCCGCCGCTTGCATGATCTGGCCTGACTGGCAATAGCCGCATTGCGCCACTTGATGCGCGATCCACGCTTCTTGCACCGCATGCAACGCCTCCGGCGTGCCGAGCCCTTCGATGGTGGTGATCTCCCCGTCGATATCGGCTGCGGCCACTTGGCAGGAACGCACAGCGACGCCCGCCATATGCACAGTGCAGGCCCCGCACATCGCCACGCCGCAGCCGTACTTCGGCCCGGTGATCCCCAATTCATCGCGCAAAACCCACAACAAAGGCATGTCGTCTTCGACATCCACCTCATAGTTGTTACCGTTGACCGTCAGTCGCATCGCTGCCTCCCTAGAAATTCAACAGGTGTTGACTTATGAGTGACCACGCTGATGACAGTTGTCAACACCCGTTGACAGAATTTGCGCCGAAGATAGAGTGAAGCGAATGAACAAAGCCTTGGCGACCCGGGAAAGACTGCTGACCGAGGCGCGCAAACTTCTGTGGTCGCGCGGATTTTCCAACGTCGCCTTGCGCGAGATTGCGCAGGGCGCTGGCGTCGATGTGGCGCTAATCTCACGCTACTTCGGCGGCAAAAAGGGGCTTTTCGAAGCGACACTGGAAGGGGCCTTCACCTCACCCGACGTGGCACATGAGGCTGAGCTTGTGGAGGCTGTGATCCACATGTTTTTGCACGCGCCCCGGGGCGGTGAAGCGCCATCCGTGCTGCAATTGGTTCAGATGAACGCCGCCGACGCGGAAGTTGGCGACATGGTTCGCGCCCGTCACGCAGCGGAAATGCAAGATAAGCTTGAGCGCGTGATCGGCGATCCAGAACGGGCGGCGCTCTTTATGTCCGTGCTGATGGGCTATGCCTTGGGCGAAAAAACCTTGAAACTTCGCGGCATACCAGCGCCGGACCATCCCCGCTTTGAAGCGCACCTGCGCCACCTCATGGCCGCCGCTCTTGCCTATGTGCGCTGAGACAGCGACCGTTGGACTGCCACTGCGTCCGAAGACCGCCACCGCCGCGCGCGCGTCCAAAAAATTCGTGCCGCGTCAGCTGTACCTCACGCGCGCATCGCTTGACCCGCCGGATCATAGGGAGACGGCGCAATCACCTTTGCGTCTCGGCAGACGCCGACGACGTGTACACAAAGCGGCGTGCCCTCGGCTGCGTGATCAGGATCGATCAACGCCATGGCCAAGGACTTATCGAGCCAATGCGCATACCCGCCAGAGGTCACAAAACCGATCTTCTGATCGCCTGCCCAGACAGGTTCAAACCCCGCGGCGTCCGCGCCATCGGCAGCAACCTCCAGGGTCACCAGCACTTTTGAAGGCCCGTTGCCCGCGCGCTCCTGCGCTGCCGCCTCTTTGCCTACAAACTCCTTGGACCAGTCGATCCAGCGATCCATGCCCGTCATGCCCGGCGTGTACCCTTGCGTAAACTCCGCCGACCAGATGCCAAAGCTCTTCTCCAGCCGCAGCGACAACAGCGCGTTAAAACCGTATTCGACCATGCCTTGGGCCGCACCGACGCTGAGCAGATGATCGCGCAGCGCTTTCATGTCCCCTGCCCGGCAATGCAGCTCATAGCCCAACTCCCCCGCCACCGAGAGCCGCGCCACATGGCAACGCACCATGCCAAGATCCATCTGCGCCAGCCCCATAAACTTCAGCGCATCCGCGTCGCCATCTGAAACCGCCGCGCGCAGCACCTCGCGCGATTTTGGCCCGGCGAGCGACAACCCGCCCATCTCATCGCCCAAATCGCGCACCGTCACCCCATCTTCGAGGTGATCCATGAACCAGCGCATGTGCCAGGCCCGTAGGTAGTAGCTGCCGGTGATCCAATAGCGCCCGTCCCCCCAGTTGAAGATCGTCAGATCTCCCTTCAGCCGCCCGTCAGGGCCCAGCATGGGCGCGAGCTTTGCCCGACCGGGCCCGGGCAGCTTTGAGGCCATGAGCTTATCCAGCCAGTCTTTCGCCTTGGGGCCTGTCACCTCGAACCGCGAAAAGGCCGAGATATCGAGCAGGCCGACGCCGGTCCGCACCGCCTTGCACTCGGCGGCAACGATGTCGTGCGCGTTCGAGCGCTTGAGCGACGGCGTCTCTTCAAACCCCTTGGGCGCAAAGTAAAGCGGCACCTCCATGTCCCAGCTTTGACCCCAGACCGCCCCCGCAGCCGTCTGATCAGCATAGATTCCCGTCATCTTCAGCGGACGGCCTGCTGGCAATTGCTCATTTGGATAGGTCATCACGAACCGGCGGGAATAGAACTGGCCCGTCGTCTCTTTAATGTACTGTTTGTTCTCGGCCCAGATGCCATAGCGCGCGACATCCATGCCGTAGACATCCGCCTCAGGCTCACCATGGATCATCCATTCGGCGAGGGACTTACCGACCCCGCCGCCTTGCAGGAACCCGGCCATCACCGCGCAGGCCGACCAATAGCCGCGCTTGCCCGGCACCGGCCCCACCAGCGGGTTGCCATCGGGCGAGAAGGTGAAGGCCCCGTTGACCCAGGTCTTAATCCCGACGTTCTCCAACGCCGGATACCGCCCGTAGCCCATCATAAGCTCGTGCTCGATGCGGTCGGTCTGCTCCTGGAACAGTTCCATGCCGTAGTCCCAGGGTGCCCCGTCCATGGCCCAATGTTCGTGGTTGACCTCATAAATCCCGACGAGCAGCCCCTTCTGGTCTTGGCGGGTATAGGTGAACCCCTCAAGATCGACCGTCATCGGCACTTCAAAGTCCAACTCGGCAAGTTCCGGCACCGTGTCGGTGACAAAGTAGTGGTGCTTTAAGGGCGACACCGGCAGTTCGATCCCCGCCATGCGCCCCGCCTGTTTGGCCCAAAGACCGCCCGCGTTGACCACATGCTCGCAAGAGATTGTGCCTTTTTCCGTCACGACGTCCCAGCCCTCAAGCGTCTGGTTGAGCTCCAGCACGCGGGTATGCTCAATCACCTCTGCCCCGTGTTTCTTGGCGGCACCCGCATAGGCATGGACCGTGCCGGTGGTGTCGATGTAGCCCTCGCGGTCGGCCCACATGCCGCCCAAAAGCCCTTCGCCCGACATGATGGGATTGAGCTCAATCGCCTCTTCGACGGTCACGAGCCGACAGTCCTCAATCCCGATGGATTGGAACGTCCGGTAGGCCGATTGCAGCCACTCCCACCGGTCGGGCGTGCCCGCCATGGTCAAGCCGCCCGTCATATGCAGCCCGATGTTTTGGCCGCTCTCCTTTTCGATCTCGCTCAGCAAATCAATGGTATAGGCCTGCAGCGCCGCGATGTTTGGATCCGCATTCAGCGCGTGGATCCCGCCCGCCGCGTGCCAGCTTGAACCCGCTGTGAGCACCGAACGCTCCACCAGCGCAACGTCCGTCCAGCCCATCTTGGCCAGGTGATAAAGGACAGAGGCTCCAACAACGCCGCCCCCGATCACGACAACCCTGTAGTGTGATTTCATGTCCCGTCTCCCCTGATGGCACCAGCGATGGAACAATCTGCGCGGCAAAAGCGTCAAGGCCAGTTTGCGACAGATCCTGCCGCAAAAGAAGTTTTGCTGGCTTTCTATCGGGCAGGTCTGGGCTGCCAGCGCCGCAACGGGTCAAGCGCACGTCCTTGCTGACCGCCAGACGTCCGGCGCGCGCGGATCGTTGCATGGGCAAAAATTAAGCAAGATGGTGCGCTTGACGAATTTTGAATTGCGACTAAGTCGCAAGTGCATTGACATAGTTGCGAATTGGTTGCAACTCAGAGTTTGTGAGATGGAGGCGAAGGGCAAGATGAAATCAGGACTTCTCGCGGGGGCTATCGCGCTCCTGAGCGTAAGCACCGCCTATGCGGACGAAAAAATGAAGGTCGTCACGACATTTACCGTGCTGGCCGACATGGCCTCAAATGTCGCGGGAGATTCAGCAGAGGTGGTCTCCATCACCAAGCCAGGGGCAGAGATCCACGGATACGCCCCAACACCCCAAGACATCGTGCGCGCCTCGGACGCCGACCTAATCCTGTGGAACGGCATGAACTTGGAGTTGTGGTTTGAGCAGTTTCTCGGCAACCTTGGCGATATCCCTTCTGCGACCCTGACCGACGGGATCACCCCGATCCCAATTGCGTCGGGCAGCTACGAGGGCAAGCCCAATCCGCATGCCTGGATGGGCCTCGATAACGCGCTGATCTACATTGACAACATCACCGCAGCCTTCAGCGCAGAGGATCCCGAGAACGCGGCCGTCTATGCCGCGAACGCGGGCGCCTACAAAGATGAGCTGCGCGCCACACTTGAACCTTTGCGCGCGGCAATCGCCGATATTCCGCCCGCTCAGCGCTGGCTTGTGACCTGCGAAGGGGCCTTTAGCTATTTGGCCAAGGACTTCGGGCTGAAAGAACTCTACCTGTGGCCGATGAATGCCGACCAAGTCGGCACGCCGCAGCAGGTGCGCGCCGTGATCGACGGGGTGCGGGCCAATGACATTCCGGTCGTCTTTTGCGAAAGCACGGTGAACACGGCTCCCGCTGAGCAAGTCGCGCGGGAAACCGGCGTGGCTTATGGCGGCGTCCTCTATGTTGACAGCCTGAGCGCCGCTGACGGTCTGGTGCCGACCTACCTCGATCTGCTCACCGTGACCGCGACAACCGTGACCAATGGGCTGACACAGACCACAAACTGAGGCGAGGACGAGAATGTTGGACGATACCCGCTACGCTGACCTGGAGCTTCAGACCGCGGGTTTGAGTGCCAACGCCGTCACCGTCACCTACCGCAATGGGCACACCGCGCTGCAGGATGCCTCCTTTGCCATCCCCCGTGGGACGGTAACAGCGCTCGTCGGGGTCAATGGCGCGGGCAAGTCCACGTTGTTCAAGGCGATCATGGGCTTTGTTCCGCTGGCGGCGGGCGACATTCGGGTCTTAGACATGGACGTGCCCGCGGCGCTGCGCAGCAACCTTGTGGCCTACGTGCCGCAAGCCGAAGAGGTCGATTGGGCCTTCCCCGTCCTTGTCGAAGATGTCGTGATGATGGGGCGCTACGGGCACATGGGCTTTTTGCGCCGCCCCCGCGCGGCAGATCGGGCGGCGGTCACCGAGGCGCTGGACCGCGTCGGCATGACAGACTTCCGCCACCGGCAAATCGGGGAGCTTTCGGGCGGACAGCGCAAGCGTGTCTTTCTGGCCCGCGCGCTGGCGCAGGATGGCCAGGTGATCCTGCTCGATGAGCCCTTCACCGGCGTCGACGTGCAGACCGAGGCGCAGATCGTGGCACTCATGACCGAGTTGCGCGATGAGGGGCGCGTGATGCTTGTCTCTACCCACAACTTGGGCTCGGTGCCGGAATTTTGCGACCGCACCGTGCTCGTTAAAGGCACGGTGATCGCCCACGGGCCGACAGAGACAACTTTCACCCGCGCGAATTTGGAAAAGGCCTTTGGCGGTGTGCTGCGGCACTTCACCCTCGGCGGAGACGCGCTGCACGATGATGAGGATGCGCGCTCAGTCACGATCTTGACTGATGATGAGCGGCCCCTCGTTCAATACGGTGACAAGACGCAAGTGACCCAGCGGAGCGATCAGTGATCGAGGTTCTGCTGGAGCCCTTCAGCTACCGCTACATGACAAACGCGATGTGGGTCTCGGCCCTGGTAGGCGGAGTCTGCGCGTTTCTCTCCGCGTTTTTGATGCTGAAAGGCTGGTCCCTCATCGGGGACGCGCTGGCCCACTCCGTGGTGCCTGGCGTTGCCGGTGCCTATCTTTTGGGGCTGCCCTTTGCTTTGGGGGCCTTCTTGTCGGGTGGCTTGGCTGCAGGTGCGATGCTGTTTTTGTCAGAGCGGTCTGGCCTGAAACCTGATGTGGTGATCGGGCTGATCTTCACCAGCTTTTTTGGCTTGGGGCTCTTTATCGTCTCGCTCAGGCCGATTGCGATCTCGCTTGAGACGATCACCATGGGCAATATTCTCGCCATCACGCCAGAGGATACGTTGCAATTGTTGGTGATCGGCGGCGTATCGCTGCTGGTGCTATTGGCCAAATGGAAAGACCTCATGGTCACCTTCTTTGACGAAAGCCACGCGCGGGCCATTGGCTTGCGCCCCACCGCGCTGAAAGTGATGTTCTTTGCGCTGCTCTCGGCGAGCGTGGTGGCCGCCATGCAGACGGTTGGCGCGTTTTTGGTCATTGCCCTGGTGGTGACACCAGGGGCCACGGCATACCTGCTCTTCGATCGCTTTCAGCGTCTCATCGCGGCCTCTGTGGCCATCGGCGCGCTGACGAGCTTTGCTGGGGCTTACTTGAGCTATTATCTAGACGGCGCAACCGGCGGCATCATCATCTGCCTGCAGACAGCCGTTTTCCTCTTTGCCTTTGTATTTGCCCCCAAACACGGGCTCTTGGCCGCCAAACGCCGCGCGCGCGCGGCCCTTCGGGCGCGCGAGGTGGCGTAGTGGATTTTGAGACGCTGCTTTTGCCCTTCCGCTTCGGATTTATGCAGAACGCCTTTCTGCTTTGCCTCATCGTCTCGGTGCCGACCGCGCTGCTGTCTTGCTTTTTGGTGCTCAAGGGTTGGGCGCTGATGGGGGATGCCGTCAGCCATGCGATCTTGCCGGGCATCGTTCTGGCCTCGGCTCTCGGCCTGCCGCTGCTCATTGGCGCTTTTGCCGCCGGGATGATCTGCGCTGTGGCAACGGGATACCTGGCCGAGAACAGCCGCGTGAAACAGGACACGGTGATGGGCGTTGTCTTTTCGGGGATGTTTGGGCTGGGTCTGGTGATGTATGTCTCAATGGAAAGCGGCGCGCATCTGGATCACATCCTCTTTGGCAACATGCTCGGCGTTGACGGTGCGACGCTTTTCACAGCGCTGCTGATCTCCGCCGTCGTCGCGGCGGGGCTCTTGCTGAAATGGCGCGACCTGCTGCTGCACAGCTTTGATCCGGCGCAGGCTCAGGCTATCGGGTTACCGGTCTGGTGGCTGCATTACGGTCTGCTTACCGCGCTGTCGCTCACCATCGTGGCGACGCTCTCGGCGGCCGGGTTGATCCTCGCCATCGGGCTGCTCGTTGCGCCCGGGGCCATCGCCTTTTTACTGGTGCAGCGGTTTCATACGATGCTTTGGGTCGCGGTTCTTGTCTGCGCGTCAGCGATGCTGCTTGGCACCTATGCCAGCTTTTTTCTCGACAGCGCCCCCGCCCCGACGATTGTGCTTTTGCTCACGGTTGGCTTTGCTGCGGCCTTCCTGCGCCGTCACTGGCGCATCCGCCGGTCCACGCGAGACATGGTATCCTAGCAGCGCGAACCCTTTGATCGCGAACATTGGCACGCCTGCCCCCGTGCCAAAGCAGGGGGCAGGCGCAGGTGCTTCAGGCGACCGCGAAGGGGTCGTCGACCAAGCCGATCAGCTGGACCGTGAACTCTGATCCAGGCGCTGCGGTGGCAAACCCTTCAATCAGGCTCTGCGCGCTGGCTTTGGAGGTGGCCGCATCGGTCCGGTCGTAGGCATCCATGACGCTCGCCGCGTTGGTGGCGTCATTTAGACCGTTGATCAGCGCGTAAGACACACCGATGTCGGCCTTGTCCTCGATGGTGCGCACGTCGTCCGCCGCATCGCTGTTGGCGCGGGCACCGGCAAGAAACTCCACGATGAATTCAGCCCGCGTCACCCCGCCCGTATCCAGCGCATCGACCCAGAAATCGCGCCCTGCGTCATCGGGCGCGCGCTCCAAGACGTGATCATAGACCTCCAGTACAAACTCACTGCTCGTCAGGCTGTCGGGCAGTTTCGCTTGCGTCTCCGGCTGGTCAAAGAAGAGCTCTGCAATCTCGTTCATGCTGACACCGATGGCGAGCGCATTGCCCCAGAAGAGCAGCCCAAGCGCATCGGGCGCGCGGTCGAAATAGGCCACATAAAGCTCTGTCAGCATCTCCAAGCTCTCGCCAGAGAGGGACGCGCCCCCTTCCAAGATGGCCAGGTTCACAGTGCCATCATTGGCAAAGGACCCGCCATCGGCAAAAGACAGCGCCTCAATGCCGCCAAGAAAGTCCGTGCCCGTGCCCGCGCTGCCATTATCCATAATCATCGTGCCGGTGAAATCGATCATGATCGAATAGTCAGCGAGGTTGCCCGCGAAGATCGCCGTGTCATTGCCCGCGCCGCCCAGCAGCACGTCATCGCCTTCCTCACCCGTTATGGTGTCGTCGCCGCCGCCCGCATCGACAAAGTCATTGTCGAGACCCATCTCAAAGGTGCCGTCCGCGTCGGTCCCAAAGATGAAGTTCACCGCGTCGCTGCCATCTGAGGGCAAGATGTCCACCGGGAGCAGCACGCCATCAATGACATGCACAATCCCGTTTGAGGCAGGCACGTCGAGCGTGACAAAACCGGGGTTGGGCAAATCAGGATCGTTGTCCACCAAGGTTGTTGTCGCGGCATCAAACCCAAGCGTCGCGCCCTGCAGTGTGTCCAGCGTTGTGGCGGCAGTCACAGCAGTGCTGTCCTGGGTGCCGGGGCTCACATGGTAGGTCAAAATCTGCGTCAACAGCGGGATCGGGTCGCCGCCTTTGCTGAGCAATGTCACGGCTGCCACCAGAAAATCAAAGGCGCTTGCCTCATCGGTGCCCTGGAACCCGAGCGCCTGCGCTGTCGCAATGAACGCAGCATCTGTGGGGGCAAACACCGTAAGATCCGCGTCAGCGGCGTCAAGCGTCCCGGCCAAGCCAGCGGCGACAACTGCCGCCTCCAGGATGTCGAACTCTGAGTCCGGCTGATCGAAACCGGCATTGTTGGTCACCAGCCCCGTGATCGTCGGTGTGCCCTCATCGGGCATGTCGTCCGGCATTTCGTTGCCTGGGATGTCAAGCGGCAAAAGCACCGCATCGATTGCCTGAATGATCCCGTTGTCGGCCTGGATATCCGGCGTCACGATCATCGGGTTGTCGAGATCTGGCTCCAAATCGCCCAACGCGCCGTCGGCAGGGCTGATCAACGCGCCTTCGAGCAGTGTCGCGATGCTGTCGGATCCGGTGATTGTGGGCTCGGTGCGTGCGCCAGGCGCCACGTGATAGAGCAGAATGTCTGAGACCGTTGGGATCGGATCACCGCCGACAAGCCCCGACACGGCCCCCAGCAACGCATCATAGACCGCATCTTCATCAGTCAAATCACCCATAAAGCCTAAGTTTTGGGCGAGCTTGCCAAAGGCAGCGTCCGTCGGCGCGAAGACAGTGATATCATCCGCTTCCTGCACAGTGGTCACCAGATCAGCGTCTGTCAGCAATCGGACCAAGATGTTAAAGTCGTCTGACCCAGCGGCGATTTCTACGATATTCATGGGATCTCCTCGTTGTTTGTTTCGGCGTGTTACGTAGGCCCGGTGCCAAAGGATCAATCTTTTTTAAAATCGTCCGCAAAAAGACGCCTGGTTTTTGTGCAGCGCGTCAAAAGTCCGCCGGAGACACATGCCCGCACGACCTCTGCAAAAGCTGCGCAGGAAGGGAGCGCGCCAGAACCAGAGGTTGCCCAAATTCTGCGCGGGCGCTGGCGCAGTCCTGGACGGACGGCAGTTTGGCCTTTTCCAGGCGCGATCCCCGGCGCATAATGCCCGGCGGGGGATGGCACTATTCGAGACCACATCGACATCAGCAAAGCGCCCACTGCCGGTGCGCAGCCGCGCTCAAAAGGGGTGGGCGTTCTTCGTGTGAAGGCCGGTGCGCTTGGGGCGACGCGCATCCAGAGGCTGCATCACGCCGGTGCGCTCAAACTCATTTTCCCCAAAACGCATCGCCCGGATCTGGAAGCAACGCTCGTCAACACCGGCGGCGGTCTGACCGGCGGCGACCGCTTCTCGCTCATCAGCCATGTCGCAGAGGGCGCGCATCTCAGCCTCACGACCCAGGCCGCCGAACGCGCCTACCGCGCGCAGCCCGCTGAGCGCGCCCGCCTGCGCACCGAGATCTCCGTCGCGGCCAATGCCACGCTTTTCTGGTTGCCGCAGGAACTGATCCTCTATGACCACGCGGCGTTGGACAGGCGGCTTGAAATCACGCTTGCGCCAGAGGCGCGGCTCTTGATGGTGGAGCCCATGGTCTTTGGCCGCGCAGCAATGGGCGAGACCGTGCGTCACCTGCACTTCACGGACCGGATCACGATCCGGCGGGGCGGCGAACCGCTTTACTGCGATGGGGTAGACATCCATGGCGATGCGCACCGCATCCTAAACGGGCCAGCCACCGCTAGGCGCGCGCGCGCGATGGCGTCTGTCGTGATAGTTGCCCCCCAGGCCGCCACCCATCTCACTGCGCTGCGCGCGCTCTTGCCAGCCACCGGCGGGGCGAGCATGCTGGCCCGCGATGTCCTCGTCATGCGCCTGCTCGCCGCTGACAGCTTTGAGCTGCGCCGGTCCTTGATCCCGATCCTGGACCGCCTGACCGACAACCGATTGCCCCTTTCATGGAGACTTTGACCCATGCAACTAACCCCCCGCGAAAAAGACAAACTGATGATCGCCATGGCGGCGGAGGTGGCTCGCAAAAGGCTCGCCCGCGGCGTGAAGCTCAATCACCCCGAAGCCATTGCCCTGATTACCGATTTCGTTGTTGAGGGTGCCCGCGACGGCCGCTCCGTGGCCGAGATGATGGAGGCGGGCGGCACCGTGGTGACCCGCGATCAATGCATGGAAGGCATCGCGGAGATGATCCATGAGGTGCAGGTCGAGGCCACCTTCCCCGACGGCACCAAACTTGTCACCGTTCACAATCCGATCCGCTGAAGGAGGCCGCCCGTGATCCCCGGAGAAGTCATGCCCGCAGAGGGCAGCATCACCCTCAACGCCAGCTCAAAGGCGATCACGCTGATGGTCGCCAACACCGGCGACCGGCCCGTGCAGGTCGGCAGCCACTACCATTTCTACGAGACAAATCCGGCGCTGGAGTTTGACCGCGACGCCGCGCGCGGGCTGCGCCTCGACATCGCCTCGGGCACCGCCGTGCGGTTTGAGCCCGGCCAGCGGCGTGAGGTGCAATTGGTGCCCTTTGGCGGCACGCGCCGCGTCTTTGGATTCAATGCCAAGATCATGGGAGAGCTCTGATGCCCCGCGAAATCCCCCGCGCCCAATATGCAGCGATGTATGGCCCCACGACTGGCGATCGGCTGCGGCTCGCCGATACGGATCTCATCATTGAGGTGGAGCGTGACCTCACCACCTACGGCGAAGAGGTGAAATTCGGCGGCGGCAAGGTCATCCGTGATGGCATGGGCCAGTCCCAAGTGACCCGCGCGGGCGGGGCCGTGGACACGGTCATCACCAATGCGCTCATCGTCGATCACACCGGCATCTACAAGGCTGATGTCGCGCTCAAAGACGGGCTCATCCACGCCATCGGCAAGGCGGGCAACCCTGACACGCAGCCGAACGTCGACATCATCGTGGGACCGGGGACAGAGGCCATCGCGGGCGAGGGCAAGATCCTCACGGCGGGCGGCATGGACAGCCACATCCACTTCATCTGCCCCCAACAGATGGAGGATGCGCTGCACTCGGGCGTCACCACCTGCTTTGGCGGCGGCACCGGGCCCGCGCACGGCACGCTCGCCACCACCTGCACGCCCGGACCCTGGCACATCGGGCGCATGCTGCAAAGCTTTGACGCCATCCCCATGAACATCGGCCTCTCGGGCAAGGGCAACGCCAGCCGGCCCGACGCGCTTGTCGAGATGGTCAAGGGCGGCGCCTGCGCCCTGAAACTACACGAGGATTGGGGCACGACGCCCGCCGCCATCGACTGCTGCCTCTCGGTCGCCGATGACATGGACGTGCAGGTGATGATCCACACCGATACGCTCAACGAAAGCGGCTTTGTCGAGCATACGGTAGAGGCGATGAAAGGCCGCACGATCCACGCCTTCCATACTGAGGGCGCGGGCGGCGGGCACGCGCCGG
>JBCCUC010000009.1:0-137387 GCA_039197515.1 Pseudomonadota bacterium | reverse complement strand
CTTCGCAGGATCGGAGCTCGAACATTCACCGATATGTTCCAAGCTCTCACGGAAATCTGCGATCTTTACACGACCCAGGAATGCTGGAACTACTTCAAGGCTGCCGGATATGTCTCAGGTTAAAAGTCGGATGCTTTAGGCGTTTGCCTTCTCCGATATGCCCCAAAGCGACTCGAGCTCTGCGATCCTGTTCTGGTTCTGCAAAGCTTCGCGAAGCATTTTATCCGCAACGTTGGTTAGGATGTCGCTGGTCGCTGAATCGTAGGGATTTGGAAAACAGGCTCTTCTTTTTTCTGGATCTTCAGGCAATGTCATGTCCTTGGAACGTGTGAACGATCGCCCGGATCACAGCAACAGCGGCTGGGCTGATCGCCGGTCGTATGCATCTTTTCGTAGATTATGTAAAGTGAAAATCAATCTAAAGGAGAGTATTGCCCTGCATTGATGCGCATGTATCTCACCCTCTCGACTTCTACAGCTTCTCGGTTTCAACCTGATCAATCAAACATCACCAATGTCACGCGAGTGCCGAAGGCGTGGCAGTGCATTGGTGCTTCGAGTTTTAACCGAAACGCTTTAGCCTGACGAAATGACCGCCCCGGCCTTCCAGACTGCTTGGCAGAATTCTTAAAGAGTGAACCTGACCGCCGATGGCTTGGCGGTCAGGTTAGTGCGTTGGCGGATGCGCCGCATCGTTTCTGGCGGCGCACCTTTGTTACTGTGTCGGACTGTGGCGCGCAGGTTGGTCGAAAGCCTCATTCATCACGGTAAACACAGCTGTGTTGTCGATGTAATCACCGTCCCATCCGTAGGCCGTGCCCCAAAGCTCAGCGGCTGTGAGATCCGTGCGGCTAAACTGCGTGAAGCGTTCAGCGCCAGCGCCCAAGGCCCAAAGCGGCACAAGCTCATTGGTATGGTTGCGAGACGACCACATGTACCCAGGCATTTTACCAGCACCTCGGTTCTGCACGGCAAGATAGGTGTTAAACACATCCTCGGTCGGGTCGAAACGTGCAGCGATCAAGGCCTCATCCGTGCGCTCTTGCGCCACTGCGCCGCCTGTGCCGTTGGTCCAAGTGCCTTCGCCCCAGATCCCGCCGCATTCGTGATCCGACGTGGCAATGAGCAGTGTTTCTTCCCAGTTTGAATTGGCTTCAACCCAATCGATCACCGCATCAACGGCAAGGTTGAAATCAATCTGCTCTTCAATGAAGCGTGGCATGTTGTTGCGGTGGCCCATCCAATCGACAGCGCCGCCTTCAATCATCAAAAACATGCCATCTGCATCTTGGCTGAGCACATTGAGCGCGCCCAGGCTCATTGTCGCGAGATCGGGGACAATTGGGTTATAGGCCATACCGGACGGGGTATCAGCGGGATCAAGATCCTCGCGTGAGGCCTGCAATGTGCTGCCTGCGCGGGCGATGCCCACGACACGATCGGGCAGTATCTCCCCTGATGCCAAAGCCTCAAAATCTGCCTTTGCGTCGATGAAGGTGAAGCCCGAAAATCCGTCATCGCTGGTCAGGGCGCTGAGCGTTTCGGAGCCTCCGACGTATTTGTAGTCGGCCTCTTCCTCAGGTTCGATGCGGTTGCCGCTGTTGTCATAGAAGGGATGGCCGGCACCCATGATCACATCCAGATCGGAGGCCAGCATCTCATTGAAAATCTCTGCGTAGTTGTTGCGGGACGTGTTGTGTGCGACCGTGGCAGCGGGCGTTGCGTGAGACACCATCACCGAGGCGACAGACCCCGCAGCACGCCCCTGATCGACCGCGATCTGCGCGATGGTGCGAAAGTTCTCTGTGCCGGTCCAATCCATATTGACGCGGCCGTTAGATGTCTTGCGCCCGGTCATCAGCGCAGTGCCTGCCGCGGCACTGTCGGTGTACGAGGTGTAGCGCTCAGCGACGGGATCAAAGTCGTTCAGCATCGTATTCTCAAACCGAAGCCACCGCGTGACCGGATCGTAACCTTGTGCCACAGCACCCGCAGCACCTTTGGGATCGGCAGCGCTCGGCAGGAGATCACCAGAGGCGTCAATGAGATTGAGCGCATGGTGATCCAGTCCAAGAACCACCGGTTCCGTCCCGTCGGGACGCGCGACCTGATAAGATTGCGCACCGGCGAGGCCCTGATAATAATCCGCCGCCAGCCAACCATTAAATCCGATCCCATCAGAGATCATCAAGATGATGTTTTTAGCACCAAGGTCTTGGGCGGCGCTCGGCAGGGCCAAAGTGCTCGTAAGCGTTGTCGCAAGAAGAAGTCGTGAAAGGTCCATCGTGTCAGCTCTCCGCAAAGTCATTACTGCGTCCTAAGGGTGCTGGGCGAATGTAACACTGAGATGTCTGGCGCGTCATGGATTTGTGAAATTCGGGGCCAGGTCCGAATGTCGACCTTCGATCACGGCCAAACTTCGCGCAGCTAGATCACGCGGCGCCAGCACCATCAGTTGTGTCTCAGGCGGCCCTGAGTTTGAGGATGCGGCGCGCCTCTTGGCATGTGGCGACTGGCCGTTCATGCGCTTGGCAGATCTCAACCAAACGCTGGACAAGTGCGGCGTTCGACGGGGCGAGGGTCTTACGGTCGAGGCGGATGTTGTCCTCCAGCCCGGTGCGGGCGTGCCCACCTGCGGCCACTGCCCATTCATTGAGCGTGATCTGATGCGCGCCGATGCCAGCCGCACACCATTGCGCCTCCTCTCCCCAAAGGCGTTTGACCGTTTGGACGTAGAAATCAAAAACTTGCCGATCCACGGGCATGGCATTTTTCACGCCCATCACGAATTGCACGTAGGGCTGCACCGGCAGCCGCCCGTCCGCATGCAACTTTGCGGCCTGAAAAATATGGCTAAGGTCAAAGGCCTCAATTTCCGGGCGCACGTCATAGGTGCGCATTTCTTCGGCCAACCAGTCCACCAAATCAGGCGGGTTTTCATAGACCCGCGTTGGAAAGTTGTTGGATCCCACGGAGAGAGAGGCCATGTCAGGGCGCAGCGACAGCATGCCGCCGCGCGTGCGCCCAGCCCCAGAACGCCCGCCGGTCGAAAACTGGATGATCATGCCGGGGCAGTGTTCCTCCACCCCCTCCTTCAAACGCGCGAACTTCTCAGGATCAGACGAAGGTGTCTCATCGTTATTGCGCACATGCGCGTGCAAGATTGCAGCCCCCGCCTCAAAGGCGGCATGCGTGCTCTCCACCTGTTCGGCAACCGTTATCGGGACCGCCGGGTTATCAGCCTTGGTTGGCACAGATCCGGTGATGGCGACACAGATAATGCAGGGATTAGACATCAAAAAACACCGTCTCATTCTCGCCTTGCAGGCAAATGTCGAACCGATAGAGCGGGATGCCGTCAGCTTCACTGCGCTCGGCCATCAGCGTGGCACGCCGATTTTCCCATTCGATCAGGTTGAGCACCGGATCGGCAGCATTCGCGGCAAGCTCATCGGCAAAGTACATCCGTGAATTGAGCCCGATGTTGATCCCCCGCGCAACAATCCAGAGGTTCAGATGTGGGGCTTGTACTCCCACGTTGCGCCCTCGTGTGCATCCTGGTTTCACGGTGTCAAACGACCATTTGCCGGTTGCGAAGTCAGAGATCACGCGCCCCCAACCGCGAAACCCTTCTTCAATCGGTCCGCCACCCTCCGGGTGGGCGTAGTGACCTTCCGCATTCGCCTGCCAAACCTCGAGCATCACGTCCTTCACGGGGCTTCCCATGCCGTCAATGACGCAGCCTTCGACACGGATTCGCTCACCCCGTGCATGGGGCCCTGCAATGTCATGGCCGAGGGCATGACCATAGATATCAAACCCCGCAGCGCCCGGTGCCAAACCGATGTGAACGTAAGGACCAGCGGTTTGCGAAGCTGTTTCTCTGAGCCGTTCAAAGCCTTGCTGCATGTGCAAATCCTTTCTCAAAGGCGCTCCGCCGATCATACCGCTCAGCGCCCATCAGCCTTCAAGCCTGTTTTCAAACAGCGTCGCCCGGCGCCCGCGCAACACAATGTCAAAGCTGTAAGCGATACTGTCCAAAGGGATTGTTGCATTGAGGTCGAGCTTTGCGGTGAGCCGCTCAATTGCTTTTGCGTCTGGTATCGACTGGACAATCGGGCAAATTGGGATCAGCGGATCGCCCTCAAAGTAACACTGGGTGATGAGGCGCTGGATAAAGCTCGCGCCAAAGACGGAGACATGAATGTGCGCTGGACGCCAACTGTTGATGTGATTGCGCCATGGATAGGCGCCGGGCTTTACCGTGCGGAAGTAAAAGTACCCCCTGTCGTCGGTGAGCGTCCGCCCGCAGCCGCCAAAATTTGGATCGATGGGCGCAAAATAAGTGTCTTTGACGTGCCGGTAACGTCCGCCTGCATTGGCCTGCCAGATCTCAACGAGGGTTTTGGGCACGGGCCTTGCGCTTTCATCGAGCACGCGGCCATGCAGAATGATACGCTCGCCAATCGGGCTTTCGCCAGGTTGCGCGTAGTTTGTCAGCAGGTCTTTGTCGCCGGGGTCAATGTCGGTCGGCCCGAAAACTGGCCCAGTGATCTCACTCACCGAGTTTTGCAGAGAGATGAGCGGCAAACGCGGGCTGCGCGCCACTGACGTTTTATAATCCGGCGTCAAAGCGGGGGGGTGCGCAGATCTGTCCCGTTGAAAATACTCCGCTGATGGGGCTGCAGATTGGTGCTCGACACCGCTTGCGGCTTGACCGGGCACGCCACGTGCCGGTTCTCGCAGTTGCATGTCAGCGGTGAGGTCGCCCGTCTCCGGTTCTGCCGTTATTGCGTCGCCGCCTCTCGTCTCGCCAACTCTGCGGTGCTCCATTCCCGGCGTCCTTCGCTGTCGGTGCTGATCGGGCGACGATAGTTCAGTCGACCAAAGTGCCATTGCGTCCGGCGACAGGATACCCGGCGCGTCGAAAATTGCAAAGCATGCGCTCTGGGAAGCACGTGCAGAGTTTCGGGAGAGCGATATACCATAAATCAGACTATCGGTTGCGCACCGAGCCCTTGCCGAACCGACACTTGAAGACCCAAAGGCCATGGCAACTGCTCCTTGCCTGTTCAGAGAGCTCTATCGCGCGGGTGCCTCCTTGATCCCCCGCATCATTGCGCCGACGAGGGCTTGCACCTCTGATGCAAGATCCTCTTGCGGTGCGCCGACCTCATAGTTTTGGATCGACAGTTGCACGACGCCATGCACCGCTGCAAAGAGTGTTTGCGCACGCAGTTGAAGAGACCGCCCCGCAAGATCTGGGCGCAGTTCTGACAAAGGGGCGACGATCTGCTGGATCAATCCGATGAACTCAGCGCGGTGCCAATCGGGCGTTTCTTCCCCCTCTGGCAATCGGTGTGTAAAAAGCGCGGACCAAAGGTTTGCATTCTCCACCGCGAAACGCGTGTAAACTTGGCCAAGAGCGTGCATTTTCTGCTCAGCCGTTGGGGCGTCCTGCACGGTTTCCAGGCTTGTCTCTCCAAGGCGGTTCAACGTGCGCGAGTTCACCAAAATGATCAATTGGTCGAGGTTCTCCACCGCATTGTAGAGCGCCCCGAGAGCGCAACCAGCATCGGCTGTGATGTCGCGCGCCTTTAATCCCCTCAGACCATTCTTCGCGATCAGTGCTTCAGCCGCATCTATGAGGCGTTCCTTCAGCGCTGCGCGCTTCTTGTCTCGATTGTTGCTCATTCAGCCCCACAGTGTTTTTGAACGTTGTTCAAAAATATCTTGAACAACGTTCACACTTCCTCTAAGTGTTTTGAACATCGTTCATAAAACGCAGGAAGTCAAAATGTTAAAACAACTCATCACGCTGGCCAGAGGCCGCTCTACCGATGCTGCGGAGGTTCTGCTGGACGCGAACGCCCTGTCCCTGCTGCGCCAGCAGTTGCGCGACGCGGCCCACGCAGTTGAACAAAGCCGCAAAGCGCTCGCCGTTGTTATGGCCTACGCCGAGCGAGAGAAAATCGCTCTTGAAAAGACGCAAGACCAGATCAAGACGCTGGAAGGCCGTGCGCTGGCCGCACTTGATCAAGGGCAGGAAACACTCGCCGCGGAAGCCTCTGATGCGATTGCAGACCTAGAAGCGGAAGCGATGGCCACGCAACAATCGCTTGAGACCTACACCTCTGAGATCAAGCGACTGCGCGCTGGGTTGAAGGAGAGTGAGGCGCAGTTGGTCGAGCTCAAGCGCGGGCAGCGGTTGGCCGAAGCCAATGACAAAGCCATCAAGCTCCGCGGTGCCTTGCCGAATGTTGCGCGCACAGATCTCGATGAAGCCGCGCAGACCCTCAAACGCATGCAAGAGCAGCAAGATAAAGCCCGCGCCACCGCTGATGCAATGGCAAAGCTCAGCACGCGCGCGAAAGCGGAACGGTTGGATGACCGCCTCGCTGCCGCTGGATGCGGCGCGCCCAAACAATGCAGCGGTGCGACCGTGCTTGCGCGGCTTAAAGCTTCAAAGACCCCATAAACCCAACCCCAGACCTAAAGGAAAACACCCATGAACGCCTACATCGACAAACCATCTAACGCCTGGACCATCTTCACTTACGCTCAGTTCGCCATTGCCGCCGCAATGATGGCAGGCGGGATCTTTTATCTTGAAGCGTCCTTTGCCGCCAAAGGCTTTTACGCCATGTCCGCCATCATGCTGGTCAGCACCACCGCGGGCATCACCAAATCTATTCGGGACACTGAGGAAAGCGCGCGGCTGCACAACAAGCTTGAAGATGCCCGCACCGAACGCTTGCTCGCTGAAGTCAGCGACCCCGAAGCGGCCTGACCAGACACCAAGGATAGTTTTAACCAACGATCGCGCGCTCTGCATGTCGGGGCGCGCGTCTTGCTACTGAAAACAGCCACGCAGCGCCGCAACCAGAGTTAGGCATCTACCGTTTCCTCGCCTGCCTGCGCGGCATAAATCGAAGTGTAGCCCCCTGACCAATCCGGAGGAAGTTGACAGGGACGCGGATCATGCTGCGCCCATGTGACCGGCGCACCGCGCACAACTTTGTAGGTGTTGCGCGTTGGCTGGGGATGCGCCGTGTAGGGTTTGGCATCTGCCGCTGTGTAGCAATTGAGGAGCAGCGGACGCGGGATCGGGCTCTTGGAGGCGGGCGAGTAATGCAGCGTCCTTGCGTTATGCACGGTGATCGAGCCTGCTCTGCCGGTCATGTACTCGATCCGCGAGGCATCAATGGTTGCGGCATCCGCGTCCGAGAGCATCCCCGTCCAATTGCCGTTGTCATCGTATTGATTGAAAAGGTCATCGTTGTGGCTGCCCTTTAGCGCGGCCAGAGGGCCATTAGTCATGTCCGTATCTGCGAGATAGCAGCCGATGGTCAGCACATTGTAGTTGGTATGCGGAAAGAATTGGATGTCCTGATGCCATTTCACCGCGTCTGAGGCGTCAAACCATTTGAAGTTTAGCTTTGAATGATGAAAAACCACGTCTGGCCCCACGAGGTCCGCTGCGACATCTGCCATCAATCCTATAGAGAAGTTCCAGTAGGCCTCGTGTTGGATATCAGGTGACTTTAACCGCCGCAGCACCGGGGTATCGGCGGAATGATCCGGTCCAATGTCAAAGGTGTCATCCGAGGTGTGAACCGCGCGGCTTTTGTTCTGAAATTCATCCGTGACCTGCTGCAGCAGGCGCAGCGTCTCCTTCGGCACGATCTCTTCGATCCCCACGTAGCCATCGGCAAAGTACTTCTCCCGCTGGGCTGGCGTCAAAACGCGCGGGGGTTGGGCAAGTATCTCTTCTGGTGTCATCACATCCTCCCTTTCCGACGCGGTCAGGCCTCACTGCTTGTCGTCATTTAGTTCCGCGTGGAACTTATTCTCCGCAAATCCTTTTCTTCGTCAAGAGAGTCTCATAGAGGTACGCAGTCGAAGAGATGGGGTTGGATCAGACGCGATGGCCATGACAGAAGAGACGCCCACCCCAACGGATTTTCTCAAGCGGGTCGAGTTTCGCGAAACGGCACTTCTCTCTTTTGTGACAAGCGCGATCATCGAACCGGCTTACGAGCAGGTGCAGCGCGAGTTTGGGATCATCAGGGCCGAATACATGCTGCTTTTGTGTCTATCACACTACCCCATCCTCTCAGCGCGTGACGTCTCAATCCTGACGGGTCGGCCCAAGAATTCAATCTCGCGGGCAGTGCACCGGATGCTCGCCCTAGGGCACATCGCCCGCGCGCGCAGTGCATCGGATGGCAGGCAAGCCCATCTCAGCATCACCCCGTCCGGGCGCGAGATGCACGCAAAGATCATGTCAACCGTACTTTCGCACCAAGAAGTGACCCTGATCAGTCTAACGGCAGACGAACGCCGGACGTTGATCAGCCTTCTCGATAAAGTCACCTGCCAAGCGGTAGGGGCCGGCACGTGACGCGGTTTAGGCCTTGCGTGTTCTTGGGCGGCTTTCCTCTTTAGGTCTCTTCCAGAACTTTCCGTGCCACGCGGAAACACTCGAGCGCCTGCGGCACGCCGCAATAAATGCCCACAACGTGGATGATCGCGCGGATCTCCTCCTTTGAAACGCCATTGCGGATCGCCCCGCGGCAGTGGATTTCCCACTCCGACATTTTGCCCAAAGCACCGATCATGGAGAGGTTCATCATGGAGCGGGTTTTGGCGTCGATCACCTCGTCACCCCAGCCAAACCCCCAGCACCATGCGGTCATCGCTTCTTGGAACGGACGGGTAAACTCATCCGCAGCTTCTAGGTTTTTCTCAACGTAGGCGGCACCGAGCGTCGCCTTACGCTGCTCCAGCCCCTTGAGAAAGAGATCCTCATCAAATGTGCTCACGCCCTATCCTCCCAGCTTGATCGCGATGTTCTTAGTCTGCACGTAATTCCACAACGCCTCACGCCCCTTTTCGCGACCGTAGCCTGATTTCCCGTAGCCACCGAAGGGCGTTTCCACACCGCCCGCATACCACTCATTGACAAAGATCTGTCCCACCCTGATCTGCCGCGCGGCCGCAGTGGCGCGGTCCAGATCGCGGGTAAAGACGCCGCCGACAAGGCCGTATGGCGTGCCATTCGCGATGCGCAACGCCTCGTCGTCTGTAGAAAACCGCAGGACAGACAAGACGGGGCCAAAGACCTCTTCCTGCGCGATGGCCATATCAGGGTCGACACCTGCGATGACCGTCGGCTCGAGAAAAGCCCCCGGGGTGTTGAGCTTGCGCCCGCCGGTCACGACCTGCGCGCCCGCCTCCGCCGCAGCGCGCACCATGCCTTCGGCGCGGTCCCGCTGCGCGGTTGAGACCATCGCACCCATCGTCGGCCCGAATTCGGGCTGCTCAATGCCCGGACCGACGGACAGCGATTTTGCAACGCCCGCGATCCGCTCCACCAATTGATCATGGATGCTGTCGTGCACGATCACCCGGCTCATCGCGGAACAGACCTGACCCGCGTTAAAATAGATCCCCCAACGTACGTCGTTTTCAAAGGCGTCGAGGTCCGCATCCGCATGCACGATGGCCGCCGACTTCCCGCCCAACTCCAAGACGCAAGGCACCACGTTTTGAGCTGCCGCTGCGGCGATGGAACTGCCAGTGGGGACTGATCCGGTAAAGACAATCTGATTGACATCCGGGTGTGCGGAGAGGGCGGCACCCGCCTCTGCCCCCAAACCGCAAAGGATGTTCACCGCGCCTTTGGGCAACCCGACATGTTGCGCTGCATCCGCAAACCAAGCGTTGGACAACGGTGTGAGTTCCGGCGTTTTCACCACGCAGGTGTTGCCCGTCGCAAGCGCCGCGGACAGTGAGCGCGCCGTCATCTCCACCGGGTAGTTCCACGGGATGATCTGAGCCGAGACGCCGTAAGGCTCATTCACCGTGAAATCGAAGTAGCCGCTGCCAAGCGGGATGGACTGCCCCTGCACGGTCTCCGCTTGATTGCCGTAGTATTCAAAATACCGCGCAGCACCCTCAATCTCAATCAGCGCTTCCCAAAGCGGTTTGCCCTGTTCCAGTGTCAGCACTTCGGCGATCGCAGCGGCGTGATCCAGCAGATAGCGCCCCATCGCCTGCACCATGCGCCCGCGCTCAACCGGGCGCAGATCGCTGAGCGCGCCAGATTGATGCACCCGCTTGGCCGCCTGAACCGCCCGGTCTACGTCCGCCGGGTCGGCAAGGGCTTGGGTGGCGAGCGTCTCACCCGTTGCAGGATTTAACACATCAATCCTTCCCGCACCCCCTTCGACCCAGGTCCCGTCGATGAAATTCCGCCAGTGGTCTTTCATAGCCCATTGATCCCTTCGCGCATCCAACGCTGAAGATGCATCACCGGGTGTTCCGAATTGACCCCACCTTTTGGATCCACCACCAAAGGCCCCGGCACATAGCCGCGCGAGCGCAGCCCGCGCTGCACGCTCTCCACCAGGTGGATGTCTTCCTCCACCGTGGTTTCCCGGTCCTGGATGGCAAGCGCCCGCACCTTGGGATCATCCTTGGCCTGCGGGGAATACCAGCCGCGCCACACCACCACGTGAGAAGCGTCCACCGCGCGCCAGTGATAGGTATTGAGCACATTGCCCGGATAGACCTGGAACGAGAACATCGGCCAGAGAAACCAGCTGGAGTATTCGTCGAAATGTGCAAAGCCGGAATGGATGTCATAGGTCATCTGCTCCAGGCTCTGACACTCCGTTGTGTGGCGCAAACACATCCCCTGGGGTTGGATGTCATAGGTCTCCGGCTTGACCACACCCCGGGCAAAGGTGGGGTGGCAGGTGGTGCAATGATAGCACTCTGAGTAGTTCTCCACCGAGACCTTCCAGTTGCAGTTCTCAGGGATCTCTACCCATTCGAGCGGGGCAAGATCAGCCCAATGGGGCACCCATTCCTCCAACTCCGCCCGCGCACCCGGGAAGAGCGCGTCCATCGGCGCGGCCTCAGGGTCGAGGTTCACAAAAAGAAATCCCAGAAATGCCTCTGACCGCACTTCGGTCAGGCAGATGGTCGATTTATCAAATCCCTCCACCGCGTTGATGTTGGGCCCCGCTCGAAGCTGCCCGGTGAGCTCATAGGTCCAGGAGTGGTAGGGACAGACCACGATCCGCTTCCGCCCTGCGCCTTCAACCAACTGATGCCCTCGGTGCTGACACACGTTGTAGAACACGCGGATTTTATGATCGCGCCCGCGGATCGCAAAGAGGCTCTCGCCAGCAATCTCAAAGGTGCGATAGGCCCCAATGTCTGCCAGTTCTGACAGGTGACAGCCGAACTGCCAAGTCTTCGCCAGAAGCCCCTGTTTTTCGATCTCAAAGACCTGCGGATCGGTGTAGTAACGCGCCTCAAGCGAGCGAATTGGCTCCATGTCAAGGTCCCTGGTAGTAGAGGCCAAGCTGATGCCGGCGTTTGTGAAAAGTTGCGACGCGCTCTGGGATCTCGTCACTGGCCACGGCGACCACAAAGGACAAAAGTGCCTCAAGCAAAGCGATGATGCTCACCGAGGACGGGAAGAATTGCGGCGTCTCGACACAGACCGTAAATCCATGATCCGCCTCGCGCAGGATCGGGCTCGCGGGGCTGTCGGAGATCCCGACAACGGTCATGCCTTGCTCCTTGGCGATGCTCACGGCCTCGACGACTTCGGCACGGTAGGGCTTGCAGGTGATGGCAATCAGGACATCGCGCTTGTCCGCCCACGCCAGATCATCGACCGGTGTTGAGCCAGGCCGCGGGATGGCGTGGATCTGAACCATGCCGGTTGACGCCAGATAGGTGAAGTTCCGTGCATTCGAATTGTTGATCCCCACCCCCAGCACATAGACATTGCGCGATTCCCAGATCGCTGTTGCTGCCGCCTCAAGCTGGTCTGCGCTCACCGCCAAAAACGTGTCTTCCACGTTGCGCAGGGTCTCTTGCACCATATCCGCAAAAAGCCCGCCCAGGTCACCAGATTTGCGTAGGCCCTGTAGCCAGCGCACGCGATCGGGAAAGTCAGTGGTTCCGTTGCGGATCGCCTCGCGAAACGGCACGCGGAAATCCTCGTAGCCCTCAAACCCCACTTGGCGCGCCATACGCACCACCGTGTTGGGTTTCACGTTGGCCGCCTTCGCAATCTCGCGCACCGTTGAAACACCCACATCGCGGGGGTTTTCCAGAACATAGGTCGCCGCTTTGCGCGCCTCTGGCGTGAGCACGGCAAGCTCAGATGCCAGCCGCTCAAGAATCGTATTTGATACATTTGTCCCATTCATGATTGACGATGGTATTTTTGTCCGCTTAGCCTGTCGAGAGAAAAACGACTCAAAGGACTAGCCTCGTGTCAGATTTTCCAAGCCACGCCCGTGTGGTCATCGTCGGTGGCGGGATCATGGGGGTGGGCCTTGCCTATCACCTGGGTCACGAGGGATGGGGGCCGGAAACGGTCCTGCTTGAGAAAGCCGAACTCACCAGCGGCAGCACCTGGCACGCGGCCGGGCAGATCACTCATTCCACGTCAAGCTTTGGTCTCGGCAAATGCGTGGATTACAACATTGGGCTCTATTCCAAGGGTCTGGAGGCAGAGACCGGCCAGGCGGTGACCTGGCATGGCTGCGGCTCTTTCCGGCTGGCTTATACCGATGATGAGATGGACTGGCTCCGCCACACCCTGTCGGTCGGACGCGCGCTTGGGTTCAACATCGAATTGGTGGGCCCAAAGGAGATTGCCAAGCTGCACCCGTTCTACAACCTTGATGGCGTGCTTGGGGCTCTGCACACGCCGGACGATGGGCATGTCGACCCGACGAATGTGACCATGGCGATGGCGGCTGGTGCACGTCAGAAAGGGGTGCAGATCATCCGGCATTGCCGCGCGACCAACATCACGCAGGCGGAGAATGGCGAATGGGTGGTCGAGACCGACCAGGGGAGCATCACCTGCGAGCACGTCGTGAATGCAGGCGGCACCTACGCGCGGCAAATGGGGGAATGGTCCGGGTTGCAACTGCCGATGACCTCAATGACCCACCACTACTTTGTCACCGAACCGGTGCCAGAGTTTGCGGATCTCGACACCGAACTTCCCGTGATCCGCGATGACAAAAAGGTGTCGGGTTACATCCGCATGGAACAAAAGCGCGGCCTCATTGGGATCTATGAAAAGGAGAACCCGAACTCCGTCTGGCATGATCATTGCCCCTGGGACTATGAGAACTGGCTTTTTGACGCCGATTATGACCGGGTCATGCCCTACCTGGAGGAGAGCCTGAACCGCATGCCGATTTTTGCCGATCTCGGTATTCAGCGCGAGGTGCACGGCGCAATCTCGCATCCCCCGGACGGCAACCCGCTGATTGGCCCTGCCCCCAGCGTGCGCAACTACTGGTGTTGCTGCGGCACTCAGATCGGTATTGGCTGGGGTCCAGGCCTCACGCGGGAGCTTGCGCGATGGATGGTGCATGGAGCGGCCGATATCTCGATGCGAGAGTACGATCCGCGCCGGTTTGGAGCCTACGCCACCAAGGACTGGCAGGTGGTGAAAGCCGAGGAAGACTACTGCCTGCGGCATGAGATCCCTTTTCCGCATTTTAACCGACTGGCCGGGCGACCGGTCAAACCCTCCCCGCTGCACAATCTGCTGACCGCCAAAGGTGCGGTGCATGAAGAGGTCTTTGGCTTTGAACGCCCGCGCTTTTTTGCCAAAGGGATCGCGCAGCGCGACCACTACGCGTTCAGGCGCACACCCGTCGACGAGATGATCGCGGGTGAAGTCCGGGCCGTGCGTGAGCGCGTGGGGATCATGGACGTGACCGCCTTTACCAAGGTGTTGGTTGAGGGCGCGGACGCCTACGCGCTGCTCGACGGGCTCACCGCAAACCGGATGCCGCAAAAGGATGGCTCAATTACCCTGACGCATATGCTGAACCGTCGCGGCCGCATTGAGTTGGAAACCACACTGGTGCGCATGGCCCCGGATCGCTTCTATCTTGTTTGCGCCGCATTCTTTGAACAACGCCTCTTGGATCATCTGGCAGCGCACCAGCAAAGCCTTGACGTGCAAATCACCTCCGTTTCCGCGGATTGGTCCGCGCTGGCGCTCAACGGCCCCCGGGCGCGGGATGTCCTGAGCGCGTGCTCCGACGCCGATCTGACCAACGCAGGCTTTCGCTGGCTGACCGCGCAGCAAATCACCATCGCAGGTCACAAGCTTTGGGCGATGCGCATGTCCTACGCGGGTGAGCTTGGCTGGGAACTGCACATGCCCAATGCCGCGTGCGTAGACGTCTACGCCGCGCTCTGGGCCGCTGGTGAGCCGCATGGGATCGGGGATTACGGCAGCTTTGCCATGAACGCGATGCGTATGGAAAAAGGCTTTAAGGGCGCAAGTGAGTTGACCAATGAAGTCACGCTGGCAGAGGCGGATGTGCTGCGCTTTGCAAGGCGGGACAAAGTGTTTCTGGGCTGCGAAAAGACATTCAACGGCGATATGCCTTGGATCTGCACCTATCTTGAGATTGCGCCCGATGGTCTCGCCGATGGACATGGGGGCGAGGCTGTGCTTCTGAACGGTGAAGTCGTGGGCTCCACCGCCTCGGTGGCTTTTGGGCCGACTGTCGGAAAGATCTTGGCCTTTGCCTACATCAAACCCCAGGCCGCAGCACCCGGCACGCGCTTAGAGGTCTTGATCCACGGCACCCCCCGCGCGGCCAAAGTGCTGGAGGCACCTGCCTATGATCCGCAAAGCCTCCTCCCTCGAACAGATCAGATCAAAGAGGCGGCGGAATGAGCATTCCCCCCACAATGGGTGCGATGGTCACGATGGGTCACGGCGGGCTCGACCAAATGGTATGGCACGGGGCTTGGCCAACGCCCATTCCAGGCGCAGATGAGGTGCTGATCCGCGTGCGCGCCTGCGGATTGAACAACACGGATGTGAACACGCGGTCGGGCTGGTACTCCAAAGCCGTCACGCAGGCGACAACCGGTGAGGCTTTTGCAAATGTCGATACCAGTGATCCGACCTGGGGCGGCGCGCCGATCCGGTTTCCGCGCATCCAAGGGGCGGATGTCTGCGGAGAGATTGTCGGCGTAGGCGCGGGCGTTGACACAAACCGGATCGGCCAACGGGTCATCACAGACAACTGGCTGCGAGATCCGGTAGATCCAACCGACATGGCCAAAACGGGCTATTTCGGATCTGAACGTGACGGCGGCTTTGCGGAGTACACGACCATTCCGGCGGGGAACGCGCTTGGCGTTACCTCCGATCTGACAGATGCCGAACTCGCCACCTTTTCCTGCTCGTACTCCACCGCAGAAGGCATGCTGACCCGCGCAGAGGTGACGGATCGAGACACCGTTCTGATCTCAGGTGCCTCGGGAGGCGTTGGCTGCGCCCTCGTACAACTGGCGAAACGCCGCGGCGCGCGCGTTGTCGCAATGGCGTCAGAGGCGAAACATGCCGACGTGGCGCAGCTTGGCCCAGATCGGATCCTGCCGCGTGCGCCAGAGGATCTGCGCGCGGCCTTGGCAGACGACAAAATCACCGTGGTCGCAGACATCGTCGGCGGATCCTACTGGTCAAACTTGATTGATGTTTTAGAACGCGGCGGGCGCTACACCTGCTCCGGCGCGATTGCGGGCCCGATGGTGTCCTTGGACCTGCGCACGCTATACCTGCGCGATCTGACCTTCGCCGGTTCGACCGTGTTGGGGCCTGACGTCATGCACAACCTGATCCGCTACATCGCAGAGGGCAGCGTGAAGCCAGCGCTGGCAGCGACCTACCCGCTCAAAGAGCTTCATGCCGCGCAAACGGCCTTCATCGCGAAAGAGCATACCGGCAACATCGTGGTCGTGGCGTGAAAATTACTGGCCTCACGGTCTATCAAGTGGATCTGCCGTTGGAGCATCCTTACTGGCTCTCGGGCGGTAGGCTCAAGTTTGAGACGCTGGACGCCACATTCGTCAAGATTGAGACCGACGCGGGGTGGATCGGCTGGGGGGAAGGCACACCCTGGGGGCATACCTATGTGCCCGCCCATGGCCCGGGCATCCGCGCGAGCATCGAAACCATGGCCCCTTTCGTCCTCGGACTGGACCCACGCCGAGTGCTCGATGTTGAACGCGCTATGGACCTCGCCCTGCCTGGTCACTTTTACGCCAAAAGCCCCATCGACATGGCCTGCTGGGACATCGCGGGACAGGCGGCGGGACGTCCCATTGCGGATCTGATGGGCGGCGGCGCGCGCACGCCGCGGCCCATTGCATCTTCGGTGGGGGCAAAAACGGTCGAAGAGACACGAGACGTCATCCAGCGCTACCGCCAGCGTGGCTATGTCGCGCATTCGGTGAAGATCGGCGGGGAAGTTGCGCGCGATATCGCACGCATCCGCGATGTAGAGAGCTTACGCGCACCCGGTGAGATCATGCTTTACGACGTGAACCGCGGGTGGACACGACAGCAGGCGCTGCGGGTGATGAAAGCAGTCGAAGATCTGAATGTCATGGTCGAACAGCCCTGCGAAACGCTCGACGATATCGCCGCGATTGCCCCGCGCCATGCAACGCCCGTTTCGGTTGACGAAAGTCTGGTCACTTTGCAGGACGCCACCCGCATCGCCCGAGACGGGATCGCGGAGGTCTTTGGCATCAAACTCAACCGCGTCGGTGGCCTGACCAAAGCCGCACGCATGCGCGACATCGCGCTGGCGCATGGGATCGACATGTTTGTCATGGCCACCGGCGGCAGCGTGCTCGCCGATACTGAAGCGCTGCACCTCGCTGCAACGATCCCAGACGCCAACTGTCACGCCGTCTGGGCCTGCCAAGACATGGTCACTGTGGATATCGCAGGCGGTCGCGGTCCGCGCAATCAAGCGGGCCACCTACACCTCTCCGAGGCGCCGGGGCTTGGGGTTTATCCGGATGAGGCCGCGCTTGGCGCGCCTGTCGCGCGCTACACATGAAAATCGTGGGTATCACACTCTGGTCGGTGAACCTCACCAGCCACGAGACCTACTACATGGCTGAGGGCAAAACCTGCGCGACTGTGGAAACTCACGTGCTCTGCCTTGCCACCGACACGGGCCTCACAGGTTGGGGAGATGTCTGCCCCATACCGCACTACTTGCCAGCCTTTGCGCAAGGCATCCCAAGCGCTCTGCAAGAGATGGCGCCTGAGCTCATCGGCGTTACACCTCTTGGCGTGGATGCGCCGATGCGCAAACTCGACGGATTTCTTGTGGGGCACGCTGCCGCAAAGTCACTCATCGACATCGCCCTGTGGGATCTTTTTGGAAAGGCGGTGGACCAGCCGGTCTTCAACTTGTTGGGCGGACGCACCCGCGCAGACATGCCGATTTATCACTCGATCACTTGCATCCAACCGGACGAGATGGCGCGCATCGCGCGGGAAGCCTACGCCACCGGGATCCGACAATTTCAAGCCAAACTTGGGGCTGATGCGAATTGGGAAGCGGACGCAGAGCGCCTGATCAAGGTTCGCGAAGCCGTAGGGCGCGGGCCGCTGGTCTACGGCGACTGGAACTGCGGGGCTACGAAACTCCAGGCGACACGCACCGGGCGGGCGGTGT
Source organism: Pseudomonadota bacterium (assembly GCA_039197515.1). GTDB lineage: Bacteria > Pseudomonadota > Alphaproteobacteria > Rhodobacterales > Rhodobacteraceae > Sulfitobacter. Next base: position 119,829 of record JBCCUC010000009.1, on the reverse strand, counting down.
CGCACCTTGACGTCATGCTCGAACAGCCGTGCAAAACGCTTGAAGACTGTGCCGCCGTGCGCCTGGCCACCGGATTGCCGATGAAAATCGACGAATGCGCCTTTGATCTCGCGTCCCTTCAGCGGGCGCGCGATTTGGGCTGCCTTGACGCCGTTGCCCTGAAACTCTCGAAGTTTGGCGGCCTCTCATCCATGCGGCGCGCGCGGGATCTCACGGTTCACCTCGGTGCCGAGATCTGCGCAGAATGCACCTGGGGATCAGACGTCGTCACCGCAGCCAGCCTGCATTTTGCGGCCTCCACGCCGCACGGCGCGCTTTTGAACACCTGCGATCTGTCGGGCTACGTCACACCGCGCATCGCGCCAGATTGCCCAACCCGCGACAAGGGGCGGATCGCACCCCCCGAGGGTCCAGGCCTCGGCGTGACGCCCGATTTGGACAGACTTGGCCCTGCCATATTGGAGATCACCGCATGAACAGAATGACCTCTCAGAGCGAATGGATTTCACGGGCTCAGGCCGTTTTGCCCGGCGGAGGTTTTGGCAACTTTGACCCCAACGTTGTCATCTCCCATGGCGAAGGCTCTCGGGTTTGGGACGAAGACGGGAACGAATACATCGACTATCTGATCGGTTCCGGGCCCATGCTGCTGGGCCATGGCCATCCTGAAGTGATGGAGGCGGTCTTTGAACAGCTGCCCAAAGGCATGACATTTTTTGCCAATAACACCAAAGGCATTGAACTGGCTGAAGCGATTGTCGAGGCAGTGCCCTGTTGCGATCAGGTCCGCTTTGTTGCCTCAGGTGGCGAGGCAGATATGTATGCGATCCGCCTGGCACGCGCCTATACCGGGCGCGACAAAATCCTGAAATTCGAAGGTGGGTATCACGGCATGAGCGCGGAGGCTCAGATGAGCCTCGCCCCTGAGACGCTTGTTAATTTTCCCCAAGCGGTACCTGACAGCGCAGGGATCCCGCAAAGCATCGCCGATCAGATGTTGATCGCACCCTTCAATGACCTTGCCGCCGTCGAGATGCTGCTGAGCGAGCACAATGACATCGCCGCCGTCATTGTCGAACCTTTGCAGCGCATCATTCCGCCGGTGCCCGGATTTCTCGAAGGGCTGCGGGCGGCTTGCGACAGATGCGGCGTCTTGCTCATTTTTGATGAGATTGTCACGGGCTTTCGCCTTGCCTACGGCGGCGCGCAGGAACGCTACGGTGTAACCCCGGACATCTGCACGTTGGGTAAGATTATTGGGGGTGGCTTCCCCCTTGCCGCTCTGGGCGCCGACGTTGAAATCATGCGCCATTTTGACAAGTCGGTTGTCGGGGCGCAGAAGTGGCTCATGCAACTGGGCACCTTGTCTGGCAATCCAGTGGCGGCGGTTGCCGGTTTGAAAACAATGGAAGTGTTGCGGCGAGAGGGAGCTTATGACCGGTTGCGCCAAATCGGTTCATCGCTGCAAGCCATGCTGCACAATGCGCTGACGGATGCGAGCATCCCGCATCAAATTTGCGGAGATGAGACACTCTTTGACGTCTACTTCACCGCAAACGCCTGCACAGACTATCGCCGAGCGCGACACGACGATCCCCCCCGTAGCGCCACGTTTAACCAAACGCTCAGACAATACGGCGTGTTCAAGTCGCCCGGCAAGCTCTATCCCTCACTCGCGGTCACAGACGCAGACCTGGCCCAATCCCAGGCGGCGATTGAACAGGCGGTGCGCTCACTCTGCTGATCCTGCGTAACGCGTTCGACTTCATGACCGGGCGGAGATGGTGCAGGACGCTGGCTGATCACGCGGCGTCCAAGGACCGCAAAACATCGGCGACCGCCTCAATGTCTGTCGCTAAAGGCCTGTCTTGCAAGAGCGACGCCGAGGATGCGCGTATGCGTTTGCATATGGCCCGTGCGCTTTGCGAAAACCCATCCGGATTATCGAGCATGCGCAACTCAACGGCCTGGCACACCGTCAGGGCCAGGATCGCCAAAATCTCACTGGTATGGAGCACCTGCCGCGCAGCATGCCGCGCAGCGACCGTGCCCATGGACACAACATCTTGGTTGGCGCCATTTGTTGAAATCGAATGCACCGAGGCAGGGCCAATGCTGCGCATCTCAGCCAGAGTGGCCGTGGCCGTGACCTGCGCGCCCATGAAGCCTGAATGCAGCCCCGCCGCCCCCCGGTGCAGAAAGGCCGGCAGCCCGGCGTTGAGCCGCTCATCCGTTAAGCGCGCAACCTGTCGCTCTGCAAGTCCGGCTAAAACTGTGAGCGCATTTGAGAGCGCGTCTGAGACCAACGCGACATGCTGGCCCATGAAATTTCCCCCATGCAGAGCCGGTATCTGACCCTCATCTGGAAAGATCGGATTGTCCGATACCGCATTGAGTTCTTGCTCCACGACCGCATTGTGCCAGGAAAGAGCATCAAGAACGGCACCAATGACCTGCGGCGCGCAGCGCAGGGTGTAGGCGTCTTGGCCTGGGTTCTCCTGCACCACGAAGCCTTCCTCAGCCAAAAAACGGGAGGCAATGGGCTCATTCTGCAGCCGCGTGCTGCCAGAGACGGCGGCGCGCAGGGCATTGGTCGCTTCTACCTGCCCAGCGTGCGGCCGACAGCGGGCAAATTCAGGTGCCCACGCCTCAACCCGCGCACCCATGACCTCTGCTAAAGCGCCAGTGAGCCGGATCGCCCAGCGGGTCAAACGACCCGCGAGCAACGCGTTGCGCAAGGCGACACCGGTCATCGCAGAGGTCCCATTGACGAGCGCCAAACCATCGCGCGCGGATAAACTGAGAGGGGCCAGGCCCATCTGCTTCAGGCCCTCGCTTGCTTCAATCAACTGCCCTTGTCGATCGATGAAGTGGCCCTGGCCTTGGAACACCAACACCATATGCGCCAGCGGCGTAAGATCGCCCGATGCGCCGACAGTGCCGCGTTCAGGGATTGCAGGTGCCAGCCGCCCTTCCAACACAGTGCGCGTAAAATCAATGGTTTGCGGCGACGCGCCCGATAACCCCTGCAAAATCGAGACCAGCCGGGCCAGGACGATCGCGCGCGCGACCGACCACGAAAAGTTTGCCCCCAGGCCAGTCGCAAGGTGATTGACCAAATTTTGTTGCAGCCGGACCCCTTCATTGGGGTGAACCAAGCGATTGGCGAGCGGACCAAACCCAGTCGTTACCCCGTATACATGACGGCGTTCCGAAATCACCTGCTGAAGCCGAGAATGCGCGGCGTCAGCGCGATCCAGCACTTCAGGCGATGGATCCAGTTTTTGCTGGCCTTCTGCAATGGCATTTGCCGTCTCAAGGTCGAGACGGGTGCCAATGCCGAATTCGGTAGCGGGTGCTCTGCTGTCAAGCGCCATTAAGTGCTCCTGTCATGAGGGCGGTGTGTGCTTTTGGAACTGATCGGATCATATCGTCTTCCCGAGGGGGCCCAGATCGAGCGAAAGATCCTCAGGTCTCAGCCCAAACTTGGCTGCGATGTCGAAAAGTGCAGCTTCTGCGCGCATGAGCGTCTCACCCAAAGCTTCTTCCTGCGCCAGAGTGAGGCTGCCATTCTCCATGCGCCGGATCGCCTGCGCCTCCATCAGTTGGCGCAAAAACGCCATCAAACCCAGAACAATTCGCGCGAGATCCTGCTCTACCGTTTCAGGTTGAATGTGCAGCCGTCCGCCGCCATTGCCGCCTTGGCCGAGGACGGCCCGGATCTCATCCAGAGAGATGTCGAGCCCATCATCCATCGCTCGCCACTCCGATCGGCAATCCGGCAAAGCCGTAAACGGGAAGCGGTCCGGCCACGGCACAGTTTCGCACCGGTAGACCTAAGTGCCCGATCTCAGGCAGGGTCGCGCGCAGCAAAGCGAGCAATCCGGTAATATCTGTTCGCTGGGCGAGAAGATCTGCTTCAATCCGGTCGGTTTTCCGGCGCAAAACCATATCCGGCGATGTGAACGCGCGCATCATCTCTTCAAGCCGTTCCCTCAGGGTTTGCTCAAGCGCAGCAACTGCTTGCCAATGCGCACAGCGGCGGCGCAGCCATGACCCACCGCTTGTATGAGCTGCTGCTTGCTTGAGACATATTGATAGGCTTACCTGCGCCTGGCCTTTGAGCGCTGCGAGGCGCTCCACAAGTGGCTGAGCTTGGGATACCGTCAGATGCAGAGAGCGTGCAACATTATATCCCAACCCAAAAGAGGCCGGCAAAAAGCTCTCCACAGTTTCTGCACATTCGCATTGCGCCTGCAAAAAACAAACACGCTCACGCTTGATCTGTTGTGCAACAACGAGCGCAACCGGGCCCTTTCTTCTGAGGCAGCACCCCGTCGGCACCGGCATATCCGCGTTGATCCAACCGAGAGCCGCCGTCACTCAGCCACTGCCTTCTTTTGCATTGTGTCAGGATTTGCCAGCACGAGGTCGAGCCTGAGAAAGACGAGATCAATATCCGCCACGGTGATCCACGCTTCGCCTCGGATCACCACACCGTGATCAAGCAGCCCGTCGACCAAATCGACCAGCGTTTGATCCTGACTTATCAGCGCGTCAGGCCCTTCAGCGAAGGTGAGTGAAAACGGCTCAGGCATCGACGCTTTCCTCTTCTGTAAAGGAGTAGGCAGGGCTGGGACCAATCAGTCGGCAATAAAAACCAAGGGCCGCCTCCCGGCTCATTTCATAACGCAATTGGGCCATCAGGGTGGCAACCTCTGCCCGCGGGACCAAAATCGCGGCCGTCATTAGCCGCTTTGGAGCCTTATGCGTGACCATCCGGCACAGATGGTTTTGCGATTTGAGAACCTCAAGCAGGCGGTTGCAGATAAGCTGCCGTTTTGCCCGATATGCTTTTTTGGCAGCTCGATCAGACTGCCGCGCGCGCAAGAATTGCCGACCCTGATGCACCTGCGAAATGGGCTTGGGCATGGATTGCTCATCTGACACGGCCAGCGTGTATTCGACCATTCCTCTCAAGCGCTCAGCAGTGCGAAGAACCCTCGGCAGTTCTCGCCGAACGTGAGCAACGAGCGCCGACACGCTTGAAAAAACCGCACCAAGTGACACTGGTACGACGTCTCCACTGGCCGCATACGCGCTCAGCACTGCATTCGAGCGCCCAGCCCATTCAAGCGCGCGGGCCTCATCTGAAATGTCTGCACCTTTCGGCACGTCAAGCGCTATGGCGTGTGCAGGCCCCACGCGGATCAACCTGTGCGGTGGGGCCTTGCTCGGGCAATCTGGCGCGCCTTGAACCAACCCGATCAGCATCAAATCTGTCATGCGACCGCCTTCCAAGCGTTGCTTGTGACCGCTTCCCCTTCGCGCCAGACAAAAGCCATCGGCGCGGGAGATTGAGCCCCCGCACGGGCCTGCACCGAAAGCGTTTCAGCGGCGTTTTTGATGGTCTCGCGCATGGCCGGCGACGCTCTTTTGAGCGCCAACTGGCGAGCGCGCTTGATCTCCTGAACACCAACGCTCGCAGAAACTCCCAAGGTGATCGTCGCTGCGGCAACATCCGTGGCGCGCGTTTGGCGAACACCAAGGCTGCCAAAACTCAGCGCTGGAGAAGGGCCAACCACCTTGATGTGAAAGCCTTCGGTCCAAATACCATCAATCTCAGCAAGCGTTGCATCCAAGGCAGGCTCATCCCGAACATCGATCAATAAGACCCAGTTGCAGACCATATTCTCATCAGCGCGGGGCAGCGCAATTTGATCAACCGCCACCTGGGCCAAGAGACCGCTTATCTTGTTTTGCAAGATTTCACTTTCCAAACCCCGCCCCGTCGCCGCAAGAGCGTCCCATGTGATCGACACCTGAAACTGCACTTTTTGATCTAGGCGGGCAGCAAGGCGATCCAGCAGCGGGCGGTTTCCATCGATAAAATCAGCGACTTCTGGCACAGCCAGGCGCGCGCCTGGGAGGGCTGGAAGCACTGTACCGTGCGGCATCAGCGCCTCTAGCCAACGCTGACGCTGAACCGCAGTCTTCAAAGCTTTTCTTTTCGCTGGCCTCAAAAGATTGGCGGCAAGCCCCTTCCCAAGAACGGCCGCGACGCCTGAGTGGCACACGCAGCGTAACCCGTGCGGCAGCTCACGAACCGCTCCGCGCGGCATGAGAGCAATGAGTTCACGGCGGCTCACTCGCTAAACCCCTTTCCAATGTAGTCTTTTTGCCTGACCACTTCCCCAATTTGGAAACGTGACAATGCCTCTGCAAAGTCAAACGCGCAGACTTCCGCTTCCTCACCGGTTTGCAGATGCCGCCTCAGAGCACTTCGCGCAGCATCTTCGGCCAAAAGAGCCAGGTCTGCGCCGTTCAAACCTTCAGTTTGGGCCGCCAAAGCTGTCAAATCTACATCTTCTGCGATCGGTCGATCTTTGAGGTGCACTGAAAGGATGGCTTGGCGCGACCCCGCGTCTGGGTAGGGGAAATCGACCACCAGATCGAAACGCCCTGGTCGCGTAAGCGCCGGGTCAATAGCGTCCGGCCGGTTTGTAGCAGCCAGCACGACCACCCCGTCATTGCTTAGCATACCATCCAACTCCATTAGAAATTGCGCGACAATTCGATCATTCACGGTATCTTTGCCGCTGCGACGTGGCGCGATCGCATCAAACTCATCAAAAAAGAGCAACGTCGGCGCAGATAAGCGCGATGTCTTGAATAGGTCAGCAACCGCCTGCTCTGCCGCACCAAAGAACTGCGACAGAAGCTTTGGCGGACGCACGGGAATGAAGTTCATGCCGGTCTCTCCCGCAAGTGCCCGTGCGGTCAGCGTTTTTCCAGACCCAGGCGGACCGCAAAGCAAAATGCCGCGCGTTGGCCGCAAGCCAAATCGCGCGTAAGTGGCCGCATGTTTCAAAGGGGTCGAGACAGCATCTTTCAAAACCTCCTTTACAGTGTCCATCCCGCCGACATCAGACCACTGAACCGCCGCGTGCTCGACCGTTGACCCACGCAACGTGCTGGGCGCGGTTGCCTTCAGCCCAGCCTCCAGATCAACTTGTGCGACGACAAGATCTTGAACACGGACATCTTTTTCGCTTCCCGCAACCGAGATCGCGCGCGTCAGAGCAGCGACAGCGGCCTCGCGGGCAAGCGCGGCAAGATCGGCACCAACGTACCCATGTGTTTCCGCCGCCAAGCGCGCCAAATCGACGTCAGTCGCAAGTGGCGCGTCCTTGAGATGAACCGCAAGTATCTCTGCCCTTTGCTCCAGCGAAGGCGGTACAAACGCCACTTCTCGATCAAAGCGACCCGGCCGGCGCAGGGCAGGATCCAGATCATCGGGCAGGTTGGTGGCCGCCATAACGACCACGCGTCCGCGCTCTGCGAGCCCATCAAGGAGTGTCAAAAGCTGCGCGACAACTCGACGTTCAACTTGCTTTTCGGCCGAAAGATCCGACCGTTTGGGTGCGATCGCATCAATCTCATCAATGAAAATGACGGCGGGCGCGGCTTTCCGCGCTGCCTCGAACACTTTGCGCAACGCAGCTTCGCTCTCACCATAGTGCTTTGTTACGATTTCAGGGCCGTTAACGTGGAAAAATGCAGCCTCAGTCTTGTGCGCGACGGCGCGTGCCAGCAGCGTTTTGCCCGATCCCGGCGGCCCCGAGAAAAGTACACCCCTCGGCGCAGCGATGCCCAGTCGGTCGTAAAGCTCGGGCCGCAGTAAAGGCGCAGCAATCAAATCATGCACTTGCGCAATCTGTTCTCTCAGTCCGCCGATACCCTCATAATCAAAAGCCGGATCTGGTGGTGTCTGGAGCGAGATCGTCGTCTCTTCACCAACCACGCCGGCGGGGCTTGGCGAAACCGCTACGACTTCAGCGATTGTCTTTTGCGAAGGCGCATGCGCGAGGGGCACTAAATCCCCTTCAGCAAGCGCCACATCAAAGAGCGCGTCTTTCAGCTCAAGAGGCGGCTTCGCTCCGGAATCTGCAAAACGCAAAACGACGGATTGCAGACGCGGCAATTCCGTTCGCACTAAGGTTACAGTGCTTTCATCTGGCACCCTAGCATTTTGAGCCAAGGCCGCATCTAACTGCGCACAACCGTCAGCAAGTCGGCCTGGAACCGCTCGACCGTAGGTGCGTCTTCCGCCTTCGATCGAGACGAGATCGCCAGGCGTGAGCGACAATTCAGCCAGTAGACGCCGAGAAAGACGCACGATCCCACGACCACCTTCTGCGTTGATCTGCACGCGCAGACTTTGGGTCATCGCTGGCTCATTTTCAGCAACCGGTGCAGCAGATCATCTTCGATCGCGTCATAGGCTTCTTCCGAAAGGGTGCCTGCGAGGAGTTGTTGCTCAGCCTCCGCAAGTGCTTGCCTGAGTGCAGCGGGGCTGTTCCGTTCCTTCTCAACTTGCTCGGCCAATTGTGATGCGATCCAAAAGGTACCGTCGAGCGGCCCTTTCACCGGAAGCATAACCAAACGCGTCAACAGTCCCATCATGCAGGCTCCGCTGCTGTCTCGAGAGCAACCTTGACGAAATGGTAGGGCGGCTCTGGCCCGATCAATCGGATCATTGGCTCTGATCCGCCGCCAAACTCTACTTGCCCGCATAGTGAGGCGAGCTCGTCGGAGAAGGTGGTGAGGGCTGATTGCGGCAGCAGAACCTCAGCATTCAACACCTCAACGTCTGCGTCCGGGGTTTTCACATTGAAATCCGCAACATGAGCACGGATCTGGCGAATAAGCTGCTTTTGCGTATCTGTGCGGTGACGCTCCAGTGCCTCGCCGAGCTTGCGGCCAAACTCAGCTTTGTCGAAATGCGCCCCCGCAGTTGCGCCCCGCAAACGGTCGCGCTCAGCCAAGAGCGATGGATCTCTTTGGAGTTGCGCCGCTAAGGCCGCATCGCGATCAAACGAGATGCGGACCCCAAGTTCGATCAGCCCTTCGAGGCGGCCCATCTCCTGACACAAGAGATCTGATTGCCGCGACAGGACCTCCGAGACCGCTGCAACGTCTTGGGCGATCATCCCAAATCGCATCGGCAAGACGGTTCCCAGCTCCAAAAACGCTTCGAGCACATGTGCGTGTGCGAGAAGGTATCTCCGCTTTGCCAAGATCTCTCCGTCGCCATGTGCCCCATAGATCAAGAGGGCGTGCGAAAGATGAGCGATGTGCACCGGCCCTGTAACGCCCTGCAGATCAGCCGCCAGTGCCTCGGCACCCTCCGTGTCAGGTTTCATTAAGCCGTAGAGGTAGATCACGCGTCTGCCTCCGGGTCGATCTTAGCAGTCAGATCCAGTATCCCATTACGCAAGGAAACTTGCAGATCGTCTTTGGAAAGTCCGTGCGGCAGATCAAAAGTGTCTTCGTATCGCCGGTCATGCGCTGCCGCCGTGATCTTGAGGGTGCCCGCAGATACGTCCAATCTGAGATCGTCTTGCGTCATGCCAGGGAGATCTGCAGTCAGCGACCAAAGACCTGCTTCTTCGAGAATGGTTGCCGTGATGGGTCGTGGCGCCATCGCCTTAGATTTCTGCTCCGAGAAACGGCTGAACGGCTGCGTTGCATCCTGGGTGTTGTCCGTAGATGGAAACGCCCTTCCGCCCATCCGTACGCGCACCCCGGCTTCCGCGCGTACCGGCCCATTCTTGGTTTGAAACTCCTGGCTTCGACGGATTTCGCTTGCCCCGTCTTCTAGGTGCTCCATCGCCTCACCGATCACTTTGCCAAGTTCTCCAAAAAGGCCATCGAGCCTCAGATCAATCTCATGGCGCACGCCGCCAAAGCCCTTTTTTCCATGATCGCTCATATCGAGGCCGCCTTTTCGTTCTGCAGCACCGCCAGCTGTTTCTCCATTTGAACGATCCGCTCTATAAGCTGTTGATTCTCTTTATTAAGATCATGTGCACCCGCCGCAAGGTTCGGGTCGCTTTCCCACCAATTGATGCCCATCTCTTTGGCCTTATCCACCGTCGCGATCAGAAGACGCAGCCGAATGGTAAGCAGTTCGATGCCGACCAAAGAGATTGATACATCGCCAGCGATGACAATCCCTTTGTCAAGGATGCGCTCGAGCACCTCGGCGAGGCTGTCATTGTGTACCGGGCTCTGGACCTGGAAACTCATGAGGCCTGCGCATCCTCTCGATGATACCGCCCGACCCTCTTGAATTCCATGAGATCCCCTGCGCTGTTCATCACGATCTGGTAGGCTGACAGCAAGTCGTTATCGCCCATGCGCGCAACGCTTTCGACGACTTCTACGGTCGCTGTCCAAACGGCATCCGCGCCACGGCTGCAGCTTTTGACCGAATCCACCGGCGCTTGTGTTATGGCTCCCATCGCGAGGCGCGCCTTCGCAACCGCATCGGGCAAGGTGAGCTCATTCTTGCCGGTGTTTGCGAAACTGCCTTTTCCTGGATGCTCAACCATACTGATCATCGTGTTTACCGAATTGACCGAGCAAACTCCGGCGCTGGGTTGCTTTGCGCAACAAGGCAGCGCGACAGACCGATATCTTCTTTTGAGCTGCTTCAAGTTCACGCTCAAGGCGGTCTGCACCAAACTCCAATGAGACCAATTGCAAAGCTGCATCTTTGCGCGAGCGTGGTGAGCCTCCCCGGCCACCAAAGGCCGACCTTGGCATAAATGTTGGAGGTCGCTTCATCATTGTCTCCTTACGCAGCCTTCTTTTTCTCGTTCAGCGCCGCCGCGACTTCGCGCGGGGTCGTGAGAACGCCGCGGCCCACCAAAACGTCTGTCGCGATATCTCTCAGCGAAAAATCTGTCAGTCGACCTGCCGCCTCGCGTGCGCCAGCAACGCGTGCGATGAGAATTGCACTGCGCAACACCGAAGTCTTTCCATGTTGTTCCGCACCGATGAAGCGGGCGACCGTCGCCACAATCCGAGCGCATGCATCACGCGACAGACGCGTGCGCTGCGCCACTATGCCGGTCATCGTCTCTAGACTGGGTTCATTGATAGGTATGGTCAGCATCCGGTCCATCAAAGCATCAGGTGCCGAATTCACGCCTAAATAATCGTGGGGATTGGAGGTGAGTATAATGCGGAAATCAGCGTGCGCGCGCAGATACGCACGTTTCGAGGTGCGATCTGTAAACATCAAAATCCCCTCTTCCAGCACCGGTAAAAGCGTTGCATTTGCCTCGGGCGAGGCGCGGGTAAACTCATCATAAATGAGCGTTTGTCCCTCCTCCATCGCCTGAGCGAGCAGCGAGTCGCGCCAATCGTTTACGGTCGTCTTTTCTGTTCGACGGATGCTTTGCACATAGCGGTCAACCACAGTGGACGACGTCGTACCGACTTCGCGCCCCAAGAAGTCATGCGCGGTCAACCATTCGTTGCCAGCCATGAGAGCGATGGGGTTTCCCAAAGCCTGCGCGACTTGTAATGCCAGTGAGGTCTTTCCAACGCCTGCAGCACCCGTGAAATGAACCGCGACCCCAGCACGCGCATAGTCGGTCGCGCGGGCATGGATCGCGCGCAATTCGTCATTCTCAAAATAGCCAGTGTTTGGCCTCAACACAGCGTCTTGCACCGCGTCGACTGCTTCTCGCTTTGCCGTGTTTCTCGATTGCTGCCCCAAGGAATTCTTCCTTTCGATTCTGATCTGGGGCTAGTCTATTGCCTCAAATCCTTGCAATGCGTTAACCGTGATCACATTCTAGGCAATTCGACCGCGGCAGATATGGCGTCCAAATCAAGATACGGCACCACCGCCCTGAACTCTTGTGATCGCAGCTTTGCAATTCGTTCCGAGATACCCAGGTTCGCATCTGATGGCGCAAGATATTCGGCCTTTTCAATGCCATCTACGTGGTCCACGACAAATCCAACGCGGCGCTCCGGCGGTCCGGCAAGCAGAACGCGACGATTGCTTGTCTCGGTTGGATCATGCTGAGGGACGTGGCCCAGGTGATGCGCCAATGAAAGCAATGGCACTGCCATCCCATCATGCGAGAAAAAACCGACAATGGTGGGGTTGAAGCCTCCCATCGGCGTTATCGTACCCGGCGAAGAGAGGATGCTAACAACATCTGTGATCAAACAGCACATGCGAACGCCCGCAGTGAAAACCAAGCAGCGTGCCTTCGTGTGTTCGATGTCACCGGCTTGGTCCGGAAGGGGCACTGGCGGCGCCGCGCGCGTCGTCGTGGTCGTTTTGCGATCAGCTAGGCCTGCCAAACTCTGAAGCTGCTCTCGGCGCGAGAGCACATCTGCATCCAGCATGAATATCTGCTGCTCGCCCTCATTGCTGAGCACAGCCGAGAAGAGTGTTGGCTCATCCCCAAAAAAGCTCGGGACAACTGACAACTCGCGCCGCCTGACCATGCGGATTTGGAGGATAACATCGACAGCAAGGCCCAAAAGCTGATTGTTCGGAAACTGCAGCACAACGATCTCGGGCTGGGCTTCCCGCAGATGATCCCCTAACCCCAAAACCTGCGTTGCATCTAAAGTGGGTATGAGCCGCCCCAGATAGGAGATGCGGCCCAGACAGGCACCACCGGTCAACGTATCGTTTTCGATCTTCTGCCGTGGCACGGTCCCAAAGATGCGAACGGCGTCGAGACCGAACATCGCCCCTCCCGCCTCAAACGTCAGAACCGCCAGTGCAGACCCCGATTTTGTGGATTTCGCAACAGTCGTTTCCTGAACTAAGCAGCTTGGCATGTCTGGCACCGCAAAGATGCGCATAGCATCCAAGACATTTATGCTGCGCCTCTCTGTGAGCACCCCGCTGTGCACTGGCACGCTGACGTGCGTCGGATTTGCATAGAGTGGCTTGACCTCTTCAGCCGCAAACTCCGCGATGGTCACTGCACGATCACAGGCCAACGAGATCGCACGACCGCTATGTTCGATGATTGCAGCAATGGCGGGTTCTCTCTCCATCGGCGGCACTTGACAAAGCGACATCGGATCAATGAGTGGGATCATATCTCCGCGCAAATCAATCGCACCTAGCACATCCCGACGCGGCGAAAGCAGCGGCAAGATGTTGGCGATCACGCAGATCTCGCCCAGGCAGTCAATGTCCAAGCCTATTTGCCGCTGACCGATCTCCAAAATGCCGAACTTGCGCCGCGAAGGGACGGTGAGGCTCTCACGTGGCTCTGCATTCAATGGGCTTGCCCACCGTTGAGCTGCGTCACGACGGTATTGATGTTGCGGATCGCATCGGCTTGCATATGACACTTTGAAATCAGCTGGTTCACCGTCTCGTCGCTGGTTTTCAAGCGATCGACCGTTTCATTCACCAGGCTCACGGTCTTCTGAGCGCCGCCGGTGCCGCGGCTCATGCGGTCACTGGCCTGGTCGAGCTGACGCGAGATGTCGCGGGCAGCCTCTGCGTTGCGTTCCGCCAACTTGCGCACCTCGTCCGCGACAATGGAAAAGCCAACCCCATGTTCTCCTGCACGGGCAGCCTCAATCGCGGCGTTAAAGGCGAGGAGATTGGTTTGCACAGCAATATCGCCCAGCATGTTTACGATCTCAGATATCCTTTCAATCGCAGATGTCAGGCCAGAAATATCCTCAAGGCTGGTTGAAAGAATGTCCTGCCCGCTGGACATATCTTCTTGGAAAGCCCGCATCGCTTTCGTCAGCCCTTGCACGTCTGTTTCAATGACGGAGTTGGCGCTAAGCACTCGCTCGGTCTCATGCGCGACACTTTCCGATTGCTCCACGATCTTCTGCTTGAGCATCTCGTGCTCCGTGGCGTCATAGGCAAAGAGCAGAACCCGAAGGACTTCACCGCTCTCATTCTTGATTGGAATAAAGTGTCCATCAATCACCACATCGCGATCAAAGCGGCCCACATAGCGAAAGACTCCCGACGTCGGCTCGCCCCGGCTCAGCTTCAGCCAAAAATCACGGTAGGGTTCGGATTGGACCTGATCTGGCGTGCAGAACATGGAATGATGCTGCTGAGCGATCTCGCGAAGGGTATAGCCAAAAAGGCGCAAAAAACCATCGTTTGCGGTCTCTATCCGCCCCTCGGGCGTAAACTCGCAAATCGCATGACCGTTCTGCGTAGCGCCCCATTTGCGGGAGATCGTCTGAAACTCTTGCTTGGTCTCCGTGATGTCAAAAGCGAACTTCACGACGCGGCGAAATTCACCGTCTTCACCGCGCAGAGGGTTATAGCTGGCCTGCAGCCACCGCTCTTCGCCGTTGGCGGTAAAACGCTGGATCTGACCGGAGGTGAATTGCCCGTTCTTCAACCCATCCCAAAAGGCGCGATAGGCATCGCTACTGGCGTACTTCTCATTGCAAAAACTGGCATGTCGGCGCCCAACAATTTCGTCACGCGTGTATCCCATCAGGTCTGCATAGACGTCATTCGCATTGACGACTTTACCGTCCATGTCGAATTCGATCACTGACATCGAGCGCCCAACAGCGTCTAATTGCGCCTCAAAGGCCTCAAAACTGCGCTTGGTTTCGGTGATGTCTCGCGCAAAAAAGAAGATGCGCTCTACCAAGGTCGACTTCGGATTGCGGATCGGGACGTAGTTTGAATCAAACCAAATGCCTGTCCCGTCTTTGCGCAACCGCCGGAAATGGCCATCGCAAAGCTCGCCCTGAACCAATTTGTCCCAAAAACCACGATAGCGCGGATTGTCTCTGAAAGGCAGCGGGACGGTCTGCTTGTGCGTGAATTCCTGCACCTCAGCCTCTTTGTAACCCAGAACATCCCGATACACCGTATTGGAACGCAGGAGTTTGCCGGAGAGATCAAACTCTGCAAAAGCAGTGACTTGATCGACAGCGCCATGCCGCACTTCAAGGTCATCCAAAGCGCGCAAATCTTTGTCGACATCGACCGCAAGCTCCATGAAACCGCTCAACCTATCATCGTCTGTTTTGATGGGCAGAAAAGTACTGCGCGTGCGGATTCGTTGCCCCTTGTTTGTAACACGCTCGAGGTCTCGCACAGTCGTTTGACCCGCGGATATCTCTGACCAAAGCGACTTGAACTCATTGCCAAGAACGTATTCGTCATCGAGGTGGCGCCGCATCAACTTGCCGCTCAAAGTGTCTGCATTGCTGTCCAAAAGCTCGAGCATTGCCGTGGAGGCGGACACGTAGTGACCTTCAGCATCAAACTCGGCAATTGCTGCGCCAGACCAAAGTGACCCCGCGCGACGCGACGCTTGTGCCAGTGCCACTTGCATATCGGTGATGTCCATGAGGCATTGCACAACCCGTTCCACAACGCCGCCGTCGCCTTTCACGGGCACGAATGTCGATTGCATCCAAACCGGGTTGCCTTCGCCACTCAAATGCTGAAACGCACCCTCGACAATCCGACCGTCGCGCAGTTTATCCCAAAGCTCAACATAACCGGTCGTCATTGCCATGGATGGATCCAAAAGCTGGTCCTGGGTCTTCCCGGTGAGATCCTCGCCGTAGTACTCCAACGCCATGTTCGCACGATCATTGGCCTCAATCACCAAACCGTCAGCGTTAAATTCAATCACACCCACGGTTTCTGAGAGTGCTGCCCAGCTGGCGGAAGGGCTTGTCTCAACCGCTTCACCTGCCTGCTCTTTCATCTTCGCCAGGACGACAACGTCGCTTTCTTCGGCAGCGGTCACGACCGTCATCGCCTCAACGGGGTGTTCGGTCATCGAAAGGGTCGCGGTAACAACCCCTGACCAGCTTTTCCGACCGCTTGTTTGCAACTCCGCCCAAACATCCGCGGCCAACTGGGACTGTGGCCGGCACAGACTTTCGAACGTATGCTCTGCGAGCGAATCCTCCGACATTTCCAGCCCAAAGATGGCGTCTTCATTTGCGTGTTTGAGCGTGCCCGTGACCCCGTCAAAAGTCAGGAGCCACCCCGTCTCTGCAAAAGCGGCTCCAAGGGCGCGGTGCATCTCACCAGCAATTGAACCAGCAGCGTTTTCTTGAGACATCGAGCGTCTTCCCTCCTCGAAGTGTTTGGAGACTTGCTGACGAAACTTGATTAACGTCTGCTAAAGATACGATGCATTTTCCGACGAACCGCAGAGATTTAGGCGTCAGTGTCCCGTCTAACGGCTCTGCAGAAGGTGCTCGTGTCGCAAAATGACCTCTGTGGATGTGTATGGACCCGCCTTTTAGCAACGGTCTGTTTGGGTCTGGATCAAAGGTTGCGATTGCTGATGTATACCGGGCTTCTTTAGGCGGCCTGGCAGATCATCGCGGCGCGCCCCGATGGATTTCCGCTTGCTTCCCCCTCATCGCCCCTAAGGCACTGGTGCTGACCTTGCCGATCCACACATCAGGTTCGACAAGTAACGGGCGTGACCCCATTTCCCTTTCTATCAAATGTTACAATGTTCTCTCTGACCTATCCCTCAATTCTCGGAGTGCGACCCTCTGGAGTTGGAGTTCCGCCGGTTTGATGGACACTTTTTGACTGGAATGGAATGGTGTTCACCTGCCCAGAAAGAGGAACCCGTACCCGTCGGAGCGAGTCATTTTGCGCTATCAATGGAGTGGATGGCGCCAGCATGACGAACCTCGCGGTTGTGCTGGGTGCCTTTTCTCGACGGATAATCGGCTGGGCCATGGGCAACGACCTGAAGACCCAGATCGTTCTGCCCTCTCGGCAGCATGCTCAGCATGCGCCTGCCCGCTGCCCGGCAGCACATCGCAGATGTGCGAGAGGGGGGAATTGGTGCAATGAACATGGCAATTGGGCAGAGCACGCCGACCAACTTGATCCACCTCAGCGATCAGGAGTTGCAATACACATCGATTGCGTTTGGTGCCCGGTGCAAGGATGCAGGCGTGTTGCCTTCGATGGGATCGGTCGATGATGCATATGACGACGCTATGTGTCAGAGCTTCTTTGCTACGCTTGAATGTGAGCTGCTGGACCGCCGCAAGTTCAAAACGAAGGCTGAAGCGTGCATGGCGATCTTCGAGTTCATCGAAGGCTGGCACAACCCAGGCCGTCGCCATTCCGCACTTGGATACAAGTCGCCCATAAACTACGAAAAATAGGCCCTCGATCGGCTAGAATTCGCTAGCGCATGACTGTCCATCAAACCAGGTGAACTCCAACTCCAAGGGCCTGGTTTCGATTAACCTAAAATAAAGCTAAATCACCCACGCTCAACGTATCTGCAAACGAGAATGATACTGACTGGAGCGCCCGTGACCGATTTAGCAACAGAACCTCAACCAAGTTTTCCAGCATCACCAAGTCACGAAAGTTACGCCGACGCCTCAGACGCCTGGCGGGATCCAATTCCGAATGTACACAGCATCGCAAAACCAACGGTGCACCCTAAACACAGTCATCTCAACAGCCTGATTGTCTCTGGGATCGTCACTCACATGATCCACGTAGACAAAGTGCCTGACGCGGCCTTTGCCCTGGCCCAAATCCAGAAAATGCCGGAAGTGCGATGCGCAGCGGTTTTTGAAGATGGGTTGATCGCACTTGGATGCTCTGGCCCCCTGCCGGCAGCACTCGCCGAAATCGCCGTCCCGGCGGAGCCGACGACGCCCCAGCGTGCAACCGGCTTTAACGGTCTAAAACGCATCGAAGAGGTCTCCAGCCGCCTTGAAAAATTGGTTGACGCGATGGAGCCTGAAGAAGTCATCCTGAACGAGAGCTTGAGCCGGGTCATTCTTGAAAGGTTAGATCAGCTTGAGGGCAAAATGGCGGCAGCGCGAGGCGCAGACGAGCTGCCCGCACTCGATCGCATCGAAGCGCAGATCGCCACATTGACCGACCGCATGGACGCGCTCGCCAGTCATGACGCTGTGGCTGCTCTGAATGCACTGCACGAACGCGGTTTCGCTGACCCATCAGACATGATGCAAAAGATCGACAAACGCATGGCCGAGTTGCAAAAGAACGTGTCCAACAGCGCTTTCGCCGCGCAAGCTGGGGAACTGGAAAAAGCGGTAAAATCGCTGAGCCGCTCTGTGCAGACCACGCACGCAACCCAAGGGATGCCCGCGCAGATCCTAGATCGAATTGACCAGATAGGATCCGCACAGCGCACAGCTTTCACACGGGTTGAGGCTGCGATGGCCAAAGCAGTTTCTGGGCTAGAGCCTGCTTTGGAACATCTCAATGCGCGGATTGCAGACACGGAGAATACCATTACAGACTGGCAAAAAGACTTACGAACTTTGGCCAAACAGACAAAAACTGTCGCAGACACGACGGCGACATTGCCGCCCATGCTGAGCGCGATGCAAGCAGATGTCTCTGAAATTGCGACCAAACCCGTTCCGGAACTTGATCTCACCGGACAGAACGAAGGGTTTGCCAACTTCACGTCGCACCTTGTCGGCACTCTGGACCGCATGGAAGACATCACGCGGCAAGCCAATGAACGCAGCGCGGCTCTGCACGCGCAGTTTGATGACGCGCGCGCAACCCTGCAAAGCTTGCCCGAGTTGGTCAGTGCGGGTTTGCAGCACGATGGAGACCTCTCGACACTAAAGTCCAAGCTTGTCGATCTCGGCACGCAACTCACCAGCTTGCACGAGGGGTTGCGGCTCTGCGCAACGGCGGATCAGATGACGACTTTGCAAGAGGGACTGCAGCCAATCCGCGAAGTTCAAAACGCAGAGTTTGATGCGCTGCAGAACGCCAACAAATACATCCATGCCCAGGTAGATACTTTGGTCGCGGATGTGGCCCAACTTCTCACCCGAGAGATAAGCTTTGAACCGATCCAAGACAGCCTCAGCGGCCTGCAACAAGAGGCGCATCAGATGGACGCACACCGCGAAACCCAACTTGCAGCAGTCCAAGACATGATATCGGGGCTCGCGCAACATTTGGGCCTGCGGGCAGACCATGCCACTCAAGTTGTCCCTGCCACAACGATTATGCCTGAGGCGTCGATGAATACCTTGCGCATGGAGTTCGCAGACCTGATCACTCAAAGGATAAAAGAGAGTAACCCGCCCTTTTCACCACGGCCGAAACAGGCCTAAGGGCTGAAGCGCCGTGATACGGAAAAACACCGAGCCCGGCCAGATTTGGCCAGGCTTTCGCCGAAAAGGCTGCGCCTTAAACCTTTGTACCGAACCCTGGGAAAGTCTGAGCAGTCTAACCAGACCCTAATTCTGTCGACTGCCCCAAGAACATCCAAGATGGCGGTGGGCGCCTGCACAATGCGGTCGTTCAGGCGCAGTCTTGAGATTTCAGAACACGATGCCAACGGAGGCAGGATCAAGCAGTTAGCGGTAAGACCCTGGAGAGGCGCTCGATTTCCCGCGTCGCCGAACCGTACTATCACGCTTGAATTTGGGACCGAGGTCGAGGATGGCTGCGTGGCCAAGCTCCAATGATGCGCTCAGCAGGTCTCGCTCATCCGAGCTTCAGGTTTTGCGCATCTGGATCCACATCACCTTACATTGACACCTTACATTGACGCTTCTTGTTCCTTTTTAAGCAGATCGTATTTGCGCAGCTTCACGTAAAGAGATTGCCGCGACAGGCCCAACATCTCAGCAGCGGCGACGCGATTGTTCGAGGTCAGTTCCACAGCAGTTTCGATGCACATCTTTTCAATGACATCCGTTGTCTTCGCCACAATCGATTTCAACGTCTGCGACCCTATCAATTCGATCACTGAGCGCATGTCCACATCAGTGATCGAATGATGCGATTTACGCACCATTTCGGCGCGGCTGGCATCGCGGATCACCAGCGCGAACACCGGCGCATCTCCTGCTGCAAGGAGGGTCGTCGCAATTTCAACCGGGATCTCTGCACCATGCTCGCCGATCAGCCGCGTCGCGTAAAGGCGCATTGCACCCGTGCGCGTCGCGTTCTCACACATGACGTTCAAATCGACCGACCCCCGCCCTAAGAAGTCAGCAAGCGCGCGCCCCTTGACCGCCTGGCTGTTCACAACATCGGTCAAGCGCATGAAAGCCTCGTTTGCGCTCACCACATTGCCCATCTGGTTGATGAACACAATGCCGTCGGCACCCCGCTCAAAGAGCGCGCCGAGATGCTCATCCAAAGCGTCAGATCGCACCCCGACGCCTTCAGCGGCCTGGATCCGGCACAGCAACATCTGCTCACCACTGGCCCGGAAGAGCGTCGGCCGCGCGACAAGCTTACGACCGCCGAGAGTGAGCATAACGACGTCGCCACGATTCTCGGCATTGGCGACTTCTGTCAGCTCTTCTAACACGGGCGTTTGCCCGGTGCTCTGCATGATCTGCGTAACGGCATGCCCGATGACATCCGCGCGCGCGGATCCCAGAAAAGAGATTGCGGCTGCATTGCAATCCACAATTTCACCGGTCCGGGCAGAGAGAAAAAGCGCGCCCTCAGGCATCGATGCCATCAGAACCCGCAGCCGCGTGTCATACTCGCGCTGCGCTTCGTAGTCTTTTTCCAGCGCGATCTGTGCGGCAACAAGCTGTTGCTGCATTTCCGCGATCGGGCGCAGATCTTGCCCGAGCATTAGTATCGCACCGTCGGTGCCAATCCGGTGGAAGCTGTAGCGCACCGGGAACTCAGATTGCTCCGCCGTGCCTGTGTGGTTGAGCTCCACCGGGCGAACCGTCTCATCGTTATGGGCGACAAAACTGTTGAGCCGCTCTTCAAACTTTGGCACGGATTCGACGGTCAGATGGGCTGACAGCGGCTGACCTTCCCACTCCGAAAACGGGTACCTCAAATTCGAATTTGGATTGCTGAGCACACCAAGAATGACCCCACTGCTCGACACAACAAGCGCGAGGTCAGCGATCCGTGAGATGATTTCAGAGACGATGTCAGGCTCGATCATCGGGATTAACCCGCTGGTCCAGGTCAATTCGCTTTGCGACATCATGAGGCCTGTCTCCAGGCGAAGTACATATTTGACGGCATCACTTTACGTCCTTTTCAAGGGCAAAGGTGTCGTCCTGGGCTACGTGCAGAGGGTCGCAAAAGGCCAAAACTTCGTCGACGCTTTGCGAGACGAAATCCGCTCCTGTTTGCAATTGTATGTCGGGTGCTGTTGCCAGAATACTTCCGCCGATCACAACCGGCGTACTCCGGCCTTTCTGATGAGAAACATCGACCAGTTCGCGCAGTGACGCAAGATCGTCATGCCGCGCAGCAGAGAGTAAAACGCCGCACAGTTGCTGATTTAAGACATGCCGGGCAAGGCAATGCGGTGTGAGTTCTAAATCGAGAACGACCGTCGCCCCGCGGTGGCGCAGCGCCCCGGCCAGCACGCAGGCCCCCAAGGTGTGTTGTGCGCCTTCGCAAACACCCACCAGAAAGGGGGGTCTGCCTTGACCGGACCACGGCTTTGGGATGGCATCAGCTTCCAACTGCCAGAGCATCGATTGAAGCCGCGCAGAGGCAAGTGTCACGGTCGCAAAATCACACTGGTCGCTGAGCCAGGCATCCCCAAACCCGCGCGCCACAAGGGGCACATAGCGCTCCGCGATTTGGGCCGGGCTGATCCGCGCGCGCTTCATTTCTTGGATCACGTTGCGCATCGCTTTGGGATCAGCAGTTTGAGCAGCTTCTGATAAGCGGGTGATAAAAATCGAGAGTGGCCGGTGTGACGCGACACATTGCCTTTCGGGCTGGGTCAAAACCGACATGGCCCGCATCACAACTTCATTCACCTCGCGATGAGCGGCAGTCTGCTCCGTTTTCTGCGCAGATGACATGCCGTTCTCCCAAAGCTCCGACGTGCTGGAGTGGCAATAAGTTGCAAAAACTTGGCTGCATCGTCACTGAACCATGGCAAATTGTCAAACAAAATTGACAGTTTTGGCATCCACCCGCGGCGTTGGCAAATTTTATTGGCCCGGCTCGCATGACAGTCGCGTAAATTTCAGCGGACAGCTGTAAATGAAAGTTGACACTATCAGCGCTTCCTGACAGTTTTTAGGGATCACCACGCGAGGGAGAACCATGTCGGCCATCAGCGGCACCGCGCCATCATCTGGGCCAGCACCCCGGTCGCTTTACACAGCCGCTCAAAAGAAGCGCCGAGATCAGACGCCCTGGACCCTCGTGCAAGGGGTCCTCGCACCGCTGCAATTTGCGGTGTTCCTCGTCTCACTGGTGCTCGTGTTGCGCTATCTTGCACTTGGTGAGGGCTATGCGGCTGCAACTTGGTCGATCCTGATCAAAACCGGGTTCCTGTATCTCATCATGATCACGGGCGCGATTTGGGAGAAGGTTGTTTTTGATCAATGGCTTTTCGCCCCTGCATTCTTCTGGGAAGACGTCTTTAGCTTTGCTGTCATCGCGCTGCATACCTTTTACATCTTTGCGCTTTTTTGGACCGGAGCACCGCCCGTCACGCTGATGTTGATCGCGCTTGCGGCCTATGCGGCCTATGTCGTGAACGCGGGACAATTCTTGTGGAAACTGCGGTGTGCGCGCCTGCAGGCTGAGGCACCGGCATGACGGAGCAGTTTGCCACCCCGCCCAGCACTGGCTGCCGAGGTGCACCGGTGCTCAAGCAGCGCGGCCAGCGCGAGGTCTTTTGCGGGCTGACCGGAATCATCTGGCTGCACCGCAAAATCCAAGACGCTTTCTTTTTAGTGGTCGGTTCACGCACCTGCGCGCACCTTCTGCAAAGTGCGGCGGGCGTGATGATCTTTGCCGAGCCGCGATTCGGCACCGCGATCTTGGAAGAATCAGATCTTGCGGGCCTCAACGATGCGCATGCTGAGCTTGACCGCGAGGTCGAGACCTTGCTGGCCCGCCGCCCCGACATCCGCCAACTTTTTCTTGTGGGCTCTTGCCCCTCAGAGGTGATCAAGCTCGATCTCAGCCGCGCGGCCGAACGGCTCACGCAGCAGTTTGCGCCCAAGGTCCGCGTGCTGGAGTACTCGGGCTCGGGCATTGAGACGACCTTTACCCAAGGTGAGGACGCATGCCTTGCCGCGATGGTGCCCGTTCTGCCGCAGACTCAGGCGCGCGAGTTGCTTGTGGTCGGCGCGTTGCCCGACGTGGTCGAAGACCAGATGCTGGCATTGCTCGACGGTTTGGGCGTTGGCCCAGTGCGCGTCTTGCCCAGCCGGTCGCTGGAGACGGAGATGGGCCTGGGGCCCAATACCGTTTTCGCGCTGACACAGCCCTTTTTGGGCGACACGCACGCGGCCCTTGAGCGGCGCGGCGCGCGGCACCTGCCTGCGCCCTTCCCCTTTGGCGAAGAAGGCACAACGGCTTGGCTTGCCGCCATTGCGGCTGAATTCGGCGTCTCGCAAGAGCGGTTTCAAGCGGTGACCGAAGCTCCCCGCCGCCGCGCCCGCGCCGCCATCGCCCAGGCCGCAGCTCCTTTGGCGGAAAAGACAATCTTCTTTTTCCCCGACAGTCAGTTGGAGGTCCCGCTCGCGCGCTTTCTGACGCGCGAATGCGCGATGACCGCAGTCGAAGTGGGCATGCCCTACATTCACGACGCGCTGCACGGTCCGGACCTCGATCTCTTGCCCGCCGGGCCGCAGATCTCGGAGGGCCAAGACGTGGACCTTCAGCTTGACCGCTGCCGGGCGGCCGCGCCAGATCTCACCGTCTGCGGGCTGGGGCTCGCCAACCCTTTAGAGGCCGAAGGGCTTGCCACGAAATGGGCGATCGAGTTGGTCTTCACCCCAGTGCATTTCTACGAACAGGCCGGTGATCTGGCAGCACTCTTTGCCCGTCCGCTGCGGCGCAAGAGCATCCTCAACGCGGCGGAACCTGCCGCATGAAGCTGACCGTCTGGACATACGAAGGGCCACCGCACGTAGGGGCGATGCGCGTCGCCACCGGCATGAAAAACCTGCACTATGTCTTGCACGCGCCGCAGGGCGACACCTACGCCGATCTGCTTTTCACGATGATCGAGCGGCGCGGCCACCGCCCGCCGGTGACCTATACCACCTTTCAAGCGCGGGATCTGGGCTCGGACACCGCCGGTCTTTTCAAGCAAGCCTGCCAGGAGGCCTACGACCGGTTCAAGCCCGAGGCGATCATCGTGGGGGCCTCCTGCACGGCCGAATTGATCCAAGACGATCCCGGCGGTTTGGCAGAGACCATGGGCCTGCCCATCCCGGTGATCCCGCTGGAACTGCCAAGCTACCAGCGCAAAGAGAACTTCGGCGCGGATGAGACGTTTTTCCAGATCGTGCGCCACCTCGCGCAACCGATGGAGCGGACCGCGCGGGTGTCCTGCAATATCTTGGGGCCCACGGCCTTGGGATTCCGCCACCGCGACGACGTGACGGAGATTTCCGGGCTGCTCTATGAGATGGGCATCGATGTGAACGTCGTCGGCCCGATGGGGGCCTCGCCCGCCGATATCGCACGTCTGGGCCAGGCGCATTTCAACGTGCTGCTCTACCCAGAGACCGCGGAGCAGGCTGCGCGCTATTGCGAACGCCAGTTCAAACAGCCCTATACGAAGGTGGTGCCCATTGGCACGCAAGCCACGCAAAGCTTCATCGCTGAGGTTCGCACGCTCACCCGCTCTTCAGCAGAACCGAGCACCGACCGCTTGCGCCAACCCTGGTGGTCGGCCTCCGTGGACAGCACCTATCTCACGGGCAAACGCGTGTTCATCTTCGGCGACGGCACGCATGTGGGGGCCGCAGCCAGAATCGCGCGCGATGAGATGGGCTTCGAAGTGGCGGGCCTGGGCTGCTACAACCGCGAGTTCGCCCGGCCAGTGCGCGCCCTTGCCCGGGATTTCGGCGTTGAGGCGCTCATCACGGACGACTACCTTGAGGTGGAGCGCACCATCGAAGCGCTGCAGCCCGAGATGATCCTGGGCACGCAGATGGAGCGCCACATCGGCAAACGCTTGGGCATCCCCTGCGCGGTCATCTCCGCACCCGTACACGTGCAGGATTTCCCCGCCCGCTATTCCCCGCAGATGGGATTTGAAGGGGCCAATGTCATCTTCGACACGTGGATCCACCCGTTGGTGATGGGGCTCGAAGAGCACCTGTTGCACATGTTCCGCGAAGACTTTGAGTTCCACGATGCCGCCGGCCCGTCGCATCACGGCGGCCACGCGCCCAAACCCAGCGAAGAGGCGGCGGTGCCGCGCGATGAGCCTGCCGCAGAGAGCGGCAATGTCATCTGGCTCGACACGGCGGAGCGTGAACTCAAAAAGATCCCCTTCTTCGTGCGCGGCAAAGCCCGGCGCAACACTGAAAAATTTGCGGCTGAAAAGGGGCTGGCGGAGATCAGCCTCGACACCCTTTATGAAGCGAAGGCCCACTTTGCGCGATGACGTAACCCATAGGCCCTACCGCGTCGTGCTGCTGACGCTCGACCGCCACGCGGCGGGCCCTGCCGCGCGCGCGGCACCGCGGTTGGCGGCGGACTTCCCGGGGCTTGAGGTGATCATTCACGCCGCCGCGGAATGGGACAAGGACCCCGCCGCCTTGACCCGTGCGCAGGCCGACATCGCCCGCGCGGACATCATCATCTCCTCCGTGATCTTTCTTGAAGATCAGGTGCAGGCGATCCTGCCCAGCCTCAAGGCGCGGCGTGAAGGCTGCGACGCCATGGTGGGCATCATTGCGGATCAAGAGATCGTGCAACTCACCCGGATGGGCGATCTGGACATGTCCCGCCCCACTTCGGGCGTCATGGCGCTTTTGAAAAAGCTCAAGCCCAAGAGCAAATCAGGCGGCAGCGCCCGCGACATGACCAAGATGCTGCGCCGTCTGCCCAAGATCCTGGCGCTCATCCCCGGCAAGTCCCAAGACCTGCGCGCGTGGTTTTTGACCATGCAATACTGGCTCGGGGGCTCTGAGGAGAACATCGAAAGCCTCGTGCGCTTTCTCATCTCGCGCTACGCCCACTCCCGGCCCGAATGGCGCGGCACCGACGCCGCGCAGCCGCGGGAATACCCCGACGTCGGTCTCTACCACCCCGATCTGCCAGAGGGTCCCATCGTCACCGACGCCAGCCTGCTGCCCCGCCTTGGCACCGGCCCCAAGGTCGGCCTTTTGATGCTGCGCAGCTACATCCTCGCGGGCGATACCGCGCATTACGACCATGTCATCCGCAGCTTTGAGGCGCGCGGCATGCAGGTGATCCCGGCTTTCGCGGGCGGCCTCGACGGGCGCCCGGCGATGCAGGCGTACTTTGGGGGGATCGACGCGCTTGTCTCACTCACCGGTTTCTCGCTCGTGGGAGGGCCCGCCTACAACGACAGTCACGCCGCTGTCGACGCGCTGACCGCGCTCAACGTGCCTTACCTCGCCGCGCAGCCCCTGGAGTTTCAGACGCTCGAGCAGTGGGAGGCGGGGGCGCAGGGCCTCAGCCCCATTGAAACCACCATGCTGATCGCCCTGCCTGAGATCGACGGCGCGACCAACCCCACCGTCTTTGCCGGGCGGCACCAGGCCATCGAAGCCGACGGCGTGCGCGCCATGGCCCCCGCGCCTGAACGCATTGCGGCGCTGACTGAGAAGACCTGGCACCTTGCCACACTCCGCCGCAAAGCGAACGCCGCAAAACGTCTGGCCATCGTGCTTTACGGCTTTCCGCCGAATGCGGGCGCGGTGGGCACGGCGGCCTACCTCTCGGTTTTTGAGAGCCTATACAACACACTGCACCGCCTCGCGGCGGAGGGCTACGATCTCTCGCCGCCCGAGAGTGTTGAAGCGCTGCGCGACGCGGTTCTAAAAGGCAACGCGGAGGTCTATGGGCAAGAGGCCAATGTCGCGGCACAAGTAAGCGCCGACACGCTTGTCGCCCGCACCCCCTGGCTCGACGAAATTGAGGCGGTCTGGGGCCCGGCACCGGGGCGCGTGCAGTCCAACGGACGCGCGGTTTTCGTGCTGGGCGCGCAGTTCGGCCAGGTCTTTGTCGGGATCCAACCCGCCTTTGGCTATGAGGGCGACCCGATGCGGTTGCTCTTTGAAAAGGGCTTTGCCCCCACCCACGCCTTCAGCGGCTTCTACCAGTACATCAAAGAGGATCTAGAGGCCGATGCGGTGCTGCACTTTGGCATGCACGGCGCGCTCGAATTCATGCCAGGTAAGCAAAACGGGCTCTCGGGTGCCGATTGGCCCGACCGGCTCATGGGCAATTTGCCCAACGTCTATCTCTATGCCGCCAACAACCCCTCTGAGGCCACGCTGGCCAAACGCCGCAGCAACGCCGTCACGGTGACCTATCTCACGCCGCCCGTGCAGGCCGCGGGCCTCTACCGGGGGCTTGCCGATCTCAAGGACAGCTTGCAGCGCTACCGCAGCCTGCCTGCCGAAGATCCCGCCCGCGCGGATCTCGCGCCGCTCATCACCGCCCAGGCGGATGCGGTGGACCTGGGCGATGCGGATCCAGATACGCTCTGGCTCAAACTCCTTGAGACCGAAGAGGCGCTGATCCCTGAGGGTCTGCATATCGTGGGTCGCCCCCTGTCGGATGAGCAATGCGAAAAGCTCATCGCGCAGATGAGCTTTGACAGCGACAACGCCCGCCGGGCGGCGGAGGCGACGCTGGCCCAAGATCACGAACTGCCTGCGCTGATGCGCGCGCTCAGCGGTGAGTTCATCGCGCCCGTGCCCGGCGGCGATGTGATCCGCGCGCCCGAGATCCTGCCCACGGGCCGCAACATCCACGCCTTTGACCCTTTCCGCATGCCAACTGCCTTCGCCATGCAGGACGGTGCGGTGCAAGCCGCAGAACTCATCAAGACCCATAAGACCCTGCCCCGCACCGTGGCCCTAGTGCTCTGGGGGAGCGACAACATCAAATCGAACGGCACGCCGATGGCCCAGGCGCTAGCGCTCATGGGGGCCAAGCCGCGGTTTGACGCGCATGGCCGCCTTGCTGGCGCGGATCTGATCCCGCTGGCTGAATTGGGCCGCGCCCGCGTTGACGTGGTGATGACGCTCTCGGGCATCTTCCGCGACCTGCTGCCGCTGCAAACGAAACTCTTGGCCTCCGCCGCGCTGCAATGCGCGCAGGCCGATGAGCCGGATGCGCTGAACCCGATCCGCCAGCATGCCCAGGCCTTTATGGCCGAGCACGGCTGTGACATCGAAACCGCCGCCCTGCGCGTCTTTTCCAACGCCGAAGGGGCCTATGGTGCCAACGTCAATCAGCTGGTCGATGCTTCGGCCTTTGACGACGAAAACGATCTGGCCGACGCCTATCAGGCGCGCAAGAGCTTTGCGTACGGCGTGGATGGTGCCGCCAGCCAGCAGGCAGCCCTGCTCAAAGACACGCTCGCCAACGTCGATCTGGCTTATCAAAACCTTGAATCGGTGGAACTGGGCGTGACCACGGTCGATCACTACTTTGACACGTTGGGCGGCATCGCGTCGGCGGTGAAACGCGCCAAAGGGCGCGATGATACGCCCGTCTACATTGGCGACCAAACCCGCGGCGGGGCCACCGTGCGCACGCTGCAAGACCAAGTGGCGCTGGAGACCCGCGCGCGCAACCTCAACCCAAAGTACTTTGAGCCGCTCTTGCAGCATGGGCATGAGGGCGTGCGCCAGATCGAGGCCTCGATCACCAATACCGTGGGCTGGTCCGCCACCACCGGACAGGTGGATCCGTGGATTTACCAGAAGCTCTCCGAGACCTTCGTGCTCAACGAAAAGATGCGCCAGCGGTTGGCTGAGCTCAACCCGCAGGCCTCCATGCGCATGGCCAATCGCCTGCTGGAGGCCTCTGACCGCGCCTACTGGCAGCCCGACCCCGAAACACTGCAAGCCCTGCAATCGGCAGCCGACGCCATCGAAGACCAGCTCGAAGGACTTGCCGCCGGATGACTTTAGAAAAGGATACAGCATGAGCCCACTTGACAGAGGTGCAGCCCCCAAGCTGCGCGGCCAAGACGGCGAAGGCTCCGTTCAGGTGCACCAAGACACGTCGATGAAGATCGAAGGGGCCAAAGTCTTTTCGGTCTACGGCAAAGGCGGGATTGGCAAATCCACGACCTCGTCGAACCTTTCGGCCGCCTTCTCGAAACTGGGCAAGCGCGTGCTGCAGATCGGCTGCGACCCCAAGCACGACAGCACCTTCACACTCACAGGCTCGCTTGTGCCCACCGTGATCGACATCCTCAAGGAGGTGGATTTCCACCCTGAAGAGCTGCGCGCCGAGGACTTCGTCTTTGAAGGGTTTAACGGTGTGAAATGCGTTGAGGCGGGCGGTCCACCCGCGGGCACCGGCTGCGGCGGATACGTCGTGGGGCAGACGGTGAAGCTCCTCAAGCAGCACCATCTTTTGGAAGACACCGACGTGGTGATCTTTGACGTGCTGGGCGATGTGGTCTGCGGTGGCTTTGCCGCACCCTTACAGCATGCCGACCGCGCGGTGATCGTTACGGCAAATGACTTTGACAGCATCTATGCGATGAACCGCATCATCGCGGCGGTGCAGGCCAAATCGGCCAACTACAAGGTGCGGCTCGCGGGATGCGTGGCCAACCGCAGCCGCGAGACCGATGAGGTCGACCGCTTCTGCGAGACCGTGGGCTTTAAGCGCATCGCGCATATGCCGGATCTCGATGCCATCCGCCGCTCACGGCTGAAGAAAAAGACCCTCTTTGAGATGGACCTCGATGATGAGATCGCAGCGGTGCAGGCCGAGTACATCCGCCTGGCAGAGACGCTTTGGAACGGGACAGAGCCCCTGGCCCCCGCTCCCCTGCCCGACCGGGATATCTTTGAGCTTTTGGGTTTCGACTGATGACCGACGCGGGGCATATCAACGACCAGTCACATGCCCAATTCGGCTTGGTCTCTGACGGGTACGCGGACACGCGCAACCGGGTGGAGACCTATTTTGACAGCACCGCCACCCAAACCTGGGCACAGCTGACGTCTGATGCGCCAGTCTCGGGTATCCGCGCCACAGTGCGCGCGGGCCGTGAGCGCATGCGGCAGGTCATCCTGGATACGCTGCCCCGCGATCTGACGGGCGCGCGGATCCTCGATGCGGGCTGCGGCACCGGCACATTGGCCTATGCGCTGGCCGCGCGCGGCGCCTTTGTCGACGGTGTTGATATCTCGCCGCAGCTCGTGGATATCGCGCGCAAGCGCACGCCCATCGACCTGCACGACCGGGTGATGTTTCGCGCAGGCGACATGCTCGACCCCGCGCATGGCGATTTCGATCACATCGTCGCCATGGACAGCCTGATTTACTACGACGCGGAGGATATCGCCCGCGTGCTCGAAGAATTCGCGCCGCGACTGAACTACAACATGGTGCTGACCGTGGCCCCGCGCACGCCGCTGCTGATGGCGATGTTCCGGCTGGGTAAGCTCTTTCCCAAATCGGACCGCTCTCCCACCATGGTGCCGCATCTGCCGGGCGACATCAGCGCAGCCCTGCGACAGGGCGATCTGCGGCAAGTCCGGCGGGTCTCGTCAGGCTTCTACATCTCGACCGCGCTGGAGTACTGCCCATGATCCTGACCCGCGCGCAGATCAAATCCGCCAGCGCCCGCATGCTGCCCTTCTCGGACGCGGTGAGCCCGGGGCTCCCGCTCGCGCAGCTTTTGCGCCTGTCGCTTTTCCAGATCAGCGTCGGTATGGCGAGCGTGATGCTCCTCGGCACGCTCAACCGCGTGATGATCGTCGAATTGGGCGTCGCGGCGACCATCGTGGCAGTAATGATTGCGATCCCGGTCCTCGTCGCTCCCTTTCGGGCGCTCCTCGGGTTTCGGTCGGACACCTATCGCTCGGCCATCGGGTGGAAGCGGATCCCCTACCTCTGGTTCGGCTCACTCTGGCAGTTTGGCGGGCTGGCGATCATGCCCATGGGTCTGTTGCTGCTCTCCGGCAGTCAGACCGCCGGCCCATCCTGGGCCGGGGAAGTGGGCGCGGCACTCGCCTTCTTGCTGACCGGGCTCGGCATGCACATGACCCAGACCGCCGGGCTGGCGCTTGCCGCAGATCGCGCGACGGAAGAGACGCGCCCCCGCGTTGTCGCGCTGCTTTACGTGATGTTTCTCATCGGTATGGCTATCTCGGCGCTGATCATCGGCGCTTTACTGAGCGATTTCAGTGAGTTGCGGCTTGTGCAAGTGGTGCAAGGCACCGCGGTTGTGACGATCCTGTTGAACCTCATTGCCCTTTGGAAGCAAGAAAAGGTGCGCCCGATGAGCCGGGCGGAACGCGCCGCACCGCGCCCTGCCTTCAGCGCCGCATGGGCCGATTTCACCCAAGGCACCGAAGTCAAACGCCTGCTCACGGTGATCTTTCTGGGCACGCTCGCCTTTAACATGCAAGACGTCTTGTTAGAGCCTTACGGCGGCGAAATCCTCGGGCTTTCGGTCTCTGCCACCACGCTTTTGACCGCGATGTGGGCCTTGGGCGCGCTCATCGGTTTTGGCCTTGCCGCACGCTGGCTGAGATTGGCGATCAACCCGCACCGGATGGCCGGGCGCGGCATTTTGGTGGGGCTCATCGCCTTCACCGCGGTGATCTTTGCCGCCCCGCTTGAGAGCGGCGTGATGTTCTTTGCGGGTGCCTTTGGCATCGGCCTGGGCAGCGGGCTCTTTGCGGTGGCCACGCTCACCGCCGCCATGGCGCTCGACACCCGGGGCGCGGCGGGCAAGGGCCTGGCCTTGGGCGCATGGGGCGCAGCACAGGCCACCGCTGCGGGCCTCTCGATCTTTATCGGCGGGGCGCTGCGCGATGTGGTGAACCTCGCCGCCTTTAACGGCACACTGGGCAGCGCCCTCAACTCGCCCACCACGGGCTATTCGGTGGTTTATCACCTGGAAATCGGCCTGCTCTTTTGCACGCTCATCGCGCTTGGGCCGCTGGTCCGGGCGCGCCCGCTCAACGACACAGCGCCGCAGCCCCTCGGGCTGGCGGACTTCCCCACCTGACCAACGACGGAGGCACACAAGATGGTTGGCGTAGAATTTTTTGGAAACTTTGATCTGGCAAGCGCCGCGATATGGCTCTTCTGGCTCTTTTTTGCCGGGCTGGTCTTCTACCTGCAGACCGAGAACATGCGCGAAGGCTACCCTTTGCAGGATGACGACGGCAAAGTCGCGGCCAACCAGGGCCCCTACCCCGTGCCCAAGGACAAAACCTTTATCCTGCCGCACGGCCGGGGTGAGGTGACGGTTCCTTCTGGCCAGAACCCGGACCGCGCCATCCTCGCGCTGCAGCGGACCTCCAAAGCACAGGGCTCTCCTTACGTCCCCACGGGCGATCCGATGAACGACGGGGTCGGCCCCGCCTCTTGGGCACCGCGCAAGGACCATCCGGAACTTGACGCCCACGGGCATGTCAAGATCAAGCCGATGTCCAAGCTGGGCGATTTCAAAATCTCCGCTGGGACCGATCCCCGCGGCAAAGCGGTGGTGACAGGCGACGGCGAGGTTGTCGGGCGCATCACGGACATGTGGGTCGACGTGCCAGAGCAATTGGTGCGCTATCTCACGATGGACGTGAACCCCGAAGGATCAGGCAAGATCCGTCTGATCCCGATGAACTTTGCCAAGGTCAAGAGCAACCGGGTGCGCATCCGGTCCCTTTATGCCCACAACGTGGACAAGATCCCGACCACCAAGAGCGATGATGAGATCACCTTGCTCGAAGAGGAAAAGATCATGGCCTACTTCGGGGGCGGGACCCTCTACGCCACACCCAAGCGCTCCGAACCCGTAATGTGACGCGCGCGCCAGACCCAAACGCCGGGGTCTGGCCCAAGCAAGGGACCAAAGCCATGCAGCACAGCGACGACTTCAAGTTTGAGCCCATCCCGGGTTTGCCCGAGCAACTGCCCGCAGGAGAACACATCCTGTGGCAAGGAAAGCCAGACAGCCTCCGTCTGGCGCGGGACGCTTGGAACCTCAACTGGATCTTGGGCTACTTCGCCGTGCTGGCGGTCTGGCGGGTGATTGTCTCGTCTCAGATGGTCCCTTTCACAGAAGCCCTCCTGCATGGCGTGCCGTTTGTGATCGCGGGCGCGGTGGCCGGGCTGATCCTCTACGGCATGGCCTATGTTCAAGCGCAAAGCACGATATACACGCTCACCAACAAACGTGTGGTGATGCGGGTCGGGGCCACGCTCACGCTCGCGCTCAACCTGCCCTACGTGCAGATCGCCAATGCTGCGGTGACCACCACGCGCAATGGGACCGGCACCATCGCTTTTGAGCTGATGGATGAGGGCCATGTGAGCTTTCTGATGATCTGGCCCCACACGCGGCCCTGGCACCTGCGCCAGGTGCAACCGGCGTTCCGCTCCATCCCGCGGGCGGCGCGCGTGGCTGAGATCTTTGCCGAGGCGGCCGAGACCCGCCTCGCTGAACCCCAAGTTGCCCGCGTCACCGCGCAGGGTGACCCGATAGCTGCGGAGTAGAGACATGGCTGAACCCACCCATTCCCTCGCCAATCAAATGAAAATGCGCGACCGCGAGATGGTGCCGCGCGTCCTGGTCGTGGCCATGTTTGGCCTGATGGCCGCAAGCTTGGCCATTGTGGCCTTTGCCCGGCTGACCGATCAGCCGCTGCGCGGCGTGCCTGCCGCCAGTCCTGTGGTGCAGGAAAAAGCGATCACCCTAACAGGCGCGCGCCGGGCACCGGTGATTGCCACCGATGAAAGCGGCGCTGAAATAGGTGCCTCCAACCGCGACAGCGCGGGCTTTATCGACGTGATCTGGAACTCCATCGCCCGCGAGCGGATGTTGAACCGCGTCGACGGCAATCCTCCCCTGCGCCTCGTGCGCCGGGCCAATGGCCATGTGGCCATCCTCGACCCCGCAACCGATTGGTCCATCGAACTCATCGGTTACGGGGACAACAACGTCGCAGCTTTCGCCAGGCTGCTCGACTAAATCTTCACCAAAGGGACACTGACATGGGACTTTTGACCAGAACGAAAGAGACGGCACCCTGCACCGTCACCATTTCGCACCGCTTTGAAGAACTCTCCGCGCATGTGCGCTTTAACAACGGGGCCGTCGTTTATCCGGGCGACGCGGTGCTGGTGCACGGGGCCGAGATCATGGCCCCCTACGGCAGCATCGTCGAAGAAGACCGCACCGCCACCATCACCCGCGCGAGCGGGGTGGAGCGGCTCTGGACGCGCCTCACAGGCGATCTGGAGTTCATGGAACTGTGCGAATTCTCCTTCTCTGAGGAGGTCCTGTCATGAACGCCCCCACGCATTCTGCCTTCGCCAAAACCGCAGAAGAGGCGCTCGCCGCGCAGGAAAAGCTCGACGCGGAACCTATGACGTCTGAGCGCGCAACCGAGATCGCGATGCAGAACACGCTGCTCACCCCCCGGTTTTACACCACCAACTTTGATGAGCTTGACGCCATCGACGTCACCCCGGTGCGCGCCGAATGGGATGTGCTGATCGATCAGATGAAATCAGACCCCAACAAGGGGCATTTCAAGAAAAACGAAGATTGGGACACAGTCGATTGGGAGGGCATGGAGCCCAAGCTCAAGGCGGAATTCATCGACTTTCTGATCTCCTCTTGCACCGCAGAGTTCTCAGGCTGCGTGCTTTACAAAGAAATGAAGCGGCGCGGCTCGAATGAGGACATCACCACGCTCTTTCAGCTTATGGCACGGGATGAAGCGCGGCACGCGGGCTTTATCAACGACGCGCTGCGCGAGGCGGGCATCCGCGTGAACCTCGGTTTTCTGACCCAACAGAAGAAGTACACCTACTTCAGACCAAAGTTCATCTATTACGCGACCTATCTGTCTGAGAAGATCGGATATGCGCGATACATCACCATCTTTCGCCACTTGGAGGCGCATCCCGAACATCGCTTCCACCCGATTTTCAAATGGTTCTGCGAATGGTGCAATGATGAGTTTTCCCACGGGGAGGCCTTTGCATTGCTGATGAAAACCGACCCTAAACTGACCGAAAGCTTCGCCAACAAGCTTTGGATCAAGTTCTTTCTCACCGCCGTCTACTCCACCATGTGGATCCGCGATCACCAGCGGCCGGTGTTTCACGACGCGCTTGGCGTGGACACGACCTGGTACGGCCAAGAGGTTTTCCGCAAGACCTCCGAGATCTCCAAACAGGTCTTCCCGATGACCCTCGACATCGATCATCCACGTTGGCGCAAGAACCTCGACCGGATGGAAGACGCCTCGCGTCAGATCGCGGCAGCCAAAGAACGCGGCGGGTTTGGCGGCACGCTCAGCCGCGTCGCGGGCATGGCCAAAGCGGCCTACGCCTTTGGCGCGCTCTACACCATCCCGTCGATCCCCAATCAGGTGCCAGACAGCCCGCGCCTGCAACCCGCCTACTAGGAGCGTCGCCGACCCATGACCTCGCCCTGGACCGCAGCGCTAATTGCCGTTTTCGCCTGGTGGTTTTTCACCGGCGCGATCCTGTGGCTGGTGCGGCGGGCCGACGGCGGCAAGGTGGAGCGTACGCCTGAGGCCCCCAACGGCGTGGCCCACGGCCGCAACGTCTTCCTCAGCGTGCCGATGCTCTCACTTGGGGCGGCAGGCGTGGTCATCTCCTCCACCACGCTCACCCTGAGCAATGTCTACATTGGGTTTATCAGTGCATTGCTGATCTGGGGTTGGATCGAACTGGCCTTCCTGGCAGGTGTCATCACCGGCCCCGAACGCCGCCCCTGCCCCACCCATCTGCGCGGTTGGGATCGCTTTTCCCGCGCCTGGCACACGGTCAGCCACCATGAACTGCTGCTCTTTTTTGCACTTTTGTGCATCACAGTGGTGGCAACGGGTGCCGAGAACACCATCGCGTTTTGGACCTATCTGATCCTCTTTGCCGCACGCATATCGGCCAAGCTCAATCTCTTTTTCGGGGTGCCCCGCATCAATACGGAGTTTGTGCCCAATCCGCTGCGGCATCTCACATCCTACTTTCGGCAAGGGCCCATCACCCTCGCCTTTCCCATCGGCGTCACCTTCCTCTCGGTGGCAACGGCGCTTTTTGCCGAACGGCTCCTCGCCGCGGCTTCACCCGAAGCTCTGATCAGCTTCGCTCTGCTCACCGCGCTGGCGGCCCTCGCCACGCTCGAACATTGGTTGATGGTGGTGCCCCTGCCCGACGCCAAGCTCTGGCGCTGGATGCTGCCAGACACCCCCAGGACCTACTCCGAGGACAAGACCCATGAACTTTGACACCCTTTTCCAGACCCAACTCGACGCGCTCAAGGAAGAGGGCAACTACCGATATTTCGCCGAGTTAGAGCGTAAAGCGGGCAAGTTCCCGAAGGCTGCAAATTATCACGGCGGGGCAAAGCGCGATGTGACTGTCTGGTGCTCAAACGACTATCTTGGCATGGGCCAGAACCCCGATGTCATCCAAGCCATGTGCGAGGCCGTCCAGCGCACCGGCACGGGGGCGGGCGGCACGCGCAACATCTCAGGCACCAATCACGATCACCTGCTCCTGGAGCGGGAGCTGGCGGATCTGCATGGCAAAGAGGCAGCGCTGCTCTTTACCTCCGGATATGTCTCTAATTGGGCCTCTTTGAGCTGCTTGGGCAGCCGCTTGCCCAACTGCGTGATCCTATCTGATGCAGGCAACCACGCCTCCATGATCGAAGGGATCCGCCACTCCAAGGCGCAAAAGGTCATCTGGAAGCACAACGATGTCGCGGACCTGGAGGCCAAGCTGGCCGCCCTGCCCGCCAATGTGCCCAAAATCGTCGCCTTTGAGAGCGTCTATTCCATGGACGGCGACATCTGCCCCATGCGCGAGATCGTGGAGGTGGCCGAGAAGTACGGCGCGATGACCTATCTCGATGAGGTGCACGCCGTGGGCATGTACGGGCCCCGCGGCGGCGGGGTGAGCGAGCGGGAGGGCTTGGCCCACCGCATCACGCTCATTGAGGGCACGTTGGGCAAAGCCTTTGGCGTGGTGGGCGGCTACATCACCGGCTCGGCGGCGCTTTGCGATTTCATCCGCAGCTTTGCCTCTGGCTTCATCTTTACGACCGCCCTGCCTCCTGCCGTTGCGGCGGCGGCGCGCACCTCGATTGCGCATCTCAAGCAAAGCAATGTCGAACGTGATCGCCAAAAAGAGCAGGTCGCCAAGCTGCGCCGCCTGCTCGACCGGCATGGCATCCCGCATATGCACAACGAGAGCCACATCATTCCCGTGATGATCAAAGACCCGGTCAAGACCCGCATGCTGGCCGATTACCTGATGAACGAATGGGCGATCTATGTGCAGCCGATCAACTATCCAACGGTGCCCAAAGGGACCGAACGGCTGCGCTTTACCCCCTCGCCGCTGCACTCGGATCAGGATCTTGCCTATCTCGTTGAGGCGCTGGCGCACCTATGGAAGCAATGCGCGATCAGCCACGCGGTGGCGTAACCGCCCGAGCTTGAGGTCGGACTTGCTGCAAAGCGGTCAAGGTCCGACCGGCACGCCCTGGATTGAACTGCGCGCAGCGCGGCGTCAGCTGCGCCAGTCAAAGAAGCCAGGTCCGGCTTCCTCCAACAGCTTGAGCCCGAGGTCCCGACCCGCTTCGGCCCCGTCGACCACGGGGCAGCGCCGCTCGTCGCCGATTGCCTCAGACCCGTCGGGGCGCAAGACTTCACCGCGCAGCCAGAGCGTCGCATCCTCCAACACGGCAAGCCCCGCAATCGGTGTCTCGCAAGAGCCGTCGAGTGCGGCCAGAAACGCCCGCTCCGCGGCCAGACGCTGCCCTGTTGGGATGTCGTGGATCGCCTCCAGCATTTCTGCCACGCGGCTGTCATCTGCGCGCCGCTCAATCCCGATGGCCCCCTGCGCGACGGCGGGCAACATGGTCTCCGGCTCAATCGGCGCTTTCGGGACGTCCGACATCTGCAAACGGTTCAGCCCTGCCATCGCGAGGAAGGTGGCCTCCGCCACCCCCTCGTCCAGCTTCTTCAGCCGGGTTTGTAAGTTGCCGCGAAACTCCACCACCTCAAGATCGGGCCGCCGGAGGTTGAGCTGCGCGCGGCGGCGCAGACTTGAGGTGCCCACAACGCTCTGCGGCGGAAGATCCGCAAGCGCTCCGGCGCGCGGCGATATGAAAGCATCCCGCACGTCTTCCCGCGGCAAATACGTCTCTAACAGGAGCCCTTCGGGCTGGATCGTGGGCATGTCCTTCATCGAATGCACGGCGATGTCGATCTTGCCCGCGGTCAGATCTTCCTCGATCTCGCGGGTAAAAAGCCCCTTGCCGCCAATCTCTTTGAGCGGCCGGTCCAAGATCTTGTCACCTGTGGTTTTGATCACCACGATCTCGAACGCGTCCTCCGGCAGATCAAAGGCCTGACCCAAGCGCGCACGGGTCTCATAGGCTTGCGCCAAAGCGAGCGGTGAGCCGCGCGTGCCGATGCGCAGAGGGTCGGTTGGGGTCGGTAAATTCACTGCCATGCCTTTACGTACAACTGTAAACTTCGCCTGACAACTCTTGTATCACGGTGCCAGAGCACGCATGATCGCGCGAGCCTGTAACCACGAAAGACCACCCATGACGACGACCAAGACCCTCCTGCGCGCGCTGGCGGGAGAAACACTGCCCACACCGCCAATTTGGATGATGCGGCAGGCGGGGCGATATCTGCCAGAGTACCGGGCGACCCGCGCCGAAGCAGGTGATTTTCTATCGCTCTGCTACAACCCGGACCTCGCGGCGGAGGTGACATTTCAGCCGATCCGACGCTACGGTTTTGACGCGGCCATTCTCTTTGCGGATATCTTGTTGGTGCCGCAAGCACTGGGCATGGATCTGTGGTTTGTCACCGGCGAAGGGCCGCGGCTTTCCACCGTGACCACGCGGGCAGAGTTGGACGCGCTCAAACCGGCCGCGGCAGTGCATGACACGCTGGCCCCCGTCTATGAGACCGTAAAGCGCCTCTTCGCTGGTCTCCCAAAGGAGACTGCGCTCATCGGTTTTGCCGGCGCTCCCTGGACCGTTGTCACCTACATGGTGGCCGGGCGTGGCACCCCGGACCAAGGACCCGCCCATGCGCTGAAGGCGGAGAACCAAGCGGTGTTCGACGCGCTCATCGACCGGGTGACTGAGGCGACGGTGCTCTACCTCTCAGAGCAGATCAAGGCGGGCGCGGAGGTGGTGAAGATCTTCGACAGTTGGGCCGGATCGCTGCAGGGCGCTGACTTCCAACGCTATGCGTTAGAGCCGATGCAGCGCATCACCGCCGAGGTCAAAGCGTTGCACCCCGGCGTGCCGGTCATTGCCTTTCCCCGAGGGGCTGGCACGCGCTACGCGGGGACCCATGCAGCGATTGGGGCCGATTGCATCGCGCTGGACGATGGCGTGGCGGCGGATTGGGCGGCCGCGCAGGTGCAACCAGCGGGCTGCGTGCAGGGCAATCTGGCGTCCGCCCACATGGTCACGGGCGGCGACGCACTGGTGCAAGAGACCCGCAAGATCGTCGATGCCTTTTCAAAAGGCCCGCACATCTTCAACCTTGGCCATGGGATCACGCCGGATGCCGACCCAGAGAACGTGCAACTTATGATTGATACGGTGCGCGGGGGCTGAGCCGAGCTCAGTCCACAATCTCAATCGCCGTCACCTCCGGGTCGACATCCTGGCAGGCGCGCAGCAACAGGGGCTCCAAATGGGTCTGCACATAGGCTGCGTGAAAGCGACTCGGGGCCCGTAAACGCAAACGCCCGGCCTGCCGTCCCTCGCGGATCAGGGCCGCAATCCACGCGGAAAAGCGTCCCTGATCCGCGCGGTAGAGCACCATGCGCGCAAGACCCCATTCCGTCGCATCATCCGGCGGAGGCGGTGCGGACGCCGCGATGGGAAGCGGCACAACAGTTGTGTCTGGCACACCTTCCACCCGGATCGCAAAATCGGGGCCGACATCCGCCCAAACGCCCTTGGTCGCGTCAAGCATGGCAGGGATATCAAAGCCGTAGGTCGCCACCCTGCCCCGCGCCCCCGGGCGTTTGACCACCAGCCAGCCCAAGCCGCGCAACTTTGCCAGATCACGCTTTACTGTACGTTCGTTGCAGGACCAAAGCCGCGCCATCTCACGTTGCCCCATCGTGAGCTCATCGCGTGCCCAGTTGTAGCGCGCCGTGAGCACCGTGATCAGCCGGAGGATCAATCGCTGCTCAAACTTGTCAAGCGACAGGGCATAGGCACCGAGTGCCGTGATCAGATCGTACTTTTGCGCGGCGGCCCCCGGCCCCGCGTATCGTTTTTGGAGCATTTACCGCCCGCCTCATTGGTGCCGCAAAGGCACTGCCTCACCCCAGGGTCTTTGCCCTGGTTTAGTAGGAAAGCCAACGCTTTTCCTCATCGTGCCCTGATTTGCGTCCAAACGACAGATTCTGTCAAGAGCGGGCTGTGGATATCTCCATCCTGACTCATCCTTGTTCAGAAAAATCTTGGTACAACGGTAATAGGGGACATGCTGTTTGGCCCCTATTAGAGCCGCTTTGTCCCCTCAATGCCCCTTCGAGGCGGGAAGCTGTCCCTCAAACACCGGGGCCTCAACAGCCCCAAGCACGGCTATGGCGATTCGGTGCCCGGCCCACAAAATATGCCCTAATACAAGAATATCCGGATTTACTTCTTTTGCAAATTCAGCGTAAATCTAAACTGAACAAGAAAGAGCGTCCAGATCAGCAAAATGCGGCGCAGAAATAGTGTCCCCGCGGGGACAGAGCAGGAAAATTGAATAATTAGAGGGTGATAGCATGTTCTCTCATCAGGACCTAGCACAACTACAGGCCCAATCGCTCAAGATGCAGGGCTTTATCCGGCAACAGACCTTTTCGCCCGAAAATGAGAAGACCCTGCGCCGGTTCTCCAGTTGGGAGGTGGCGGAGCTGATCTTTAGGGTGAACCAGTCGACCCTGCGGGGACGTCTGGCCGCCGACCCGTCCCTGCCGCAGGGGCTGACGGAGGAGGACGGGCGCCAGCATTGGTATGCGCTCGAAGAGATCAACGAGCTGCGCCGCCGGTTGCGGATCAACCGCAAGTCGCTGATGCCGGAGCGGCCGCCGGGCAAGCGTGCGATTCGCGCCGCAATCGCGAATTTCAAAGGCGGGGCGGGCAAATCCACCGTTGCCCTGCACTTTGCCCATGCCGCCGCGCTCGATGGCTACCGCGTGCTGGTGGTGGACTTTGACCCGCAGGCGACGCTGAGCCACTCCATGGGCCTCAACGACGTGAGCGAGGAATACACCGTCTGGGGTGTCATGGCGCGCGACCTCATACGCGAGACAGAGCGGATGAACGCCGCCCTTCAGGGCGCGGAGAGCGGGACCGCTCTTCCCCAACGCAAGCTGCCCTCGCAGATCACCGAGATGGGGCTCAACGAGCTGCGCGCGACGGATTTCATCAAGCCCACGAATTGGCCGACGATCGACGCCCTGCCCTCCTGCGCCAATGCCGCTTTCGTGGAATTTGCCAGCGCCCAGTACCGGCACCTCAATCCCGAATGGTCGTTCTTTGCGGCGGTCTCGCGCTACCTCGACAGCCTGCCAGACGACGCCTACGACATGATCCTCTTCGACTGCCCGCCCGCCATTGGCTATCAATCGATGAACGCGGTCTTTGCTGCTGACGTGCTCTACATCCCCTCCGGCCCCGGCTATTGGGAGTACGATTCCACCACGTCTTTCATCGGCCAGCTTTCAGAAGCATTGGAAGATCTGGAGCGGTTCGGCGGCGCTGTCCCCGCGGGGACGCTGAACCTGCCCAAGGTCTTTGCCGATGTGCGCTTCCTGCTCACCCGGTTTGAGAGCAACAACGAGTTGCACCGCGCGATGCAGTCAGCTTTTGTCAAAGTCTTTGGCGACAGACTGGCCACCCATCCCATTGAGATGACCCGCGCGGTAGAGCAATCGGGGCGGTTTCTGAGTTCGATCTACGAGACGGATTACCGCGACATGACGCGAGAGACCTGGCGGCGGGCGCGCGCGTCCTTCGATCAGGCCTATGGAGAGTTCCGTGGCCACCTGCTCGCGGCTTGGGATACGATTTAAGGAGGCGGGACATGAGCAAGAAGAAACGCGTTTTTGACATCGATTTTGACGCCGCTGAGGCGGCACCCTCTGCCGCCGTCCCCGCGGGGACACCCCCGGCGGAAACCGGGCGGCGCGGCCCGATGGCGGCGGCGATTACCGAGAACGCTGAAGCACTGCAAGCGCGCCAGACGGCCGAGGCCGCGATCCGGTCTGAAAACGATGCGCTTGCGCATGAGCATGTGCGGCTGAAAAAGGCCGGCTTGATCACCGACCTCATTCCGCTGGATCAGATCCGATTTGAGAAACTCACCCGCGACCGCGCGCCGGGCCGGGATGCGGAGATCGACGATCTGAAACGCTCGATCCGCGAGATCGGGCTCAGCAATCCCATCCGGGTGGAGCCGGTCGAGGGTGGCTACGAGCTCATCCAGGGTTTCCGCCGGTTCACCGCTTATCAGGAGCTTTTTGCTGAAACCGGGGAGGATGCCTATGCCCGCATCCCCGCGGGGATCAACGCCAAGGGCGAGGGATTGCTGCGTCTCTACCGCCGCATGGTGGACGAAAACTTGATCCGCCGTGGCGTGTCCTTTGGCGAGATGGCGCAGCTTGCGATCTCTTACCGCCATCAAGCGCCGGAGGTCGAAGGTTACGCCCATGCGGTGGAGTTGCTCTACGCCTCGTCGGGCCGGCAAAAGCGAAACTACATCAAGCACTTTGTGCGGCTCCTTGCGGCCACAGATAACCGCCTTGGCCACGTTGAAAAGTTGCCGCGCGCGCTTGGATTGCAGGTCGTGAAACGGCTTGAGGAAAGCACCGAGGCCGAGGTGGTGCTCAACCGCATGCTTGACGCGCGCACGGGCACCTCAGCAGAGGAAGAGCAGGCGGCGCTCGCAGCCTTTGTCGCGCAGTTCTCGGTGCCCGAGCGCAAGAAGGTCCCGCTCGCCACAGCGCCCCGTCAAGCCAAGACGACCTTTCGGCTGACCCGTCCCGAGGGGGACGCGAAATGCACCGTCTCTGACGGGCGGATTGAGCTGCGCTTGGCGCAGGATTTCAGCGGGGTAGAGCGTCAGAAATTAGAGCGCGCGGTGGCCGCCTTTTTGGACGCGCTCGCGCGCTAAAAGAGTGTCCCCGCGGGGACACATGCGTTATTTGCAATGAATTCAGGCACTTAACTTTTCGGCCAGGAACGGCTGCAAGGTGGAGAAGACGGTTTCTGCGTCTTCCTCATGCGCAAGGTGGCCCAGTCCCGGCAGGGACAGATGCGCGGCATCCGGCATGCGTGTCGCCGCCTCCACAGAGACCGACGGCGGTACCGTCGTGTCCTTATCTCCGGTGATCAAAAACGTTCGGGAAGGGTGGCTGGGCAGGGCGTCTAATAGGGGTCCCAGATCCCATTGCGCCATCATGCCCAGAGCACCGTTCACGTGGGTCGGGTCGCCGATCAGCGCGCGGTAGCCTGCAAGCTCCGCCTCACTGAGCGCGGAGCCGGTGCCATTGATCAGCCGGCGCACCGCGTTGGGATTGGCCGTCGAAACGGTGAACATGCGCGCCACCATCGGCGTCATGGCCAAGGCCTTTGCGATGGCGGGAAAGAGCACGCCCGCCAGCCCCGGAAACTTACCAAGTGCCGCGTTCAGGCCGATGACCGCAGGGGCAGGGGTCATGTAGCGGGCCATTTCCAGCGCAATTGCGGCCCCCGCAGAATGCCCCATGATCACCTGCGGCACCCAGCCCTGATCGTCGCACAGGGCGCGCAGATCTTGCGCCATCGGCGCCAGCCCGAGCCTTTGC
This sequence comes from Pseudomonadota bacterium, assembly GCA_039197515.1. Classification (GTDB taxonomy): domain Bacteria; phylum Pseudomonadota; class Alphaproteobacteria; order Rhodobacterales; family Rhodobacteraceae; genus Sulfitobacter. The sequence continues at coordinate 76,190 of JBCCUC010000009.1, read as the reverse complement.
TGCGCGCCTGAGCGGGTGAACCCCTGTCCCGGCAGATCCATCATCACGACCTGATGGTCGGGCGTCAGGAGGGGGAAGAGGTGGCGCCAGCTTTGCGTGCCGCCCCCGGCCCCGTGGATGAGCAAGATCAGCGGCCCATCGCCCGCCTCTTGCACATGCCAGCGGTGCGGTTTGCTGAGGATGAAGCGGGAGTGGGCGGCGTGAGGCCAGGTCGCCTTATGCCTCTCCCAGTCCACCGCTAGTCATCCAAGGTGCTCGAGATTGTCTGAGACAGGCGGCGCGCGTCCACCCGCGGCAGCGAGACATAGTGTCCCCGCAGGGACGCGGCCATGTCTTTGAGCGTGGTATCCGGGCGACGGCTCGTGTCGATCACGGTGCAGTCATGACCCGCGCGCGCGATCTGCGTGCTCCAGGCCGCGCTGTCCGCTGCCGCCTGCGTGCGGTCGGCCGTGCCGTCGAGCGCGATGTTCCCGCGCCCGTCGGTGAGCAGCAGGATATGGGGGCGCATGCCCTTGGCTTTGGCCGTCTCCGCTGCCTCGAATGCCGCTTGCAGCCCCGCCGCGAGCGGGGTCGCGCCGCCGCCGGGCAGATCGCTCAAACGCCGTTTGGTCTGCACCAGAGAGCGGGTCGGCGGCAGCAGCACTTCGGCCCTGTCGCCGCGAAACGCGATGAGGGTCACGTAGTCGCGCTTGGCGTAGGCTTCGGCCAGAAGGTGCTCAATCGCCCCCTTGGCCTCTGCCAGCCGCGCAATGGCGGACGAGCCTGAGGCGTCCACCGCAAAGATGAGCAGCCGGTCCGAGAGGGTCTCATAGCGTTGGTAGCGCAGATCCGACGGGCGGATCACGGGCCGTTTGTCATGCGTCTGGCCCTTTTTGCGCAGCTTTTGCCATGGTACCGCCGCACGCAGCGTCGCCATGAGGCTGATGCGCGCTTTGTCCCCGCGGGGACGTCCTTCGCGGGCGGGCAGCGGGCGGCCCTGCCGGTTGCCGATGCGCTTATGCCCCGCGCCGCGCCCCGCGCTCTGACGTGCCAAGCCCTGAGACCTCTGGCGCAGAAGATCGGGCGGTAGAGCCGTCTCTATTGCGCTAAGTAGGATCTCATCTGGGATCCCGGTGAGCGGGCCAGTGTCAGGATCCGGCGGGGTTTTTGGCGGTGTCTCCGGCGCTTGCGGTGCCTCGTCGTTCGGCAGCAGCGTTGCGCGCGGGGCCAGGACAAGACCGGCAGCGACAGCGATGTCCACCGGCGTGATCAAATCGCGGTCACGCAGTTGCGCATGTGCCTGCGCGGCGCGGAGCGCCTGGTAGGGTGCGCGTAGGCTCCGCACGCCGAGCCGCACCGCGAGATGCACAAGCGTTTCGACGGGTGCCTCCACCGGCTCTGTCTCGGGCGCAACAGGCTCTAACACGTCGACATCGGCCTCTGTCTCGGCCAGCGCTACCCCGTTCAGACTAACGTGAAAGGCCAGCCTGTCGGTCAGGCTGAGCGGCGGCGGGGCCTCATCTTCGGCATGCTCATCCAATGCGATGAGGTGATTGCCCTGTTGCCGGTCAAGGCAGGTCGCGAGGTGGTGCGCCATCTGCGGGGCAGTACGCTCGGCCATGGGCAGCACGAAGAGCGTCTGTGTTGTGTCGAGCAGGCCGCCGGTGCGCACCATATCGCCTGCAATCATGCTCTGAGCGACGTCGAGGCCGCCGTTCAGTGCGTCCTCCGCCATCGCGGGGTGCAGTCTAACAGAGCTTGGCAGGCGCGCTATGAGCGCGTCTCGCACCGGTCCTGCACGCGCTTCGATCAGGGCGCCGCCGAGGCCATCGGGATCTTCCTGCAGCAAGCGCAGCGCGGTGATGGCACGGGCCCATGGGGTCATCCCAGAACGTCCTCCAATATGCGTCGGACGCGGGTGCCGGAGCCTGCCTCATCAAGCGGATCGCGGCGCAGACGGTGGCGCAGCGCCATGGGCGCCACATCGCGCACATGGGTGCGCCCCACGGCTGTGTCATCGCGCAGCGCGGCGTAGGCGCGGGCGGCCTTGAGCAGGGTCAGTTCGCCGCGCAGCCCGTCTGAGCCCAGCTTGATGCACAACTCCGCGACATCGCGCAGGGTGCTTTCGGGTGTTTTCAGCTGCTTTAGGCTCTTGCGCGCGGTCAGGATCTGATCTCTCAAGGCGGCGTCCTCGGCCTGCCAGCGCAGCATGAAGGCGGTGTGGTCGTTCTCATAGGCGTCGCGCCGCTTGATGACCTCCACCCGCTCGTCAACGTCCGTGGGGGAGCGCACGTCGACCGAGAGGCCAAAACGGTCGAGCAGTTGCGGGCGCAGCTCGCCCTCTTCGGGGTTGCCCGAGCCCACCAGGACGAAGCGGGCGGCGTGCCGGATGGAGAGCCCCTCGCGCTCGATCACATTCTCACCCGATTGCGCAACGTCGAGCAGGAGGTCAACGATGTGGTCTTCCAGCAGGTTGACCTCGTCTATGTAAAGATAGCCCCGGTTCGCCGCGGCCAGCAGGCCCGGTTGAAAGGCTTTTTCGCCGCGTGTTAGAGCCTTTTCAATGTCCAGCGCGCCAGTCACGCGGTCTTCTGACGCGCCCAATGGGAGGTCAACGACCGGGGTCGGGATCTGGTGCTTGGCCTTCGCCGTGACGCCTGCCCAGGCGGGGCAGTCTTTGAGCGTGGCGCTGTTTACCGGGCAGGCCTTCACCGCCGTGATCGGGGGCAGCAGGGCGGCCAGGGCGCGCACCGCGGTCGATTTGCCGGTGCCGCGGTCGCCAAAGACCAGCACCCCGCCGATGCTAGGGTCGATGGCGGTGAGCAGCATCGCTTGCTTCATCTCGATTTGACCAACGATGGCGGAGAACGGGAAGGGATGTCTCATGGGACCTCGCGCGGGTACAGGGGGGAGGCACCTCCCCAGGTGCCCTCCTCTTGGATCAGGGTGAAGCGGGCATAGAGTTCTTCGCGAAACCAGCCTTCTTGGCGCACGGCACGAATGGCCTCAGCGTGCGGGCCGGTGCGGGCGAAAGCGGCCATGCGTTTGGCGTCCGGCCAGATGGAAAAGGTGATCTGGTGCAGCCAAGGCACCTCTCCGATCCCGATCTTAAAGAGCACGTTTGGATCGCGCCCGATCACGGTGGAGATGTCGGGCACGCGGCCCCAGAACCGGGTTAAGATCCCCGGTTTGATGGTGGCGCGGGTCAGCACCGCGAGCGGGCCTTGCGCGGGCGGCGGGGCGACTTCAAAGGGCGTCTGCCCGGACCAAGCACCGCGCACCTGATCGGTGTTGAGATAGACCGTCCAATTCTCACTCGCCCGCGCCCGGTAGCGGGCAAAGATCCGCGCCTCGCGCTGCGCGGCCTTGGCGGCGGCGAGGCTGGGCCAGGTCGTGAGGATCGCATAGACGCGGGTATTGGGCTTGGGGCTGAAGCCAACGCCGGAGCCTGAGCCGCAGAGCTTCCAAAAGCCCACACCCTGAAGGCGCGCCATCGCCGGGCGGGCCAGGCCCATCATGGCAAAGGCCCAGGTCCGCGCGGCACGGCTGTGGAAGCGGTAGAAGCTGATGCTGACCACCTGTGGCATCGAAGATGAGTCCTTTGAGTTGTCAGATCAAGTTTACATACCCAGCCCCTTTTGAAAAGAGAAGATGACAGTGAGGTTGTAAACCAAGCTGGACATATATAGGCTGCGTGGCAGCAGAAAGAGGGTTACGATGGTCACGGATGCGCGCGCGATTGTGATTGGGGCTGGCCTGGGCGGCCTGGCAGCGGCGATGCGCCTGGGGGCGAAAGGCTATGCCGTGACGGTGCTGGACCGGCTGGACCGGGTCGGCGGGCGCGGCTCCTCGATCAGCCAAAACGGGCACCGGTTTGATTTGGGGCCGACGATTGTCACCGCGCCGCAGGTCTTTGAAAAGCTCTGGGCCGACTGCGGTCGCGATTTTCACAAAGACGTCGACCTGCGCAGCCTTGATCCTTTCTATGAGGTGCGGTGGCCTGATGGCACGCGGTTCCAAGCCTCCGGCGATGATGCGCGCATGGAGGCGGAGGTGGCCAAGATCAACCCCGCGGACGTGCCCGGGTACCGGCGCTTTCTCAAGGATTCCTTCCGCCGCTATCAGGTGGGCTATGAGGGCATGGTGGCCAAGCCGATGCACCGGCTTTGGGAGACGGTGAAGGTGCTGCCCACCTTTGGGCTCTTGCGCGCGGATCGCTCGATCTATGGCCTCGCAGCGGCGCGGGTGCGGGACGAGCGGCTGCGCATGGCGCTGTCGTTTCATCCGCTCTTTATCGGCGGGGATCCGATGCATGTGACCTCCATGTATGCGCTGGTGGCACATCTGGAGAAATCGCAAGGCGTGCACTACGCGATGGGCGGCGTGCAAAAGATCGCTGATGCCATGGCGGCGGTGATCCGCGCGCAGGGCGGGGTGATCCGCCACGGGGCCGAGGTCGATGAGATCCATTTGGAGCGCGATGTCGCCACCGGCGTGTCCCTGGTGGATGGCGAGCGCTTGGACGCCCGTTTGATCGTCAGCAATGCGGATGCGGGTCACACCTACGACCACTTGCTGCGCAACCATCGCAAGTGGCGATGGACGCCGTCGGCGCTCCGGCAAAAGCGCTGGTCGATGGGGCTTTACGTTTGGTACTTTGGCACCAAGGGCACGCGCGCGATGTGGCCCGATCTGGGGCATCATACGATTGCCAATGGGCCGCGCTACAAGGGGCTCTTGCGAGACATCTTCGTAAAAGGGCGCTTGGCCGATGATATGAGCCTTTATGTACACCGGCCAAGCGTGACCGATCCGACGGTGGCCCCGGCGGGGGATGACACGTTCTATGTGCTCTCACCCGTGCCGCATCTGGGCTGGAAGCATGCGGTGGATTGGCAGCGCGAGGAACCGATCTACCGCGAGAAGGTGGCGGCGGTGCTTGAAGGCATGATGCCGGGGTTCCGGCAGCGGATCACCACCGAGGTGGTGTTCACGCCCGAGACCTTCCGCGACCGCTATCTGAGCCCGCATGGCGCGGGTTTCTCGCTGGAGCCGCGGATTTTGCAGTCGGCCTGGTTCCGGCCGCACAATGTGAGCGAGGAGGCGCGCGGGCTCTATCTGGTGGGGGCGGGCACGCATCCGGGTGCCGGGCTGCCGGGTGTTGTGTCGAGTGCAGAGGTGTTGGCCAAGCTGGTGCCGGATTGTCCCGCACTCCTGGAAGCACCGCGATTGGCTGCGGAATGATTTCAGAGGCCGATATGGCGCATTGCCGGGCGGTGATCCGCACCGGCTCGCTGTCGTTTCATGCCGCCTCGCGCCTTTTGCCCGCGACGGTGCGGGACCCGGCGCTGGCGCTTTACGCTTTTTGCAGGTTGGCCGATGACGAGGTCGATGAGGGCGCTGAGAAGGCGTGGGCGGTGTTGCGGTTGCGCGACCGGCTCGACGATGTCTACGCCGGGCGGCCCCGGAACGCGCCGGAGGACCGTGCCTTTGCCGCGATTGTGGAACACTATGAGATGCCGCGCGCCTTGCCCGATGCGCTTTTGGAAGGGTTGGCCTGGGATGCGGCGGGGCGGCGCTATGCCGATCTCTCCGCCGTGCGGGCCTATTCGGCGCGGGTCGCTGCGGCAGTGGGCGTGATGATGTGCGTGCTGATGCGGGTGCGCGATGCGGATGCCTTGGCGCGGGCCGCAGATCTCGGTGTGGCGATGCAGCTTACCAACATCGCGCGGGACGTGGGGGAGGATGCGCGCGCAGGAAGGCTCTATTTGCCCGAGGATTGGCTCACTGAGGCTGGGATCGCGCAGGCGCGGTTTTTGGCGCAAGAGACGGCAGGCCCTGAGACACGGCGCATGGTGAGGCGGCTGCTGGCCGAGGCGCGCAGGCTCTATATCAGGGCCGAGGCGGGGATCTCTGCCTTGCCGCGCGAGGCGCGGGCGGGCATTTTTGCGGCGCGCTTTGTCTATGCGGGCATCGGCGGCGCGATCAAACGCAACGGTTTTGACAGCGTGGCACAGCGGGCGCACACCGGCCAGCTTTTGAAGCTGGGGTGGCTTACGCAAGCGGGTGCGCGGGCGGCGGGCACGTTGGTTCTGCCGCAATCGCCCGTGCTCTTTGCGCCGCCGCTCAGCGAAGTGCGGTTTTTGGTGGAGGCTGCCTCGCGCGGGGGGGCAGGGGCGCGCCAGGGGCGCACCGCGGCCTTGCTCGGCGTGTTGGCAGAACTAGATCGCCACGCAAGCGGAAATCAGATCGCGGCCGAGTAGCGCCGCAGAGGGTGGCGGCGATGGATCTCTTTCTCTTTGGTGTGTTTTTGGTGGCTTGCGGCGCGGCCGGCGCGACCGGTGCCGCCTTTCCGCCCGGCAAGTGGTACGACAATCTGGCCAAGCCGTCGTGGACGCCGCCCGATTGGGCCTTTCCCGTGGCATGGACGTCGATTTATCTGCTGATCTCTTTTTCGGGCGCGCGCGTGGCGGGCATGGAGGGCAGTGCCTATGCGCTGGCCTTTTGGGCGATGCAAGCGGGCTTCTCCACGCTTTGGACGCCGGTGTTTTTTGGTCTCAGGCGCCTGCGCGGCTCCCTTGCGGTGATGTTGCCCTTGTGGCTCTCGGTCGCGGGGGCGACCTATTATCATTGGCAGGTGGATTTCTGGGCCGGGCTCGCCTTTGTGCCCTATCTCGTTTGGGTGAGCGTGGCGGCGGCGTTGAATGTGGCCGTGTGGCGGCTCAACAAGCATGAAGCGCCCCTGGTGCCTGCGGATCTCTGAGAAAATTGGGTCGCTGCCCCGCCGCCCTTCGGGCGCCTCCCCGGAGTTTTACGGGAAAGATGAAGCGGGATCAGTCTCGAAAGCGCCATTTTGGGCGGCGGGGGACGCGCACGGCCAGCATTGGTTTGAGGAGCGGATTGGCGTAGCGGTTGAGGTAAAGCGCCTCATGCACGCCTGCGGTGCGTTCGCCGTTGATCTGCGTCTCCACCACCGCGCGGGAGTAGAACGGCGCGTCGAGCATCGCGTGGGTTTGGCGCGGGGTGGTGCCGGGGTCGGCACGCGTCTCGCGGGGGAGCATCCAGGCGGTGCGGGCAAAACGGGTGCGCGGCGGTGCCTCGGTCATCTGGGCCTGGCCTTCGGGGGTGAAGGCCACGGCGGCGTCGAGCGTGCTGCCATCGGTGCGTCTGGCGTCGTAGATGCAGATAGCACCCTCTTTCGTGGGATAGCGGCCCCAGGTCCAGGTGGTGAAATCGGTCTCCAGCGGGCGGGTGCCGAAATTGGCGTCGAAATAGCCGTGGCCGGTGAACTGCCAGCCTTTGGCCTCCAAATCGACGGTGATCTCGGCCACCGGTGCGAAGGGGCGCCAGACGTGGGCCCCGTCGGCGGTGAGCGGCAATTCGACGGCTGTGAGCGCAGGGGGGCGGACCCTGATTTGGCCGCGCATGCGGGAGATGAGGGGCAGCGAGGAGATCTCGTTGATGTCGATCACCAGTTCGCTGCCCGTCCAGCGCAGGGAGGACGGGCCGACGGTGAAGCTCTCAGGGCCGGTACGCAGGGCGGAGGTGCCGCGGTCGGTCATGGCAAAGCGCCCGCCGCGCCCGTAAGTGGCCACGTTGATGCAGCAGTGATTGGCAGGCGTGTGGCGGCCGGACCAATGGTACCAGGGGGAGAAGACCGAGCCTATGAAAGCGATGACGGAGACGGCGCGTTTGCCATCCGCGGAGACGCCATCAATGTACCACCAGGCGTAGCCGGTTGGCGGCACGTCGATGTCAAAGAAAGGTCGGTCGCGATCGCTTCGGCCGCATGCTGGGCGCAGAGGGTCGCCATCGGCACCCCCGCCCCCGGGTGCACGCCGCCGCCCACCAGATAGAGCCCCTTCATCCGGCTGCGCACCGTCGGGCGCTGAAACGCGGCCATCATCCCATGTGGGGATCGCCCGTAGAGCGACCCGTTCGAGGCTGGGAAAAGATCCGCGAAGTGCTGCGGCATGCTCAGCGTCTCCACCGCCGGTTCGGGCGCGAAGTGCAGCCCGAAGGCCTTGAGGCGGTTCAGTATCGCTGAGTGACATGTCAGGTGCTCCTTATGGGGCAGGGGGGTCTTATCGGACACGGGCGGGGCGTTGGAGATCATCTCAAACCGTTCTGGGCCGCTGGGGCTGGCCCCGCCAAAGCGGTCTTGGGCGCAGACGTAGACGGTGGCGTCGCGCGGCAGCATGCCTTTGGCGAGCGCCCCGAATTCATCGCGGGGGTCGGCGCAGAGAAAGACGTTGTGCCCGGCGAGCGGCGGGCCCTTGGCCGCGGCGGCAAAGGCGTGCACGCAGGCCGACAGGCTGCGCGGTTGGGTGGCGTAGGTGTCGACCGCATGTGTGACCCTCGGGCCCAGGCACCCCATGCCAAGCGCGCGGGGATCGCCGTTAAAGAGCACCGCATCAACGGGCAGGCGCTGGCCCTCGGTGAGCACGGCACTGGGGCGGCCCGATTGCGTCTCGATCCGGGTGACATGGGTGTTGAATTCGAAGCTGGCCCCCAGGGCATAAGCGCGCTCGGCGATGGCTTGGGCCAAACGGTGCATGCCGCCTTTGACATGCCAGACGCCCTGCGCCTCGGCCTGCCAAATGAGGCTGAGGAGGGCCGGTGAGGCATCGGGATTGCCGCCCACATAGGTGGCGTACCGGCCAAAGAGCTGCGCCAGTTTGGGTTCGGAGAATTGGCGGCGCAGGCTTTGGCTGAGGCTGCGCAGACTGTCCATTTTGGGGATCAGCTTGGGATGGCGCAGCACCTCGCCGGTGAGCCCGCGCAGCGAGGGTTCTGCCGTCTGCATCATGGGCGCGTCAAAGGCGTCAAAGAGCGCGGCGGTGCGGGCGGTGAAGGTGGTAAACTCCTGCGCGGCATCGCGGCCAAAGGCGCGGGTGATGTTTTCGGTACTGGCGACGAGATCGGCCATGAGGTCGAGGCTTGTGCCATCGGGCCAGAAGTGGCGCGCCAGGATGTCTTGTCGCGCCAGCGTCACGTGGTTTTCGATCGCGCTGCCGGTGTCTGAAAACAGCCGGTCAAAGACGTGCTTCATTGTGAGCACGGTGGGGCCTGCGTCCACCGGGCCTGCGGCGGAGGGCAGGGTGCGCATCTTGCCGCCCGGGGTTGCGTGCCGCTCAAGCACCGTGACGCGCGCACCGGCATGGCTCAGGCGCAGCGCCGCGGCCAGACCGCCGATGCCCGCGCCGATGATCGCGATGTGAGGCCGCGTGTCTGTCACGCGCAGGGCACCGTTCTTGATTCCATTTGTCTAGTTTAGTTGACACATATCATGTCATCAATAGACTACAGTCAGAGCAGAAGGAGACTCGTCATGGATTTTGCGGCCCGCATCGATACTGCAATCACTGCGGCGATCAGCGCGGGGCAGGCACCGCCGTCGCCGGCGCAATTGGCCGCAGCCTTGCCCTATGCGGTCACGCCGGGCGGGGCGCGGATCCGCCCGACGATCCTGATGAGCGTGGCGGTGGCCTGCGGTGACCGGGTGCCCGCGCTCACCGATGCGGCAGCGGGGGCGCTTGAGATCATGCATTGCGCCTCGCTGGTGCATGATGATCTGCCCTGTTTTGACGATGCGGACGTGCGGCGCGGCAAGCCCGCGGTGCACCGGGCCTTTGGCGAGGCGCTGGCGGTGCTGACCGGCGACAGTCTGATCATCATGGCTTTTGAGATTTTGGCGAAGGCCGCCGTGCATGACCCGGGGCAAGCGGTCAAGCTGATCGAGATCCTCGCCAATCGGACGGGCATGCCCAATGGGATTTGCGCGGGCCAAGGCTGGGAGAGCGAAGCGGAGGTCGACCTGCGCGCCTATCACCGCGCCAAGACCGGTGCGCTCTTTATGGCGGCGACCCAGATGGGGGCGGTGGCCGCGGGCGAGGAGGCGGAGCCTTGGGAGGATTTGGGCGCGCGCATCGGCGAGGCCTTTCAAGTGGCGGATGATCTGCGCGATGCGCTCTATGACGAGAAAACCTTGGGCAAGCCGGTTGGACAGGATGACCTGCATGGGCGGCCCAACGCGGTGGCGGAGTTCGGTGTTAGCGGTGCCATTGCGCATATGCGTGAGATTTTGATGGGGGCCATCGCCTCGATCCCGCGCTGCCCGGGTGAGGCGATGCTGGCCAAGCTGGTCACCGCCCAGGCTGAGGCGCTGACCCCGATCAAGTGGCGCGCGGGCCATCAGGGCGTGCCCGGCGCGTAATGGCTGACACCACCCTATCCCCGCCGCAGCGGCCTGACCGCAACTGGCCTTCGCTGAACGCGCTTTTGGCGCGGCGGGGGTTTCAGAAGTGGGCGGCCAAGTTCCCGCTCACCCGGCCGTTTGTGCGCCAGGAGGGGGAAGCGCTTTTTGATGTGGTAGCCGGGTTTTGTCACAGCCAGGTGTTGATGGCGCTGGTGGCGTTGGAGATCCCCGCGCGGCTGATGCAGGGGCCGCAAAGCGTGGCGGCGCTGGCGCGCCTCACCCAGGTGCCGGAGGCGCGGCTCAAGGTTCTTTTGCAAGCGGGGGCGGCGCTCAAGCTGTTGCGGCTCAGGCGCGGCGGTTACGGCCTGAGCCGTCGCGGTGCGGCACTTGTTGGTGTGCCCGGGCTGCAGGCGATGATCCAGCATCATGCGGTGCTTTATCGCGATCTTGCCGATCCGGTGGCTTTCTTTCGCGGAGAGAGCGCCCCGGAACTGGCGGGTTTCTGGCCCTACGTCTTTGGGGGCGAGGTCGACCCGCAGCTGGCGGCCACCTATTCGGATCTGATGGCGCAGAGCCAGGCGCTGGTTGCGGATGACACGCTAGATGCGGTGCGGCTCGACCATGTGCGGCATCTGATGGACGTCGGCGGTGGCACGGGCGCGTTTCTGGCGGAAGTGGGCGCACGCTATCCCGGCCTTAACATGACGCTTTTCGATCTGCCGGGGGTCGCGCCGCTGGCCGAGGCGCGCTTTGCCCAAGCAGGATTGGCGCGGCACACCGAGATCAAGACGGGCTCGTTTCGCGCAGACCCGCTGCCTCGGGGAGCCGATGCGGTCTCGCTGGTGCGGGTGCTCTATGACCATGACGATGCCACGGTCGGCGCGTTGCTTCGGTCGGTCTTTGAGGTCCTGCCGCAGGGCGGCCAACTGATCATCTCCGAGCCGATGAGCGGGGGCAGGAGTCCGACGCGGGCGGGGGATGCCTACTTTGCGCTCTATACGCTGGCCATGGGCACCGGGCAGGCGCGCAGTGCCACGCGCATCGTTGAGCTGTGCCGTGCCGCAGGCTTTGAGCAGATCCGTGCGCCCCGTGCCCGACGGGCGTTCATCACCTCCTGCATTATTGCGACGAAAGGTAGCAGTTGAGTGGCCAATTTGGTTGACAGTCAAAACTGTCAGTTTTACCTTACACATAAGACGTAACAGAATCCGGGCACATCGCCCGTGATCTTTGACCGGGACGCGAGGCTCCTCTTGCACACCAACGCAGTTATCCTGAACGGCCCGCGCGACCTGAGCATGGATCAGGTGCGCATGACGCCGCCTGCTGAGGGGGATCTGGTGGTCGATATCTCGCACTCCGGTATCTCCACGGGGACGGAGCGTCTGTTGTGGACTGGCGAGATGCCGCCCTTTCCGGGCATGGGCTACCCGCTGGTCCCAGGCTACGAGGCGGTGGGTGAAGTTGTCGAAGCGGCGCGCAGCACCGGGTACCGTCCCGGACACCGTGTGTTTGTGCCCGGCGGCAATTGTTTTGAGGGGGCACACGGCCTCTTTGGCGGTGCAGCGGCGCGGCTTGTCTCCAATGCAGAACGGGTGACACGCATTGATGCGGGACTTGGAGCAGAAGGCGCGCTGCTGGCACTTGCGGCCACCGCCCGACATGCGATGGCCGGACCGCGCAAGGCGGTGCCGGATCTGATTGTGGGCCACGGGGTGCTGGGCCGATTGTTGGCGCGGCTGACCTTGGCCGCGGGTGCCCCTGCGCCGACGGTCTGGGAAATCGATGCGGCCCGGCGCAGCGGTGCCGAAGGCTACGAGGTGCTGCACCCCAGCGATGATACGCGCCGCGACTACCGCTCGGTTTATGATGCCTCTGGGTCTGTTGAGGTTCTGGGAGAGCTGATCGGGCGCATCGCGCGCGGCGGCGAGATAGTGCTGGCGGGGTTTTATGCCGAACCGATCCAATTTGCCTTTCCGCCTGCCTTTATGAAAGAGGCGCGCTTTCGCGTGGCTGCGGAATGGACGCGCGACGATCTGGCCGCGACCCGCGCGTTGGTCGAGGCCGGGGCGCTCTCGCTTGACGGGTTGATCACCCATCAGGCCGCCGCCGCCACCGCACCAGCGGCCTATGCGACTGCATTTTCGGATGCCGGTTGCCTCAAGATGATCCTGGATTGGAAAGGGCGCGCATGACGCTGGATATCCCCAACCTCAAAGATGGCGGGACCATCAAGGATTTCGACCAACGCCTGCGCGAGGAGGCGCACGAGGATCTGGCAGATCTCGTGGCCGAGGAGCCCAAGTCCAAGACCCAGATCATCGCGATCTACGGCAAAGGCGGGATCGGCAAATCCTTCACGTTGGCCAACTTGAGCCACATGATGGCGGAGCAAGGCAAGCGCGTCTTGCTCATCGGCTGCGATCCAAAGTCCGACACGACCTCACTGCTCTTTGGCGGCAAGGCCTGCCCCACAATCATCGAGACCTCGACCCGCAAGAAGCTTGCGGGCGAAGAGGTCAAGATTGGCGATGTTTGCTTCAAGCGCGGCGGCGTCTTCGCGATGGAGCTTGGCGGCCCCGAGGTGGGGCGCGGTTGCGGTGGGCGCGGGATCATCCACGGCTTTGAGCTTCTGGAGAAGTTGGGGTTCCACGATTGGGACTTTGACTATGTGCTCTTGGATTTCCTCGGCGACGTGGTCTGTGGCGGCTTTGGTCTGCCCATTGCGCGGGACATGGCGCAGAAGGTGATCTTGGTCGCGTCCAATGATCTGCAGTCGCTTTACGTGGCCAACAACGTCTGCTCGGCGGTGGAGTACTTCCGCAAGCTCGGCGGTAATGTGGGCGTCGCGGGACTTGTGGTGAACAAGGACGATGGCTCGGGCGAGGCGCAGGCTTTTGCCAAATCCGTGGACATCCCAATCCTGGCCTCCATTCCGCAAGATGACGATCTGCGCAAGAAGTCTGCGAATTACCAGATCGTGGGATCATCGGCGTCTCAGTGGGGAGACCTGTTCGCGGGTCTCGGCACCGCCGTGGCCGAAGCGCCGCCCATGCGGCCCGTGCCGCTCGACCAAGACGGGCTCTTGGGGCTTTTCGATGCCTCTGAGACCGGCGGCGACGTGGTGCTGCAGCCCGCGACGGACGCGGACATGCGCGGCAAGCGCGGGACACCGAAGAAATCATTGGAGGTCGTCTACGACGATGTCTGACCGCACGGCATATCGGGTCGACTATGACGCGTCAGGCGATGTGGTGATCGATGAGGTCGCCCATGCCGAGATGCCGGGCGATGGCACGCCGCTGCCGCAGGACGGTTTGGGCTGCCACGCCGGATCAACGATGGTGGAGGCGGCGCGCGCTGCAGGTCAATCCGAGCTTTTGGATCAATTTGCCAAGGACTATCCGCAAGGGCCGCACGACAAGCCGCAATCGATGTGCCCGGCCTTCGGGTCGCTGCGCGTGGGCCTACGGATGAAGCGGGTGGCCACGATCCTTTCCGGCTCGGCCTGCTGTGTCTACGGGTTGACCTTCGTGTCGCATTTCTACGGTGCGCGGCGCTCGGTGGGCTATGTGCCCTTCAACTCCGAGACGTTGGTGACCGGGAAGCTCTACGAAGACATTCGCGACGCGGTGCATGAGATTGCCGATCCCGAGAAGCTCGATGCCGTTGTGGTCACGAACCTGTGCGTGCCCACAGCGTCTGGTGTGCCGCTGCGGCTTTTGCCTGATGAGATCGACGGGGTGCGCATTGTGGGCATCGACGTGCCCGGCTTTGGCGTGCCGACCCATGCGGAGGCCAAAGACGTGCTGGCCGGGGCGATGCTGAACTACGCCCGGGCTGAGATTGAGGCCGGGCCAGTCGCCATGCCTCAGGGGGGTAAGGCAGACCGGCCGCGGGTTGCGATGCTGGGAGAGATGTTCCCCGCAGATCCAATGATGATCGGGCAGATGCTGGCCCCCCTGGGGCTGGCCGCCGGACCTGTGGTGCCCTGCCGTGAGTGGCGCGAGCTTTATGCCGCGCTCGATTGCGGCGCGGTCGCTGCGATCCACCCCTTCTACACGGCAGCCGTGCGCGAGTTCGAAGCGGCGGGGCGGGCCATCGTAGGCTCCGCACCGGTGGGCCATGACGGGACGGCGGCGTGGCTGGCCGCGATTGGCGGTGCTTACGGGGTTGCAGCCGAGAAGATCGCGGCGGCGCAGAACGCGATCCTGCCGCCGATCAAGGGGGCCCTGGCCCAGGCGCAGATCAAGGGGACGATCACGCTTTCGGGCTATGAAGGCTCAGAGCTTTTGGTCGCGCGTCTGCTCATTGAGAGCGGGGCGGAGGTGCCTTATGTCGGCACGGCCTGTCCCAAGACACCCTGGTCAGCGGAGGATGCCGCTTGGCTCGAGGCCAAGGGCGTGAAGGTGAATTACCGCGCCTCGCTGGAGCAAGACTGCGCGGCCGTTGAGGCGATCAAGCCCGATCTCGCCGTGGGCACGACGCCGGTGGTCCAGCATGGCAAAGAGCTGGGCATCCCGTCGCTTTACTTCACCAACCTGATTTCGGCGCGACCGCTGATGGGCGTTGCCGGGGCTGGCGCGTTGGCGCAAGTGGTGAATGCGGCCATCGGCAACCGCGACCGCATGGGGCGCATGCGGGCATTCTTTGAGGGTGTGGGCGCTGAGGACACCGCAGGTGTCTGGGAGGGTGCGCCGAATTTGCAGCCGCAGTTCCGGGCGCAGAACCTCAAGAAGCTCGAAAAGCAAGCGAGGGCGGCGAAAGCCGCGCAGATGATCTGATGCGTGTTTATCTTCATAAACGCGCAGCCCGCGCGGCGGCCTCTCTGTTGGATGCGCGTCTCCGCCCTGTTGCGGCGCTGCGCGCGGCGGCCTGTTGCAAGCGTAATGCGCGGTGGCGGCATGTGGCTTGCGTCGCGGCGTTGGGGGCCAGCCCCCAAACCCCCGGAGTTTTATGGAAAGATGAAGGCATGGAGGCTGCGCCATGCTGATCCAGGATCACGACCGCGCGGGCGGGTACTGGGGGGCGGTCTATGCCTTTTGTGCCGTCAAGGGCCTGCAATGTGTGATTGACGGGCCTGTGGGCTGCGAGAACCTGCCGGTGACGTCTGTGTTGCATTACACCGATGCGCTCCCGCCGCATGAGTTGCCGATCGTGGTGACGGGCCTGGGCGAAGGTGAGATGGGCGCGGGCACCGAAGAGGCGATGAAGCGGGCGTGGGATGTTTTGGATCCAGCACTGCCGGCGGTTGTTGTGACCGGCTCGATTGCCGAGATGATCGGCGGCGGGGTGACCCCGCAGGGCACAAACATTCAGCGGTTTTTGCCGCGCACCATTGACGAGGATCAGTGGGAGGCCGCGGACCGGGCGATGACCTGGGTCTTTTCCGAGTTTGGGATGACCAAGGGGCGGATGCCCAAGGAGAAGGTGCGTGCCGAGGGGGCAGCGCCGCGGGTGAACATCCTGGGGCCGATGTACGGCACCTTCAACATGCCGTCTGATCTGGCGGAGATCCGGCGGCTTGTCGAAGGGATTGGCGCGGAGGTCAATATGGTGATGCCCTTGGGCAGCC
The DNA here is from genome assembly GCA_039197515.1 of Pseudomonadota bacterium. Classification (GTDB taxonomy): domain Bacteria; phylum Pseudomonadota; class Alphaproteobacteria; order Rhodobacterales; family Rhodobacteraceae; genus Sulfitobacter. The sequence continues at coordinate 60,438 of JBCCUC010000009.1, read as the reverse complement.
ATGTGGGCGAGATGCGCAATCTGGTGAATGCGGATGTCAACATCTGCATGTACCGCGAGTTTGGTCGGGGGCTCTCTGAGCTTTTGGGCAAGCCCTATCTGCAAGCGCCGATTGGCGTGGAGAGCACCACGAAGTTCATGCGCACCTTGGGGCAGCTTCTGGGTATCGACCCCGAGCCTTTTATCGAGCAGGAGAAGCATTCGACGATCAAGCCGGTCTGGGATCTCTGGCGCTCGGTCACGCAGGATTTCTTTGCCACGGCCTCTTTTGGCATTGTGGCGACTGAGACCTATGCCCGCGGGGTGCGGCATTTCCTGGAGAGCGATCTGGGGCTGCCCTGTGCCTTTGCGGTGGCGCGCAGCCGCGGCAAGAAAACCGACAACGACCAAGTGCGCGCGCTGGTGCATGAGAAGCGGCCGCTCATCCTGATGGGTTCTATCAACGAGAAAATGTATCTCGCAGAGATGAAATCCGGATTCGGACCGGCACCGGCGTTTATTCCCACGTCGTTCCCAGGCGCTGCGATCCGTAGGGCCACCGGCACGCCCTTTATGGGGTACGCCGGGGCCACCTACATTGTGCAAGAAGTGTGCAACGGGCTCTTTGACGCGCTCTTTCACATTCTGCCGCTGGCCTCTGAGATGGATGCCAGCCCCGCAACACCCACCCCATTGCGTCGAGACGTCCCCTGGGATGCCGACGCGCAGGCGAAACTGGATGAGATTGTGGCCAGCCACCCGATCCTCACCCGGATTTCCGCCGCCAAGACCCTGCGCGACGCTGCTGAAAAGCGCGCGCTCGAAGCAGGGGCAGAACGGGTCGTGCTGGAGACAGTCACCGGCCTTGCAGCAGCGACAGGAGGACAGCCCTCATGACCGATATGACAACTGACACCCGCGAGGCCACGCAACCGCGCAGCCGGACCGGGCCGCCGATGCGGGAATACTACGTCTACTTCGCCGTGATCTTTGTGGCGACCCTGCCGCTGGCGTTTCTGACCTGGACGTTGAGCGCGGCGCGGCGGTTTGAGCTGCCCGAGCGCGGCCCCATCAAATCGGCCTGGAGCCAGGCCCGCATCATCACACCGCGGATTTTCAGCGCGTGAAACATTATTCGAGAGCCTCCTCGGATCAGAGGTTCATCACTCCCCCCCGGGGTGGTGGATTAGGGCAGGGGATGAGCCCCTGTCGTAACCCGGCCGCGGGGGGTGCGCGGCGTCAGTACTTTTTCCTAGGAGAAAAACATGGCTGATAACAATGACCTGTCCTTTACGGGTCTGACAGACGAGCAAGCGCAGGAACTGCACTCGGTCTACATGAGCGGCTTCATGATCTTTACGATCGTGGCCTGTGTCGCCCATTTGCTGACGTATTTCAAACTGCCTTGGTTCGCCTGGTAAAAGGAGGCATCGATAATGGCAGAATTCTACAAAATCTGGCTGATCTTTGACCCACGCCGCGTGTTCGTGGCGCAGGGTGTCTTCCTCTTTTTGCTGGCGGCGATGATTCACCTCGTCCTGCTCAGCAATCCGGACACCAACTGGTTCAACCTCGCGTTCACCGCGGCGGAATAGGCATCAGGCTTTAACAAAGCTGCGGGCGGCGACCCTCGTTCGCCCGCAGCAAGATCAGCGACATTCACGCGTGCCCGCTCCGGCGGCCGCGCAAAAGGAGACAGAAGATGGCACAGCTCAGCTTCGAAAGAAAATACCGCGTCCGGGGCGGGACGCTGGTGGGCGGGGATCTGTTCGATTTCTGGGTAGGGCCGTTCTACGTTGGCTTTTTTGGCGTCACGACGTTCTTTTTCTCAGCGCTCGGAACGATTTTGATCTTCTACGGGGCCGCTCTGGGCGACACCTGGAACCCCTGGCTCATCTCCATTGAGCCGCCTGCGGTGGAACTGGGGCTGAGCTTCGCACCGCTCGCCGAAGGGGGACTTTGGCAGTTGATCAGCATCTGTGCCACGCTGGCCTTTGTCAGTTGGATGCTGCGCGAGGTTGAGATCTGCCGAAAGCTCGGCATGGGCTATCACGTGCCCTTTGCCTTTGGCGTGGCGATCATCGCCTATGTCTCGCTTGTGATCATCCGCCCGCTCTTGATGGGCGCTTGGGGGCACGGCTTCCCATATGGGATCTTCAGCCACCTCGATTGGGTCAATAACGTGGGCTACGCCTATGGCAATTTCCACTATAACCCCGCGCATATGGTGGCGATCACCTTCTTTTTCACAACCTGCCTGGCGCTTGCTCTACACGGCAGCTTGGTCCTGTCGGCGGTCAACACCGGCAAAAAGGAAAACCACATCAAGACACCAGATCACGAGGATACCTACTTCCGCGATCTGATCGGCTATTCGATTGGGCCGCTTGGCATCCACCGGTTGGGTCTCATCCTGGCGCTGAATGCCGGGCTGTGGAGTGCGATCTGCATCGTGATCTCCGGCACCATCTGGTTCGACGTCTGGGCCGCTTGGTGGGATTGGTATGCGCTGCTGCCCTGGTGGGCGGATCTGTAAGGAGGGCTTGAACAATGCCAGAGTATCAAAACATCTTCACCCAAGTTCAGGTCCAGGGCCCACCCGAAATGGGGGTCGACACCGACTACAACATCGCGCGGGAACGGACCACCCGCGCAGGCTTCTCCGCCCTCGCGGGATGGTTCGGCAACGCCCAATTGGGGCCGATCTATCTGGGGCCCTTCGGCCTTGTCGCGATGGCGTCGGGCTTTGCCTGGTTCTTCATCGTGGGCATGAACTTCTGGTGGCAGGTCGATTATTCGCCCGCGCTGTTCTTCCGGGAACTCTTTTGGCTGGCGCTAGAGCCGCCCGCGGAGGAGTACGGCCTTGGCTTTGCGCCTCTGGATGAAGGCGGGTGGTTCCTCATTGCCTCCTTCTTCCTGCTGGTCTCGGTGATTTCCTGGTGGATCCGCACCTACCTACGCGCGGAAGAACTCGGGATGGGCAAGCATGTGGCCTGGGCCTTTGCCTCCGCGATCTGGCTCTTTCTGGTGCTGGGCCTCTTCCGCCCGATCCTGATGGGATCTTGGGCTGAGGCGGTGCCCTACGGGATCTTCCCGCATCTGGACTGGACCAACCTCTTTTCGCTGACCTACGGCAACCTCTTTTACAACCCGTTCCACGCGCTCTCTATTGTGTTCCTTTATGGCTCTGCCCTGCTCTTTGCGATGCACGGCGCCACGATCCTCGCGGTGAGCCGCTACGGCGGAGAGCGTGAGATCGAGCAGATCGTTGACCGTGGCACGGCGTCTGAGCGTGCGGCTCTCTTCTGGAGATGGACCATGGGGTTCAACGCCACTATGGAGGGCATTCACCGCTGGGCCTGGTGGTTTGCGGTGCTGACCACGCTGACGGGTGGCATCGGGATCCTTCTCACCGGCACGGTTGTGGATAACTGGTTCGTCTGGGCGCAAGAGCACGGCTACGCGCCGCTGGATCAATAGGAGAGTGAGCATGACCAACAATCACGACTATCTCGGCACGAGTGACACGGCCTCTCGCCTGCGTGCTGATGTACTCGTCCTGATGCTCAAAGGTGCTGGATACGCTGCGGCCTTCTGTGTGGCCTTCGGGTTCTTCATCTGGATCTGGTACGCGATCGGGCTGCTGCTGCCGCCTGAATCCAAAGAAGCCCAGGATCCGAACCTGTCTTACTACGACCTTTTGGTCGAGACCGAGCAAACGGTCTAACGCATTTGCGGGACCCGCGCGGGCGGGTCCTGCATCCAAGATCCATTCCGGTCATGTCCCTTGGCCTGAATGGATACCGTCGAGAAGAGGCTTTCTCGACATGTCCTGTTGGCTACGGGAGAGGAGGGGGACAGCAACGCCCTCGCGATGCGGTCCCCCCCATCCCGGCCAACAGGCACCCAAACAAACTGGAGCCTGCCCCATGTCTTCCTCGATGTCTGCATCCCCCACTCCGCTTTTGGACCGTATCCAAGATCCGCGCGATTTGCGCGGCATGCGGATTTCCGAACTGGCCGCCTTGGCCAAAGAGTTGCGCGCGGATGTGATCGAAACCGTGGCACAGACCGGCGGGCATTTGGGCTCTTCACTGGGCGTGGTTGAGTTGACGGTCGCGCTGCACGCGGTCTTTAACACGCCACGTGACAAGCTCATCTGGGATGTCGGCCATCAGTGCTATCCCCACAAGGTGCTCACGGGGCGGCGCGCGCGCATGCGGACGCTGCGCCAGGAAGGCGGGCTTTCCGGGTTCACCAAGCGCAGCGAGTCCGAATACGACCCCTTTGGCGCGGCACATAGCTCTACCTCGATTTCCGCCGCGCTTGGTTTTGCCGTGGGCCGGGACATGGCGATGCCGACCGGCGATGCCATTGCGGTGATCGGCGACGGTGCCATCAGCGCCGGCATGGCTTATGAGGCGATGAACAACGCCGGGGCCGAGGGGCGCCGGATGTTTGTGATCCTCAATGACAATGAGATGAGCATAGCGCCCCCCGTTGGGGCGATGTCCAAGTATCTCTCCGGTCTTTATGGCTCACCCCTTGGCGGGCTGCAGCAGGTGGCCGAGGGGTTTGAGGCGGCTTTGCCCGGTCCCTTGCGCGATGGCGCGCGGCGCGCGCGGCAATTGGTGACCGGTGCGGTGGGCGCGCAGGGTACGCTTTTTGAAGAGCTCGGCTTTCAATACGTGGGGCCCATCAACGGGCACGACATGGAGCAGTTGATGGCCGTGCTCTTGGCCGCACGCACCCGCGCCACGGGGCCGGTGCTCATCCACTGCTGTACGGTCAAAGGCAAGGGCTATGCACCGGCAGAGAATGCAGCGGATAAGTACCACGGGGTGAGCAAGTTCGAGGTGGCGACAGGCGCGCAGTCCAAGGGCAAGCCCAATGCGCCAAGCTACACCAAGGTCTTTGGCCAGAGCCTGGCGCAGCTCGCGGAGGAGGACCCCACGATTGTGGGGATCACCGCCGCGATGCCGGGCGGCACCGGCATGGATATCTTCGCCAAGGCCCACCCCAAGCGGATGTTTGATGTGGGCATTGCTGAACAGCACGGAGTGACCTTTGCCGCAGGTCTGGCGGCGTCGGGGCTGAGGCCCTTTTGCGCGATCTATTCGACGTTTTTGCAGCGTGGCTATGATCAGGTGGTGCATGATGTGGCGCTCCAGAACCTACCGGTGCGTTTTGCCATCGACCGGGCCGGGCTCGTGGGTGCAGACGGGGCCACCCATGCGGGGGCTTTTGATGTCGGATACTTGGCTGCCCTGCCGAACATGACGGTGATGGCAGCGGCCGATGAGGCGGAGTTGGTGCACATGGTGGCCACCGCCGCGGCCCATGATGCGGGGCCGATCGCGTTCCGTTACCCGCGCGGGGAGGGCACGGGCGTGCCGCTGCCGGTGAAAGGCCGGGTCTTGGAAATCGGGAAGGGCCGCGTGCTGCGCGAGGGCTCAGACATCGCCATTCTGTCCTTCGGGGCGCATCTGGAGGAATGCCGCAAGGCGGCCGCGCTCATCGAAGAGCAAGGGGCGAGCGTGACTTTGGCCGATGCGCGTTTTGCCAAGCCGCTGGACCGGGCGCTCTTGCACCGGCTCGCGCGCGGGCACCGGGCGCTGATCACGGTGGAGCAAGGCGCGCGCGGCGGTTTTGGCGCGATGGTGCTGCACGATCTGGCGGACGAAGGGCTGCTGGATGGTGCTTTGGCAGTGCGCACAATGACCTTGCCAGACCGCTTTATTGATCAGGCGGCCCCTGATGCGATGTACGCCGACGCCGGGCTGACGGCAACGGATATCGCGGCCACGGCATTGCAAGCCTTTGGGCTGTCAGCAAACGGCGCGTTGCGGGTTTAGCATTCGATGTTTGCGGGGCGGGCCAAGAGCTTTTCGGATTTAACCTGAGCAATCATGAATCGCCAATGTCATGAGAGCGCCGCAGGCGCGGCAGTGCATTGGCGATTCAAGTTCAAGCCGAAACGCTTTAGCGGCCCGCACCACATCCTTAAAGGGGCGCTGCCCCGTCGTGCTGGGCGCACGACTCCCCGGAGTTTTTTTGGAAAGATGAAGTGTGTCGCCTATCGCAAAATGCCAGTAAGCTGAGATATCGCGCATCACTCAACCCGTTGAAATCCCTGATTTCCGGCCAAGTTGGGTGGTCCAGGTTTTTTGTTTCTGCTTTAGCCGGTGTCGGCGTTTGTGGCGCCGAAGATCATGCTGCTGTGTTCGGCCATGTAGATCTGCAGCCAGGGGGTGAAGCGTGCCTGGCTGCTGGTGATCTCTTGGTGCAAATCTTGAGCGGTGATCCAGCGGGTGGCCATGACCTCTTTAGGGTTTGGAGCGAGCGGCATAGTGCTGGGGGCTTCGGCCAGAAAAACCTCGACCACCTCGTGTTCGATGAGGCCCGCGCCCACGTCCGCGCGGTACTCCACTTGGCCGCGGTGCGTCAGGGTGAGGTTGGTGATCCCAAGCTCCTCGTTAAGGCGACGGTGCGCGCAGTCGAGCGGATCCTCGTTCCAGGCGGGATGCGTGCAGCATGTGTTCGCCCAGAGACCTGGGGTATGATATTTGCTCATGGCGCGCTGTTGGATCAGTATTTCATCGGCGCGCACCACAAAAACCGATACCGCCAGGTGCCGCAGCCCGCGCTGGTGCGCGGCGAGCTTTTCAACCGGGGTCAGGGTGCCCCCGACCCAGGCGGGGATCATGATATCGGTGGGCACGCTGCTGCCATCCATCTGGGGCCTTTTAGACGCGCGTCTCTGCCACGATTCCGGCCAGATGCGCAATGTTTTTCAGGCCGATCTTGAGGTGCGCCAAGGGGCGCGCCTTGACCAGCTTTTTGTTCATATAGGCCTCGAAGGTGAGCCGCTGCACATCGATGTCATGGCAGAGCGAGACAAAGCGTTCGCGGCGCGCGTCTGAGCGGTAATAGGCGTTTTGCATCGCCCCCAGCACGCGGAAGACCTGTTTGTGCTCGCGCATGAAGAGCTTGCGCGCGACTTGCAAATCACGCGCGCGCCCTGAGGTGAGGCAGGCCTGCGCAGCGGTCGCGGCGACCTGGCCGCCGACCATCGCGTAATAGATCCCCTCGCCCGAAGAGGGGGCAACCACGCCAGCGGCATCGCCTGCCAGCACCACATCGCGGCCATTGTCCCAACGGTCGAGCGGTTTGAGCGGGATCGGTGCGCCCTCGCGGCGGATCGTCTTGCAGTGCTCAAGGCCTGAGGCCACGCGCAACTCCGCCGTGGCTTTCTTCAAGTCGATGCCGTCAATCCCGGTGCCCATGCCAACGCTCGCTGATTTGCCGTGCGGGAAGACCCAACCGTAGAAATCCGGGCTGATGGTCCCGTCATAGACCACGTCGCAGCGCATGGGGTCATAGGTCCCCGTGCGGCCCGGCGCCTCGATGATCTCGTGATAGGCGATGACGTAGGGGATCTTATCGCCGCCTGGCACTTCTGCCTTGGCCACGGAGGAGCGCGCGCCGTCTGCACCGACGATCAAGCGGGTTTTCAGGCAGATGGTCTCGCCGCTGGATTTTTCGCGCACATGCACATGGGTGCCCAGGGCGTCGCGGCTGACTTTGACAAAGGTGCCGGTGATGCGTTGGGCCCCGGCCTCTGCTGCCCGTTCGCGCAAGAATTCGTCAAAGTGTTCTCGGTCGACCATGCCGACATAGCCGTTCTCGATGGGGATATCGACCTGCCGCTGGGTGGGCGAGATCATGCGCGCGGTGTTGATCCGGGCCACGACCTGGGTGTTGGGGATGTCAAAGTCGTGGATAAGCCGGGGCGGCACGGCCCCGCCGCAGGGTTTGATCCGGCCGGCGCGGTCAATGAGGGCGACGGCATGGCCCGCTTCAGCCAGTTGGGTTGCTGCTGTGGCCCCTGAGGGGCCGCCTCCCACGACGACGACATCAAACATGGCTATTCTCCCGGAACGAGGGCCGCGTCGGTGCGGCGTGTGGTCTCCATGATGCGCAACGCCATGACGGCGGCAGCGACAAAGAGCAGGGCTTCAAAGGTAAAGACGGTGCCAAAGGCGCGCGCATCTGTTTGCAGGCCGCGCAAAACATCGACGGCGGCGGCCCCGGTGAGCCCGCCAAAGCCCGCCGCGATGGCCTGTGCCGCGCCCCAGAGCCCCATGCGGGTGCCTTCGCGTTGCGCGCGGCCTTCGCCAGCGAGCGACATCATCGAGCCTACGGCGGCCACGGCAAACATGCCGTTGAAATAACCCAGGGCGATCACGGTCGGGGTGATTGGTGCGCCTGTGGCGATCAGCGTGAGGCTCACTGCAGAGCCCAGGCAGCCGCCCACGATCCAGGTGCGCAATGCCCCGATTTTGAACCCAGTGGCAGCGATGCCCACGGTCAGCATGCCCAGAAAGACGCCGCCGTTTTGTGCCCCCGCGAGCGAGGTGGACTGTCCGGGCGTGAAGCCCCAGACGAGGCCAGCATAGGGCTCTAATATCAGCTCTTGCATAAAGTAGGCGTTCATCGACAGGAAGACGAAGATCGTGAAGTTGCGCGTTTTGCGCTCTGCCCAGACGGCGCGCAACCCTTCCATGAAGGGCGTGGGGTCGGGCGCGCGGGTCGCGGTCACGCGTGCCTCAATGCCCGCCACGGCGAGGATGGAGACCAGCGTTGCACTGATGGCCACGCAGCCCACCACGGTCAAAAGCCGTGAAGGCGAATAGGGGTCGAGGAAGCTGCCCGCCACGCCCGCGGTCAAGGCGATGCCAAAGATCATCATCAGCCAGGTGATGGTGGCGGCCGCCGCGCGGCGCTCGGGTGCTGTCGCCGTCGCGAGGAGGGCCAGGAGCGAGGTGCCCGAGGCACCGACGCCCAAACCGATGAGCGTGTAGGCCAAAAGGGAAAGCGCCAGCGGCCCCCAGAACCCGCTTGCAAAGAGCGTGACCGCAAATGCCGCCAGAAACCCGCCCAGGGCCAGCACAGCCATGCCGCCGATGATCCAGTGGGTGCGGTTGCCGCCGGTGTCCGAGGTATAGCCCCAATGTGGGCGGCTAAGTTGAATCCCGTAGTGCAGGCCCACCAGGATGCCGGGCAAGATTGCGGGCAGGGCAAACTCGACCACCATCAAACGGTTGAGCGTCGAGGTGGTCAGCACCACGATCGCCCCCAGAGCCATCTGTACCAGCCCCATGCGCACAATTTGTATCCATGAAAGTGTCATCAGAACCCTCTCAGTGCAAAGGCGGCCACCATCATGCCGCTCACGTAAAGCAGGACCCCGGTGCCGTTGTACCAGGGGGCGCGGCCTTTCGGATCGCGCAACAACACACGCATGGCAGCCAATTGCGCCAGCAACAGGCAGGCGATGGTCGCCGCATGCCAGGGTGCGCCCCAAAGCCATAGCAGGCCCGCAACAAAAATCTGTGGCAGCGCCATTGTCCAACAGGCCACCCAGGCCGCGCGCCGCGGCCCCAGCGTGACGGGCAAAGACCGCAGACCCATCTGTGTGTCGCCTTCCAAAGCCTTGAAGTCGTTCAGCGTCATGATGCCATGTGCCCCCGCAGCATAGAGTGCGGCGATGACGATGGTCTCTGGGGCAGGCGCACCTGCGCTCAGCACGGCGGCCCCTGTGAACCAAGGCAGCCCTTCATAGCAAAGCGCCACCAATCCGGGCCCCCACCAGCCCGAGCGCTTCAGGCGCACAGGCTCGGCCGAATAGGCCCACGCCGCAATGACACCGAGGACCGTTGCGCCAAATCCCCATGGTCCGAGATGCCAGCCCACGAAGAGGGCCAGTGCGGACATCGCGAGCGCGATCCACAGGCCCCAACGGCCCGGGATCCGACCTGAAGGGATCGGGCGGCCCGGCTCATTGATCGCATCCACGTGGCGGTCACACCAGTCATTGGCCGCCTGCGACATGCCGCAGACGATTGGCCCGGCGAGGATGACACCCAAAAGGATCAGCGGCCATTGCCCCCCCAGCGGCATGCCCGATGAGACCACACCGCAAAGATAGGCCCACATCGGCGGAAACCAGGTCACCGGTTTGATCAGCCAGAGCATCGCAGCAGGCTCGGGCAGACGACGGGGTGTGATCTGAGACGTGACAGACATGGTGTAAACTTAGCCTGACAATCTGCGCGTTTTCAAGTGCCAACTGGTCCCGGCTGAGGAAGTTCAGAAGCACCGCCGCATCTGTCGCCGCACCGGGCAAAGTGTGATTTGCGCACGCCGATGGCCAAGATGCGACAGCCGCACCGCGCGCGATTTATGCGGTGTCGTATCGCCCAGCATCAGCCTGGGTCTGGCAGAGGGCGCTTTCGCTAGATCTCAGTGCCAGCAGGCACTTGAAAGCTCTCCCAAAGGCCCGTCAGCGCGGCCATAGCGTCTTGAAACGGGTTGGTGACCGCATCGACGTGCAAAAGCTTCACTTCTTCAGCGGCGACCTCTGCAATGTGACCGCTGACCAGGATCCGCGCTGTCGGCGCGCTTAACCGTATCGCCAAAACAAGCCGCGCGAGATCGGGCAGGGCATGGATCCCGCCCGCCGAGAGACCGACAAGATGCGTGCCAGAACTGACGATGGCTTCGACGAGGGCGTCGTGGTCGGTGTCAAAATGGGGCTCGATGTCCCAGCCTTGCGTGCGGGCCAAATCAACCGCCATTCTCAGCCCGAGGGCATGATCATCGCCGGGTACCATCGCAAAGAGCGCTTTGCGTTTGTCCGGTGGCTGTGCCGGGCGCGCACGGCGGTTGATCGCCCGCATGATGGCATAGACCCGCCCGGTGCCCACCGTGACATCGGCAAAGGTCAGTTCGTCGCGTTCCCACCGTTTGCCCAAGACGGCCGCCGCAGGGGCCAAATACTCCAGATAGATCTCGTTGAAAGCGACACCGGCAGCGACGCGCGCGTCGATGAGCCTCGCGGCCTCTTTGGCATCTGGGGAGATCAGCGCGTTCGACAGATCCGCGATGCTGCGCATATCCGCCTTGCGGTCCCGCATTTGCGCGGCCACGCGCTTGAGCACCTCTTGAGCCAGGGCGGCAACAACGTCTTCGGGCAGTTGCGTGTGCAACTGATTAAGGTCGTCATAGGCCACGTGGTAGACGTCGTCTGCCACAGGACCCTTCTGGTCACCCTCTGAAGTCATGTCCCTCCTCACAAAGCTGGCTTAAGGCTTTGCGCCGGTCGCGGTGCTACCGCAGTGTATCATAGTATACAGCGCACGACGAGGCGCTTGTACAGAGGCGTTTGCCGATTTCCTTGAAATGAATCCGGTTCTGCTGTCGCTTTTTGAAGCACCCAAGCCGGTGCAGTCTACCGAGGGGTGATTCGCGCAGGACGGGAAGTTAATCCAATGTGGTCGCGTCGATGATCGGATTGCGCAGCGTGCCGATTCCCTGCACATGCGCCTCCATCACATCGCCCGGCCACATCCACTCTTGCGGATCGCGGCCCGCGCCGACGCCTTCGGGGGTGCCGGTGGCGATGATGTCGCCCGGCTCCAGCGTCATCCCGCTTGAGACGTCACAGATCAGCGTGTCGATCTGAAAGAGCATGTTTGAGGTGTTCGAGCGTTGCTTTTCCACCCCGTTTACAGTCAGCCAAAGATCCAAACTGTGCGGGTCGGTGATCTCATCCGCGGTGACAATGCAGGGGCCAAAAGGCGCATAGGTGTCCTGCCCTTTCGAGAAAATCCACTGTCCCGCGCGCCGGTTGTCGCGGGCGGAGACGTCCACCATCACCGAATAGCCAAAAACATGGCGCATCGCCTGCGCCTTGGGCACCCGCCGCGCGGTGGTCCCGATGATCACGGCAAGCTCCACTTCCCAGTCCAACTGCTGCGTGATCTTGCCGTTGTGATGCACCGGCGCGTTGGGGCCGGTGATCGCAGTGGGCGGTTTGGAAAAAATCACCGGTTCATTCGGCAGATCTGGCGGCACATCAAGTGAGCGCACGCCTTCGGCCACGTGATCGCGGTAGTTGAGGCCAATGCCAAAGATGTTCTTGCGCGGCCGCGGGATCGGGGCGAGCAGGGTGACATCGGCCAAAGGCACCGCGCGGGCATTGCCGTAGCTGCCCTGAGCCGCCTCGAGCGCGCCGCGCAACTGCTCCGAGGCGCGCGGCCCCAGATCGATGAAATCGAGCATTGTGCATGGAAACTGCAGCCCGCGTTCCCCGCCCAGATCGGCGACATCGACGACCAAATCGTCTTGCAAGACACCCAACCGGGCGGCGGCCTCAATGCTGGGGCGGTAGGTGACGAGTTTCATGGGCAGTCTCCAAGACTTTTGCTTAGGGTGTGAGCACGTCCGCCTTGAACCCACCGTTGCGCCAGGTGTCGAGGGCGGCGATGAAATTGGGGCCGCTCAGCCCATCGATGGTGCTGGTATAGTATCCGGCGGCTTGCAGGCGTGTCTGCACGGCGGCGATGGTCTCCCGCGACCAATCACGGGTGTTCTGGGTCATCTGCGCAATGCTCTGCCCGCTGTCCTCCGCCGCGCCGCGCAACAGCATGTTGGCCGCCGCCTGCGGATCGCGCGGCACGTTGCGGCCCTCATCGAGCATGATCGCACTCGCCAGATAGGCGCGCGATTCGCCCCGCTTGATGGCATCTTGGAAATAGCCAAAGGCCTGCGACGGATCGCCCGCCTGTTCATCACGCGCCAGCACGCCGAGATTGAATGTGGCAAGGGCGGAGCCAAGCTCTGCGGCCTCTTGCAACAGCTCAATCGCGCGCGGCGGGTCTTTCTGGATGCCGGTGCCCTGCAGCAGGGCCACCGCGAGGTTGATCTTGCCGTCCGGGCTGCCGAGGTTTGCCGCCCGCTCATAGTATTGCAGGGCCTCGCTGACGCTCGGGTCCACGCCGCGCCCCACCTCGGTGAGCAGCCCCAGGCTCACGATGGCGCGCAGATCGCCCGCCTCCGCCGCTTGGCGGTAAAGATAGAGCGCCTCGGATGTGTCCCCCGCCGCCAGTGTCGCGCGGGCCAAGAGGGCGGTGTAATGCGGCAGGTTCGGGTTCTCGCGCCGCGCGGCCTGACAGGCTTGAATGGCGCTGAAGGCGTTTTGGCCAAGCTGCGCCATCGAACTGCCGGCAATGGTCGCGGTGGCATCGCGCGGGTGCGTGGCAAGCCGCTCGCAGATCCGGCCCGCCCCGGCCTCGGTATCGGTCGGCAGAGAGGCGATGAGCAAGCGCGCATCCTCGGCATAGACACCGCTGGGATACTGATCGAGATAGAATTGCACCAACGGCCGCATGCGACTGCGCCGCGCCAGCTGCCAAAGCCGATCCTGCTGCTCATCGCTCTGCGCGGGGCCAATGTCGCGCGTCACCGACCCGTCGCCGGTGTTGAGAAAGGCCATCACATCGCCCACATGCGCGCCTTGGGGGTAGCGCTCAGCATAAAGCGCCATGAGCTGCGGGTCCTGGGCGTCTGCCGCCACCTGCCACAGCAAGGCCTCGGCTGAGACGGTGTCGGGGCGCGTGTCAAAGCGGAACTGCCGAGTGAGAGAAGAGTTCTCCCACGGGATCTGCCGCCCGCCCGTGGCGGCCAGCACGTCCTTGCGCACGTTGATCATCAGATCGTTCACATCGAGGCCTGGCGTGTAGATGTGGCTCAACAGTGCTTCGGTGAAAAAGCTGTTCCGCCCGGTCCCGTCGTAGGCCACGTTATCGGGTTGCGTTGCGAAAGAGATCAGGAAATCCGCCGCATCGCCGGTGCGTGCCAGCCCTTCGGAGACGGTGCCGACCGCCCCGGCAAAAGGATCGTTGCGGCAGGCGTCCAGAAAGACAAACTTAATGCCGGGTGCTGTCTCCATCCGTTCCAGGATCGTGCTGAGACGGATGGTTTCATCCGCCACATCAGAGGCTTGCGTGATCTCTGCGTCGGTGGGCACGAGGTAGTTCTGCCCGCCTACCTGAAAGCCGTGTCCGGCAAAGTAGAAAATTGACACATCAGCGTCCGTGATCGCCTGCGAGAAATCTTGCGTGAGCTGTGCCATTTCCGCGGCCGTGGCGTCGATGCCAAGAAAGACCTCAAAGCCCAGCCCTTCAAGAGCCACGGACATATCCGCCGCGTCATTGCCGGGATTATCAAGCGCGGTGATGCTGGTATAGGCCGAATTGCCGATGATCAGCGCCACACGCCGCTCGTCCCCGCCCTGCGCCCGGGCAAGCGCCGGCACGAGGCAGAGGATAAAACAGACGATGACAAAGCGGCGCAGGCGCGAGATCATAAGACCCCTCTAGAGTTCAACCGCGCGTACCAGTTCCGTATCGATGGTGTCAAACGCCTGCACAATGCGCGCGCCGGTCTGGCGCTGCACCGCTGCGAGCTCTGGATCATCCGCCCGTATGAGGTTGATCGCTTTGCGGATCTCATTTTGCGCATTGGCGATGGCCCCGCGGGCCTCGTTGATGGCATCGCGCCGGATGGCGATCCGCTGCGCTTCGGTGGTGGCCGTGGCCAGCCGTGCCTCGGCGCGGGCCCCCGCGGCACTCACCCCGTCACGCGCCTGGCGGATCACGGCAGAGACCTGCTCAAACTCAGGGGGCAGGTCGTTCACGATGTCATCGAGCGCATTGGCATAGGTGTCGAGCGATTCGGCGAGGCACGCCATGTAGCTGCTGAAATCCTGATCCGAGGTGCCGCAGCTTTGCACAGCAAGCTCAACCTCGGTCGAAAGCGCCTCGACTAACGCTGCGTTTTCTTCAGCCTGTTCAAGGGTTTGCGTGCTGCGACCCACCTGCACAGCGGCTGTCGTAGAAGCCTCTTGTTCAGCCGTTGTCGTGCCGATCCCAATCGAGGCATTGGGCCCGGTGAGGGGCACTTGTTCGGAGGTAAAGCCGATGGTGATCGTATCGGTCGGATTGATCAATGTGCCGTTGCCGGTGGTGGCGGGCGGCTCCGGGTTCACGGGTTGCTCGGGCGGAATGTTCTGCACCGTGAAGGTTCCAGGTTCCGGGGTGATCGTGTAGTTGTTGAGGCCCGACCCGCTCGCCTCGCCCACGGTGATGGCAAATGGGCCGTCATCCGCCTGCGCCTCTGCCGCTGCACCAGGACTGCTCAGCACCACGCTGTCCACGCTGTCGCCGTTGCGCAGGCCCACCGTGGTGAATTCCGTTCCCGCAAATGTGAACGCTTGGCCCTGTTGTTTGGTCTGATCCAGGGCCGTGACGGTGAGCGGTGCAGCCACGACGGTCAGCGAGCCGTCCGCAAAGACAAGGTCGTATTTCTCCAAGCCAGATCCCACCGCCATGGCGGCGTTGATCGCGTAGGGGCTGCCCGTAACCTGCGCCGAGGGGTCGCTGCCCGCGCTCGTCAGGGTCACGCTGTCCACGCTGTCGCCGGGTGCGAGGCCCTCTACCGTGAATTCGGTCCCTGCAAAGATGAGCTCATCGCCGTAGGTTTTGTTGAGATCCGTTGGCGTGATGATCAAATCGCCGGGTGCCACAACAAAGACACCGTCCACAAAGGTGATCGCATAGTTATCAAGCCCGGTGCCTTCTGCGTCACTGATAAAGATCGCCTCGCCCGTTTGCCCGGTCAGCGGGGCAGTTGCATCGGTGGCCGCGCTGGTGAGCGTTGCACTGCTCACACTGTCGGTGTTCAACAGGCCACTCACCGTGAATTCAGTGCCGGTGAAGGTAAAGCTCTCGCCAAAGCCCTTTTGCTGGTCATCCGCGGTGATGGTCAGCGGCGCAGGGTTCACCGTCACGGTGCCTGCGGTCACGGTCAGGGTGTAGTTATCGGCACCGGTCCCCACCGGGTTCGATGCGGTGATGGGGTAGGGGCTGCCGGAAACGGGGGCCGTCGCGGCGGTGCCCGCGCTTGAGAGGCTGAGCCCGGTGATGCTGTCCGACCCAACGAGCCCGCTTACGGTGAAATTGCTGCTGCCCAGGGAGATCGCGTTGCCATAGGTCTTGGCGATGTTGGGCACATTGATGGTCGCAGGTCGCCGGGTCACGGTGAGCGTGCCAGGCACGATGGTGATGGTGTATCCGTCAAGGCCATCGCCAATCGGGTTGCTGCCTGAGATGGTGTAGGGTCCGCCGGCAACGGTGGCCCCCGCGCTGGCCCCGGGGCTGGAGAGGGTGAGCGACGTGACGCTGTCCCCGTCCAACAGTCCCACGGTGCTGAACTCGGTCCCGCTGAACGTCAGCGTGTCCCCGTAGACCTTGTTGAGGTTGTTGATGTTGATCGTCAACCCGGCCTCGGTGATGGTCAAGGTCCCGGGCACCGTGCTCACCGTGTAGTTGGTGATGCCCGGCCCCGTGAGGCCACTCAGATCGAGCGTATAGGGGTTGCCAGAGGTCGGTGCGTTCGCAGGCGCGCCCGCGCTGACCACCGTGCCGCCGGTGATTTGATCCGTGCCAAAGAGCGTCGCGGCGGAAAAGTTCACGTCCCCAAAGGTCAGCACAGTGCCAAAGACCTTCGTGGTCGGGTCGATGGTGACCACCAGCGGCGCGGGGTCGATCGTGGCGGCGATGTTGCGCGAGCGCACGTCATAGTCCTGGCCCAAGTTGCTGGTAAAGCTCGTTGGGAAACGCACCGTGATCGCGCCGACATTCGGATCAGACGCGGTCAGGTTTGGATCAAGCGTTGTGAGGTCGCCGCTGTCCCCCACGGGACCAAACTCAAAGACACTTGGACCACCGAAGTACTGCGAGTTCTGCGCCGCGAATGTTGTCGTGCCATTGTAGGTGAATGTCAGGCCCGATGTGGTATCATCCGCCGATATGACCGGGTCCACCCGGTAAAGTCGTGGATAATCAATGCCATCCTGGGGGAGAGACCAGATGACTTGGGTGTCCCAACCGGCCGCTTCAATCGCGCTTGTGATCAAATCGACGTCTTGCAGGTCCGCGGTGTTGAGACCTGGATTCTCGGCCAAAGGCTCACCCACTGCTCCGCTGGTCGGCTGGGTTGTGGTGTTGAGATCATAATAGGAATCGAGCACCGTATCGATCCCGGGATCATCGTTGCCGACAATCGCCCCTTCGCCGCCAAGCGCGCCTTGGTTTGTCCCCGTGAGCGTCACCGGGCCTGTCACAAGTGTCGCCTCAATCTCACCCGTGTTGCGCCCCGCAATGCCGCCGATGGCGATGGAGGTTGTCACCGCGTCCGTTACATTGGCGTCGAGATTCATCTCCGAATAGCTGTCAAAGACTGTGCCTGGGTTATCGCCTGCGATCCCGCCCAGGAAACCGGTGGTCACGAAACGCATGTTGATGTCGCCGGCGGTTTTCGATTCTTCGATCCCTCCGTCATTGATGCCCGCAATCCCGCCGTAGAATTTCTGCGGGATCGTGGCGCTCGACCCGTCCGAGGGGTCCGTCCCAACGCCCACAATGGTGTTCACGCGCACGCCGCTGATGATCCCGCTGCTGGCATTCACGCCCACAAGGCCGCCCGCCACCTGCTGAAAAGAGCCGATGCTGCCGCCCTCCACCGTGACCGCATCGATCCGACCTTCGTTCGCGGCGGCAAGCGCGCCCACATCGCTGCCGTCCAACAGCGGGCGCAGCAGGGTGAGGTTTTCAACAAAGGCAGCCGACCCCAGGTTGCGGAAGAGGCCGGCGGTTGTGTCGGAATTGACTGTGCCAACGCGCTGGATAAAGAGATCCGAGATGGTAAAGCCCGCGCCATCAAAGGAGCCTTCAAAGTCGAGCGGAACAAGGCCCTGGCTGCGGTTGCCGTTGCCGTCCGACAACAGGCTGAACCAGGTGAAAGTCGGCACCATGCTGATGTCATTGGCAAGCTCAAAGGAATCGAGCCCGCTGTTCACGGTGGGCGCGCCCTGCAGGCCGTAGACGTCCGTGATCTGGTAGGGCGTAGAAGAGCCATCCCCGCCCAAGGCCCGCAGGAAACTCACATCGGGCGTTTCTTCCAGCACGAAGTTGGTGGCGTTAAAGCTGGGCAGCGTGGCGTTCACCTGCTCCCAAAAACCCTCGGTGATCCGGAACACGCCCACATCGACCGTGCCCGCCGCCGAGGTGCGGATCAGGTTCGACCCGCTGTCATTGGCCGCGCGCAAAAAGAGCCGTCCGTTGGTGCCCGTGATGGGCGCGTTGATGTCGATGGTGCCTTCCGCGTTGAGCGTGAGCGTTGAGCCTGAGGTCCAGGTGATCGGGGCCAGCACCTGCAGATTCCCCGCTTCACTTGAGTCCGGGAAGGGGAAGTCGCCGGCGTTGTCATTGGTGGCCACTTCAACATCCGCCGAGGCGAGCGCGGTTTGGATGGTGGTGTTGAGAATTTGGTTCGTGCCCGGGGCCGATCCCACAATCTCCACGTCGGAGGGGTCAAGGAGCAGCGTACCGCGGTCCCCCTCCGGCGCGCGCGCGTCCGTGAACCCAGCATAGCGCAGCACCTGCTTGCCGGAAACCTCGGCAAAGCCGCCGTCACCGCCAAGATCTCCGCCGCGCACCGAGATGGTGCCTTCAAAATCGGTGTTGAGCTCGGACCACAGGATCACACGCCCGCCGTCGCCGGTACCCCAGGCATCGGCGCGCACGGTGCTCGCCGAGTCAACCGAGAGCCTGTCGGCTTGCGGCAGCCCTGGCCCGCCGCGCAGGTTGCCGCCGATGCGGATGTCACCCCCGCCGTCTGGGCCGCTCGCGTCGATCTCAGCGCCCGCGAGCGTGATCTCCCCGCCCGTCACGGTAATCTCCCCGCCGCGCGCGGGCCGTGCTGTGGGGCGCGCAGATTGCGTGACCTCCACCACCGGCCGGGCCGCCGTTGCGCGCACCCGCCCGCTGACCGAGACCTTGCCGCCCCCGCCGCCCAGTGTGATCCGCCCGTTGCGGCCCGAAACGCTGCGCGCCTCAACCACACCGCTCATGTTGATCGCATGGCGCGCGGCCTGCCGGGCGCTTGCCGCCGACATCTGCACGGTGCCGCCGTTGGCCTCAATTGTGCCCGAGTTCTCGATGAGTGCTTGCAGCGCGGGATCGTCGCTGTCGGTGGGCACCGCCACCTGCAAAAACCCGTCCCCGCCCAGATCCAGCGTGATGCGCTCGCCAGAGCCCAGGCCCACAAAGCCCATCGGCGCCCGGATGGTCCCTGCGTTGCTGACCTGTCCGCCGATCAGCGCGGCATAACCGCCGCTCACCACTTCGACCTGGCCCTGGTTCACAACGGAGGCAGAGGCCCCATCGCCCTCAAATACCATATTGCCCAAAACGAAGTCTTCGGTGCGCACATTGAGGGTTGAGGCCACGAAGCTGCCCGCGTTCACCCGACCCGTGGGCCCGATGAAGATCCCGTTCGGGTTAATCACAAAAACGCGCCCGTTGGCGTTCAACTGGCCGTGGATCTGGCTGGTGGCATCGCCCGTGACCCGGTTCAGGATCGCCGCATCGGCGGAGGGCTGGTTGATGGTGACGCGGTTGCCGGTACCGATCGAGAAACTGTCCCAATTCACCACCGCGCTGCCGCTTGATTGATCAATCGTCATTGCGCCGGCCGCGGGCGCACCAATCGCCGCCCTGCCATGCACCACCGTGCCGCCGGTGGGCAACGTGTCGGCCGCGGCCCAAACCGGTGTCAGCGCGGTGCTGAGCGCAAGCGCCGCGCGCGTCAGCGGCGGGCGTGGGCTAGAAGCGGAACGAGCCCTGGATGCTAAAGCGGTTGCTGTCCGGCTGGTCATCATCGCGGTTCCCCCGTGCATACTCAATCCGCAATGTCGCGGCAGAGAAATTCGACTCGGTCAATGTGTTAAACTCTACACCAATGCCAAAGGCGCTGGCGGATGTGTCTGGCGCCTCAATCGCGGTCGGTGCCTCGCGAGAGACATCGCCGTAGGCGGCAAAGACGTAAGGGCTGATCAAAAGGGATTGGTCTTGAAAACTGACTTGCTGCGGCATGGACACTTCGGCACGGGCGACAAAACCGCTGTCGCCTTTAAGCGCACCTGCGTCAAAGGCGGAGAGTTCCTGCCCGCCCGCGATGCCAAATTGTTCTGACGTGAGCAGCGCATCGCCAAAGGAGGCCTGCGCCCGGCCCGACAGCGAGAAATTGAACTGCTCGTTGATCGCCGTGCGCAAGCGGCCCGACAAAATGAGCTTGGTGAAGGTGGCATCCGCCCCCTGTTGCGACAAGGGCGTGCCGCCCGCTGCGTCCTCTGCGGTGCGCGCGCCAAAGCCGTCGATCCCCCGCGAAAGCGCCGCACCCGCCTCAATCGCCACGCCCGTCTCTGTGAGCCAAAAGCCATCTAGGGCGGCGCGCAAGACCGAGGTCTGGTCTTCATAGACCGGCGTGCGGGTGTCGCCCGCGCCGACCAGGAACTGTTCGTCTTTTTGCAGATCAAGCGTCAACTGCGCCGAGATATTGCGGTTGCGCGACCGGATCACCGGGTAAAAGAGCCGCGCGGACGCACGCTCAAACCGGCTGGTCGTCGGGATCTCCAGATCATCAGGCGCCGTGCGGCTGTCGGTGAACTCAAGGTTCAGCGTCAAGCCGTCCAGGCCGAGGGGCACGACGCCGCCAACAGACAGTGAGCGCACCGCCGGGTCGGCGCTGAAAACACTGCCCAAATCCAGTTGGTTGTCGGATGTGGGCGCGGCGGAAATCCGCGCATAAAGCGTCTCACCCAAAGACAGTGGCGAGTTGAACTCGATGCCCGCGCTCAGGTTCACGGGCCCGAGGCTGTCATCGTTGGCATTGTCAAATGCGAAAAAACCGGTGATCGGGCGAAACTCCGGCTGCAAAATCAGCGAGGTGCCGCCCGGGGTTGCCCCTGCGGCGAGCGCAGAGCCCAAGGAGACGCCGTAGGTGTCCCCCGCCAGCAAAAGCTGACGCTCCAACTCCGGCAGGCGCAGGCTGCGCCGACCGACCAGCGGTGCGGTGATCGCCTCAATGCGCCCGCGCACGGGTTCGGGGATGTTTGCCGTGTCGATCTCTTCCACAAACCCATCGATGACCGCGATGCGCAACCGCCCACCATCGCGCAACTCTTGCGCGGGCAGCACCACGCGGGCCAGCACGAAGCCCTCCTGCGCATAGGCTTCTTCGAGATCGGACGAAGCCTCAAAAATCTCAGCAACCGTAATGGTTTTGCCCGACAGGCGCGCGCTCACCGCCGCGTTGGCCGCTGCCATTTCCGAGAGCCCGCCCTCAATGACAACGCCAGAAAGATTGATCAAAAGCTTGTCCGAGCCAGCGGGCGCCTGCGTGCCCCGCGCGCCGGAGAAAACCACCGATCCTTGCAGCCGCTGCGCGTCGGGGGCGAAGGTGGGCGGCGTGATCTCGGATGCGGTTTGCGCCTCAAGCGCGGGCGATACCAAAGCGATCACACATGCCGCCGCAACGCTCCCGCGCAGCGCCGTCAGGATGGGCTGATGGGGTGCCATTGTGTTGGACTCCTACTGCGCGACGTCAATGCTTTGAAATAAAAAAGACACACCACTCACTACAATCAGCCTGCCGTTTTTCTGGGCAAGACGCAACTCACATTGGGCTAAGTCCTGTCTACGGTTGCATTTCGGTCACCCGCAGAGCGGTTTACCGCGCACCGCTACTGCGCCGCGGTTTGCACGAAAAAGTAGACCCATTCGCCTTTGAAATCCGGATGCGCGGCGCGCGCCGCGGCGACTTGGGCTTGCAGCCAGACGAGATAGGGGGCCGCCGGTTCCACAATCGGGCGCTCTTCGGTATAAAGCGGGACCGATGCGGCAAAGGCCACCGCGATCTCTTGGCCATAAGGCGGGCCGATGATCACCATCAGCCCTTCCTCATCCGCGCGGCGCGCGCCGATCTGCAATTGCTCTTTGGGCGTGGTGGCACGCAGCGGCGCGCGTGCGTTCGGGCTCAGGTGGATCACATTGCCGTCCGCATCGAAGTAATCGACGTAGACGTAGGCTGGATAGTCCGGGCCCGTCAGATCCAACACCAGCGGATCGTCCTTGATGTAGCGAAAGCGCCGCGCATGGGTGTCATCGCCCACAATCAGCGGGTTGGTGATCTGATCGGTCGATTGTGGCAACCCCACCGCTGCGATCCCGCTGAGCGCGCCGCATTGGGGCGCGGGCAGGATCAGCAGGTTGTCGCGCACGGCGATGTCGCTGCCCATCTGCGCTTGCAACGCTGCGATGACGGGCGCGCGCTGCGCGGGGTCGGGGACATGGCCGGTGACCTCAAGCGTGGTGGTGAGCGGGTCAAAGCTCACCTGCATGCGGGCGCAGGGCAGGCGGAGTGCGGCGCTCACGCTGTCGCGCAGGGGGTCGCTGCCCTCGGCGTTGGGTTGGGTAAAGCTCTGGAACGCGGCGAGGGAAGCCGGATCGATATCCCCACCGCCGGCATCGGGGAAGGCAAGCACCGCTTTGGTGGTCGTGACCTCTGGCCTGCCCGGCGGAAGGGCGGCGGGCACCGGTGCCCTGGGGGCGGCCGTGGCCTCTGGCAGGGGTCCCGCGAAGGCGGCGCTGGTGGGTGCCGCAACGGATGCAACCCGCGCCCCGGCGGCGGGTACGCTGGCGGCAAGGTTTTCGCGTGCCACCAAGACCTGTGGGGCCGGGATCGTCGCGGGCAGGCTGGCGGCCCTTTGGACTTCAGCTGGGGCTTCACGCGCGGTTGATACAACCGCTTCTGGGGCTTGGCCCTTCGCCGCGATCTGCGGCGCGGGTGCCGCAGCGGCGGTTTGCAGGGGCGCGGGCAAAGGGTTTGCGGCCACAGCCTCTGCGGGGGCGGGGCGGGCCAGGCTGGTCGCAACCGGGGTCGGTGCAGAGGTGACGGCAAGAGCGGGCGGCGTGCGGGCCGCGCCGGTGACCGCCATAACTGGCGCGGCCCTCTGCGCGGGCGCAAGCGGCGGGGCCTGCACGCGGGCAAGGGCAACGGGCGGCGGCGCGGCAACTGTCACCGGAGCAGCAAGTGCGCTTGGCGCGGTGGCCTCTCCCCGTGGCGGTGCGGCAGCCTCAGCGCTGACGGCGGGCGCCGCTGCCGCTGAGACGCTTTCAGAAGACATTGAATTTCCAACACTTTCCCCGGATGTCCCCGCGGGGACAGCCTGCTCGGACGGCGGTGCTGCCACTTGGGCCGTGCCGGTGCGCACAGCGCCCGGGGCCAGCGCGCGGCCCTCGGCGTCTTGCGCGGCGGTGGCGGTGCTGTCAGGCACCTGTTCGGCGGCGCGGCTTTCGGTGACGCTTTCTGGGCTCACCTCAAGACGGCTTTCAGGTCGCTTCTGATCGGGCACCTCTTGCGGTGTGAGGGCGGCCATCAGTGCCGCCCCCGCGCCGAGATGGGCGAGGCCAGAGAGCGCGAGCCCGGTGAACCAAACCCCCGCCCGCCTCATGGGGCCGCTGCCGGGGTCACGACAAGCGCCACATCGCGCGCGCCTGCCGCTTCCAACCGCGCGATGAGCGGTAGGATATGGCGCAACTCCGCCTCCCGATGGGAATTGATCCGCACCAGAGTATCGGGTGCCTGCGCCAGTTGTGCCAAAATCAGTGGCACGGGGTCAGCGGCTGGGATCCCATTGAGCGCCATGAACCCCGTCGCGCTGACCGAAAGCGTGATCCCGCCGGCGGGCATATCGCTGCCGGTGGTGGCCTCGGGTGGGGTCACGTCGAAGGGGGCGGTCGCATCCATGCGCCCAATCAGCATGAAAAAGACCAGCAGGAAAAACACCACGTCGATGAGCGCGATGATGGTCTCGGGCTGCTGGCGGGCCGGGGGGCGCGTGAGCTTCATCCGCGCCCCTCCAATCGGATCACCCTGACCTGGCGCGCGCCGGCCTGGGTTGCGGTGTCCATCACACTGATCAGCGCTTGCATGCGCGCAACACCGGTGGGCAGGATCACAATCGAAAGCGCTGGATCGGCTGCAAGCCGCTCGCGCAGCAGGCTGTCGAGACCCTCTAGGCTCATCTCCTGACCGCGGATCACCGGCGTGCCGCTCTCCCCCAATCGGATTAGCAGCGTGCCCGCCGTCGCCGTGGCGGTGCTGGTGTCCGCGGGCGCGTCGCTGTCTTGCGCGACGGCCGGGATCAGGTCGAGATCGAGATAGGTCGAGGTCACCATGAAGAAGACCAGCAAGATCAGCAGCACGTCAATCATCGCCACCAGGGAGATCAGCGCCTTGGGCGGGCGCGGGCGCTTGAGAACGAGGGCAGGGGGTGGGCGCATGGCGGGCTCAGCTCTCACGCAGCTTCAGGATCTTCCTCAACCAGCATGAGGCGGCCCACACTGTCCTCAATCATCTGCGCGGCACTCTCTGCACGCGCAGACAGCAGCACCGCCGCAACAGCCGCCGGGATCGCAACCAGAAGACCCACGGCAGTGGTCAGAAGCGCCTGCCAGATCCCGCCTGCCAGGACGGAGGCGTTCGCCGCCCCTTCGGCCATTTCAAGTGATTGAAAAGACTGGATCATGCCCAGCACCGTGCCCAAAAGACCCAAGAGCGGGCTGATCATAGCGATGAGTTCCAGGACGCGGATCATCCCGTTCATCCGGGAAAACTCTGCGTTGCCGCGGCGCAAAAGCTCCGTCATCAGCGGCGGGCCGGAAAAGCCGCGGGCGAGCGATTTCATCGCATAGCCCATGACCCGGTCCGCCGGGCTGCGGGCCTCGGCAATCTCGCGTTGCGCTTTGTCTTTCTCCCCCTTGGCCCAGTGGGTGAGGGCGGCATCGCGCGCCCCGCTGCCGCCGCGCACGGGCCAAAGCTGGATGATCTTCACCACGATCAGCGTGAGAGATATGGCGGACAGCATCAAAAGCACCGCGATCACCACGCCACCGGCCCCAAGCGAAGCGAGACTGAACGACATTGCTATTTCACCAGGGCGGCAGCGGCTTTACTGCGGAGATCCAGGATCGGGAAGCAGTCCATCTCCTCCCCATTTTGCGGACGGCAGGAGGTGATGTCGTGCAGCAGGATCTCGGAGATATCGCTGCAGGCAATCTCAGGGATCTCAAAGAGTTTGAGCGTGGTGCGTGCGACGGGGAGAGGTGCGGCATCGGTGGAGAGCAGGCGGTCGATCACGCCGTTGGTGTCCAGAATGGCGAGCGACATCTCAAAGCCCTCAAAGCTGTTCTCGGTCGTGTTGCGAAACAGGAAGAACGCGCTGCAGCCGCCAGACTCAGAGGCCTCCACTTTGTTGAGTTCGACCGTGAGCGTCCCGGCCTGCTGCGCCTTTATCGGGGCTGCGACCAGCATCAGTGCGGCGCAGACCAAGATACCCCAGGCCAAAGATACAAAAAATTTTCTGCAATCACGAACCCGTGATAAGGCAATAAAACTAGGGCGGTGGGCCGCATGCGGGGTGCGCCGGACGGGTTGTGGCAAAGGTCGTTCCTCGTCTTTTTGGTGAAAAGTGATTGACATGAAATAGGCAATAAGGCTTCTAATGCGTCAAGACACCTTTTGAGGCCGTACATTTTTAGTCTGGCTGAAAATATTTTTGAAAATGCTTTGAGCCGGATTTTACCGCGCTTCAAACCTGAAAATTAAATAACAGATGCCGCCCTGGCGGGCGCATTCCGTTTAGACGGCTGGAGACCATGCTGGACGCTGAATCCCTTTTGCGACCGCGCTCTGATGAAGCGCCGAGTGGTGACAACCTGGAGTATGACACGCGGTTCACCGACCTGGAGCTGGCCGCGCAGCCGGGTGAGGAGCGGCAGGAGGGCGACACCATCATCCCCGCGGAGGATCCCGAGTGGGGTGAGGTTGCCAAGAAGGCCGAGGAGGTGCTCGACGCGAGCCATGAGATCCGGGCCGCCGTTCTCTATGCGCAGGCGACGCTGCATACTGAGGGCCTGCGCGGGCTCGAGGTGATGTCGGAGTACATCCGCGGCGTTTTGGAAGACCATTGGGAGACCTGCCACCCGCAGCTCGACGAGGACGATGGTGACGCCACCATGCGCGTCAACGCGGTGCAGGGGCTCGCGGGGTCGGACCAGGTGGTGCGTGCGTTGCGCAAGGCACCGCTGACCAACAGCCGCATGTTCGGCACCCTGTCGCTGCGCGACATGGAGATCGCGGATGGCACGATCTCAGCACCGGCCTCCGAAGACGTGATTGACGCGTCAGCGGTCGGTGCGGCCCTGCAGGACACAGACGCCGAAGAACTTGAGGCCACGATGGCCAGCGCGCTGCGCATTCGCGAGCACGTGCGCGCCATTGAGGATGTGTTCAACGAAAACACGCCGGGCTACGGGCCCACGCTTGACCTGCTTGACAAGACCGTGGCGTCCATTGTCAAGCGACTGTCAGACGTGGTCGGCGGGGAAGTGGCCGACATTGAGGGTGACGACGCGGGCGACGGCTCAGCGGCCGCAGGCCCTGCCGGCGGGGGTGCGCCGCTCTCGGGCGCGATCAACTCTCAGGCCGATGTGACCAAGGCGCTCGACAAGATTATCTCCTATTATCAACGAACTGAACCCTCCAGCCCGGTGCCTATTCTCCTAGAGCGTGCGAAAAAGCTTGTGGGTGCGGATTTTATGACGATCATAAACGATATGGCGCCGTCCGGCCTTGAAAATGTCAACATCATCGGTGGTCTTGAGGAAGATGATGACTAACGATTTTGTTAACGTTCCGTTTACCTTGATGTCGCCAAAGACAAAGACAACACACCTCGTTCCAGAAGGAGCCCAGCATGGCTAGTTCCCAGAAATTTATCGCCCGCAACCGGGCGCCTCGCGTGCAGATTGAGTATGATGTCGAACTTTATGGCGCAGAAAAGAAGGTGCAACTGCCCTTTGTGATGGGCGTGATGAGCGATCTCGCTGGCAAGTCCGAAAAGGAGCAGCCCGCCGTCGCGGACCGCAAATTCCTTGAGATTGATGTCGACAACTTTGACGATCGGATGAAGTCCATCGCGCCGCGCGCGGCCTTCCAAGTGCCCAACACGCTGACAGGTGAAGGCAATATGGCCGTGGACATCACTTTTGAGAGCATGGACGATTTCTCGCCCGCGGCGATTGCTGCCAAGGTTGAGCCGCTCAAAGAGTTGCTGGACGCGCGCACCGAGCTCAGCAACCTGATGACCTACATGGACGGTAAAACAGGCGCGGAAGAATTGCTCAATAAGGTGATTAACGATCCGTCCTTGATGAAATCCTTGGCCTCCGCGCCAAAGCCATCTGACGAAGAGGAGGGCTGAACATGGCCGAACAAGAATCCCAGGTCGAAGCAGGTGCCGTCGCCACAGAAGAATCCGACTTTGCGAGCCTTCTGCAAAAAGAGTTCCGCCCCAAGTCAGACCAAGCCAAAACGGCGGTCGAATCGGCAGTCAAAACCCTGGCTGAGCATGCGCTGAGCAATACCGCGCTGATTTCCGACGATGTGCTGCGCTCCATTGAGAGCATCATCGCGGAGATCGACAAAAAGCTGAGCGATCAGGTCAACGAGATCATCCACCACGAAGAGTTTCAGCAGATGGAAAGCGCCTGGCGCGGGCTGCACTATCTGGTCAACAACACTGAATCCGATGAGATGCTGAAGATCCGGGTCATGAACATCTCCAAAAAGGACATGCACAAGACCCTGCGCAAGTTCAAAGGCACCGCCTGGGACCAGTCGCCGATCTTCAAAAAGCTCTACACCGAGGAATTCAGCCAGTTGGGCGGCGAGCCCTATGGCAGCCTGGTGGCGGATTACCACTTTGATCACAGCCCGCAGGACGTGGAGCTCTTGGGCGAGATGGCCAAGATCGCCGCGGCGGCGCATGCGCCCCTGATCACCGGGGCGCAGCCGTCGCTCTTCCAGATGGACAGCTGGAGCGAGTTGAGCAACCCGCGCGATCTGACCAAGATCTTCCAAACGCCGGAGTATGCTGCGTGGCGGTCCCTGCGCGAAAGCGAGGATTCCAAGTATGTCGGCCTGGCGATGCCGCGCTTTCTCGGCCGCATGCCCTACGGGGCCAAGACCGAGCCGGTGGAGGCCTTTGCTTTTGAAGAAGACACCGATGGCGCCGACAGCAACAAATACGGTTGGGTGAACGCCGCCTACGGCATGGCGGTAAACATCAACAAATCGTTCAAGCAATACGGCTGGTGCAGCCGGATCCGCGGTGTGGAATCGGGCGGCACGTTGGAGGGTCTGCCCACGCATACCTTCCCCAGCTCGGATGGCGGTGTGGATCAGAAATGCCCCACCGAGATCGCCATCGACGACCGGCGCGAGGCGGAGCTTGCCAAGAACGGCATGATGCCCCTCATCCACCGGAAGAATACAGATGTGGCCACGTTCATGGGCGCGCAGTCTCTGCACAAACCGGCAGAGTACGACGACCCTGACGCGACCGCGAATGCGAATTTGGCAGCGCGTCTGCCATACCTTTTTGCGACCTGCCGCTTTGCGCATTACCTAAAATGCATGGTGCGCGATAAAATCGGGTCGTTCAAAAGCAGAGATGACATGGAGTCATGGCTGCAAGAGTGGATCGAAAATTACGTCGATACCACGTCCGACGTTTCGTCGGAAGATGAGAAGGCGCGGAAACCTCTCGCAGCGGCGCAAGTCGTCGTGGAAGAGGTGGAAGGCAATCCTGGATATTACTCTTCGAAGTTCTTCTTGCGACCGCATTACCAGCTTGAAGGCCTTTCGGTATCATTGCGGCTTGTGTCCAAGCTCCCTTCTGAAAAGGCTGCATGATCTCTCGAATTTCCTTGAGAACATGCACCACCCCCTGATCAAACTTACATCCTATTGAAAGGAACACAAAATGACCATGTACGTTGAGATCCCCGGCATTAAGGGCGAAGCAACCGAAGAGAACCACAAGGATTGGATCATCATCCAAAGCTATTCGCAGAGCGTCATGCGCAACATTATGGTCGAGGACCTCGGCTCATCAAAGAAGGGGATGGGGAAAGCGCAGTGGAGCGCCATCGACTGCGTGACTGAAAACAGCTTGGCGTCTCCGAAACTGATGGAGGCTGTTGCAGCGGGCACGGTTTTTAACGAGGTGAAGATCCATTTTTTGCGGGCAGATGCAGCTCAAGGTGCAGATGCAAAGCCCTACATGACCTACCTTCTGACCGACGCCATGATCGCGTCTTTCACGACGAGCGGGAGCACAGATATGGTCCCAACGGAGTCCTTTTCGTTGATGTATACGACAATTGAGGTTGAGTACAAAGCGCTCGACACAAAGAACAAAGAAAAAGCCAAGTCCGCGGTCAAGTGGGACGTGGGCAAGGCAAAGGCAAAGTAAAGACTCCTACCACAGCAGTGCGCGCGATCTGTGCGCACTGCACCCCCATGGCTTTGGCCATACCCCCTTCGCGATTTGCCCGGAGTGCCCGCCTTGACGCCCGAAGACCATCTCAAATCCGGCGATCTGGCTGGGACGTTGACCGCTCTTTCCGACAAGGTGCGCAGCAACCCGGCGGATGCCAAGCTGCGGATTTTCCTGTTTCAGTTGCTCTGCGTCTTAGGCGATTGGAAGCGTGCGATCACGCAACTCAAGCTCAGCGGGGAGATGGATCCCGCCGCGCTGATGATGGCGCAGACCTACCGTGAAGGGATCATCTGCGAGGTCTACCGTGAGAAAGTGTTTCGCGGTGAAAAGGACCCCATGGTTTTTGGTGAGCCCGAGCCTTGGCTCGCGCTGCTGATTGAGGCGCAAAAGCTCTTTGCGCAAGGCAAGGTGGCGGAGGCCGCCGCGCTGCGCGGTCAAGCCTTTGAGCAGGCCCCCACCACAAGCGGTAAGATCAACGGCACCGCTTTTGACTGGATCGCCGACGCTGACATGCGGCTTGGTCCGGTGTTGGAGGTCGTGATCAACGGGCGCTATTTCTGGCTGCCGTTCTCGCAGATCGCAAAGCTCACGGTCGAGCCCCCCGAAGATCTGCGCGATTCCGTTTGGACGGCGGGCGCATTGACCCTTCGCAATGGCGGCGAAGTGGTCGTCCTCATCCCGACGCGTTACGCGGGCACGCCTGACAAGGGCACGGATGCGGCCAAGCTTGCCCGCGCCACAGATTTCATCGACGCGGGGGAAGAGACGTTTCTGGGCATCGGCCAGCGTCTTTTTGCCACCGATGTGGATGACTACGCGCTCCTGGATCTTCGGGAGTTGGTGCTGGATGTCGCACCGGATGAGGCCGCTTCCGATGGCTGACAATATGCTCTCTGAAAGGTTGCAGCCGTCTTTGCTCGATCGGCTCACCGACAACGCGCCCGAGGAGAAGACCGAGGCCCGGTCCTATCGCGCCATCGACATGGCGCAGCTGCGCGAGATCATCAAGCGCGACCTCTCCTGGCTGCTCAACACCAATTCTATCGAGAGTATGCTTGAGCAGGACCTCTATCCCAATGTGCGGACATCCGTTTTGAATTACGGCGTCTCTGAAGTGGCGGGGGAGTATTCCACTAAGATAAAGGCGGAGTTGATCCGCCAGTCGATCCAGCGCGCGATCAGCATCCACGAGCCGCGCATCATCCCGGGCACGGCGTCCGTTGAGATCCGCACCGAGAAGGATGCATCGCGGATGATCGTCAGTTTTGACATCCACGCCGACATGTGGGCGCAGCCGGTGCCCATTGAGGTCTATCTGCGCAGCAAGGTGGACATGACCTCGGGTGAGGTTGAGCTGGAAGGCGTCAGGTGACGTGAATGGATACCCGGCTGCTCAGACATTACGAAAGCGAACTGACCTACATGCGCGACATGGGGGCGGAGTTTGCCAAGGCCTACCCCAAGATTGCCGGACGTCTGGGGATGGAGGGGGTCGAAGTGCTCGACCCCTATGTCGAGCGTTTGCTGGAAGGGGTGGCCTTTCTCTCAGCACGGGTGCAGCTTGAGCTTGAGCTGCAGTACCCGCAATTTACCTCGCATCTGCTTGAGATTGTTTACCCGCATTACCTGGCTCCCACGCCGTCGATGATGATCGCACGTTTTGAGCCGGACTTCAGCAATGCCGCATTGAAAAAAGGCTACGTCTTGCCGCGCCAAACCAAGCTGCGCAGCCGGCTTATGGAGGGGGAGCAGACGCCGTGTGAGTTCCGTACGGCGGCGGATGTTACGCTTTGGCCCATAGAGATTGCCGAGGCTGAGTACATCGATGCGCGCGGTGCGCTTGTGGCGGCGGGCGTTGCGACAGACCCGCGCGCGCGGGCGGCGGTACGGCTGAAACTCAAGCGCGTGGACGGCGATAAGATGGCGGACCTGCCGCTCGACGACCTGACGCTCTATCTTGATCGCAAATCGGGGGCGAATTACGCGCTTTATGAGCTGCTGTGCACGCAGTGTGTCGGTCTGGCGGGACGTTCGACAGATCCGCGGGCGGATTGGGCCGTGGCGTTGGACGGCGGGCTGGCCCAGGCCGGGTTGGAGCCCGATGAGGCACTGTTGCCCACGCCGCGCCGGTCGTTTGACGGCTACCGCTTGCTGCAGGAATACTTCGCGCTACCCGAGCGCTTTCTCTTCGTGCGGCTTGAAGGGTTGCGGGCGGCGCTGGCGCGGGCCGAGGGGCCGGAGGTCAATGTCTACATTCTCTTGGCCGAGGGCAACGCGGAACTGGCCACCGCGGTGAGCCCCGCCGCATTTGCCTTGAATGCCGTGCCAGCCGTGAATTTGCTGCGCAAGCGCTGCGACCGGGTGCAGATCAGCCACAAGCGGCCCGATCAGCATGTGGTGCCAAACCGGACGGCGGGCCTTGATTTCGAGATCTACAAGATCGAGAGCGTGACGGGGATCAGTGCCAAGGGCGAAGACGACGTGCCCTTTCGCCCATTCTATTCGGATGCCGATTTCACCTCCGCGGGGGATGTGCACACCGCCTATTACACGCAGACGCGCCAGATGCGGCAGCGCAACGAGAAAGAAC
The DNA here is from genome assembly GCA_039197515.1 of Pseudomonadota bacterium. Taxonomy (GTDB): domain Bacteria; phylum Pseudomonadota; class Alphaproteobacteria; order Rhodobacterales; family Rhodobacteraceae; genus Sulfitobacter. Next base: position 28,715 of record JBCCUC010000009.1, on the reverse strand, counting down.
GGCTGCGCGGGGTGCGCACGTCTTATCTGGGCTCCGAGATTTACCTCACGCTCGTGGATCAGAACCAGGCGCCCTACCCAGCCGACCTCGATCAGTTGGCGGTCACCGCGCTGTGCACCAATCGCGATCTGCCGATGCTGCTGGCGGTAGGGGATGAGGGCGTCTTTCAACTGCCTGACGGTGGGCCGGTGAAGGCGGTGCAAACGCCAATCCCACCGACACGCCCCAACCCTACGCTGGCGCAGGGCGATACGGCCTGGCGGCTCATCAGCCATCTGTCGCTGAATTACCTGTCCATCGCGGAGACAGGGCAGGGCAGTTCAGCGGCTGCATTGCGCGAGCTCATCGGGATCTATGCGCCTTTGGGCAACCGTGTGACGGAAAAGCAGCTGGAGGGGATCCGCAGCGTGAAGAGCCGCGCAATCGTGCGGCGGATGAGTGATGAGGTACTCTCCACCGCGGTGCGCGGCCAAGAGATCACCATCGATTTCGATGAGAGCTTTTTTGAGGGCACCAGTCTTTACGTGCTGGGCACGGTGCTGGAGCGTTTCTTTGCAAAGTACGCGACGATAAACAGTTTTACGGAAACCGTTTTGACCACAGAACGTCGAGGAGAGATTGCCAGATGGCGACCGAAAAGCGGCCTGGGCCAGTTGATCTGACCCACCTTGCCCGGTTGGCGGAGGCCCCTGAAGAACATCACATTCTTCAGGCGCTGCGCATCATTGATGCGGCCAACCCTGAGGCACCGCGCCTGGGCAATGCGCGGCGCCCGGCCGAGGATCGGGTGAGGTTGGGACAGGAGCCGGATTTGGCCTTCCCGCCCTCAACGATCACGGATTTCAAGCCCGGCGGGCCGGGGGCACCTGGGCGCCTCATCAATCGCTTCTTTGGTCTTTTTGGCCCCATGGGGCCTTTGCCGCTGCACCTCACGGATTACGCACGTGACCGTAAGCGCAATCACCGCGATAGCACGTTTATCGCCTTTGCCGATATGCTCACACACAGGATGATGAGTCTGTTTTACCGCGCCTGGCGTTCGGGCCAGCCGGCACCGAGCTTTGACCGCGGCAAAGATGAGGTGGAGCAGAGAGTTGCGGCCATTGCAGGCTTTCGCGGGGCGGCATTTCGCGACCGAGATGCGATGCCCGATCTGGCGCGGCGGCACTTTGCGGCGCATCTGTCGCGCGCGAGCAAGAACCCAGAGGGCCTTGTCTCCATGCTGAGCAGCTTTTTTGGCGTCGAGGTGCGCTTGCAGCAGTTTGTGGGCACGTGGCTGGAGTTGGAACCGGACGATTGCTGGGCGTTGGGCAAACCTGCCGGTTTGGGCCGCACCACCAGCATTGGCAGCAAGGTGTGGAGCCGGGGGGCAAAGTTTCGTTTGTGCATCGGGCCGTTGAACCGCGAGCGCTATGAACGGTTTTTGCCCGGCACCGAAGGCTTTGCGCGGCTGGAGGCCATCGTGCGCACCTATGTGGGCGATAGCCTCGATTGGGAGGCGCAGTTGATTTTGCGGGGCGACGAGGTCCCGCGCAGCATGTTGGGCGGCGACACGCGGCTCGGTTTGACGAGTTGGGTGATCCCAAGACAAGATGGCGCGGCGCGGCCGGATGCGGAGGATCTCTTCCTCACGCCCAGCCGGACGGCAGCGTAGCGGATAAAGGACAGGGAAGATGACAGAGATCAGCAGGGTCGCGCTTTTTGGCAAGCTCAACAGCCTTGGATACAAGGCGGTGGAAGGGGCCACGGTCTTTTGCAAGATGCGCGGCAATCCCTACGTTGAGGTGGTGCATTGGCTGCACCAGATCCTGCAGGGGCAGGACAGCGATATTCATCGCATTGTGCAGCATTACGACCTCGACCCGGGCAAGATCGCGGCTGAAATGACGCGCAACCTTGATATGCTCCCGCGCGGGGCCTCGGCGATTTCTGATCTGTCGGATCATTTGATGGACGCGATGGAGCGGGGCTGGGTCTTTGGCTCGCTGCTCTATTCCGCGAGCCAGGTGCGCACGGGGCATCTGCTCCTCGGCATGCTGAAGACACCCGCGCTGCGCAACATTCTCGCGGGGATCTCGCCCGAGTTGGCGACGATCAAGCAGGACGATCTTTCAGAGAGCTTTCACGACGCGACGGATGGCTCACCCGAAGAGGGGATGAGCGCGCAAGACGGCTCTAACGTGGGTGGCGGTGCCGTGCCGGGCGAGGCGTCCGATGCGATGGCACCGGCGCAGATGGGCAAGGGCGAGGCGCTCAAGCAGTTCTGCACTGATCTCACGGAGCAGGCCAAGAATGGCGATATCGACCCGATTGTGGGCCGCGATGAAGAGATCCGGCAGATTGTCGATGTGCTGATGCGGCGGCGCCAGAACAACCCGATCCTCACCGGGGAGGCGGGTGTGGGCAAGACGGCGGTGGTCGAGGGCTTTGCCCTGCGGATCGCGCGCGGCGATGTGCCCCCCGCGCTGCAAGACGTGCGGCTTCTGGTGCTTGACGTGGGGCTGTTGCAGGCCGGGGCCAGCATGAAGGGTGAGTTTGAGAACCGTTTGCGTTCGGTCATTGACGAGGTGCAGGCGAGCCCCACGCCGATCATCATGTTTGTCGATGAGACGCATACGCTGGTGGGTGCGGGCGGTGCCGCGGGCACTGGGGATGCGGCCAACCTGCTCAAGCCCGCGTTGGCGCGCGGCACCCTGCGCACCATTGGGGCGACGACCTGGGCGGAGTACAAAAAGTATATTGAGAAAGATCCCGCGCTGACCCGCCGCTTTCAGGTGGTGCAGGTCGAAGAGCCGGATATCCCCAAAGCCGTCATGATGATGCGCGGCATCGCCAACATGCTGGAAAAGCATCATAAAGTGCAGGTGCTCGATGAAGGGATCCAAGCGGCGGTGGCGCTTTCCGCGCGCTATATTCCGGCGCGGCAATTGCCCGACAAATCGGTGAGCGTGCTCGACACCGCCTGCGCCCGGGTTGCGGTGAGCCAGCACGCGGTGCCCGCGCAGGTCGATGACGCCACGCGCAAGATCGAAGCGCTCAACACCGAATTGGAGATCATCGGCCGCGATGAGACCGCGGGCTACGACGTGACCGAGCGGCGCGCGAAGGTCGAGGCGGAGAAGACCGAGGTGGAAGAGCGTTTGACCGGCCTGCAAGCGGCCTGGGACGCGGAGAAAGAGATCGTGGCCGAGATCCTTGATCTGCGCGCGCAGCTGCGCGCAGGCGGTGCGCCGGCCGAAGACGGGGCGGAGATCGCGCCGGAAGGCGGCGACGACGCCCTGGATGAGGCTGCCCGTGCGGAGGTGATGGAAAAGCTCAAAGCCGCCAACGCCAAGCTCGCCGATGAGCAGGGCGAAAGCCCGCTGATCCTGCCCATCGTAGATGAGCAGGCCGTGGCCAGCGTCGTGGGCGATTGGACCGGCATTCCCGTGGGTCGCATGGTCAGCGATGAGTTGCAGACGGTGCTCAGCCTTGAAGAGCATTTGGGCAAGCGCGTCATCGGTCAGGACCACGCCATGGCGATGATCGCCAAGCGCATCCAGACGAGCCGCGCAGGTCTGGACAATCCCAATAAGCCCATCGGTGTCTTTATGCTGGCTGGTACGTCGGGCGTCGGTAAGACCGAGACCGCGCTTGCGCTCGCTGAGGTGCTTTATGGCGGTGAGCAGAACGTGATCACCATCAATATGTCCGAGTACCAGGAGGCGCACAGCGTGAGCTCGCTCAAAGGCGCGCCGCCGGGCTATGTGGGCTACGGTGAGGGCGGGGTGCTGACCGAAGCGGTGCGCCGTAAGCCCTATTCTGTCGTTTTGCTCGACGAGGTGGAAAAGGCGCACCCCGATGTGCATGAGATTTTCTTTCAGGTGTTTGACAAAGGGATCATGGAGGATGGCGAGGGGCGCACCATTGATTTCAAGAACACGCTGATCTTGCTCACCTCCAACGCCGGCTCGGACCTGATCATGGATCTATGCTCCGACCCTGATCTTTTGCCGGAGCCTGAAGGCATTGCCAAAGCGCTGCGGGAGCCCTTGTTGAAGATCTTTCCTGCCGCCCTTCTGGGCCGTCTGGTGACGATCCCCTATTATCCGCTGAGCCCCACGATGATCGCGGAGATCACGAAACTGCAACTAGGCCGCATCAAAAAGCGGGTGGAGGGCACGCATGACGTGCCTTTTACCTATACCGATGCGGTGGTCGATCTCATCGTGGACCGCTGCCAAGAATTGGAGAGCGGCGGGCGGATGATCGACGCGATTGTGACCAACACGATGTTGCCTGACATCTCGGCGGAATTTCTGCGCCGCATGATGGCGGGCGATCCGGTGAGTGCGGTCACGATCGATGTAAAGGATAGCGATTTTGTCTATTCTTTTGAGTAAGACGTCTGGTTCCTGCACCGATTTTGGGTGCTGGGGCCGACAGAAGGCATGAAGGACTGAATTCGGTCGCGCCGAGCGGCCAGAGAACACATTTTGATAAAGACCGCGGCAGTTTTCGCCGCATGATTTGGAATTTCACCCCACGACCCGCCATTTCGCGGCGTTTGTGAATGGGAGTAAATAGATATGACGGACGTATTGATCCGGCGCAATGACTGCGTGGCCGCTCCGGCGGGCTGCGCTGACGCGATAGGCGTGACCGCTTCTGACTTTGCGAGCACAAAGGGGGTGCGCCATGACGGTTAGCAAACCCAGAGACAACGCATCGGTCTGGATGTCGGGGAACTATGAACATGCTCATCTAAAGTTTGAGACCGCGATCATCACGGAGCGGGTCTCTACGCTCACAGAAATGCAGGTGGAGTTTACCGCCCGCAAGACCCGCTTGGATCTCTCAAAGATGGTCGGGCGAAACATGACCGTGCATGTTGCCTATGAGGGGGGCGGCACCAACGGGCGCATGTTCACCGGCACCTGTATCAGCGTGGAGGCGGAAGATACCTCGACCGATGAGGATAAATACATCGCCGAGGTGCGCCCCTGGTTTTGGATGCTCACCCTGACGCGCAACAACCGCGTCTTTCAGGAACGCACTGCGGTGCAGATCATCCAAGATGTTCTGGGCAAGCATAACTTTGGCGCCAACGTAAAGATCAGCACTTCGAACCAATACGCCGAACGGGAGTACTGCGTGCAGTACCGTGAGAGCGATTTTGATTTTCTCTCGCGGCTGATGGAAGAAGAGGGGCTGTTTTACTACTTTGACTGCGACGATGCGTTTTTGAAAGACGAGACGCTCGTGATCACGGACAGTTTCACCGGCTTCAAAGACGTCAAGCCTGACGTCAAGATCCCTTATCACCCGCGACCAGATTCAGCACTCGCGAATTTTGGGGCCATGCATGTGTGGTCAGAAAACGAGGCCGTGGTGCGCGGAAAGGTCGATCTGCGCGACTACCAATTTTTGAAACCATCGGTAAAGCAGCAGGTTGTGGCACAAGATCTCAGAGGCGGTCATGCCCACAAGAGCTATGAGTATTACGATCTGCCGGGTCATTTCCGCGACCAGCAAGACGTGGGAAAGAAGTTCGCCGAGGTTCGGCTGGGCGCGGAGACCTCGAAGTTCAAAGAGTTCGAGGGATTTGGCTCCACCCGGGTCATGGGCAGCGGTTTTCGCTTTGCGCTCACCGGCTATGGGGTGAAATCGATCAACACGGATTACGCGGTCATCGCGGCAACCCACCGGATCCAAGATCCGCCCGATTTTACAGAAGACTTTGTTGATCCTCAAAAAACCCGGCTCGTCCATCCTGACGAAGAGGAATACACGTATCGCATTGTCGGCATTGAGAAGACGCAGAAGTACAGTGCGCCACTTGTCACGCCCTGGCCAGAGGTGCCCGGCGTGCAGACCGGTGTTGTTGTCGGACCGAGTGGTGAGGAGATCCACACTGATAAATATGGCCGCGTCAAAGTGCATTTCCGCTGGGATCGGGTCAATCCTGAGGATGACACGGCATCTTGTTGGATCCGCGTCGCCTCAGGCTGGTCGGGCAAGAACTGGGGTTTGAATTGGGTGCCGCGGATCGGCCAAGAGGTGCTGATCCAGTTTGAGGATGGTGATCCTGATCGCCCCATTGTGACGGGCATGCTCTATAATGAAGATACCATGCACCCGTACATAGAAGAGGACCAACCAACCCAAACGGGACTTCAGACGCGCTCTGTCCCCAACGGCGGCTCCAACGATTTCAATGCGCTGCTCTTTGAGGACAAATCAAACGACGAATTTGTCCATATTCAGTCACAAAAAGACTACCAAATGCTGGTTAAGGATGCGGCACAAATCAACATCGGGACCTCGGACGACAACGTGCATAAAATCGGAATGACGGCTGACCCAAAAAGCCTTTTGCAGATCGTTGAGCAAAACGTCACCGAAGAAGTGATGAAGGGCGACAAGACCACCGTCGTGCACAAAGGTGACTTTGACCAGGAGATCAGTACGGGCAACTTCACGCAGACCGTGAAGATGGGCAATATCAAGGTTGATGCAAAAGCAGGGACCATCACAATGACGGCAGCAACAAAGATCACGCTCAAAGTTGGCGGCAGCTCAGTTGTGATCGACCAAGCGGGTGTCAAGGTGACGGGGACCGGGACGGCGAATGTCGAGGCACCTATGGTGAAAGTCGCCGCGTCCGGCATACTGACGCTTTCCGGCTCTCTGACAAAGATCAACTAGGGCGGGATCATGAGTGAACGTTTCAAAGATCTCACCAAAGTGCCGAAGGAACCGGTGGCAAAGCTGCTGTCCCTGACCAACACGCGGCTGGCCACGCGGATAGAGGCCCCAGTTGCTGCCTTGGCGGATGAGGTGCTCACCGAGCTTGACGGCAAGGGCGCGATGATCGATGTGCTGCGGCTGTTGGCCATTGTGCTGCCGCCGCGCGAGCGGGTGTGGTGGGCTTGCCTGGCCGCGCGCGACTATGTCGGGCCGAAGTCGGATAAAGATCCACAGTCGCTTGCGGTCTCCGAGGAGTGGGTGTTCAAACCTAACGAAGAAAACCGCATCCGGGCGCGTGACGCGATGGATGAGGCCTATATCGATGACGACACAGTCCATATCGCGATGTCGGTGCTCTATGCGGATGGCACTCTGGGCCCGGCCGATCTGGCGGAGTTCCCGGCTCCTGCGGGTGCTGCAGAGACCTGCGCTTTTGCGATGAATATCGTGGCGTTGGACAAAAACGCTGATAGGTTCAATGAGTACGGTCAAATGCTGATTGACCGCGCGATTGATATTGCGCGGGGCGGCAATGGCCGAATCTCCTTGGCGCCCCAAGAACAGGAGGCCACATAATGGGCAAACCCGCAGCACGTATGACAGATCTGCACATGTGCAACGCATCGGCAATCCCGCCGCCGCCGGCACCTGTTCCGGTGCCGTTGATGATCAATCCGTCGCCAAATGTCTTTATTGGGAGTTTGCCTGCCGCAACTCTTGGCACCATGGCCCCTGTCGCTGTCCCGCATCCTGTGGTGATGGGATCTTTTACCTGTCTCATCAACAGCAAGCCCGCCGCGCGTGTTGGGGATGTCTTGGCCTGCGGTGGCGCGATCATACCGCCTTGTTGCCCGACTGTGCTGATCGGAGGATAGGCTGTAGATGGCGGTCAGGCTCACGTTCCAGACCTCCGGCACGGTGCCCGGGGATGCGCATATCCCGGTGATGCCGCAAGGGGGATCGTTGAGCCTGGGACGCGGGCCTGCCAACGACGTGGTTTTGCCTGATCCAGAGCGGCAATTGTCCAAAAGTCACTGCGTGATTGAGGACCAGAACGGCAACATTGTGGTGATCGACCATTCCACCAACGGCACCTTTCTGAACTATGGGAAAAACCCGCTGGGGCGCGTTGCCACACCGCTCAACAACGGGGATATACTCAGCATCGGCACCTATGAGCTTTTGGTTGAGATCATGGAGGATATCGCGCCGCCGATCGCGGACCCCTTGCAGCAAAATCAGGTGAGCCACGGGCTGGCAGCCCAGGCCCCCGATCCGTTAGATCTTTTGGCGGATGTCGGCCCCGGCGGCGATTTTCTGGACGATTTGCTGGGCGCACCTGACGGGCCGAAAGGCCCCGGGCAGATCAAGACGGGCGATCCCATCAACGATCTGCTGCCGCCTTTGGGGGAGGATGAGGATCCCTTCTTTGCCAAGCCAGGCGATGGGATCCCGGAGGATTTCGGCCCCAGCCAATCGGCGCATAACCCCAGCCCCAGCGACAGTTTCCGGCCGCCCTTGCCGACCGGACCGGCGATGATCCCGGATGACTGGGATGATGACTTTCTCAACCCTGAAGCGCCGGAGGCGCGGGAGGCACCAGCACCCACGCCTGCGCCCACGACGCCGAGCCCGGCTGCCGATCCACCGCAGGCGGATGCGCGCGATCAGGTGCCCCAAGCACCGCCGCCCAGCGAAGACGCACTGGCGGATGAGCGCCCCGCCTCCACCCCAGCGACCCCGCCCAATCCCGCAGATGCGGCCGCGGCGAGGGCTTTTCTTGAGGCGCTCGACGTCGAAGGGCTGGAGATTGAGGATGCCGCGCTGACCGAGACAATGGCGCAGATGGGCCGTGTCATGCGGGTGATGGTCACGGGTCTGCGCGAGATCTTGATGACGCGCACCTCAATCAAATCCGAGTTTCGCATTGAACAGACGATGATCAGCCGGGGCGGCAACAATCCCCTGAAGTTCTCGATCAGCCCTGAGCAGGCGATTGAGGCGCTCGTGAAACCCAAGACCCGCGGCTATCTCGACGCTGAAGCCGCGACGGCCCAGGCGCTGGACGATATCAAGGCACATGAGGTCGCCATGGTCTCTGGGATGGAGGCCGCGCTCAAAGGCGTGCTGGCCAAGCTCGACCCCGAGGTGCTGGGGGAACAAATCGAAAGTGGCGGCGGCCTTGGCAACCTTTTGAAGGGTAAGAAAGCCCGTTACTGGGAAGTCTACGAAAAGATGTATGGCCAGATCTCAGATCAGGCAGAGAACGATTTTCATGAGCTCTTTAGCCGCGAATTTGCGCGCGCCTATCAGGGTCAGTTGGAGAAGCTCAAGTAAGCCGCCCCAGGAGGGGTCGGGACGATAAGGGAGAACTGCGTGTCCTGGGACAGTAAAGTGCTTTGGACGGAGGGGCTGTTTTTGCAGCCGCACCATTTCCAACAGGCGGACCGCTACATGGAAGCGCTGGTGAGCGGGCTGGCCCGCCGCATGCGGCCTTATGGCTGGGGCGTGAGTGCATTGGAGATCGACGAGGAGGTTCTCAAAGTGGGCCAGTTCGCCCTCAAGGGCTGTGCTGGTTTGACCCAGGATGGCACCGTTTTCCGCGTGCCGCAGGCTGAGGATCATCCGCCCGCGCTGGAGGTGCCCGAGACGATCAAGGACTGTGTTGTCTATCTCACCGTGCCGCAGCGGCGCCAAGGGGCGGTTGAGGTTGATCTGACGGGCAATGAGCAATCGGTGAGCCGTCTGCGCCCCTCTGAGCTTGAGATCAGCGATACGATGGGCCGCGACCAAAAGGCGGTGATGATGGGCCTGGGCAAACTGCGCTTGCGCTTTGCGCTTGGCGTTGATGATCTTTCCGATCTGTTGGCGATCCCCATTGCGCGGATCATCGAGGTGCGCCCGGACAAAGAGATCATCCTCGACAAATCCTTCATCCCCTCCTGCCTTGACGTGCGTGCCGCAACCCCGCTTGACGGGTTCATGCGCGAGGTCGAAGGGCTGTTGTCGCACCGGATGACGGCCTTGGCCGCCCGGCTCAGCGACGGGGGCGGTGCCAAAGCGGTGCCTGAGATCTCCGATTTCATGTTGCTCACACTGATCAATCGATCAATCCCGATTTTCAAGCATCTGTCGAGCATCGAGAACCTGCATCCTGAGGACGCGTACCGTGAGTGCGTGGCGCTTGCGGGCGAGTTGTCGACGTTCATGACCACCGACAAGCAGCCCCCGGAGTTTCCGCCCTATCAGCACGACAACCTCACCTATACTTTTGCGCCGGTCATTCGGATCATCCGCCGCTACATGAGCTCCGTGATTGATCAAACGGCGATCTCAATCCCGCTGGAGGCGCGCAAATATGGGGTGAGCGTTGGGGTGATCACCGACCGCAAGTTGGTGACGACGGCGGGCTTTGTGCTTGCAGTGACGGCGGATGTGCCCGCCGAGGATCTCAGGCGGCACTTTGCCGGTCAGTCCAAGATCGGCCCGGTGGAGGAGATCAGGCAATTGGTGAACTCCGCCCTGCCGGGCATCACGCTGCGCCCCTTGCCCGTGGCCCCGCGGCAGATCCCCTATCATGCGGGCGTCGTCTATTTTGAGCTGGCCTCGGACAGCCCCTATTGGGGCAAGATGACCAGCACGGGCGGGATCGCGGTGCATGTCTCGGGGCAATATCCGGGGCTCAACATGGAGCTTTGGGCGATCCGCAACCACTGATGCGCGCGTAAGGGAGGCTGTCACGCCATGTCTGACAATGACCCGTTTGCAGAACCCGATGACACCGATAAGACGGTGATCCGCCCCAATCCGGGCGGGCGGCGCCCGGCCGCGGCCTCTGCGGCTGCGCCCGCCGCACCTGCGCCCATCCAAGAACCGATGGAAGCCCCGGTCGATGCCATGGGCATTCCCGCCGCCGCGGCGCCCGCACCGCAGGCACGCACCGCTGACGGCCCGCAAGAGACCGAGATGGTCTATACGGGCATGAACCAACTCACGGCGGTGGCGGCCCCGCTCTTTTCGCTGATCAGCCGGATCCGCAACCGGGCGCAACACATGGATCCCGACAAGCTGCGCTCATCTGTGGTGGCTGAAGTGCGGGCCTTTGAAAACCGTGCGCTGCAGGCGGGTGTTCCGGCGCAAACGGTAAAGGTCGCGCGCTATGCGCTTTGTGCCACGCTTGACGATGTGGTGCTGAACACGCCTTGGGGCGGGCAGTCTAGCTGGGGCTTGCAATCCATGGTGGGCACCTTTCACCGTGAGACGGTGGGCGGCGACAGGTTCTACGACCTGCTTGCGCGGCTGGAAAAGGAGCCGCAGACCAACCTCGACATGCTGGAGTTTATCTACATGTGCCTCTCGCTGGGTTTTGAGGGGCGCTTGAGGGTGGAACAGGGCGGGCCGGACAAGCATTTACAGATCCGCCAGGGCCTCGCGCGCATTATCCGGGCACAGCGCGGCGATGTGGAGCGGGATCTGTCGCCTCATTGGGAGGGCGAGGACCGGCCGTTCCGCGCATTGTCCGCTTGGCGGCTCGTGTGGATTGCGCTTGGCGCGACGGCTGCGCTTTTGGCGTTGCAGTTCACCGGCTTTTCCTACCTGCTCTCAACCCAGGCCGAGCGTTTGCTGGGCCAGCTTTCGGTCATTGACAGCGGACCTGTTGCCGCGCTCCAGCGCCGCGCGCCGCCGCCGCCGCCCGCGCCGCCGCCTCCGGCGGAAGAGGTGCGCTTGGAAAAGGTGGTCTCTTTCCTGCAGCCTGAGATTGACGAGGGGATCGTCGAGGTTTTCCAGAAAGGCAATACGCTGGTGATCCGCATCGCAGGGTCAGGCATGTTTGGCTCCGGCTCGGATCAACTGACCGATGCCTTTTCGGAACCGGTTCTGCGGGTGGCCAATGCGCTCAACGACGAGCCGGGGCCGGTGATCATCACTGGGCATTCAGACAATGTGCCGATCCGCTCCTCGCGGTTTCCCTCCAACATGCATCTCAGCCTCGCGCGGGCCAAATCGGTGATGGCCAAGATGGCGGCGACCTTCGCTGATCAGGACCGTTTGAGCGCCGAGGGACGCGCGGAGAAAGAGCCGATTGCCGATAACGCCACCCGGGAGGGGCGCGCGCGTAACCGCCGGATTGAAGTTCTGCTTGTGCAGGAGGCCACGTAAGCCATGCTACTCAGACGCTTTTTCTCGCTCTTCCGCTCGGTCTACTTCGTGCTGTTCTTTTTGGCCGCGACCCTGTCCTTTGCGGTTTGGTATCTCGCGCCGTTCATAGGCGGGGAGACCTGGCGCCCCTTTGACAGCATCCTGTCACGCGTCATCACCATCGGGGTGATCTGGCTGATCTTCTTTGGGATTGGCCTTTTCATTTTTTTGCGCCGCCGCAAGCGCGAAAAGGAGATGACCGAAGAGATTGCAGAACAGGTTGATAGCGGCGGGGATGACATCACCGGCGGCGAGATTGCGGAACTGCGCGGTAAGCTCAAGACTGCGATGGCGGAGCTGCGCAAGTCCAAGAACGGGCGCAAACATCTGAACGAATTGCCTTGGTACGTGATGATCGGCCCGCCCGGTGCGGGCAAGACCACTGCCATCGTGAATTCGGGCCTTCAGTTTCCCCTGGCAGAAAGCCTGGGCAAGAAGGCCATCGGCGGGGTTGGGGGCACGCGCAACTGCGATTGGTGGTTCACGAACAACGCCGTGCTCATTGACACCGCGGGGCGCTATACCACGCAGGAAAGCGATGCGGAGGTCGATAACGCCTCTTGGCTCGGGTTCCTCGGGCTCTTGAAAAAGTACCGCAAGCGCCAGCCGATCAATGGTGCGATGATCGCGATCTCGCTCAGCGATCTCTTGCAGCAAGACGAGGTGACGCAGGCGAGCCACGCGCAAGCCGTGCGGCGGCGGCTCAATGAGCTGCGCGAAAAGCTGGGCGTGCGATTTCCGGTCTATGTGCTCTTCACCAAAGCGGATTTGATCGCCGGCTTCTCTGAGTTCTTTGACAATCTGGGCAAAGAAGAGCGCGAACAGGTCTGGGGTTTCACGCTGCCGCTGCCCACCGCCAAGGATGAAGCGGGACCGCTGGCCTCTTTTGACAGTGAGTTTGCGCTTTTGCTGGGGCAGCTGAACGCGCAGTCGCTAGAACGGATGCAGACAGAGACCGACCCGCAGCGGCGCTCGTTGGTTGCAGGCTTTCCCGCACAGGTGGCCGCGATGCGCGGCGTTGCGCGGCATTTTCTCACGGAGGTGTTCCAGGACAACCGCTATCAGGACCGGCATATGCTGCGTGGGATCTACTTCACCTCTGGCACCCAAGAAGGCACACCGATTGACCGGCTGATGCTGGGCATGGCGCGCACCTTTGGCATCGGGCGCCAAGCGATTGGCAGCGGGCAGGGGCAGGGCCGGTCCTACTTTCTCACGCGGCTCTTTGAGAGCGTGATGTTCCCCGAGGCGGGCCTTGTCTCTGCTGATGACAAGGTGGAGCGCCGCTACCGCTGGACCAAGCGGCTCGCGGTTGCTGCCACGGTGCTGGTTGCGCTTGGCACCGGCGCGCTCTTTACTCGCAGCTATTTGGGCAACCAAGACCTCATCGCCCAGGCCGCGACCTATGTGGACAGCTATCAGAGCCTGAGCTCAAACCTGCCTGCGAGCCCCATCGGCGACACCGATCTGGTGCCCGTTGTGGCGGCGCTCAACGTGCTGCGCGACATGCCTACAAACCCGACGCTGGATGATCCTGAGCCCGAGCGGCGGCTGACCTACGGGCTCTATCAAGGGGAGGTGATCGGCACACAGGCCGCGCAGACCTACCGCGCCGCGCTCAACCAACGGTTTCTGCCGCGGCTGCTCCTGCGGCTGGAAGAGCAGATTACGGCGAATGTGAACAACCCTGATCTGCTTTACGAAGCGCTCAAAATCTACCTCATGCTGGGGCTGGAAGGGCCGATGAACACGGATCTGATCAAGGAATGGATGGCGATTGATTGGTCCGTCTCGTTCTCCGGTCCCTCTCGCATCGCGCTGCGTGAGGATTTGACGATGCACCTTGAGGCGCTGCTGAGCCAGCCGATGGAGAAGATTGCGCTCAACGGGCCGCTGGTGGAACAGGTGCAGGCGATCCTCTCGGAGATGCCGCTGGCCCAGCGGGTCTATAATGGGATCATCGCCTCCCCGGCAGCGACCAACCTGCCCACCTGGCGCATCACCGACGCCGGTGGCCCGGCGGTGGCCCGCGTGCTTGTCCGCTCCTCCGGAAAGCCGCTGAACGACGGGGTTGAGGGGATTTTCACCTACAACGGCTTTAACAATGTCTTTTTGGGTGAAGCACTTGGCGTGGCGCGGCGGATACAGAACGAAAGCTGGGTGCTGGGCCCGCGCGGCGAGGCGGAGCAGACCGATGCGGCGCTCACGGCGCTGAGCCGGGATGTGCTGAGCCTTTACTACAACGATTATGTCGCGCGCTATGATGCGATCCTGGGCGATATCGACGTGATTCCACTGGAGTCGCTGAGCCATGCGGTGGAAGTGACCAATGTCCTTTCAGGGCCCACGTCTCCTGTTGTGAACATCCTCTATGAGATTGCCCGGGAAACCCAGCTTACGGCACCGCCGGAGGGCTTTGACACCAGCAATGTCCAAGGTGCCGCGGGTGAGATTGCCGGGATGGAGGCGCGCAGCAATCTGAGCATTGAGGGCCAGATCCTGCTGGAAGCGCTGCAGCAATCTGCATCTGTGGAGAGCGGTCAACCGGTCAAGGCACCCGGGTCTTATGTTGAGGAGCGTTTTGGCTGGCTGCACACGCTTGTGGAGCGGCCCGACGGGCAGAACTCGCAACTCGATAACCTGATCCTGGTGTTGCAGGAGGTTTACCAAGAGCTCAACAAAATGTCCTTTAGCGGGGTGGCCAGCACGCCCGCCGAAGGCGGCAGCGCCACGCAGCGGTTTCTGCAAATGGCCGCGCGCATCGACGGGCCGCTGGAACGTTGGGCGACACAGATCACCAGCAGTTCTTCGGGGATCACGGCGGATGGCACACGCTCTTCGATCAACGCGGCGTGGCAGGCCAATGTGCTGCCTTTCTGCACGCAGGCGCTCGACAACCGCTATCCCTTCAACAAGCGGTCGCGGGCGGATGTGGCGTTGGCCGACTTCACCAAGATCTTTGCGCCCGGCGGCCTCATCGACGCCTTCTTTCAGCAGCATCTTACCAAATACGTGAACCAAGGCACCCGGCCTTGGAGTTGGCGGAAGGTGAATGATGTTGACCTGGGCATCTCGGACGCTGTGCTTTTGCAGCTTCAGCACGCCGCGGAAATCCGTGATGCCTTCTTTGCGGGCGGGCCGCAGCCGACGGTGTCATTCCAGATCACGCCTGAGGCGCTGGACCCTAAAGCGGCGTCAGTACAGCTCACTATCGGATCACAGAACATCATTTTTGAGACGCGCAGGCCCAACAACACGCCCGTCGCCGTCAGTTGGCCGGGGACAGTCGGGTTGGCTGGCGTGGTCTTTCAGCCCAGCCTCAGCAACGGGGAAAGCCAGCTTGCCAAAGATGGGCCCTGGGCGCTTTTCCGGCTGCTCGACGCGGCAGAGATTAGGCGCACCAATGTCTCGGACAGAAAGCGCATCATTTTTAACGTCTCAGGCAGGATTGCGATCTATCAACTGCAGTCGGGCTCGGTACTCAACCCCTTCGCCTTGCCCGCGCTCAAGAAGTTTAGTTGCCCGAAGACCTTTTGATGAAGACAGGATTTGGTGCCTTTGGAAAGATCCCAGCCTTGGGAGATTTCTTTCAACTCAACGCCCCCCCGGGCTTTGTGCGGGTTTGGGACGATTGGGTGCAAAGCGCAATGGTCGCGGGTGCCGAAGCGGGCGGTACAGGCTGGGACGCCCAATACATGTCTGCCCCAATTTGGCGGTTTACGCTGACTGCGGGTCTTGCCGGACCGGCCAAGGTGATGGGGGTCTTCATGCCCTCGGTTGACCGTGTCGGGCGGCGTTTTCCCCTCGCATTGATGGCGGCGGTGGAGCGCGAAGGGCCTGCGGCCCTTGATCATCTCGATCAGACCGACACGTTTGAAGCGCTTGAGGACCTCGCGCTCGCCAGCTTGGACGATGATATGAACCGGGACAGGCTGGCCGAAGGATTGCAGGCCTTTGCCGCCCCAGAACCGCGCGCCTTTGCGCCGCTGCACCAGCGTGGCCGTGCTTTGGTGATGACGCAATCGGACCCGCATAGCATCGCGCCGGAGCTTGCGGTGGGCCTATTGAACACACATCCGATGGCATTGCCGAGCCTCTGGTCGGCGACGCTGGACGGCCGATCACGCGTTTTGATATGCGACGGGCTACCCGGGGCGCATGAGGCACCGGCGCTTTTTGATCTGACTGCCCCTCTTTGGGCTGATGCGAGGCCCGAGCAATGACCCTTTCGACCCGCCACAGCGTGCAAACCCACGTGGGCTATAAGCGCAAGGTCAACGAAGACGCCGTCGTCGCCTTGCCGGAGCAGCACGTGTGGATCGTCTCGGATGGGATGGGGGGGCATGCCGCGGGGGATTACGCCAGCCAGTTGATCACGGACATGGCGGCGGTGATCCCGCCAGACTTGCCCCCGCTGGAGCGCATGCGTGCGCTGCGCGAGACGATCCAGAACGCGCATAACATGATCCGGGCAGAGGCGGAGGCCCGCGGCGTCGATGTCATGGGGGCCACGGTCGTGGCATTGATCCTCGCGGATGGGCACTTTGCAACCTTTTGGGCTGGTGACAGCCGCCTTTACCTGTTGCGCGATGGTGAAATTGAGATGATCACGACCGATCATTCGGTGGTCGCGGCCCTCGTCGAGGCCGGGCACATGACTTGGGACGAAGCGGAGCATCACCCCCAATCCAATGCCATTGTGCGCGCGGTCGGCGTTGGTGAAGATCTCGAATTGGAGAAGATCCGGGGGGAGATCGAACCGGGTGACCGGTTTCTGCTTTGCTCTGACGGGCTGACCAAATACGCCACGTTCGAGATGCTGCGCGCAGCGTTGTCAACACAGCCCATCGAATTGATCTGTGACCACCTCATTCAAATGGCGCTCGCCGGGGGCGGGGCCGACAACATCACCGCAGCGGTGATCGACGTGCTGTAAAGCGTCCCGCCTTTAACTTCAAACATCAAGTATCGCCGATGTCCCGCGCGCGCGAAGCGTGGCAGCGCATTGGCGATTCAGGTTTAAGGCGGAGCGCTCTAGGGGGTGTCTAACGCTCTGCGGTGGTCAGGATCTGACTGTCGAGCGACCGGATTTCGAGATCGTTGTCGACCGCGCGGTTGGCCAATGCTTCAGCATAGCTGACCGCAGATTCAGTTGTGGGCCGCATCTCCGGAAAGAGCGGTTTTGACGAATGCAGCACCAGGATCTTGGTCTTGCCCAGCGAACTGTTGTCGATGGTAAAGGCGATCCCACCAGGCGGGCGGTCTTCGGTGAGGCCGAAGGCGACGCGCAGGGGGATCTCCCCTGTTCGGCCATCCCGGAGCGTTGCCACGTTGTTTTCACTGCGCCCCACGTTGGGGAGGAGGTGGAAAACATTGCCTGAGACGTCGAGAACGGAGACCGTGAGGTATCCGTCGACCACGTCAGCGGGGATCATGATGTCGATCACCGGGTTCTGACCAACGTAGAACTGCCCAGATGTCACCGGCTGGCCCGTATCCCCATCGCCAAAGGTGATGTTCAGGTCACCCTCGGGCGCTTCGGGCAGGTAGTTTTCGACGACGCAGAGGGTTTCGTTGAGCTGCTCAGTCTCAACGGACACGCCGCGGCCTTCGGCAAGCGAGCGCAGCGCGCGGGCCAGCGCATCGCGGCTGGCCTCCCCCGCAAGCGCACCGCCAATCCGGATCCTGTCAGTTGGGCCGTAGCCCACGGGGCCGGGATCAGACAGTTGCG
Organism: Pseudomonadota bacterium; assembly: GCA_039197515.1. Lineage (GTDB taxonomy): Bacteria > Pseudomonadota > Alphaproteobacteria > Rhodobacterales > Rhodobacteraceae > Sulfitobacter. The sequence continues at coordinate 11,056 of JBCCUC010000009.1, read as the reverse complement.
TGAGCGGGCCGCAATCGGCGAATTGGTCCAGCAAGGCTTCAACGTCGGCCGCGCTCAAAAAGACGTTTGTGAGCACCAGATCGATCGTACCGGAAAGCGCGCCCGGCCAGCTGGCGGGGTACTTTCCATTGAGCGCCGCGATGATCGCCGCGTCGTCGGATGTTCCCGTGACCGCGGCCACGTTGTTGCGCAGCGTGAACTCAAAGCTGTCCAAAAGCGTGATGTCATCCAAGACGGATAGCACGTCCGTGCCCCAGCTTGGCGCAATCTCGCCGGAGGCAAGGGTGACGTCTGCATATCCCCCAAGCTCCTCCATCCGCGTCAGAAGCGCACCTTGCATTGTCTCGCTGGGCACATAGCCCGTGGCCGCCACATCAAAGTTGTCCAAGTTGCGGATGATCAGAGAAAAGGGGTCAACAGGCGGATAAGCAGGGCCCCCGCCACCGATAAAACCGCCGAGATAGGCCGCAGCGCCACCGCCGATGAGCACGGCGGCAACGCCGACAGCGATGAGGCCTCCGGAGACGCCAGAGGTCTTTTCCTTTGTCTTCCGCTTTTGCGCCGTCTGCGGCGTCTCAATGGTGAGCTTTTGCGGGGGCGTTGCAATCACGGTCGCATCAGATAGCGCGTCTTGGGTGCCTCCGGTGTCCCCATCGAGATACCCCAGCACCTCAGCCATTGATTGAAACCGCGCCGCAGGGTCCGGACGGGTCATCCGGTCGATCAGCGATTTGAGCGGTTCGGGCACGCCGTTGGTATTAAGTGGTTTTGCCTTGTTCTGCACCACCTCCATGGGGTTGGCACCGATCTCAGGCGACTTGCCGCGGAAGTTTGCGAGCAAGAGCGCTCCCAGCGAATAGATGTCCGACCGAGCGTCCGTCTGCCCGCTCAACTGCTCCGGCGCGGCATAGGCATACTTGCCTGCAAACTCGTTGCCAACGATGGTTTCGGCACCCGGGTTGGTGTCTTTGGCAATGCCAAAGTCGATCACCACCGCTTGTGCTGGGTCATTGTCCCTTAGGATAATGTTGTCGGGCGACAGGTCCCGGTGCACGATGCTGCGGGCATGCGCCACCCGCAGGCCATCACCCACTTGTCGGCAGATCGTGATGAGATCGTCGGGCGTCATGGGCCCTTCTTTTAGCCGCGCGTCGAGCCCGGGGCCGTCGATGTAGTCCATCACCAAGTAGACCAGCCCCTCAGAGGTGCGGTGGTTCTCCGAATAGCGCACGATGGCGTCGTGCCGGATCTCTCGGATCTCTTCTTCTCGTGTCATCAGCACCAGAAAATCGTCATTGCCGGAGAATTCGGATTTCAGGACTTTGATCGCCGCCAGCCTTTTCGAGATCACATTGCGCGCACGGTAGACTTCAGATGTGCCGCCGCGGCCCAAGAGCTTTTCGATGCGGTAGGTGTTGTTGAGCACGTCACCAGGCTGAAAGGCATCGCCGGGGCGGGGATCTGTCATACTGTGGGTCCAGGGTTAGGGATCGACAATGCTCGTATCGCGGGTCTCATGCCATTGCAAAAACAAACACCACCGGGGCCGATCTCTGCGCCCTGGTGGTGCTCAAATGCTGTGCCGGCCGCACCCGGGTCTAACCGAGCGCCTGGAACTCCACCCGGCGGTTGACGTCACCGCGCGGATCATTGAGGTCAAATGGTGCGCTCTCGCCCATCCCGATGGCCTGCAGCCGCTCAGGCATGATCCCGCAACTCGTGACCATGTGCCGCTTCACCTCCTGCGCACGCAGGAGTGAAAGGTTCTCGTTGTAGCTTGCGGAGCCAGAGCTGTCGGTATGACCGATGATCTGGAAAACGGAGACATCCACGCCCTTCATTGCCTCACAAAGGGCGGCGAGCTTCGGTTTCTCGCTCGGGCGCAGCGCGGCGCTGTCAAAATCAAAGCTGATCTTGATGTTGACCTGATCAGCCTTTGCGACCGGCACGTATTCTTCGGTTGTCGCGGCGATGACCTGCGTGCTGGCCGATGAGGCGGCGGCCGATGATGCTGCGGCCGCGGCGTTATTGGTCACGTCCTCAGCCGTCTGACCCTGCGGTACGATGACCAGCCCGCGTGTCTTTTGCTTGTTAAATGCGTCTTTGATCTCATCCGCGGTCAAATCGTTCTGGGCCATGGCACCAGTGCCAATCAGCGCCAGGGCAGCGGCACCAGCGGCGCGGGTGAGGGCATGTGAATAAGACATGTTTTTTCCTTTCAAATGGCGTTCAAAAATAAACACCGCCTAGATATACTACCCCCACGGGTCCGACAAGATTTTTGAGGCCGGACAGCGCGCTACCCTAAGCGCTAAGATAGAAATAACACAGGCGTTTTTCGAGAGTTTTTTCATATGCGTGTCATCCCTGCCTTGATCCTCGGTTTTGCGATCCTGATGGCACCTGTGCTTTGGTATACAATCCCGTATTTCCTTGGTGATCGTGCAGGCCCCGGCGGGCCGGCGATCGATTCACAAGCGCGCATCGACATCGAGATCCTGAACCAGCAGGTCGAAGATCTGCAGATCCGGCTCGAGGCGATGCGCGAAGGTGTCAGCACGCTGGGCCAAGAGGTCTCGCGCATCCCGCTGCAGCAGCAAGGCAGCACCTTGCAACAGGGTATGACCGACGGCGCGGAGATCTTTCGCCAGAACGGGACCAACGACATCATCGACGCCTATGCGCAGGTCGTGCTGATCGCTGACCGACGCAATGTGAACAAAGGCTTGCAAATCGCGGGCCCCCGGTTTTTGGCGGAAAAGCTGGGCCGCCCGCGCGAGGTGCTCTCCGACAATTGCGACCCGATGACCAACCCGCGGCTGAAAGAAAAGCTCTTCACGCGGCGGGTGGGGCCCATCCGCGTGACCATGTTGGAGCCTGCGCTCGAGAGCCTGGCGCGGGTCTTTGAAAATGTGCGCATCACCGATCCGGACCTTTATGCGCGCATCAACACCTCCGGCTCGCTCTGCGTGCGGCGGATCCGCGGCACCCGGGACAGTCTATCGACCCACAGCTTTGGACTGGCTGTGGATCTCAACATCGATGGCAAGCTCGACACGCTTGGCGATGGGAAGACACAGCTTGGCCTGACGATTCTGGCGGATTTCTTCCGCAACGAAGGATGGGTCTGGGGGGCGTCGTGGCGGCGCGAGGACAGCATGCATTTTGAGGTGAGCCGCCGCCAGCTTGAGCAATGGCTTGCGGAAGGGCGTTTATAGAGCGGCGTTGGGTAAACCTAAACCGCTTAAAGCGAAGGCACGCTAGGGTCAGGACGCAGTAATCCTGTACCACTGGCGATAAAACCGCGAACGTTCAGTGGTTTGAGACATGCAGCCACGAACGGGTTCATTGCAAATGGCTCACGCCGCTGAAATGAAGCGGTTTTCCGTCCTTCGGATTTGACGGATTTTCCCCGTGAAGTGCGTCACATCTACTTAAAATAGAACCACTATTTCTGCGCACATGCTCCTTTTCCCGGGCAAAATCTATCAAACCAGTGGTACAGGATTAATGGGTCCTGACCCTAGCTCAGGCCAGCGAGGCGCACCTGGGTGCCTGCCTGGGCGCAGACCTTTTGGCTGGCATCCGGGAGCGGCGCGTCGGTGAAGAAAACATCAACCTCTGCCAGAGAGGCGATACGGGCCGGGGCGCGACGGTCGAATTTTGAGGCGTCCGCGACCAGAAACACTTGCGCGCTTTGCTTGATGATGACCTGGCTCACGCCCACTTCGTGAAAGTCAAAGTCGAGAACATCGCCCTCTTCATGCAGCGCGGAGCAACCGATCACGGCGAAGTCAAATCGGAATTGGCGGATGGTGTTTTTGGCCAGATCGCCGATCAATCCACCATCCGTGCGCCGCAGGTTGCCGCCTGTCACAACAACGTCGATGCTTGGATTGGCCGATAGGATGACCGCGATGTTGACGTTGTTGGTCACGACCAAAAGGCCCTCATGCTGCATCAATTCGGCGGCGACCGCCTCCGTCGTGGTGCCGATGTTGAGGAACACCGAACAATTATTGGGGATTTCCGCGGCGCAGGCGCGCGCCAGATCTACTTTTGCACGCTGATTGAGTTCGCGCCGCTCACGGTAGCCGATGTTGCTCGTGTTAGAGGGCATGATGGCACCGCCGTGCACCCGCTCCAATTGCCCCGCCTCGGCCAATTCAGTGAGGTCCCGGCGGATCGTTTGCGCGGTAACGCCAAAGTAAGCGACCAGCCCATCCACCGTGACGCGACCCTCGCGGCGGGCGATGTCGATGATCTCAGGCTTGCGCAGTGTCTGTACCATCAGCGCAGGCTAGAGCCTCCGCCCGGCGCAATCAATTCCCCGGGCATGCCGTTAACACCCGCACCGGGAGAGGCCCTTGACCGTCTTGCAAAATCACTGTCTGGATCAGTGAAATGATCAAAAACGCGCGTAAACGCGCAGTCTTTTCTTTCATTTGCATTCGTAATCTGAAATTTTATGAGTGGCTGGGGCAGGACCGACGGCGGAGGAACGCATGAAACCGGAGTATGATCTCCTCGTTATTGGCGGCGGCGTCAACGGGTGTGGCATTGCCAGAGATGCCGCGGGCAGGGGGCTTTCGGTCTGCTTGGCTGAGATGAACGATATCGGGTCTGCCACATCCGCGTCTTCGACAAAGCTCTTTCACGGCGGTCTGCGCTACCTGGAGTACTTTGAGTTTCGGCTGGTGCGCGAGGCACTGATCGAGCGGGAGACCCTGCTCAAGGCGATGCCACACATCGCATGGCCGATGCGTTTCGTCCTGCCTTACCATTCCTCTATGCGCTTTGACAGCAGCACGCCGACGTCGCGTTTGCTGAACACGGTCATGCCTTGGATGAAGGGCCGGCGCCCCGCTTGGTTGATCCGGCTTGGGCTGTTTCTTTACGACAACTTGGGCGGGCGCGAGATCCTGCCGGGAACGAGGCGCCTCAATCTGCGGACGGCAACCGAGGGTGCGCCCCTCGATCCGAAGTTTGCACATGCCTACGAATACTCGGATTGCTGGGTGGAGGATTCGCGCCTCGTCGTGCTGAATGCGCGGGATGCGCAGGCCCGGGGGGCTCAGATCCTCACGCGCGAAAAGGTGGTCTCTGCCGATGTTGAAGACGGCCTGTGGCGGGTCACACTGCAGCACACTCAATCGGGCAGTCAGCAAACGCTGCGGGCAAAGATGGTGGTGAATGCAGCCGGTCCTTGGGTGGGCGACGTGCTCAGCGGGACGCTCAAAAGCAACAGCCAAGACGGCGTGCGGTTGGTGCGGGGCAGCCACATCGTGACCAAACGGCTTTACGCGCACGACAAATGCTATTTCTTCCAAGGCACCGATGGGCGGATCATCTTTGCGATCCCCTATGAGACGGATTTTACACTGATCGGCACGACCGACACGGACCATCCTGATGCGCGCATCACCCCCGAATGCACGCCGGAGGAGCGGGACTATCTCATCCGTTTCGTCAACCAGTACTTGGCCAAAAACATCACGCAAGACGACATCGTCTGGACCTATTCGGGTGTGCGCCCGCTCTATGATGACGGTGCGAGCTCTGCCTCTGCGGCTACGCGGGATTACGTGCTCAAGCTTGACCAAAGCCGGGGTGCCGCAACGCTCAATATCTTTGGCGGTAAAATCACGACCTATCGCCGGTTGGCGGAGGGCGCTTTGGAAGAGATTGCGAAGGTGCTGCCCAATGCGGGCGCACGTTGGACGGCGGGAGCGCCGCTTCCTGGTGGAGATTTTCCGGTGGACGGGGTGAGCGACTTGATTGCGTCCTTGCGCCTGAGCTATCCGTTCCTGGATGCGGCTTGGGCGCTGCGGTTGATCCGCGCTTACGGCACTGAAGCCTGGGCCCTTATGGGCGATGCCAAGACACCGGCGGATCTTGGGATCGATTTTGGGGCCACGTTGAGCGAGCGTGAAGTGGATTGGCAGATGACCCATGAACACGCGCTCTATGCCGAAGACGTTGTCTGGCGGCGCACCAAGCTCGGTCTTCGCATGACACCCGCAGAGATTACCGTCCTGGAAGACTGGATGAAGGGTCGCCGCGCGCAACGGCCAGCGGCGGAGTAAAGGGCAGATCACGCTGGAGTTGGGACAGGTCACAAAGGTCGTGCGCGGCGAGACGCACATACAGGCCACCGACCCCACTCTCGAAAAGGGCACTGCGCACGCAGCTCAAATCGCTGCACCACGCGTTTGGCAATACGATGATCTATGTCATCCATGACCAGATCGAAGCGCTGACCTTCTTTCAGCTTTGTTCCGGCGTGAACTTTTGACAACCACATCGCGGTAGCGCTGGCGCATCGCCTGTTCAACGTGTCGCCTGTCGTCCGAATCTTGGCGGGGTTTATGCGCGGCGTGTCCAAAGAGATTGACGAAACCGCGCCTATTGACGGCTACAGCTTTGGGCGGTTTTTCACCAAGATCTTTATGCCGCTGATCGCAACCGGCATCGGGCGCGCGGCCCTCTTCTGTTTATGCTCTCTTGGCTAGAACGGCTGCTCAACCGCAGGCTGACCTGCGTGATACCAAGCCGATCGCCGCAATCATGACACGCACACAGGGTGCCTTGAGCATCGATTGGGGTGTCCTGGCGGCAGCCGCTGTGCTACCACTCGAACTTGGCGTGCAAGTGATGTATTTGTGCGCAACTCCATTGCAAAGGGCGTTGCCCTGGGACGGATGTATGCTGGTGCGGGCTTTGATGTTCTTGATGCTGACCTGCGGTGCGGCGGGCGCGCAGGCCATTGTCACCCCGCCGAATGCCGGGCATCAAGACACCGGCTGTCAGATCAGAGGCCTCTCACCTGCGGGTTTTGTCGCCATCCGGGCGGGCCCAGGCACCGAGTATCCGGAGATCGGCAGGTTGCGAAACGATGATGCAGCTTACGTGCACGCGCCCATCTCAGGACCTTGGATCTACGTCAACAATGGCTCAATGAACCGAAGCGCGGCCCAATTTCGCGGCTGGATCTATGCTGCCTGGTGCAGCTACTATCCTTAAAGACCCGCCTATTTGGTGCAAAGCGCGCCTATGTTTGTGCGTCCGGCAGGGCGCACCGCTTTGAGTTTCGCGCGCCGGTCTAATATCTGGCAAACGTCCGGTGGATGTTCACCCTAGCAAACGGTTGTGTACGCATGAAACATGGCAAAAGAACTTAGCATTGTTGGCAAGGGTGCCTTTGGCAACGCCCTACGTACGGTTTATCAGCGCGCCGGTTTCAGCGTTGCACAGTTCGGGCGCGAGCTCTCGATGCGACTTCCAGGTGAATTTGTGCTGCTTGCAGTGCCGAGCCAGGCTGTGTCTGATGTGGTCCGCCAAATTGAATGCCCAACAGACCAAATCCTGGTTCTATGTTGTAAAGGTCTGTTGCCATCTGGGGCATTACCCTCTTCTGCCTTGCCTGCATCGCATCCATTTGCTGTTCTCAGCGGTCCGGGCTTTGCAGATGAGATGCAGGCGCTTTTACCGACGGTTCACAGTTTGGCGACAGAACTGTCTGCAGCGGAAGAAATCGCAGCGGCACTCAGCACGCCCAGTTTCCGTCTTTACTGGTCCAATGACCCCGTCGGCACGCAGATTTGTGGAGCCTACAAGAATGTCTTGGCCATCGCAGCAGGTATCGCAGACGGCCTCGCCATCGGTGAAAATGCGCGCGCGGCTTTGCTTGTGCGCGGTGCGGCCGAGCTTCGGCGTATTATCTCCGCCTCGGGGGGACAGGAGGAGACAGTTTGGTCTCCGGCAGGATTTGGCGATCTAGCCCTTACATGCACCTCGGCGAAAAGCCGCAACTTTAGGTTTGGGCAGATTATTGCGACCGGGGAATCTCCCGAAAATGCACACCGCACACTGGGAACAGTGGAAGGGATTGCGGCGCTTGAGGGTTTTGTTGGGGCACACAGGCTTCTTGATACCCCTATCGCCACGATGCTCCACAGGGTCATTCACGGCAAGCAAACACCTGCGCGCGCCGTTCAAGAATTGATGCAAAGGCCAATCAAATCAGGATAGACGCAGAATCTATCTCTACACAAGTCATCGGGTCTTGATCCTCGGTGTGAGACTTGCATAGCTGGTGGCCCTTGCCCTCCGCTTTGCGCAGGGCATCCCAAGGACGATGGCAATGACATATGTGATGGCCCTGGATCAGGGCACCACCTCCACCCGCGCGATCCTCTTTGACAAGTCGTTGAACCCGGTGGCCACTGCGCAAGAGGAATTCCCGCAGCATTTCCCGCGTTCGGGCTGGGTCGAGCATGATCCCCAAGACCTCTGGGGCACCACTGCCGGGGCCTGTCGGCAGGTGATTGAACGGGCCTCGATTGACGCCGGTGACATCGTCTCCATCGGGATCACCAACCAGCGAGAGACGACGGTGGTCTGGGACAAGAGCACTGGCAAAGCTGTCTACAATGCAATCGTCTGGCAAGACCGGCGCACGTCGGATTTTTGCAAAAGCCTGCGCGATGCCGGACATGAGGCGATGGTGACAGAGCGCACCGGTCTGCTGCTCGACCCATACTTTTCTGGCACAAAGCTGAAGTGGATCCTCGATCAGGTGGACGGCGCGCGGGACAAGGCGCGCGCGGGCGATCTTCTCTTTGGCACGGTGGATTGCTTCCTCATATGGAAGCTTACGGGCGGTGCCGTGCATGCCACAGACGCCACAAACGCCGCGCGCACGATGCTCTATGACATCCGCAAAGGTCGGTGGAGCCAGACGATTTGCGATCTCTTGGATATTCCAATGCAAATGCTGCCCGAAGTGAAGGACAGTGCCGGTGACTTTGGTCAAGCGCGCTCGGATCTCTTTGGTCGCGCGATCCCGATTGCGGGCGTGGCCGGGGACCAACAGGCAGCCACGATCGGGCAAGCGTGCTTTATCCCCGGGATGATGAAATCCACCTACGGCACCGGCTGTTTTGCGCTGCTCAATACCGGGGAAACGCCCGTCACATCAGAGAACCGATTGCTCACCACAATCGCTTATCAGCTCAATGGCACGCCGACATACGCGCTCGAAGGGTCGATCTTTGTGGCTGGGGCGGTGGTGCAATGGCTGCGCGATGGGCTGAAAATCATCCGAGAGGCGGGCGAAACCCACGCTCTGGCAGAAAGGGCGGATGCGACGCAGTCAGTGGTGCTGGTGCCCGCCTTCACTGGTCTCGGTGCGCCCTATTGGAATGCAGAATGTCGCGGCGCGATCTTCGGGTTGACGCGAAACTCAGGCCCTGCTGAGTTGGTGCAGGCCGCGCTGAAGAGTGTTGGATACCAGACCCGCGACCTGCTCGAAGCGATGCAAGCCGATTGGGTGAGCAACACATCGGCGCCGGTCTTGCGGGTTGATGGGGGGATGAGCGCCTCTGATTGGGCGATGCAATTTCTGGCGGATATCATCGGTGCGCCGGTTGACCGCCCCCAGGTGTTGGAAACCACCGCGCTGGGGGCCGCCTGGCTGGCGGGGATGCATGTCGGCGCGATGCCTGACCAGGAGGAATTTGCCCGGACGTGGTCACTGGATCGACAGTTTAGCCCCGCGATGGCCGTGGATGTGCGGACGGCCAAATACGCGCGCTGGCAAAAGGCCGTTTCCAGTACGCTGGCGTTTTGAAGCCGCCGCCCGTTGACTTCGCCCCCGCTGCCGCCGAAATAAGACTTAGGAGGCAGCCATGAAAGACGCCGATTTGAAGGGCTCCACCACGGCAGAGGTTTATCTGCCCGTGAAGGATCTCAAGGACGAGATGCCCTTCTTTATTGAGCGGCTGGGCTTTCGGCTTGACGAGATCTTTCCCGCAGACGATCCCGCCGTCGCGGTCATTTCAGGGCATGGCCTGCGCCTCCGGCTCGACCGCGACCTTGACGCGCCGCCTGGTCGGATCCGCCTGCGCCATGATGATCCCGCCGCAGCGACGACCGCGCCGCTGACCTCGCCCAGTGGCAACACGGTCGAGGTTGTGCAGGCGAACCCGCCCCTTGAGACCCCGCAAACCCAACATTCCTACATGGTGCGACACCTCCGTGACAGCGACGCCTGGGTGATCGGCCGCGCGGGCATGCGCTACCGCGATCTGATCCCCGACCGGTTGGGCGGCTCAATCATTGCCAGCCACATCCGGATCCCAGACGGCGGGCCTGTGCCTGATATGGTGCATTACCATATCGTCGGCTTTCAGCTTATCTTCTGCTACCGCGGTTGGGTCAGACTGGTCTATGAAGATCAGGGGCCGCCCTTTGTGCTTGAGGCTGGGTGCTGTGTGGTCCAACCGCCGCAGATCCGGCACCGGGTGCTAGAGGCTTCTGACAATGTCGAAGTGCTCGAAATCGGCGTGCCAGCAGAACATATCACCACGATTGATCATGAGATGGAGCTCCCCAACGATCGGCACCGGCCGGATCGGGATTGGCAGGGCACGCGGTTTATCCACCACCGCGAGAGTGACGCAAAATGGGGGCCGTGGCGGCTACCGGGTTGGGAGAGCCGGGACACCGGCATTGGGAGCGCGACACGCGGGGTTGCCGGCGTGCATGTGGCACGGCCTGCCAGTGACACGGGAGCGTGGGCGCATCATGACACTGATATCCTCTTCACCTTTGTCAAAGAGGGCCGCATGACGCTTGAAGCACGCGGCCACGCGCCTGTCGCGCTGGTCGCGGGCGATGCCTTTGTCGTCCCGCCCTACCTCGCGACGCGCTATAACGCGGTATCATCCGATTGCGAAATCATTGAGGTGGCGCTTGGCGCTGATTTCCGCACATCTCTTGACACCCAAGAGAAGGCTCTGAGCTAAAGCGTTCGGCCAAAAACCTGAATCGCGGGATTCCCTTTGATGCTGATCTGTGATTCATCCTTCTTGGGAGGATGGATCATGTCAGCACCTTTGCCGGATGCGCTGCGTGCGCGGTTTAAGAAACTGGTTGAAGAAGGGTTAAGCGGGCGTGCGGCGGCGTTGCGCTTGAAGCTTTCACCGGCCACCGGAGCGCGTTGGGGTCTTGCGATCCGGCGTACGGGACAGGCCAGAGCTGCGCCGCAGGGCCG
>JBCCUC010000008.1:0-139763 GCA_039197515.1 Pseudomonadota bacterium | reverse complement strand
AGTTCCCCCGGTTTGATGGACACTTTTTCACTGATGAAGGAGAGTGTTTTTCATGCCGAGAGTAAGCCATGAAGGCCGCCATCGGTCCGAGGCCCATGGCGAACGAACCCGTACCCGACGGAATTTAGGGAACAATTGGTTGCGCTGGCACGCGCCGGTCGCAGTGTTGAAAGTCTTGCGCGGGAGTATGAGCCCTGCGCCGCGACGATCCATGATTGGGTCAAGCAAGCCGGTGCCGACGATGGTGAATGCGACGACTGGCTCACGAGCACGGAAATGCCAGAACTGCGTCAGCTTCGCAAAGAAGTTCGGCAGTTTCGCCAAGAGTGGGATATCTTAACAAAGGGTTGCCTCGTGTAGGCACCATTGGTTCGAGCCCAATGGGCGACGCTTGGTTTGCACAAAACGACATGACATCGCGCCCTCTCGGCAGATTGCTCCGCAATCGCCTGCCGGGTAATAGAACTCTTCGAATTCATGACCGCGATACCGTTGCCCCCTCTCGCACATCTGCGATGTGCTGCCGGGCAGCGGGCAGGCGATTTGGCAAAGCCAAATCTGCCGAGAGGGGGGCCGCGTATTCTGCCCAGATGATGTCGCGCACCTTGGGCGTGTCCCGCAGCGGGTACCATGCCCGTCAAAGCCGCCCGCCTAGGGTCAGGACCCATTAATCCTGTACCACTGGTTTGACAGATTTTGCCCGTGAAAAGGAGCATGTGCGCAGAAATAGTGGTTCTATTTCGAGTAGATGTGACGCACTTCACGGGGAAATCCGTCAAATCCGAAGGACGGAAAAACCGCTTCATTTCAGCGGCGTGAGCCATTTGCAATGAACCCGTTCGTTGCAAATGGCTCAAACCACTGAACTTTCGCGGTTTTATCGCCAGTGGTGCAGGATTAATGGGTCCTGACCCTAGCTGCTCCTGGCGTTGGTTTGCGTCACTTACACCCGCAGCGTGGCCCAGATTGAACGCGTGCCCCTCCGCATTGCTCAGTGGTCGCTAGACCGCTGATGCCAGGCTTAACTGTTCCTCTCAACAGTCGTGAGCCCAGCTGGCGTCGTCTGTGACTTGCCGGGCTTGACAGCCTCGCTCCTAGAAAAGAGGCTTTTCCCAAACGATTTAAGGATCACATAGATGTCTAAAATACTTGCCGGACTTACCGCGATTTTGCTTCCACTCGCAGCTCAGGCCTGCCCCTGGGCCTCCAATATCTACACGGTGAGCGGCAACAACGCCACGTCGCTCTTAGAGTTCAATGCCGATTGCACGCGGGTCAAAGTTGGCTCACCCACAGATCGGTCAAAGTACAACGAGTATGAGATGGTCAAGATAGGGAACCGCTGGGTCACCATGCAGAGGAATGGATGGCAGATCACATTCCGAAACAACGGGCGTAGCGTCCAGATCAGGCAAGGTGGTCAGAACATTCGGTTCTCAGCCAAAAAGATCAACTGATCCTGCTGTGCCGCCGTTACTATTGCCGTGCGCTGTGGATGGAAAATCCAACAGCGTCTTGCCGGCTTCATCGCTGAAAAGATCGGGCAGGGCCTCGACCTCTTCCAACTGGTCAAGCCTGAACTCGCCAAAGCTGTCGTCTGCCTCTATCCAGGCGATCAGCGTCCAGATCCGGCCAAAATAGGCGAGGCGCAGCGGCCGAAGGACCAGTCTGCGGCGCGCGCCCCGAGCATCCGTGAACAAAATCAGCACTTTTTGCCGAGCGTTGACGGCACCGCGCAGGAGCGGGAGATACGTAAAGTTGCGCGTCGGATCTGCAAAAAGCGGGGTTGCCTGCGCCCATGCCTGCGCCGGGGCAATGGTGTCAGGCGGAAGCACCGCATCAATCTTGTCGCCCAGGCTCAATGCTGCGTCTTTTAACGCTGCATCCGCTGACCCGCTCAGAATGGCAAGACCGAGGTTCATGGCTTCGAACTCTTTTGCGGTGAGGGTCAAAGGCGGCAGGCTAATGGCCTGCGTGATCTTGTAGCCCGCGCCGCGCGTTCCCTGCAGGGGCAGACCCGACGCCATCAAACGCTCCATATCCCGGTAGATGGTCCGCACGGAGACTTCTAGCGCGCGTGCTAAGCCTTCGGCGCGGTGGAGCTTGCCATCCCGCAGAATGGTGATGAGGCGATGCAGGCGATCTGAGCGGCGCATAGACGGCTCCTTGGTTCGACAACTGACATAAACCTGTCAGGAGCATTTGAGAAGGCCCCTTCGAGGTCAAAGATCGCGGGTGTTCCAACCGTTCAGCCTCTTTCAAGACTTTGCCAAGCGCGTCCAACTAAGTACGACATGATAGATCTTGCCGCGTCACCGCGGCCATGTGTTTTGGGAGCAAGATATGGGACTTGGAAACATCGGATTGCCGGGCATCCTGCTGATCGCCATCGTCGTGTTGGTACTCTTTGGTCGCGGCAAAATCTCTAGCTTGATGGGCGAGGTCGGCAAAGGCATCACCTCCTTCAAGAAAGGCATCAAAGAGGGTGACGATGAAATCACCAAAGCAGGCGACATCGTCGAAGCTGAGGTGGTGGCAGAGGCGGATCAAGCCAAAGACAAGCCCGGGGCCTAAGCTATGTTCGATCTCGGCTGGGCCGAGTTGATCGTGATCGGCATCGTTGCGCTGATCATCGTGGGCCCCAAAGATCTGCCGGTGCTTTTCCGCAACGTCGGTCAGTTCATGGGCAAAGCGCGCGGCATGGCGCGTGAGTTTACCTCTGCGATGAATGAGGCCGCGGATCAGAGCGGCATGCGAGAGATGTCACAGTCAATCAATTCCTCGCTCAAAGCTGCATCAAACCCAGCCGGTGCTGCGATGGATCAGGTCAAATCGGCGACGAAGTCACTGACCGATCTTGACCTTGAGCCCGACAGCGAGACCGCCAAGTTGGCCGCCAAACGTGCGGAAGACGCCAAAAAGTTTCAAGCTGCCACCGCGCGCGCCACGGCTGAGCGCAAGCAGCGCGAAGCGGCTGAGGCCATCGCCAAAGCCGAAGAGCTTGAAGCGAAAGTCGGTCCGGCTTCTGAAAAAGAGTAAAGTATGGCCGCTGAAAACGACCCCGACGACATTGACGCAAGTGCCGCTCCGCTGATCGAGCATCTGGCGGAACTGCGCACGCGGCTGATCCGGTCGGTGCTTGCCCTCCTGGTGACGATATCGTTCTTTTTCATTCCCATCGGGGGCGATTTCATCGCCGAGCACGTGATGAACTTTCTGTTAAAGCCGGTGGTGGAGACGCTTCGCAATCTGGGCGACGAAAACCCGGCGTTGCAGTTTACCAGCCCGCAGGAGTACCTCTTCACGCTCTTTCGAGTGTCCATGGTAGGGGGCTTTGCGCTGGCCTTTCCGATCATAGGCTTTCAGCTTTGGCGCTTTGTGGCACCGGGGCTCTACCGCACCGAGAAAAATGCTTTTTTGCCCTTTCTCATCGCGTCACCGGCGATGTTCTTTCTGGGCGCGTCCTTTGCCCAATTCGTGGTGACCCCGCTCGCCATGACCTTTCTTCTGGGCTTCGCAGATGCCTCCTCGGTTGTGACCAACCTCATTGGTGGAGAGGTTCAGGACGTTGTGCAGGGCAGCGGGCCGACGATTACCTTTTTCGGCAAAGTGAACGAGAGCCTCGATATCACATTGAAATTCATCATGGCCTTCGGTCTGTGCTTTCAGCTGCCCGTCTTGCTGACGCTGATGGGAAAAGCAGGGCTGGTCAGTGCCGAGGGTCTGATCAACGTCCGCAAGTATGCGATGGTCGGCATTTTGGTGTTGGCCGCTTTGGTGACACCGCCCGATGTCATTACGCAGCTCATCCTCTTTGTCGTGGTTTACGGCCTTTATGAAGTGTCGATCCAGCTTGTGAAGCGCGTTGAGACAAAACGCGAGGAAGGCCTGCGCGCGGACGGCTATTACGACGATGAAGATCTGGGTGCCGGGGATTTGCCTTGATCAACGACCCGATGGAGCGGATTGCAGAGGCGCTGGAGCGCCTCTCGCCGCCACCCCCTGCCGCGCCAGGCTTTGACGCCGCTGCGGGGTTCGTTTGGCAGACCGCACCGGATCGGTTGGTCCCCGTGCCCCAAGTGGCGCATGTCGCACTCGACGTGCTGGTTGGCATCGACCGCGCGCGCGATACACTGATCCAGAACACCGCGCAGTTTGCGCGTGGTTTGCCGGCCAACAACGCCCTCCTATGGGGTGCTCGGGGCATGGGTAAGTCCAGCGTTGTCAAGGCAGTGCACGCTCATCTTCATGCATCACATGAGGACTTGCGCATGGTTGAATTGCACCGTGAAGATCTCACCTCAGTCGGTCGACTGCTCAACCTCCTCCGGGGAGCACCACAGCGGTTCATCCTCTTTTGCGACGATCTGAGTTTTGAGCATGATGACGCGCAGTACAAGTCTCTGAAGGCCGTTCTCGACGGGGGGATCGAGGGGCGTCCGGCGAATGTGGTGCTTTACGCAACCTCTAACCGCCGCCATTTGATGCCGCGGGACATGATCGAAAATGAGCGCGGCTCGGCGATCAATCCAAGTGAAGCGGTTGAGGAGAAGGTCTCTCTTTCAGATCGGTTTGGGCTTTGGCTGGGCTTTCATCCCTGCGATCAGGACCAGTATCTGAGGATGATCCGAGGCTATTGCGCGCAATATGACCTAGAGGTTGAAGAGACTGAGCTGCGCGCCCAAGCAATCGAATGGCAGGCCACCCGCGGGGCGCGTTCAGGGCGGGTCGCTTGGCAGTTCTTTGTGGATCTGGCGGGGCGGAAGGGCCTAATGCTGCCCTAAGCTGGTTTGATCGATCCTTGTTCTGCTCGGCACCGGTTTGACTTACCCCAATCTGACAGAGCGCTGTTTTGGTCCGCTCATGCGTGTCATCAGTGAACCGGGGAACCGTTGCACGCGACGGCTGGAGGGGTCCGCCGCGTGCCTTTCAGATTTAACCCGACTTCACGTTTTCGGGTTGTGATGGACGCTGCTGAGATCAGTGCCCGGGAACCCATCAGGCAGCGCTCAGTTTCAATTGCGCCCCGCCCGTAACATTGTTTCTAAAACTGCAACGTGTTCACAAGGTGACGCGGAAACGGGCAATCAGACGCAAAAGAGCAGTTTTCAGGGTTTTTTTGTGGCAAAGCGAACCGGAGGTGGAAGATCGGCCGAAAATGCACGCAAATGATGCGGTTTCCGCTTTAATCAAATGGGCGATTTCAAGGGTTTTGCCCTGAAATTGTACCGTTTGGGCGGAGCGGGCTCGGCATTTTGCCTTGGCTTAAGGTGGTCATCTGGCAAAGCTGCAAAGTTGCAAATGAGGAGTTTGCAAAAGTTACTTTTCAGATCGGCAACTTGAAATGGCTGGACATCCTTGAGTTTGGAAATCGAATGCCCTGCTTCGGTTGCGTTGCAGCATTCTTTTCTCAAAAGGCGCGTGCGGGCGCAGGAAAATCAATTCGTTCTCCATGGTGGTCCAGGCGCTATGATACGCAAGTGCAAAACACCTTCTCATAAGGAGCCGCAAGACAGGTAACAGCGGTGGCTAAAGCACTTAGCCAACCGGAAACCGGCTGCCCCAGACTTTGCAAAGCTGTTTGCAAAGTCCAACAAACGCGGCCTGTCAGTTTAGATAGGGTGCCGGATCGACACTGTCGAAACCCTGACGCACCTCAAAGTGAACATAGGCATCATCGCCGTCCCGCAGCTTTGCAATGCTCTGACCTTTGCTGACAGCCGTGCCTTTCTCGACCTGCACGTCAGCGACATTTGCGTAAACTGTGAGCAGATTGTCGGGGTGGCGTACAACGATGATCGGCACGCCCTCAGCACTTTTGGTGATGGCAGCGACGGTGCCCGCATCCGCCGCTTTGACCGCTGTTCCGGGTGCCGCTTTGATGTCGATCCCCTCATTGCGACCTTTGGCGTATTCACGAATGATCGTTCCAGTCACAGGGGTAATCATCTTACCTTGGCGCACTGGTTTTGTCGTTGGACCCACATCAGCAATGGGTTGGGACGGTGTTTCCTCAGCACCCGATTGGGCCGCCACGTCTTTCGGCAAGGGTTTGACAGCGGACGGCGGCGTCGGCGTTGGTGACCCCGTCCCAGGCGCGGTTGTATTCTCGTTCTGGGCGGGCGCGCTTACGGGTGCCGTCCGCTTGGCGACGGGGATCAGCAGGAACTGACCCTCGCGCAGGTCAAAATCCGCGCCCAAAGCGTTCCATTCCGCGAGGTCTTTTACCGAAACGCCGTAAAGGCGCGAAATCGTATAGGCTGTCTCTCCACGCTCAACCTGATGCCGCACAGGCTCGGCTGTTGCGACGGGTGCCGGCGCAGCGGGTGCCAGCGCAGCCGTTTGCACGCCGGGGGTTGCTGGGCTGCGGTCAATCGCGTTGCCGGCGAGGGCGCCAATATCAACAGGCTGGCCCGACCCCGGACCGCTTGGTGTCTGTGCCAAGCGGTTCGGCAGCGCGATGATCTCACCGCGCCTGAGCGGCACATCGGTGGTCAGCCCGTTGTAGCGCGCGAGCGATGTCGCATCGACGCCGAGGCGCGTGGCCACGTCATTGACCGTGTCACCGCGTTCGGCAACGGCAACTTGATAGTTGGGGTATGAAATGACACCGCGGTCATCAGGCCTCGGCCGTTCGGCAGCGGGCGCTGTGGCGGCATCGGCGGTTGAAAAGCCACCACCAAGGCCGCGCAAATCAAAGTCCAAAGGCTGGTCTGCGCAAGCTGCGAGGCTGAGCGCCGCCGTGCTTGCCAAAAGTGTCAAACGGGCGCGTCCCAAGGAGGTGGGATGCGAAACGGTTTCGTGCCTCATATGCTCGTCCTCATCACTGCCGCCCCATGTCTCTGGGGTTAAGGATATGTTAACCGATTATGTGTCATTGCCCAAGCCCTCCAACAAGGGCACGAAGCGCACGGCGCGCAATTCGTCGTAGTCTAGCCCAGCTGGGGTTTTGCGCACGCGGATGAGGTGCTGCACGGCATCCGATTGACCGACGGGCAAAACCATGATCCCGCCCTCTTTGAGCTGCGCCAAAAGTGGGCTGGGCGTATCCTCAGCAGCGGCGGTCACCAGGATCCTGTCGAAAGGTGCCTGTTCGGGCAGACCAAAGCTGCCATCGGCTGTCACCGCGGTGATGTTGGTGAGGCCAAGGGCTTCGAATATCGGGCGCGCCTCCTGGACCAGCCGCCGGTGCCGGTCGACGGTGTAGACCCGCCGCGCCAGCTTGGCCAAGACCGCCGCCTGATAGCCAGAACCGGTGCCGACCTCCAGGATCTTGTCACGGGGTGCGATCTCAAGAGCTTGGGTCATGAGGCCCACGACGGATGGCTGGCTGATCGTCTGGCCGCACGCGATGGGCAGGGGCATGTCCTCATAGGCGCGTCCGGCAAACAGACCGGTGACAAAAGGGCCACGGTCAACCGCTTCCATCGCGCCGAGCACGCGAGCGTCTGTCACCCCCTTGGAGCGCAGCGCATAGAGGAATTGCATTTTCCGTTCAGCTTCAGAGGGCACCGCCTCTTCGGTCATGTTGCGATCCCGGAAAGCGGGTCCATCATTTCGTAGGCAGTGAGGTCAGCCCGCATTGGCGTCACGGACACGTAGCCCTCGAGATTGACGGCGGCATCTGTGCCGGGGGTGGTGGCGATCTGCTGATTCCCACCTTTGATCCACGAAAACCGGCGTCCAGAGGGCGCGGTATGAGGTTCGGTCCCAAAGACCACGCCGGGGCGGCGGCCTTGCGGCGCGAGGCGGATGCCAGCCACTTTCGCCCCTGGGACGGGTGGGAAATTCACGTTGTAGAACAGGGGGTAATCATGCGTCTCTTCGGGCGTCGCGTCCATGATACGACGCACGACGTCCGCGCCATGCTGAGCCGCCGCCTCAAACGGGTCGGCGATGTCACGGTTGGCCGGTCCGTAGTATTGCGAGAGCGCGATCGACAGATAGCCCTGCAAAGCGCCTTCCATCGCGCCGCCAATCGTCCCTGAATAAAGCGTGTTTTCGGCTGAGTTATTTCCACGGTTCACACCCGAGAGGATCAGATCGGGCGGGCTGTCCTGCATGATGTCGTGCAACGCGACCAACACACAGTCCGCGGGTGAGCCTTCCGCGGCGTAGGTGCGGTCGTCCCAGCGGCTGATCATGGTGGGGTGCACATAGTTGATGCAGTGGCCAACGCCCGATTGCTCAAAGGCGGGCGCGACCGTCCAGATGTCACCGCCGTCACCCGCCACGTCGGCGGCGATCCCTTTGAGCACCGACAAACCCGGTGCCGTGATCCCGTCGTCATTTGTGATGAGAATACGCATGAACCGCCCCTTTTCATCTTGATAGATCCGCGCGCAGCGGGCGACAAGCGCTGGCTGATCTCAGACCTGCGGCGGATGTGGCCAGAGTTGCGCCAAAACCGCAGCAGCTTGAATTTTAGGATCGGTGAGGTTTTCGCGACTCTCGCCTGGAAAGAAGCGCGCGCGGGTGGCGGTGGGCATGGGCTCGGGCGTTATGATGTGCACTTTGGGGCCTGTTTTGGCGGTTTCCGCCGCCCAAGAGCGGGCCAGCGCGATCTGTGCGGCCTTGCTCGACCCATACGCCCCGAAGAACTTCCCGCCCGCGCGCGGGTCGTCAAAGAACACCGCGCGACCTTCCACGCCCAAAAGAGGGGCGACGTAGGTGATCAGCACGCCGCTCGCCGTCACATTGGTGGCGATGGTTTTGCCCATGTCCTTGGCATCGATATGTTCGGTTGGCGCGCAAGGCGGGGCATGCACCGCGGTGTGCAGCCAAAGATCGAGCGCGCCCCACCTGTCATGGATGCCGCGGCAAAGAACAGCCATCGCCTCAACATTGGTGACATCCATGGGGGCCAGGGTGGCGGCACCGCCTTTGGATTGGATGCGATCGTCAAGCTCTTCGAGGGCACCGGTCGTGCGCGCAACCGCGATGATATGATGCGTGGCGGCCAGCGCTTCAGCCAGGGCGGCACCAAGACCGCGCGAGGCCCCGGTGATGAGAGCGGTTTTCGTCATGGCGCGGCTTTGCCTGTTTGAAGGGCAGCGGTCAAGGGACCAGAGGGGGCGCTCATCCAAAGGGCAGGGCCCTATGTCTTCGCTCAGCCGGGTCCCATTCCGCCGCTGGTCTTTCTACTCAGCAGCCGACTTCATGACAAAGCCGTCGTCGATCATGTCTTTGGGTTCAATGGGGTAATCGCCGGTGAAAACAGCATCATAGAACGCCGGGTTGTCAGGATCGCGCCCGTTCTTTTCGCCTGCCGCACGGTAGAGCCCGTCGATAGAGATGAACTTCAGCGATGTGACGCCCAGATAGTCGCGCATCTCATCCTCGCTCATGTAAGAGGCGAGCAGTTCCGCGCGCGTCGGGGTATCAACGCCGAAAAAGCAGGGCCAGACAGTGGGCGGGCTTGCGATGCGGAAGTGCACTTCCGCGGCACCCGCTTCGAGCACCATGTCCTTGATTTTGCGGCTGGTGGTCCCGCGCACGATTGAATCGTCGATCAGGATCACGCGTTTGCCGCGGATCAGTGCCTTGTTGACGTTGAGTTTCAGCCGTACACCCATGTTGCGGATCTGCTCTGTAGGCTCAATGAAGGTACGGCCGACGTATTGGTTGCGCACGATGCCCATCTCAAAGGGGATGTTGCTTTCTTGCGCAAAGCCGATCGCGGCGGGGGTGCCGGAATCGGGGATCGGACAGACCATGTCCGCCTCGACCGGTGCCTCGCGCGCCAATTCGCGCCCGATCTCGCGGCGCACTTCGTAGACGGAGCGCCCACCCACAACTGAATCGGGTCGGCTGAAGTAGACCAATTCAAAGATGCAGGGGCGCGGTTTGACCGGCTCAAATGGGAAATAGCTGTCAACCGAGCCGTCGCTTCTCACCACGACCATTTCGCCCGGCGCGACCTCGCGGATGAACTCAGCCCCGATGATGTCGAGCGCACAGGTCTCTGAGGCCAGCACCATGCCTTCACCGCGTTTGCCCAAGACCAAAGGCCGGATGCCAAGCGGATCGCGCACCCCGATCAGTTTTGACCGGGTCATGGCCACGACGGAAAAGGCCCCTTCGACTTGGCGCAGTGCCTCTTTCATCCGGTCTGGGATGGTCTGGCCCATGGAGCGGGCCATGAGGTGGATGATGCACTCACTGTCGGAAGAAGATTGAAAGATCGCACCGCGCTCAATCAGCATCCGCCGGAGTTGGCGTGCATTGGTGAGGTTGCCGTTGTGGGCAATCGCGGCCCCTCCCATAGAGAACTCACCCAAGAAAGGTTGCACGTCCCGGATGGCCGTTTGCCCTTTTGAGCCTGCCGTGGAGTAGCGCACATGCCCAATGGCCAGCGGGCCCGGCAGTTGCGACATGACCGATTGCGACGTGAAGTTATCGCGCACATAGCCAAAGCGGCGCACGGATTGAAAGCCGGCTTCGTCGTCATGGCTGACGATGCCACCGGCCTCTTGACCACGATGTTGCAGGGCGTGCAGCCCAAGCGCGACGAAGTTGGCAGCGTCTGCAACGCCGATCACGCCAAAGACGCCGCATTCTTCATGGAGTTTATCGTCTTCGATGCTGTCAAACGAGGCATCGGAAGGGGGCAAATGGTTGGGCGGCGTTGGGGGCGTTGGCTTCGACAAGGCGGGCAGCTCCGAATCCGTTACGTCTTGCGCCTATGTAGGACGCCTAAGCCAGCGTGTCACCCAAAACGGCCCTTCAGTTAACGCTTTCTTAATCACCGAGAAGAGGGGTGTTGCGGATCAGACGGCTTGCTAGGGTGACCCTCAGCGCGGATCACGCGCCGCATGCGCCCACGAGGGTTTCGTACTGCGTCGTCACCCATCCGAGCGCGGCTTCGGGGTTCTGCTGCTCAATCTGATCGGTAAACTGTCCAAAGATCACTGCCGAGCGGCTCTCATCCACGATTGTGAATTGTTGCCCCGTCATGACTGTTTCATAGACGAAAAAACCAATGGCCACCAACAAGACCCCGCGCGCGACGCCGAAAACAAAGCCCAAAGCCTGATCGATCCCGCCAAACACGGACCGTTGTACAAGCGATGAAAAAAGCGGGGTGAAGAGGGAGACCACGATCAGCGCTACAGCAAAGACAAGCGCAAAGGCGCCGATGACCGAAAGCTCGCAACTGTCAGCGAGAAATTCGCCCACAACGGGGATCTCGCGCACCAGAGGTTCAACCTGCGGCGCGAAGAGAAAGGCGAGAACGGCGGCGGCGATCCAGCCGACGATGGCCATCGCCTCGCGCACAAGCCCCCGCCCGTAAGCGAGAAGCGCGGATAGGATGACCACCAAGGCCACCACGCCATCTATAATGGTAAAGCCTTCCATGCCTGATCTGCCCTCTGCCTCTCGCGCGTTATCCCGCGCCGAATACATCGCCCACAAAGCCGGTGAGGTCGCTCATCTGAGAGAGCTTGATCCCCGCCGCGCGGGCCGCTTTGCCGCCCGCTGGTGCGATTGCCATCGTGAAACCAAGTTTTTGGGCTTCTTTCAACCTATTTTCCGTTTGCGGGGCCGGGCGCAGCGCACCGGAAAGACTCAGTTCCCCAAATACAACGGTTTCGCCGGGCAGGGCGCTGTCTTCGCGCGCGCTGAGCAGGGCTGCCGCCACGGCAAGATCGGCGGCGGGTTCGGCGATTTTGATGCCGCCCGCCACGTTGAGGTAGACGTCAAGCCCAGCAAAGGGGATGCCGCAGCGGGCCTCCAACACTGCGAGGATCATGGCGAGCCGCCCTTGGTCCCAGCCCACAACGCTGCGACGTGCTTGCGCATGGGGTGATGGGGCAACGAGGGCTTGGAACTCCACTAACACCGGTCGCGAGCCTTCGATGCCCGCAAACACCACAGATCCAGGCGAGGGGGTGCCGCGCTCAGACAGGAACAGGGCCGAGGGGTTGGTGACCTCCTGCAGGCCGGAACCTGTCATTTCAAAGACGCCGATCTCATCGGCAGGGCCAAAGCGGTTTTTCACGCTGCGCAGGATGCGAAAGTGATGCCCCCGTTCGCCCTCAAAATAGAGCACGGTGTCGACCATGTGCTCAACAACACGTGGGCCCGCGATCTGGCCTTCCTTGGTGACATGGCCCACGAGCACCACAGCCGTGCCGCTGCGTTTGGCGAATGCGGTGAGTTCGTGGCTCACCGCGCGCACCTGTGACACAGCGCCCGGTGCGGCCTCTACGTTGTCGGCCCACATGGTTTGGATCGAATCGATGATGGCCAGATGCGGCCGTTCTGCCTCGAGCGTGGTGAGGATATTGCGCAGGTTGGTATCCGCGGCAAGCTGCACCGGCGCTTTCGATAAGCCCAAGCGCCCGGCGCGCATGCGCACCTGCGCGGCGGCCTCTTCGCCCGAGACGTAGATTGTTTTAAGGCCGTTTTCGGCAAAACGCGCCGCCGCTTGCAAAAGCAGTGTCGACTTGCCAATGCCCGGGTCTCCGCCGACAAGAACGGCGGATGCGGGCACCAGACCGCCGCCCAGCACACGGTCGAGTTCCGTAATGGCGGATTGGCTGCGTTGGGGCGGGGCCTCTTCGGTGGTGAGATTGGTGAGCGTCAGCGCCGCCCCTTTGCGGGTGCCCAGCGATTTTGCAGCGGGGCCGCTCGAGATACCTCGGTCTTCTTCGATGGTGTTCCAGGCCCCGCATCCGTCACAGCGGCCTGACCACTTGTTGAAGCGTGCGCCACAGGCGGTGCAGGAAAAGGATTTCACCGGTTTTGCCATGTGCGCCTTCTGACCGAGAGCTGCTTTGGCGTCCAGGGGGCATGGGCGTTTTGACCTACCTGCCGGGCGGCTCCGCTGCTGCCTTTTTCATGCGCCGTTCCGTTGCCCAAGACACGAAAAGCGACGCCAAGATGCAGGCGGTAAAAAGGTAAAGGCCCCAGGCCACCTCGATGCGACCCACGCCAATCCCTTCGGAGACGGTGATATAGAGCGCGATCAAAAAGACATCGGCCATCGCCAGTTTGCCCAAAGCATGCAGGACAGGCAGCGCCACGGGGCGCATCAGGTCAAAGTGCACAAGCGCAAGGCCGATGGTCTTGAGATAGGGCGCAAAGAGCGCAAAGAGCGTGACCAGAAGCGCCAGAAACACATCTGATTGCCAGAGCGATTGCAGGCCCGTCAGGACCGAGATCTCGCTCAGCGAAAAAAGCGGCAAGATGCCCGCGCGCATGAGGGGTGCCCACCAGGCCAATGGGTAGAGAAGCAAAAGGGAGAGATTTGCGAGCTTGAGTGGCCAGCCTGCGCCTGTCACGTGAGATAGGCCCGTTCGTAGCGTGCGCCCAAAGAGGTCAGGATCTCATATCCAATGGTGCCAGCCCAGCCCGCAACGGTGTCCACCGATTGATCTTGGCCCAAGATCTGCAAGTGTCCGGGCACGGTTTCCAAGGCCGTCACATCTATGGTGATGAGATCCATCGAGACGCGGCCCAAAACCTGAAGCGGGCGTTGGTCATGAAAAAAGACCGCGCGTCGCCCCATCGCCCGGATCAAGCCATCGGCATAACCGGCGGAGACGGTGGCCACGCGCATCGCACGTTTTGCAGTAAAAGTGTTGCCGTAGCCGACCGTTTCGCCGACCTCCAGATCTCGCACTTGGATCACAGGGATATCGAGCGTGACCACGGGTGCGGCGTCTTCAAAGGGCATCCCGCCGTAAAGGCCAATGCCCGGACGGGTCAGGTCAAAGTGATAGTCGCGGCCCAGGAGAATGCCCCCGGTGGCGGATAAAGACTTTGGGATATCAATCCCTTCTGTCATCTCCTTAAACACCTTGAGTTGCTGGGCATTCATCTCGTGCTCGGGATCGTCTGCGCAGGCGAGATGCGACATGACCAGGTGCGGCGACTGGGTGAGGGCGATGTCGCGTACGGCGGCCCATTCGGCAGGCTCCATGCCCAACCGATTCATTCCTGTGTCGAGCTGCAAACCAAAAGGATGGCCCGGCAGCTGCTCGACATGCACCAAAAGCTGATCGACAGAATTGATCATTGGCACCAGCGCGGCCCCGCCGATCTTCTCTGCGTCGCCTGTCATATGGCCCGAAAACACGCTGATCGTCGGTCCCGGACCCAACACATCGCGCAGCTTGACCCCTTCTTCTGCCACCGCGACGAAGAAATGGCGCGCGCCAGCGTTCGCGAGCTTCGGCGCAACCTCCGAAATGCCCAGCCCGTAGGCGTCCGCTTTGACCACAGCAGCGGTTTCGCAATCGGTCAGATGATTGAGGGACCGCCAGTTGTCGACGATCGTGCTCAGATCGATGGTGAGGGTGCCGGTGCTCATCTGCGCGTCCGCTCAAAAAATTTAACATCGGTCTAAGCAAGATCACGCAGACGGGCAAGAGAGCAGGGCGGGCGACCTGCCGCAGCGTAAAACAACTCTCCCTTGCCACTCTGACGTGCAGGCGGCACGGTGAAACTCAGAGCAAAAATGGGAGGATAGAATGCCGAAGATCACACGCGGACCTGTGCCGTTCACCGCTGCTGCGGCAAGCTTCATTGCAGTCTCAGCCGTTGCAGAGAACAGGATTGACGCCCAACTGCCCAACGCGCCTGAACTGGCAGCCTACGGCGACCTTGCGGTTGGCGTGCGCCAATTGGAGATGGTGAACCCCGGCCAAATCAATATTCTAGCGATAGATCCTCAAGTGGAAAAGCCGGACCCGCTTCCAACCTATGATCGTCCTTTGACCGTTGAGATGTGGTATCCTGCCACCGCAGACGCCACGGGCGAGACAACGCTCAAGGCCTATCTGCGCGACGGCGTGACGGAGGTCACGCTCAATGGCACCGCCGTGCGGGACGCGGCCCCGGCCCCTGGGGGCTATCCGCTTGTCCTTATAAGTCACGGCTATCCCGGCAACCGTTTCTTGTTGTCGCATCTCGCCGAGAACATTGCGTCGAAAGGCTACGTCGTGGCCTCGATTGATCACACCGACAGCACGTATAGAACCCAAGCGGCCTTTGGATCGACCCTGGTCAATCGGCCACTCGACCAACTTTTCGTGCTTGAAGAACTTGCCAAGATGAGTGGCGCGGGGGCTGACTTTGCAGGGCTTTATGATGCGAGCAAGACCGCGGTTATCGGTTACTCCATGGGGGGCTACGGGGCCATTATCACGGCTGGTGGGGGCGTGACCGAAGCTAGCGTCGCCTACCCCTGGGGCGGGCCACACGGCACCTTGGGCATCCATCAGGCAGGCTCGGATACCCATGCCGCGCTGCCAGACCCGCGCATCAAAACGGCCATCGCATTTGGGCCTTGGGGCATGAACACCGGATTTTGGGATGCCGAAGGGCTGGCCGGTATAAAGATACCGATGCTTTTTGTTGCGGGCTCACAAGATGACGTGTCGCTCTATGAAAATGGCATTCGGGCCATTTGGGAGAACGCGTCGCCGCTCCCTCATGCGCTGCTGACCTATGAGAACGCAGGGCACAATGCAGCCGCACCCATGCCGGCACCGGTAGAGAGCTATTACTTCAACGATGACAAAGGCTTTAACATCTCAGAGCATTACAGTGATCCCGTTTGGGACACCGTGCGCAT
Source organism: Pseudomonadota bacterium (assembly GCA_039197515.1). Lineage (GTDB taxonomy): Bacteria > Pseudomonadota > Alphaproteobacteria > Rhodobacterales > Rhodobacteraceae > Sulfitobacter. The sequence goes on along the minus strand of JBCCUC010000008.1, from coordinate 124,180 downwards.
GAACAATATCGCGCAGCATTTTGTGACGGCATGGCTTGACCTCTATCTGAAAGAAGACGCGCAAAAGCGCGCCTATCTCGACCTTGTCGACGTATCGAATGAGGGCGTTTGGTCGGTTGAAGATGACGGCACCGAGAAGGACGACCACACTTATTGGAAGGGTTTTCAAGAGGGTACAGCCAAGGGTTTGCGGTATGAGGTTAAGTCCGCGCCGTAATCTCTTTCCCTTAGGTCAATGCTGAGAAATCGAGCTGAAGAGATCTCTCTAAATACTTGTTTTTATGATATATAATGGATCATCAGGTCCGCCCCTTGCGGGGCAATTTTGACGTGCCGCTATGTGGATAAGTCTTTGGATGAAAAGCGCGTCACCCTGCATCGCATTGGCGTCAGACTTGGCTGAAAATATGTGAAGCGGCATGCCCATTACCCCATATCGCGCACCTGAAGGGACACTGCTTCGTGTCGCCCTTCGGCGGGTGCGTCCCTTGATGAAGCCTCCGTACGCCGGGCGGCTCCACGCTGTTCTAAAACTCGGTCTCCTCCACACGGCCCTGCTGCCAAGGCTTCACAAGGTTGCCAAAGCGGGTGAACCGGCCCTCAAAACTCAGCTCGACCGTACCGATGGGGCCGTGGCGCTGCTTGCCGATGATCACCTCAGCCTTGCCGTGCAGCTTTTCCATGCGCTCCTGCCAAGTGGCCATCTCAGCCAGTTTGTCGTCGGAAGGTTTCTCGCGTTCGGCATAGTATTCCTCGCGGAAAACGAACATCACCACATCGGCGTCTTGTTCGATGGATCCCGATTCGCGCAGGTCTGACAGTTGGGGCCGCTTGTCTTCGCGGCTTTCTACTTGGCGCGACAGCTGTGAGAGGGCGATCACGGGGATATCGAGCTCTTTGGCGATGGCTTTCAGCCCCATGGTGATTTCTGAGATCTCATTGACCCGGTTCTCCGCTTTGCCCGTGGTGCCGCGGACCAATTGCAGATAGTCCACGATAAGGACGTCTAGGCCATGCGTGCGCTTGAGGCGCCGGGCGCGGGCGGCCAACTGGCTGATTGGCAGCGCTGGCGTGTCATCAATGAAAAGCGGACAGGCTTCGAGGGTTTTGGCGGCTTCGACGAAGCGACGGAACTCAGCCTCTGTCATGTCGCCCGACCGGATCTGCTGTGACGGGATTTCAGCGGCCTCGGAAAGGATGCGTGCGGCAAGCTGTTCGGCGCTCATCTCAAGACTGTAAAAGCCCACGACGCCGCCGTTAACCGCGCCTTCGCTTCCATCAGGCAGGGTGCCCTTTTTGTAGGCTTTGGCCACGTTGAAAGCGATGTTGGTCGCTAGGGACGTTTTGCCCATGGAGGGGCGCCCCGCCAGGATCAGCAGATCAGATCGGTGCAGCCCACCGAGCTTTCCGTCCATGTCGATGAGACCCGTGGAGACCCCTGAGAGCCCGCCATCCCGCTGATACGCAGCATTGGCCACGTTGACCGCATCCGTCACGGCCCGCAAAAAGCTCTGAAAGCCGCTTTCGACCTGGCCCTGTTCGGCGAGTTTGTAGAGCTTTTGTTCGGCATCGACGATTTGCTCATGCGGTTCGGTCGCCACATCGATCTGCGCCGCTTTGGCGGAGATATCTTGGCCGAGGTGAATGAGGTCGCGCCGTATCGCCAGGTCATAGATCATCTGCGCATAGTCGCGCGCCGCAAAGGCGGAGATCGCTGCCGCAGCAAGGCGCACCAGATAGGCAGCACCGCCCAATTCTTTGAGGCCTGCGTCGTCCTCCATGAAGGCCTTCAACGTGACTGGGGAGGCCAGGTTGTTCTTTGCAATACGCTGCGCTGCGATGTCGAAGATGCGGGCGTGCACCGGATCATAGAAGTGCTTTGTTCCGATGATCGGCGCCACACGGTCGTAGATGTCATTGTTGGTCAGTATCGCCCCCAACAACTGCTGTTCCGCCTCAATGGAATGCGGCATGCTCTCGGCCGCGTGGACAGCGATGTTGGTCGCATTCAGCGATGTAATCTCGTTCATACCCTCACCCGATCTTGCCCCGCGCTTCTCTTAGGAGGCGGGGATCCACGGCGCAAATTGTATGTTTATGTGGAAAAGCCGTGGATGGTTGCTCCCTTCTAGATGTAGCATGAAAGGGAGGGTCTGCGTCAATATCCTGTATGTGAATCAGGCATCTTCCTGGGCATTTTGCCAAGCTTCGGGCGTTTTCAAAAAGTTCTCCACCGCTTCAAGCGTCGCGGTATCAAAACTCTGCCGCGCCTTGGCCTCAGCCAGCACATCCCACCACGTGCACAGCGCATGAAGGCTAACCCCATGGGCCCCCAGTGTCTTTTCGGTCTGCGGAAAAATGCCGTACGAAAAGATGACGGCGGTATGTGCGCACTGCGCGCCCGTTTCGCGGATGGCCTCGACAAAGCTGAGCTTTGATCCACCGTCGGTCGTCAGGTCTTCGACCAACAAAACCCGTTGGTTTTCGTGCATGTCGCCTTCAATGCGCGCGTTTTTGCCATAGCCTTTGGGTTTTTTGCGCACGTAAGTCATCGGCAGACCCATCCGCTCAGCCACCAATGCGGCAAAGGGGATCCCTGCCGTCTCCCCTCCCGCGATGTTGTCGAATGCCTCGAAACCTGCGTCGCGCATCACCTTCGCAGCAAGAAAATCCATCAACGTGCTGCGGATCCGCGGGTAAGAGATCAGCTTGCGACAATCGATGTAGACCGGGCTGCGTTTGCCAGAGGCCAGGGTAAAAGGTGTCTGCGCGTTGAAGTGGACCGCGGCGATCTCAAGGAGCATGCGGGCGGAGAGGCGCGCCATCTCCGCTGACGAGGGGGGCTGTGTCATCGTATCCTCCAGGAAAATGCGGGCATCGCGTTGGCGCGCAAAGGTTCGATCTGATGCGCGGGCCGGATCACGTGACAGACCAATGGAGCGGCATCTGCGGGTCAAAGACCGTGACCGGGCCTTCCACGGTTGGCACGGATGCCGGTATGTGCGGGGCCAAGCGACTAAGCGTCAAACGCGCCGTTGCAGGCGCGAGGTTGTAAAAGGCGGCCCCGTTCAGGGCCACGAATGCCTCCAGGTGCGACAAAGCGCCTTCAGCCTCAAAAACCTCTGCGAGAATGGACATCGTGTTGGGCGCGGTAAAGCACCCGGCGCAGCCGCAAGGCTGCAGCTTTGCCTCATCGGTGTGCGGGGCCGAATCGGTGCCCAAGAAATACCGCGCATCGCCAGAGGTTGCCGCCTTGCGCAACGCCAAGCGGTGATGCTCCCGCTTTGCTACGGGCAGGCAGTAGTAGTGCGGCCTGATCCCGCCGACGAGGATGTGATTGCGGTTGATGACCAAGTGATGCGTCGTGATGGTCGCCGCGAGGCCTTCATCAACGGAAGCCACGTAGCTTGCCGCATCCGCAGTCGTGATGTGCTCCATCACCACGCGCAGCTCGGGGTGGGCGCGGCGGACCGGATCGAGAACGCGCTCGATAAACACCGCTTCCCGGTCAAAGATATCGACGTCATCATCGGTCACCTCACCGTGGGTACACAGCGGCAGGCCGATGTCAGCCATGACTTCAAAGACACCCGCGACCTTGTCGAAATTCCGCACCCCACTGGCCGAATTTGTCGTGGCACCAGCGGGGTAGAGCTTGACCGCCGTGATCAGACCGCTCGCATAAGCAGCCGCGACATCCTGCGGGTCGGTGTCCTCGGTCAGATAGAGGGTCATAAGCGGGGTGAAATCCGCGCCTTCTGGCAAAGCGGCCAAGATCCGGTCGCGGTAGGCAGCCGCATCGGCACCGGTGACAACGGGCGGCACCAGGTTCGGCATGATCAGCGCCCGGCCGAAATGTGCGGCACTGTAAGGTAACACCGCCCGCAGCATGTCTCCATCGCGCAAATGCAAATGCCAGTCGTCAGGACGGCAAAGGGTCAACGTCTCGACCATGAGGCTCGGCTAGCACAGCGTGGCAGGCGCTGCCAGTCTTTGTGGCCCTTAGGGTCAGAACCCATCAATCCTGCACCACTGGCGATAAAACCGCGAAAGTTCAGTTGTTTGAGACATACAGCAACGAACGGGTTCATTGCAAATGGCTCACGCCGCTGAAATGAAGCGGTTTTCCGTCCTTCGGATGTGACGGATTTTCCCCGTGAAGTGCGTCACATCTAATTGAAATAGAACCACTATTTCTGCGCACATGCTCCTTTTCACGGGCAAAATCTGACAAACCAGTGGTACAGGATTAATGGGTCCTGACCCTAGTCCTGATCGATAGGGATGGGCGTGCTGCGATAGCGCTGCGTGAGGCGCAATGTGCGCTGAAACCGCCGCCCGCCGATGCGCTCAACAACGTTGGTGCAAATCGCTTTGATCAAAACGGCGCGCTTTTCATGCTCCAGTGCGTCCAAGAGATTGCGCAGGTAGGGGCGATGATCGCGGCGCGCACGAAAGAGCTTTGCGAAACGTTCAGTTGTCAAAGCGCCCTCAGCAGCGGCGGTGAGCGCGGGGGCCCATGTCTCCATCTCCAGCATATCGGTCTGCAAGGCCGCGCCCATGAAGCGCATCCGGTGCTTTTGAACGTTGCTGCGGGTGAACAGCGCGGCATGCATCGCATCAAGCTGCTCGCGCGGGTCGTAGATCACGTAAGCGCATGCCGCTGCATCCAGCATATCGGGCGCATAGCCATAGCGCTGGGTAAAATCGAACTTTCGCATGTCGGCAAAGCGGTCGTCCCATTCGGTCAATCGCGCGTCGAGCGTCGCCTGTGGCTGGATCGCGAGAACATGGGCTCCGGGGGCCGCCACAGAAAAGCTTGCCGCCGCATAGCCACAGGGGCCTGCCCCGTAAAACAGCACGCGGTCGAATTCATCGAAGAATCCGTCATCAATAAGGCGGTCGAAGAAGCCGTAAACGGCCGGATCGCGGAACCACGTGTCTCCGCTGCTTGTCAAGCACAGATGCGACCAGCCATGATCGCGCACCATGTCCCACCCCAAGGGTTGACCCCGCTCCGACAGTGCTTGAATGCCTTGCAGCGTTTCAAACGACACCAGCAGCGTGTCGCCTTTTTCCAGAAAAATAGCGTTGTGGCGGCGGCCTAGCGGCTCAATATAGCCGTCCTCGTCGACAATCTCATCGACCTTTGACAGCCAATCCTGGCGCGACAGGCCCAAAAGGTTGAGATCGAGATCGGGTGTCTCATCGCGCATGGGCAGGTCCTTCAAATTCGAGCGGTTTTTTACGCGCCTGACGCGCAGGGCTAGGCGTGGAATATGGCAGGAATGTGCAAAGTCTGTGACACCATTAAGCTAGTGTGCTCACTTGGGCCATACAACTGCCCCATTCCAGCTTATTGTTTCCAGACCGTGATCAACTCTCTGTGCCCAATGACATCGCATAGGTCGCACGCTCCGTCGCGTTGAGTTTTACGCGGCTGATCTGGTCATAGAGCGCGGCGAAGGCAGGCTGCTTTATCAACATCTTTGCTTGCCGTTTGTGCCAGTCGAGGCCCCGCTCGTGGCACGCCCGCAGAACCGGATCCCGCAAAAGTTTGTCTCGTGCCGCGTGCAGGCGGGGCAGGTTGCGCTGGATCGTGAGATCTTGATGCACCGACCAATCCATGCGGATCCAGTAGTTCAACCCGATGCTGCGGTCCACGTGCAAAGCCCGGCCCCGGTTTCGCTTGATTAGAAACGACTCCACTGAGCGAAGGGCGTAGTGATTGAGTTGCAAAAGATCATAGCCAATCGTCGCACGCGAAGACCGCCATCCGCGGTGGCGCAGCGCGCCGGTCACATCGCGGCCCGCACCGTTGACCCAAAGGACATCCTTCTCTCTGCCGGGCTGGAGTTTGTTGGGCCGGTGGCAGGAAAGCTTTGCATAGGCACCCGAGTTCCGAAAAAGTGTTTTTAGGCCCCAGGTGGTGTGCGGCTTTGGGCAGTAGCGCGGCGCACAGCGGTCGAACTGGTTCACGACCAGATCGTCCTGGAGCGATTGCACACCATTGTTCCCAAAAAGCCGCCAGGTCATCGCGATATGTGTGGCCTGGGGCACGGCCTGCCAAAAGTCGCTCAAGGTGCCATTGCCCACACGAATGTTGATGAATTCATCCACGTCTATGTGGGTGATCCAGCGCGCGGCGCGTAGGACCGGTTCGTTCATCGCGCGGTTCAGGGCATGTTGCTGAGGTGAGTTCCCGCGCCAGTCGCTGTTGTCGCGGTGGGTGACAAGGCCGATTTCTTCCAAGCGATGCAAGAGGGCCACCGTGCCATCCTCGCAGTCGTTCGTGTAGATGAGGAAGTGGTCGATCCCAACTGCGCGGTGGTGCGCAATCCACTCCAAAATATAGGGGGCTTCATCCTTCATGCAGGAGACGGCGACGACGTCGCGGTGCGATGGCGGGCGGTTTGAAAGAGCGGTGAATGGTGGTGCGGCGCGTGCCTCATCTACTGTGCCAAAGTCGTTGTGAGGCTGGAAATGCGATGTGCGGATGACCCGGTGGTTCACTTTCAGCTGATTGAGCAAACGCTGATCTGTTGGCGACTCCTCTACGAGGATCTTATCAAAGGCGGCACCCGCAGCGGCTTCGGCGGCGGCCTCCGCGCGTTTGTCGGCGAGCGGCGTCGCCGCTTTATCAAGCGCGGGCGCGAAGGCGGCGAGATACTGTGTGGCGCGAAAGCCCAAGGTGGGATCCGCTTCCTCCCACTGCGGCGCTGGTTCTGGCGGGATGAGTGCAGATGCCAATGCTGGGAATTGAGCGATGAGCGATGCGTTCTGGTTTGCAAACCGTTCTGATACTGCGCTCAACGACCCGGGGGACATCGGTGGGCCTGCGACTTCGACCCGCTGCAACGCCTGCCTGCGCGGTTCATTTGGGATGTAGATCGCCTGTGCCCGCGCGTACCGCAGCAGCACTTCATTCATGTGCCGCATGCGGGTCACCCAAGCGGCGGGGGGCTGCCACAAGGGGCTTGCCTGGGGCACGGGGCCTAGGCCCAACGGCAATCTAAGCGGCTCTGCAAAGGCGTCCCAGGCCGTGGCAGGGCGCAAAGCGTCCCAACTTAGCGGGGCAAGGCGTGTATGCCCGACGCCAAAGACCGATTCCCAATGGGCCAAAAGCGCGGTGTAGTCCAACCAAGGAGGTGGTTGATGCAGATCGGCAAAATCGCCGTGTTCGGGCGCAGCTTCCATTGTGTAGGCGAGGGCAGCCGCCCACCAATCTGAGGCCGACAGCAGGTTCAACTCACTGGCAAGCGACACCCGACGCCCATCGGCAACGCGCTCACAATAATGCGCGCAGAGTGCCCGCGCCTGCGCCTGCACATGTGCGACGACTTCGATCTTATCAAAGTAGGGCGCTAAGAGGCGGTGTAGCCGCATGAGCGGCGCGCGGTCGGTGAGAAGACTGCCCAGTTGCGCGGCCGCAAGCACGACATGTTCGCCAGCCATCTCTCTAACATCGCGGGCCAGGATATCTTCAAACTCTGCGTAAAGAACATCTGAAGACTGCGGGTGATCAAGGCCTCGCCTGTGCCGCAGATACCCGATCTTGTCGGACCCCTGCACCGCGGCAAAAAGACGGACGTGGTTCCAGTCGGGCACATGCACGCCGAGCTTGCGTAGGTCCTTCTGATGGTGCTGCAGCATCGCGCGAAAGCGCTGCGTTGCGCGTTCACCTGGCCCGATCAACAGCGTGAGCTTCATATCGCGGCGGCGGCGTTGGAATTGGCGTTGCTTTGCCCCCACCAAGGCAGGGCGACCGCAAGATAATTCGATATTTTTTCAGGCGCTTGCGGATCATTTATGTCATAGGACATGAAGTTATTATGGCCGGCAAACACAGTGTCGCAAAAACTGTAATGCGCGGCGATCCATTGGGCCAATTCCGCCTCAGAGGTGCCAAAACCGCGGGGCAGTCCGGGCACATCCGCACGGGGCAAGCGGCGTTTGCCCAAGGAGTTCCACCGCATCATTGAATTTGCCGTCGCGGCCGGATCCCGCCTGGTCAGGATGAACTTGATCTCGGGCTCTTGGCGCAGCATCGCCTGCAGAACCCCCCAGTCGGTCTGCGGCCAGAACGAACGGTCTGCGCGCACCGCAGACATCTCATTGATCACGTCAAAGGCGCGCAGCCGGCGCAGCGGATCCGTTGAGGCGAAGTAGTCTTCATAAATGAGCTTACCAACATGTTCCCCCACAATCGCGGCGTCATCTGTCTGGCCTGCGCGGATCTTCCAATCGGCGACGGTGAGCCCGGCTGCGCGCAAGGCATCGGTCAAGGTTGTGGTGCCCGTCTTCGGCAGCGCAAGATTGACAACCCGCAGATGGCTCATAGCGCTTGGTCCTCTGCAAGGCCGATCAGCGATCTGATTTCCTGCTCGCGCGCGCTGAAGGCTGGTGCGGAGGCCAAAGCTTCCGCCGCAGCCCGCGTTTGTGTGTCCTTCATCAGGGTCGAACAGAGAGCTTTATGCTGCTCAACTGACTGTTGATGCAGTGCAGCGACACCTTCGAGCGCTTTGAGCCGCTCCATTTCGGCAAGCAGGGGTTTCCTGTAGCGCAGAATACTGGTGTCGCGATGCGCGGTATCGTTGCGATCGCGCCAATACTCAACATCAAAGGCTCGTCGTTCGCGGTTCACGTCCCCGCGGTCTTGTTTCACCAAAAAACTCTCGCGCGAACGCAGCGCGTAGTGATTGAGTGTCGCAAAACGCCGAGACCCGCGCGCGGGAAAGGCGCGAATGCGTCGTTTCAGCAGGCGATTGCGATAGTTTTCCGGTACGCGGCGGCCTGACCCGTCTGTCCAAGCCGGGCTTGACCGTGTTTTGTCGTGGAAAGGCCGGTGCGCCCCGAAGTAGGCCAGCGGAAAATCAGACCGAACAAGTGTTTTGACCTCAATCGCGGTCTGCGCAGCCCAGATGTCGGGATTGTGCGTTTGCAGGAACTGTTCGATCACCGGCTTGTCCTCAAACCAATCCACCCCGCCGTTGGCCATGAATTGAAAGTTCAGCGAGATCGCCTGGGGGTCCCCGCACGCGGTGATGAGGTCGGGAATGCGGTGATTGCCGACGTGAATGTTCAAAAATTCGTCCACATCGGCAATCCAGACCCAATCAGCGGACTTGACGCAGGCGTGTTGGCGCGCAGCTTTCAGCGCTTGCATCTGATAGGCGCGTCCGGTGGCGGGGTTTGGCAGATGGGTCACGATTCCATGCCCATTGAGACAATTCAAAAGGCGATCCGTGCCATCCGTGCAATCGTTGGAATAGATCAGAAAGTGCGAGACCCCGATCACGCGGTGAAAAGCCAGCCATTCCAGCAAGAACGGCCCTTCATTTTTCACGCATGTGACGGTGGTGATCTGCATAGCTGTCGTCAACATTGCATGGGTTTGATTAACAATCCTTGCAACATGTCTGCTCGTCTCGTTGTGCGCTTGCCTCATCAAACGCCGTATTTTTCGCTATCTATGACAGCGCGCAGGGCCTGCGTCAATTGAAGGGCTTTTTGCGAGATGCGGGCCGCTTTGCACCACGAAGCCTTGACCCGTCGCAACACCCGTGCACCTTTGAAAGGGAGAGGGAGCGCGATGACCGATACATCTTCCATTGACGCCGTTCAGGCGATGCTGGCGCGAGAGGGCTATGTCTGCGGACGGGCATTGGGCACGGTCGCGTTTTTGAGCCTGAGCTTGGGGCGACCGCTTTTTTTGGAAGGCGAGGCGGGCGTTGGCAAAACGGAGATTGCCAAGGCCCTCGCCGCAGGGCTGAACCGCAGGCTGATCCGTTTGCAATGCTACGAGGGGCTTGATGCCTCTACCGCAGTCTATGAATGGAACTTTCCAGCACAGATGGTCGCCATTCGCGCCGCAGAGGCGACCGGTGGATCTGATCGAGACGCCTTGACCGCGCAGGTCTTTAGCGACGATTTTTTGATTGAGCGCCCTTTGCTCGAGGCGATGCGCCCGGATCCTCAAGGCGCGCCAGTGCTGTTGATTGATGAGATCGACAGAACGGACGCGCCGTTTGAAGCTTTCCTGCTTGAAGCCCTGAGCGATTTCCAAGTCACCATTCCGGAGATGGGCACGATCGTCGCGCCCGAACCACCCATCGTCATCTTGACGTCCAACCGGACGCGCGAAGTGCATGATGCGCTCAAACGGCGTTGCCTTTATCATTGGGTCGACTACCCGGATTTCGACCGCGAGATGGAGATCCTTGCGGCGCGTGCCCCCGGCGCGGCAGAGGGTTTGAGCCGAGAAGTTGTGGCGTTTGTGCAAAAGCTGCGCACCGAGGATCTTTTTAAGAAACCCGGCGTGGCGGAGACGATCGATTGGGCAAAGTGTCTTTTGGCCTTGGATGTGCTGACGCTGAGCCCGGAAGTGATCGCAGATACCTTGGGGGCGGTGCTGAAGTACCAAGACGACATCGCCAAACTGCAGGGATCGGAAGCCAAACGTTTGTTGGATCAGGCGAAAGCCAGCCTTGAGCCCGCGGCGTGAGCGTTGCTTTAGCGGCCCAAAAAGACATTCCGGATGCCTGAGTATGTCACCCTTGAGATGCCGGCAGCACCGAAACTTGCGGGCAACATCACGCATTTCGCGCGGGCGCTGCGCCGTGCTGGGCTGCCGATCGGGCCGGGCCGGGTGATTGACGCGATCCGCGCGGTCGAGGCGGTGGGCTTCACTGAAAAGCCGGACTTCTATTGGACGCTGCACGCCTGCTTTGTGAACCGGCCCGAACATCGGCGCGTGTTTGCGCAGCTCTTTCGCCTCTATTGGCGCGATCCCAGATATCTTGAGCACATGATGGCCGCGATGCTGCCTGCCGTACGCGGCGTGCAAGAAGACCGGCCTGCGCAGGCGGCTGAAAAGCGGGCTGCAGAGGCGCTGCTTGACGGTGCCACGGCGCCGCGTGCGGATGACGAGCCTGCCGACGATGAAGACCGGATTGTTGAGGTTGATGCGAGCCTGACGATGTCAGAGGAGGAGCGTCTCAGGACGCTGGACTTTGAACAGATGAGCATCAGCGAGATCGCAGATGCAAAGCGCATGCTCAGCCGTCTCAAGCTGCCGGTGAAGCCCTTGCCCTCCCGGCGCAGTCAACCAGCACCGCGTGGGGTGGTCGATGCCGCCCGCACGCTGCGCAGTGGTTTGCGCACCGGCGGCGAGATCCGGCGGATCGCCCGCAAGCTCCCGCGGCCGCGCTATCCCAATTTGGTAGTGCTTTGCGACATATCAGGCTCGATGAGCCAGTATAGCCGGATGATACTCCACTTTTTGCATGCGGTCCGGAACGCGCAAGGACCTGGCTGGGCGCAGGTGCATGCCTTCACCTTTGGCACGCGGTTGACCAACATCACACGCCATTTGGCGACGCGCGACGTTGATGCGGCGCTCGCGGCGGCGGGGGCAGAGGCGCAAGACTGGGAAGGGGGCACGCGGATCGGTGTTTGTCTGCAGGCGTTCAATCGCGATTGGTCTCGGCGCGTGATGGGGCAGGGGGCGGTTGTTTTGTTGATCACGGACGGGCTTGACCGGGATGCGCCCGACGCCCTCTCACGGCAGATGCAGCGACTGCATCTCTCAGCACGCCGATTGATTTGGCTGAACCCGTTGCTGCGTTGGGACGGCTTTGCCGCGAAAGCAGGGGGGATCCGTGCGATGCTGCCGCATGTCGATAGCTTTCGTGCGGGCCACTCGATCGCTTCTCTTGAGGAATTGGCCGCTGTGATCTCTGTTGCCGATGATGTGGGCGACAAGGAACGTGTGATGCGCAACGCGCATTAGCCCTTGCGGGCTGCTTTGCTCTGAATACGCTGCACCGTTGGGCGTGCGCGTGTGGGACCTTATAGCGCCCCGGCTTAAACCTGAATCGCCGATACCCTGCCACGCTTCGCGCTCTCGGGACATCGGCGATACTTGATGTTTCAAGTTAAAGGCGGGACGCTTTAGGCAAATGTGTCGGCGAATGCGCGACGGTATAGCGCGGAAAGATCCGAGAGTTTTGAGGCGGTGCCGCCAAAAGAGACGTCATCGCCGCCAAAGCGGCCCTCCGTTGTCAGCGTGAGACCGGCCTGGCCCGCCGCGATCATCAGGGCTTCGGCTTGATCGAAGTTGCAGGCGATCAGGTAGCGCCCCTGATCCTCACCAAAAAGCGTGGCGGTATCGCTGGCATCTAGGGTCACGCCCACGCCAGCATTCTCAGCCAATTCGAAGGCGGCAAGGGCGAGCCCGCCATCGCTGAGATCGGTGCAGGCTTTGATCAGATCGCTTTGGCTGCGGATGAAATCGCCATGCGCCTTTTCAAGCTCAAGATCCACGGGGGGTACCTGGCCCTCTGCGCGCCCAAACACGGCCGCCAACAGCGCCGATTGCCCGAGATGACCCGTGCTGGCCCCCAGCACAAGGGCCAGGTGCCCGTCGCGTACCTCCGCGCCGATGATCTGATCAGGGTCCGCGATGAGACCGACCGCGCCGATGGTCGGGGTGGGCAAGATCGCGGCCCCGTCGGTTTCGTTGTAGAGTGAGACGTTGCCCGACACGATTGGCATGTCCAAAGCGGCCACGGCTGCGCCAATGCCTTCGATTGCGCCGACGAACTGGCCCATGATGTGCGGCTTTTCTGGGTTTCCGAAGTTCAAGTTATCTGTCGTGGCCAGGGGTGTCGCCCCGACCGCGGTCAAGTTCCTATAGGCTTCAGCGACCGCTTGTTTGCCGCCCCCGACCGGGTCGGCTTGCACGTAGCGGGGCGTGACATCGGAGGTAAAGGCGATTGATTTCTCGGTGCCGTGCACCCGGATGATGCCTGCGCCAAGCCCGGGCGTGCGGGCGCTATCGGCCATGACCATGGTGTCATATTGCTCAAAAACCCAGTTTTTGGCGGCGTAGTTTGGATCGGCGAGAAGGGCGCGCAGGCCGTCGATGGGATCAACATTGGGGACATCGCCCAGTGGACCCGGTGGCGGGGTCGCCTGCCAAGGTCGGTCATACTCCGGCGCGGTTGAAGCCAGTTTGGAGAGCGGAAGGTCCGCCTTGACCTCGCCGTTCAGCACAATGAGAAACCGGTCCTCGGCGAGGGTTTCTCCCACAACCGCGAAATCAAGGTCCCATTTGTCAAAGACAGCCTGCGCTTCTGCCTCAAGCTCAGGGCGCAGGACCATCAGCATCCGCTCCTGGCTCTCTGAAAGCATCATTTCGTAGGCGGTCATGTTGCGCTCGCGCACGGGGACCTTTTCGAGATCCAACCGCACGCCCAATCCGCCTTTATCCCCCATCTCAACCGCTGAACAGGTGAGACCTGCGGCCCCCATATCCTGGATCGAGATCACAGCGCCTGTCGCCATGAGCTCCAGCGTGGCCTCCATCAGGCGCTTTTCAGTGAACGGATCGCCGACTTGGACGGTGGGGCGTTTTTCTTCGATGCTTTCGTCAAATTCGGCAGAGGCCATCGTGGCACCTCCAACCCCATCGCGGCCCGTCTTCGCCCCAAGGTAGACCACCGGCATCCCAATGCCGGACGCTGCGGCGTAAAAGATCTGATCGGTGCTAACGAGGCCCGCTGCAAAGGCATTTACAAGGCAATTGCCATTGTAGGCTGGGTCAAATCGGACCTCCCCGCCCACAGTGGGCACACCAAAGCAATTGCCATAGCCGCCGATGCCCGCCACCACGCCGTGCACGAGCGCGCGGGTCTTTGGGTGATCGGGCGCGCCAAAGCTGAGGCTGTTCATCGCTGCAATGGGCCGCGCGCCCATGGTAAAGACGTCGCGCAGAATGCCGCCAACGCCCGTCGCGGCGCCCTGATAGGGCTCAATATAGGAGGGGTGGTTGTGGCTCTCCATCTTAAAGACCAGCGCCTGACCGTCGCCGACGTCCACGACGCCCGCGTTCTCTCCGGGCCCGCAAATGACTTGCGGCCCGTCAGTGGGCAGGGTGCGCAACCATTTCTTGGAGGATTTGTAAGAGCAATGCTCGTTCCACATGGCCGAGAAGATACCCATCTCGGTGTAGTTGGGCCGGCGGTTGAGGATCCGCACAACCTCTGCAAATTCATCGGGGGTAAAGCCGTGCGCTGCAACGATTTCTTCGGTGATTTCCGGCTCTTGCATGCGCCCCGACCCCTGAACGAAAGTTAGCAGCCTTTTAGAGGAGGGTTACGGGAGGGGGAAGTCCCCGCAATAGAAAACGGCCGCACCTGGGGGAAGGTGCGGCCGGGGGAATGGCCTTCGAACGGACGAAGAAGGCCAATCGGGCGTTTACATCACAATGACAGCGGTCCGCGTTTCATCATCACGTGCGGCACCGGCTTGCGCCTTGTTGTAAAGCTCGTCCTCAGAGGTATCGAGGAAGATCTTGCCGTCGCGCAGCTGAACACTTTCGGGCAGCAGGGTGACGACCAGCACATCAGCGTCGATCTTTGTGTCGTCCCGCAGGTCCACGACCATCTCCGGGTGACCCTGTGCGTCCATTGTAACATCGGTCACGACGCCCAGAATGGTGCCTTCGTTGGTCTTAAAGTCTGACCCCACTGAGGCCATCAGGGCATCATACTCCGCCTGTGGCAAGGGGCTTGGCGTAGGCTCAAAGGTTGATACGCCGATGCCGGGTTTGGCTGTTGGCAGGCGTCCTGGCTCAGAGGATCCTGCAATGCTGGTGTCACCGCCGTTGGTGATCGCGGGAGAATTGCCGCCCATGTCAAGCGTGGTCGCTTCGGTCGCGAATGCCATTGGGGCAGCGATCAAGGCAGCAATGGTAGATGTCGTCATCAAAACAGAACGTGTCATTTTGGTACTCCTTTACTTCTGCGGTGCCGCGTCCTGTGCGGCGTGCCGAGTGGACAACGGAGCGCCTGTAGATTCGTTCCCTCGCTTCCGGCGAGCTGAAGCAAAAAAGAACTAAGACACTGTTTTTATGATGTTAGTCTTTCGTTTTTTTTGAAGATTGCCTAACGATCATCCTTTGGAGCCGCCGCCATCTGCTCTTGCGCGGCTTGGCTTGCTGCGGCTGAGATGGCTGCGGTGTCCTCTGGTGTTAGGTCATGCGCAGTTTCAATCGACGGGATGGCGACACGCACTTCGCGGCGGGCAAACTCCAGCCCGTTCTCAGCAAAGGCGGCGTTGACCCGGTTGAAGATCTCTTTGCGGATCATGAACTGTTTGCCCGGTTTGGCCATGAACTTTCCCCGGATCACCATCCCCACATCGTCGATCTCTAACACCCCCTGGGATTTGAACGGCTGCAGGAAATCATCTTTGAACTCTTCAAGCTCCATCATTTCCTGGCCGATCTTTTTGAAGATCTTCTTCACCTTGTTGGGGTCCGTGTCGAAAGGCACCGTGAAGCGCAGCTTCATTATGACCCAGTCGCGGGAGAAGTTGGTGACCTTGGGCACTTCACCGTAAGGAATGGTGTGCACCGGGCCTTTGTGATGGCGCAATTGCATCGAGCGGATTGAGATCTTCTCGACCGTGCCCATGGTCCCCTCCACTTCGAGGTACTCGCCCGTGCGAAAGGCATCGTCGATGAGAAAGAAGATCCCGGAGACGACATCCGTCACCAGCTTTTGCGCGCCAAAGCCGATGGCCAGACCGACAATACCAGCGCCTGCGAGCAGGGGCGTTGTGTCCACACCGATGTTGCTCAACCCCAACAGAAGGAAGAGAACAACGATGGTCACTTGTGACACCGCCCTGATGAGGGGCAACACGGTGGAGAGGCGTGAGCCGCCAGCGCCGCCGCCGTCGCCGCCAACTTCTTGCTCATCAGGCATGTACCCTGCGGCGGTGTATTCCGCCGCAAGCTTGCGGTTGATGAAAAGCGATACCGCCTCGTAGAGAAAATATCCGATGGACATGATGATCATGAACTCAAGCAAGGACGCGGCGAACCTGGTGCCCACGCCTGCGGTCGCGATTGAGGCCGCGCTCATGCCCCAGAAATTGGCGATGGAGAGAATGCCAATCGCAAAGATAATCACCCGGCCGATGCGGATGTAGGCGCGTTTGGAAGAGCGGTAGGCTTTCTCCGCGATGGGCCCCTCTCCGGTCATCGCAGGCGTGAAATGACGCACCAGACCGCGGATCAGCGTATCCATGGCGGGCACAAAGATCAAAAGTAGAAGCGTTTTGTACTGTGGCGAGGTTGCGAGAAGATCGAAGTTGCCAGCGCTCACAACCATGTTCACGATCCACCACATGGTGAAAATGGCCGCGATCATGAAATAGGGGTAGGCACGCGCAGCGCGGTCTTCCCATTCGGTCACCTCGCCAGGGCCGCGCATCATCTGCGTGGTCGCAGCGCGGTAGCGCCAGAAGAGCGACGCCAGATACACAATCAGCGCAAGATCAAGCCAGAAGCCCAGGCGTAACTCCCCCATGGGCACGCCGTTATCTACATTGAAAGCCAGGATGGCTGACGAAAACCCAAGCAGCAGCGCAAGCCAGAACTGGTGAAAGCACATGTTCTTCGCCACTTGGTCCTCGGCATGCAGGAGGCGATACTCGGGGTTGAGCGGGGCGAACATGAAAAAGGCGATGGCAAGCATGAACCTCGGGAAGCCAATGAGGTAGATGCCGATCAATTGCGCGACGGGCACGAAATTCTCAGGCAGTATGCTTTGCCCCACAAGGCGCGCGACAACGACGAAAACCACCACAGCGATCACTTGGGTTGTCAGGCGCTGCGCGAGAAGTTGAACGGTTTCGCCGAGCGTCAGGTTCTCCGGATCTGCTGGGGGCAGGATGCGCCAATCTCTGGTGAGCCGCCGAAAAATGATTTCTGCGCCCGCCGCGACACCAAAGACAACAATCAGATAGCCCAAAAGCTGCAGCAAGCCGGGCCCTTGCCCGATGGTTTCATAGAAGTTTGAAAAGGCGCGGGCCTGGCCGCTGAAAAGCGCGGGCAGCCGCTCCACCGATATCGCAATAGACGCCCACGCTCCCTGGGTGGCGTGAAACAGCAGTTCAAGCTCAGTTTCTGCGGTCAGCGGGTCTTTGGCGGCTTGGGTATCGAGCTGATCTAGCAGAAGCGCTCTGACCTCACTGTCAGACAGTCGTGAGATGAGCGCATTTGCGGCCTCTTCAGTGAGAGGCTCTGGCAGCGTTGGCGCAGCGTCTTCGGCGGCATTCGACGTCAATGAGATCTGCGCCTGCGCCGGGGGCACAATCAACAAGGCGCAAAGACCGAAGAGGATCAGGTAAAAAGACCGGAAGATTAGCATGTTGCCTCAATCACAATGTTTGGGGGCCGAAGGTGGACGGCCGCCAGCGGCAAAGTGACCCGCGAGGGGCCTAGACGTCAAAAACAAACTGGCCGAAGAGGCAAAAAAAAGGCCGAGCAAAACGCTCGGCCAAGTCCAACAGGGAGGTAGGAAGAGGTACGCCACTGGATGGTTCCCTGCTTCCTGATACCGAGTTAGGCGGCCGTCTCCAGGCAATCAAGACAGGCCAAACAGGAAATTGCGCATATCGGATATGCAGATTTTGCAAGCCGCTGTAATTTTACTCAGTTTTCAACTGCTTGCGGTATGTAATGATCTCATTTTGTACGAAATCTTTGAACGCGGAAATGCGCTTAGATTGGCGCAATTCTTCGGGGTAGGCCAAGAAAACAGGGACATCGGCGGACTCAGTTTCTGGCAAGACTTGCACAAGATCGGGGAAATCCTGCGTGACGTAGTCTGGCAGCACGCCAATCCCCAAATCGTGCAAGACGCCCTGCAACACGCCGAAGTAGTTGTTTACGGTGAGTGATGAGCGCACATCGTGCACCATGAGGTGTTGGATCAAATTCGTGCCAGCGCCCACCTGGGCGCTGCTGGTGTTCTGGCAGATCAGTCGGTGATTTGCGACATCCTCGATCCGGTTCGGCGTGCCGTTTGCGGCAAGATAGCTGGGCGATGCGTAAAGCCGCATCTGGATCATCATGAGCTTTTTCCGGATGAGGTCAGCCTGGCTGGGCTCTTTCATGCGAATCGCCACATCCGCTTCGCGCATCGGCAGATCGAGCACGCGTTCTTCCAACATCAAGTCGACTTTTAGGTCGGGGAATTGCTCGTAGAGCTTGGGCAGACGCGGTGCCAGCCAAAGCGTGCCGAAACCGGTTGTGGTCGTGACCCGCAGCTCTCCAAACACTTCCTCTTCGCTGTCGCGGATCCGCGCCGAGGCCGCGTCTATCCGCTTGCTCATCGCGGCGGTCGCGTCAAAGAGCAGTTCGCCCTGTTCTGTAAGGATCAAGCCGCGGGCGTGACGGTGAAAAAGATTGGTGTTCAGCTGCTCTTCCAACCCGCGGATCTGGCGCGACACGGCAGATTGCGAGAGGTTCAGTCTGTCACCTGCATGGGTGAGCGATCCGGCATCTGCCACAGCATGAAAAATTCTGAGCTTATCCCAATCCATGGCAATCACTTTCTTGAATGCCTAACTCATAGCTGAATGCCGTTCAAAGAACAGGGCGGATACTGTGAAAAAGGGCGATTACCAAAAAGATACTAGGCAGGTCAGCAGGTGTGACCTATCATGCGTTAAAATCTGTGCAAGTCGTCGGGAGGAGAGACCGCCATGACCAGCCAAAAGATTTCATTGAACGACCGGTTCGATCTGGCAAAATCGCCGATTTTGCTGAACGGCACGCAAGCTCTGGTTCGGCTCACGCTCATGCAGGCCGCGCGAGACAAGGCGGCGGGTTTGAATACTGCAGGTCTGGTCACAGGCTACCGGGGCTCTCCCTTGGGCGCAGTGGATATGCAGATGATGCGCGCGGAGAAGTTTCTGGCGCGACACAATGTAACCTTCCAAGCGGGTTTGAACGAAGATCTCGCGGCCACCGCACTTTGGGGCGCACAGCAGGCCGAGTTGCGCGGCGAAGGCAGATACGACGGGGTCTTTGGCCTTTGGTACGGTAAAGGCCCTGGGGTTGACCGTTCGGGAGATGCGATGCGCCACGCAAACATGGCGGGCAGCTCCGAGAATGGCGGCGTCATCATGGCGATGGGCGACGATCACACAGGAGAATCGTCCACTGTTTTGCATCAATCAGAGTTCGCGATGGTCGATGCCTATATGCCGGTGGTCAGCCCGGCGGGTGTGCAAGAGATCATGGATTTCGGGCTCTACGCCTGGGCGCTCTCGCGCTTTGCGGGCGTCTGGGTGGGGCTCAAGACCATGAAAGACACCGTTGAGGTCACATCGGTGGTCGACGGTGACCCCTATCGGATGTCCTTTGTGACCCCAGAATTTGAGATGCCGCAGGGCGGGCTTAACATCCGCCTTGTCGATGACCGGATCGCGCAAGAAGCGCGGCTCATCGATTACAAGCGCTATGCCGCGGAGGCCTTTGCCAACGCCAATCAGATGGACAAGCGGGTCTGGGGAAAGCCTGGGGCCAAGATTGGTTTTGTCGCCGCGGGCAAAAACTGGCTCGACCTTGTGCATGCCCTCAACTTGTTGAACATCGACGCCGCTGAGGCGGAGCGGCTCGGGATCACCACCTACAAGGTTGGCCAGACCTGGCCGCTTGACATGAGCGGCTTCACCGATTGGGCCGAGGGCTTGGATTTGATTGTGGTGATCGAGGAAAAGCGCAAGCTCATCGAAGTGCAGATTAAAGAAGCGCTCTTTGACAGCCGTCAGGGGCGCAGGGTCTATGGCGGCAGCAAGGACGGGGCGGAGTTCTTTTCGTCACGCTGGGCGCTCGATCCCACAGACATCGCTGAAAAACTCGGACAGGTGCTGCGCGAAGAGGGGCGAGAGACAGAAGGGATAAAGGCAGGGCTTGCGCGTCTTGATGAAGCGCGTCGGGCCGACAATGCGCAGGAACTCGCCGCCCGCTTGCCCTATTTCTGTTCGGGCTGCCCGCATAACTCTTCGACCAAAGTCCCCGAAGGCAGCCGCGCCTATGCCGGGATTGGATGCCATTTTATGGCGCAATGGATGGACCGGGAAACGCTGGGCTTTACGCACATGGGTGCCGAGGGCGCGAACTGGATCGGTGAAGCGCCGTTTTCGACCCGAAACCACGTTTTTCAGAACCTAGGCGACGGCACTTACAATCATTCAGGGGTGCAGGCCATTCGCGCGGCGGTCGCGGCGGGCACAAACATCACCTATAAGATCCTGTTTAACGATGCCGTTGCCATGACGGGGGGGCAAGGCAACGAAGGCGGTCTCGACGCGCCGCGCATCGTGCGCGAATTGCAGGCGATGGGGATTGCTCACCTCGCCGTGGTCTACGATGAGAAAGAAGATGTGGATCCGCAGGCCTTTGCGGGCGTGGCCATGCATGAGCGCGCGATGCTAGACGAGGTGCAGCGCAACTTCTCCGAAAAATACGGCGTGAGCGCCATCGTCTACATTCAGACCTGCGCCGCTGAAAAGAGAAGGCGGCGCAAGCGTGGGCTGTTCCCCGACCCAGACAAACGGCTATTTATCAATACGGACATTTGTGAAGGCTGCGGAGATTGCGGGGTGCAGTCCAACTGCGTGAGCATCGTGCCCGTCGAGACGGAGTTTGGCCGCAAGCGCAAGATCGACCAATCCTCTTGCAACAAGGATTTCTCATGCCAGAAGGGGTTTTGCCCGTCGTTCCTGACGTTGGAAGGGGCGACATTGCGCAAAGAAGCCACAACTGAGATCGACATCCCGGATTTGCCGCAACCGGTGCTGCCGAAAATCCATGGCACCCATAACGTGGTTATCACCGGCGTCGGCGGCACTGGCGTCGTGACCATTGGTGCGGTGCTCGCACAGGCCGCACAGCTTGATGGAAAAGGGGCCGGAATGATGGAGATGGCAGGCCTCGCCCAGAAAGGCGGCGCTGTGCACATCCATTGTCGTCTCGCCAATGATCCGGGCGATATCTCCGCCATTCGGGTTGCCACGGGTGAGGCGGACGCGCTGATCGGCGGTGATCTGGTGGTTTCCGCCGGGGCAAAGACGCTGGGCCTCACGCAGACGGGCCGCACCGGGGCGGTCGTGAATGCGCATCAGATCATCACCGGCGATTTCACCCGAAACACCGAATTTCAAATGCCCTATGACGCGTTGGAAATGGCGCTGCTGGCGCGGTTGCATGAGGATGTCGTGCTCTTTGACGCCTCCGACCTCGCCAAAGCCGTTTTGGGCGATTCGATTTTCTCAAACATGATGATTTTCGGTGCGGCCTGGCAGCGTGGGCTCATTCCGTTGAGCCTTTCTGCGCTTGAAGACGCGATCCGGCTCAATGGGGCCGCGGTGGAACAGAATCTGCGCGCCTTCGAAATTGGTCGCTGGGCCGTGCTCTTCCCCCAAGAGGCGCAACAGGTTGCAAAACCAAAGGTCATCCAACTGCCCAAATCGCTCGCGGGTAAAATCGCTTACCGCATGGACCACCTAACGGCTTACCAGGGCAAGCGCTTGGCAAAGCGCTACGCCAAACTTCTGGATAAGATTGAGGACGCGGACCTTAAGGCGGCAGTTGCTGAGGGGTATCACAAGGTTTTGTCCTACAAAGATGAGTACGAGGTCGCGCGGCTGCTGCTGAGCAGCCGTGAAAAGGCAAAGGCCGAGTTTGAAGGTGATTTTAAGGTTTCGTTTAATCTCGCCCCGCCGATGCTCTCCAAGATGGGATCTGACGGGCGGCCGATTAAGCGGGAGTTTGGCCCTTGGCTAGAACGTCTGCTGCGACCGATGGCAGCCCTAAAACGGTTGCGGGGCACACCGCTCGACCCTTTCGGCTACACGGCTGAGCGCAGGATGGAGCGGGCGCTAATCAAGCAGTACGAACAGGACTTGGCCGAGGTCTTGCCGCTCCTCACCGCAGATACCGCAGATGCCATCATCGCTTTGGTCAAGTTGCCCCTCCAAATCCGCGGCTTCGGCCCGGTCAAACAGGTCAATGAGGCGAAAGCAGCGAAGCGGCGCGAGGAGTTATTGGGCGTCATTAGAGCAGGCGGGGCGCAGATGGCGCAAGCCGCAGAGTAGCCTGCACCGCATTCTTGCTATGGCGGTGCTGCCCCGATTGTCGGGCAGGCCAAAGCTATGATGGATTTCTTTGAAGGATACGCATAGAACCCGGCAGACGGGTCCAGGGCGCTTATTGGGCGCGCTCTGAACGAAAGCACCAGATGGAATAGGGCCATCGCATGGCAGTAGGCATTTTCGACAGCGGATTGGGCGGTTTGACCGTGCTGCGGGCAGTGCAAGAACGGCTGCCCGAGGTTCCTTTCGTGTACTTTGCCGACAGTGCCCACGCGCCCTATGGCGTGCGCACGCCAGATGATATCTACGATTTGACGGTGGCATCTGTTGGCAGGCTCTTTGAGGTTGGGTGCGATCTGGTCATCTTGGCCTGCAACACTGCCTCTGCTGCAGCGCTTCGCCGGATGCAAGAGCGGTGGGTGCCGACAGATAAGCGCGTGCTGGGCGTCTTTGTGCCGTTGATAGAGGCTTTGACGGAGCGGCAGTGGGGAGACAGTTCACCCCCCAGAGAAGTCGCGGTAAAGCATGTGGCGCTTTTCGCCACCCCCGCGACAGTGGCAAGCCGTGCCTTCCAGCGTGAACTTGCCTTCCGCGCGATCGGTGTTGACGTCGAAGCCCAGGCCTGCGGTGGGGTGGTCGATGCGATTGAAGACGGTGATTTCATCTTAGCCGAAGCATTGGTGCGCAGCCATGTTGATGCGCTCAGACGCAAAATGCCACAACCTCAGGCGGCCATTTTGGGCTGCACGCATTATCCGCTCATGCAAGAGGCGTTTCAGCAGGCCTTGGGGCCTGACGTCATGCTGTATTCTCAGGCCTCTTTGGTGGCGGACAGTCTCGCCGATTACCTCGACCGGCATCCGGACAAGTTAGGGCGCGGGTCTGCGGCCTGCTTGACGACGGGTGATCCTGCGCGGGTTTCAGACAGAGCAACGCAGTTTTTGCGACGACCGCTGCAGTTCACTGCCGCTTGATTTTCGCGTAAACGCTTTTCCCAAAGGGACCACGATCATGATCAATATCGCCATTCTCGGCGCGTCCGGTTACACGGGCGCAGAACTTATCCGGCTGATCGCTGGACATTCCGCCATGCATATCAAGGCATTGGGAGCCAATGCGAAAGCAGGGATGCGGTTGGCAGAGGTATTTCCCCACCTCCGCCACCTGGATCTGCCGGATCTTGCGCGGATCGAAGACATCGATTTTGCGCCGATTGACCTGTGCTTTTGCGCTCTGCCGCACAAAACGTCGCAAGCGGTGATCTCTGCGCTTCCACGCACACTTAAGATTGTTGATCTGTCGGCTGATTTCAGACTGCGCGATCCGGCCGCTTACGAGACGTGGTACGGCAATCCGCATGCAGCGGTAAGTCTGCAGGCGGAGGCTGTCTACGGCCTCACCGAATTTTACCGCGATGACATCCGTAAAGCGCGGCTTGTCGCCGGTACAGGCTGCAACGCGGCGACGGGACATTACGCGCTGCGGCCCTTGATCGCGGCGGGAACGATAGATCTCGACGACATCATCCTTGACATGAAATGTGCCGTTTCTGGCGCAGGGCGGGCGCTGAAAGAGAATTTGCTGCACGCCGAACTGTCAGAGGGCTACAACGCATACGCCATAGGCGGCACCCATCGGCATTTAGGCGAGTTTGATCAGGAGTTTTCGGCGGTTGCCGGGCGGCCTGTCAAAGTGCAGTTCACCCCGCACCTTATGCCAGCCAATCGGGGTATCCTCGCCACGTGTTACGTGAAGGGTAGCGCGCAAGATGTTCATACGGCGTTGAAATCTGCCTATTCGGATGAGACCTTCATTGCCGTATTGCCATTCGGAGAGACGCCAAGCACGCATCATGTGCGCGGCTCGAACTTTTGTCACATCGGCGTTGCGGCCGACCGGCTTGACGGGCGGGTGATCATCACGGCTGCCCTCGACAATTTGACAAAAGGCTCAAGCGGCCAGGCATTGCAGAACGCCAATCTGATGTTAGGTTTGCCGGAGGATCAAGGACTTATGATCCCACCGCTCTACCCGTGAAGCCACGCAGTCGCCATGAAAAGCCTGAAGAAGCAACGCCGGATCCAGATAATCATCGTCACTATGGTGACGCTGACGGCGTCGACCATTCTCATCGGCTACGCGATGCGCGATGGCATCAACTTTTTTCGCGCGCCAACACAGATCCTGGCTGAAATGCCGGGCCCAGACGAAGTGTTCCGCATCGGAGGCTTGGTCGAAGAGGGCAGTCTGGTGCGCGGGGAAAGCGAAACGGTGCGCTTTTCTGTAACCGACGGCGGTGCTTCGGTTCCGGTCACGTTCACAGGTGTTTTACCGGACCTTTTTGAAGAAAATCAGGGCATGGTCGGCCTTGGCAGATACATCAATGGCGTCTTTGAAGCGACTGAAATTCTTGCAAAACATGATGAAACCTATATGCCTGCAGAAGTCGTCGATGCGCTCAAAGCGCAGGGTGTGTACAAAGAGCCCGACAGCTAGGCTAACGCCCTCTCTTTTCGACATTTCGCAGCTTTTCTCCGCAGACCTTTCTGCGGACAGCGGACCGCCCGCTTGCGCTCCACTCAGCGTTTTTACGGGCATGCGCCGTGTCGTAGACAATATCTGCCAATCAACGGCGCGAAGCGGAAGGATCGCAAGACCGGGAGCGCGCGCTGAGGTTAGGCTGCATTAACCATCTGATGGCTCTGTTCCGCTGCAAAGGGGAAGGAGTGGCGGATGCTCTCAGTTCAGGCAATAGCAGAGGAAATCGTCGCCCGTGAGGGCGGCTATGTAAACGATCCCGATGATCCGGGCGGGGCCACGAACTTTGGGGTGACCATTCACACCATGCGGCGGCTTGGGCTCGATCTGACCGGAGACGGACGCATCGACACGCGAGATGTAAAAGCGCTGACCCGGGGCCAGGCCACAGACATCTTTGTCAAACACTACTTTGAGAAGCCTAAGATTGCGCTGTTGCCCGATCCCATACAGGCGAGTGTTTTTGACATGTATGTGAACGCGGGTGGCAACGCTGTGAAAATTCTGCAGCGTCTTCTGGGTCAAATGGGTCTGCCCGTGAAAGTGGACGGCGCGTTGGGGCCGGAGACCATTAGCATGGCGCAAAGAGCAATGCAGATCGCGCCGAAGCACTTTGTCGATGCTTATGGGATCGCGCGGCGCAACTACTACTTTCGCTTGGCGGATCGGCGTTCGGCGAGCCGGAAGTACGCGCAGACCCGCAAGGGAGGCAAAGGGGGGTGGATCACGCGGGCTGAGGAGTTCATCGCGCCAAAATACCACCTTAGCCGCGCTGATTTTCAGAAGAGGATCTCACAATGGGCCTGATTGAACGGATGTTAACCTTGGTGTTTGGCGGATCCACGAACGTCGTGCGCGAGACTGTCGAGGTTTTTCGCGAGAATGCAGAAGCGGGGGCCAAGCGGAACACGCGGATGCAGGGCCAAGCGATGCAGCAGTTCGGCCAGGAGTTTCTGGTACCGCGTCAGGGCTGGTTTGATCGGTTTATGGATGGGTTGAACCGCCTGCCGCGGCCCGCGCTTGCACTGGGGACATTAGGCCTTTTTATCTCGGCCATGGTGCATCCGATTTGGTTTGCCGAGCGCATGCAGGGGATTGCGCTGGTGCCAGAGCCGCTTTGGTGGCTTCTGGGGGTGATCGTTTCATTCTATTTCGGGGCCCGACATCAAGTAAAAGCGCAGCAATTCCAGCGCGAGATTGCGGGCACGGTCGCGCGGGTCCCGGATGTGTTGCGCAATCTTGAAGCAATCGATGCGGCGCAAAAAGCGATGCCTTCAGGTGTAAACGGGGACGCTGATGTGGCCCCGGAAGAGCTTACACCCGAGCCCGCGGCCGAGCCGAAAGCTGTGCTGCTGCCGCCGGTCACCGCGGTGCGCGCGGAAGGCAATGCTGCGCTGGAAGATTGGCTGCGGGAGCGCGGGTGAACGCGCTTGTGGCGATTTGGAAACCAAGTCGCTGCCAGAACCTTCTGCCTGCTTGCCTGAGCGATTGGTTTGGCTGAATGACAAACCGAGGCACTGCCGCCGCTTGAAGCCCCGTTCGGCGCTCCATCTCCCTGCGACCCTGTGTGCTGGCCATGGTGTTGAAATCGCATAGCGTGAGGGCCTAGCAAGCCCTATATCTAACGCATGCTAACAGAACTCGGACACTTCGCCCTGATCCTTGCGTTCCTGGTGGCCATCGTTCAGGTGGTCGTGCCCCTCATAGGGGCGCACAAAAGGTGGGCGGGGTGGATGGCCGTCGCGGAGCCCGCGGCGAACGTGCAATTCGCGCTGACCGCGCTTTCCTTCGCGGCGCTGATGTGGGCCTTTATCGTCTCTGACTTTTCGCTGCGGTTGGTGTGGCTGAACTCACATTCGCTCAAGCCGATGCTCTATAAAATCAGCGGGACCTGGGGCAACCACGAAGGGTCGATGTTGCTCTGGGTGCTGATTGTGACCCTCTTTGGGGCGATGGCGGTGTGGTTTGGTCAAGGCCTGCCGCCGACGCTCAAGGCGCGCGTTCTGGCGGTGCAATCCGCCATTGCGGTGGCCTTTTTCGCATTCATCATTTTCACGTCGAACCCTTTCCTCCGACTGGAAACGCCGCCCTTTGACGGACAAGATCTCAACCCGCTATTGCAGGATCCAGGCTTGGCGTTTCACCCGCCTTTCCTCTACCTTGGCTACGTCGGTCTCAGCATGGCCTTCAGCTTTGCGGTTGCGGCGCTGCTCGAGGGGCGGGTAGATGCGGCTTGGGGGCGTTGGGTCCGCCCTTGGACCCTGGCTGCCTGGATATTTTTGACAATCGGTATCGCGCTTGGCTCCTGGTGGGCATACTACGAACTTGGCTGGGGCGGGTTCTGGTTTTGGGATCCGGTCGAGAACGCAAGCTTTATGCCCTGGCTCCTCGCGGCGGCGCTACTGCATTCAGCCATCGTCGTCGAAAAGCGCGAGGCTTTGAAAAGCTGGACGATCCTGCTGGCGATCTTGGCGTTTGGCTTTTCTTTGATCGGCACCTTCATTGTCCGCTCGGGTTTGCTGACCTCGGTGCACGCCTTTGCCAATGATCCCGAGAGGGGCGTTTGGATCCTCTTGATCCTCGCGTTCTTTACAGGTGGCGCTTTGATCCTCTTTTCGCTGCGCGCCGGGGCTATGGAGGCGAAGGGGGTCTTCGCCCTGGCGAGCCGCGAATCCGCGCTCCTTTTGAACAACCTGCTGCTCGCAGTGTCCTGCTTTGTCGTCTTTGTGGGAACGATGTGGCCCCTCGTTGCGGAGATGTTCTTTGACCGCAAGCTGAGCGTGGGCCCGCCGTTTTTCAACGCCGCCTTCACACCGTTCATGGTTGCCCTTGGCTTGGTCTTGCCCATGGGTTCTGTGTTGCCTTGGAAGCGGGCAAAGCTCTTGCAGGCGGTGAAACCCCTCATCCCCCTCTTTATCTTTGCGCTGGCTCTGGCGGGTCTCACCTATGCAATGCAGACTGGGCAAAGCCTCATCGGCCCGATGGGGATGTTCTTGGGCGCATGGCTCATCATGGGGGTGGCGCTTGAACTTTGGCAGCGCACCCGCGCAGGGGGATTGGGGCGTCTCCTGCGCCTGCCGCGTGCGGATTGGGGCAAGGCAGTGGCGCACGCCGGGCTCGGTGTCACGATGGCGGGCATTGCCGGCCTCACATCCTGGACAATCGATGACATTCGCGTGGCGCAGGTCGGTCAGACCTGGGACGTGGGCGGCTATTCGTTAACACTCGATGATGTCCGTGATGTGCGCGGGCCAAACTATGTGTCCACCATGGCCTTTCTCACCCTGGCGCAAGAGGGCGAGCAGATTGCCGAACTGCGGCCAGAGCGTCGCTTCTACCCCGTCGCGCAGATGCCCACGACGGAGGCCGGGATCGATTACAACCTCGCGCGGGATGTCTATGTCGTGATCGGAGATCAGCAGAACAGCGGGGGGTGGACCGTACGCACCTATATCAAGCCACTGACCAACTGGATCTGGATTGGGTCGGGGCTGATGGCATTGGGCGGGCTTTTGAGCCTCTCCGATCGCCGTATGCGGGTTGCGGCGGGGGCACGCAAAGCGCGACCTGTCCCGGTCCCCGCAGAATGAGACGCTTGGCGCTGTGCCTTGCTTTGTGTGCGGCACCCGTGTTTGCGGTTCAACCCGATGAGATTCTGGATGATCCGGTGTTGGAAGAGCGCGCCCGCGGGCTCTCAAAGGGCCTGCGTTGCCTTGTGTGCCAGAACGAGAGCATCGATGAGAGTGAAGCCACGCTCGCCCGCGATCTGCGCCTCCTGGTGCGGGAGCGTCTTGTGGCGGGAGACAGCGATGACGAGGTGATGGATTACATTGTCGCCCGCTATGGCGAGTTTGTGCTGCTCTCGCCGACATTCTCAGGGGCGAACTGGCTGCTTTGGGGGGCTGGACCTTTGATGTTGCTCATGGCTGGTGGGGCTGGGTTTGCCTATCTGCGTGCGCGCGGCCGGGCAGAGGCCAGCACCGAAACGCCGCTCAGCGCTGAAGAACAAGCGCGGCTCGATGAAATTTTGCGCCGCTAACGTTCGGTTTCTCTGGCTCACGCCACCCGGTTTGCTATCGTTATGTCAGCAAAGGCATCGGAGGGTGGGCGTTCATGGACTATCAAACACTGACATACAGCGTTGAAAACAATATTGGGATTGTGACGCTGGCGCGCCCTGACACGATGAACGCGCTGACCACTCAGATGCGGGCGGAGGTGGCCCATGCGGTCACGCAAGCCGGAAAAGAAGCCCGCGTGGTGGTGATCACCGGTGAAGGCCGGGCATTTTGTTCAGGTCAGGACCTTGGCGACCGCGCCAATGGGGCATCTGTAGATATGGAGCGGACGCTGCGCGACGAATACGCGCCGATGCTGCGCGCGATCGTAAACTGTCCGGTGCCGACCATTTCGGCCGTGAATGGCCCGGCGGCGGGGGCAGGGGCCAATCTGGCGCTTTCAGCAGATGTGGTTTTTGCCGCAGAATCCGCCTATTTCTTGCAAGCCTTCACCCGCATCGGGCTCATTCCGGATGCGGGCGGCACCTACATGCTGCCTCGGTCTATGGGGACGGCCAAGGCCATGGGTGCTGCGCTTTTCGCCGATAAGATTTCTGCACGTCAGGCCGATACGTGGGGCATGATCTGGGAAGCGGTGCCAGACTCGGCGTTCGATGCGCATTGGCGCGCGAAGGCGGCGCATCTCGCCGCGGGGCCGACAGTTGCCTACGCGAGTGTCAAAAAGGTCCTGCGCGGCAGCTGGGACAACAGCTACGAGGATCAGCTCACGCTCGAGGCGAACGAGCAGGGCGTCGTTGGTAAGTCACGCGATTTCAAAGAAGGCGTGCTCGCCTTTATGGAAAAGCGTGCTGCGACCTTCGAAGGTCGATAGGTTCTCTTGCACGTTACCGGTACTGCGCAACCAAAAGCACGTCATCCGGCGTCAACGCGGGCCCGGTGGCACACGCCACAATGGCCACGGCCACGCCGTTCGCCAAAACTGTTCTGACCGTGTTTGAGATATCTTGAACCGTGATTTCCGGCGGCTTTTCTGCGTGGTCGTAGACGACCGCAATGCGGTCTCTCTTCTCGCCCGGCTCGGCGAGTAGCATGCCCTGCGGGGTCTGCCCATTATCAAGTGTGATCGGCGCAAGACCGGTCGCCGCTTCCCATTGCGCCTCGCATGTGTCTCTAAAATGTTTCATCATCATAGCCCCTTAAGCCTGCTCGTTCGATCTCTGCCCGGATCCTGCGCGCCTCCTCGCGGCAGATCACAAAAACGCGCGCGCTCACTGCGTAAAAGCAGATCGTGACAAGCACGCTTTTGACAAACATAGATCTTCTAACCAGCTTGGAACTAGACACTAGGGGTAGGGGTGAAGGGGGGTCAACGCGATTGTGGCATTGTCAGCGAACCTGAAACAGTGCCCCATTTTGTGCACAGTTCAGCCCCGCCTGTTTCGATAACGGCAAAGGCGAAATCAACAGTTCAACTTCAGGTACCACATTGGTCGCGAAAGTGGCTCGCGTTAACGAAATTTTAACTATTTCGATTCGCTCCGGACGCGAGCAACGCCGTCAGCTTGGTTAACCTCTGTTGCCCTATCGTAAACACTGCCACATTTGCGCGCGGCGGCTTAGGACGGCCCTGCGCACGCGCGAAAGGCATGCATCTAGCGGTGCTCAATCTCCAGGTAACTGCGCTCATGATCGCCGAGATAGAGTTGGCGGGGGCGGCCAATCTTGTTCTGCGGATCTGCAATCATCTCTTTCCACTGGCTGATCCAGCCTACGGTTCGGCTAAGTGCAAAGATCGGCGTGAACATCGACGTGGGAAAGCCCATCGCCTCCAGGATAATGCCCGAATAGAAATCGACGTTTGGAAAGAGCTTCTTTTCAGCGAAGTAGGGATCTTCCAATGCCGCTTGTTCGAGGTCTTTGGCGACCTGCAGGATGGGGTTGTTTTCAACGCCCAGAAGTTCCAGCACCTCGTCTGCACTTTCCTTCATCACGGTCGCGCGCGGATCGAAGTTTTTGTAGACGCGGTGACCAAAGCCCATCAGGCGGAAAGGATCGTTCTTGTCCTTGGCCCGGGCAATAAACTCAGGAATGCGATCAGGCGTGCCGATCTCTTTGAGCATCTCAAGGCATGCCTGGTTTGCGCCGCCGTGGGCCGGGCCCCAAAGGCATGCGATCCCCGCAGCAATGCAGGCAAATGGATTGGCCCCCGAGGAGGAGGCGAGGCGCACCGTTGAGGTTGATGCGTTCTGCTCGTGATCGGCGTGCAAGGTAAAGATCCGGTCCATCGCCCGGCTCAGCACCGGGTTGACCACGTAGTCTTCGGCAGGGACAGCAAAGCACATCCGCAAGAAGTTCGAGGCATAATCAAGATCATTACGCGGATATACAAACGGTTGGCCAATGGAGTATTTGTAGGCCCAAGCCGCAATGGTGGGCATCTTTGCGATCAGCCGGTGTGAAGCAATTTCGCGCTGGCGTTCATCGGCAATGTCGGTGCTGTCATGGTAGAAGGCTGACATTGCGCCAACGACCCCGACCATAATGGCCATTGGATGCGCGTCACGCCGAAAACCACGGAAAAAGTTCTGCATCTGCTCATGCAGCATTGTGTGGCGGGTGATGGTGCTTTCGAAGTTCTCCAACTGCGCGGGCGACGGCAGCTCTCCATAGAGCAGCAAATAGCAGACCTCGAGATAGTGCGACTTGGATGCGAGCTGACCAATGGGGTAGCCACGATGCAAGAGCACGCCCGCCGTGCCGTCGATATAGGTAATAGTGCTGTCGCACGACGCGGTTGAGGTAAACCCAGGATCATAGGTAAAGACGTTAGCCTGACCGTATAGCTTGCGGATATCGACAACATCCGGACCCTCGGTCGGAGAGAAGATCGGCAAATCGTAGCTCTGCCCGTCAATCGTCAGCGTGGCGGATTTTGTGCTCTCTGTCATATGGTCCCTTTCTTCCTGTTGGCGGCGGCCTTTGCTTCAGCCTGCTTGCGGCACGGCCCGTGACAGGGGCCGGTGCTGTATGTGTTGGCTGAAATGGTGCTGAGGGCGCTCACCTCGGTCACGATCCAGCGTCAGACAGCCGCGCTTGGGTCTCTTCCGGTCCCAACACGAGCATCATGTCAAAGACCGAGGGGGTCACAGCGCGCCCTGCCAAGGCGGCCCGAAGAGGGCCGGCCAGCTTGCCAAATTTGGTCCCTTTCGCCTCCGCAAAGGCGTTCAGCGCCATCTCTAGCGTCGCCCGATCCCAGCTATCAGTTGGCAGATGCGGCGTCAATTCCATCAGTATACCACGGGATACAAAATCGAGGTGCTTTGCGGCTTTCTCATCTGGATCAATGGGCCGCTGAGTGAGAACGAAATGAGCCTTTTCAATGAGTTCTGCAAGTGTCTTCGCGCGTTCTTTGAGGCAGTACATCGCCCTCTCCAACCCCCGACTTTGGTCTGGGGTCAGGGCCGCCTGACCTGACGCGGCGAGATAGGCCTCGCAATCGCGCCGCAGTGCAGCGTCTCCTGTCACCGCAATATGTTGACCGCAAAGGTTCTCGAGCTTTTTCAGATCGAACTGCGCCGGGCTCTTGCGGATGCCGTGCACGTCGAACCATTCTTGCGCTTGAGCATCGGTGAAAAACTCGTCGTCCCCATGGCTCCACCCCAAGCGCGCAAGGTAGTTGCGCATGCCCGCAGCGGGATAGCCCATCGCTTGATACTCCTGCGCGCTCAATGCGCCATGACGTTTGGACAATTTCTTGCCATCTGCACCGTGGATCAGGGGGATATGCGCCCAGACGGGGATCTCCCAATTCAGCGCGGTATAGATCATCATTTGGCGCGCGGCATTGTTAAGATGGTCATCGCCCCGGATCACATGGGTCACGCCCATGTCGTGATCGTCGACCACCACTGCGAGCATATAGACCGGCGTCCCGTCAGAGCGCAGGAGCACCATATCGTCCAACTGATCGTTGCGGATGGTGACGTCTCCTTGCACCTGGTCGTGGATCACCGTCTCTCCCGATTGCGGCGCTTTGATGCGGATGACGTAGGGGGCGGCGGGGTGGTCCGCTGGATCCGCGTCACGCCAGGGGGAGCGGAAGAGGGTACTTTTGCCTGCCGCCTTGGCCTCTTCGCGAAAAGCGGCAATCTCGTCTGCGGTCGCAAAGCACTTGTAGGCTTTGCCCGTGGCCAGCAGCTGCTCAGCCACCTCCGCGTGGCGCGGCGCGTTCTCAAATTGGCTTACGATTGGACCATCGTGATCGAGCCCAAGCCAGGCCATGCTTTGCAAGATCGCTTCGGTCGCCTCGGGCGTTGAGCGGGCGCGATCGGTATCCTCAATTCGGAGCAGAAACTTAGCGCCACGCCCTCTGGAAAAGAGCCAATTGAACAACGCCGTGCGCGCACTGCCAATGTGGAGAAAGCCGGTCGGCGAGGGGGCAAAACGGGTGACGACTTCAGCAGACATCGTGAGTTTCCTTTTTCGCCTCCGGCCCGAGGCGCGCGTTTACGATTTGCTAACCACCCTTGGCCAGGCTGCGGCCTGTCTATCCAGAGCATTAGGGAGGGGCAAGCATGAGCCTCCTGCGCCAAGTGCCACAGTGGGCGACCCAGACCCTCCTGCGGCAGCGAGGGGTGTTGTTTTGTTGGATACCTGTCTGTTTGGCCGTGGGCATCGGCGGCTACTTTAGCCTTCGATTTGAGCCTGAAGCGGTGCATTTTTGGAGCGTTTCGGGCGCCATGGTCAGTCTGGCGCTTCTGGCGCGGTTCTGTCCTGAAGCCCTGCGGCCCATTCCGCTCGCGCTTGCAATTGTGCTGATCGGCTTTTTGCTCGCGGGGTGGCGGGCACATCAAGTTGCCGAACCGGTCCTCGGCTGGCGTTACTACGGCCCGGTCGAGGGGCGCGTGATCGCCATTGACCGCAGCCATTCGGACGCCGTGCGGCTGACATTGGACCAGGTGCGCCTCGACCGCGTGCCCCATGAAAAGACACCCAGCCGGGTGCGTATCTCTCTGCATGGGGACGCTGGACTTGGCATCACGCCGGAACCCGGCCTGCGGGTCATGACAACGGCGCATTTGTCACCACCCTCTGGCCCGGTGGAACCGGGTGGCTTTGATTTTCAACGCCACGCTTGGTTTGCTGGGCTTGGCGCAGTGGGCTATACCCGCGTGCCGCTGATGGGGGCCGCCCCGGCAGCGGAGGGCGCGGCGGGGCTCCTTGTTTTTCGGATCCGCACCGCAATCTCATGGCATGTGCAGAACGTGCTGGCGGGCGACACCGGTGGGTTCGCAACCGCGCTCACGACGGGGGACCGCAGTGCGATCAGTCGGCCATCGCTGGATGCCCTACGGGCGAGCAATCTGGCGCATCTGCTGGCAATCTCTGGTTTGCACATGGGGCTTTTGACGGCGCTGGTCTTTGGAGGTTTACGCGTTTTGCTGGCGCTGCACCCGCGAATTGCTTTGACCTGGCCGACCAAAGGGATTGCCGCTGTGGGTGCTTTGATCGCAGCGAGTTTTTATCTCGCCCTGTCAGGCGGCAATGTCGCGACGCAGCGTGCCTACATCATGGTCGCAGTGGCTTTGGCCGCCCTGCTTTTGGGCCGGCGGGCGCTGTCTTTGCGCACAGTTGCTATGGCCGCCATCATCGTGCTGGTCTTGCGGCCCGAAGCCCTGCTCGGCCCAGGATTTCAGATGTCATTTGCCGCCACGACCGCGCTGGTTGCGGTCTTCGGATGGATCCGAGAGTGGGAGCATGGGATGCTCCCCCGGTGGGCCAAGCCGATTTTTGCAACCGTTGTGTCCTCGGCCGTTGCGGGGCTCGCCACAGCGCCCATCGCCGCGGCACATTTCAACGCTTTTGCGCACTTCGGTCTCGTGGCCAACCTGCTCTCTGTGCCCTTGATGGGGGTTCTGGTGATGCCCGCCGCGGTGGTGGCGGCTGTTCTGGTGCCGGTGGGCCTCGACTGGATTGCCTTGCACGTCATGGGGTTGGGTCTCGATTGGATCCTCGGCGTGGCCCACTTCGTTGCAAATTTGGAGGGTGCGCGGGGCTATGTGCAAAGCCCAGGATCGGTCGTGCTGCCGCTTCTCACACTTGGCTTCATCACCTTTGTGCTCTGGCAGGGTGCGGTGCGCTGGATTGGGGCGCTGGCGCTCATCGCGAGCCTAGGCATCTGGCAACGGGCAGAGCGGCCCGACGTTCTGATCTCAGATCTTGGTAATCTGGTGGGCGTCATGACGGATGAGGGGCGCGCGCTGAGCAAAGCGAAGGGCGCGGGCTTTGTGGCGCGCAACTGGCTGGAAAACGATGGCACGGGCGTGGGTCAGGAAGCTGCTGCCGCACTCTGGATCGAGGGGCCGGTCGTGCATCTCTCCGGCAACCGCGCTGCTGCTGGTTTTGTTGATTGTCGACCGGGCGAGATTGTGGTGGCGTCGGTGCCGGTGCCTGCGTTCCGCAAGGCCAGATGCCTTTTCTATGATCCAGAAAAGTTGCAAGCGACAGGTGCGATTGCGCTGCGCTCTACCGCGTCAGGCTGGCAGATCACAACCGCACGTCACATGGCGGGGGACAGGCTTTGGACACGTTGGCCAGAATAAGACAAGATGCAGGTTTGATGCTCCGACCTGCGCATCAGCCCTGGCCCGACGGGAAAACCGTTAGTAGGTCCGGATGAGCCCGACCAACCGACCCTGCACTTTCACCTTTTCAGATGGCAGAACTCTGGTCTCATAGGCTGGGTTGGCCGCCTCAAGCGCAATTGACGAGCCTTTGCGGCGGAAGGTTTTCAGCGTAGCTTCCATATCATCGACAAGCGCTACGACGATGTCGCCGTCTTCAGCGGTCGACCCTTCCCGAATCACAACGACGTCCCCGTCATTGATCCCGGCGTTGATCATCGAATCGCCCTTGACCTCGAGCGCGTAGTGCTGGCCAGAGCCCGCAATCATGCCGCCCGGAACAGTGACCGCATGCGTGGCGTGATTGATGGCCTCGATAGGGACGCCCGCCGCAATTCGACCCATCACAGGAATGCGCGCAGCCTCACTGCTAACGACCTGCAGCGCATTGGCAGGGGGCGGTTGGTCCGGCAAATCGCCGTCAACCACCGTCGGCGTGAAACCAACACCGGTCTCGCCGCCTAAACTCTCGGGCAACTTCACGATCTCGATCGCGCGCGCCCGGTGCGCAAGGCGACGGATAAACCCGCGCTCTTCCAATGCCGTGATTAATCTGTGAATGCCAGATTTTGACCTCAAATCAAGCGCCAGTTTCATCTCATCAAAGCTGGGCGGCACGCCATCGCGTTGCAGCCGCTTGTGGATAAATGCCAAAAGATCGAGCTGTTTCTTTGTCAGCATGGGTGCCCACTCCATCGATTTTTCTTTTGTTCTATTGATGTTCTTGTTTTGTGTCAACGGTCAAGTTGTTGCGCTGGGGGTAAGTCCCCTCATAGGGGAATGTAGTGGCAGATCTCACCTGCCTCGCGCGCCTGATCAGCAACCGGGCGGATGAGTAGGGCATCAGATTGGGCCAAGACATGCAAAAGAGAGCTATCCTGTTGCCCATGAGGGAAGAGGGTCCCGTTTTCGACATGAGCGCGCATGTAGTGGGCGCGCGGGCCATTAGGGGCAATGCCGGTGCCAAGTGGTGCTGCGCGTGTGGGCGGCGGGGCTTCTCCGAGGCCCAGCATCTTGCGCAGAACGGGGCGCACGAAGACCGTGCCACAGACCAGAGCAGAGACCGGGTTTCCGGGCAGGCCGATCATCGCCGCGCGTCCCATGCGCCCCGCCATGAGCGGTTTGCCGGGCCGCATGGCGACTTTGTAAAAGCTGCTCTGCAGGCCCATTTCGGCAGCCACCGGTGCCACCAGGTCGTGATCGCCGACGGAGGCCCCGCCGATTGTGAGGATGAGGTCAGCCTGCGCGGCAAGCTGAAAGGCTTGGCGCAGGGAGGCGGCGGTGTCTTTGGCGATGGGAAGCAGGCTCACCTCAGCGCCCATCGCCTCGAGCATTGCGGCCAGACCGTAGCTGTTGGACGCAACGATTTGATCGGCGCGGGGGTGTTCCCCGGGTTGAACCAACTCATCGCCTGTGGCCAGCACTGCCACGCGCGGTTTGCGCGTCACTGGCACTTCGGCCACGTTCATGGCCGCCAAAAGCGCGATGTCGACGGGGCGCAAAAGGAGGGGCGCGGCCAGGGTTGCACCCTTGGCAAAGTCCCCCGCAGCAGGACGGATGTTGTCCTTAGCGTTCTGCGCTTGCGTCAAAATCACGACTTGCCCGTCGCGCTGCGCGTTTTCTTGGATCACAACGGTGTCCGCACCCTCTGGCAGGGGGGCACCCGTGAAGATGCGGACGGCCTCGCCGCTGCAAACGGATCCTTGAAAGGCATGGCCTGCAGCAGCCTCTCCGATCACGCTCAGCTTTGCACCAGCGGTCGCATCCGCGCGGCGCAGGGCGTAGCCGTCCATCGATGAGGCGTCGAAGGGAGGCTGCGCCCGCTGCGCATGCACATCGCGCGCCAACACCCGGCCCGCTGCCGCGCGTAAAGGAACGGTTTCCACGTCCAAAGGAGAAACCAATTCAAAAAGGGCGGCGCGCGCCGCCTCAACTGAGATCATGCTTCAAACCGACCCGATTTTCCGCCGTCTTTGAGGACCACCCGCAGACCGCCGATGACCATGGTCTTATCGACCGCCTTGGTCATATCGTAGACTGTCAGTGCGGCGGTGGAGGCGGCTGTGAGCGCTTCCATTTCCACGCCCGTCTTGCCGGTCGTTTTCACCGTTGCTGTGATGCGTACCCCGGGCAGTCTTGGGTCTGGTACGAGATCCAGACTGACCTTTGTCAAACCGAGCGGATGGCAAAGCGGGATGAGATCGGCAGTGCGTTTGGCCCCCATGATCCCAGCAAGGCGCGCAACGCCAAGCACATCGCCCTTTTTTGCCTGACCTTCTGTGATGAGTCTCAATGTCTCAGCCTGCATAACGATATCCGCCTCTGCGACAGCAATCCGCGCTGTGCTCTCTTTTTCGGAGACATCCACCATATGCGCCGCGCCCGCACGATCAAAATGGGTGAGGCTCATTCGGCGGCCCCGCTCACCGCTGGCTGTTGTAGGAGAGCGGCGGTGGCCGCGCGCACGTCAGACTGCCGCATCAAGCTCTCTCCAATGAGAAAGCTGCGCGCGCCGCAAGCGGCCATCTCCGAGAGATCGGCGGGCGTGTTGAGCCCGGATTCCGAGATGATCATGCGGTCCGCCGGAACAGACCGCGACAGCGTCCGCGTCACATCAAGAGAGGTCACGAATGTCTTGAGATTGCGATTGTTTATGCCAATCATCTTACTTTTCAACCGAGCTGCCCTTGCCAATTCGTTGGCGTCGTGCACTTCGATGAGGGCATCCATGTCCCAGGCCTGCGCGCAGTCTTCGAGTTCAAGTGCTTGCGCGTCCGAGACGGACGCCATGATGATGAGAATACAGTCGGCCCCAAGCGCACGCGCCTCAGCGACCTGATAGGGGTCGTACATAAAATCTTTGCGCAGGACCGGCAGCGCGCAGGCAGCTCGGGCTGCCGTTAGGAAGGGCTTTGCGCCCTGAAAACTTGGCGTATCCGTCAGGACGGAAAGACAGGTCGCCCCTCCCGCCGCATAGGCCTGTGCCAGCGCGGCCGGATCGAAATCCGCGCGGATCAACCCCTTAGAAGGGCTCGCTTTTTTGATTTCAGCGATGAGGCCATAGCTTTCCTGAGCCGCCGTTTCCAGCGCCGCCGCAAAATGGCGCACAGGCGGGGCCGCTTTTGCCTCAGCTTCAACCTGTGACATTGATTTCAAGGCCTTGTCCGCTGCGATTTCATCAAGCTTATAGGCTTTGATTTTGTCCAAAATGGTCTGGGTCATGGTCCCTCCGGGTCGCCCCAGTTTATGGGGGGGATCCCGCGCGCCTGCAACCATGCATTGGCTCGGCTAAACGGGCGTGATCCAAAGAAACCGCGGTGGGCGGACAACGGCGAGGGGTGTGGGGCCAAGAGCTTCAGGTTGTCCGTGTCAGCCACGCGTCGCGCCGCGTCTTGCGCGGGCCGCCCCCAGAGAAGGTAGACCCTCGGATGATCCGCCAAATGCCCAAGCACTTGCGCGGTCAGCTTTTGCCACCCGAGCTTCACGTGCCCCTTGGGCTGACCTTGTGGCACCGTCAGCGCCAATGGGTTGAAGAGCAGCACGCCTTCGTCGGCCCAGTCGCTCAAGTCGGTTCGCCGTCTTTTTAAGTGAATATCGCTTTCTAACTCTCTGAAAATATTTCCAAGACTATCAAGGCGTCCTGGGAACCCAGTGGGGATGGAAAAGGCGAGCCCGTCGGCTTTGCCTGGCGTGTGATAGGGATCTTGGCCGAACAAGACGACCCGCACCTGTGCGGGCTGGCAGCGTTCGAGCGCGTGAAAGACAGCGTTGGGGGGCGGAAAGACGGGCCGCGTTTCTGCTTTCAACTCTTCTTCTATGTCTGGCAGGTCTTCGTCAAAGAAGGGCAGATCACGCCATGCGCCGAGCCGCGACAGATCAAAGAGGCTCACGCGGTCTGCGATGCTGCCGCCGCGCGGGTGAGCCGGTCCTTGGCTGCACCCGAATCGATGCTCTCGCGCGCCATTTCAACGCCGGCCCGTAGATCCGTGGCCTTATCTGCCACAACCAACGCCGCAGCGGCGTTCAAAAGAACAGCGTCGCGGTAGGCAGAAGGCGCACCGTTTAGGAGTGCTCTAAACGCCGCACCGTTTTCGGCTGGCGTGCCGCCGAGGATCGCTTCAAAGGGATGCACGGCAAGTCCCGCCTCTTCCGGATGCACCTCAAAGTCGGTCACGGTGCCGCCGCTCAACCCTGCAACCCATGTGACGCCGGTGATCGTCAGTTCATCAGTGCCGTCGGACCCGTGTACCAACCATGCCCTGTCAGAGCCGAGCGCCTGCAGGGTCTCGGCCATGGGACGGATCAGATCGCGCCGGTAGGCGCCGGTCAATTGCCTTTTGACGCCCGCAGGGTTGGTGAGCGGGCCAAGGATGTTGAAAATGGTGCGTGTGCCCAACTCAGCCCGCGTGGGCATCACATGCGCGGTTGCCGGATGATGCATGGGAGCCATCATAAAACCGATCCCGGCCTCGGTGAGCTCCCGCTCAACCACCTCCGGCCCGACCATCACGTTGAGGCCCATCTGGGTGAGCGCGTCCGCCGCACCTGATTTCGAGGACAGATTGCGGTTGCCGTGTTTGGCCACGGGTACACCCGCACCGGCCACGACAAAGGCGGTGGCGGTAGAGATGTTCAGCGTGCCCTTGCCGTCTCCGCCCGTACCCACGATGTCGATTGCCCCAGCGGGTGCCTGTACCGCGTTGCATTTCGCGCGCATCACACTTGCTGCAGCGGCGTATTCGTCGACGGTTTCGCCCCGCGTGCGCAACGCCATGAGAAACCCGCCGATCTGGCTGGGCGTGGCCTCCCCGTTGAACAAGATCTCGAATGCTCTTGCTGCTTGGTCCCGGGTCAGCGGGCCTTCAGCCGCGGCATCGATCAAAGGCTTGAGGGCGTCGCTCATGCCAGGACCTGCATCTCATCAAGGAAGTTTTTCAAAAGCGCGTGACCATGTTCCGACCGGATAGACTCGGGGTGGAACTGCACGCCGTGCAAGGGCAATTCCCGGTGTTGCAAGCCCATGACTGTGCCGTCCTGCAGGCTGGCGGTGACCTTCAGCGCCGCGGGTACGCTGTTTCTTTCAACCACAAGCGAGTGATATCTGGTGGCTGAGAAGGGCGAAGGCAGGCCGCGAAAAACCCCAGTGCCATCGTGGTGCATATGGCCCATCTTGCCGTGTACGATGTCACCTGCGCGCACGACGCGCCCGCCAAAGGCCTGACCCAGCGTTTGATGTCCCAAACACACCCCTAGAAGCGGCACTTTCGCCTGCGCAGCGGCGCGCGTCAGATCCAAGCAAATGCCCGCCTGATCGGGATCGCAGGGACCCGGAGAGAGCAGGATGCCCGCGGGTTTCATGGCCATAGCATCGGCGACACTCAGCCGATCATTGCGATACACGGAGACATCCGCCCCCAATTCGCCCAGGAAGTGAACCAAATTGTAAGTAAAACTGTCGTAGTTATCGATGAGTAGCAACACTGTCTAATACTCTGCTATGGTCACGGCAAAAGGCTGGCGCAGCGCCAGGTCGGCAGCTACACATGCCCAGGCTTGCCATGTGCCGTCAAGAGCACAGGGCAGGCAGGTGCGAGCTGGCAGGCAGAGAACACAGGAGAAGGCGACATGGCACGCGGTTTCATGGCAGGCGCAAGTTTGGGCATGGTGACGGCACTCGGCATGGGTGTGATTGGATCGACGCTGACGCCTTTGCCGCTTTCAAGCACGGCACCTGAGGTTGCGCTTTCTGGGCCTGCCGATCTAGCCGCTCCAGAGTTGTCAGATCTGGGTGCCCCTGCGCTGCCCTCCGCGCTGGGTCCCGCGCCGGCGGAACCCGTATTTGTTCTGGGCCAGACCCCTGCGCCCGATACGCTCGCCGCGATTGGACCTGCGCTGCGCGCGCGAGAACCTGGTCCAACAATCTTTGTGGCGGGCCCTATTGCCCCCCAAATGCGCGCCGGGGATCAGATTGAAGGGACTGCGGTCCTGGATGTGACGACGATGGCGTCGCACAGGTTGCGCCGCACGCGGCCGGAAATGCCGTTAGAGCCAAGCGTGACGGCGACGCGGACCCTGCCGAAGGGGCCTGCCGCTCCTCCGTCTCAGCAGGTTGTTTTTGCGTCAGCAGAGATCCTCTCAGCACTCCGGCCACCGGTTGCGCAACCGGGCGCGGCGCTGCCAAGCGCGATAGCCCTGGCGCCGCGAGCGCGTCCTCAGCCAACCACCGTCGCGGCCCTTTCGGTGCCGACACCGCTGACCGAAACGCGGCTGCCCATCGCCCCTCGGCTGCAAGACGCCGTTCGTGACGATCCTGCAGGCTTGATCTTGGCGCGGGCCATCCCAGCACCGCGGCGCACAGCACCTGAAGCACTGGCAGCTGCGCCGCTCGCGTTGGACGGGTCGCAGATCATTGACGTTCAAGCAACGCAAAACCCTCAGCCGCTGCCTCAGCAAGAGGTGGCACCCGAAACGGTCGAGACGCCTGCAATTGAAGAGCCTGTCGAAGCTGAGCCCGCAGCACCGCCCGCCATGTCCGCGCCGGTCGCGGCGGCTCCGCTTCCGGGTACGCGTCCTGCCATCGGAACGCCTGGCGTTTCGTTGACGGAGCGGTCAAATAACGTGGTGATCCGGCGTTCTGGTGTGGCGCCTGCCGCGCCGGCACCCACACCAACGACGCAACCAATCGAAGCGGCCCAAACGGACGCCGATGCGCCGCCGATCAAGCAGTTTAGCGCGCCCTTTGAGAACCCAAGCGATAAGCCTCTCATGAGTGTCGTTTTGATCGATACCGGCGGCAAAGAGATCGGAGAGGGCGCAAGCATCAGCGAGCTAAGTGATTTTCCCTATCAGCTCAGCTTTGCGGTTGACAGCACCCTTCCTGACGCTGAGGAGCGGATGGCGATGTATCGGGCTGAGGGCTTCGAGGTGCTCAGCATGATTGATTTGCCAAGTGGTGCCCGTCCGGCAGATGTGGAAACCACGCTGGCGGCGAGCCTTTCGAAGATGAACGAGGTGGTTGGCGTGCTCGAAGGCACACAATCCGGGCTGCAGACCTCCCGCGCGGTCTCCGATCAGGTGGCAGCCATTTTGGCCCAATCGGGGCATGGTCTGGTCACGCAATCCAAAGGCCTAAACACAATGCCGAACCTCGCGCGCAAAGCAGGCGTGCCTGCTGACCCGATTTTTCGCGACTTCGACAGCAA
This sequence comes from Pseudomonadota bacterium, assembly GCA_039197515.1. Lineage (GTDB taxonomy): Bacteria > Pseudomonadota > Alphaproteobacteria > Rhodobacterales > Rhodobacteraceae > Sulfitobacter. The sequence goes on along the minus strand of JBCCUC010000008.1, from coordinate 81,781 downwards.
GGACCAGGATGAGCGCGTCATTCGGCGGTTCTTGGATCAAGCCGCCTTTCGGGCGGGCCAAGAGGGAGCTGTGATTATGCTCGGCCGCTTGCGGGAAGAGACAATCTCGGCGCTGCTGGTCTGGGGGCTTCAAGATCGGGCGGGCAGGGTGACCTTGGCCCCGATTTCCGCGCTGCTGGAACGAGAACGCTAAGCGGCCAGTGCTTATGCCGTGTTGAGAGGCGCGTCAGATCGTTGCGCGGTCGCCGGTGACGGCTGAGTTATAGCAAGAGCCAATAGCTAAGAGACGCAAGGCGGGGTTGGCAGTAGAGCCGTTCCCTGATCCGTAAACCGCGCGAGGCGCGTTTTGCCTGCAAGTGTCGCGCTGACTTCTGCCCCCGCAATCTCTGAGCCGTTCACGGTGATCTCGCGCGCACCTCCCGTGTCGTCTACGTCAATCGTGAAGGCGACGCCTTGCCCCGGAGCCAGCGCATGCAGCGCAAGCACAATGGCTGCATCGCCGTCCGTGACCTTTGGCATCTCGCGCAGCAATGCAGCACCCGCAACCAACTCAAAGGGTTGAAACACTTCAACCCCTGCGCCTTGGGCGGTCACGTCAAAGATCAATCCTGCCGGAGAGGCCCCGATGTCCAGCGTCACGGTCATCGCAGGCAGGTCGCAACCGCCTGTATTGGTCAGCGTGAACCGATCCTTCGGCGCGCCTTCAGTAAACCGCACCGATAAATCTGCTGCGGCAGGCGACGTTAGAGCGAGGCAGATAAGACTGGCGCGACAAAGCATGGGAGTATTCCTGGTATTGACTGCAGGGTAATTAGCCTTCGCCCAGCCTGTGGCAAGCGCGGGGCAGTGCTAGTTCAATATCACTTCCGACCCTATCGCTCAGTTGCGACCCGTATCATCAAACCGGGACGCGTCAGCGGCCGCTTTGCGGATCGCACCCGACTTGTGGATCGTTTCCATGAACTCAGCCTCGGCGTCACTGTCAAAGACCACGCCGCCACCCGCTTGAATGTAGAGTGTCTCGTCCTTGATCACAGCGGTGCGCAAAGCGATGCACATATCCATGTCTCCGCCCGCACTGAAGTACCCCACGCCGCCCGCGTAGACGCCGCGCTTTTCAGGTTCCAATTCGTCAATGATCTCCATCGCCCTGACCTTGGGCGCGCCAGAGACGGTGCCAGCGGGCATTCCGGCAAAGAACGCGTCGAGCGCATCGCAATCCTCGCGCAAGGCACCCACCACGTTCGAGACGATGTGCATCACGTGGCTATAACGCTCCACGATGAATTCTTCCGTTGGACGCACAGTGCCGATTTTCGCGACCCGACCGACGTCGTTTCGCCCCAAATCCAACAGCATAAGATGTTCGGCGAGCTCTTTTTCATCGCCGAGCAGATCTGTTTCCAGCGCGCGGTCTTCCTCTGGTGTGGCGCCACGGGGGCGGGTGCCAGCGATGGGGCGCACGGTGACTTCATTGTCAAAAACCCGCACGAGGATTTCCGGGCTCGCGCCCACCACGTGAAACCCACCAAAGTTAAAGTAAAACATGAAGGGCGACGGGTTTGTTCTTCGCAAAGAACGATAAAGCGCGAATGGCTCTTGGGTGAATTGCTGGGCCCAGCGTTGGCTGGGGACCACTTGAAAAATGTCACCCGCGACAATGTACTGACGGGCCTTTTCCACCGCAGCTTTATAGGCTTCGGGTGTGAAATTGCTGACCGGTTCGACCGGTGCAGTCGCCTCACCGAGGTCGCGACCGGTGCCAGGGGTCACCCGTTCAAGGTCACGCACCGCGTCCATGACACGCTCGGCCGCTTGCGCATAGGCCGCGCGGGCGCTTTGCGCGTCGTTGACCCATGCAGGGGAGACAATCGTCACTTCCCCTTTTACCCCGTCTAGAACCGCGATCACCGATGGGCGCAGCATCACAGCGTCCGGCAGTCCGAGCGGATCGGGATTGATGTGGGGCAAGTGTTCGACAAGGCGGATCATATCGTAGCCCAGATAACCAAAGAGGCCCGCCGCCGCCTGCGGTAGATCTTCGGGCAGGTCAATCTGGCTTTCCGCGATGATGTTGCGCAGCGCGTCGAGCGGCGGATCGGCCATCTCGGTGAAGGCATCTTCATCATATCGGGCGACCCGGTTTACCGAGGACGTTTCGCCTTCGCAGCGCCAGATCAAGTCTGGCTTCATGCCGATGATCGAATACCGCCCGCGCACCTCACCGCCTGTGACCGATTCCAGCACAAAGGCATTTTCAGCGGCCGCGCTGAGCTTGAGCATAACCGAGACAGGTGTGTCGAGATCAGCGGCAAGCCGCGTGTAGACGATTTGATTTTCGCCTTTTGCGTAGCCTTGCGCAAAGCTCTCGTAATCGGGGGTTAAGGCCACTGACGTGCTCTAGGGGAAGTTAACATGCACGGCTTGCAACGCGCGTTGGTCGATCTCTGGACCGGCTCGCCGCACCACGTCATCGGCATAGATGTTGAAAAGATCGCGCGCCAAGGCCTGGCCCAACTGCGCGCGCAACTGAGTGCGCATCGCCTCTCTCTCCGGCGTTTCTGAGGCCGGTGCGATCGTCTCTAGAGTGACGATCACGACACTTTGCTGGCCTTCGATCACGCGGATCTCTCCCTCAGCCATGTCGAAAACGGTGCTCATGAAGTCGTCGGGCACCCCTGCAACGGATGCGCTGCGCGTGAGGTTGGTTTCGCTGAACGCGGTGAGACCCGCCGTTTCCAGCGATCCACCTGCCTCAAGCTCAGTCACGACCTCTGCGGCGCGGGTGCTGAGCGCGGCAACCGTTTGGGCCGCATCCCAAGCCGCGCGGACCTCCGCAATGGCGTCTTGGTAGGGGTTGGGCCGCACCGGCAATTCCTCATCAAGGCGCATGGCGAAAATGCTTCCGTCTTCAAGCTGATCGATCTGTGGGAAGTCGTCGAGCGCCAGATCGCGCGCCGCACGGCGGAAATCAGGATAGGCCGCAACACCCTCGTTGAGGCCCGCGTGCCAGCCGATGGTCTCGAGCGTCATCTCGGTTTCTTCGGCCAGTTGCTCAAGCGTGGCACCGCCTGCGAGTTGGTCATCCAGATCGAGCGCGCGCGCCTCCACGGCCCGGATCGCGCGCGCAATCGCAAGCTCGGCGCGCAGGTCCGCTTCTGCCTCCTCAAACGGGATGTTCTGCGCAGGCAGAATGGCATTCACCCGAAAAAGAGCAGGACCGAGAGAGCTGGGCAGTGGGCCCACGACGTCTCCGGTCCCGGCAGCAAAGACAGCGGCACCGGCACTGGCAAGATCCGCCTCTGATACATCACCGAGATCGACATCAGTGAGTGTGAGACCGCGGTCTTCCACCAGCGCGCGGAACGTTGTGCCACCCACGTCAAGCGCGGCGGCGGCTTGGTTCGCCGCTTCCTCATCTGAAAAGACCAGACGCTCCACCAACCGCCGTTCAGGCTGCACGTATTGCGAGAGCCGCGCGTCATATTCGGCGCGCAGCTCATCTTCGGGCACCTCAACCTCGTCGGTCAGGGCGTCGGGCGAGAGCACCACGTAGGTGATCATTTTTGTCTCTGGCAGCATGAAGGCGTCGGTGTTTTCGGCGTAATAGGCCCGAAGCTCTTCCGCAGTCGGGGCAGGGAGGTCAGCGTCAAGCGCCGTCGCATCGAGCTGCGACCAGCTAAAACTGCGCTGTTCGCCAACGTAGCTGATCAATGTTTGCGCATAGATCGCGGGCATGTCCACGCCGCCGAGGATGGCGCCTTGAAGTACGCGCCGCGCCGCCTCTTCCCGCAGGCTGTCCTCGAACTCGCCCTCTGAAATGCCGCTGCGTTCCAGCGTAAAGCGGTAGCCTTCGCGATCAAAAGCCCCGTCCACGCCCTGGAACGCGCTGATCTGCAAGATCTCGTCGCGCACGGTCCCGTCGCCGACAGAGAGGCCCAGTTCCGATGTTTCGTGATCCAGCGCCCGATTGCGCACAAGACTTTGCAGCACGGCGCGGTCAATGCCAAACTGCTGGGCCTGGGCAAAGCTGATGGGTTGTCCGGTCTGCTGTGAAAGCGCTTGGATTTCGTTCTGCAAGCCGCGGGCATAATCGTCCACCGGGATCGATTTGCTGCCGACCGACCCGATGGTCCGGATGTTGCCGCTGAGCCCGGTGGCCCCGAAACCTAGCAGGCTGAACGCCAAAAGACCCAGCAGGATCCACATGGCTGTTTTGCCGATGGTTGATCCCTTTTTAGCCCCGTCTTTTGCCATGGGTTGTGTCCTCCGGTGCCCGCTTGCGGTGCATACGATGAGGGGCAAGCTGGGGCAAGGGGTTAGCGGGGTGGCAAGGCGGCCAGCCGATCAAATAGCGTTGAGATCCCGGCGGCATCCAGATTGGCAAAGGCGACACGCAACTGCGTTTCTCCGCTTTTGGTGTCTTGCGGGTGGAACATGGTGCCGGGCAAGCACAGGATGCTCGCGTCTCTGACCAATGCGGGCGCAAGTTGGGCTGAAGTGACGCCTAAGGGATGTGCCAGATAGGCAAAGTAGCCCCCAAGGCCCAAAAGCTGCCAGCCGTTCTCTGATAGCTTTGGCATGTTGGTCTCAATGGCGGCGCGGCGGGCGAGGATTTCATCGCGCTCGCCAGAAAGCCATTGTTTGAGGTTTTGCATGCCCCAGAGCGCCGCGCGCTGGCCCAACTGGCTCGGGCAGATGGCAACCGTGTCGAGGAACTTTTCAGCTTCCGCCAACCGGGCTTCGCTGGTGATCATCGCGCCAACGCGGTGGCCGGTAAGCCGGTATGCTTTTGAAAAGGAATAGAGGTGGATTAACGTGTCGGCCCAAGCCGGATCCTCAAAAAGATCATGCGGTGCACCGGTGCGGCTGTCGAAATCGCGGTAGGTTTCATCAACGATCAGCGCGATGCCCTGGGCGCGCGCAAGATCGAAGAAGGCGCGCATGAGGGGCGCAGGATGTTCGACACCCGCCGGGTTGTTGGGACTGACCAGAGCGATCGCGCGCGTACGGTCGGTGATGAGGGCCGCGGCGGCTGACGGATCGGGGAGCAGATCGACCCCGGTAGGCAAAGGCACGGCACCCACGCCTGACATATCAAGCCACATTTTGTGGTTGAAATACCAAGGGGTCGGCAGAATGACCTCATCGCCGTCTGCACACAGAGTGGCAATGGCCGCGGCAAAGGCTTGGTTGCAGCCCGAGGTGATGCAGACTTGGGTGTCCGTGATCTTGCCTGCGTAATGCGCGCTTGTCTCGGCGGCCAGCGCCGCGCGCAGATCGGGCAGACCGAGCACGGGGCCATAAAGATGCGCGTCATCCTGGCTGAGGGCTGCCTCGGCCATCGCTTGGCGCAGGGCTCGTGGCGGCGGCTCCACCGGTGCGGCCTGGCTGACGTTTATCAAAGGGCGGCCTGGGGGGTGATCTACCCCCTCCAACCAGCGCCGCGCTTCCATGACAGGTGGCGCAAAGGTTGTGGCGGTGCGGGGTAGCAGGGTCATGGCTCAATCTCGACCGCGATAGGGCTCGACGTACTGCAGCGCCATGTCCCAGGGGAAGAAGATCCAGGTGTCTTGGCTCACTTCTGTGATGAAGGTGTCCACCTGCGGCCGACCCTTCGGCTTGGCATAGACAGTTGCAAAATGCGCGCGCGGGTATCTGCGCCGCACCACTTCGAGGGTTTTGCCGCTGTCCACCAGATCATCGATAATGAGGATGCCGTGTCCGTCGCCCATGAGCTCTTCGTTGGGCGACTTCAATATCTTTGCGTCCGACTGGGTCTGGTGGTCATAGGACTTGATCGAGATCGTATCGACGGTGCGGATGTCGAGTTCGCGCGCCATAATCATCGCGGGGGCCATGCCGCCCCGGGTGATCGCAACCACCGCGCGCCAGCCGGCTGGTTCTGGCCCCTGACCGTCGAGCCGCCACGCCAACGCCCGACTGTCGCGATGCAGTTGATCCCAAGAGATGTGAAAGCCTTTCTCATGCGGAAGACGGCTCGGGTCTTTTGCGCTCATCTTCTACTTCTCCAACATCAGGCGCAGGCCAAGCGCCCCCAGCAAACACGCCGCCAAACGGTCCCAAAACGGCTTCAACCGAACATACCCGCGCCGCGCGCCACCGGTGCTTAAGACCACGGCAAAGAGACTGTAGAAGGCAAGCTCCAACAGCCAATGGTTGATCACGATCAGGGCGATGTCGGGGGCAGTGAGGCCCTGCGGAAAGACCACCACAATCACCGCCGCCGCGAAGAGCATGGACTTCGGATTGCCAAGATTCACGAGAAGTCCAGACAAGATGGCGGTGCCCTTTGCACTTGGCGCTTCGCCCAAGGGCACCGAGGCCTGCCGCCAAGTCTGCACGCCGATCCAAATGAGATAGAGAGCCCCGCCGACTTTGAGGGCCGTGTAGGTCCAGGGAAAGAGGGTGAAAACCACTTCAAGGCCCAAAAGCGCAGCCAAGGTCCAAAGCGCCGCCGCCGTGCCAAGCCCCACGCCTGTTGCAATGCCTGCGGCATGTCCAGAGGCCACGGTGATCTTCAGAAAGTACAAGAGCGCCGCTCCAGGTGCCGCAATCGCCGCAGCCAAAACGACGTTGAAGGCGGCAATATCGGCAAGGCTGAGCGTCATGCTTTGACCATGTCGGGCGCATCAACCGCTTTCATGCCCACGACATGGAAGCCCGCATCCACATGCAAGTTCTCGCCCGTCGTGCCTGACCCCAGATCGCTGAGGAGGAAAAGTGCTGCTTTTCCGACATCTTCGATTGTGACATTCCGGCGCAGGGGCGAGTTGTATTCGTTCCATTTCATGATGTAGCGGAAGTCCCCGATCCCTGACGCGGCTAAGGTCTTGATCGGTCCGGCAGAGATCGCGTTCACGCGGATACCGTCCTTCCCCAAATCTTCTGCCAAATACTTTACGGATGCCTCTAATGCAGCTTTCGCCACGCCCATAACGTTGTAATGTGGGATGACCTTTTCGGCACCGTAGTAGGTCAACGTCAACGCACTGGACCCCGGGCGCATCAGCTTTTCGGCGTGGCGCATCACCGCGGTAAAGGAGTAGACGGAGATGTCCATCGACATTGTGAAATTCGCGCGACTGGTGTCGAGGTAGCGGCCACGCAACTCATTTTTATCAGAAAAACCAACTGCGTGCACGATAAAGTCAATGTTGTCCCAATGACCCTTGAGCGCCGCGAACAGCGCTTCGATGGAAGTATCATCAGCCACGTCGCAGGGCAGCACGATGTCGCTGTTCAACTGCCCTGCCAGCGGCACGACCCGCTTTTTCAGCGCTTCGCCATGAAAGGAAAAGGCGAGATCGGCCCCTGCATCTGCAAGCGTTTTGGCGACCCCCCAAGCGATGGATTTATCGTTGGCGAGCCCCATGATCAGGCCCCGTTTGCCCTGCATCAGATCACCCGCCATGTCGCCGCCCTTTCCGAAATTTACATTTCGTTTAGGCGATTGCGTGCGCCCCATCAAGAGAGCCACGTCGCCTCAAATCGTCTCCTTGACCTGCGAACTCGCGCATTCAGCTTTTTGTTGTTGCCGAGGTGGTGATTATGTATCTTTAGCCGTGAGGGGAGCTGTCTTGAAGACAGCGAAAGGGTACTGGGTCCATGACAGAGCGCGGCGGCAAGTTTGCGGGCGACGATCCTTTTGCTATTGCAAGAGCCTGGTTGGGCGAGGCTGAAGAGGCTGAGATCAATGATCCCAATGCGATTGCGCTTTCCACCGTAGACATGGACGGTCTTCCCAACGTGCGCATGGTGCTGTTGAAAGATATCGAAGCCGACGCCTTTGTCTTCTACACCAACTACGAAGGGCAAAAAGCGCAAGAGCTGGATCAATCAGGTAAGGCCGCGTTTGTGATGCACTGGAAGTCACTGCGCCGACAAGTTCGCGTCCGGGGACAGGTCAGCAAAGAAGATGGCCCAATCGCAGACGCCTACTATGCTTCCCGTTCGATCGGGAGCCGCCTTGGCGCCTGGGCGTCGCGACAGTCACAACCTTTAGAAAGCCGAGCTTCGTTGATGGCAGAGGTGGCGAAGGTCACAGCGTCCAAGGGGCCAAATCCCGCACGCCCGCCCTACTGGGGCGGCTATCGCATACACCCGCTAGAGTTTGAATTTTGGGCAGACGGGGCGCATCGATTGCATGACCGCTTCCAGTGGAGACGCTCATCGATTGACGCATCATGGGAGGTCATGCGATTAAGTCCTTGACAATTTTATCAGTCAGCCTTTTCGCGTTGGAGGTCGCAACGCGCGTGTCCGTGGCATTTGGGCAGCACGCGCTTCATTGAGATGAGAGCCTATTTTGGACAAAAGTAATCAATACCCGGCGGAGTCCAGCGCTGATCAGGCACCCAAGACGGTGACCTCAGGCGTGGTCAAGTGGTTTGACCCCGTCAAAGGGTTCGGTTTTGTGGTCGAAAGCGCGGAAGGCCCCGACATCCTGCTGCATATCAATGTATTGCGGAACTTCGGACAAAGCTCCGTCGCGGACGGGGCGCGCATTGATTTGATCGTGCAGCAAACGCACCGGGGCGTGCAAGCGACAGAGGTTCTTGCCATCCATCCAGGCGATACTCCGCCGCCCGTGACGTTATCAGATGTGGCGGAACTGCCCGGAGAGACAGTCGCTGCCGCACCTTTAGAACCTGCTCGCGTGAAATGGTTTGACAAAACGAAGGGCTTTGGCTTTGCCAATGTTTTTGGCAAGGCTGAGGATGTTTTTGTGCACATAGAGATCCTGCGGCAATCTGGACTTTCCGACTTGCAGCCCGGAGAAGCTTTGGCCATGCGTGTGATAGACGGTAAGCGTGGCCGAATGGCGGTGGAGGTTCAGGCATGGGAAACGGTGTTGCACGGACCCGAGGATACGTAACAGCAGCCCTTCTTTGCTGCCTTCTTGGCACTTCCGCATGGGCAGATGCTTGCGATCCTGAGATTGTCTTCCTCCGAGGTGACTGGGGCACCGCGCAATTCAACGTCGAAGTGGCGGATGATCCGGCGGAACAGGCGCAGGGACTGATGCACAGAGAGGAGATGGCGCTCAGCAGCGGCATGTACTTCGTCAATGTGCGGCCACGGCGCACCAGCTTTTGGATGCGCAACACGCTCATCCCGCTCGACATGCTTTTCATCGATGAAAAAGGCGTCGTGCAGCGGATCCATGAAAATGCCGCGCCATTGGATGAAACGCCGATCCCAAGTGGTGGGCCTGTGCTCACGGTGCTTGAGATCAACGGGGGGCTTGCACGGCGTTTGGGCATAACGGAGGGCAGTGAAGTCCGGCATCCTGCGCATGCCACTTGGGAGCCGGTGTGGCCTTGTTGAATTGCTGCATCCGGGGCTTTTCTTTCACATTGCAAATCGCTAAAGACAGCGAAGTCGGAGCGTGGCGCAGCCTGGTAGCGCACCTGTTTTGGGTACAGGGGGTCGGAGGTTCGAATCCTCTCGCTCCGACCACTTCAACTTAACACAATTTGGCCTGATTTTTCGCGAACCAACGCGTTTTGCGAACGTGTGGCGCACAAGATCTTGTGGCCATGGCGAAAGGTCGCGCCCTTTTTGTTGGCATTTTCTAGAAATGCGTGTAGTGATTTGCTGGCCTTGCAGTACTTCTGTGACAGTTTTGTCGCAAATTCCATTTCTCATGCTGCACCTGCATTGTTCTGCTGCGCTTGCGAAGTCCGCGTCTGCCTTTGTGGATAAGTTGAGGCGAGAGGTCAGGGCCTACCCCTAACTCCAGGCAATCGCGCCAGAATAGCAGGGTGTAAATTTTTCCTTACAGTGCCATGATTTGTGGATATTAACACTTTGAATCAGGCATCATCCACCACCCGTAGATTTTCTCCTGCCGTCAACAAAAAGAAGTCTCGGGAAACGTGAATAAAGACGTTGACCAAAGGGTATGGTTTACGCCAAGTTGTGTTTGTCAGCGATGAACCCACAAGATCTAGTGGTCGCATCAAGAGAAGCGCCCCAGCACACAGAGGCCATCGCAGACAAGGTGCAACGGGAAGAACACCGGCAGGACTGCGCCGGGCATCCCCTGACAGGCGTCGGGCGGTGCGCGTTCAACTCTGTGCCCTTGACGACGGGGGAGGGCGTTCCAGCAATGGCCTCGCATGAAAAAACAAAATGTAGGGGCAGCCGAAAATGAAAATCGAACGCAAATTCACTCAAACCGGCCAGGATGCCTACGCTGACTTGGCGTTTGGGCAAACGGTGTCTGAGATCCGCAATCCAGACGGCTCAATCGTTTTTCACTTGGACAACGTGGAGGTGCCTGAAAGCTGGAGCCAGGTTGCGAGTGACGTGATTGCGCAAAAATACTTTCGCAAAGCAGGCGTGCCTTCCAAACTTCAAAGAGTAAAAGAAAAAGGCGTACCGGCGTTTTTGTGGCGGTCGGTCGCGGCGGATGGCGCAGAGATGGGCGGTGAGACCTCCTCAAAGCAGGTCTTTGACCGTCTTGCCGGTGCCTGGGCCTACTGGGGCTGGAAAGGCGGCTATTTTTCAGCCGAAGAAGATGCGCGGGCCTATTATGATGAGATGCGCCATATCTTGGCGTCACAGCGTGGCGCGCCGAATTCCCCCCAATGGTTTAACACAGGGTTGCACTGGGCATACGGGATCGACGGCCCGGCGCAGGGTCACTATTACGTGGACTACAAGACGGGCAACCTCACGCGCTCAAAGTCGTCTTACGAACATCCTCAGCCGCACGCCTGCTTTATCCAGTCGGTAAAAGACGATCTGGTGGGTGACGGCGGCATCATGGATCTTTGGGTGCGTGAGGCGCGGCTCTTCAAGTATGGGTCGGGCACGGGCACCAACTTCTCCTCCCTTCGTGGTGAAGGTGAGAAGCTGTCGGGCGGCGGCAAGTCGTCTGGTTTGATGGGTTTTCTCAAGATCGGCGACCGCGCAGCCGGCGCCATCAAATCAGGCGGCACCACGCGCCGCGCCGCCAAGATGGTCATTGTGGACGCTGATCACCCCGACATTGAGGATTTCATCAACTGGAAGGTGATCGAAGAGCAGAAGGTCGCGAGCATCGTCGCGGGCTCCAAGATGCACGAACAGCATTTGAACGCGATCTTTGCCGCGCTCAAAGCGTGGGACGGCACGGCCGAAGATGCCTATGACCCAGGCAAGAACCCGGCCCTTCGCGCAGCGCTGCGTGCGGCCAAAAAGGTCCCCATTCCAGAAACTTACGTAAAGCGCGTGCTGGACTATGCACGCCAGGGTCACACCAGCATCGAATTCCCGACCTATGATACAGATTGGGACTCTGAAGCCTACAACTCTGTTTCTGGTCAGAACTCCAACAACTCCATCCGCGTGACGAACGCGTTTCTGACGGCGGTTGAGAAAGACGCGGATTGGGAACTGACGGACCGGGTCACTGGCAAAGTATCCAAGACCATCAAGGCGCGTGATTTGTGGGAGCAGGTCGGCCACGCCGCATGGGCCTGCGCAGACCCCGGGATACAGTATCACGACACGGTCAATGATTGGCACACCTGCCCTGAGGACGGTGAGATCCGTGGCTCGAACCCCTGTTCTGAGTACATGTTCCTCGATGACACCGCCTGTAATCTGGCGTCGATGAACTTGCTGACCTTCCTCGAAGACGGCGTGTTCAATGTCGAAGACTATATGCACGCCGCCCGCCTTTGGACGGTGACCTTAGAAATCTCCGTGATGATGGCGCAGTTCCCCAGCAAGGAGATTGCACAACGGTCCTACGATTTCCGCACTCTTGGCCTGGGCTACGCCAACATCGGCGGGCTTTTGATGAACATGGGGCTCTCTTATGACAGCGACGAGGGCCGCGCGCTCTGCGGTGCACTCACCGCCATCATGACCGGTGTGTCCTATGCGACGTCGGCGGAGATGGCGGGGGAGTTGGGGGCGTTCCCGGGCTATGCAAAGAACGCCGCGCACATGTTGCGGGTGATCCGCAACCATCGCAACGCGGCTCACGGCATGGCTGAGGGCTATGAAGCGCTGCGCGTCAAGCCCGTGCCGCTCGATCATGCGAACTGCCCCCAAACCGGTCTGGTTGAGGTTGCGATCTCTTGCTGGGATGAGGCGCTGAAGCTCGGGGAGGTGCATGGCTACCGCAACGCCCAGACCTCGGTGATTGCGCCCACAGGTACCATCGGTCTCGTTATGGATTGCGACACCACCGGGATCGAGCCGGACTTCGCGCTTGTCAAGTTCAAGAAGCTCGCGGGCGGCGGTTACTTTAAGATCATCAACCAAAGTGTTCCAGCAGCGCTAAAAAGGATAGGGTACCGGCCGTCACAGATCGAAGAGATCGTGAGCTATGCTGTAGGGCACGGCACCATCGGCAATGCGCCGGGCGTCAACCACACCACGCTCACGGGGCACGGGTTCGGGCCGGAGGAGTTGGCGAAAGTCGACGCAGCACTGGGGTCGGCCTTTGACATTCGGTTTGTCTTTAACCAGTGGACCTTAGGTGAGGAATTCTGCCGCGACGTGCTGGGCATTCCGGCGGAGAAGCTTGCGGATCCGACTTTTGATCTGCTCAAGTCCTTGGGTTTTTCAAAGGCGGACATCGACGCGGCGAACGATCATGTTTGCGGCACCATGACACTCGAAGGCGCGCCGCACCTTGATCCCGCGCATTACGCTGTCTTCGATTGCGCCAATCCCTGCGGCAAGAAGGGCAAGCGCTACCTGAGCGTGAACAGCCACATTCACATGATGGCTGCCGCGCAGAGCTTTATCTCAGGCGCGATCTCAAAGACGATCAACATGCCCAACGCGGCAACGATTGAGGATTGCCAGCGGGCATATGAGCTCTCTTGGTCGCTTGGCGTGAAGGCCAACGCGCTCTATCGCGACGGCTCCAAACTCTCGCAACCCCTCGCAGCTGCGTTGGTCGAGGACGATGACGAGGCCGCAGAGGTGCTTGAGACGGGCACGAACACCGAAAAGGCCATGGTCTTGGCCGAGAAGGTTGTTGAAAAGGTCATCGTGAAAGAAATCGTGCGCTCGCACCGCGAAAAACTGCCGCAACGCCGCAAGGGCTACACGCAGAAGGCGGTTGTCGGAGGCCACAAAGTCTATCTGCGCACGGGGGAATATGAAGACGGCTCGCTCGGTGAGATCTTCATCGATATGCACAAAGAGGGCTCGTCTTTCCGCGCCATGATGGACAGTTTTTCCATCGCGATCTCGATCGCGCTGCAGTACGGCGTGCCCCTTGAGCGGTTTGTGGATCAGTTCACCTTCACGAAATTCGAGCCGGCCGGGATGGTGCAAGGCAACGACAGCATTAAGAACGCCACGTCGATTTTGGACTATGTCTTCCGCGAACTGGCTGTGAGCTATCTCGACCGGACCGATTTGGCGCATGTCAAGCCAGAGGGGGCGACGTTCGATGATTTGGGCAGCGCGGAAGAGGAGACCATTGCCAATGTGGCTGAATTGAGCGAGCGCGCCGCGAGCAAATCCCTCGAAGTGCTGAAGCAGATCTCATCCACAGGCTATCTGCGCAACCGTCCCCCGCAAGACCTTGTTGTTCTGCAAGGCGGAGAGGCGGCACCCGCCATCACCGCGCGGGTGGCGCAAGCCGCTGTCGCGCTGCAGGCCCCAGTCGGCGAAGCGACGGCAACATCTTCGATGGACGCGCGGGCTAAGGCCAAGATGCAGGGGTACGAGGGCGAAGCTTGTGGTGAATGCGGCAACTACACCTTGGTGCGCAACGGCACCTGTATGAAATGCAACACCTGCGGCGCGACGTCCGGGTGTAGCTGAGGAGGAATACGGAGTGCATAACCAATTGCGCTCCAACGAGAAGGGGTGGCTCACATTGCGCGCCAAGCGCGCGACTGCCGCCACTCCGTGGCCCCGGCGATGCCGGGGCGCGGGACACGGAGCGGATGCGTTCGCTCTGGGCGACGTTCAGGCCGCAGGCAAAAAAACACCGAGCGGTTAACAAATTGAGCTTGAACGGCGAAACTGAGGGAGGGCTTTTGCCCTCCCTTTCTTATCCCAGCAGTGCAAGGCGCGGCAGGGGCCCGTCCTTGAGAACCCGGGCCTTTCCCAGAGCGACCGGATAAATCGCGTGCCGCGTCAGCGGCGCCGCCGGATCACAACAGTTCGCTCACGGAGCGACGCAGTCCCAAGGTCCGGCGTAGGTTGGACCGCGCCCGAGATAGGCGGGACATCACGGTGCCCTCGGGAATATTTAGTCGTTTGGCCAAAGCGCGCGGGCTCGTCTCCCCTTGGAGCACCAATGAGAGTACTGCAGCTTGCTCAGGCGGCAGTCCCGCGATCGCGTCCTCGCAGGCGCGCCAGGCCAAGCGAACGGGCGCCAAGGGCGCGGTCTCAATCATGTCTTCCGTTAATTCTTCGCTCTCGCGCCGCGCGCGCCATCGCCTCCTGGCAAGGTTGTGCAGCATGACCATCGCATAGCGTTCAGGGGCTGCGATGGTCTCTGCCCGCTGCAGTTGCTGCCAAAGGCGTAGCGCCGCCTCTTGGGCCAAATCCTCTGCCTCACTGGTGTTGCCAAGCAACCGTTGCGCCCTGCGCTCAAGCTTTGGCAGCAGATTTGTCACTGTCTCTCTCTGTTTCATCACGCACCTCACCTTCGTGTTCTTTAGATGGGCACAGAGATCGAGGCATGCAGGGGCGGGCCACCGGGGGTGAGGACCCATCGGCAGGTCTTGGCCGCAAGATCACTGTCAGATCGGCAAGCGATTGCGTGCGCCTCGGCGTGTGGGACGCGACGGGCCGCCACGGTCTCTAAGACTGTGAGGGCAGCAACGCCTTCGCAATCTTCTCTTGAAAGGGAGTATCAACATGATCAAGACAGCGAAACTGAGCCTCTGTGCCGCCATATGCTTTTGCATCCCCGCCTATGCGATGGGCGCAGGCGCGTCAGAGGTGGACGCCAACGGCGACGGGATCCTGAGCGTGGCGGAAGTGCAAGCGGTCTTCCCCGATGTCACGGTTGAGCAGTTTGCCGCCATGGATCTCAACTCGGACGGAGCTTTGGACGATAATGAGGTGCAAGCCGCTCAAGACGCCGGGCTCATGCCAACGACCGGCTAGAGCCGCTTGCGACTGACCCAAAGCACCGAAAGCTGAGCAGGCCCCCAAACTTCAACGCTTTCGGTGCCCCAGGTTTTGCGCAAGCACTATTGCTGATCGAGACGAGGGGCGGGTGCGCTTGCAGACACGTCGCTGGCCCCTCGCACAGTTCCGCCGGTGCCTGCCGCCCCAGGCCGATCAAGGCGGTGGGTCAGGCGGGCAAATAGATCTTAAAACGCGCGCGGATCGCTTGATCGACCAGCGGATCAAAGGCTGCTCGCGCGGGACGCCATAAAATTTGTTCCTTGCGCGCGGTGGCGTTCTGCACCAAATCCGGGCGGCCCAACTCATCCCATTCCTTTGGGGATGAGCGATTGGCCAAAGCTGGATAGACGTGATCGGTTTCCATCCGGCTGAGGGTTTGATCGGTGCCCAGGTAATGCCCAGGCCCCCCGATACAGACCTCGCGGATCTGCTCAACCGCGAGTGTCTCCTCATTGACCTCGATCCCGCGCACGCAGCGCATGGCCTGGCCCAGCATATCGTCGCCAAGTATGAGCGATTCGTGACAGAACCCCAGAAGAGACGCGTGCATGCCAGCGGCCTCATAGACCATATTCAGGCCCGAGAGCCCGGCCATCACGTTCGAGCACATCTGCTCCCACCCTGCCTGCATATCGGGCATTTTTGCGTCCGCAATGCCTGCCGCGGCCCCACCAGGCAGGTCGTAGAAGCGGTGCATCTGCGCGCAGCCCGCGGTCAAGAGCGCCTGTTCTCCCGATCCGCCGGTCATCGCGCCGGTGCGCAGGTCCAGGCCGAAAGGCCACGTGCCAAAGACCGCTGGATGCCCCGGTTTCACAGCGTTGACATAGACAAGCCCGGCAAGGCATTCGGCTGTCGCCTGCACAATCGCCCCTGCAACCGTCGACGGCGCGGTGGCTCCGGCCATGCCTGCGGAAAGCAGCAGCACCGGCATGCCGCCGCTGATACAGGCTTCCATGACCTCGCAGCTCTCTGTGGCAAACTTCATCGGCGGCACGACAAAGCAGTTGGAGTTCAGCACGAAGGGGCGGGCGCGCCAAGCGGCCTTACCACCGGCGATCATGTGCAAAAGCTCAAGCGCTTCGGGCACGTTTTCGGGGTCGGAAAAGGATGTCCCGATGTGTTTCATCGTTCCCGCGCAGCAGGCGTAGATGGTGTTCAGATCCATTTCGCGGTTGTCTGTGATGTCGCGGGCCACCATGGGGCGCTGCAAAAAGTGCACGTTTTCCAGGGCATCCGTGATCTTTGCCGCGTCATAGAGATCCTGCAGGGTGCATTCGCGGTAGCTGTTGTCTGCAACATTGACGAGGTGCACCGCGGCCCCCGCTGTACCGTAATGGACGCGCGCGCCCGACAGCTCAAGATCATGCGCCGGATCACGCGCAAAGAGCGTCACGGAACGGTTTGCTTGCGCGATTGTCTCTTCCACCAGAGCCCGGGGGAAGCGGATGCGACCATCTTCTCCCTCGATTGCACCCGCTTGGGTCAAGTAAGCGACACCAGACGGTGGCGCATCGGCGAGGCCAATTTCTTCAAGCGCACGCAGAGCCGCGTGATGAATATCCAACACGCTCTTTTCGCTCAAAGGGCGATACGTGCCGCCGTCCATACCGGGCCGTATGGGTCGCATATGTGCAGCGAGCGGTTTGGCGCGCGCAGCACGCCGCGCTGCGCGTCCGCCGCTGCGTATAGGTGTCTGATCTGTCATCGTAAAATCCGTAAAATGAGGAGTGGGAAGGGTGGATTAGGCCCTTTGCGGTGCCCCCCTTGCGGCGCGCCCGCGTGGTGCGCCGATGGTGCGGCACACCCAAATGATGATGCAGATATCTGACGTCATCGCCCACTCCTTCCCCATCATCATAGGATTCGAAAAACGTCGCAGTCTGTTCAAAAAACGCCACGATTGAGCTTTTGCGACCCGTGCAGGCGCAGCATTTACGGGCTTGCGGCTGGACACTGCCCCTGCGCATCGCTGTTTAGGCAGACTTTGAAGATGACGAGGCGCAGGGCCACTTGCTCAGCATGTGAAACTCAATCGGATCAAGGAAAGCTGGCCGGGAAAATCGACCAGATCCAGGCAAGGACAAATGGCTTTCTTTCGGCCGCTTGAACCAATCTTCGGCAACTATATCTGTTCGTCCGCAGTTTTTAACAGCTGCGAATCCGCAGCTCAGATATCCCACGACATTGTCCAATCGGCGCGTATCTCTTGGAACTTTGCGATGAATTGAGCCAGCCGTGCGGGATGCTGCGGCTCTGAGATTAAGCCGCCGCGACCTGGACTTCAGCAAAATGACAAAGCGTCCGCAGGGCCTCTTCAAATGCGCTGTCTTCGATGGTCATCGCCACCCGGACGTGACCTGCTGCGGCGTGGCCGAAGCTTTCTCCCGGCATCACCGCGATATGGTGCGCGTCCAAAAGGCGGTCTGCAAATGCGTCTCCGCTGAGGCCCGTCGCCCGGATATCGAGCATCAAGTACATCGCGCCAGCCGAGGGCACCGCCACAACTGTGTTTTGGCCGGCCAAAATCGCCTGGGCCAGGGTGCGGCGACGGCGAAAGGGTGCGGCAATCTCGGCCTCAAACCCGCTGCCCAATTGCAAAGCAAAAAGCGCTGCATCCTGCACGAAGCCCGGGACACCGTAGGTGGTGTGGGTTGCCAGGTTGATCAGGTGGTGGATGGTTTCTTTGGGCCCCACGATCCAGCCGCAGCGCGATCCGGTCATTGCATGCGACTTTGACATCGAGCCCACGACGAGCGTGCGTTCTGCCATGCCTTGAAGGGCGCGCGGGCTGATGTGCTCGCCCTCCCAAACCTGCGTGTCGTAAACCTCGTCCGAGATCAGCCAGAGATCATGCTCCCGGCAGACGGTTGCGATGCCGTCAAGCGTTTCGCGGGAATAGATGACGCCTGTAGGGTTGTTCGGGGAGTTGATCAGCAGCGATGCCGCGCCTTGAGCGACAGCGGCAAGATCGGCGGCACGCGGTTGAAATGCATGCTCCGCTCGGGCTTCGATGCGCACAGGCTCCGCACTGACACCCCGCAGGGTGCCGGGGTAAGTGGCATAGTAGGGATCGATGTAGAGCGCCCGGTCACCGGGGTTGCAGGCCGCGAAATGCGCGGCATAAAGCGCGGATTGCCCGCCCGGCGTGATCATAACGTTGTCGCGGGTCGTGGGAACGCCAGTGCGCGCCGCCACCCGCGCGGCAATCTGATCGCGGAGAGCTGCAACCCCTGGGATTGCGGCGTATCCCGTGTGACCGCCCATGGCCGAGCGGTGCATGTCTTGCAGGATCGGGGCCGCGGTGCAGATATCATGTTCCCCAATGGTGAGTTCTGTCACGGTGACGCCACGCTCCATCATGCCGCGCGCCTTGTTAAAGAGGTCCCATCCGTCAGAACCGCCTCCCAGTAACCCCGTGATGCGCGATGAGGCCTGCATAAGTCTCTCCTGATACTCCGCGCGCAGGGGCGCAGAGCGGGCTTGATTCGTCAATCAGGTGTTGACCGGGTGAGGGCCGATGCGCTACGCCGCCTTTATGAGCCGGACGATGTGTACAATCATTTGCATTCCAACCGCTTGAGTTTTTCTCGCGGGCCATCCTCCATGTCTTAAATCCCCGACCTGATATGTAGCCAGCCCGCAGCACACCTGCGAGGAGCGCGCCATGACGCCGATCACCCTCTACAATACAAAGACGCGCCGCAAAGAGCCGTTTGAGCCTATCGATCCAGGGCATGTGCGCATGTACGTATGTGGGCCAACCGTCTATGATCGAGCCCATATCGGGAACGCGCGTCCGGTGATCGTCTTCGACACGCTCTACCGTCTTTTGCGTCATGTTTACGGGGCGGAGCACGTGAGCTACGTGCGCAATTTCACCGACGTCGATGACAAGATCAACGCGCGGGCCGCTGAAAGCGGACGGGACATCTCAGAGATTACCGCTGAGACGACGCAGTGGTTTTTGGACGACATGACCGCCGTTGGCGCGTTGCAACCCTCCTTGCGGGGGAACAGCCACGACAAAGCGATGCCTCGCGCGACCTCCTATATCGCTGAAATGATTGCGATGATCGAAGATCTCATCGCAAAAGATCATGCCTACGCTGCGGAGGGCCACGTCCTTTTTCGCGTGCGATCTTACGCCGAGTACGGCGCGCTGTCGGGCCGGTCGGTTGACGATATGATCGCGGGGGCCCGTGTCGAAGTGGCACCCTACAAAGAAGATCCGATGGATTTTGTGATGTGGAAGCCCTCAGATGCGCAGACACCCGGCTGGCCAAGCCCCTGGGGCCGTGGGCGTCCGGGTTGGCACATTGAGTGCTCCGCGATGGCTGAGGCGCTTTTCGGGTCGCGGTTTGACATTCACGGGGGCGGCAACGATCTCACCTTCCCGCATCATGAGAACGAGATCGCGCAATCGGTCTGCGCGGGCCACGGCTTTGCCAACCTCTGGATGCACAACGAGATGCTACAGGTCGAGGGCAAAAAAATGTCGAAATCACTCGGCAACTTTTTTACCGTGCGCGATCTGTTGGATCAGGGCGTCCCTGGTGAAGTGATCCGCTTCGTTTTCCTATCAACGCACTATCGCAAACCGATGGACTGGACGGAGAAGAAGCGGGAAGAGGCGGTCCGTGTTTTCGCTCAATGGCATCGACTTCAGCAACATGTTTTGACCGTTGAGCTGACAGAGGAAGAGGTGCGCGAAAACGTATCAGAAGAGGTCGTGAACCTGCTGGCCAGTGACCTGAACACCAGTGGTGCTTTGACCCATGTGCGCAACGAGCTTTTCACTGCAGCAAAGATGTCTGCGCCCGATAGCCAAGAAGTCATGTGCTTTTTCGCCACACTCAAATTTCTTGGCTTTGAGAACGTGGACACGGAGCGGCTAAAGCGCTCTCCATCCGTAGATCTTGCGGCGCTGAAGGGTGTTGAACGCGATCTGCAAGACGCGCGCGCCTTGGCGATGGAAACCAAAGATTTCACTGAGGTGGACCGCATCAAGGCGGCGCTCATCGCAGCTGGTGTCGAAGTTCAAATGAGCAAGGACGGCGTTAAGTTGACTGCGCCACCAGATTTTGACCGGAAGAAACTGGAGGCCGTTTTGTGATCCGTTTGAATGCCAGTCAGATCACGCGCCGTTGCCTGAACGAAGGACACTGTTTACCCGCGGGATGGTGTGCAAGCGCCGCGTTAGAGCGCTCGGTCGGCGCAGGAGGGTCTGCGACCAGGCAAGCCCTTCATTTGGTGCATTTTGCGAGCGCTGCGCAATGAAACCCCGCCTCACGCTTTACGATACAACCCTGCGCGACGGGCAGCAAACACAGGGCGCACAGTTCTCAACCGCTGAAAAACGCCAAATTGCCGAAGCGCTCGACGCGCTGGGTGTCGATTACATCGAGGGCGGTTGGCCAGGCGCCAATCCGACCGACAGCGCGTTCTTTGACGCGGCTCCCAAGACACGGGCGCGCCTCACCGCCTTCGGCATGACCAAACGGTCCGGTATGTCCGCGCAGAACGATGATGTTTTGGCTGCTGTTTTGAACGCGGGCACGCAAAGCGTCTGTCTTGTGGGCAAAACGCATTTTTTCCACGTGGAAAAGGCGCTTGGGATCACCAAAGAAGAGAACCTGACCCTGTTGCGCGACAGCGTCGGACATGTGGTGGCGTCAGGCCGTGAGGCAATCTTTGACGCCGAGCATTTCTTCGACGGATACCTTGCCGACCCTGTCTTTGCGAACCGCTGTCTGAGAACCGTGCGCGACGCCGGGGCGCGGTGGATTGTACTGTGCGACACGAATGGTGGCACCTTGCCGGACGAGGTCAGACGCGTGACGGCTGAGGTCATCGCGTCAGGCATTCCCGGGGACCGGCTCGGCATCCATGCGCACAACGACACAGCAAACGGGGTGGCCTGCAGTCTCGCGGCGGTCGATGCTGGCGCGCGGCACATCCAGGGTACGCTGAACGGACTGGGAGAGCGCTGCGGCAATGCCAATCTGACGGCGCTCATCCCTATTCTGCTGCTGAAAGAACCATACGCGAGTGTATATGAAACCGGTGTGGACGCGGCCAAGCTGCGGGGTTTGACCCGCACCAGTCGCATGCTCGACGAGATCCTAAACCGCGTGCCAGAACGGCAGGCTGCCTTTGTCGGCGCGTCAGCTTTTGCGCATAAGGCTGGCCTGCATGCCAGCGCCATCGCCAAGGACCCAACCACCTATGAGCATATTCGCCCAGAAACTGTTGGGAACGAACGCATCATTCCGATGTCCAATCAGGCCGGACAGTCCAACCTACGCAAGCGTTTGGCGGCGGCGGGTTTGGAGGTTCCCACCGGCGCGCCGGTTCTGGCGCAGATCTTAGACACGGTGAAAGCGCGTGAGGCGATTGGCTATGCTTATGACACCGCACAGGCGAGCTTTGAATTGTTGGCGCGCGCAGCGCTTGGCCATTTGCCCGAGTTCTTTGAGGTGAAGAGGTACCGCGTGACTGTCGAGCGGCGGAAAAACAAGTATAATAAGATGGTAAGTCTTTCGGAGGCCGTGGTGGTGGTAAGGGTCGATGGAGAGAAGCGGTATTCCGTAAGCGAAAGCTTGGACGCTAGCGGCAGCGACAGAGGCCCGGTCAACGCCCTCGCCAAAGCGCTGGCCAAGGATCTGGGGCGTTTCTCACGCTACCTCGATGACATGCGTTTGGTGGATTACAAGGTGCGGATCACCCAAGGCGGCACCGAAGCTGTGACACAAGTGATCATCGACAGTGAAGACGGCGACGGGGCGCGGTGGTCCACAGTTGGCGTGAGCGCCAACATTTTGGACGCCAGCTTTGAGGCGATGCTCGACGCCATCCGTTGGAAGTTGGTCCGGGATCTGGGCGGGGCCGCAGATGGATGAGGTCATGCGCGCGGCGTTTTTCGAACTGCATCGCGATCTGCCGCGCGAAGGTCCGGGCGCGCCGGAGGATGTGCTCTGGGCCGCTGAACTGGCCAAACTCCCGCCCAATGCGCAGATCGCTGACGTTGGCTGTGGCCCCGGCGGCGACATCGCTGCGCTCTTGTCCGCGGCACCAAAAGGGCAGGTGACCGCCCTTGACAAGGTGCCCCACTTTGTTGCGGCGGCCCGAGCCGCCTGGCGCGACCATGGCCGGGTCACGGTTTTGCGGGCGGATATGACGGCGATTGCAAACCCATACGACATGATTTGGTGTGCGGGGGCCGTTTATTTTCTGGGCATCACAGCGGCACTCCAAACCTGGCGAAAATCTCTTGTGCCCGGCGGGGTTGTCGCCTTTTCCGAGCCCTGTTGGTTTGTCGATCAGCCGTCTGCCAGGGCCAAAGCGCTTTGGGAGGCTGAGGATTACCTGCTCAGCCGCGAAGACGGTATCCGCCGCCAAGTGGAGGAGGCAGGCTACGAGGTGCTTGGTGCGCGGCGTTTGGCAGATCAAGCCTGGGAGAATTACTACGGACCGCTCAGTGAACGGATCGCGCAATTGCGTCCCACTGCCGATGACGCGCTGACTGCAGTTTTGCAGGAAGCGACGGAAGAGGTTGCCTGTTGGCGCGCGCATCGCGATGAGTTTGGGTATGTCCTGATCGTCGCGCGGCCACGTCGTCTTCGGTGAGACGCAGCACAAATGAAAAAGCACCTGGTCTTCTACGGGGCGCTGGTGACGCCTTTCTCCTGTTTTGGCCGCAACACCAACCAGATCAGCGCCGCGCCGGCCAGAGCGAGGAAAGGGGCCATCGCGATGTTCACCGCAGCCCAGCCTTGTACCGCATCGCCGCCCGCGCAATTCATCAGACCGCCTGACGCCAGTGACGCGAGCGTCACGCCGCCAAAAACCAATAGATCGTTCAGGCCTTGAACGCGGCCGCGCTCATGCGCCGCGTGCGAGCTGGCCAGCAGTGTGGTCGCGCCGATGAACCCAAAATTCCAGCCCAGGCCGAGCAGGATCAGCGCGACATAGAAGTTCATCAGATCGACGCCTTGGAGGGCTACGACCCCGGCCAGGGCCAAGATCGCGAGTCCGGTCCCCATGATCTTTTCCACGCCAAACCGCGCGATCAGGTGACCGGTGAAAAAAGACGGGGCAAACATTGCCAAGACATGACCCGTGACGATGTTGGAGGCATCTGCCACGGCATACCCACAGCCCACCACCGCAAGCGGGGTTGAGGTCATCACCAAGTTCATCAGCGCATAGCTCACCATGCCGCAGATGACGGCCACGCCGATGCGCGGCGTGCTCAAAAGCTCCCACACACTGCGCCCCCCCGCGGTGCCTTTTGGTGCAGGGGCTGGCTTCGGAATATCGAGCAGAAAGAAAAGCGCAATGCCCACGATGTTGATCGCGATGGCCGCAATAAAAACTGGAAAGTAGCGCATGGCCGTGGCGTCGGGCCCATCTGATAAGAGCGTGACAAGCTGCGGGCCGATAATGGCAGCCCCCAGGCCGCCCGCCATCACGTAGGAAATGGCCTTGGGTCGAAAGGCGTCCGACGCGGTATCGGCTGCAGCAAACCGGAAAAAGCCGCCAGAGGACATGTAAATGCCCGTGCAATAGCTTCCAACCAGGAACAGTAAGAAGGAATTGGCCATCAGCGCGTAGGCACAAATCGCCGCACCGATGGCGCCGCCCGCCGCCCCGATGATGAAACCCGTGCGCCGTCCGCGGCGCTGCATGAGCGGCGAAAGCCAGGGCGCAGTGGTCATGGAGCCAAAGACGATCATCGATATCGGTAAAGTTGCCAAACAGGCATTGGGAGAGAGCTGTTGTCCGGCGAGCCCTCCGATGACAAACATCATCGGCAGTTGGCTGCCCAAGAAGGCCTGTGCCGCCACCAATACGGCAACGTTGCGCTTCGCGCGCGCGTCTTCCTGCAGTGCGATGTCCCTCATCGTAAAATCCGTACCCCCCTCGGCGCAGGGGAGCAACCCCTTGCGTGGCCGCTTGTGTCTGAGCGAAACGCCGGTACCGTCAGCCGCTGGTGCACGGCGCTTTTACGCGCTGGTCCCAAGCGCGGCTGGTCTTGAGCAGTGAGGGTGACGGAATGCGGGTGATTGAGACAGATTTAGATGTCGCCGAGGGAGCAGCTTGGCTGGGCCAGCGAGAGCCTAAGTTTGCCGAAGCCTTGGCGCGCGTCGGTCCGCTGCCGCTTCGGCGGCGGCCGGATGGTTTTGCAGGCCTCATGGATATCATCTTGGGCCAGCAGGTCAGCACGGCCTCTGCTTTGGCGCTTCGAAAACGCTTGCAAGCGGCGGGGCTTTTTGATCAAGCGGCCGTGCGTGTGGCGGATGACGCGGCGCTGCGCGCTGTGGGGCTGAGCAAACCCAAAGCACGCTACGCGAGGCACCTCGCGCAGGCAGAACTCGATTTTGACGCGCTGCGCGCGATGCCAGACGACGCGGTTTTTGAGCAACTGACGGCCCTCACCGGGGTGGGACCCTGGACCGCGCAGATATACTTGATGTTTTGCTTGGGGCGCGCCGATGCCTTCGCGCCCGGCGACTTGGCGCTGCAGGTCGCAGCCCAGGCGCTGTTTGACCTGCCAGAGCGTCCGACGCCTACACAATTAGACAAGATGGCAGAGGCGTGGTCTCCCTGGCGGTCGGTTGCGGCCCGGGCTCTCTTTGCCTACTACCGTTTGGTGAAGGCGCGGGAGGGTTTGACGTGACACGGGTACTGAAAGCGGAGCGCAGGGCGGCAGCCTCTGGCGAAACACGGTCAATCGTCGTTTTTTTGCATGGCTATGGGGCCAACGGGGCTGACCTTCTCGGCTTGGCGGATCCCTTGGGGGAACATCTGCCTGACACGATGTTCGTGGCCCCTGACGCGCCCGAGACGGTGCCGGGCATGATGGGTGGCTTTCAGTGGTTTCCGATCCCCTGGATCGACGGATCCTCCCAAGAGGAAAGCATGCGTGGCATGGAGCAGGCGGTGGGCGACCTCAACGCCTTTCTTGACGCTTTGATGGTCGATGAAGACGTCTTGCCGGAGCAGGTGGTCTTGTTTGGCTTCTCTCAGGGCACAATGATGGCTTTGCACGTGGCCCCCCGGCGGGAAGATGAGGTGGCCGGCATTGTTGCATTCTCTGGCCGCCTGCTGAGCCCGGAGACACTCGCCGATGAGGTGCGCGTGCGGCCGCCTGTGCTGCTTGTGCACGGAGATGCAGATGACGTTGTGCCGGTTCAGTCTCTGCCCGCTGCTGCACAGGCATTGGAAGAGGCGGGGTGGCAAGACGTATATGCACATGTAATGAAGGGCACCGGTCACGGGATTGCGCCGGATGGTCTCAGCGTTGCCCTCGCGTTCATGCGCGATAAGCTCAGCCTTTGAGTGTGCCGTGGTTGAAGGGACGGCCCAAATCCGCGCCAAAATCGAGCCGTGTTGGTTTCCGCGACATCTTGTGCCCTGCAAACTCTTGCCAGGTGAAAACCACGAGATATAGTTCGCCTAACGCTTGAGGAGCGCGGCCACGATGGAAAGCGATTTCAGGACCGAGTTTACCAGGCAGCCCGCCGGGCTGCGACATCGGCCTGCGCTGGTGCTCAACGCGGATTATCGGCCGCTAAGCTACTATCCCCTGTCATTGTGGTCTTGGCAGGAAGCGATCAAAGCCAAGTGGTTGGAGCGGGTCGACATCGTGGCGGAGTATGATGAGACGGTGCGCAGCCCGACCATGGAATTGCGGATACCGTCGGTCGTCGTGCTCAAAGACTACGTGAAACCGCAAAAGCGCGTTGCCTTTACACGGTTCAATCTCTTTCTGCGTGATGAGTTTCAGTGCCAGTACTGTGGGGCCAAGGGCGATCTGACCTTTGATCACGTGGTGCCGCGGTCCTGCGGCGGGGTCACGTCTTGGGAAAATGTGGTGGCCGCCTGCAGTCCCTGCAATCTAAAAAAGGGCGCGAAATCGATCCATCAAACGGGCCTGCATTTGCGCAAACCGCCCCGGCGGCCGGGCGCGGAGGAATTGCGGAACATGGGGCGCAAGTTTCCGCCCAATTACCTGCATGAAAGCTGGATGGATTTTCTCTATTGGGACGCCGAGTTAGAGGCCTGAAGCTCATCCGCCCGCCGGGCGTCTTCGCGGGCGTGACGGCGCTAGAAGTCTAGTTCGACCCAGACCGGGACGTGGTCTGAAGGTTTTTCCTCACCGCGCACGTCTCGCTCGATCTGACAGTCCTGCAACCAGTCTGCCGCCTGAGGACTGAGCAATACGTGGTCAATGCGGATCCCATTGTTGCGGTCCCAGGCGCCGGCTTGATAATCCCAAAAACTATAGTGGCCGGGGCCTTGGATCCGGCTGCGAAAGGCGTCTGTGAGGCCCAAATGAACGATCTTGCGCCATGCGGCGCGGGCATCCGTGCGAAAGAGCGCGTCTTCGCGCCAGCTTTCGGGCGAAGCAGCATCTTCTGCTTGCGGAATGATGTTGTAATCGCCAGCCATCAGGAACGGGGTCTCTTCTGCCAGCAGCGCGGCGGCACGGTCGTGCAGGCGCGCCATCCAGTGCAGTTTGTAATCGAATTTTGGGCCGGGGGCCGGATTGCCATTGGGCAGATATAGGCCGCAAACCCGAAGCGCATCGGTTTTGCCCACGACCGTCGCTTCGATCCAGCGCGCTTGTGCGTCTTCATCATCCCCCGGCAAGCCTCGGCGGACATCTTCGAGCGGGTGTTTAGACAGGACTGCAACACCGTTGAAGGACTTTTGGCCATGCGTTTCGACGTGGTAACCAAGATCTTCAAAGATCTCGCGCGGGAAGGCTTCATCGGTCGATTTGATTTCCTGCAAGACGACCAGGTCCGGCTGCGCTGTTTTGAGCCATTTTGGGAGCGCGATGCTCCGTGCTTTAACGCCATTGATGTTGAAGGTGGCGATCTTCATGATCTGGTCCTTTCGCGGCATGTCGGTTCCCTATCGCGCATTCATCTGCCGTCCGCAACACGACCACTTCCCTTAAAGGTGATTCTATAAGTTTTTAATCAACCTAAGGGAGAGTTGCCGTTTCTGAGGCCCGTGGGTCAAAAAAGCGCATCTGAGGATAAATTTTTTTCGGCCTGTGGATAACTTGTAATTCGATTGGTTCAAGAGCCGTTTGGCGCGCTTATCGCCTGTGGAGCATAGGACCAACTTCCCGGCGTCTCAAAAAATTGAGTTGGCAACCGACGTGTAGGTAGCAACGTATTGTGGTACGCAACTTTTGATTGCGGACTGACAACTTGAAAGGAATTCACAATGACTGCACTCGCGTTAACTCAGTTGGAGACTGCTGTCTCGGCGGCCTCAAACGTCACGAGCATCGATGCCGGACAAGGCGTTGAAATGTTCAGCTCCGGCTCAGCGCCGCTGAGCGCTGACATGGCTTCAGGTGGAGGCGTTGCGCTTTTCACCACCAGTGTGCTGGGCGCGGGCACTGACACGTTGTTGGGCGAAAAGACGGAGCTTTTCACCACAAGCGTGTAGCACGCTCACCGAAACGTCCGGGCCCTGCCCGGTGTGTCTCCGACGCTGCGATCTGGGGGATTGGGTATGTCAAACGTTGTAGCTTTTCCTAGACTGAAAAAACGCGATCAATTGGACATGCGCACGGCGCTGTGTCGGGGTATTGCTGAAACACGTCGTCCTGTGGATGACGTGTTTTGGCTCAAAGAGAATGCTGAACTGTTAGGCATGTTGGCCTCATCAGGCCAGACACTGCCGGGTGAGGCGCTGCGGCCGTATCAGCGCTTTTATGACGAGATCGAAGAGAAGCTGCGCTTTTATCCGCAGTATTACCGCTTCTTCGTGTCCATGTGCCTTGACCTGGAGGATTTGGGCATGGATGGCTGCAAGGGGCTTTCTCTGTGTCGTTGGGCCGCGGCTGTGGGTCTGGCGGAGGCTGAACTGTCGGATTTGCAGCGCGCCGAAGCACGTCGCCTTTTGGCCCGGCGCGGTGCCGCGAAGCCTGCCGCAGCAGGCCGCTTGGGTGCTAGGCTGCGCGCCTTTATTGAGCGTCCGTCGACCTTTGCATTGCCCAACAAAAAGGCAGCCTATGAGCTGACCCACATCGTGTTTTACCTGTCCGAATATGGCACGGTGGATCCACTGTTGAGCCCGCTCGCCATCACCAGCCTTGAGTATCTCGGCGTCATCGCGTTTTTGGACCAAGACCACGATTTGCTTGCCGAAGTGTGCTTGGCGCTCTGCTATGCCGGGCATGTCCCCAGCACCATTTGGATGGATGCGGTGGCCGTGGCGCACGCCCGCATCACGCCGAGCCCAGAACCGGCGCTGGCGCTGAATGCGGACGGCTTTCACGCCTTCCTGGTCACGGGTTGGGCGCTGCGCGAGGCGCGACTGCCTGCTTTTGAGGCTGACCTGGGCCACGTCCCACTCTATTTCCGCGATCCCGGCCGTGATGCCAGCGCATTGCGACCCCTGTCGGAGTGCCTTTACAGCCTCGGCGCGCTGCGCAGCAGCAAGTGGACCGGCATGCGCTCGCGCGTCATGCCCTACCTTGACCCGAAAACACGTGACATTTTGCAACGCGCGGAAGAATCAACGAGTGACTTCGGGGCCTTTTTTGAGCAGTTCGCCCGCGCGTCAGGCAGCTAAGCTGGCGTCGCGCCTTACATCGAAAAGGATGTTCCGCAGCCGCAGGAGGATTTTGCATTCGGGTTTTCGATCACAAATCGCGCCCCGATCAGCTCTTCTGAAAAGTCGATGACCGCATTGGCCAGAAAGGGCAGGGAGATACTGTCTACGACGACCCGCTCTCCCGATCCTTCGAGCACGAGGTCATCCTCTTTTGGCTCGTCGAGGTCAATTTCATACTGAAAGCCCGAGCACCCGCCGCCCTCGACCGCGATGCGCAGGGCCTTTCCGCTTTCAGCGGCACCAATCTCAGCCAAACGTTCGAATGCACGCGGTGTAACGGTGGGCGGCAAGTTCATATCACGTCTCGATTTGCATACTTTCCGATACCGAATATAGAAGCGCTTAGGACAGGCCACAAGGACCCGCAGAGATGCGTGCAGCTTTTGGCTCTGATCCGGCGCTGACCCGGGGACGGTTGGTGCCGGAAGCAGAGAGTGCGTTTCGGTCATGCTATCAGCGGGACCGGGACAGGATCATTCATGCGAGCGCTTTTCGGCGGCTCAAGCACAAGACCCAGGTCTTTGTAGAGCACGAGGGCGACGGCTACCGCACGCGCTTGACCCACACAATCGAAGTGGCGCAGGTCGCGCGGACCGTTGCCGGCGCGCTTGGCCTCAACGGTGAGCTTACGGAGGCCGTCGCCTTGGCGCATGACCTCGGTCACACGCCCTTTGGCCATACGGGAGAGGATGCGCTGCATCGACTGATGCAGCCCTACGGTGGGTTCGACCACAATGCGCAGGCGATCAAAATCGTCACCTCGCTGGAACGGCATTACGCGCAGTTTGACGGGCTGAACCTCACATGGGACACGCTCGAAGGCATTGCCAAGCACAACGGTCCGGTTGTGACAGGGGCAGGGCAGGAAG
The DNA here is from genome assembly GCA_039197515.1 of Pseudomonadota bacterium. Lineage (GTDB taxonomy): Bacteria > Pseudomonadota > Alphaproteobacteria > Rhodobacterales > Rhodobacteraceae > Sulfitobacter. The sequence continues at coordinate 52,139 of JBCCUC010000008.1, read as the reverse complement.
ATTTGCCCTATGCGCTCGCCGCCTACACGGCGCGCCATGATCTCGACCTTCATACCCATGCGAGTGCTGAAGCTCAGGTGGCCGCTTTGGCTGACGATATTGCCTATAACAACCATGATTTGCACGACGGTCTGCGGGCGCGGCTCTTTACCGAAGCGGCGATAGCGGATCTGCCGCTGGTGGGGCCCGCCTACGCGGAGGTTGATGCGCTCTACCCGGGGCTCGACCCCTACCGTCGGCGCCATGAAGCGCTGCGCCGCGTTTTTGGCAAGATGGTCAGTGACGTGATTGAGACGACAGCGGAGAGCTTGCGCGCGGCTGATCCCGCATCCCCTGCCGCGATACGTCACCTGGGCCACGCGATTGTGCGGTTTTCGGACGAGATGAGGCAGAGCATCCAGGAGATCCGGCATTTTCTCTTTGACAACATGTACCGCGCCCCAAGTGTGATGGCGAAACGCGCGGAGGTAACGGTCATCGTCGACGACCTTTTCCCCCTGTTTATGGCCGATCCGGAGCTTTTGCCGCGGCATTGGGCAGACCAGATTGCAGAGGTGGGTCAGGATGAGACGGCGCTGGCGCGCATGGTGAGCGATTACATTGCCGGTATGACCGACCGCTTCGCTTATGGGGAGCATGCCCGGCTTACGGGGCGATCACGCCGGGTTGGGACGTGATTGACTGGCTTTACGCAGATGATACAGGGGCCGCAGTGAAGGAACCCTGCCTATGAACGTCTTTGCCGATATCCGTACGCTGACATTGAGCACACTGGCAGAGATGGTGCGCGAGGGTGCGCTGCCCGAAGGCCTGCACTTTGACGCGATCACGACGGAGCCGCCGCGCGATGCCGCGCATGGCGACATGGCCACCAATGCGGCGATGGTGCTGGCAAAGCCCGCAAAGATGAAGCCGCGCGACATTGCCGAACAGCTCAGTGTGCGTTTGGCTGCCGACCCGCGTGTGACGTCTGCAGAGGTCGCGGGTCCTGGTTTTCTCAACTTGCGGCTGGCCGACGCGGTCTGGCAGGCCATCGCCCAGGCTGTCCTGACCGCCGGGACTGATTTTGGCCGCGCGTCCTTGGGGACGGGCAAACGGGTGAACGTGGAATATGTCTCTGCCAACCCGACAGGTCCCTTGCACGTGGGCCATACCCGGGGTGCAGTCTTTGGCGACGCGCTGGCGAGCCTTTTGGCCTTCGCTGGGTATGATGTGACGCGGGAGTACTACATCAACGACGGCGGCGCACAGGTCGATGTGCTCGCCCGCTCGGTCTACTTGCGATATCTGGAGGCGCATGGCCAAGAGGTGGCTTTCCCCGAAGGCACCTATCCGGGCGACTACCTGATCGCTGTGGGCGAGGCGTTGAAAGAAAAGGTCGGCGACAAGTTCCTCGACAAAGGCGAGCAGTATTGGCTCGCAGAGGTGCGTGATTTCGCTACCGATCAGATGATGGCGCTCATCCGCGGCGATCTTGCCGCATTGGGCGTTGAGATGGATGTCTTTTACTCGGAAAAGTCGCTCTACGGCACGGGGCAGATTGAGGCCGCGCTGCAGGATCTCAAAGACAAAGATCTGATCTATGAGGGCGTGCTGGAGCCGCCGAAGGGCAAGAAGCCCGAGGATTGGGAGCCGCGTGAGCAGACCCTCTTTCGCTCCACCGCGCATGGGGATGACGTGGACCGGCCGGTGATGAAATCAGACGGCGGTTGGACCTATTTCGCGCCCGATATTGCCTATCACTATGACAAAGTTGAGCGCGGGTTCGATGCACTCATTGATGTATTCGGGGCCGATCACGGGGGCTACGTGAAGCGGATGAAGGCGGCGGTTTCCGCGCTTTCCGACGGGGCGGTGCCCCTCGATATCAAGCTCACGCAACTCGTGAAGCTTTACAAGAACGGCGCGCCTTTCAAGATGTCCAAGCGCGCGGGGACTTTCGTCACCTTGCGCGACGTTGTCGAGCAGGTCGGCCCGGATGTGACCCGCTTTGTCATGCTCACACGGAAAAACGACGCGATGTTGGACTTTGACTTTGACAAAGTGCTTGAGCAGTCCCGCGAAAATCCTGTGTTTTACGTGCAATATGCCCATGCGCGGGTCGCCTCCGTGCAGCGCAAGGCGGAGGAAGCGGGGATCCCCGCAGATGACGCCACCCTTGCGGCGGCAGACCTCGGCAAACTCAGTCATGCATCCGAAGTGGGCGTCCTCCGCAAGATCGCCGAATGGCCGCGTCTTATCGAGACGGCCGCGCGCACGAACGAGCCGCACCGGGTCGCGTTCTACCTCTATGAGCTGGCCGCCGAGTTCCACAGCCTGTGGAACAAGGGCAACGAAGTGACCGACCTGCGGTTTATCCAAGAGGATGATCCAGCCACATCGCAGGCAAAAATTGCGCTTGCGCGGGCCACGGCGATTGTAATTGCAGCCGGGCTTGGTATCTTAGGGGTACAACCGGCGGAAGAGATGCGCTAAAGCACGCCCGCCTCACAGGCAACGTCAACACAGACCCGCGCAGGCAATGCACCTGTTGGGCTATGAGGCTGAAATGGCAGATTTCACAGCATCCCCTGGGCGGGACACGTATATCGTGAACGCAGATGCAACGACCGCGCAAGAGAGCATTGCGGAGCGTTTGGCGTATCTGACGAATGTTGCTGGGGCGCTCGTCTCCATCGCGTTGATCATTGGGATCGGTGTCTGGGCCTATCAACTTTTGATACGCGATGTAAGTGGGATCCCCGTGGTGCGCGCGGCGGAAGGTGAAATGCGCGTGCGCCCGGATGACCCTGGCGGGGTCTTGGCGCAGCATCAGGGTCTTGCCGTGAATAGAGTGGCGGCAGAGGGCGGGGCGGGTGCGAACCCGGATCGGCTGATCCTCGCGCCAAAGCCCATTGATTTGGCGCAAGAGGATGAGGTCTTGGCCCCTCAAGTCACCGCTCCCGGCGCCGAAGAGGCGGCAGCTTCCGAAACGCCAGCGCGCTTGCTAGGATCCGAAGAGATCGTCGCAGCTCTGCAAAGCGGCAATGTCGATGCGTTGGTAGATGAGCTGACCGCCGGTGTGGCCCCGCTGACCGCGGAACCTGCTGAAACCGACCCGGTTGCCGCAGCGGTTGCAAAGGCAGTGGAGGCGGAGGTCAGCGCACTGGAAGAGGCGGTCGCCGCATTGCGCAATGCCCCTGGGCTCAAACTCTCCTACCGGCCGCAATTGCGGCCCATATCACTATCACGACCGGCAGCCCCTGCGGCGGCAGAACCAACTGTGCGTGAGGTTGCGGCCGATGCCGTTCCGGTTGGAACACGGCTTGCGCAGCTGGGCGCTTATGAAAGTGTTGAGGTCGCGCGCACGCAGTGGGACCAGATCGCGGCCCGCTTTGATGTCTACATGGCAAGCAAAGCGCGCGTTGTGCAGCGTGCAAGCAGTGGCGGGCGCACCTTTTACCGCCTGCGCGCCATGGGATTTGAAGATCTCGCCGATGCGCGCCGGTTTTGTGCGGCTCTGGTGGCCCAAAATGCCGATTGCATCCCCGTTGTGACCCGCTGATGCTGCCGACGGCAGCGATCATCGACGCCACCGGTCTGCGCCTCACACCTCAGGAAAAAGCGCTCTTTCGAGAGCTTGACCCGTTTGGCTTCATCCTCTTTGCGCGCAACATCGACACGCCCGCGCAGGTGCGTGCGCTGTGCGATGAGATGCGCGAGGCTGTAGGCCGGGATGCGCTGATCACGGTCGATCAAGAGGGCGGGCGGGTCCAACGGTTGCAGCCTCCGGTGTGGCGCGCCTGGCCTGCGCCCCTTGACGTGGTCACAGCGGCGGGCCTCGAGGCACCCCGCGCGCTTTATGTGATGTACCGGCTCATCGCGGATGAGTTGTACAGCCTTGGCATCGACAGCAATTGCGCGCCTGTCCTTGATCTGGTCACCGATGCCACTCATCCGTTCCTCAAAAACCGATGTTACGGATCAGATCCTACGCGTGTCGCTGAGCTGGGGCGCGCTGTTGCCACAGCCCTGCTCGCCGGGGGCGTATTGCCTGTCATGAAGCACATGCCGGGCCATGGACGCACCGTGATCAATAGCCATCACGCGCTGCCGCGTGTCGATACGCCCTTGGACGTGCTGCAGGCGACGGACTTCCTACCGTTCAAAGAACTCCGCGATCTGCCGATGGGCATGACGGCGCATCAAGTCTTCAGCGCTGTTGATGATCACGCAGCAACGCATTCCGAGGCGATGATCAAACTGATCCGAGAGGTCATTGGTTTTGAGAACCTTATCATGACCGATGATAGCGCAATGGAGGCGCTTGAGGGCTCTCCCGCGTCGCGCGCGCAGGCCGCAATCGCGGCAGGCGTCGACATTGTCCTTCACTGCAACGCGCCTCTTGTAGATCGTCGTGCGGTTTGCACCGCCGCAGGAGAGATGTCGCCCCCAGCGCAAGCGCGCGCCGCCCAGGCGCTTGCGCTCCGACGCAGGCCCGATGAGATTGACATTCCAGCTCTCGAGCGCGAGTTTGACGCGCTGATGAGCGGGGCCGTGGATGGCTGAATCACCCTTTGATGAAGACCATTTGAGCGTTGCTGAGCGGCAGGCCGCAGAGGCGCTGATCATTGACGTTGACGGCTTCGAAGGGCCGCTTGATCTCCTGCTCAGCCTCAGCCGAACCCAGAAGGTGGACCTGCGTCGGATCTCAATTTTGCAGCTTTCCCGGCAATATCTTGCCTTTATTGAAAAGGCGCGCGCCGTGCGTTTGGAATTGGCCGCGGACTATCTGGTGATGGCCGCTTGGCTCGCCTACCTCAAGTCGCGCCTCTTGCTGCCCCCGGACCCGGTCGATGAGGGCCCCTCGGGCGAAGAGTTGGCCGCGCATTTGGCGTTTCAGTTGCAGCGCCTGCAGGCGATGCGAGACGCCTCAGCCCGGCTCATGGCGCGCGATCAGTTGGGCCGCGACTTCTTTTCTCGCGGCCAACCTCACCGCGTGGACCGGGTCCGGCGCATCACCTATACGGCGACGCTCCTTGATCTCATGCAGGGCTATGCGCGGATCAAAACGCGCGATGACTTCAGGCCCTATGTGATGGACCGTGACGCTGTCTTTACCATGGAACAGGCCCTTGAGCGCATGCGCGGCTTGATCGGATTTGCGGGGGTCTGGGGGGATTTGCTGGGCTTTCTGCCGGACGGATGGGCAAGTGACCCGGCACGCCGCCGTTCCGCGACCGCCGCAACTTTCGCAGCCTCGCTGGAGCTCGTAAAAGAAGGCCAACTCGAGATCCGCCAGCACGAGACCTTTGCCCCCATCCAAGTGCGCAAAAAGGAAGACCCCCGCAGTGGATGAACCAGAAGAGATTGAAGAGAGCCTCTTTGAAGCGCCGCCGATGGCGGAACAGGAGCGCATGGTAGAGGCAATCCTCTTTGCGACCGCCGAGCCCATCACGCTGCGCGATCTCGCTGCGCGTCTGCCACACGGGTGCGATGCGGCAGAGGCGATGGTGCATCTGCGCAAGCGCTATGAGGGGCGCGGTGTGCATCTGTGTAAGGTCGGCGACGGCTATGCGTTGCGAACGGCACCTGACCTCGGCTTTTTGATGCAGCAAGAAACGGTGGAGATGCGCAAACTGAGCCGTGCTGCCATCGAAACGTTGGCGATCATCGCCTATCATCAACCTGTGACCCGCGCAGAGATCGAAGAGATCCGCGGCGTCTCGGTTTCTCGCGGCACGGTCGATCAATTGCTTGAATTGGAGTGGATCCGGTTTGGCCGACGCAAAATGACGCCGGGCCGCCCGGTGACATTTGTGGTGACCGAAGGGTTCCTCGATCATTTCGGTTTGGAGACGGCGCGCGATCTTCCTGGCCTCAAGGAACTGCGCGCGGCGGGTCTGCTGGAAAACCAACTGCCACCTGGAACGCAACCGCCTCTTGAGGGGGAAGAGGACGAGGAATTCGTCTTGGGGCAGTCGGAGCTTTTTGAAGACTAGTCTCGCGCCCACCTCCCGCCGTTCGCAGCGAGGAGCGTGATTTCTTTCCCTTTGAAACGCGTGCCCGCAACCGCGCGTGATTGGCCCAGAGCACTCAAGTAGTGGCTGCTTTCGGCGCAAAAACGTGCTCGTGGGCCGCTTTCATAAGGTGTTTTTCGAGAAGCCGTATCTCAAAATTGTGTCAGAATGGCTGGATTTTGCCGTTCATTTTTTCTCTAAGGGCGGAGATTCTGCCACACTTTTGCCTCAAACCTTGCTATCTTTTGCCCCGGGGAAGAGGATTTGTAATGGGTATGATTCTGCGGTTTGTTCTGCGCCGCCTGCTGCCAAGCATACGTCAAGAAGCTAGGGAAGCCGGCGAGTTGCATGGCCGTCGTGGCCGAAATGAGTTGGAATGGGTGAACGAGCGGGGTAAGCCGCTTGGGTCTAGGCGGCGGCGCTCCAAACGCCTCAAACGCCGGAAACTGCGTGAAAGCGTGCAGCTTGCGCGGGAAGCTGCCAAAATCGCACGGCGCACAGCACGGTTCTAGAGCGTTCGGCCTTTAACCTGAGATCTGATCCGACGTTCATGTCCCGAGAGCGCTGAAAGTGTGGCGGAGTTTGCGCGTTTCAAGTTTTAGGTCGGGCGCAGTAGCTAAGCCTTGCGGGTGACCTTTGCGCTTCAGGCGGGTCTCTCGTCCGGTTCGGCGAAGTGTTTGCTCAGCTTGAGGCCCTGTCCTTGGTAGTTTGACGCGATCTCCGCGCCGTAGAGCTGCGTGGGAACGCTGTCCATTTTTTCATAGACCAACCGCCCCACGATTTGACCGTGTTCCAGGACAAAAGGGGCTTCGTGGCAGCGCACCTCAAGTACGCCGCGCGACCCTGCGCCACCGGCAGGCAGGTAGCCGAAGCCAGGATCGAAGAAGCCCGCATAATGCACGCGAAACTCGCCTACCATTGCAAGATAGGGTGCCATTTCAGCCGCGTACTCTGGCGGAATGGTCACCGCTTCTCGGCTGACGAGGATGTAAAAGGCACCTGGGTCAAGAATGATCTGCCCCTTGTCGGTGCGCACCTTTTCCCAAAAATCTTCAGGACGGTAGTGCCCAATGCGGTCAAGATCTATGACACCGGTATGCGGCTTAGCCCGGTAGCCTACGAGCGTTGTGTCGGGCAATCTGAGATCCACCGAAAACCCAAGGCCGTCATCGATGACCGCCGGACCATCGACCAGCGGTGTCTTTTCGTGCAACTCCGCCAGCGCTGCGTCATCAAGCGCCCCATCCCCGTCACGAAAGCGTATCTGGTTCAGGCGCATGCCTGCGCGGACCAAAACGGAGAAGGAGCGGGGGCAGATTTCGGCGAAGAGTGGACCGTGATAGCCCGGAGCAATGCGGTCAAACTCTGTCCCGCCGTCGGTGATTGTGCGGGTCAAGAGGTCAAGCCGTCCAGTAGAGCTTTTGGCGTTCGCAACGGCAGTCATCTGTGCGGGCAAGGCGAGAGCTTCCATGAGGGGCACGACGTAAACGCAACCCTTTTCCAAAACCGCCCCAGAGGTCAGATCAACTTCGTGCATTTGAAAATCGGCGAGCCGGTCAGAAACGCGTTGCGTCTTGCCCGCCAGAAAGGATGCGCGAACGCGGTAGGCTTTCTCGCCGAGCCGGAGGTCCAGGCTGGCGGGTTGAATTTGGCTCTGCAGTATCTCGGGCGTTCCTTGAACCGCACCGGAGCGGATCATCTCTGCGATCTTTTGGTGCGGAACTACGCCAGCCATCCTGCCACTTTCTTGACCGCTGACCTGCGTTGCTGGAACCGAAGCGGGTTTTTTTGGTCGGGCTAGCAGGACTCGAACCTGCGACCTTCCGTCCCCCAGACGGACGCGCTACCAGGCTGCGCCATAGCCCGACGCCTCGCGGTTCATACCTGAAGAACGCGGCGGCGCAAGAGGGAAGTTGGGCTGACCCGCTACGGATCGCGGCCTCGCGCCCAAGATCCAGGTCAGTTTCAATCGGCAAAAGCTTGTTTGAGGCAGAACGTTCGACACGAAATCGGCGCGCCAAAACGTCTGAGATCAATAGGACCTATCCTCGGGCGCTTGTGTTAGGCGCTTGTGTCTGGCGCTTCAGAGGAATGCGCGCCTGCGATCATGGCATCGCGCAAGGCCGTGAGGCGCGTGAGAATGGGTGTGAGTTCGGCCGCCTGTTCCGCGGTCACGGCTTTGAGCGCATGCGATTTTGTCAGCGCGCTCGCACGGGCTTCGACCTCATCAAGTGCCGTGATCGGCGGCATGTCGATGATGCGCGGTTTAGCTGGAGGAACCGCGCTCTCGGAAAGGGTTTCAGCCTCTGGCTCACACAACTCTTCGGCCGTTGCACGAGGCTGAGCATCGCTTGAAGGCTCAGAAGCCTCCGGTTCAGACATGGGGCGCCGCAAAAAAGCGGGTAGATCTGCCGGTGGAGCCGGCTGAGCCTCTTGGGCAACGGGGGCCTCATCCATACCTGCCGGTATGTCTTCGCTTGGCGCGGTTTCTGCTGTGGCCTGCGTCGCGGGCTCAACTTCCACGGCTTGGGGTGCCTCGGCTCTATGCTCGACTGTCGGCGTTTCTTCTGATGGCGGAAGCGCAAGTTCTGATTGCGCGGGCTCCGGCGTTAGCGGCACCTCGACCGGTTCTTCTGCGCGTGCTTCTGGCGCAGTTGCCGCGTCTCCCGCATGCTGCAACGTCACAACGTTGTCCGCTGCACCCACCGCCGCATCCTGTCCCATCTCTGCCAGTTGACTTGCTGTCATTTCATCAAGCGGTTGGGAAAGGGCAACGACATGAGCGACGCCATTTTCACGCAGAATTTTCTGCACCCCTTTGATGGTCAATCCATCTTCGTGCAGAAGCTTTCGAATGCCGCCAATGAGAAGCATGTCGTTTGGCCTGTAGTAGCGTCGGCCGCCCGCGCGCTTGATCGGTTTGACCTGGGTAAATTTGCTTTCCCAAAACCGCAACACATGGGCTTGCACCCCAAGCCATTCAGCGACCTCCGAGATCGTGCGAAATGCGTCAGGCGACTTGCCCATAGGTCAGGACTTGTTCCCGTCAGCAACCCGGTCTTTCATCAAATGTGAGGGTCGAAACGTGAGCACGCGCCGAGGGTTGATCGGCACCTCCTCGCCGGTTTTTGGGTTGCGCCCGATCCGGGCGGTCTTGTCTCGGACAGAGAATGTTCCAAAGGATGAGATCTTGACCTGTTCACCGGCCACGAGGGCGTCCGACATATGCTCCAACACGGCTTCGACCAATTGCGCAGATTCGTTGCGGGATAACCCGACTTCTCGGAACACAGCCTCGCTCAAATCCATGCGCGTCAGTGTCTTGTTGGTCATGCCATCCCCCAATTCAATATTTCGTTATCCTATCGCCGCAGAAAATTCAGAGTCAATATCAGGGGGTTGGGGAATGCGGCCTTGGCGGTGAATCGCGAACTACCAGCGCAAGACAACAGCACCCCAAGCCAGGCCGCCGCCAATTGCTTCGGTCACGATGAGGTCGCCCTGTTTGATTTGACCCCGTGCCTTGCCCACCGAAAGCGCCAGCGGGATAGAAGCAGCAGACGTGTTGCCGTGGTCTTGTACGGTGACCACGACGTTTTCCATTGGCAGCCCAAGTTTTTTGGCGGTGCCTTGGATGATGCGGATGTTGGCCTGATGCGGCACGATCCAGTCCACTTCTTGCGGCGTCACGCCTGCGCGGTTCATGGCGGTGCCCGCGGTTTCGGCAAGCTTGGCCACAGCGTGACGGAAGACTTGGTTGCCCTGCATCCGCAGGTAGCCCGTTGTGCCGGTGCTGACGCCGCCGTCCACATAGAGCAGATCGCGGTGACGCCCGTCTGAGTTGAGATCCGTAGATAGGATCCCCCGGTCATTTGGTGTCCCGCTGCCGTGTTCTGCCGTCAGTAGGAGCGCGCCCGCGCCGTCGCCAAAGAGCACACAGGTGGAACGGTCGGTCCAGTCCATGATGCGGCTGAAGGTCTCAGAGCCGATCACCAGAACCTGCTGGGCCTGCCCGGATGAGATCAGCGCCGCCGCGTTGCTCAAGGCAAAGACAAAGCCCGCGCAGACCGCTTGCACATCAAAGGCAAATCCCCGCGTCATACCCAATTGTGCTTGCACCATGGTCGCGGCAGAAGGGAAGGTCAGATCCGCAGTGGATGTTGCAAGCACGATGGCATCGACCTCGTCCACCGCAACGCCCGCATCGGCCAAAGCAGCTTGGGCTGCGGCCGTTGCCATGCTCGACGTGGTCTCCCCTTCTGACGCGAAGTGGCGGCGCTCAATCCCTGAGCGGGCGCGGATCCATTCGTCGTTTGTGTCGAGGGTCTTTTCAAACTCTGCGTTTTCAACGACCTTTGCAGGCAGATAATGCCCGACCCCCGCCACAACAGCCCGGACCGTCATCCAGAGGCCTCCTGCACCGGCAGTGTCGCGGCGATGCGTTTGGCGAGCTTGTCGTTGAATTGGTTCTGGCTCAGTTGCGCGGCCAGTTTGATGGCGGCGGAGATCCCAGTGGCATCTGCGGCCCCGTGGGATTTCACCACCGTGCCGTTCAAGCCCAAAAACACGCCGCCATTGACCCGCCGTGGATCGATCTTGCGCTGCAGCCGTCCCAGGGAGGTATAGGCCAGCGCCGAAGCAATTCGGGAGAGCGGCGAGTAGGCGAACGCCTCGCGCATGCGCTGGCCAATGAGGCTGGCCGTGCCTTCGCCCGTTTTGATCGCGACATTGCCGGTAAAGCCATCGGTGACGATTACATCGACCTTTTTGCTGGGGATATCGTCGCCTTCCACAAAGCCGGAAAAGACGAAGCCCGCCTCATCTGCGCGCGCGCTGATCAGGTTGAAGGCGTCATGTAATTCCGCGCGGCCCTTATGCTCTTCCGTGCCGACGTTGAGCAGGCCGACCCGAGGGCGGTCAATGTCCATGCCATTGCGCGCGTAGGAGACGCCCATCAAAGCAAAGCGCATCAAATCCTCAGCGTCCGCGCGGATGTCGGCCCCGACATCAAGAAGCACGTTGAAGCCCTGCGGATTGCCGGACGGATAGAGCACCGCAATGGCAGGCCTGATGACGCCTGGCAGCTTGCGCAGGCGGATCGTCGAGAGTGCCATCAGCGCGCCCGTATTGCCGCAAGAGACCGCGACATTCGCCTCGCCGGATCGCACCAATTCGATGGCGGACCACATGGATGTCTGCATGCCTTGGCGCACGACTTGACTGGGTTTGTCGTTCATATTGACGACTTCGGCGGTGTGGCGTGTTTCACATCGTCCTGAGAGTTCTTTTCGCCGCGCAACCAAAGGCTGCAAAGTTGCTTCGTCTCCATGCAGAACAAAGGCGATGTTACGGTTTATTTTGGCAGAGAGGGCGCATCCGGCAACAACAGCCGCTGGACCGGCATCGCCGCCCATGGCGTCTACAGAAATCAAGGTGAGCCCGTCAGGGCGGGAGGAAGAGGCGGCAGCGATGGGATCGGTCTCAGCCGTCATCGGTGCGCCTGCCTTTTTGTCCCATAACGTGCCGCGTGCGTGCGCTTAAGCCGCGTCGTCCTCGAGGTCGATTTCATCCGTCATTGCGATGACCTCATTGTCATCATAGTGACCGCAGGCCCCACAAATGTGATGGGGCCGCTTGAGCTCACCGCAATTCGGGCACTCATTCACATTTGCGCCGAAAAGTGCGTGATGCGAGCGCCGGTTGTTGCGGCGCGATTTTGAAACTTTGTTCTGCTGGACAGCCATGACGGGTGCCTTCGTGGTTCGGGGGTGCGGACGGTCTGCGGCCCATGCACCCATGTTTCTGGTCGTCCCGAAGTTCGGTGTTGTGCCGCTTTATGCAAAGGTGGGCGGATTGTCCAACCGAAAATCGGACAAGACCGCCAAAATACGCCGAAAGCGTGGGAATACAAGGCGCATCTCAATGCTGCTCTTTCAGCGCCTAATTTTCATCGCCTTCCAGCTTTGCTTTGAGGTCAGCGAGACCTGCAAAGGGCTTGGCGTCCGCATCGGTCATCGCTGGGGTGCCCCGCGCGGCATAGACCATTTGACCCAACGTAGCACCTTCGGCGCGCGGATAGTCCGGCACCGCGATGCTGAGCGCTTCCTGCATCACCACGGCGGGGTCAATCCAATCGCTCAGCGCCTCCACGGTGTCGTCATCCGTCATCTCGGTTTCAAGGTCCGTGGGCTCACGGTAGTTTGCGAGAAACTGGCGGTGCACCGGCATGTCGATGCGGGTTGTCACAGGTACCGTGCTCACCACACAATTTTGGACCACCGTGGCGCCAAGACGACCTGCAAGCTGCCAATCCGATGCGCCCAAAGGCGCGATTGTCCCCTCAAAGCGCAGCTTGCGTACCGCGATGAGGTCAAGCGCCCGCGCGATTTCTTCTAATGCGTCCGGCGTGGGCACGCAGCTGAATGGCGTCTCCCCGCTCTGAGGTAAGCCGGCCACACGCACTGCTGTTTCACTCGGCTTGGCCATCGCCGCCTCGCTTTCGTTCCTTGAACACTCGGGGTGCCATGGTGTATGCGACTAAAACCGAATGCGTGAAAGGGCAAGAGAGCAGACATGCGCCGCAGATCCGACAGCATGTGCCGTGCCGCGCGACCGCTCCTTGTTGCTGTTATGTGCCTGGGCATGGCAGCCTGCAGTCCGCAGTTTCGCAACCACGGCTACATTCCTCCTGAAGAAGCGTTGCAGGAGATCTCAGTCGGCGAGGACACGCGCGAGACGGTGGCGACTAAAGTAGGCGTGCCCGCGTCCTCTGGTGTGCTCAATGACAGCGGCTATTACTACGTGCGCATGCGCACACGCACCATCGGCCCGCTGCCCACGCAGGAGATCGACAGGCAGGTGGTCGCCATCAGCTTTAGCGAAGCAGGGGTCGTTCAGAACGTTGAACGCTTTGGATTGGAGCGGGGGCAAGTTGTGCCACTATCACGCCGCGTGACGGATTCGGCTGTGCGCGACAACACTTTCTTGCAGCAACTCCTCGGCAACATCGGTCGATTTAGCGCCGGTGCATTTGGCAGCTAAGGGCATCTGAATTGACCGCGCTGAGCAAAGGGAGATACCGCGCGAGAGCCGCGGTATCTGAACAAGATATCCGGGCCGCTCAGGCGCTTCGGGCACGCGCATTCAACTTGGCAACCGCTCACGACGCTGATCCCTATGACGCGATCAGCACGCATATCTTGGTCGAAGACCTATCCGACAGCCAGCTTGTCTGCTGCTTTAGGTTGCTGGCGCTCAGCGGTGCGGGCCTGTCACAGAGCTACGCGGCCCAGTTCTATGAGCTGAGCGGGCTGGCCGGCTATCAAGGCCGGATGATGGAAATGGGCCGGTTTTGCGTCGATCCGGAGCGGCGGGATCCAGATATCATCCGTCTTGCCTGGGCCGCGATGACTGAGCACGTGGATGCGCGCGACATTCAGTTTCTTTTCGGCTGCTCGTCTTTCGCGGGCACACGGGCTGATGCCTATCTCGACGCGTTTGCCGTGTTGCGGGCGCGATACTTGGCCCCCAAACGCTGGCTGCCTCGGGTAAAGGCCCCGGATGTCTTCCGCTTTGCCGCAAAGCTGCGCCGCACGCCGGATCTGAAAAAGGCGATGTTGCGCATGCCGCCACTCCTCAAAAGTTATCTGTTGATGGGCGGCTGGGTCAGCGATCATGCGGTGGTGGATCATCACATGAACACGATGCATGTCTTTACGGGACTGGAAATCGGCGCAATCCCGGAACGGCGCAAGCGGCTTTTGCGCGCGATGGTTTGACAGGTGCGGCTTGCCATTGACCTTGGCAAAGCGTCTCGCTAGCCCGAGCCCATGGCCCGTGTACCTTTGCTGCAACTCACCGACATCTCGCTCACTTTTGGCGGCGATCCTGTGTTTGAAGACCTGTCTATGGTGGTGCACCCGGGCGACCGGGTTGCGCTTGTGGGGCGGAACGGTTCGGGAAAATCGACGCTGATGAAAGTCATGGCGGGCTTGGTTGAGCCGGATCGGGGCGGGGTCGTCGCAGGCCCGGGCGTTTCAGTCGGCTATATGGAGCAGGATCCGGATTTGACGGGTTTTGAGACGCTGGGGGATTTTGCAGCAGCCCAATTGGAAGCCTCTGAGATGTACCGGGTTGAGCGCGCGGGTGAGGGGCTCAAATTCGATCCAGATCGCCCGGTGGCCACCGCCAGCGGCGGTGAGCGGCGGCGCGCAGCGCTCGCGCGGTTGATGGCCGAGACACCTGCGCTCATGCTGTTGGATGAGCCCACGAACCACCTCGATATCGCCGGGATCCGCTGGCTCGAAGAAGAACTGCGGGGAACCCGGACGGCCTTTGTGCTGATCAGTCACGACCGTGCATTTCTGCGCGCGCTGACGCGGGCCACGCTTTGGGTCGATCGGGGTGAGGTCCGCCGCCAGGAGAAGGGCTTTGACGCTTTTGAGGCCTGGCGCGATGAGGTTTGGGCCGCCGAAGACACCCAGCGGCACAAGCTCAACCGCAAGATCAAGGCGGAGGCCCGCTGGGCGGTTGAAGGGATCTCTGCGCGCCGGAAACGCAACCAGGGCAGGGTGCGTGCGTTAAATGACCTGCGCGCCGAACGCGCTGCCCAGATCGCGCGGCAGGGCACGGCCGCCATGGCGCTGGAGGCGGGGCCAAAGTCGGGGCGCAAAGTGATTGAGGCCCAGGGGCTCGCCAAGTCTTTCGACGAAAAGCGCATTGTACGGGATTTCTCCCTCACCGTGCAGCGCGGGGACCGGATCGCGCTTGTGGGTCCAAACGGCGTCGGCAAAACGACCCTTCTGAAGATGCTGATTGGGCAGGAAATACCTGATGAAGGCAGCGTGACGCTTGGGACAAATCTCGCGCTCGCGGTCTTTGATCAGACCCGGGCGCAGCTGCAAGGTGACCTCTCACTGTGGGAGACGCTGGCGGGGGATCCGGAAATGCGCGTCTCGGGCAAGGCAGATCAGGTGCTGGTCCGCGGCGCGCCCAAGCACGTTGTTGGCTATCTCAAAGAGTTCCTATTTGACGAGGCGCAGGCGCGCGCGCCGGTTCGTTCACTCTCCGGCGGTGAGAAAGCGCGCTTGTTGCTCGCCAAAATCATGGCGCGTGAGAGCAACATTCTTGTCTTGGACGAGCCGACCAATGACCTCGATGTCGAAACGCTGGACCTGCTCCAGGATCTGCTGGGCAATTACACGGGCACTGTGATTTTGGTGAGCCATGATCGCGATTTTCTCGACCGCGTCGCCGCAACCACGATCGCAATGGAAGGTGACGGGCGGGCAACAGTCTATGCGGGCGGCTGGTCGGACTACCTCTCGCAGCGCGGGGAGCGGGAAGAGCAGAAAACCACCGTGCCGCTGAAGAAAGCGCCGGTGCAAGCGCATCTCCCAAAGAAGACGCAAAAACCAGGGCTCAGTTTTACGGAAAAGCACCGTCTTGCGGAATTGCCCAGCGAATTGGAGCGGTTGGAGGCGGAGATTGGCAAGCTTGAAGGGCTTTTGGCCGATCCCGAGCTTTTCACGCGCGAACCGGTTAAGTTCAACAAAGCCACGCAAGCTTTGGCAGAGCGGCAACAAAAGCTCGCCGCAGCAGAGGAGGAGTGGCTGCATCTGGAAGAAAAGGCCGAGGGCTAGGCCCAGGGCCGCCAATGGAGATACGTGCCGCCCGTCTTCTGACGCTGTGCGCCCGTTCTGAGTTTGAACCGGTCGAGCGTGGGGCTCTGGCCATCGACCCGGCCAAGATCGATTGCCTTGATCCCCCGTGCCGAAAGCGCCTCAGCGGCCCGCCAGAGGATGAGGTTATGCGCCGCATGCGCCCGGCCCTTGTCAGAGGTTTGGCCGAAGTGATAGGTGGCTTGATCGCCATGCGTGAGAAAGAGCATATTGGCCACCGGCGCGCCGTTCAGCCGCGCTTGAAAAAGTTGGGTCTGTGCCGGAGCAGCATGTGCAAATGCGGCTGTCAGCGGCGCGGGCCAGAGCGTGTAGCGGTGCGCTGCTGCGTGCTGCGCGGCCGCCTGCAAGATCGGATCGGCCGGGTCCGGGGGGAGACGGCCCTCGTGCAGGCACAGATCTGACATTTCTGCTTTGCGAAGTTGATTGCGCCATTTCTGGTGCAACCGGGCGCGGCGCGTACCGACGCTCCCACTGATGTCCCAGACCGCCAGTTGGCAGGCCCCGCGCAGGGGCACGGCGGGGGGGAGAGGTGACGGACGTTCGGGAGAGAGGATCAACGGCAAACGTTGGAGGCCCGCGCGGCGCACTTGCGCGGTCAAATCGGGCGGAGGTGCCGCGCGCGGGAGCATGGCGAGGGGCATGCCCAAAACCCGCTGCCTGAGAATGAGATGCCCACTTTCCAGCCGTACCGGCGTTTGGCCGCAGGCACGCAACGCCGCCTCAAAGGCGGGATCTTGCAGAAGGCTATGCCGGGGCAGCGGGGCTTCATCGAACATGGCTTCGATAAAGCCCCAAACGAGGTAAAGCGCGCGTTAACTGAGGCGCACCAAGGCGTGACGCTTCTTCCCCGCGCTCAGCTTTACCGGCGTTGCCAGGGCTGCCGCATCGAGCATGAGCCCCGTGTCGGTGATGGGCGCGTCATCCATCCGCGCGCCATTCTCCGCAATCAGACGCTTGGCCTCTTTTCCCGATCCTGCGAGCCCCGACTTTACGATCAGTTGCACGATAGACACCCCATCGCCAAGATCCTCCGCGCTCAGCGTCAGGGTGGGCAGGTCATCGCCCACGCCGCCTTTCTCAAACACCTCCCGCGCAGTGGCCTCCGCTGCCGCCGCGGCCTCCACCCCGTGCAAGAGCGCCGTGACCTCATTGGCCAAAATCACCTTGGCCTCGTTGATCTCAGAGCCTTGCAGGGCACCTAGGCGATCACAGTCCTCTACCGGCAACTCCGTAAAGAGTTTCAAAAACTTGCCGGTGTCAGCGTCCGTCGTGTTGCGCCAAAACTGCCAGAAGGCGTAGGCCGAAAGCATGTCGCCATTAAGCCAGACCGCACCGCCTGCAGACTTGCCCATTTTGCGCCCATCTGATGTGGTCAATAGCGGCGTTGTGAGGCCATAGATCTCGGTCTCCAGCACCCGGCGGGTCAGGTCGATGCCGTTCACGATGTTGCCCCATTGGTCTGAGCCGCCCATCTGCAGCACGCAGCCGTAGCGGCGGTTCAATTCCAGAAAGTCATAGGCCTGTAGGATCATGTAATTGAATTCAAGAAACGACAGCGATTGCTCGCGGTCGAGCCGTGATTTGACGCTCTCAAAACTGAGCATACGGTTCACACTAAAATGACGCCCGATGTCGCGCAGGAAATCGAGGTAGTTGAGCTGGTCGAGCCATTCAGCGTTGTTCAGCATTAGCGCGTCGCTTGGCCCGTTCCCGTACTGGAGGTAGCGGGCAAAAACCTGCTGCATGCCCGCGATGTTGGCATCAATCTGCTCGGGTCCCAATAGCGGACGCTCATCACTGCGAAATGACGGATCGCCCACTTTCGTGGTCCCACCTCCCATGAGCGTGATGGGCTTATGTCCACACTTTTGCAACCAGCGCAGCACCATGATGTTCATCAGATGCCCCACATGCAGGGACTGCGCCGTGGCGTCATAGCCGATGTAGGCAGGCACCACGCCTTTGGCCAACGCCTCATCCAACCCCTGATAATCGGTGCAATCGGCCAGATAGCCGCGCGCCATCATGATTGCGATAAACTGCGATTTGGGGTGGTAGGTCATGATCTCTTGCCTCCGCCGTAGAATGCGGGGCATCTATAGGCGGCGATAGACGAAAGGAAAAGGGGTGGCCAAAGCAATCCCCAAGTCAGGCCCTGTGCAGGCATTAGGCACCATGTCAGGCACTTCGCTCGACGGTGTCGACGCGGCCGTTTTGGTCACCGATGGGCGCGATATCCTGTCCTTCGGTCCTGTGGCTTACCGTGCCTACACGCGTCCGGAGCGGGGCAGCATTGCTGCCGCTTTGGGGCGTTGGCAAGGACCTGAAGTGCAGGCCGCCGCCGCGGTTGTTGAGGCGGCGCATGAGGCGCTGCTAAGTGGCTTTGGCACCGCGGATGTGATCGGGTTTCACGGCCAAACTGTTGCTCACGCCCCGCGCCACAAAGGCACATTGCAGGTTGGGGATGGGGCCGCCCTGGCAGATGCCATGAAGACCCCGGTGGTCTGGGACTTTCGCAGAACGGATATCGAAATGGGCGGGGAGGGTGCGCCGCTCGCGTCCTTTTTCCATCACGCCTGCGCGCGCCACGCGGGTTTGACGGGGCCGGTCGCCTTTTTGAACCTGGGCGGTGTGGGGAATTTGACGTGGGTCGACCCCACGATCGACGATCCTCAGATCGACGGCGCACTGATTGCCTTTGACACAGGTCCCGCCAATGCCCCGATCAACGATCTTTTGCAGGCGCGCCAGGGCGTGGCCTTTGACAAAGGCGGTGCGCAAGCTGCTGCCGGAGAGGTCGCGCAGGGCGCGCTGGAACTCTTTTTGTCGGATCCCTACTTTTCACGGGTCCCCCCGAAGTCGCTGGACCGGGATGATTTTGCTGAGATGGTTAAGCTCGTGCAAGAAATGTCGGACGCGAACGCCGCTGCAACACTCACGGCGATGGCGGCGGCAGCCGTCGCGGTGGGGATGGAGCATTGCCCGCGTCCGCCGGAGCGTGTGTTCGTGACGGGGGGAGGGCGACACAACCCGGTGCTGATGGAGATGTTGCGCGTGAGCCTCGATTGCCCGGTTGTGCCGGTGGAAGAGATCGGGCTGAACGGCGACATGCTAGAGGCGCTGGCCTTTGGCTATTTGGCCGTTCGTGTGGCGCGCGGCCTGCCCACAACGGCACCGGGCACCACGGGCGTGCGCGTGCCCGTGGGCGGGGGTGTCGTGAGCTTGCCCAGCACGTCTTAACGCGGCAAATCCTAGCGCGGGATATCAAAACCCGGCGGGGCGAGGGTAAAACCTTCAAAATGAAAGCCGGGCGACACGGTACAACTGACCAAGGTAAAGGCCCCGGTGCTGCGTGCGCCCTGCCAATGATGCGCTGGCACGATGATCTGCGGTGCGCCTTCGTTGAGATCGGGGCTCAATCTGTGATCGACCGCAGGGCCCGCTTCGGTTTCAGCCACCGAGAGGATCAACGGTGCACCTGCATGGTAAAGCCAGATCTCGGTCGCATCGACTTTATGCCAATGACTTACCTCGCCATCTTGAAGTAAAAAATAGATGCAAGTGCCGGTCGCGCGCGCAGTGTGTCCCCTAGTGTCCTCCGCTGTGTCATCGGCGATCCATGTCTGGCGGTAATGGCCGCCCTCAGGATGCGGGGCGAGGCGCAATTTGGCGATGATTTCTTCTGCTGTCATGCGGCACCTTCGTTTGCACTCAGACGCTTTTCAAAGAACATGAGATCCGGCACCACGTCTTCGGGCAATTGTTGGTAAGGCCCGCGGGGCGAAAACCCCAGCCGGTGGTAGAGCCGCTGCGCTGTGTGCAGCGCCTTTGACGTGTCAAGCACGACCCGGCCAAAGCCATCGCGGCGCGCCTGTTCGATAAGCATCTCGCACAGTTGGCGCGCCACACCTTTGCCACGTGCCTGCGGCCCTACATAGACGCGCTTTATCTCTGAGGTTGCCTCATCCAAGGCATGTGTCATGCCGCAGCCGACGCCCGTTCCACTCTGATCTTTGGCCAAGAGGATGATCCCGCGTGGTCGCGCGTGCAGTTGAGCCAAGTCTTTCAAGATCGCGGTGTATTTGGGTACCGGATAGAACACCTCAATGATGTCGCGGTCGCGCTGAGAAAGCGTCATGAGATGATCGCGATAAGCCCAGCAAAGGATGCGCACCGCGTTCAGATCGGCGTGCGTTTCGGCAGGCGTGATCGTGACCTCGCTCATGCCAGCAAAGGTTCCAACTGGGCCGCGGGGATCGCAGCGCGCACAGAGACTTCGGCGACTGCGTCACGCCCCTTTTTCAGGCCACGCTGCCGCCGATTTTCGCGAAATGCCTCCACACCTGCGCGGGCCGGGACATAGAGCCAGTCGCCCCGCCGGGCCGGGCGCCGCGCTGCGTTCCCGCTGTTGATGGGGGAGAGGTCGATCTGATCGCAAAGAACGGCGTAAAAGCGGCCCGCATCCAAGCGGTAAGTGACAACGTCTTTGGGCATGCTCGCGGCAAAGTTTTTCCCTCGGCCAGCAGGCCAAAAGAAAACCCGCTCGTCCAGTTGGCGTGCCCAAGAGACAAGCGTATGGCCATCAAGAAAGTGGGCGCGCGCGCCCATACGCAAAGGGCGCTGATGGTTCAGGACGGTTTGGCCCGAGGACCCGGTGATCACCCGCCGGTCTGCGCGCAAGGCGATCGCAGCAGGATTAACGCCGACGGCCCGCGCCGAAACGGCGGCAGGGCGCAGGCCGTGCCGGGCAATACCCTCAGCATTTCCGGTGGCCGTGATGTGAAAAAGCGCGCCGCCCACGAGGGATGAGAAAGCCTCAGGCGTCATTTTAGAATGCTGCGGCCCGCAAACTGCGCTGTCTCGCCCAACATCTCCTCAATGCGGATGAGTTGGTTGTATTTGGCCAACCGGTCGGACCGGGCGAGCGAACCGGTTTTGATCTGACCGCAGTTTGTGGCAACCGCGAGGTCTGCGATGGTGGCATCTTCGGTCTCGCCGGAGCGGTGCGACATCACGTTGGTAAACCCCGCGCGGTGCGCCATTTCCACGGCCCGCAGCGTTTCTGTCAGGCTGCCGATCTGATTGACCTTTACCAGCATGCTGTTGGCGCTGCCTTTTTCGATGCCGGTGGCCAAGCGGGCGGGGTTTGTTACAAAAAGATCGTCCCCCACAAGTTGCACCTTGTGCCCAAGCGCATCTGTCAGCGCCCTCCAGCCGTCCCAATCGTCTTCGGCCATGCCGTCTTCGATGGAGATAATGGGGTAATCATTTACCAAGCCTTCCAGGTAGGCGACGTTCTCCGCGCTGGTGAGGGTTTTGCCCTCTCCTGCAAGGACATATGTGCCCTCCTTGAAGTACTCCGTGGCGGCGCAATCAAGAGCAAGATAGATGTCCTCTCCCGGGCGGTATCCCGCCTTTTCCACAGACTTCAGAATAAAATCAAGCGCATCACGGGTGGAGCTGATGTCGGGCGCAAAACCGCCCTCATCTCCGATGCCGGTCGAAAGACCAGCGGCAGAGAGCTCCTTTTTCAAGGTGTGAAACACCTCGGCACCCATGCGCACGGCCTCCCGGATGTCGGAGGCCGCGACCGGCATGATCATGAATTCCTGGATATCGATGGGGTTATCTGCGTGCTCACCGCCGTTGATGATGTTCATCATGGGCACCGGCAGCACCCGCGCCGAAGTCCCGCCGACATAGCGGTAAAGCGGTTGGGTGCAAAAGTCCGCCGCCGCTTTCGCAGCCGCCAGCGAGACGCCGAGGATCGCATTGGCCCCAAGCCGAGATTTGTTCTCGGTGCCGTCAAGCTCAATCATCATCTCATCGATTTCAACCTGTTCGGTCGCATCAATGCCTGCCAAAGCCTCGGCAATCTCACCGTTTACAGCTGCGCATGCTTCCAACACGCCCTTGCCCAGGTAACGGCCCTTGTCACCGTCGCGTCGTTCCACGGCCTCATAAGCCCCAGTGGATGCGCCAGAAGGCACTGCAGCACGGCCCATGGTGCCATCTTCGAGCACGACATCAACTTCCACGGTGGGGTTGCCACGGCTGTCTAAAATTTCACGGGCGTGAATGTCGATGATGGTGCTCATGTGATGCTTCCTTTGACGCTTTGGCGCAGACATACCGGGCGTGCTGCACCTAGGCAATGACACCCAGCCGTCGTTCGCGCCAGACTGTGTAGATGCCGGAGCAGACGACAATTGCGGCACCAATAAGCGTCAAAGCGTCCGGTGCCTCAGCAAAGACCACAATGCCAATGAAAAGCGCAAAGAGCATCCGGGTGTAGCGGAAAGGCGTCACAAAACTGACCTCCCCCAGCCGCATCGCGGCGACCACCGTGTAGTAGGCGACAAGTCCAATGCCGAGAGCACCTGCAAAGTAAGCGGTGACAACGCCGTTCATGGCTGTGAGGCTTGTGCCCTGCGCGAAGAGCATCAGCACGCCGCCCGGAACGACCGCGAGAAACCCAAGAAAGCTCAACTGCATTGTGGTGATGTCCTTTGGCACCCGCCGCGTGCTCAGATCGCGCAGGGCCAAGCAAAAAACCGCCCCGAGAGCCAAAAGCGACAGGGCCTGAAAGCTCTGCATGCCGGGCCTAATGATAAGGAGGACGCCAAAAAGACCGGCAAGGATCGCGCACCACCGTCGCCAGCCGACCTTTTCGCGCAGGAACAGCGCGGCACCCAGCGTCACCACCAGCGGGGTAGCTTGCAAGACGGCTGAAGCGCTGGAAATCGGGGTCAGGGCGAGCGCGGAGACAAAGCAAATCGTGCCGACCATCTCGCCCAGGGCCCTGAGCGCGATGGGACCGGTGAGCATCGCGCGTGCAAAAAGCGGCTGGCCCTGGGCGACAACGACCGCCCCGAAGGCGAAGCTGCCCCCGATCCCAAGCATCAATAGGATCTGACCCACCGACACCGCGTCAGACATGAGTTTGATGAACATGTCCTCAAGGGCAAAGGCGAGCATCGCGATCACCATCAAAAGCGCGCCGCGCAGGTTGTCTTTCATCGCGGTCTCCAGATCATCGGGGGGAGTGCTTTGGGAGATGCAGCTCAGTCATCTGTGTTTCTTGAGCGGCACACCGTAGAGCTCAAGGCGATGTCCGCGCAGTTGATAGCCGAGCTTTTGCGCGATTCTTTCTTGCAGCGCCTCAATCTCTTCATCGACAAATTCGATGACCTCGCCGGACTTGAGATCAATAAGGTGATCATGGTGATCGCGCTCTGCATCCTCATAGCGCGCGCGTCCATCGCCAAACTCGAGTTTGTCCAGGATGCCCGCCTCTTCGAAGAGCTTCACCGTCCGGTAAACAGTTGCGATGGATATGCCCGCATCGCGCGCCACGCCGCGCTTGAAAAGCTCTTCCACGTCCGGGTGGTCGTCGCTTTCCTCAATCACCTGAGCAATGATGCGCCGTTGCCCGGTCAGGCGCAGACCCATGTCTTCGCACCTTTGGATAATGGTTTTGCTCATCTCTTTGGTCCCGGTTCGGCCGCTAGCGTGCTTTAGCGTCCTTTCAGGGCGCTTGCCACTGCGGTTTTACCGCCAAAGTTGACTTATTGGCTGGCATGCACCATCTCACCTCATAAGCAAGGGCTCTCGCCACATTGGTCTGAGCCGCCCATTGGGCATGAAGGCAAACTGTGGTTTCGGATCATGGAATTGCCTGCAATCGCAACAGAGGGTGAGATTTGTCTCGTTTGCCTGCGAACGGCCTGTTCGCGGCCAACATAGGATTTACGATTTGAAAAGCGCACGCCAAAGAGCGCGCAGAAAGATGACTGATGAGCGACTTTGATATGATGGACTTGCCGGCGAAGCTTGTCGCACGGCTGCGGGATATGGGTATCAAAGATCCAACGCCGATCCAAAAACAAGCGATCCCTCATGCTCTCAATGGACGGGACGTGCTGGGCCTCGCGCAAACAGGCACCGGCAAAACGGCGGCTTTCGGGGTGCCGTTGGTTGCGCGCCTGCTCGAGGCACGCAAAAAGCCTGCGCCGCGGACCGTGCGGGCGCTCGTACTCGCTCCCACGCGGGAATTGGCCCAGCAGATTGTCGAGAACCTCAAAGGCTTCAGCCAGCAGACCCCGTTGAAGGCGCTGATGGTTGTTGGCGGGCAGAACATCAATCCGCAGATCAGGCGGCTGCAGCGCGGCGTGGACATGCTTGTCGCCACCCCCGGCCGGCTTTTGGATCTTATCGATAGAGGTGCGGTGCTGCTAGAAGACGCCCGTTTTCTGGTGCTCGATGAAGCCGATCAGATGCTGGACATGGGCTTTATCCACGATTTGCGGAAAATCTGCGCGCTTATCCCGGATCAGCGCCAGACCATGCTCTTTTCCGCCACGATGCCCAAACTGATGAACGAGATTGCGCAGAGCTATCTCACGTCCCCGATCCGCGTCGAAGTCTCTCCACCGGGTAAAGCGGCGGATAAAGTGACCCAATCGGTGCATTTCATTGCAAAGACCGAGAAAACCGCCCTTTTAATTGAGCTTTTGGCGAAACATACTGACGAACGCTCGCTGGTCTTTGGGCGCACAAAGCATGGATCCGAACGGCTGATGAAGGCACTGGTGAAGGCAGGCTTTGCCGCTGCTTCCATCCACGGCAATAAAAGCCAAGGCCAGCGGGATAGAGCCATCGCTGGCTTCAAATCAGGTGAGATAAAGGTGCTCGTGGCCACGGATGTCGCGGCGCGCGGTCTCGACATTCCTGACGTCAAATTCGTCTACAACTATGACCTGCCCAATGTCGCGGACAATTATGTGCACCGCATCGGTCGTACCGCGCGGGCGGGCAAAGATGGGACAGCGATCGCATTTTGCGCCCCAGATGAAATGGCGGAGTTCATCGCCATTCAAAAGGTCATGAAAATCCGGATCCCGGTCGCCTCTGGCCGCGCTTGGGCCGGCGCGGAGAGTGAAGAAAAACCGCGCGCGAGCCGCAATCGCCGTCGCGGCGGAACGGGCCAGGGGCCCAAGCGCCCTGGCGCGGGACAAGCCGACGCCGTCAAGAGCGATGGAGCGTCGCGCAAACGCCGCCGCGGCAAGCGCAGCGGTGGTCGCAAGGCGGCGTGAGATCAGGCGTAGAGCGTCGGCATGCCGAGTTTGGCATGTATATCGTTGACCTCCGCCGGGGCCATCCCGAAGGCGTCCGCGAGTTTGTGCAGGTACTGAGCCTCTTGTTGGGTATCAAGGTCGATCCCGATGAGTGACATGGCATAGATCTGGCTCTCCATGCCCTTTGGGGTCTCTCGGACCAGCGCGTCAACATCGACCGGCCCCTGCAACTGCTGCTGAACAAACGCCGCTTCTTCCGCGTCGACTTCACCCAACTGTCCTAAAAGCTTTTCTTTTTCCGCCTCATCGAAGGTGCCGTCGGATTTTGCGGCTTGAATCATCGCCGCCAACATCAAACCCGCAGCGGCTTCCTGATCCCGGCTAGGCTCAATCGCCGGCTCAGGCGTTGCGTCAAATTGGGAATTGAGCACCGTGCCAAAATCATGGCCATTCTCAGCGGGGCGCTTATCGACTGCCGGAGCCGCGGCACCCAATAGGCCCCCGGCACCAGCAGCACCCGCCAACCCGCCAAGCAATCCTCCCAGGCCACCGGGTGCCCCGCCTGGACCGCCGAGCTGTTCCATTAAGCCGCCAAGACCGCCAGCAAGGCCGCCACCGCTTGCCCCACCGGTACCGCTCAACAGACCGCCCAGCATATCTTGCAAGCCTGCGGCCTGTGAGCCTCCGCCACCGCCGGTTAGGCCCCCCAAGAGATCGCCGAGCCCGCCCGCGCTGGCCGTCTGCGCACCGCCTGCGCCGCCCGTCAAACCGCCCAAAAGCCCGCCGAGACCGCCCCCTGCGCTGGCCCCGCCAGCAGAGTTGCGCATCACCGCTTGCGCGCCTTTGGCCACAGCAACGCCCACGGCCACTTTGGCCAGTGTCTTCATCAAGCTCATAAATTCGCCCCCAGTTTCGTGAATCACCCGCGCCACTGTGGCAGGTTTTGCTCGCATGTCGTGGGGAATTTACAGATCTGCGCGTCAAATTGCACAGATTGCGCGTTGACACCGCCGCCGAGACCCCTGCTTCTAGCCCGATGGAGCGGAAAGAACAGATGGACCTTTTTGGTGCAACCGCGCTCATCCTTTTCGCGGTGCATCTGGCCTTCAACCAAGTTGTGATCAAAGTGACCAGCGATGGCTTCAGCCCGGTGTTTCAGGCCGGCGTACGGTCGGCGGGCGCAATCGCAGTGCTGTTGATTTGGATGCGGTGGCGGGGCATCAGCCTTGTCGTTCCGCGCCGTGCATGGGCGGCTGGCCTCTTGTCGGGCACGCTTTTCGCCTTTGAATTCATGTGCCTATTTTCGGCGCTTGACGTCACGACCGTTGGCCGTGCCTCAATCATCTTTTATTCCATGCCTGTCTGGCTGGCACTTGTGGGGCATGTGTTTCTGCCAGGTGAGCGGCTCAGCGGCCTGCGGGCCTTGGGCTTTGCGCTAGCCATGGCTGGTGTTGTCGTCGCACTTGCCGATCGCAGCGGGGGCGCGGCGAGCTGGGCGGGGGATCTGCTGGCGCTGGCCTCGGCCTTCAGTTGGGTCGGCATCGTGCTCTGTGTGCGCCTCACACCGCTTGTTGAAGTCCCGGCCGCGCAGCAGTTGATCTGCCAGGTGCTGGTCTCAGCCCCGCTGCTTTTGTTGATTGCGCCGCTCTTTGGACCGCTCTTGCGGGAGCCGGATCTGCTGCATGTCAGCGGTCTCTTGTTTCAGATTGTTGCTGTGGCGAGCTTGGGCTTTTTGTCATGGTTCTGGCTGATGTCGATCTATCCCGCCGCATCGGTTGCCTCTTTCAGCTTTTTATCGCCGGTGGCCTCTGTTTTTCTGGGCTGGCTTTTGCTGGGAGAAGCCCTTGGCCCAGGTGTCTATTTCGCCCTTCTTCTGGTGGCGTGCGGGCTCTTCTTAATCAACCGCAAAGCATAGACATCACGGCTCATGTGCCGCAGAACGTCGCGGGGACAATCTCGCCCTCCAGCGGCGGGCGCATCAGATCTTTGTCTGACACGTTGAACGGGTCGGCCAGCGCGGTCGACAGCCGCTCAAAAGGGGCCATGTCGCCCGCAACAGCGGCTTGGATCATCTCTTCGATCCGGTGGTTGCGCGGGATGATCGCGGGGTTGGCGGCCTTCATTTTGGCCACTGGATCCGGTTCATGTGCAATGCGCGCCCGCCATTTTTCCTGCCAAGCGTCAAAGCGATCTCTGCTCAGAAATTGATCTCGCGCTCCGTCGCCGGTTAACGCGTGGAACGTGTTTGCAAAGTCTGCGCCGTCAGTTTGCATAAGTCCCAACAGCTCTTCGATCAGCGCGGTATCGTCCTTCTTGGGGTGGCTGATTCCGACTTTCGCAGCAAAACTTATGAGCCAGCGCCGCTCCAGGGTGTTTGGCATGGCATGCACGATTTCAGTAGCTTCTTCGACGGCTCCGTCTTTATCCGGCATTTGTTGGATCAAGCTGGTGGCAAGCTGCGCCATGTTCCAGACCGCGATACCGGGTTGTTGCCCGTAGGCATAGCGGCCTTGCTGATCGATCGAGCTGAACACCCGGTTTTGGTGGAACGCGTCCATAAACGCGCAGGGACCGTAGTCGATGGTCTCTCCAGCGATGGAACTGTTGTCGGTGTTCATCACACCGTGGATGAAGCCGACGGCCATCCAGCGCGTCACCAGATCCGCCTGGGCCTCACACACCGCACGCAACAGACCCATTGGTCCGCCAGCATCGGCGTAGTGCCGTTGTATCGCATACTGGGTGAGTGTCTTCAGATGTTCGATTTGCCCCCGGTGAGCGAACACTTGAAAGGTGCCGACCCGCAGGTGGCTCCGGGCGATACGGGTGAGGACAGCACCCGGCAATGCGCCTTGCTCGCGCCAGATCTGCTCTCCGGTGCTGACAGCGGCAAGCGCGCGCGTGGTGGGGATGCCGAGGGCGTGCATTGCCTCGGAGACCAGGTATTCGCGCAGCACCGGACCGAGCCAGGCCCGACCATCTCCCATGCGCGAATAGGGCGTTGGCCCTGACCCTTTGAGCTGCACGTCACGGCGTTCGCCGTCGGTTCCAACCACTTCGCCAAGGAGGATCGCGCGGCCATCACCGAGCTGTGGATTAAAGGTGCCAAACTGATGCCCAGCGTAAAGCTGCGCCAGCGGTGCCGCGTTCTGAGGTATATCGTTACCTGCAAACACATGAGCAGCTTCGGCGAGATCCGCCGCCTCAAGTCCCAGTATCTTGCCGAGGTTATCGTTATAAGCCAGTAGCTTCGGGGCGGGTACGGATGTTGGGTCAAGGCGTGTGTAGAACGCCTCTGGGAGCGCGGCATAGCTGTTGTCGAAGGGGATCTGCAAACTCACAATGTCCTCATCATCAGCATGTAATCATCCTTTGGCACAAATCCTGCGCGGCGGTAGAGACGCTGCGCATTTGTGTTCTGGTGGGCCACTTCCAGGTGGATCGATCTGAGCCCGTGCTGGCCAAGCGCTTTGGGAAGCGCGCTGAGCACCTCGCTTGCGATACCGCGCCCACGCACCCCCGGCCGGACGTAGAGTTCGTCAATGAGCGCGTCCAATCCGCCATGTTCCAGTGACCATGTAAAGCAGACCGCAATATAGCCAATTGGCGCGCGTGGCGGGCCAATAAGGTAGACAGCGCCATAGGGGTTGCCCTCTAGCAGTGGCATCAGCGCGGCGGTCCGGCTTTCCTCGGTTGAGGCGATCTCTTCTTCCGCGTGGAAAGCGGCGCAGAGCGTGAGCAGTTTTTCGGCCTGCGCGGGCGTGCCCAGGGTGATCACCGCGCTCATAGTCGCGCCAGCCGTTCGGTGAGCAGCGCAAAAAAACCGTCCGCATTGATATCGCCGATGAAGAGGGCGTTGGGCTTGCGCCCGCTCACGCCCCACCAATCTGCCACCGTCATGCCCATCGTCAATTCTGAGCTGGTTTCGATCTCCACGTTTATGTGACGGCCAGAAAAGAGCTCCGGCCGGATCAGATAGGCGGTCACGCAAGGGTCGTGCAGCGGTGCGCCTGCCGAGCCATATTTCTCTTTGTCGAAGCGTTCAAAGAAATCGGTCATCTCTGCCACCGCGACGCCGACTTTTGTGCCAAGCGCGCGGAAGGCTTCGTTGCGCCGCACCGTCACAAGGGCCTTGTGGGTGACATCGAGCGGCATCACCACAATCGGTGCTCCTGATTTAAACACGATATCAGCCGCTTGTGGATCGACATAGATGTTGAATTCTGCGGCAGGTGTGATGTTGCCTCCCTCGAAAAAGCCGCCGCCCATGAGAATGATTTCATGCACATGAGGCACCACGTCAGGTGCGCGCTGAAAGGCCGTCGCGATATTGGTGAGGGGACCCAGAGGGCAGAGCGTCACCGAACCTCGCGGTGCCGCACGCAGAGTGTCAATGATGAAGTCAACCGCGTGGCCTGCTTTGAGCGGCATTGCGGGGTCAGGCAGATCAGGCCCGTCGAGGCCGGTTTTGCCATGCACATGCTCCGCGGTGACGAGGTCACGGCCCAGCGGTCGATCACAGCCGGCGTAGACCGCAATCTCAGGCCGCCCGGCGAGTTCGCACACGATCCGCGCGTTTTTGGACGTGAGCGCCAAAGGAACATTGCCGGCAACACAGGTGAGACCCAGCACCTCGATCTCGTCGGGGCTGGCAAGCGCAAGAAGGATGGCCACCGCGTCGTCTTGTCCGGGATCGGTATCAATAATGATCTTGCGCGGTGCCATGACGGGTCCTTTTGGCGCAGCAATAGGGGAAAGATGTGATGGAGAAAAGGGCTGTCAGCGCGCCCTGCGTTCGTCCGCCTTCACCGCCTCCCAGAGCGCGTCCATTTCTTCGAGCGTGCTCTCAACGGGGCTTTTTCCCTCTGCGGCCAACCGGGCCTCAACGCTCTGAAACCGGCGGGTAAACTTCGCGTTCGTGGCGCGCAGCGCCGCCTCGGGATCGACGTCCAGGTGGCGCGCGAGGTTGGCCATCACAAACAGAAGATCGCCGAATTCCTCTTCGATTTCGGCTGGGCCAAGCTCATCGCGCGCCTCAATGAGTTCGGCGGCCTCTTCGCGCAGTTTGTCCAGGACTTGAGCGGTCTGCGGCCAATCAAAGCCGACGCGCGCGGCCCGTTTTTGCAATTTGACCGCCCGCAAGAGGGCGGGCAATCCAATAGCAACCCCGTCAAGTGTGCCTTTTTGTGCCTTGCCTGCGCGTTCTTTGGCCTTGATCGCTTCCCAATCGGCGGTTTGCTGTGCCGCGCTTTTGTCGCGGCTTTCCTCTCCAAAAACATGCGGGTGGCGCGCGACCATCTTGTCACTGATCGCCCGGACAATGGACTGAAATGTGAAATGGCCCGCCTCGGCCCCCATCTGCGCGTGGTAGACCGCTTGCAGCAAGAGATCGCCTAACTCCCCTTCAAGCTCCTCCCAATCCGCGCGTTCAATGGCATCAGCCACTTCGTAGGCTTCCTCGATGGTGTAGGGCGCGATGCTGGCAAAATCCTGCTCAATGTCCCAGGGGCAGCCTGTCTCGGGGTCCCGCAATCGGCGCATGATCTCAAGGAGGCGTTCGACCCCGGCGTCGGGCCCAGCCTCTGGCCCAGCGTTGGGATCGTGGAAGAGGGCGTCCGCCATTGCAGCTTTGTCCTGTCTTGTGTCAGATGCACCCTGAGCGTCCCGCCAACAGGAGTCCAGCCCATGCCCATCGTCAACCGCCTTGCTGAGTTCGGACCAGAGATGGCGGCATGGCGTCAGCATCTGCACACCATTCCGGAACTGGGGTTCGAACTGCATGAGACATCTCGTTTTGTTGCGGCGCGGCTTGAAGAGTTTGGCGTTGATGAGCTGCATACGGGCATCGCGCAGACAGGCATCGTGGCGATCATCAACGGGCGGGGCGCGGGACCGACGATCGGCCTGCGCGCGGATATGGATGCGCTGCCGATCACCGAAGAGACCGGCGTGCCTTACGCCTCCAAGCATGAAGGTAAGATGCATGCCTGCGGGCATGATGGTCACACCTCCATGCTGCTTGGGGCGGCAAAGTACCTGGCAGAGACGCGGAACTTTTCGGGGCGCGTGGCGCTGATCTTTCAACCGGCTGAGGAAGCGGGCGGTGGCGGGGAGGTCATGGTGCAAGAAGGGGTCATGGACCGCTTTGAGATCAGCGAAGTCTACGGTTTGCACAATGCGCCAAGCTTGCCGGTGGGCGGGTTTTTCACCAACGCTGGGCCGCTTCTGGCTGCCGCCGATACGTTCACGATCAACATCAAAGGGCGCGGCGGGCATGGGGCGCGTCCGCATGAAACGGTCGATCCTGTGGTGGCGGCTTGCACTATGGTGCAGAGCCTGCAAACCATCATCAGCCGCAATGCAGAGCCCGGGGCCAAACTGGTGATATCGGTCACGCAGATCCATACCGGCACCGTGGACAATGTGATCCCCGAGACGGCTTATGTGAACGGCACGCTGCGCACCTTCGACAAAGAGGTGCAATCGATGGCGATCGACCGCATGCAGGCCATCGTCGACGGGCATGCGGCAAGCTTTGGGGTCGAGGCCGTGCTCACGATCGACTATGGCTATCCCCCCACGATCAACGATGCCGCGAAGACTGAGGTCGCGGCGGATGTTGCGCGCGAGGTTTCTGGCGAGGCGGCCGTGGTTGTGGGCATCCCGCCGCTGATGGGGGCTGAGGATTTCTCCTATATGCTAGAGGCGCGACCCGGGTGTTTCCTGCTGTTGGGTCAGGGCGACGGGCCGACGGTACATCATCCGAAGTACAACTTTAACGATGACATCGCGCCCATTGGGGCTTCGTTTTTTGCGCGCATGGTAGAGCGCCAGCAGCCGGTCGGGGGCATCTGAGCGATGGCGCTCGAGGATGCCGGGGGCGAGGTTGATGCGGCAATTACCCGACCCGATCTGAAAGGGCTCAACTACGAGAACGCCTTTGGCGGCGTGACGTCTTTTCTACGGCGGCGCTACACCAAGGATTTGTCCGGCGTGGATATGGCTGTGACTGGCGTACCGTTTGACCAAGCGGTCACGCATCGGCCCGGCACGCGGTTTGGCCCCCGGGCGATCCGTGAGGCCAGCGCGCTGCAGCCAAATGATCCCCCCTACGGCTGGGACTTCGATGTGATGTCGGAGTTTGCCATCATCGACTACGGGGATCTTGCCTTTGACTACGCCAATATCGCGGCGTTTCCCGCGGGTTTGACCGCGCACATTGCGGAGATTTTGCAAGCAGGCGTGGCACCCGTCGTGCTCGGCGGGGATCACTACATCAGTTTTCCCATCCTCAAGGCCTATGCACAGGTGTTCGGGCCGATGAGCCTGATCCAATTTGATGCTCATTCCGATACCTGGCCCGACGATGACATGGGGCGCATTGATCATGGGACGATGTTCTATAAAGCCGTGAAGACAGGCGTGGTGGATCCACTGACCTCCGTTCAAGTGGGCATCCGGACCACAAACGCCGATCCCTTGGGTGTCACCACCATTGATGCCCGCGCTGTGCATGAACAAGGACCAGATGTTGCCGTCGCTCGGATCAAAGAGGTCATCGGCGACCGCCCGTGTTACCTGAGCTTTGACATCGACGCCCTCGACCCTGCCTTTGCCCCTGGCACGGGAACGCCCGTCTGGGGCGGGCTCAGCAGCGGGCAAGCGGCGATCATGCTGCGCGATCTGGCGGGCGTCAATATTCGCGGCGGCGATGTGGTCGAGGTCTCACCGCCCTTTGACACCACCGGTGCCACCGCCATAGCCGGGGCCCATGTCGCCACCGAGATCCTCTGTCTTTTGGGGCACCGCATGAGGACGACATGAGCGGCAAGAACCAACCGATCAGCGGCAATGATCTGGCACGGTTCTCAGGGCCCAACACGTTCATGCGTCTGCCTGGCGCGGTGGATCTTTCGGGTTTGGACGTGGCCATTTTGGGGATCCCGCTTGATATCGGCACATCTTGGCGCTCCGGCACCCGGTTTGGCCCCAAGCAGGTGCGCGCGGAGAGCGCGATGATCCGGCCCTACAATCTGGGCACCGGGGCAGCCCCTTTCGACAGTTTGCAGATCGCCGATATCGGCGATCTGGCGATCAACACGTTTTCGCTGTCAGATAGTTTGCGCATTATTCAAGAGAGTTACGGGTCGATCTTACAGTCAGGGACGATCCCTTTTGGAATTGGGGGAGATCATTCTGTGACCCTGCCGATTTTGCGCGCAACGGCTGAAATGTACGGGCCAGTGGCGCTCATCCACATTGACGCGCATGCGGATGTCAACGACGAGATGTTCGGCGAACGCGAGGCGCATGGCACCGTTTTTCGCAGGGCATACGAGGAAAAACTCATCGATCCCAGCAAAACCTACCAGGTGGGTTTGCGTGGCACGGGCTATGGCGCAGATGATTTTCGCGAGGCCGTCGGCTGGGGCTTTCAGCAGTTTTTAGCCCAGGAGTTCTGGGGCCGCAGCATGGCGGCATTGGGTGCAGAGATCCGGCGCGATATTGGAGCACAGCCGGTTTATGTGACCTTTGACATTGACAGTCTCGATCCGGCCTATGCGCCGGGGACGGGCACGCCAGAGATTGGCGGGCTCACAACGCCGCAAGCGCTGGAGCTCATCCGCGCGCTGCGCGGTCTTCGCATTGTGGGCGTGGATCTTGTGGAGGTGTCACCGCCCTATGATCCATCTGGGAACACTGCGTTGACGGGGGCCAATATACTGTACGAGCTTTTGTGCGTTCTACCCGGCGTGGTGACGCGGTGATCGCAGCGGTTTTGTGCCAAACGGCGAGATGAGGGGCAGGAGGAGAGCCATGATCTGGTGGATTTTGATCGCAGCGTTTGTTGGGTTTTTGGCCTATGTGCGCCTCGCACCTTCGGACCCATCGCGGTGGCACAAACCTTCAACGGCGACGGGGATGGGGGAGACGCGCGGTCCGGGCAGCCATCTTTGGCGGCAAAGGGTTGCGGGAGATGAAGAAGAAGCACTGCGCAAGATTGATGCTGTGGCGCAGGCCACCGCGCGCACGCAAGTGCTGGCCGGGTCGGTTGCGGACAAACAGATCACCTACGTCACCCGGTCGAAGCTCGTTGGCTTTCCCGATTACACCACCGTGGGTGTCTATGGCCCAACCGAAGAGCGATACATCGAGATTTACGGACGCCTTCGATTTGGCACGTCAGATCTTGGGGTAAACCGAGCGCGTGTTGAAGCTTGGCGCGCTGTCCTCCAGTGACGATGACAAACAGCCGTCTTGCACCTCGCGCCACATCGGCACGTTGAGCGACATCTGGCATTGCGCCATAAACATGCGGCCATCGACTTGCATGCAGATCGTCTCTCCCAACTCAATGCGGTTGCGTTGGCTGTCGGTACAATAGCAATCGACCGTCTTACCGCTGGGTGAGGTGACATCTGCCTGAACCGGCAACGCCGCAAAGGAGAGGAGAAAAATCATCTTGCGCATTTCAGGAGCTTAGCATGGACCGCGCCTTGACCAAAGACCTGAGTTAAGCGAGATGGAGACGCTATGATACCCCTAGACCGGCTAGAGCAGATCACCCAGCGTTTCCAGTTCCTCGAAGCCTCGATGGCGGCGGGATCTGACGGCGCAGACTTTGCGTCTCTTGCCAAGGAATACAGCGACTTACGTCCGGTTGTTGAACAGATCGAGGCCTATCGGACTTTGCTCACCGACATTGAGGGGGCGCTAGAAATGTTAGCCGATCCTGAGATGGCCGATCTTGCACAAGAAGAATTGAGCACGCTCAAGGCTGATCTGCCAGCTGCCGAAGAAGCCCTTCAAATCGCGCTTTTGCCGCGGGATGCAGCGGATGCCAAACCAGCCATGTTGGAGATTCGTCCCGGCACCGGCGGCGATGAGGCCGCCCTTTTTGCCGCCGACCTGATGCGCATGTACCAGCGCTATGCCGAGGCACGCGGTTGGGGCTTTGAGTTGATCGAAGAGCAAATGACAGAGCTTGGCGGCGTGAAAGAGGTCGTTGTGCACATCACGGGTGAGAATGTCTTTGCCCGTCTCAAGTTTGAGAGTGGGGTGCACCGGGTACAACGTGTGCCCAGCACGGAGTCGGGCGGGCGCATCCATACGTCTGCTGCCACGGTTGCCGTTCTGCCCGAGGCGGAGGATGTGGACATCGAGATCGCGCCAGGGGATCTGCGCATTGATACGATGCGCTCATCTGGTGCTGGCGGGCAGCATGTGAACACAACTGATTCGGCGGTGCGGATCACCCATTTGCCCTCGGGAATAGTTGTCACGAGTTCTGAGAAGTCCCAGCACCGCAACCGCGACAAGGCGATGCAAGTCTTGAAGGCCCGGCTCTACGACATGGAGCGCAGCCGCGCTGACGCTGAACGGTCAGCGGATCGGGCGGCGCAGGTGGGCTCGGGCGATCGGTCCGAGCGGGTCCGCACCTATAACTTTCCGCAAGGGCGCATGACCGATCACAGGATCAACCTGACACTTTACCGCTTGGATGCGGTCATGCAGGGTGATTTGGACGAGATTGTTGATGCGCTGACGGCCGATGCGCAGGCCCAGCAACTGGCGGAGATGAATGCGTGAGCACCGCGGGAGAAGCCATGGCCCTTGCCACGTCGCGTTTGCGTGCGGCGGGTGTGCCAGATCCAGCACGGGACGCGCGTTTGCTCTTGGCGCACGCCGCCTCAGTTGACGCCGCCCGCATCACGTTGATCGCCCCTGAAGAAATCGCGCCTGAGATTGAAGAGCGGTTCGACCACCTGGTGGCTTTGCGCTTGGTGCGGGTGCCTGTGTCTCATCTGGTTGGCCACCGCGCCTTCTATGGTCGCGACTTTAAGGTCAGCCGCGATGTGCTAGATCCGAGGCCCGAAACGGAGAGCCTGATCGATCTCGCACTCAGTGCGCCGTTTGAAACCGTGCTTGATCTTGGCACCGGCTCGGGCTGCATTCTTATCACGCTTCTGGCGGAGCGGCCCGGCGCACGGGGTCTCGGCGTTGACCTATCCGAGGCAGCTTGTTTGCAGGCCAGCGCCAATGCGGTGCTGCATCAGGTTACGGACCGGGTCGGTTTTCTTCAGTCTGATTGGTTTGCAAAAGTCGAGGGCCGCTTTGATCTTATCGTGGCCAACCCCCCTTACCTTGCGGCCTCTGAGATGGCCGATGTGGCGCCAGAGTTACGCGATCACGAGCCCTCCATGGCGCTCACCGATGGTTCGGATGGGCTTTCGGCCTACCGCGTCATTGCGCATCAGGCACAGGGATATCTTTCCCCGCGCGGGCGGGTTCTGGCTGAAATTGGATGGAAGCAGGCTGACGCTGTCGCGGCGATTTTCGCGGATGCGGGCTGGGCCGAAGTCTCTGTGGCCCCGGATCTTGGTGGGCATCCGCGTGTTGTTTCAGCAGCGCGTCCTGCCTAACGTGACATCTTGGCGGACTTTCTGAGCCGTTTCATCAGATTGCGCTTGCTGAATGGGACCAACCGTGTTTACTGAACCTGTTAAAGCGGTGGAACACTGAGTGTCCCGCACGGCTAAGGCCAACCACCCCCACACCTGAAAGCGTCAACGCCTTTTACGCTCTCGGTTCGATAACACAGCATCAAAGGCTGCCTTGTCTTCATGAAATCAACGAGATCCCGGTCCCGGTCCAAAAACAACCGCAACCGCAACAGCAACCACGGCGGCAATGTCGTCAACCGTGTGTTTGACAGCTCCGGCCCTGAGGGGAAGGTGCGCGGCACGCCCGCCCAAGTCATTGAGAAGTACAATCAACTTGCACGCGATGCCACGCTGTCGAATGACCGTGTCGCGGCCGAGAATTTTCAGCAGCATGCCGAACATTACCTGCGGCTTCTGTCGGAGGCTCAAAAAGAGCAAGAGCAGCGCCGCGAAGAACAAGACCGGATAAATCGCGAGCGGCAGGCGGAGCGGGACCGTGAGCGTGCAGAACGTCAAGAGCGAGAGAGCGCTGCAGGTGGCGAACAGAGCCATGCGACAGATCCCGCAGAGGCCCCGCAGCCTGATGTCGTCACCGATCTGAAGGACAGTGATCAAGACAGCGGCCTCGTCGACACGCCGGAGAGCAAGCCTAAACCAAAACGCCAACCACGGCGCAAGCCAAAGCCAAAGCCCGTCCCCGCAGCAGAGGCGGATGCGCCTCCAGACAGCAACGAGCCGGGCGGTCAGCCGGAAGCAGGCTAACCGGTTGAATACGTGGAACGCGTTGGCAGTGCCGGTGTTCCGGATTGGTTTTGCTCTGGCTCCTACAGCCCGCCAGCCCCATTCCTGGTTCTTCCCAGCGTAAGGCAGGGGCCAAACGCGCGTCCTGCCACGCCCCAAATAGATACACGGCGATTTGAGCTGAAATCAGCCGTCGCTTCGCGGACAAGCGTGCGTCACCTTTTTCGGAAGAGGGATCCCCTCGCGCTGCCGCGAGAGCGCCCGACCTTTATCTTGAGACGCGCATACCCTGCCACGCCTTCGGCGCTCTCGGGACATGCGCGTCATACCCCGTCTCAGGTCAAAGGCCGGACGCTTTACATCGCCCCGCCATAAACATGAATCGCCGATACCCTGCCACGCTGCGCGCTCTCGGGATATCGGTGATACGTAATGTTTCAAGTTAAAGGCCGGACGCTTTAGTCGTCGATCGGCTCAGCGGGCGGCGCATCAGACTGGCGCCTGATGTAGACTTGGCCTTTCTTTCTGAGTACTTCCAAACGGTCCTGCCAATCGTAACGCCGGTCGTCTTGTAGTTTGGCCCAGAAAAGCGTGCCTCCATTACGCCATGGGTCGAGCACGATGCCTTCATCCAAGGATCCGCCTTTTGCGATCAGCACCGCGGTGCTGTGCTCTATGCGAAAGGGATTGTCCGCATTGGCAATCGCACGTCGGATTTGCAAGCTTTCAAAGCCCGCCGCGGTGAGCGCCGTCTGCATGTCCTCAGCCCAGTGATGGCAAAGCCCTCGCGGTCGGATCCCGGCGTTCACCTTCGCATTGTGGATGAGCGGTGGATCGGTGATTTGGTAGGCGGCGGAAAGTCTGCGGGTGGTGGCAAAAGCCAACGCCGCGGCTGCGTTCGCTTCTTGGGGTGCGACCTTTGGTGAGAGTGACGCAATCGTCTGTGCCAGCCCGTCCACCCCGGCGCTGTCATAGGAAGCCGGGGTGCGCGGTGCGCAGGCGGCCAGGCCGATGAGCAGCAGCGCAGCGATGAGGCCCTTCATTTCGCCGCCACCGCGCGGGCCAAAGCACAAAACGCCTCCAGATCCAACGCCTCGGCCCGCGCAGTCGGGGCGATGCCCGCCGAAACAAGCAGCGCTTCGATGTCCGGCGTGAGACTTTTCAGCGACGCGCGCAGCATTTTGCGTCTTTGATTGAAACCCGCGCCGACGACCCGCGATAGAACGGCTGGATCAGCGGGATAGCGCGGCGCGGGCAGCGCGGTGAGCTGCACCACCGCGGATGAGACCTTGGGGGGCGGCGTAAAGGCTTCGGGGGACAAGTGCATTGCGACGCGCGCCTGCGCGCGCCACTGCGCGAGGAGGGCCAAGCGCCCATAGGCCTTTGTCCCAGGTTGAGCGATGATCCGCTCAGCCACTTCCCGCTGAAACATGAGCGTCAAGCTTTGCCAAAAAGGAGGCCACTCCGGAGGGGTCAGCCATTTCACCAAAAGGGCCGTTCCGATGTTGTAGGGCAGATTGGCCACGACCTTGATCGGTGGCGTGAGATAGGCAAGCGGGTCGATGTCCAACGCGTCGCCTGAGAGAACCGTTAAGCGATCAGGATAGGCTTGCGCGACCTCATCTAGGGCTGGCAGGCAACGGGTGTCTTTTTCGACCGCCAAAACGCGGCGCGCGCCTTCGCTGAGCAGCCCACGGGTAAGCCCCCCGGGGCCTGGACCGATCTCAAGCACGTCGCAGTGCGTCAGTTCCCCGGCCTGGCGGGCGATTTTCGCGGTGAGATTGAGATCCAGCAGGAAGTTTTGGCCGAGCGCTTTTCTCGCGGAGAGACCGTGCGCGGCAATCACCTCGCGCAGCGGCGGGAGCGTGTCTATCGTGCTCATTGTGCCTGCGCCATCCGATGGGCAAGCCGCAGTGCCGCAATCATGCTGGCCGGGTTCGCGCGGCCTTGGCCCGCAATATCAAACGCTGTGCCGTGATCAGGCGATGTCCTTATGAAGGGCAGGCCAAGTGTTACATTTACACCTTGGTCGAAATCGAGGGTTTTGATGGGGATCAGCGCTTGGTCATGGTACATGCAGATCGCCGCGTCATAGCGCGCCCGCGCCGCAGTATGAAACATCGTGTCGGCGGGCAGGGGGCCTGTGAGGTCAAACCCGTCGCGCATCATCTCACGGATGAGCGGGCCAATCCAGGCGGTCTCTTGCTGGCCCATTGCCCCGTCTTCGCCCGCGTGCGGGTTGAGGCCAGCGACCGCCAAGCGCGGGGTGGAGATGCCGAAATGCGACTTCAGCCCCTGATGCGTGATCTCAATCACCCGGCGTAGCCGCGCGGGTGTCAGTACCCGCGGCACCTTATCGATTGGAATGTGAATGGTCGCGGGCACGACCCGCAAGAGATCTGATGCGAGCATCATCACCACATCTTTAACGCCCGCTAGGGCGGCAAGATACTCGGTATGGCCCGGATAGCCAAAATCAGCGCCCGTGATCAGTGCTTTTTTGTTGATGGGAGCCGTGCAAAGGGCTGCGGCTTTGCCCGATTGGACCATCTCAACACCGCGCGCGATCATGTCGATGACGTGATGCGCATGGGCGGGCTTCGGGCTGCCTGGCTCAGCCGGTGGACCGAAGTCTGCGGGCAGCACGGGCAGCCTCATCGGCGCGGTGCCCGCTGCCTCATCGGCATGGTGCACCTCTTGGTACGGCGTGCCAGCAGGCAGATGCCGGGGATCGCCCAGCCAGAGCATCGGCACCTCCCCGCGAAGCGCTTTGAAGGCGGCAGCGGCCACCTCTGGTCCGATCCCCGCCGGTTCCCCGCAGGTGATGGCGACGGGACGCACGCGCCCGGTCATTCCAGGATGCGGATCCGGGCGTTCGCGCGCAGGTTTGCGGTGAGATTGGCGGCAAAGCCCTGGAGTTGGCGCTGGCGCAGCGCGTCGATGACGGCCTCTCGGCTCACCTCGGCATTGTTGGTTGCCACGCGTTTGCAGAGCATCAGAAACACCAGCGTCTGACCGTCCGCGCGCGTCAGCGCGGTCGAGACCTCGCCTGGGTCGAGCTTGGCCAGCTCAATAGCGATGTCTTGGGGGATCTCACCGGGCGCTTTGCTGCCCCGCTCGAGAACTTCTTCTGGCTGCCCTTGCGCCACTGCGTAAAGATCGTTGCAACTGTCCACCTCCGCGCGCACTTTGGCTGCCTCTGCGAGGGCGGCCTCACTGCGCCCCCCCGCAATGTAGTAGGCGGCATATTCGATCTCGGAATAGCTGCGTGCCGGTGCGCCCGTCTCTTCTATGGCGCGCAGTTGAAAAAGCGCGACGGCGTTGGGGATTGGGAGCGGCTGAGAAACTTCGCCCGGGCTCAAGCCGAGAATAATGGGTACAAGGCTGGGCGGAAGCTGGTCAAGCGGTGTCCACGGCATGCGCCCGCCCCGGCCGCGCGATGCGGTTGCAGAATGCTGGCGGGCAAAACTGGAAAACTCGCCCTCGGATCGTGACTGCGCGATGCGTTCGGCGAGGGCAAACACGCTGTCGGCCCGCTTCGGCGGCGCGGGGATGATGATCTCGGACAAAAGAACCCGCACGCCATTGCCCGCAGAGCGCGTGTTGGCAAGTTCGCGGTCCACATCGGCATCGCTGATGCTCACCCGACCGACATAGCGGGCGCGGACCAATTCACGCCAGAGAAGCGAACTGGCGACGAAATCGCGGAACGTCTCCGCGTCCACACCGGCCCGGCCAAGCGCTTGGGTGAATTCCTCAGCGGACAGATTGGCCCGGGCGGCGAATTCGCTCAGCCCCACGCGCAGGCCTTCATCGGTGAGCGCGAAATCAAAGCGCGCCGCCTCTTCGGCGCGCAACCTGTCATCAATGAGGGCTTCCAACGCGCTTTCGCGATCTGCCCCGGGTGCGTTCAGAAGCTGCAAAAAACGCTGTCGCTGTTCCACCTCATAGGCGGTCACCACCGCGCCATTGACCCGCGCGACCGGCGCGAAGAGGTTTTGCGCCTGTGTCACGGTCGCGCTCAGCGCTAGGCTGCCCGCCAACAATGCAGCCTTGAGCAGGGGGGAAACAATCATCACATTACCTCTTGCAGGAGCGGGTGTATCTAGCGTCACCGGCGGAGGCGGCGAAGCCCCTCAAGCCGACGTTAAACCCGAAATTCGTCGTTGGCTCAACCGCGGTTGAGGAGGAGTAGCTGCGCGCGACCGTGACATCCACCGCAACGCATTCATTGTTGTAGCTCAGGCCCATACCGGCTGTTGCCGCGCGGTCGTCGGCCACGTTGAAGCGCCAGTCGGCGCGCACTTGCCAGTGTTTGCTGATCTCATAGCGGCCGTCGAGCAAGATCTCTGAAATCGCGCTCTCGCGGTCCTCGGCCACATCTTCGTCGAGCCAGACGTAAGAGCCACCCAGTGACCCGCGCGCAAAGCCCCAATTGCCGCGCAGTTCCGCCTTGGCAAAGTTGAGATCGCTGTCAAAAAGGCTGCGCCCGGTGAGGCGGACGCCGCCCGGCGTGCGCACATGCGCGGCGACCAGAT
Organism: Pseudomonadota bacterium; assembly: GCA_039197515.1. Lineage (GTDB taxonomy): Bacteria > Pseudomonadota > Alphaproteobacteria > Rhodobacterales > Rhodobacteraceae > Sulfitobacter. The sequence continues at coordinate 10,660 of JBCCUC010000008.1, read as the reverse complement.
AGTTTGACGAGATCCCATCGAGGCCCGACGACGATGAAAAATCAGGATCCCGTTCCTCACGTAGGACCTGGCCCACCGTGAGGCTGGTGTCCCAACCAAGCGGGTCGGTCCGGTTCCAGTGGAGCCCCAGGGCAACAACGGTGCCACGCTCGCGACGGTCGGGGCGCGGAAAGCGCGAGAGGGAGAGCAGATTGCCCTCGTCAAATTCGATCCGCGTGCTTTCATCATTGGGCACATCAAGCCTGTCGCCGCCGGTCCAGGCCACCTGCGCGACCGGTTGTAAAAGCTGCACTGCCCCATCCGCATCCCGCCGCACCATGGGGTAGCCCAGGGTCAACGCCGCGCGCGGCACCACATCAGATGCGGTATCTGCAAAACTCGCATCTTGGGCGATGTCAAAAAGGTTGAAACTGAGCCCGGCTTGCGCGTCGAGCAATAGACCGGAGCGCCAGGCCTTGCGGCGCAGCACGTCGATGCCCCCGTGCAGACGTGCCACGTCACGCCCGTCTGTCACGCTGTCGGCATCGGGGCCGTCGGTATCGCGGTCGGACGTGCGCCGGTGGGTGTGCGCCTCAAGACGCAGACGCACCTCTGCACCGCCAAGTGCCCGCGGAAAGACCCGCCTTTCATATTCCCCGTCTAGAACGATTGTGGGCAGGTTGTCGTTGATCTCGCCTGCGCGCAGGCTCTCAAAATTGTAGAGGGCACCGCGCACAAATGTGTCGCGCCGTGCGCGGCTGATGATCAGATTGCTCTCCAATCGGTCCTGGGTGAAATAGCCGTATTCATTGAGATAGGCGCGGTCCGTTGTGGCTTGCACGCTGAAGGTCAGCAGAAAGTCGCGTTCAAGCGTGAAGGTGCCCGAGCCAAAAAGGTAGGCGCGATTTGTGCCAGGCTGCTGATCGTCGCGGGTGGCTGCGGTGTTGAACTCGATCCGACCGCGGCGAAACGCCTGTCGGTAGCGCAATTCGAGGGTGCGTGTGACGCTGGAGAGGTAGGGCGTGACGGTCAGATCCCGGCTCTCGCCCAGTTTGATGAAATAGGGGATTTTGAGGCCGGTGCCGAGCTGTGAGGTGGTGCGGATCGATGGCACGAGGAAGCCTGTGGCCCGGTCAAGACGGGGGCCCGGCAAACGCAAACGGGGCAGGTAGAAGACCGGGATGTCGAGGATGCGAAACTGCGCGTCGTCAAAGTAAAGCTGTTCTTCCAACTCATCATGCACCACCCGGCTGGCCCGGATCTGCCAAAGCGGCGCGCGACCGTCGTCGCAGATCCGGCAAGAGGTGACCGAGGCTTTGCTGAGTTGGTTATACCGTCCGTTCACGCGGTCTGCTTGCAGCGCGGCGATTTGCAACCTTTGGGACAGGATCACGCGGGCGCTGGTGAGGATGCCATTGCGAAAGGCGCGGTCGAGCTCCCCCGCATCGGCAAGGATCACCGTACTCTCCCCTTCGGTCAGCCGGATCGGCCCCTCGATGATCAGGCGCCCGCTGTCTTGGTTGTATCTGATTGCGCTGGCCTCAAGTTGCCGGTGGCCTTGGAAGGCTTCCACGTTTCCCTCGGCAATCAGCGTGCGGTCGGGCGCGATGAAAACCTCATCAGCGATGAGAATGGCTGGATCTTCCGGCGTCTCTTCCTGCGCAGGGGCCATGGCGGGAAGCAGGATGCAAAGAGTGATCCAAAGCCACCGCATTCAGCCGTCCTCCGCATGCAGGAGAAGGCCGAGGGCGAGGCATACGGCGGCCAGTGGAGGCGCCCATGCGGCCAAAAGCACAGGGATCTGACCGTTCTCCCCGAGGATTTGTGCGAAACTGCGGATAAAATAGAGGCCAAAGCCCAAAAGCACGGCCATTAGGACGGCGGCACCCGTGCCCCCAAATCGCGTATGGCGCATGGTAAAGGCGCTGGCGATCAGCACCATCGACATCAAAAACAGCGGACGTGCAAATTCGGCGTGCAGCCACACGCGGTGTTGCCGCGCGCTAAAGCCGGCTTGCTCAAGCTGGGCGATAAAGGTCGGCAAATCATAGATCGAAACGGCGGCTGGCTTGCCAATGGATTCGCGGATGCGCTCAAGTGTCAGCGTCGAAGGGATCTCCAAGGTCTCGAAGAACTCCGACTGTGCTTCGGCGTTCATGCCCTCGCGGAGGGGCCAAGATTTGGCATTTCGAACGGTCCAGCGTCCGTCGAGGAGTGCTGCGCTCTCGGCTTGGATGCGCCGGATCGGGCCGTTCTCAGTGTCATACGTCAGAAATGTCACGTCAAAGAGGACGGAGGCGTCCGCATTGGTCTGCAACGCGCGGATCACTGTTTGACCGCCCGCGCTGCCTTGGCGCAGCCACAGACCCTCATCACTGACCGAAAGAGCGGCGGCGCCCCCCGCGCGGTAGCTTTCCGAAAGCTGGAGGTACCGGTTTCCGGTGGCTGCGACGATGGGGTTGAGCATCGCGACAGCGACGGCACCGATCAGAAGCGCCACAAAAACCGGCGCCAGTAGACTGCGGAGCGCGGATCGACCAGCCGCGCGCGCAACGATCAATTCGGACGAGCGCGCCAACGAGATAAAGAGTGCCACCGTCGCCAAGATGATCAGCAGCGGCAAGATCTGGTTCATCGTCTGCGGCGTGTTGAGCAGGGTGAGGCCGATGATCTTCTGCCAGCCCAGGTTCAGATCTCCAAACCGGCGCGCCTGATCTACCGCATCGATCAGCATGACAAGCGCCCAAATCACGCCCGAGATGAACAAAAAGGTGAGGGCAAAGCGCCGGGCGAAGTAAAGATGGAGGATCACACTGCTCTCCTCCGATACCGAAAAAGGCCAGGAGTGGCGCTGATCCAGAGCATCAAACCGCCGAGCAGAAGCCCAAGGAGCACGGGTGAATAGAGCACCGGCCAGAGGGTGGCGTCCACACGCACGACGCTGATCAGGCTGCCGCGCATCCCGTCCAAAGCGATCAGAAGCGCAAAGGCAATTCCGATCTCTCGCCAGACGCCGAAACGTGAGTAACTTGCGATCAGCAAGGTTGAAAAGCCCACCAGGGCTGCGGCGACGCAAAAGAGCGGTTTGACAAAGCGGCTGTGCAATTCTTCGGCAATGGCACCGCGGCTTTCGCCCGAAGCGGCTTGAAGCGCGGCCCAATCGCCCAACAATCTGGGCGTGATCAGATTTGCAATGATCAACTCTGTTCCCGTGACGCCAGAGACGAGAGAGGAGATATCAAAAGAGAAGTCCCGAAAATTGGCCGTTGCGAGCCGCGTGTCATTTTGCGCCAACCTCTGTGCCAGACCATCCACCATGATCAAGGTCGTGCTGGTGCCTGAGCGCACGAGATAGGCCTGCGCGGCAGTGTAGATCACGCCCTCATCCGGGTTGCGCCGATCCGAGAGGAACACATCGCGCAATACGCCGTCCTCGCCAATCTCGCGCGTGTAAAAGGTGACATTTGCAACCGGGTGCAAAAACTGCCCTTCGCGCAGAAGGGTGGCGGAGATGTTCTGGGAAATCTCGCTTTCGCGTTTGTTGAGCTCGGCTTGGGCAAGCGGTACCAGCAAGTGTGTCAAAACACTCATCATCACAGCCACGCTCACCCCGAACAACAGCACAGGTCGCGCCATGCGCCAAGGGCTTGTGCCTGTCGCTTTCATCACGGTGAGCTCAGATTCGCTGCTCATCCGATTTGTGACGTAAACGGCGGCCGCAAAGGTCGCAATGGGCAGCACCGTTGTGATCAGGCGGGGCAAACCGAGGGCGGTGAATTCCAGAAAGACCAACGCGGATTGCCCGTCTCCGATCAGGCGGTCGAACAGCACAACAGCGCGATTGATCCAAAAAAGCGCCACCAAAACCAAAGAGAAAAAGCCAAACAGCATAAAAAGCTGTGACAGCATATAGCGGTCGGTCTTGGCCACTGCGGTCCCCCAAGAATGCCTATCCGGCGTTTTTTGAGGCAGAATAGAGCAAAAAACACGTTGGGAAAACTGCTAACTGGTCATGCGCTGCGCCCCGCGCTAGGTCTGAGCAAAATGTTTTGAAAAGGCAGCTTTATGACCGCGCTCACTCCCCTTTCCTTTGCCGCAACCGATATTGACCAAATCGCCGAGATGGAGGGGCGCATTGCGGTATTTGTCGATCCCGAAGCGAACATGGATGCTGGCGCGCGGCGGGTCAATCGCCTGACGCGCGGCGCAATTGCCCGCTTGGCTGAGAGCAGCGCGTTCGAGAAAGGGAAGGCGGGTGATGCCTTTTCGCTGAGCTTCCCGGCCGGGATGGCGGCCGAGGCTGTCGATGTCATCCGACTGCCGCGGCGCGCCACGGTCGCTGAGGCGCGCAAGTCGGGGGCCGCGCTGGCCAAAAAACGCGGGGAAGGTAATCTGCTCATCATGGCCGCCAACATGCGCCACGTCGCTGAGATGGGGTTTGGCCTATTGATGCGGGACTACGGCTATGAAGCGCAAAAGAGCAAACCCAAAGAGCGCAAAGGCGCTGTGACGGTGATGTGCAGCAAACCAGAGGACGCAGAGACGGCCCTCGGACCGCTGCGGGCGGTGGCCGAAGGTGCCTTCATGACCCGGGATCTGACGAACGCGCCTGCAAACATCCTCACCACCACCACATTCGCCGAAGAGCTTGCCGCGATGTCGGAGATTGGCCTGAAGGTTGAAGTTTTGGATGAAAAAGAGCTTTCAACACTCGGCATGCGAACGCTCTTGTCCGTTGGTCAAGGCTCTGCCAGCCCGTCGAAGGTCGTCGTAATGTCCTGGATGGGCGGGGCAGAGGATGCCGCCCCTTTGGCGCTCGTCGGCAAAGGCGTCGTTTTCGATACCGGGGGCATCAGTCTGAAGCCTGCGGGCGGTATGGAAGACATGACCATGGATATGGGTGGCGCAGGCGTGGTCGCAGGTACCATGCGTACGCTTGCCCTGCGCAAGGCGCGCGCCAATGTTGTGGGGCTCGTCGGGTTGGTCGAGAACATGCCGTCGAGCACCGCAACGCGCCCGGGCGACGTGATCACCTCGATGAAGGGCGACACGGTCGAAATCATCAACACGGACGCTGAAGGCCGCTTGGTCCTGTGCGATGTCATGTGGTACGCGCAAGAGAGGTTCCAGCCGGCGGGTATGATTGACCTTGCGACGCTTACTGGGGCGATCATTATTGGGCTTGGCCATGAGAATGCCGGTGTCTTCTCGAACGACGATGCGCTTTGCACGGCGTTCTTAAAAGCTGCGAAAGAGGCGGGTGAGGGGGCTTGGCGCATGCCGCTTGGGCCTGCGTACGACAAGCTGCTGAAAAGCAAGATCGCTGATATGAAAAATGTCGGCGGACGCGCTGCGGGTTCGGTGACGGCGGCACAGTTTTTGCAGCGCTTCGTGAAAGAGGGCACGCCGTGGATCCATTTGGACATTGCGGGCGTCGCCTCTGTGAAGTCAGAGACCGCTTTGGCACCCGCAGGGGCCACCGGCTGGGGTGTTTCAACGCTGAACACGCTGGTTGCTGACATGTTTGAAAAGGACTGACCCCCGTGGGGGCAGCTTACTTCTATCATATCACGCAGCGTCCGCTTGTGGAAACGCTGCGCATGCTGCTGCACAAGGCGCTGCAGAGTAAATGGCGTGTCGCCGTACGTGGGACAGATGACACGCAGTTGAGTGAGCTAAATCGCGCGCTTTGGTTGGGACCTGAAGAGACGTTTCTTCCTCACGGCCTGGCAAACGGGCCTGACGCGCCGCTGCAGCCGGTTCTGCTGACCCGGGAGATGGCCGCGGCCAATGACCCGGTCTGTGTCATGTCGGTCGGCGGGGCCGAGGTGAAGGTGGATGAGGTGCGCGCATTGCAACGGGTGTGTGTGCTCTTTGATGGCAATGACCCGGAGGGTGTGAGCCGGGCGCGGGTGCAGTGGAAGACGCTGGCGGATGCAGGCGCTTCCGCGCAATATTGGGCAGAGGACACGGGCCGGTGGATCATGAAGGCCGAGACCTAGCGGCGCGCGCCAGCCATCTTACTCAACGGCGCTGGTATAGCTGCTGAGTAGCGACGCCAAACCTGCCACACGCATCCCTCGCGCCCCGAAGTGCTAGCGGGTCAGGATCAATTCGCCCGCGGCGATCTCAAGCCGGCCCCAACGTTGCAGATACTGCATCCCAAGCAGGGACTGAGACATCTCACCCTCGTTCACAACTGCATCCACGCCGCGGTCAACCACCTCGCCCAAGCGCACTTCGTCGAGCCGCACAAAGGCGGTGCGGACCTCACCGTTCGCGGTGCGTGCACGTCCCAAGTAGCTCAAAGCGTCAGGGTCCAGCCCGGCGCGTGCCGCGTCCGCTTTGGTCAACACCATTTGCGTGGCCCCCGTATCAACAACGAAATTGATCTGCGCGCCGTTCACGCCAAGGCGCAGGTAGTAATGCCCGTCGCGCGCCTGCGGCACGATGATCTGGTCACTGCCCGCCACGCTGAACTGAGGCGCACGCGCTTCACGCGAGATGTCTTGCCACAGGCCAAAACCGGCGGCTCCGCCCACAAAGATTATGGCCCAAACGGCGGCATATTGCAGTGTTTTGTTGATCCCTTCGCGCGTTTGCATGAAAAACCAACCGGCCAGCATGCACAAAAGGACGACCAAGTAGATCAGATGGCCTGTATCAATGTTCGACATGATGCGTTCCCTTCACTTCACATCGTATATAGGAATGCCGGTCGCGCGTTTTTACAGCGCCGCGGGTTTTCAGCCTGCGCTTTTTTGCCCGGTGGGATGCAGGGGGCTACCCATTGGCGGCTTCAAGCTTTTCCTCGGCTTTGAGCCACAGCGCCTCAGCACGGTCGAGCGCTTCCATTACTTCGGCGTACTTTTTATTCCAAACCTCAAGCTCGCCGCCCTTGCTTTGCTCATAAAGCTCTGGATCCGCGAGTTTTTTCGCAAGTTTATCGCGCATTTCGTTGATCTTTTCGACCCGGGCTTCGGCCTTGCGCACTTCGGCGCGCAGCCCCAAAAGCTCATCGCGGCTGGCGCGTTTGGGCGTGTCTTGATCCTTGGGCTTTGACGCTTTGCTGACGGGTTTGCTGGGGGTGAGTAAGAGTTTGCGGTAGCTTTCAAGATCATCCTCATAAGGCGTGACCGTGCCGCCTGAGACCAACCAAAGCCGATCAGCGACCATCGACAGGAGGTGCATGTCATGGCTGACCAGTATGACCGCCCCGGTGTAGCGGGTCAGCGCCTCGACGAGCGCTTCTCGAGACTCGATGTCGAGGTGGTTGGTCGGCTCGTCCAAGATCAAAAGGTGCGGCGCGTGTAAAGTGGCGAGAAGCAGCGAAAGCCGCGCCTTTTGTCCGCCTGAGAGCCTGCCGACTTCTGTCTCGGCTTGTTCAGGTCCCAAGCCAAAGCCCGCAAGCTGTGCCCGCAGTTTCGAGGGCTCAACGCCGGGTCGGGCCGCGCTCAGGTGCTGCAGCGGCGTGTCCGCGACAATCAATTCTTCAACTTGATGTTGCGCGAAAAAGCCGACGCGCAGCTTCTTGGCCTTCACCGCCTTGCCATTCATCAGGATCAACCGCTCGGACAAGAGCTTTGACAGGGTCGACTTGCCTTGACCGTTTTTGCCCAAAAGTGCGATGCGGTCGTCCTGGTCAATGCGCAGGTTGAGCCGTTTCAGCACGGGCGTATCGGTGTAGCCCACCGCCCCCCCTTCGATGGAGATGATGGGAGGTGAAAGCTCCTCCGGTGCGGGAAATGTGAAGACGCGCTTTGCAACCTGCTCGGGCGAAGCAATCATGTCCATCTTGGCAATCATCTTGAGCCGAGCCTGCGCTTGCTTTGCCTTGTCGGCTTTGTAGCGAAAGCGGTCCACGTAAGACTGCAGGTGCGCCCGCCGCGCCTCTTGTTTCTTTGCCATGGCCGCTTGCACGGCGCGCTGTTCGGCGCGCTGGCGGGCAAATTGATCATAGGCACCTTGATAGAAGGTCAGTTTGCGGTCTTCGAGGTGCAGGATGCCATTCACGGCCCGGTTCAAAAGTCCTCTGTCGTGACTGATGATGATCACGGTGTGCGGGTACTTTGCCAGATAGCTTTCGAGCCAAAGCGCGCCTTCGAGGTCGAGGTAGTTGGTCGGCTCATCCAGCAGTAAGAGATCGGGCTGCGCAAAGAGCACACCGGCCAGGGCGACGCGCATGCGCCAGCCGCCAGAAAATGCTGAGCAAGGCATCTGCTGTTCGTCCGCCTCAAAACCGAGCCCCTTGAGAATGGCAGCCGCCCGCGCTTCACCGGACCAGGCATCAATGTCGGCCAGTCGCGCTTGAACCTCTGCGATGCGCGTGGGGTCTTGCGCACGGTCAGCTTCTGCGAGTAGCGCCGCCCGTTCTTCATCCGCGGCCAGCACAGTATCGATAAGCGACGTCTCGGAAGAGGGCACCTCTTGGGCCACACCGCCGATGCGCGCGCGCGAGGGAAGCGCAATATCCCCAGCGTCGAGCGCCGTCTCTCCCCGGATGATGCGAAAGAGCGTTGTTTTGCCTGCGCCATTGCGCCCGACCAGACCGACCTTGTGGCCCTCGGGAATGACCGCCGAGGCCTCCTCGAACAGCGGGCGGCCCTCTATGGCATAAGTGATCTCGGACAGGCGCAGCATAGCGGCGGTGTGCCGGAATGTTGCATCGCGGTCAACATCGGCTGGCCTTTCTACGGCCACTGACCAGTGCTGGTCCTGGCGCGTCAGCCCCAGCGAGAGGTGGCAGTCGATCCCGGCTTTTCAAGCCTTTTGCCGCGTGTTACGGACCCGCCAAATCACCATTTGATGGAGCAAGGCACATGGCCCTAGAGCGCACTTTTTCAATCATCAAGCCCGATGCGACACGCCGCAATCTGACGGGGGCGATTGTCAAGAAATTCGAGGACGCGGGGCTGCGCGTAGTGGCTTCAAAACGCATTCATCTGACCAAAGCGCAGGCAGGTGAGTTTTACAAAGTACACGCCGACCGCCCGTTCTACGATGAACTGTGCACCTTCATGGCGTCGGCCCCGATCGTGGCGCAGGTGCTCGAAGGTGAAGATGCGATTGCCAAGAACCGCGAAGTCATGGGGGCGACGAACCCCGCTGATGCCGCAGCTGGTACCATTCGCGCCGAGTTTGCCGAGAGCGTTGGCGAAAATTCCGTGCATGGTTCCGACGCCCCTGAGACTGCCGTAGAAGAAATCGCCTTCTTCTTTTCTGGCCTTGAGCTGGTTGGCTAGCCTTTCGCTCTGAGCACAAAGGTCGCGGTGACGCGGCCTATTACCTGAAGGTACTCGCGTAAACACCTATCAAATAATAGAAAATCACAGGCTGGCATAGTCAGTGATGATCGGCTTTTTGCCCGGTTTTTCCGATTTGGGCGGGGGCACCTCTTTCGGAGAGGGCACTGGCGGGGTTGCCGCCTCGGTTGGCTGTTCTTTCGAGGTCATCATACGCTCCTGCCGCCGCGGCGGATCCACACGTTACGTCGCACACTGCGCAAGACGGTTGTGGGGAAATGAGGCGGGAAATTGCCGGAAATGCGGCAGATTTATGGCATATGTGCAAAACTGAAACGATACTCGGATCGCTGACGGTAATTGTCTCCAGGCCTTAGGGTAATCTGTGGAAAATGGGGGTGGTTTGGTGCGTCGGGCCAGTGCTGCGGTTCGAGCGCTATGCCTGCGTAGGGCCACAGATCCTTGCCGCCTTCACGCACGCTGGGCAGTGTGGGCATGTGGGCCCCATTGTAGACCTGCAACCCCGGTGCGTTGGTCGCCAGATCGAGGCACAGACCATCTGAGCCAATCAGACGGGCCGCAGACGTCGGATCCACGTGAGGCGCGTCTGCCAAACAGGCGTTAAAGTCGATGTCCGGGGTAAGCGGCACAGGTCTTGAGCTCTGAAAGTCGTAGGGGGTGCCAGATGCCGACGCTGTCGCGCCCGTTGGAATGTTGTAGCGATCTGTGGGAGTGTAGCGCGCCGCCTTGACCGCGAGTTTGTGCATGGCAATGGTTGGTGTGTCGTCAAGGTGCCAGTAGGGGTGCGCGGCGATGTTGATCGGCGTGGCCCGATCCGTTTTCGCCGTGATCTCCAACGAGAAACCGCTGTCCTTCAAACAGTAGGTGGCAGAGATTTCGCGTTCGCCGGGAAGGCCCGCTGCACCATGGGGCATATGCGCGATAAGGTGCACCGCGCTATCGGTTTGCTGCGCGCGTTTCCACTCATAGGCATGCAGGCCTTCTGGCCCCGCGTGGAGGGCCGTGCGCGCCTGTTCATTGCGGGCCATCTGGTAGCTTTGTCCATCGATCTGCACCCGCCCGGCCGCCACCCGGTTGGCCACCGGCCCCACGATGGCACCGGCATAAATCGGGATGTTTAGATGATCGGCTGGATCAGCGAAGGCCAACACCAAGTTGCGCTGCAGGCCGTTCAACCGTACCCCGATCAGCGCCGCGCCCCGTGTCAGGATCCGCAGCGTGAGGTGCGCGTTCGAAAGAGTGATGATGTCCACGCTTGTGGGTACCCAACCGATCCGTTGAACCGCCCCGGTTTTGCCGGAGACTGTTGAGTTCGTATTTCAAGCTGCGATTTTCTCTGACTTCAAGGCTTCTTCATATTTCTCCTCCGCTTCGATTGGCGTGATGTAACCGAGCGGCTCGAGCAGGCGTTCCCTGTT
>JBCCUC010000007.1:0-163666 GCA_039197515.1 Pseudomonadota bacterium | reverse complement strand
GCCGTCAATCTGGTCATAGGCCTTGAAGTCGCCAAAATACTTCGTAATCGCCGCCGTCAGCGTCGTCTTCCCGTGATCAACATGCCCAATCGTGCCAATGTTCACGTGCGGCTTCGTGCGTTCAAACTTTTCCTTTGCCATGCCTAGAGCACCCTTTTCACCTGTGAGCGGTCGCCAGCGACCATATTCTGCGGGCGGCGAGGCACCGGCCTGCCCCCCATCTGCGCGGGCATGTATTGAGTCTTTTTGCCAAAATCAACCCGGTTTGCTGCCTTTGAGCGCCGTGGCCCTATTCCGCCACCACTGGCGTCAGAAGCGCATCCGCATCCGTGCCGTCGAACCAGCCTTTCTCCGCGTTTTGCTGGACCAGAAAATTCTCGATCTGCTTGGCTGCGTTCTGCGAGAGGTTTTTCAATTGCTCTTCCGCCGACTTGGTGTAGCCGGAGCCCACAATCGGCCCCTGGTCGAAGGATTCCAGCACGGTGAACTGTTTTGGCTCGGGCGTGAGCTTGGCGTTTTTGGCGTCATCCCAAAGGGTGAAATTGATGATCAGCGCAGATTTCGGCGCGAAAACCAAAGGGATGCCCGGTTGGGCCAAGATGTAGCCCTCGACGCTCATACCAAAATGGTACCGCCGCGCGCCCTCGTAGCGGTCGAACCGTTCAGCGGTCGCATCCGTGAGGGCCTTGGCCAGCGCTTCTTCGCTCATCTCCCGGCTAAGCGGGCCCTTCGTCGCCTTCGACGCCACCGCGATATTGTGCACAAGATTGAAATCGCCGAGCGGCACGGGTGCCTCATCGAGATCGCGCGCGCCATTGCACGCAGCGAGGAAAACGACACTCACCAAAACTGTGATCACCCGGATCATCTGCTCACCCCGTCCCTTTTCGCCACGCAATAGCGCAGCGGGCAAGCCGGTGCAATCGCCGCATGGGGCACCATCAGGGGCTGTCGCAGACCGTTTGCAGCGCGGCCCAATCCGCCTCGGACATGGCATCGGTGTATCGGGCATCCGCATCCGTGGCAGCACGCGCCGCCGCGATGCGCGTGCTGAGCGACGGATGGCTCAAGAAATGCGAGGCCACCCCCTCCCGATCGCCGTACTCTTCGCGGATCCGCTCAAAGATATCGGCCAGGGCTGCGGGGCGGATCTCGGCAGTGGCCATAACCTGATGGGCAAAGCTGTCCGCGGCGGCCTCCGCGGCTTGGCTATACTGCGCCGCGATCAGCCGCTCGGTGAGAAAGAGCACCACAGCGCCACCCGCGAAATCACCAAGGAGCAGGCCCAGCACCCCAATGGAGCCCGCCGAGCGCAACGCGTTGCGCGTGGGGTCGCGACTGATCACATGGCCGATCTCATGGGCCAGCACGGCGGCGACCTCATCGGGGCTTTCCGCCGCTTCAATGAGCCCGCGAAAGAGCACGACATAGCCGCCGGGCAGCGCGAAGGCGTTGATCATCTCATGATCCAGGACCGAGAGAGTGATGGCTTGGCCAAAATCAGTCTCCCCGCTCAAACGCGCCACCAGACGGTCCAGCGCGGCCGTGCCCGCATCGCTTTCGCAAACCGCCAGCGGGTTGCGCCCCGTCTCATCCAGCGCCGCGCGGATCTGTCCGTATGTCGCCTCGCCCAGGGCACGCTCGCCTTCTGGCGGGATGAACCCAGCAAGGTTGTCAGCCAGAAGCGGGATCAGCACAAAGATCTGCACCGCCACGGCCCCCACAGCGGCGAGCGCCCAGGCCGCCAGTCGCGCGCGGCCCTTGGGCGGGGCGGGGCGATTGGGCTGCGGCAAGCCGCGCAAAAAGGCCGGGTCCGTCGCAAACAACCGGCTCAGCGGATCGCCTGTCCAGCGCAAGACGTAGCCCGCCTTACCCGCCATATCAGAGACCTGGCGCACCTCTTCCAGCGGCCAAACGTGGGTCTCATCGGGACCCACGCGCAGCACCAGCGCTTGGGCCGCTTCGCGGGTCTCAACCGGGCGGCCCACCGGCGTGTTGCCGTCGAAAAAGAGCGCGCCCTCAACTTCAACGCGCGTGTTCATATCGCGGCCCCCAGATCCAGCGCCTCGGCAAAACCTTCGGCCTCGGCAAACTCGTCGCGCGCCCGTTGGCTGATCAGCGGCAGACCCGCAGCGAGCGGCAGGCTGGTCGTCAGCGCCATGTGTCGCATCAGCGGGAAGGTCACAAAAGTGGTGTAGAGCACGCTCCACATGAGGAAAAAGCCGACATAAAGCACCGCGAGCAGAACCGTGCTGAGCCACTGGGGCAGCGCAGAGATAAACGCACCACCTGGCACTTGGCCCATGCCGCCGACGAAGGTCGACAGGCCCAGGATCACCAAAGCGGTCAGCCCCAGAACCAACATGATGTAGGCGACGAAATTGCCAAAGACGTAGATAAAGCTCACCCGCAGCGCGCTGAGGTCCGAGGCAAGCGTGATGCCATTCGCCGTCTTGTGGTTGGCCAGGATCCGTTTCGTCACCCAGTTGTAGTATATCGCGCCAAAGAGCATCGCGGCCAGCGCCGCGGGGATCAGCAGCAGGCGCTGCGGCCTCACAAGCTCCATGCTGCGCCACTCACCGTCAAACGCGCGGCGCATCTCATCCATGACCGCGGCACGATCAAGATCCGCATCGGGAAGGACCGGTGCCCAGAAAAAGCACCAAGCGACAACCAGCGCAAAACCGATGAGGCTCAGCACAAATGGGAAGGTCGCGGGGATCAGCATCTGCCAACGCCCGCCCTGCACCAACCGGGCGGAGCCAAAGAAGGTGCGGTCGGTCTTGTACTTTTCCAACCAAAACGTCATGCGCGGCCAGAGAAGGCCCAGGCTGAGCAACGTGACCAGCCAATACGCCAGCGCGCGCCAGGCGTAGCCCCAGGCCCCCGGCTCCAGCCCGAAGCGCACCCCGCGCCAACGCGTGCGGCCCAAAACGTAGCGCCGGGCGCGGTAGCGGGCGTAAAACCAGATGGGGATCACGCCGAGAAAACTCGCCACGTAGCCGATCACCGACGAGCTAAAAAGCGAGAAGCTCGCGAACATCAAAACCAGGTTCAATATGCCGATGTAGAAGGTCAGGATGACGACGGCGATGAAGAAGCCCAAGAGCTTTTCCAACGGGTCGCCCATGTATTCCAAAGGGTGACCGCCGGGGCGGATCGCCGACCAAAAGTAGCGCCTGAGCCGGGTCTTCATCCAGAAGCGGTAGAGCCCAAGTGTTAAGATTGTGAAGAACCCGGTCTTGAGCGCCAGCCAGAAGAGCGCGCCGCGCTTTCCGCTAAACCCAACGGTGATCCCATTTTCCGGCTCTGTCCCCGCGGGGACAGATTTTTGCGGTGCAGTCGTTGACCACGGCCCGTTAACACTCAGCCCCTCGCTCATCTCGCGCGCTTAGGTAAATTTGTTGTCACGGGGAAAGCCGCGCGGGGCCATGCGGCCCGCCGAAGCGCGCTTGGCGGTCCACTCGCCAAGCTCCACTTGATTGCGGGTGCGCCCCGCGGGGTCAAGCCAGGAGAGCCCTTCGGCAAGGGTAAAGGTCGTTGCATCGGACAGCCCGCCGTCTTTATAGCGCTGCAAGCGCACGCCCTTGCCCCGGGTCATTTCAGGCAGTTCGTCGCGCGCAAAGATCAGCACCTTGCGGTTCTCACCCACAACCGCCACGTGATCGCCGGCAACCCGGCGGCAGACCAGGGCGGCCGTCTCGCCGCGCACATTCAGCACCTGTTTGCCACTGCGGGTCTGGGCCACCACGTCATTCTCCGGCACGATAAAACCGTCACCGGCAGAGGATGCCACCAAAAGCTTGCGATCCGCTTGATGGATGAAGAGCGCGACAATCTGCGCCTCATTGGGCAGATCCACCATCAGCCGCAGCGGCTCGCCCATGCCACGCCCGCCGGGCAGATTGGCGGCCGAGACGGTATAGAACCGCCCGTTCGAGCCAAAGACCAGCAGGCGATCCGTGGTCTCTGCATGAAAGATAAAACGCGGGCCATCGCCGTCCTTGAACTTGAGCTGACGGTCGAGATCGATGTGGCCGGTCATGGCGCGGATCCAGCCCATTTGGCTGCAGACCACCGTGATGGGCTCACGGTCAATCATCGCCTCGAGCGGGACATCCTCGACCTCTCCTGCCTCAGCAAACGTCGTGCGCCGGGCGCCGCCTGGCCAATCCTTTCCGAACTGCTTTTTGGTGACCTTGAGCTGATCCGAGATCGCCGCCCATTGCAGCGCTTCCGATCCCAAAAGATCTTCCAGCCCCGCGCGCTCTTCCATCAGCTCGGATTGCTCACGCAGCAACTCCAGCTCCTCCAGTCGCCGCAGCGAGCGCAAGCGCATGTTGAGGATCGCATCCACCTGCGCCTCTGAGAGATCGCCCTCACCTGGGCCGGGCGCGACGTAATCCGCCTCATCCGCCGCGCGCGGGGTCTTTTTGGACCAATCCTCGCGCATCAGGGCGGCCTTGGGGTCCTCGTCATAGCGGATGATGTCGATCACCCGGTCGAGGTTGAGAAAGGCCACGATGAAGCCTTCGAGCACTTCCAGGCGCTGATCAATCTTACCCAACCGGTGGCGCGCGCGGCGCTGCAAGACCTCGCGGCGGTGATCGAGAAAGGCGCGCAGCACCTCTTTCATCGTGGAAACCCGCGGGGTCACGCCGTCGATCAACACGTTCATATTGAGCGAAAAGCGCACTTCGAGATCCGAATGGCGGAACATCAGCCCCATCAGCACCTCAGGATCCACGTTCTTGGAGCGCGGCTCCAACACCATGCGGATGTCCTCAGCACTCTCATCGCGCACGTCAGCGAGGATCGGGATCTTCTTGGTTTGGATCGCCTCGGCAATCTTTTCGATGAGTTTGCTCTTTTGCACCTGATAGGGGATCTCGGTCACGACGATCTGCCACAGGCCGCGCCCCAGATCCTCGACCTGCCAGCGACAGCGCAGGCGAAAGCCGCCCTTGCCGGTGCGGTAGGCCGTCGCGATGTTCTCGGGCGGCTCAACAATCACGCCGCCGGTGGGAAAATCGGGGCCCGGCACGAAGTTCAAGAGCGTGTCATCCCGGCAATCGGGCGTCTTGATCATGTAGATGCAGGCGTCGCAAAGCTCGGCAATGTTGTGCGGCGGGATGTTGGTGGCCATGCCCACAGCGATCCCTGCCGCGCCATTCGCCAAGAGGTTCGGGAACTGCGCGGGCAGCACGGCGGGCTCCGTGAGCCGCCCGTCGTAATTGTCGCGGAAATCAACGACGTCCTCGCCCAAGCCTTCCAGCAGCGCTTCAGCCACCGCTGTCAGCCGCGCCTCGGTGTAGCGCGAGGCAGCGGGGTTATCGCCGTCGATGTTGCCGAAGTTGCCTTGCCCGTCGACCAGGGGGTAGCGTACGTTGAAATCCTGCGCGAGCCGGGCCATCGCGTCATAGATCGCGCCATCGCCGTGGGGGTGAAAATCCCCCATCGTGTCGCCACTGATCTTGGCGGATTTTAGAAAGCCGCCCGTTGAGGAAAGCCGCAAACGGCTCATCGCATAGAGGATGCGGCGGTGCACCGGCTTGAGCCCGTCGCGCGCATCGGGCAGCGCGCGGTGCATGATCGTGGAGAGCGCGTAGGTCAGATAGCGTTCGCCAAGCGCGCGGCGCAACGGCTCGGAGACCTCGCGGGGGTCCAGATCGGTCGGATCGCTGGCGTCTGACATTGCCTCGTCTTTAGCGCCCGCGCCTCAGCGCAGCAAGCGCGGGGGGACCGGCTGCGGCATTTTCCCCGGCACAAAGTTGCGCGAAACCGCGATATGGGACGCATCGGCGGGGACTTCATGATACCATTTCGGGAATCGTGGGTGAGGACGGATCGGATGCGCTACATCTTGGTGGCTTTCCTTTTTATGGCCTGGGCGTTTTATGAGCTCAGCGGCGGCGGGGCGTTTGACCCTGATGCTGCGCGCGAGGCGCGCATGGCTGAGCTGCGTCTGAAGGAGCCCAAACCCATTTCAAGTGCAGAGCCGGCGCCCAGTGCTCTACCCGGTATCAGCACGATCCGAGAGAGCGCGGATCTGCGCGCAGCGCCGCGCGTGACGCTCAACCTCACGTCTCTGCGCACCGCCGCGCAGGCGCAGCCCACACATAAGACCATCACCGTGCCACCCTCCGCCACGCCCGCGCCGCCGGTCGCCGAAGAAGACGTGACCGCGGCACTCAGAGCAGCGCTCGCCGAAGCGCCGGTACAGACCGCGGGCACCAGCACCTCATCTGTGGATACGCCCGCGATCCTGCCGAGCTTGATTGCGCCGCCACAAGCGCCTGTCGCGGCCCCGGCTCCGGCACCTGCGCCCGCGCCGCAACCTTCCGCCGATATCCGCACTGTTTCGGGCACCGGCGTGAACGTGCGCGGCGGGCCGGGCACCGACTTTGGCGTGGTGGGGCGCTTGACCCGCGGGGATGAGATCCGCGTGCTTGAGGACAACGGCGCAGGTTGGGTCCGATTTGAGACACCTGACGGCGCGACCGCGGGATGGCTGGCTGACTTTCTGCTGACGAGCGGCTAAACCCCTGCCATGGCGCAGGGCACACCCCGAAAATCAATCCTGATCACCGGCTGTTCGAGCGGCATCGGCTATGCCGCCGCGCAGGGTCTGCGCGGCAAAGGGTGGCGCGTCTTCGCGGCCTGCCGAAAGCGCGAAGACAGCGTCAGACTAAGGGGAGAAGGGTTTGAAGCGCCCGTGCTGGATTACCACGATGAGGCCAGCATTCAATCGACGCTGGATGAGGTCTTGGGTGCGACCGGCGGCACATTGGACGCGCTGTTTAACAACGGGGCCTACGCAATCCCGGGCGCGGTCGAAGATCTGCCCACAGAGGCGTTGCGCGACATTTTTGAGGCGAACTTTTTCGGCTGGCACAGCCTGACCCGCGCCGTCATCCCCGTGATGCGCGCGCAAGGACAGGGGCGGATCGTACAGTGCTCGTCGGTGCTGGGCTTTGCCGCAATGCCCTGGCGCGGGGCCTATAACGCGACCAAATTTGCGCTCGAAGGGCTCACCGACACGCTGCGCCAAGAGATGCAGGATACAAAAATCCACGTGATCCTCATTGAGCCGGGTCCCATCACGTCAGAATTCCGCAAAAACTCGATTGGCCACTTTGAACGGTGGATCGATTGGAAGTCCTCGGCCCGCGCCGAGCAGTATGAGCGAGTATTGCGCCAGAGGCTCTACAGTTCCGTCAAGAAAGCGCCGTTTGAGCTGGGTCCAGAGGCGGTGGTGGCCAGGCTCATGCAGGCGCTCACCGCCTACCGCCCCAAACCGCGTTACTATGTGACCACCCCCACTCACGGCGTGGGTCTGCTGCGCCGCGTTTTAAGCACGCGCGCGCTCGACCGCGTTTTAACGCGCGGCTAACCCTTGCGAAGCGCGCGAGGGCTGCTACATCGCAGCGGTAAACGGAAAGGCAGCCCATGTTTGACGATCCTCTTCTCGCAGTTGTGATCCTTGCGGTTTTTGCCGTCATGGTTGTGTTGATGATTGGCCTTGGCGGCTTTGCCGGGGGCGGCACTTTCAACAAAAACAACAGCAACAAGCTGATGCGGCTGAGAATTATCGCGCAGGCCGTGGCGGTGATCTTGATCGTGATCTTTGTGGCGGTGCGCGGGAGTATCAACTGATGGTCGTCCTCAACAAAATCTATACCCGCACGGGTGATGCGGGCACAACCGCGCTCGGCAATGGCGACCGGGTCGCCAAGCACAACGCCCGGGTCGAAGCCTACGGGACGGCCGATGAGCTCAATTGCTTTGTCGGGGTTGCCCGGCTTGAGGCGGAGGGGGAGACGGACAAGGCGCTGTCACTGATTCAGAACGATCTCTTTGACCTCGGCGCCGATCTCTGCCGTCCCGATATGGCGGCCGATGCGGAGGCCGAGTATCCACCTCTCAGGATGGTGCCTGCGCAGGTGGACCGGCTGGAGGCCGAGATCGATGTGATGAACGCAGCGCTCGACCCGCTGCGCAGCTTCATTCTGCCGGGAGGCTCCAAGCTCGCCGCACATTTGCATGTCTGCCGCACGGTGGCCCGCCGGGCGGAGCGTTTGGCGGTGCTGCTGTCCGACGATGAAGAGATCAACCCAGCCGCCACCAAGTACCTCAACCGGTTGAGCGATTGGTTCTTCGTCGCGGCCCGGGTCGCCAATGGCGGCGGCAAAGACGATGTCCTATGGGTGCCGGGCGCAAACCGCTAGCCTCCCCGTCTCAGACCTTTATTAGACCTTTTTCGGATGCAAACGGCGCGCAAACGCGGCGTCCTTAGTGTCACATGTGCCGATTTTGCACTGTCTTGGGCGTCTCGCTTTCGCTAAACCGCGTTGAGATAAGCGCGGCGGTGCCTGAGGGGTGAGTCGCAACTAAGGAGAGGAACGCTCATGAAGGTGTTGGTGCCTGTGAAACGCGTGATCGACTACAACGTGAAAGTGCGCGTGAAAGCGGACGGATCGGGGGTTGATCTGGCGAATGTGAAAATGTCCATGAACCCATTCGACGAGATTTCCGTTGAACAGGCAATCCGGCTGAAAGAGGCCGGTCAAGCGGATGAGGTTGTGGTTGTTTCCATCGGCGTGAAGCAGAGCCAGGAGACCCTGCGCACAGCACTTGCGATGGGGGCGGACCGCGCCATCCTGGTGATTGCCACCGATGACGTCCATCATGATATTGAGCCGCTGACGGTCGCCAAAATCCTCAAAGGCGTCGTTGAGGCGGAGCAGCCCGGGCTCGTGCTCTGCGGCAAGCAGGCGATCGACAACGACATGAATGCCACCGGTCAGATGCTGGCGGCGCTTATGGGGTGGAGCCAGGCGACCTTTGCCTCTGAGATTGAGATCGCGGGCGACAAAGCGAAAGTGACGCGCGAGGTCGATGGCGGATTGCAGACCATTGAGGTTTCTATGCCAACCGTTGTGACCGTGGATCTGCGTCTGAATGAGCCGCGCTACGCCTCGCTGCCCAACATCATGAAGGCCAAGAAAAAGCCGCTCGATGAGAAGGCACCTTCTGATTACGGCGTAGAGGTCGCCAACCGCTTGGAGATCGTGAAAACGGTTGAGCCTGCTGAGCGTGCCGCTGGCATCAAAGTGGGCTCGGTTGAAGAGCTCGTCGAAAAACTCAAAGAAGCGGGGGCTGTCTGATGGCTGTTTTACTTTTGGCTGAGATTAACGACGGTGAACTGGCACTCGACGCCACCGCCAAGGCCGTGACGGCCGCCAAGCAGTTGGGGGATGTGACCATCCTCGCCGCGGGCGGCACTGCGGCGGCAGCAGGTGAGGCTGCGGCCAAGATCGAGGGCGTCTCAAAGGTCCTGGTGGCGGAGGATGCGGTGCTTGGGCACCGGTTGGCAGAGGCGACCGCTGACCTGATCATCTCGCTTTCAGGCGATTACAGCCACATTGTGGCGCCTGCGACCACGGACGCAAAGAACGTCATGCCCCGCGTGGCGGCGCTCCTTGATTGCATGGTCATCTCCGATGCCTCCGGTGTCGTCGACGCCGACACGTTTGAGCGGCCGATATACGCTGGCAATGCGATCCAGACCGTGAAATCCTCCGATCCAAAGAAGGTCGTGACCTTCCGCACCGCAACTTTCGATGCTGCGGGCACAGGCGGCTCTGCGGCGGTGGAGACGATCTCGGCGGCAGGTGATCCGGGGCTCTCTTCCTGGGTCGAAGACAAGGTCGCTGCGAGCGATCGGCCGGAGCTCACCTCGGCAGGCGTCGTCGTCTCCGGCGGGCGCGGCGTCGGCTCAGAGGACGACTTCGCCCTCATCGAAAAGCTCGCTGACAAGCTCGGCGCTGCTGTCGGTGCGTCGCGCGCGGCCGTTGATTCAGGTTATGCGCCGAACGACTGGCAGGTGGGTCAAACCGGGAAAGTCGTGGCACCTGATCTTTACGTCGCCGTGGGCATCTCCGGCGCGATCCAGCATCTGGCGGGCATGAAGGACAGCAAAGTCATCGTGGCGATCAACAAGGATGAGGAAGCTCCGATCTTTCAAGTCGCAGACTACGGCCTGGTCGCCGACCTCTTCGAGGCGGTGCCAGAGCTCATGGAGAAACTCGGCTGAGGCACGCGCCTTTCAGCATGTCGTAAAGGTCCGCCTTTGGCGGGCCTTTTCATTTGGATCACAGGAGTTTTGCGAGCGCGTCCTTGAGTGCATCGGCGACCTCGCGGTGCGCCGTGGGGCCAAGCAGTTGCTCGGCTGCGGGCGCGTCCAGTTCGCCAAAGACCATGCCCTCTGCCCCGGCTGTCTGCGCGTCGGGCGAGGCGACAACCTCCACGTAGGAGGTGGCGTGGGACATCACCGTGTCGATCATGTGCCGCGTGATAAACAGGGGCTCCTGGGTCAGGTCATCGTCAAATTCACGCGCGTCGTCCGCAGGTATGCGATGCGCGCACCACAGCAGGATGGTCTTGCCCTTCAACTGGCTGAGCAGAAACTGCATGCGCGCCATCCAAGCATTCTGCAACTCTTGCCGCACCGTCTCAAACCGCTCGGGCGAGAGCATGTGCAGGTGGCTCAGCATGTGCTTTGTGAAGTTAAACTGCGAAAAATCAACTTCACGGTAGATGGTCTGCATGATGGCACCGGCGGTCAGAAACCGGTCGTTGCGGCGCGGATGCACCGAGTAGAAACGGTTCGACATGTTCTGCGCGCCCATGATCTGCACCACTGTCAGCTCGGCATCCGCACCCGCTTTCATCACGAAGGGATCGTTCACATAGGCGTCAATGCCAGCTGTGACCTGTCCAAAGTTCACACAAGTCATGCCGAGATCAGCCTCTACAAGCACAGGAAACGGCGTCTCAATGAACTTTCCATAGGTCTCTGTCGTGCCCACGAAAGCGATATAGGGCTCTGACAAGTCCCGCTTTGGTCCGCGAAACAGCAGCTTTGATTCACCGTAACGACACGGCAAATAATCTAATGCCCCGCGTCCAAGTGCGTCGTAACTCATGTTGCCCACCTCATGTTTGTCTCACCCATGGCGCAAAGTGACCCGTCCGTCTTGCGATTCGCTTAAACGTTGAATTTGTCGTGGTTTTTGCTCAACGACAGGCCTTGCGGCATCGGGAGGCAAGCCTCTAAATTGCCCGGGTAGCGGAAAGGGTAGGGCAATGGATATCCAGCAGATTGGGATCGTGGGGGCCGGGCAGATGGGCAATGGCATTGCTCATGTGATGGCCCTCGCCGGCTACAGGGTGCTTTTGAACGATGTGAGCGATGGGGCCCTCACCGCAGCACTTGAGACGGTCAGTGCGAATATGATGCGGCAGGTTGGGCGCGACCGGATCTCAGAGGGCGATATGCAGGCCGCGCTTGACCGGATTGAGCCGACGACCACGCTGAAAGATCTCGGCCACAGCGATCTGATCATTGAGGCCGCCACAGAGCGGGAGACGATCAAGGAGGCGATCTTTGACGACCTGCTGCCGCATTTGAAACCCGCCACCATCCTGACCTCGAACACCTCGTCCATCTCGATCACGCGTCTGGCGAGCCGGACAGACCGGCCGGAGAAATTCATGGGCTTTCACTTCATGAACCCGGTGCCGGTGATGCAGCTGGTTGAGCTCATCCGGGGGATCGCCACCGATGATGCCACCTATGAGGCCTGCAAGCGTGTGGTCGACAAACTGGGCAAGACGGCTGCTCGGGCTGAGGACTTCCCCGCCTTTATTGTGAACCGCATTCTGATGCCGATGATCAACGAGGCGGTCTACACCCTCTATGAAGGCGTGGGGAACGTGCAATCCATTGACAGTTCGATGAAGCTGGGGGCCAACCACCCCATGGGGCCGCTGGAACTGGCCGATTTCATCGGTCTCGACACCTGTCTTGCGATCATGAACGTGCTGCATGACGGGCTGGCAGATACCAAATACCGCCCCTGTCCCTTGCTGACCAAATACGTCGAAGCGGGCTGGCTCGGCCGGAAAACCCAACGCGGGTTTTATGACTACCGCGGAGAGGTGCCGGTGCCGACCCGCTAGCGGCTTGAGCGCGCTAGAGCGCGCGGCCGTAAACGTGAGACGCGCAGAGCCTCCCACGCCTTCGCCGGTCTCGGGAGATGCGCGTGGCATCCTGTCCTGTCTCAGGCTGAAGCCCGCAGCGCGCTAGTTCTTGAGGGCCAGCGTGTGTTCGCGCAGCCAGGCCATAAAGGCGCGCGGATCATCTGCGCGCGCATCGATCTCTTCTTGCGGGATCGGATCGCCCACGACGGGGCCCTGCGGTTTGTTGCAACTGTGCACGATCTCATGCAGCAAAAGACCCTGGCGCAGCATCGGGCTGATCTTGTTGGCGATCTGATAGGCCCGGCTGTTCTGACCTGGAAAGCGCATCGGCACCACTGTGGCACCCGAACGGCGGATCATCTTGGCCGTAAAGACGTTCCATTCCGCCTCAACCGCGGGGCCCCACCACGTCTCTGACGCGGCAACCACGCCGGAGGGGAAAAGTGCCACAACGCCGCCGTCTTTGAGGTGCTTCATGGCCGCGGCCCGCATCTCAACCCCTTTGCGCTGCGCGTCCGTGTCATGCGGGAAGGGCACCGGGATCATAAAGCTGCCCGCGACCTCATCGATTGAGGTCAAAAGCGACCGGGTGAGGATGCGGTAGTCCGCGCGCACCCGGCCAATCAGGTCAGCAAAGATCATGCCGTCGACCATCCCATGGGGGTGGTTGGCCACGACCACGACCGGCCCTTCGGACGGGATCCTGTCAAGCTGCGCCTGCGGTGTGGTCAGATCGATCCCCATCGTGTCGAGCGCGCCGCGCCAAAACGCCTGCCCGCTGGGGGCCCCTGCCCGCTCAAACTTGCGCACCAGGCGCAGGATCGTGAGTTTTCCCGTGAAAAGCTCAATCAGGCTGATGATGCGCGACTTCACCGGGTCGTCAAAGGTTGACGCGTATGAAAGGCTGCGTCGATCGTACTTTACCGGGGCATCCACATCCTTGGCAGCAGTGGAGGCCCCCGTATTCATCAACGATGTTGCGTCATCTACCAAGCGCGCCACCTTTCATCGTGCTGAGAGCCTAGTGCCCTTCGCCGAATTTGTCGGCGACCAATGTGGTCAGGGCTGACATGAGCGCATCAGCATCCGGCCCCGACGTCTGCACGTCAATAAATGTTCCGCGCGCCGCTGCCAACATCAAAAGACCCATGATGCTGTCCCCTGACGCAGACATGCCATCCCTGCGCACTTCACACTGCGCATCAAAGGCTTCGACGACTTCCACGAGCCGCGCTGAGGCGCGCGCATGCAGCCCCTTCTCGTTCACGATCTCCAACGAGGCGTTTGGCATCAGCTTGTCCCAGTTGCGACGCCAACGTTCTGACTGTCGATGTATTTCTTTCCGGCCTCAAGTGCCACGCGCACTGCATCGGGCACCTCCATCTGCCGGGATTTGGCGAGTTTGATCAGCATGGGCAGGTTCGCTCCGTAAAGAATGCGCCGGTTTTCTGGCTGGCAGGCCCGAAGCGACAGATTTGAGGGCGAGCCGCCGAAGAGATCTGTCACGATCACCACGCCGTGCCCCTCGTCAACCGCATCAGCGGCGGCACAGATCTCGCTCTGCTTGGCGTCGCGGTTGCAATCGGCTTGGATCGAGATGGCGCGCAAGCCTGCCTGCGCCCCCACCACATGCTCAATCGCAGCGACGTATTCGCCCGCCAGTCCGCCATGTGCAACGATAACTATCCCAATCACGTCCGGGCCTTCTCATCCTGCTGGCGATCAAGCTCGCGGTGTCTTTTTGACACCTGCCAGCCGAGGTTTGCAAGGCGCAAAGCATGTGCTTCGGCCAAGGTGACGGAGCGATGTTTTCCACCCGTGCACCCAAAGGCGATGGATACGTTTGATTTCCCCTCTTCTTGAAACGCTGGCAAGAGCAGCTTGCTCATCTCAAGCACATTCTCTTCGAAAGCGGCGTAGCGGGGATCGGCCGCAACGTAGGCGGCGATATCCTGGTCGAGGCCCGTTGAGGCGCGCAATTGCGGATCCCAATGCGGGTTGCGCAGAAACCGGCAGTCATAGACCATATCGACAGAACGCGGCAGCCCGCGTTTGTAGGAAAAGGACTGCACAGAGACGTTGAGTTGCCGCCGCCCGCCGGGCGCAAACCACCGTTCCATCTCAGCGCGAAAGTCATGGATATTGAGGTCTGTCGTATCGATCAGCACGTCGGCGCGCGCGCGCAGTGTCTGCAACAACCCATGCTCGCGTTCAATGCCCGCGATGGGTGGGCCACCGCCAGCGAGGGGGTGGCGGCGGCGGGTCTCCGAAAAGCGCCGCAACAGCACGTCATCCGAGCAATCAAGATAGAGCAATTCGACCGCAAAATCGCCGCGCGCCGAAAGCTGCCCGAGCAGTTCTAAAAGCCTGTCGGTGGCAAAATCGCGCGTGCGCGGGTCAATGCCCAGGGCGATGGAACGTCCGCGCGCGGGACCGTCCAAGAGTGCCGGCAGCAAGCGCAACGGCAGGTTATCGATGGCTTCAAAGCCCGCGTCTTCAAGAACGCTGAGAGCGGAAGAGCGTCCCGCCCCCGACGGGCCGGTGACCAGGACAAAACGCGGCGCTTGATCAGGTTCGACAGAACTTTGGGACGTCTCAGCGCTCATGCGCGGGGAGATATGTCGTGGCGCAGGCATTGCAAGACGGCGGCGGCGAAATGGGGTGCCGGGACGTGCCAAACGCAGGGCAAACGTTGCCCCAAGACGACATGACGGCGTGGCTCAGGCAGGCGCGTTTGTTCGGTCTGGCCCATGTCAACAACCAGACATACCTCGGCGGAACCGGCTGCGGGCAGACGCAATAGGCCGATGTTGCGCGCTTCCATCAGGCCTTGGATGGCCGGCGGGACGGTGGCGATCACAGATCCGGCAGAGAGTGTAACACAGGTGCGGTCATCCGCCACAAGTGCTGCCCCATATGCCATGAGCTGCAATGCGAGGCCCGATTTGCCCGAGCCTGATGGACCAATGATGAGAGCGCCGCGTCCTTCGACGCTGACGGTTGTGGCGTGCAAGACCTCGGAGATTTGTGCGGTCACTGGGCGGCGCGCCTCAGGTCGGCAGGCCCACGACAAAGCGCGCGCCAAGCGGGTCGGAGGCAAGATCCGCCTCGGTCGGGCGGATGTTCTCGGCCCAGATCACGCCGCCATGCGCCTCCACGATCTGCTTGGAGATGGCAAGGCCAAGGCCGGAGTTATTGCCAAAGTGCTCTTCGGGCCTTTGCGAGTAGAACCGCGTGAAGATCTTTGATAGCGCCTGTTCGGGGATGCCGGGGCCGGTGTCTTCGACCACGACCAACACGCGGTTTTCGCGCTGCCGCGCCCAGACGCGGATCGCGTCCCCGTCTTCACAAAAAGAGATCGCGTTGGTGATGAGGTTGACAAACACCTGAGCCAGCCGCGCTTCCAGACCGTCCACCATGATGGGCTCATCTGGCAGGTCGGTGATGAAATCGATGCCTTTCTTCTCAGCATCTTCGCCCAGGTACTGACAAAGGTTGCCGACCATGGTGAGCAGGTCGAACTGTTCTTGCTCTTCTTTCACCAATTCGGAATCGAGCCGCGAGGCGTTGGAGATATCGCTCACCAATCGGTCCAACCGGCGCACATCGTGGTCGATCACATCCAGGAGCTTCTCGCGCTGATCGTCGCGTTTAACCATGCGCAGCGTGCCCACGGCAGAGCGCAGCGAGGCAAGCGGGTTCTTGATCTCATGGGCCACGTCAGCGGCGAATTGTTCGTTGCCGTCGATGCGGTTGTAGAGCGCCGAGAGCATGCTGCGCAGCGCACCTGACAAGCGCCCGATTTCATCGGGGCGCGCGGTCAGATCGGGGATGCGGATGCGGCCGGGGTTCATGCGTCGCGCGTCCTTATCGCGCCCAAGCTCAGCAGCGGCAGCGAGGTCGGCTAAGGGATTGGCGATGGTGGAGGCCAGCACGAGGCTCAACCCGATGGAGACGAGCGTTGCAATGACAAACATTTGCAGGACGCGCTCACGCTCGCCGCGCACGATCTGATCGATCTCGCCAGCGCCAGAGGCGACCGCGACGACGCCAACGGCCAGTTGTTGATGCACCACGGGCGCGAGCACGGTGAAGAATGATCCGCCTTCCCCCTCGAGGTTGTATTCAATGCGCGTGCCGTTTTGCAGCGTGCCGCTAACCAAGGGTTTCAGCTGTTCTTGGATCGGATCGGCCACCACAACTGTATCGCTAACAAACGGGCTCGACAGTTTGTCCCAGACCCAATTGAGACCGTCGGTGATGTATGTCGCGGGCGGCGCGTCGGACTGCTCGCTGATCGTCACGTCCCCCATGTATTCCGCCAAGAGCGCATCATCGGGCGCAAAGACAAAGACGTTGTCGCCGCTGCGCAGATCAAGCGCGGTCAGCGTGGCCTCAAGGTCAATTTGTGCAGGGTCTGTTAGATCGACGGGGCCTGCGTCGGGCAGTCGAGCTTCAATGACTTCCGCGATCAGTTCCGCCTCAGATACAAGCGCCGAGGCACGTTGCACCGCCAGACTGTCGCGCGACGAGTTGAGATAGAGGATGCCCGCAACGAGAACGTTGAGAGCAATTAGGTTGAAGGTGATGATCTTCCGCGTCAGAGGCGAGCTGCGCAACGCAAAAAGCCCACGACGCTCCCGCGTCGCGCGCAACTCATTGGGATCGGCTTTGTCCGGGGCAACCCAATCGTCGCCCAGGACAACATCGCCATCCCGCGTCGAAGAGCCTAGATCGCGCACTACACCCTTTCTATGCGGCCTTTGGGGCCGCTTATTCTTCGTTGTATCTGTAGCCGATCCCGTAAAGCGTCTCAATGGCGGAGAATTCCTCATCCGCTGTGCGCATTTTTTTGCGCAGACGTTTGATGTGGCTGTCGATGGTGCGATCGTCGACATAGACCTGATCGTCGTAGGCCACGTCCATCAATTGGTCCCGCGACTTCACAAAACCAGGACGCTGGGCCAGGGCCTGCAGCAGCAAAAACTCGGTGACGGTGAGAGACACATCCTTGCCTTTCCAAGACACCGAGTGGCGCAGCGGGTCCATGCGCAGCTCGCCCCGCTCCATCACTTTGGTGTCTTCGGTATCGCCCACCTCATTGGATTCCACCGCGTCCTGGCGGCGCAGCAACGCCCGAATGCGTTCCACCAACAACCGCTGGCTAAAGGGTTTTTTGACGTAATCATCGGC
This sequence comes from Pseudomonadota bacterium, assembly GCA_039197515.1. Classification (GTDB taxonomy): domain Bacteria; phylum Pseudomonadota; class Alphaproteobacteria; order Rhodobacterales; family Rhodobacteraceae; genus Sulfitobacter. Next base: position 146,428 of record JBCCUC010000007.1, on the reverse strand, counting down.
CCCCATGCGCAGGCCGAGCACCTCGTCAATCTCATCATCCTTCGACGTCAGAAAGATCACCGGCATCGCCGTTTTCTGGCGCAGACGCTGCAGCAGATCCATGCCATCCATGCGCGGCATCTTGATGTCCAGCACCGCCATATCGGGCAATTTTTTATTGAACGCGTCCAGCGCCGCCTGCCCGTCGTTATACGTCTCTACCTCAAACCCTTCCGCCTCTAGCGTCATCGACACAGAGGTCAGAATATTCCGGTCGTCGTCGACCAATGCAATCTTTGACATTGCCTGTTCCTTTGTACTGCTCAATTTGTGTTTCTTCTTTTTTCTAGCATAGATCCCTGTTTTCGCGAAGCGAATCAACGATTAACTGCGAATCGCGCAAGCCATTCGCCACAATTCCGCCATAATTTGGTTAGCAATGGCTAAATTGCCTCACTTTTGTTTCCACTGCACGCCACAACGGAGGGGGGAAACGCCCCGATGCGGCCTATCTTTGCTATGGTGGCGCTAACTGCCGTTGGGCACCCTTCTCAGCCCTCAAATCCTCGTGTTAAGACGCTGTTCCAGGGCCGCTAACCCCGCGGTCAACCACGTCATTTTCGCGCCGCATTTTGTGCGCCTGCAGGAGAACATTCATGACATTTGGACGGGTCAACCCGCAGTTCCGCCTCGAAGATCAGCAGATCACAGGGCTGGGAAATGTCTATTACAACCTGATTGAGCCCGCGTTAATCGAATCTGCGCTCAAGCGTGGAGAGGGGACTTTGGGCGTCGGCGGCACCTTTTTGGTCACCACTGGCAAGTTCACTGGACGCTCCCCCAAAGACAAGCACGTTGTCAAAACACCCTCTGTGGCGGAGCACATTTGGTGGGACAACAATGCCGAGATGTCGCCCGAAGGGTTCGACGCGCTCTATGACGACATGATCGCGCACATGCAGGGCAAAGAGTACTTCGTGCAGGACCTGGTGGGCGGGGCGGACCCTCGGCATTCGATCAATGTGCGCATGGTGACAGAGATGGCCTGGCACGGTCTGTTTATCCGCCATATGCTGCGCCGCCCGGACCGGGCGGACCTCGACGATTTTGTCGCAGATTTTACGGTGATCAACTGCCCAAGCTTCACAGCGGACCCCGCCAAACACAATTGCCGGTCAGAGACGGTGATCGCAATGAACTTCGACCGCAAGATGATCTTGATCGGCGGGACGGAATACGCGGGCGAGAACAAGAAATCTGTCTTTACCCTGCTGAACTACTTGCTGCCAGAGAAGGGCATCATGCCGATGCATTGCTCAGCCAATCACGCTCCCGGCAATCCGGTGGACACGGCCGTCTTCTTTGGGCTTTCGGGCACCGGCAAAACGACGCTTTCGGCAGACCCGCAGCGGGTGCTCATCGGTGATGATGAGCACGGTTGGTCGGACAATGGCACCTTTAACTTTGAAGGCGGGTGCTATGCCAAGACGATCAACCTGAGCCGCGAAGCCGAGCCTGAGATCTATGACACAACGACCAAGTTCGGCACGGTCATTGAGAACATGATCTACGACGAAGACAGCAAAGCGCTCGATTTTGAGGACGACAGCCTCACGGCAAACATGCGCTGCGCCTACCCGTTGCACTACATCTCCAATGCCTCTGCCAAGGCGATGGGGGGCCACCCCAAAAACATCATCATGCTCACTTGCGACGCCTTTGGCGTTCTGCCGCCCATTGCGCGGCTGACACCGGCGCAGGCGATGTATCACTTCCTTTCAGGCTTCACGGCAAAAGTGGCGGGGACAGAGCGGGGCGTGACAGAGCCGCAGCCCACCTTCTCGACCTGCTTTGGCGCGCCCTTCATGCCGCGGCGGCCGGAGGTTTACGGCAATCTCCTGCGCGAGAAGATCGCCCAGCACGGTGCGGTGTGCTGGCTGGTGAACACGGGCTGGACGGGCGGTGCCTATGGCGTGGGCTCTCGCATGCCGATCAAAGCGACACGGGCGCTGTTGACCGCAGCCCTGGAAGGCGACTTGGCGCAAGTGCAGTACCGCAAAGATCCAAACTTTGGCTTTGAGGTGCCGGTCGCTGTTGAGGGCGTGCCTGACATTCTTCTCGACCCGCGCCGGACCTGGGACGATCCGCAGGCTTATGACAGGCAAGCGGCGAAGCTGGTGAACATGTTCTCAGATAACTTCGCCCAGTACCTGCCCTTTATCGACGAGGACGTCCGCTCCGCCGCGATCGGTTAAGGGTTGGGGCGTGCTGGGCCGACACGGCGTCGGCCCTCTCCGGCTAGGCAGCCATCATTTCAATCTCAGCAGAGGGCAGATCGAGGATGAACCGGATGTCCTCGTCGCTCATGTAGACCATTACGCCCTCCATCGCGTCTGGCTTGCCTTTGACGTACCAGCGCAGGGCCATAGGCTCGGCATGCATAAATCCCATGCGCAGGCAAAAGCCTTTGTAGGCCACCGGTTTCGTCATAAAGCCCACGACATAATCCGCAGAGAACTCTTTGAGCGCTGTCAGAAGTGCAAAGCGCCCCAAAACAGAAGAGATCCCAGTGCCCCGATACTGCCCCGGCGTGCCGCCGACCCAGGTCTCACCGGAATAGACAACAGTGCCCGACATGCGCTTGGCCCCAGGGCCGGCCCGGTAGCGCGAGCGCACAAAGTCGATGTCGAGCTCGGAGGGGGAGAACTCATGAAATCTTTGGCGGAAGTACTCGGCAACGCTGAACCCCATGGTGGGCAGCACGCGTAAAACCTGAAGGTGGATGATGCGGCCTTCCAGATCGCGGCCGACAATCCAGCAGGCTTTGCTGGGGCTCATGTCGTGCTTTTCCGCATCAAATGGGTCGCCGATGCGGTGATCTGGCCGGGCCTCCGCCACACATTCGCGATAGTGCTCAAAATCGTTGCCGATGGTTAGCGTAACGCCGAAGCGATCCAGTATATCTGAGCTGGCTGCTTTGAACCGATCCTCAGCCTGTAATCCATGAATAGCCATTCCGCCCCTCCAGCATTGCTTTCGAGGCAGAATGTAACGCATTTTAAGTAAAATCTAGATACTGGTTATAGCAGACCGATCACCTTTAACTCATCTCCATCTTCGCAGGCATGCTTTGCAGCATCGCCCGACTTACCCCTTTAATTTCAATGTCATAAGTTCTTCGAACCGCAGAAACGATCGCCAAGCTCTGGTCCGGGAAGCGCGCGCCAAGCATCAAACGCTCATATGAGATCGGCAAATTATTGCCACTGTCGCCAAATGGCAACAGTGTGTGCACATGATCTAGGCGAATTGACTGAGTCGCTTCCACCTCTTCATAGGCGATGTCCACGAGGCGCCCAAAATCATTGCCTCCCGGCATCTGCCCCAAAGCCCGCCCGACGGAGGATTGCGCCGTCGTTTCCCCAAACCATGACACAAAGGAGCTGTCTTCACCCACCTCAGCAAAGATCAGATCGTCATTGAACCTTCGGAAAATATTGCAAAACCGGCGCACCTCGCGCAGCGCGGGATGTTCGAGTTGCCCCCCCGCCTCGGTCCAGCCCTTCAGCACCTTTTGCAGCATCTCACCTGAGGAGGTAAAGGCTCGGCTTATTGGGTGTTGTTGCTGATAGAAGTACCATCCGTCCAAATTGGCTTGATTGATGAATTGCAAACCATTCACCAACCCGGAATTTCCGGTATACCAAGCCGCTGCTCCGGCGACCAATCTATGCGCTTCGGGCAATATTTGAGTGCCGAGCGCACTCAATACGTAGCGCCGGTCTTGTACGTCAAACAACGCACCACCTTTTGTCTCTTCCAATGAAGCGATGTGACGGCGCACCGTCTGCCTTGTACTGCCGAGTTTCTGAACAGCGTGGCTTAAGTTAAGTGTCTCAGATAAAACGACAAACGACCGCAACATCTCAAACAAAAGAGCCGGTGGCGGCGCCGGCGCGACCACCGGCCGCGAATCTGATGCACTCATACGCTTGTTCATATTCCGGCGATGGTACAGAAATCATACATTAATGCAACAATTTTAATACACTGCTGTCTTAAACAGTGTCGGAAAAAAATAGAATATTATCAATTGTCTGAAAGAAGGCTTCCGAGGATTACTGGCCTGGCACAACCAAAGGTTCTTTATATGTCACATCCTGTTGATCTCCATGTAGGCCGCAAACTCAAACAAATCCGTACCTTACGGCGTTTGTCTCAGACCGATGTCGCTCGGAAGCTGAACCTCTCGTTCCAGCAAATCCAGAAGTATGAAATCGGCTCGAACCGCATCGCCGCAAGCCGGCTGTTTGAACTGGCCCAAATCCTGCAAGTGCCACCGGCCTATTTTTTCGAAGGGCTGCACGATTCAGGCGAAGAAACTGCAAAAGATCCCGGCATGAAAATTGTGCATGCCCTGGCGGCCATCAAAGACGATGACGTCAAAACACGCATTGTTACATTCATTGAAGACGTGTCCGGCGCAACTGTCGCGCGCAACAGCTAAGATCCTGCGGGGTCCGCGTCCCTATTGCGGGAAATCGCGGGCCTCACACGCCGACGATCGCACGGCGGATCATGTTTGCGCCAGCGATCAGTAAGACCACAAGGGTCGCTTTTCTAAACATCACCTGATTGATGCGGTCCAATACCCGTCCGCCCACCCAGAGGCCGACGAGCGTTGGCAAGATCAACACAGCGGAAAAAGCGACGGTGTCGGCGTTCAGAACCCCCGAACCAACGTGAGCCAGGCAGAGCGCGACCGAGCCCACGCCGTAGATCACCCCCTGCATGCGAATCTGGTCATCCTTGGCGGTGCCCAGTGCGGTAAGGTACATTACCGTCGGCGGGCCCCAAATGCCCGCCAACCCGCCGAATATCCCGGTGATGGTGCCGAATGCAGCGTCAAAGAACACGGTTCTGCTTTTCAGATGCAAACGCCAACCCAAAAGTTCCAAGGTCGCATAGGCCAAAGCCGGAACGCCGATGGCAAAAAGCAGAAGTGTTTGCGGCACCAGGCGCACAAGCTGGGCAGAGCTGACCAGAAAAAGTGCGCCCAAAATCAAAAAGACCCGAAAGTTCTTCACAAGATCCCAGGCCGATCCCTGCCCCCGGCGCGACGCTTGGGCGATGTTGGCGACCAGCGTTGGCAACAAAAGCCCCGCGAGGGCCAAATCCACAGACAACAACAGGGTTAAGCCCGAGATCATGACCAGCGGCAAAGCGAATCCGACCACGCCTTTGACGAATCCTGCTGCAAACGCGATACCAAAAGCGAAAACGAGCGAAACCAAGCTCAAAAATGGAAAGAACGCGTCCATAGCTCTACGTAACAAATCGAAGGGCGGCTGCATCGCAAAAATGCCGGACGAAACATTCGAACGAAATGACGCACCGAAACGCATTTTTGTTGTGCTGCAGGTGCGAAGGCGCTATCAGCGCCAAAGGTTTTAGAGAGGTACTTGTTTATGGCTCACGACGGTCAGGATATGACATTCACCCCTGCGCCAGTTGTTCTGGACGATTTGCTCGCGCTGACCGCGGCAGCCGTGCCTCCGGTGGACGAGATCTTGGCGAAGGCCAAGACCAGCGTTCGCGAGATGGTCAGCGCAGAGGGCCGCGTGTCGGGCGCGCTGATCGAGGCGCATCAGACGGCTGCGCACGGGCTCGCTTGGCTCGCCACCTACGCGCAATCGCTCAGAGAGATGCAGAAATGGGCTGAGGCGCTCAACCAGGACGGCAAGTTCGGTGAGACCGAACAGTTGATCCAACAGATCGCCTTTGGCGAGTACCTCTGGCAGATCTACGGCGGCATCCAAATGAACCAGGGCGAGATCGTGCGCCTGCAAGATTTGGGGCTGAGCCAAGAGGACATGCGCGGCTTGATGGTGCCCGCGATCCAAACCCTCACCCAGGCGGGCAACACGCAGGCTGCGCGCAGCCGCCTCGTCGAACTTATGCAAGAGCATTCCGCGAACATCACCGTGGGCACATCAGGCCTCGACGATGAGTTGGAGATGATCCGCGAGCAGTTCCGCCGCTACGCTGTCGAAAAGGTGGAGCCCTTCGCGCACGATTGGCACCTCAAGGACGATTTGATCCCGATGGAGGTGATCGAAGAACTCGCCGAAATGGGGGTCTTTGGCCTGACCATTCCCGAGGAGTTTGGTGGTTTCGGTCTTTCCAAGGCATCCATGTGTGTGGTCTCCGAAGAGCTGTCGCGCGGCTACATCGGCGTGGGCTCTCTTGGCACCCGGTCTGAGATCGCGGCCGAGTTGATCATCGCTGGCGGCACGCAGGAGCAGAAAGAGAAGTGGCTGCCCCGCCTCGCATCGGCAGAAACACTGCCCACCGCCGTCTTTACAGAACCCAACACGGGGTCGGACCTCGGCGCGCTGCGCACACGCGCGGTCAAAGACGAGAACGGCGACTACAAGGTCACCGGCAACAAGACCTGGATCACCCATGCCACCCGCACGCAAGTGATGACGCTGCTGGCACGCACCGATCCAAGCACCGACAACTACAAAGGCCTCTCCATGTTCCTGGCCGAAAAGACCCCAGGCACGGATGAACACCCCTTCCCCACCGAAGGGATGACAGGCGGTGAGATTGAAGTTCTCGGCTACCGCGGCATGAAAGAGTACGAGCTTGCCTTCGATAACTTCAGCGTCAAAGGTGAGAACCTGCTGGGCGGAGAAGAAGGCAAGGGCTTCAAACAGCTTATGGAGACCTTTGAAAGCGCGCGGATCCAAACGGCTGCGCGTGCCGTTGGTGTCGCACAATCTGCGCTGGATATCTCCATGCAGTATGCGCTGGAACGCAAGCAATTCGGCAAAGCCCTGATCAACTTCCCCCGCGTCTCTTCAAAGCTTGCGATGATGGCGGTGGAGATCATGGTGGCCCGTCAACTCACCTATTTCTCGGCCTTCGAAAAGGACGAGGGCCGCCGTTGCGATGTGGAGGCGGGCATGGCCAAGCTGCTGGGGGCCCGCGTGGCCTGGGCCGCGGCAGACAACGGTCTGCAAATCCACGGCGGCAACGGCTTTGCGCTGGAGTACAAGATCAGCCGGGTCCTCTGCGATGCGCGCATCCTGAACATTTTTGAAGGGGCCGCTGAAATCCAGGCGCAGGTGATCGCCCGACGCCTGCTCGGATAAGCCTGTGCCACTTGTCTCATAGGGTGCCGCTCTGCAATCTGCGGCACCCTCACGGAGACGTTCCCAAGGGCCTAAACGCTCCCGCGTTGAGCGAAATGCACAGCGCATCATCGATCCCCGCGACTTTGCCGCCAATACCGGCGGCATGTCTTGCCTCTCCAGGTCTTCGGGCGGTATCAGACAGCCATGGCGCGCACTCGACTCTCTCCCGAAAAATGGATCGCGGCTGGCTTTGATGCGCTGGCGCGCACCGGTCCGCAGGCCCTCGCGGCGGAACCGCTGGCCCGCGCCCTCAAGACAACCAAGGGATCGTTTTACTGGCATTTCAAAGATGTGCCTGCCTTCCAAGGAGCCTTGATCACCGCCTGGCAGGCGCAAGCCTTGCAGCACGTCGTGACCGCGGTGCAACAAACCGGGGATGCGGATGTGCGGCTGCGCGCCTTTGGTCAAGGGGTGCTTGCCGATCCGGTTGAGCCGCAACTCCGGATTTGGGCGCAAGCGGACACGAGGGCCGCAGCAGCGCTGCGTGAAGTGGACGAAGAGCGTCTGGAGTTCATCAGCCGTTTGCTCTCAGCAATGGGACTTTCAAACGTGAATTTCGCGCGGGCGATCCAGGCGACGCTCACTGGGTTGCCGCTGATGGCGAATGCGTCCGACACCGCCCCGTTTGAGACCCTTGTGGATACCATCCTCGCGCTAGAATAGGCCTGTCACCTCCGCGCGGTTGACGCGCTAAAGCGGTTTACGAAAAAATTGACTCACGCAACGCTGCCTTAAACCTAAGATCACGACATGTTGAAACGTCCCGCCTTTACCTTGAAACATCAAGTATCGCCGATGTCCCGCGCGCGCGAAGCGTGGCAGGGTATCGGCGCTTCAGGTTAAAGGCGGGGCGCTATAAGGGATGCGTCGTGTTGCAGATCAAATCGAAAACGCTTCAAACGGCGCGGCCAAAGGCCTCAACGTAGCGTGCCCGGGCGTGCGGCAGCGGCGCATCACCAAGGTTGCGCGCCAAATGGGCGGACAGGAAATGCCCTGTCGTCTGGAACGCTTGCGCTATTTCATGGTCGGGTGCCTCTCCAATGCCACGCAGGACCGGGGGCAGCGGCAGCAAGCGATCCGCCCACGTGCCAGCACCGGCCGCAGAGACCGCTCGGCCCGACTTGGGCGAGACATACGCCAGATCTTCCTTGGCCCCCGTGACCGCACATGACGAGAGATCGAGCGCGTATCCCATCTCTTCCAAAAGCGCCAATTCCCACTGCAGGTAAGCAAGTGGCCAGATCTCATTCTGGCCAAGAAGATCAAGCAGTGCTTCGGTGCGCGCATAAAGGGCGGGATGGGCTGCACGTTCCGGCAGGCAAAACACCAAAAGGCCGGTCACCGCGTTCAATCCGGCCAGCGCCAGCCTGTCGCTCAATGCCGCGGCCGCCCGGCTGCGCAAAGGCTCCACCGTGAACGTGCCAAGATGATCCTCCAGCCGCGCGCGCCAGGCCAGATCAAGCTGTGCGCCCGGCTGCAAAATCGGCGCGATTTTCCGGCTTGTCCCGCCCCGCACAACGCCCGCGTGCCGTCCCCGCTCCGGCGTAAACACCTCGATGATCGCTGCCGTCTCACCATGGCGGCGCACGCTCAAAAGGATCCCTTCATCGCGCCAATCCATCAACCCAGGCCTTCGGTATCGAGCAAATGCCGGCCCTGCCGGTCCTCCACTTCAATCACCCAAAGGTCGGGGTCAAAGCCACGTTGCCGCGCCACGGCAGCATCGACCACCGCCTCTTCCCCCGCCTCAAGCACCACCCACTGCCGCGCCCCCGTCTCAAGATCAAACGAGCGATGATAAAGATCTGCCCGTCCATCCAAAGTGGAGAGCTTCACCAAAACAGCGCCGCCTGTGTCATCGCCATGCGCCACGACAAAGCCAGGAATGTCAAAGACAGCGAGGCGCGCGAGATAGGCATCGACCCAAAACCGCGCGGTCAGCCGGGCCACATCATCACCCGCTTCATCTTTCCCATACAACTCACTCCACCAGCAGCTGCGGGCTCACCCGTTGCCATCTTTGAAGTCCAAGCCCATCTGGCTGTACCGCTCCGCCTCATCCAGCCAATTGGACCGAACTTTGACCTGCAAAAACAGATGAATGCGCCGCTCCAAAAAAGCCTCCAACTCTTCGCGCGCGGCTTTGCTCACCGCTTTGATGGTCTCTCCCTTGTGGCCCAGTACAATGCCCTTGTGGCCATCTCGCAGAACATAGATCACCTGTTCGATGCGCGCGGAACCGTCACGGCGCTCCTCCCATGTCTCGGTCTCCACGGTGAGTTGATAGGGCAATTCCTGATGCAAGCGCAGCGTCAGCTTTTCCCGTGTCGTCTCAGCGGCGATGATGCGCAGCGGCAGATCGGCGATCTGGTCTTCGGGGTAGAGCCAGGGACCCTCGGGCATCTGCCCCGCCAGCCAGCCGCGCAGCGTTTCGACGCCGTGACCCCGCTCGGCAGAGATCATAAAGGTCTCGTCAAAGGCAAAGGCCGCGTTCATCTCTTTTGTCAGCCCCAAGAGCACCGGCGCTTCAACCCGGTCGATCTTATTGATTGCCAAGGCGACGCGCCGGCCGCCTCCGAGCTCGACAAGACCCTGCAAGATCCGCTGCACCCCTTCGGTCAATCCGCGATGCGCTTCGATCAGCAGCACGATGACATCCGCGTCCGCCGCCCCGCCCCAAGCGGCGGCCACCATCGTGCGGTCAAGGCGGCGGCGCGGTTGGAAGAGACCTGGCGTGTCGACAAAGACAATCTGCGCGGTGCCTTGCATCGCCACGCCGTGGATCCGCGCCCGAGTGGTCTGGACCTTGTGTGTCACGATAGAGACCTTGGCCCCTACCATGCGGTTGAGCAGCGTCGATTTGCCCGCGTTGGGCTCCCCGATGAGGGCTGCAAATCCCGCCCGCGTGCTCATCTTTCCCCCGCCACTTGCGACAAGAGGGCGGCCGCCGCGGCCTGCTCTGCGGCGCGTTTGGATGCAGCTGTCGCCGCGGCCTCCGCACCTGTTTCAAGGCGCGCCGCGATGGTAAAGGTGGGCGCGTGATCAGGTCCCGTGCGCGCGGTTTGCACGTACTGCGGTGGCGGCAGCTTGCGCGCCTGCGCCCATTCCTGCAGTGCGGTTTTGGCGTCGCGCGCATCCGCCTCAACGGTCTGAACCCGCGCGCCCCAGAGCCGCAGGATCAAGTCCCGCGCAGCCTCAAACCCACCGTCGAGATAGACGGCCGCAATCACCGCTTCAATCGCATCGCCCAAGAGCGCCTGTTTGCGCCGCCCGCCCGATATCATCTCAGACCGCCCCAGCCGCAGCACCGCGCCAAGATCAATCTGGCGCGCCACATCTGCGCAGGTCTCCTTGCGCACAAGTCGGTTGAAGCGCGGTGCCAGTTGACCCTCGCTGGCCGCCTGATCCGACGACAGCAGCGCCTCGGCCATCACCAGCCCTAAAACCCGGTCGCCCAAAAACTCAAGGCGCTGATTGTCATCTTTGTTGGCATTGCTCATTGAGGCATGGGTGAGCGCACGGTTCAAAAGCGCAGGATCCGCAAACCGGTGCCCGATCCGAGCCTCAAAAGCTCTAAGCTCCGAACTCAGCTTCATTCAACTGCTTTGAAAAACCGGTCCCCGCGCCAGGTCCAGAAATAAAGCATGGAGGCCCCGGCAGAGCTGAACATGATCCGGTCCGCCCGTCCGATGAGGTTCTCATAGGGGACAAAGCCAACGCCGCCCACCTGTTGGGCCAGACGGCTATCGGCCGAGTTGTCGCGATTGTCGCCGATGAAAAAGAAATGCCCCTCGGGCACCGTGTAAATGCCTGTCCGGTCGGACTGCTGATCGGCAATGTTGAGGATTGCGTGGCTCACCCCGTTGGGCAGGGTCTCTATCTGGCGCGACTTGACGCAATCGCCGCTCTCGCCAACAGGGTCGTTCTCGCAGCGCGGGCGCAGCCGCTGCGGCCCCTGAGCGCGCTTTTCTTCGACAAAGGTTCCCGCATCCGCCACCTCTACCGGCGTGTCATCGATATGAAGGCGCCCTTCCTTCATCTGTATGGTATCGCCCGGCAGCCCGATCAGACGCTTGATGTAATCGCGCCCCGAAACCGGATGGCGGAACACCACAACGTCGCCGCGCTGCGGATCACCGCCCCAAAGACGCGTGTTCTCTCCGTCAAAGGCACCGCAGACGTCTTTAGCGTCAATCTCAATCCCTATGTTGGGCAGCATGAGAGACGGACAAGAGGCGTAGGAATAGCCATAAGCCATTTTGTTCACAAAGAGAAAGTCTCCGATGAGCAGCGTCTCTTTCATCGACCCTGACGGGATCCAGAAGGGCTGAAAGAACACGGTGCGAAAGACACCCGCGATCAGCAGCGCATAGACAATGGTCTTGATCGTCTCAACCACCGCATTGCCGGTTTTTGCTTTTTCGGCCATGCGCCGCCTCACCCTAATGTTTGATGTTACATGCGGCTGAGGGGCATGAGTGTCAAGGCGCGGCCGCACCAACGGGCCGGGCCTCAATCACCACAAAGGCCTGCGCCCAGGGGTGATCATCCGTGAGGCTGACGTGGATCAACGCCTCGTGTCCCGTTGGGGTCATCTCAGCCAACCGCGCGGCGGCCCAGCCAGTGACCTGCATCACCGGCTGCCCGGTCTCCAAATTGCGCACCGCCATGTCGCGCCAGGCGATCCCCATGCGCAGCCCGGTGCCAAGCGCTTTGGAACAGGCCTCTTTTGCAGCCCAGCGTTTGGCGTAGGTGCCGGCAACGTCTTTTCGCCGTTCGGCTTTGCGCTGCTCGATTTCGGTGAAGACGCGGTTCCGAAACCGATCTCCAAACCGGTCCAGCGTGCCTTGGATCCGCTCAATATTGGCCAGATCTGTGCCGATCCCCAAGATCACGCGCGTGCGGCATCCATCAGACGGCGCATTTCCGCAATCGCTGGGGCCAGCCCGCGAAAGATGGACTCCCCGATCAGAAAATGCCCGATGTTGAGCTCACGCACCTCAGGGAACGCCGCGATATGCGGCACCGTCTCGTAGTTGAGCCCGTGCCCTGCATGCACCTCAAGCCCAAGATCATGGGCAAAGCCGGACATCTCGCGCAGTTTGCTCAATTCGCTCTGAGCCGCATCGTCATGCCCCTCTGCGATGGCGTCGCAATAGGCACCGGTATGCAGTTCGATCACCTCTGCCCCGATCCGGTTGGCCGCCTCGATCTGGCGCTGATCGGCAGCGATAAAAATTGACACACGGCACCCTGCTTCGCGCAGGGGGGCAATGAAATGCGCCAGCTTGTTTTCCTCACGGGCAACTTCGAGGCCGCCTTCGGTCGTGCGCTCTTCCCGCTTTTCGGGCACGATACAGACGGCGTGGGGTTTGTGGCGCAATGCAATCTGTTGCATCTCATCGGTTGCGGCCATCTCAAAGTTGAGCGGCACCCGCAAAACCTCCATCAGGCCCTCGATATCCATATCCGAGATGTGCCGCCGGTCCTCGCGCAGATGCGCTGTAATGCCGTCAGCACCTGCGTCCTCCGCCACCTTTGCCGCGCGCAACGGATCGGGGTACGCCCCCCCGCGCGCGTTGCGCACCGTGGCCACATGGTCGATGTTCACGCCAAGGCGCAGTTTCGGCTGTTCAGTCATCTGATGTCCTTTTGAAGCTTGATCGATCGGACCCCGTGGACCCTCTCTCTACTCCGCTTTTGCCTTGGCGTCAGCCTTTGCCGCCGCTTTTCGCTTCATTGCCTCAAACTTTGCTTTGATCATGCCGCGACGCCGCTTCTGATAGGCACGCAGGACCGGCACCATGAGGTAGTAGCACGCGGTTGCGCAGATCATCCCCGGGATCAAGCCGCCGATAAAGTACGGCAAAAAGACTTCTTTGGAAAAGATCGCAAGACCTGACCAATCCATCCGCGCCGTCGTGAAAATCGCGATGAAATTGTGCCACAGATCGCTGCCCGCATCGGCAAACCGCCGACTGAGCATGGTCAGCTGCCATCGCTCAAGCTCAATGCCCAGGATCATGTAACCGGTCTTGAGCGAGATGAAGGCGATAAAGATAAAGGTGAGCGGATTGCCCACAAATGTCGCCATAAGTGCCGCGACGATATTGCCGCGGATCAAGATGGCGAGCAAAACGGAGACGAAAAAGTGCAGACCAAAGAGCGGGGTGAACGTCACAAAGACGCCCGCCCAAACGCCACGCGCAATCCGCTCAGGACTGTCGGGCAGCCGTTGCATGCGGTGCCGGACGTATTGAAACGCGCGCGCCCACCCGCCGCGCGGCCAGAGAAACTCTGCCATCGCACGGAACCTCGGCTTTGGATCGCGGCGTTTGAAGATCAATTTGGCTTTCCTATGCTCCTATTGCGGCTGCGGGTCACCCGTGGCATGCGCAAGCGTCAAGCAGTTGACGCTGTCGCGTCAATTTTGCGGTAACGCGAAATTTCAGCCACATCGCCTTCAGCCTCTAACGTCGTCATCAACGTATGAAGATGGGTAACATCCCGGAGTTCGACATAGATCAGCAATCGGTAAAAGTCAGGTTTGCGCTCTAAGAATTGTAGATCTGAAATATTGGCCTTGGCCTCACCGATCAAGGTGCAGATCCGGCCCAAAACGCCGGCTCCGTTCCCGATGGTGACATCGATCACCGCGCCGTAGACAACCGGGTGGTTGCCCTCTTGCCAGCGCAGGTCAAGCCAGCGATCCGGCTGCTCTTCGTATCTTTGCAAATTGGCGCAATCAATGGTGTGTACGGTGACGCCTTCGCCTTTGAAGGTGATGCCGACGATGCGCTCGCCCGGCAGCGGATTACAGCAAGGGGCGCGGTTGAAGAATTGCCCCGGCTCCAGACCGATGACCGCACGCTTGGCATTGATCGGCTCGCCCTCACGCTGCGGCAGGCCGCTGTAAACCGCGCTGACCACCTCCCGCCCGGTGATCTCAGAACTCCCCAATTGCGCCAAAAGCTCTTGCACGCTTTCAACGCGCAGGTTCTTGGCCGCTGTGCGCAGCGCCTTCTCGGTTGCGCTTTTGCCCACCTGCGCAAAGGCAGATCGGGCAAGCTCTTGCCCCAGTTTCACAAACCGCGCGCGGTCGATCTCTCTCAGGGAGCGGCGGATCGCGGATTTCGCCTTGCCCGTGGTCACGATATCGAGCCATGTGACCTGCGGCGTCTGCCCTTGCGCCCGGATGATCTCAATCGATTGCCCGTTCTTGACCCGGGTCCAGAGCGGCACGCGCATGCCATCCACCTTGGCCCCCACACAAGAATTGCCAATGCGCGTGTGAATGGCATAGGCGAAATCCAGCGGGGTCGCGCCACGCGGCAGTTTAACCACGTCGCCTTTCGGGGTGAAGCAGAACACCTGGTCGGCATACATTTCAAGCTTCACCGCCTCAAAGAAGTCTTCGTGATCCTCCTCGGAATCGAATTGCTCGCTGAGCTGCGAAATCCACTTTGCCGGGTCCACGGCAAAAGGGTTCTCCGAGCGCTTGCCGTCGCGGTAAGACCAATGCGCGGCAACGCCGGTTTCAGCGACATCATGCATCTGCCGGGTGCGGATCTGTACCTCAACGATCTTGCCATCGCGACCAGACACCGCCGTATGGATAGAGCGATAGCCGTTCGACTTGGGCTGGCTGATGTAGTCCTTGAACCGCCCTGGCACCGCCCGCCAGCGATTGTGAATGATCCCCAATGCGCGGTAACAATCCTGTTCCGTCTTGGTGAGGATCCGAAAGCCGTAGATATCGGCGAGCCGGGAAAAACGCTGCTCTTTTTGCTTCATCTTGCGCCAGATCGAATAGGGCTTTTTCGCCCGGCCAAAGACCTCCGCCTTGATCTTGGCGCGCTCCAATTCATCGCGCATGTCGCCGGTGATGCGCTCGATCACGTCGCCGGTTTCGCGCTGTAGCGTGATAAAGCGGCGCATGATGGAATTGCGCGCCTCTGGGTTGATCACGCGGAACGCCAGATCCTCCAACTCTTCACGCATCGATTGCATGCCCATCCGGCCTGCAAGCGGCGCGTAGATGTCCATGGTCTCGCGCGCCTTTTGCATTTGTTTTTCAGGCTTCATGGCCCGGATCGTGCGCATGTTGTGCAGCCGGTCGGCAAGCTTCACCAAGATCACCCGCAGATCCTTGGACATCGCCATGAAAAGCTTGCGAAAGTTCTCCGCCTGCTTGGTCTCCGTTGAGTTCAGTTGCAGGTTGGTGAGCTTTGTCACGCCGTCGACCAGCCCCGCCACTTCCGAGCCGAAAAGCCGCTCAACATCCGAATAGGACGCGCGCGTGTCCTCAACGGTGTCGTGCAGCAGCGCGGTCGCCAGCGTGGCATCATCCAACTGCTGTTCTGTCAGGATAGACGCCACGGTGACCGGGTGCGTGAAATAGGGCTCACCCGATTGGCGGAATTGACCGGCATGCATTTCGCGGCCAAAGTCGAAGGCCGCGTGCAAAAGCGATGCGTTTGTTTTGGGGTTGTAGACCTTTACGCGGGCAATCAGGTCGTCGGCAGTGTCAACGGTCGTGTCCATCCGTCTGCCTCATGCCCGAAAGGCGGGCGTGGGGCTCAGCCCTGTCCCTGCGCTGCCATCAACTGCCGCAGCAGCATCTCCTCCGACATGCTGTCTTCGTCGGGCTTGTCTTGCTCCGCCCCCATCAGGAGCGCCATCGCGTCCTCTTCGGGCTCATCGACCTCAATCTGACTTTGGTTCGATTCAATCAAGCGCTCGCGCAGATCTTCAGCTGACTGCGATTCCTCTGCAATTTCGCGCAGCGAAACAACCGGGTTCTTGTCGTTGTCGCGATCGACCGTCACTGCTGAGCCGGCCGAGATCTCACGCGCCCGATGCGCGGCGAGCATCACCAGATCAAAGCGATTGGGAACCTTGTCGACACAGTCTTCTACGGTTACGCGGGCCATGGACGTCTCCAAGCTGAAATATCTTTAGAAGTCTGTCATCTAGGGCCGTTTTCTCAAAGATACAAGCGCTATTCCAAAGGTTGCACGCTCCCCAACTCCGCTTGCGGCAGAGCGTCGCGCAGTTCCAAGACCGTCTTTCCCAAGACCGGATGCCGCCAATTTGGCGCGACCTCGGCCAGTGGTACGAGGACGAAACTGCGTTCTTGCATGCGCGGATGCGGCAGGATCAGCGTGTCGGGCACTTTTTCGGTGTGCGCGGAAGCAGGCAGACCCGCCCAAGCGTCATAGACACTGCGATTGGGCAAAACATGGTCTTCCATCCCGATCAGATCGAGATCAATCACCCGTGCGCCCCAGCGCACATCGCGTGTGCGGCCCAGCACAGCCTCAACCTCGTGCAAAAGCGCCAGAACCGCGCGCGGTGCGGCGGGTGTGTCGAGGACGGCGGCAGCATTGACAAAGTCTGGACCGGATCCAACTGGGAAGGCAGGCGTTTTATATAAACTGCTGACCTTGCTTAGATTTGCACAACGTTCCCGCAAGGCGGCGACAGCGGCTTGGATTGTCATTGCCGGAGGACCCACCGATGACGTAAGGTTAGCCCCAATTGCCAAAAGTGCCCGTGTTGTCATATCAAGCGGCTCCTTGCGTTTTTCCCCTCCACTTCCGCTTGCGACCAGGGGAAAAATCTTTAGGAACACTCGTTAAAGACTGTAGGGTTCGGTTTGAAGTATTAAGTGTTTAGGGCTGCACTGTGCAGGGCCAACCTGAATTTGAAGTCAGCGCGCGTCATAAGGAAAACAGATGTTTTACAAGGATGAGCGGCTCGCTCTGTTTATCGATGGCTCAAATCTCTATGCAGCCGCTAAGACGCTTGGATTTGACATCGACTACAAGCTGCTGCGGCACGAGTTTATGCGGCGCGGAAAATTGCTGCGCGCGTTCTACTACACCGCCCTTCTCGAAAATGATGAATACTCACCCATTCGCCCGCTTGTGGATTGGCTGAATTACAATGGTTTTTCGATGGTCACCAAACCGGCCAAAGAATACACCGACAGCATGGGCCGCCGGAAGGTGAAGGGCAACATGGACATCGAACTGGCCGTCGATGCGATGGAACTGGCACCGCACGTCGATCACATCGTGATTTTTTCCGGTGACGGTGATTTCCGCCCTCTTGTCGAAAGCCTGCAACGCCAGGGGGTGCGCGTTTCATGCGTCTCCACCATCCGCAGCCAGCCACCGATGATCTCTGATGACCTGCGCCGCCAGGTCGATAACTTCATCGAACTGGAAGATCTGCGCGAAGTGATCGGTCGCCCCCCCCGTGACAACGGCGGTTAGAGGGGTTACATCTCGCTCATGAAAGACGGGACCCCGAGCAAACCTTCTCTCACAATGTACATGGCCGCGCCGCGCGGATTTTGCGCAGGCGTGGACCGCGCCATCAAGATCGTTGAGATGGCGCTCGAGAAATGGGGCGCACCCGTCTACGTCCGACATGAGATTGTGCACAACAAATTTGTCGTTGATGGCCTGCGTGCCAAGGGAGCAATCTTTGTCGAAGAATTGCACGAATGCCCCGATGACCGCCCGGTGATCTTTTCCGCGCACGGTGTGCCAAAGTCGGTGCCCAACGCCGCACAGGCGCGCAACATGGTCTATGTCGATGCCACCTGCCCGCTTGTAACCAAGGTGCATAGCGAAGCGCAGCGTCACGCCAAGAAAGGCCTGCAAATGGTCATGATCGGGCATGAGGGTCACCCGGAAACCGTGGGCACCATGGGCCAGCTTCCTGAAGGCGAGGTTCTTCTGGTGGAGACGCCCGAAGATGTCGCTAGTCTTAACGTGCGCGATCCTGGGCAGTTGGCGTATGTCACGCAAACCACCTTGAGCATCGACGACACGGCAGACATCGTGGCCGCTTTGCGCGCCCGCTTTCCCGCCATACAGGGGCCGCACAAAGAAGACATCTGCTATGCCACCACAAACCGCCAAGAGGCGGTGAAAGCAATGGCACCCAAATGTGACGCAATGCTTGTCGTTGGCGCGCCCAACTCCTCCAATTCAAAGCGCCTTGTCGAGGTAGGCGCGCGCGCCGGCTGCAACTATTCGCAACTGGTGCAGCGCGCGCAAGACATCGACTGGCGCAGCCTGGAGGGGATCAGCAGCATCGGCATCACCGCTGGGGCCTCCGCCCCGGAAGTGCTGATCAATGAGGTGGTTGGCGCTTTTCAAGACCGCTTTACGGTCACACAGATTATGGTGGAAACCGCTCAAGAGAACGTCGAATTCAAAGTGCCGCGCGTGCTGCGTATCCCGGCGTAGGGCTTTGGCTGCCTTGGGCGCATGGCACTCCTTCGATGGACAGATCATTGCGATGGAATGGGGTGACAACGTATACACCGTGCTGCCGCTGCCGGCCGATGTCTCCGAGGCTCTGGCCGCTGAGGGGGCCAAGCGGGTGGAAGGGGAGTTGGGCGAGTATCCGGTCAACCTCGCACTCACCAAGGCACCGGTCATCGAGGGCACCTTTCTTTACACCGGCAAGGCACTTTTGAAGGAGGCCGGGCTTGCGCCTGGCGAGACGATTGAGGTGCGGTTGCGCGCTGCGGACCCAGATTTTGTCGAGGTGCCGTCCGATGTCAGCGCCGCCCTGCGCGCCGCGGACAGATGGGCCCTTTGGA
Source organism: Pseudomonadota bacterium (assembly GCA_039197515.1). GTDB lineage: Bacteria > Pseudomonadota > Alphaproteobacteria > Rhodobacterales > Rhodobacteraceae > Sulfitobacter. The sequence goes on along the minus strand of JBCCUC010000007.1, from coordinate 127,624 downwards.
ACTCACTCAGCCCGGGCAAGCGCCGCGGGCTCCTGCATCCGCTCACCACCGCCAAACGGCCCGAGACGCGCCAGAAGCGCATCGGCGCGCTATTGAAGGAACTTCAGGACAGCGGTAAATAAAGCAGCGCTGGCAAAGCACTACTTTACGCTGCGGGGCGCGCCCCTTAGGGTTTCGCGGGAATACACCGTCGTAGGGTCTCATGCTTTCACTCCAATTCCTTTTGACCGCTTTCGTGGTGGTCATCGCGCCGGGCACCGGCGTCATCTACACGCTCGCCCTGGGGCTCGGCCAGGGCCGCCGCGCCGCTATCTGGGCGGCCCTCGGTTGCACATTCGGGATCTTGCCGCACTTGGCCGCCGCGACGCTTGGCCTTGCGGCAGTCCTGCATACCTCCGCGCTTCTTTTTAGCGTGGTGAAATGGGCGGGCGTGGCCTATCTGCTTTATCTTGCCTGGCAGAGCCTGAAATCAGGCGGCGCGCTCTCCGTCGCCGCTGAAAAGCGCGGCGAGCGGGGGTGGGTCATCGCGCGGCGCGGCGCGCTTATCAACATCTTGAACCCCAAGCTCTCGATCTTTTTTCTCGCGCTTCTGCCGCCATTCCTCAGTGGCAATCCCGCCTCAGCAACGACCGAAATGGCACTGATGGGCGCGGTTTTCATGGCGCTGACCTTTGCCGTCTTTGTGCTCTACGGCGTTTTTGCCGCTGCTGCACGGCGCTGGCTGCTCAGCTCGGAGCGTGCGATGGCTTGGATCAACCGCTCCTTTGCCGGGATCTTTGCTGCGCTCGCTGGCCGTCTCGCGTTGGAGCGCGCCTAACATGGCACTGCGCGGCCGCACCCCTGCCCCTGCACTGCTCTTGGGCTTTGCCGGTCTCATCCCGTTCATCTGGGGCGCGTTGCTGGTCACAGGCTTTAGCCCGCCCAGCGTCACGCTGCCGCCCGCTTTGCAAGGCGACGGTCGCTTTATCATGGTGCGCTACGGTGGGATCATCCTGCCTTTCATGGCAGGCGTGCTCTGGGGCTTTGCCACAAACGCCCGCGGCGCGCAGGCCTTTGCGGCCTATACGCTCTCGGTGATCCCCGCGCTTTGGTGGTTTTTCGCGCCCGGCAGCGGCCCCACGAGCGCGCTCACCAACCTCAGCTTTGGCTTTATCGGCGTGCTCATCATCGATTACGCCTTCTCCCGCTGGGATCTCACACCGACGTGGTGGATGTCCCTCAGGCTGCAACTCACCGTCGTGGTCTTGGCCTGTCTCGGCGTCGGGATTTTTCTATGAGCGATCCGCAAACCCTCGGCGTTTATGACGCGCAAGCCGATGAGTACGAGGCGATGATGTGCTGCGAGGCGGCGGCGGATCCGATCTGGCGCGCCTTTTGTGCCACCTGTCCGCCGGGCGGTCATGTGCTCGATCTGGGCTGCGGTCCCGGCAATTACAGCCGGCTTTTCGTGGAGGCGGGCCTGCAGGTAACGGCGATCGACGCCTCGCAAGAGATGGCCAGCCGTGCGGCCAAGATCGAGGGGATCACCGCGCGCCAAGCCACCTTTGATGACGTAACAGAGGAGGGTGTCTACGATGGCATCTGGGCCAACTTCAGCTTGTTGCACGCCCCGCGCGCAGATCTGCCCCGGCATCTCGCCGCACTGCACCGCGCGCTGAAACCGGGCGGGATCCTCTTTATCGGCATGAAAACCGGCACCGGCGGTGGGCGCGATGACATCGGCCGTTTCTACGAATACTACGCGCAGGACGCGCTGGAGCTTTTGCTGCAAGAGGCGGGTTTCACGCCCAAACAGCATTGGACCGGCTACGGCAAAGGCCTTGCTGGGCAATACTCCGGCTGGGTCGTGATTGAGGCGCATGGCTGAACTTTTTGCCTATACGGATGGGGCATGTTCAGGCAATCCAGGCCCCGGGGGCTGGGGCGCCCTGATGCTGGCACGCGACGGCGAGAGAGTGCTCAAAGAGCGTGAGCTGAGCGGCGGTGAGCCAGAGACCACCAACAATCGGATGGAGCTTTTGGCCGCGATCAACGCGCTCGAAACCCTGGAACGCCCGACCAAGATCACCGTCGTGACGGATAGCAACTACGTCAAGAACGGCATCACCACTTGGATCCACGGCTGGAAGAAAAACGGCTGGAATAACGCCGCCAAAAAGCCTGTGAAAAACGCCGAACTCTGGCAACGGCTCGAACGGGCCACCGAGCGCCACAGCGTCACCTGGCAATGGGTGAAGGGCCACGCCGGTCACCCTGAGAACGAACGCGCGGATGCGCTCGCGCGTGCCGGTATGGACCCCTTTAAGGCAAAATGAGCGCGGACTGAGGTCCTGCGCTCACCCGAGAACTTGGCCCACGGCAATCTGCGCCCCCTGCTGAAACGCGCCCACGTCTTGCGCCGCCTTTCCTGCCCGCTGCACCCGGGTCAATTGCACCGCGCCGCTGCCACAGGCGATGCGAAGACCGCGATCAAGCACCTCACCAGGGCGGCCTGTGCCGTCAGCAAGGGATGAGCCCCACGCCTTGATGCGATGCCCTTCGAACTCGAACCAGGCCCCCGGCGCGGGAGAAAGCCCCCGGATCTGGCGGTCGACCTCTGTTGCCGGGCGGGTCCAATCGATGCGCGCCTCCGCCTTGTCGATCTTGGCGGCATAGGTCACGCCGGTCTCGGGCTGTGGTTGAGGCGTCAAGTCCGGCAAATCTCGTAACGCCGCGACAATCGCTTCCGCGCCGTGGTGGCTGAGGCGGTCATGCAGCGTGCCCGTGGTATCGTCGGGCGCAATCTCCACCGCGCGGCGGAGCAGCACGTCGCCGGTATCAAGGCCCGCGTCCATCTGCATGATACAGACGCCGGTCTCGGCATCTCCAGCCATCACCGCCCGGTGGATCGGAGCCGCGCCGCGCCAACGCGGCAAAAGGCTCGCGTGAATGTTCAGACACCCCAAGCGCGGGGCCGCAAGGATAGGCTCGGGCAGGATCAAGCCGTACGCCACCACCACCGCAACATCCGCCTCGAGCGCGGCAAAGGCCGCCTGCTCCGCATCCGCACGCAGTGACACTGGGTGGCGCACCGGCAAGCCCATCTCGGTCGCCCGCACCTCAACCGGGGTCGGGCGCGGCTTTTTCCCCCGTCCCGCAGGGCGCGGCGGCTGGCAATAGACGGCCACAACCTCATGCTCTGCGGCCACCAGCGCCTCAAGCGCGGGCACCGAAAACGCCGGCGTGCCCATGAAGATCAACCGCATCGCGTTCCCCTCACCGCCCTGCTTTGCGCGCCCGGCGCAAAAGCATGTCCCGCTTGACCGCGCTCAACCGGTCAAAAAACATGCGCCCCGCCAGGTGATCGATCTGGTGTTGGACCGAGCGCGCCTCAAGCCCTTCAAAGTCCCGCCGAACAATCACGCCACCCTGATCGAGAAACCGCACGGTCACCGCCCGCGCCCGTTTCACCTTTGCTTCAACACCCGGCAGGCAGGGGCTTGCCTCCTCGGACGCCTCAACCGTCTCGGAGGCGTCCAAAATCTCAGGATTGGCCAAAAGCACCCGCCTGTCGCGGGTGAGGGAGGCATCCACCACCGCAAGCTGCAGCATCACGCCGATCTGCGGCGCGGCCAGCCCCACGCCGCCGGGATTGGCATCCATCGTCTCAACCATATCTGCCCAGTGGCCGTGGATCTCATCCGTGATCTCGGTCACCGCAGCGGCAGGCTGGCGCAGGCGGGCGTCGGGCCATTTGAGGATCGGGCGGACGCTCATTGCGCCGCATAGGCCGCGATCAGATCCGCCCGCGCCGCCGCATCGAGCCGGTCAAAGGTGACAACCCCTTCCAGGTGATCCATCTCATGCTGCATGCAAACGGCGGCGAACCCCTCAAAGCGTTCGCGTTGCGCAGACCCATCAAGCGCAGTCCAAGAAAACCTGACCGCCTCTGGCCGGCGTACCGGCACCGTCACACCGGGGATGCTCAGACACCCTTCATCCTGGGTAAGCTCTGCCGCGCCTGCCTCTTCCAACACCGGGTTGATAAAGACGCGGGGGACGCGCGCGCCCTCTTTCCAACCCACATCGGTCACAAACACCCGCTGCAAAACGCCCACCTGAGGGGCGGCAAGGCCGCGGCCCTCAGCGGCATACATCGTCTCAAGCAGATCCACGGCCAGCGCTTCGACCTCTCCCGTAATCTCACCCACCGGCGCGCAGACCGTCGAAAGCCGGGGATCGGGCCAAAGGACCAAGGGCCGAAGGCTCATCCGCGCGCCAACTCCCGCTTCAGCTTGACCATCTTGCGCGTCATCATCTGGCGCTTGAGCGGCTTGAGGTAGTCGATGAAAAGCTTGCCGTCCAAGTGATCGATCTCATGCTGCACGCAGGTCGCCCACAGCCCGTCAAATGTCTCGCTCTGCGCCTTGCCGTCCCGGTCCATCCAGGTGACATCGACCGTTTTGGGCCGCGTCACATCCGCAAAGAGATCGGGCAGCGACAGGCAGCCCTCTTCGTAAACGCTTTGTTCGTCCGAAGAAGCGATGACCTCCGGGTTGAACATCACCAGGGGGCGCGGCGTTTCCCCCTCTTCCTTGATGCAATCCACCACAATCAGCCGCTGCAGCACGCCGACCTGCGGGGCGGCCAGCCCTATGCCGGGTGCCTCATACATCGTGCGCAGCATATCATCGGCAAGCGCACGCAGGTCATCGGTCAAATCCGCCACGGGGGGCGAGACTTTCTTGAGCCGCGGATCCGGATGCAAGAGTATCGTGCGTTTCATGCGCTGCATGTATTCCAAGGGCAGCACCCGTGCAAGCGAGGGCTTGGCAAGCCTGCGCCGAAAGGGCTAGCTACCTCCAGAAAATGAGGAACCCTGCATGAGCTTTGACGACATCATCGACCGCCGCGATACCCATTGTGCCAAATGGGACAAGATGGAGGCGCTCTACGGCGTCCCGCGCGAGGACGGGATCGCGATGTGGGTGGCGGACATGGACTTTCGCCCGCCGCAGGTGGTGCAGGACGCGGTGCAATCCATGCATGATCACGGCGTCTACGGCTATTTTGGCGATGACAGTAAGTATCTCGCCGCGATCCAGTGGTGGATGGCTGAGCGTCACGGGTGGGACATCGATCCTGCTTGGGTCTTTACCACGCACGGGCTGGTCAACGGCACGGCGATGTGTCTTGACGCCTTCACGGCGCCCGGTGATGGCGTCGTGCTCTTCACGCCCGTCTATCACGCCTTTGCCAAGGTCATTCACGCCGCTGAGCGTCGCCTGGTGGAATGCGAAATGCCCCTGCGGGATGGCCGCTACCAGATGGATTTTGACACCTGGGACGCGCAGATGACGGGCGCGGAGAAGCTTTTGATCCTGTGCTCGCCGCATAACCCCGGTGGCTGCGTCTGGACCCGCGCGGAATTGCAGGGTGTGGCTGATTTCGCCAAGCGCCACGATCTGATCCTGGTCTCCGATGAAATCCACCACGATCTCGTGATGCCGGGGCAGACGCATATCCCGATGGCCAAGATCGACGGTATTGCCGACCGGCTGGTGATGATGACCGCGACGACCAAGACCTTCAACATCGCGGGCAGCCATGCCGGCAATGTGATCATCGCAGATCCCGACCTGCGCGCCCGCTTTGGCGCGCGCATGGCCGCCCTTGGCCTCTCACCCAACTCTTTTGGTCTATTCATGGCGACCGCGGCCTATTCCCCGGCGGGCGCCGCCTGGGTCGATGATCTGGTGGGGTATCTTGACGGCAATCGGCGGCTCTTTGACGAGGCGGTGAACGCCATACCTGGCCTCAAATCGATCAATCTTGAGGCCACCTATCTGGCTTGGGTCGACTTTGACGGGACCGGCATGGCGCGCCCAGAATTCACGCGGCGCGTGCAAGAAGACGCCAAGATCGCGGTCAACCACGGCCCGACGTTTGGCAAGGGCGGGGAGAGCTTTTTGCGCTTTAACATCGCCACGCCCCGCGCGCGGGTGGAAGAGGCCTGCACGCGACTGGCGCAAGCTTTCGGCGATTTGCAGTAGGCTCAGCCGCCCGAGAGATCCTGCGCCAACATCATCGCGTTGCCATCGGGGTCGTAAAATGTCGCGAGGCTGACCATGCCCTCCATCGTCTCCGTCTCGCCGTCAAATTTCACGCCCTGGGCTTCAAGCGCGCTGCGCGCCGTCGCAAGATCGGGGGTGCCAAAAACCGGTACCGCGTTGCCGGGAGCGGGCTCCGTCTGTTCGCCAAGACCCAGGGTCACGCCCGCCGTCTTGGTCTCCAACTCGCTCCAGCCCGCCTCATCCATGTGATAGCGCAGTTTGAAGCCGAGCATTTCTTCAAACCACTTGGCGCTCGCATAGCGATCTTTGACCGACAGGGCGAGCGTGATTGTTTCATCCAAGGTGACAACAGACATGGTGGCTTCCTTCGTCCTTAAAATATAGTTACTATACTTTATGGACATAAATCTTCTTGTCAACATTACCGCACGGGCCTGGGCGCTTGACATCTTGGCGGCCCTGCACCGCGGCGTGCCGGGACGGCAGGCCAAACTCATGGCGGCCACCGGTGCGGGGCGGTCTGCCTTTGCGGAGAGTTTGCGCCACCTGCAAGACCTAGACCTTCTGACCCGCAATCCCGGTCACGGACATCCTCTGCGCCCCGAGTACATGCTCACAGAACAAGGCCGCGCCCTGGCTGCTGCGGCAGGTGCGATCCGGGCAGCGCCCAATGCCGATCACGCGCTTTTGCGGCGGGCTTGGACGGTGCCCGTGCTTGCCGTCACTTCCGTGCACCGCACATTCACCGACATCCGCAGGCAATTGCCGCAAGTGACCGACCGCGCGCTCTCGCAATCGCTCAAACAACTCCAAGCGGTGAACTGGCTCGCCCGCGACGTCGCCCATGACATCCGCCCGCCCCGCGCGCGCTATCAGGCGGTTGGACCGGGCCGCGTGATCAGCCAGGCCGCACAATTGATCCGGCCCTAAGACCCAGGGCGAGATCGGCCTTCTGTGCGCCGACGCAGGCCCGCTGCGCTGTGGCGGGGCTGTCCAGATCCGGGGGTGCGGCCTATGTCTGATCCAAGCAAAAGGAGCGCGCAATGGGACTTCTCGTCGATGGCAAGTGGCAAGACAGCTGGTACGACACCAAGTCGTCAGGGGGCAAATTTGAACGCGCCGCAGCACAATTCCGCAACTGGGTGACCGCCGACGGCAGCGCGGGCCCCTCGGGGCGTGCGGGCTTTGCGGCCGAAAGCGGACGCTACCACCTCTATGTCAGCTATGCCTGCCCCTGGGCGCACCGGACGCTGATCTTTCGGGTTCTGAAAGACCTCACAGATCACATCGACGTCTCCGTTGTGCACCCCGACATGCTCAGCGACGGCTGGACCTTTGAGACCGATACGCATGGGGCCACCGGCGACCGCCTGCACAACCTGCCTTTTGCGCGCGACGTCTATACCCGCGCTGATCCAAGCTTTACCGGGCGCGTGACCGTGCCCATCCTCTGGGACAAGCAAGGCGAGACAATCGTCTCAAACGAAAGCTCTGAGATCATTCGCATGTTCAACAGCGCCTTCGACCCGATCACCGGCAACACCGCCGACTTCTGGCCCAAGGCGCAGCGCGATGAGATCGAAGCGGTCAACACCCGCATCTACGACACGCTCAACAACGGCGTCTACCGCAGCGGCTTTGCCACCACGCAAAGCGCCTACGACGAGGCGGTCGGCCCGCTCTTTGACACGCTTGATTGGCTAGAGGACCGCCTGAGCCACAGCCGCTACCTCATGGGTGCTACGCTCACTGAGGCAGACTGGCGGCTCTTTACCACCCTCGTGCGCTTTGACCCGGTCTATCACCTGCATTTCAAATGCAACCGAAACCGGCTGATCGACTACCCCAACCTATGGGGCTACACGCGCGAGCTCTACCAAGTGCCCGGTGTGGCGGAGACGGTGAACTTTGATCACATCGTGCGGCACTATCACTACAGCCACGAAACGATAAACCGGCATCGCATCGTGCCCATCAACCCCGTGCTGAACTTTGAGGCGCCGCATGGGCGGGGCTAACGCCCTTCGGCGACGTAGTGCTCAATCATCGCCGCCAAATCATCGGGCGGCGTGTCAGAGGGCAAAAACGCACGGGCATTCCCGGCATGGGCAAAGATCGAGCCATCTGAGAAAAAGCTCGTGTTGGTGACAAAAATCACCCGCGCGTCGGGCTGGCGGTACTGCGCATAATCAGAGACCGCCAAAGCGGCACCATCCTCCAACACCAGATCGAGCACGATGATGTCGACGGTGTTCTCGCTCAGGTACAGCGTCGCCTCATCCTGCGTCGCGACCCGGTGTACCGACATCTGCATGCGCTCTAAATGCTTTTGCCAAAGAGCGCCAAGCTCCTTTTGGCTCTCTACAATCAAGACCCGCGTGCGCGTAATAGAGGCACATTGTGCAACTTCAGAAACAAACGACATGTGTGACGACAGCCTTATTAGGAATTGCTTAATTTCCCTTACGGAAACATTAACGACACAGGGTTCTCTTGAAAAGATGCGAGCCGTCAGCTTTCACATTTTCCTTGTATTTATAGGTGTAATTCTACCCTTGATTGAATTATTGGACCTGCATCGTGCACAATCGCTTTGCCGTCGCTTCATCGTGAGACATAAGGCGTGTTTCCGCTTGAACGCCCATAAGGCCTCCAGACCGGGCGGTGCGGTAAAACGCCAACACCCCGAACCCGCACAAAGGGCGATCAGATGACACCCCCCTTCATCCTATTGCTCGCACTGCTCTTGGACGCCGCCCTGGGCGAGCCGGACTGGCTCTGGCGCAGGGCACCGCATCCTGCGGTGCTGATGGGCCGCGCGATCGGCTGGGCAGACCGTCTTCTCAATCGCGGGGCATATAGGCGGGCGAAGGGCGTGCTCTTGGTGGCGGGGCTGATCTTGAGCGCGGGCCTCATCGGCTGGGGGCTCAGCCTCTTGGGCGGACTTGTAGACGTGCTGGTCACCGCCGTTCTTCTGGCCCATCGTTCTTTGGTGCAGCACGTGCGGGCCGTGGGTGACGGCCTGCGCCGCGCGCTCTCAGAAGGGCGCGCGGCGGTTGCGCTCATTGTGAGCCGGGACACCGCAGAGATGTCATCGGCTGCGGTATCTCGGGCCGCCATCGAAAGCGGGGCGGAGAACTTGAGCGACGGGGTTGTCGCACCCGCGTTCTGGTTCCTCATCGGGGGTCTGCCGGGCCTGCTGATCTACAAGGCGGTAAACACAGCGGACAGCATGGTGGGCTACCTCACTCCGCGCTACGCCGCATTTGGCTGGGCCGCGGCACGGCTGGACGACGCCTTAAACTGGATCCCGGCGCGGCTCACAGCCGTGCTGATCGCGCTGCCCGGCGCTGTTCTCCCCCAGTGGTCCGAGGTGCGGGCGGATGCGCGGCTGCACCGCTCGCCCAATGCAGGCTGGCCCGAGGCCGCCCTCTCCCGCGCCATCGGGGTGGCCCTAGCCGGGCCGCGCGCCTACGCGGGCGAGATGCGCGCCTTTGCCTGGGTCAATCCCACCGGCCAGCGCGACATCGGACCCGCAGAGATCGATGCCGCCCTCCGCCAGATGTGGCTGGCCTGGGGCTGCCTTGTCATGGTGATGCTCATCACCGTTCTGATCAGCGCCGTTCTCTGACCTCGGTGGGGACTTCAAGCGACCAAGGTCTCCGCCTTTTTGAGATCGACCGAAACGAGCTGGCTCACGCCCTGCTCCGCCATGGTCACGCCAAAAAGACGGTCCATGCGCGACATCGTCACCGCGTGGTGCGTGATGATCAAAAAGCGTGTTTCGGTCTGACGGCACATCTCGTCCAAAAGGTCGCAAAACCGCCCGACATTGGCGTCGTCCAAGGGCGCATCAACTTCATCCAGCACGCAAATCGGTGCGGGGTTGGCCAGAAACACCGCAAAAATCAGAGCCATCGCCGTTAGCGTCTGTTCGCCGCCCGACAAAAGGCTCAGCGTGCTCAGTTTCTTACCGGGCGGCTGGCACATGATCTCAAGCCCCGCCTCAAGCGGATCGTCAGACTCCACCATCACCAGATTGGCCTCACCGCCGCCAAACAAATGGGTAAAGAGCATGGTAAAATTGGTGTTCACCTGCTCAAAGGCTGTCAAGAGCCGCTCGCGTCCCTCACGATTGAGGCTGGCGATCCCACCGCGCAGCGCCTTGATGGCCCCCTCCAGATCGGCCTTTTCTGCGCTCAGCGTCTCGTGCTCGGTCTGCACCTCTTTGGCATCTTCGGCTGCGCGCAGATTGACCGCGCCCAGAGCATCGCGCTGACGTTTGAGCCGATTGACATCCGCTTCGAGCGTCGCACCCCCCGCAATGCTCTCCGGAGTACGCCCGAGCGCTGAAAGCAGTTGGTTGGGGGTCTGGCGGCGCTCATCGGCGATCTGTGCCGCAGCTTGGGCCACCCTTTCCATCGCGGCTTCACTGCGTGCTTGCGCGCCTGCGCGGGCCTCGCGGGCCTCGGACGCGTGGCGTTCAGCCTCCCGCTCGGCGCGCCGCGCGCCCTCAAGCGCGCTTTCCGCTCGGGCAAGCGTATCGGCGGCTTTGGCGCGCCGACTTTCCGCTTTCGCAATGTCCTGGTTGAGCGCTTCGCGTTGCGACGCCAATGCCTGCGGCTGAGCCAACGCTTGCGCCAGTTCAGCTTCCGCCTTGGTCCTGCGGGCGATGATCTCGTCAGAGCGGGCCGCCGCCGTCTGCAAGCGCTGACGCCAGCTTTCACTTTCTTTGCGCACCGTCTCGGCGCGCCGCGTGCGGGCCTCGCCCGCGCGCCGCATTTCGTCATGTGCTGACCGGCGGGTCATCATGGTGATGCGCGCGGCCTCGACGGTCGTGCGCAGGTCTTCGATTTCCGCGCGCTTCTCAGAGAGATCAGCGAGCTGCGCCAGCGCGTCCTCCGCCTCCGCGACCCGCCGCTGCGCGGCGCGCGCCTCCTCGGCATGGCGCGTCACGGCCAGGCGCAGGCTCTCCAAGCGACCCCCCGCGAGGTTTTGCTCCGCTTCGGCCTGGCTCAGGGCCCGCGCGGTGCGGGCGACAGCACTGTCGGCCTCTTTGCGCGCGGCGCGGGCGGCGCGCTCCGCTTCCGTACGCTCTGCAAGCGCTTGGGTGAGCACGTCATGCGCCGCGGTGGCCCCCTGAGCGCGCTGCTCAGCCTGCGCCAAAGACTGTTTCAGCGTCTCGAGCCGATTGAGTTGCTGCAAGCGCAGCGCCGCCGCGGAGGGCGCATCCTCCGCCCAGGCCTGAAACCCGTCCCATCGCCACAGATCGCCTTCTTGTGAGACCAAGCGCTGCCCGGGGCGCAGTGCGGCTTGCAACGCCGGACCCGCATCGGGGTCCACGAGGCCAACCTGCGACATGCGCCGCGCCAAAACGTCGGGCACGGAGACGTGCTGGCTGAGCGCGGTGATGCCAGCGGGCAAAGCTTGCTCTTCGTCGTATGCTGGCAGGACGGTCCAGCCCGAGGGGCCTTCCGCCGCCACTTCGGGGGCGCGCAGATCGTCGGCGAGCGCCGCGCCAAGCGCTTTTTCAAAGCCCTGTTCAACTTGCAGCCGATCCAGGATCTGCCCGCCCTCGGCGGTGTCGCGCGCCACCAGCTTGACCAATGCGGCGGCCTCTGCGCTGAGCGCGCTGTGCTCTCCTGCCGCCTCAGAGCGTTCTGCCCGCGCTTGCGCCTCGCGCGCCTGGATCTCCGCGCGGTCCTCTTCGGCCTTTGTCAAAGCCTCATCGGTTTGGGCGGCGCGCGCGGTGGCCAGGTCCGCGTCTTCTGCCGCCAGCCGAAGGGTCTCAGCCTGGCCCGCCAACGCGCCTTCGGCGCGCCCTGCAGCCGCCTGCGCCTTTGTCGCTTCCGCCTCCGCGCGCTGTAAACTCGTGCGGCTGTCCGCCAAGAGCCGCTCTGCCGCGCTGTGACGGGCCGCGCCGCGCGCCACCTCTTCGGTCTGCAGGGCCAGCGCCGCCTCCCGGTCTTGCAGGACCGCCATGGCCTCTTCTGCCGCCGTGGCGGCAGCGGCAAGCTTTGCATTATGGCCCGCACTTGCCGCGTCCAGCGATGCGGCTTCGGCTGAGAGCCGCGAAATCGTCTGATCCGCATCATGGTTGAGCGCGGCCTCCCGCTCCATGTCTTGGGTCATCTGCGCAATCTGCGCCTGCAGGCGCTCAACCGCCGCCTCCGCCCGCGCCACCTCTTGCGTCAGCGTGTCCCGCTCAACAATGAGGCGCTGAAAGACCGCACCAGCAACGGCCGCTTCCTCGCGGGCCTCCGGCATCGCCTCCTCCGCGGCGGCGCACAGCTTGGCCTCCCGCAGCACCGCCGCCTGGGCCTGGGCGGCGGAAGTGGTCAGCCCGCGCAAAGCCGCCTCCGCCTGCCCATGCGCATCGTCCGCCTCACGCCAGCGCCGGTAGAGCAAAGCCCCCTCCGCCTGGCGCAGCGCATCGCCGAGATCGCGGTAGCGCGCCGCCTGCTTGGCCTGGCGGGCAAGCTGCGCCAATTGACTGGCCAATTGCTCTAACACGTCGTCGACGCGGGCGAGGTTGGTGGCCGCGCTGTTCAGCTTCAATTCAGCCTCATGGCGGCGCTGATAGAGGCCGGAGATCCCCGCCGCCTCTTCCAGCACCCGCCGCCGGTTCTTGGGCTTGGCATTGATGAGCTCGGCAATTTGGCCCTGCCGCACCAGCGCAGGCGACTGCGCCCCCGAAGAGGCATCGGCAAAGAGCATCTGCACGTCGCGCGCGCGCACGTCTTTGCCCTGAACCTTATAGGCGCTGCCCACGTCGCGGGTGATGCGCCGGACAATGTCAAGCGTGTCGTGCCCATTGAACCCCGCTGGCGCGCGCCGCTCACTGTTATCGACCGAAAGCACAACTTCAGCAAAGTTGCGCGCGGGCCGTGTGGCGGCACCGGCAAAGATCACGTCTTCCATGCCGCCGCCGCGCACGGCGGTTGGGCGGTTCTCCCCCATGACCCAGCGCAGCGCTTCGAGCAGGTTCGACTTGCCACAGCCATTGGGCCCCACAACACCGGTCAGACCATCCGCGATGATGAGATCGGTGGGGTCCACAAAGCTCTTAAAGCCCGTCAACCGAAGTTTTGAAAATCGCACGGGAGCCGCGTTCCTTCGATTCCTAGAGGGTCAAAGATGCGACCGTTCAGGCCTACCTGTCAAGCGAGCCCCACAACAAGGTGCGGGAAGGTCGGACTTATCCACAAGATATTGCGTGTGCTGGCGCGATCTTGCATGGTATCTGCCGGGGGCCGCGCATTTGCTCTTGCAAAACGCCCGGGACCCCGCGGGCTGGGACCCGCCGCATGGACGGCGAGACCTCAAAGGCCATTGCCGCCGCTCAGCCTTGGTCATATCGTTTGACCAATCCAAGGAGAGAGCATGCCCTTCAGCGCCGTCGCCCCTGAAAAGCTGTCCAGCGCCGTGGTGCGTCAGATCGAATTGCTGATCCTGCGCGGCGTGCTGCGCCCCGGTGAACGGCTCCCGTCCGAGCGGGAGTTGGCGGAGCGTTTAGCCGTCTCTCGTCCGTCCCTGCGTGAGGCGGTGGCCGAGCTGCAGTCGGCGGGGCTGCTCTGCACCAAGCCAAGCGCCGGGATCTATGTGGCCGATGTCTGGGGAGGTGCCTTCTCGCCCGCCCTCATCGCGCTTTTCTCCCGCCACCAAGAGGCCGTGTTTGATTTCATCTCCTTTCGCCGGGACATGGAGGCGCTTGCGGCCGAACGCGCCGCCAAAAACGGCTCAGACACGGATTTAGCAGTGATCAACCGGGTCTTTGAGAAGATGCAAACCGCCCATGAAAAGCGCAATGCCGAGGAAGAGGCGCAGCTCGACGCGCAGTTTCACATGGCAATCATTGAGGCCAGCCACAACGTCGTCATGCTGCACATGATGCGCGGGATGTATGAGCTTTTGCGCGGCGGCGTCTTTTACAACCGCCAGATGATGTTCAAACAACGCACCGGACGCGCCGCTCTGCTGGAGCAGCATGCCGCGATCAACACCGCCCTGCAGCACCGCGACGCGGAGGCGGCGCGCGCAGCAATTGTGACGCACCTCGACTATGTCGAAGGGGTTCTCATGGACCAACGCCGTGCGGCGCAAAACGAAGAGATTGCGCAGCAGCGGCTTGCCCATGAGATGCAAAGCCCTTGAAAGGAATGCGGGATTTTGTGCTGCATCGGGACAGGCGACACCTTCTCAGGCCGGTGAACTGCGAAACCGAGTAGTAGCCCTCGATCGCACGCCAAGGCTTTGGCGCATAAAAACCGCCAACGTGTTGGCACACAGTACCGCAGAGCCGCGCAAACCAAAGACGGGCCTAACCGCCTTAGTGCAACTTGGTCTCAACCTGGGCAATCGCCTCATCGATGAGCGTGTTGCCTCTGGCCGCTGACATCTGCCCCGCGATAATCTCGCGCGCCGCCGCCACAGCGACGGATGCAGCATGGTCGCGTACCTCTTTGATGGCGGAGGCCTCTGCCGAACTGATCTGCTCTTGCGCGGCAGCCATCCGGCGGGCCACGGACTTCTCCAAATCAACCTTGGCCTGGGCACCCGCTGCGGTGGCCTCTTCTTTGGCGGCGGCCACAATACGTTGCGCCTGCGCTTGGACTTCTTTCTGCTTGCGCTCGTAAGACGCCAGCAGTGTCTGCGCCTCCTCGCGCAAATTGCGCGCCTCGTCCAACTCTGCTCGGATGTCATCCGCGCGCTTGTCCAGCATGCCAGTCAGAAGAGACGGCACTTTGAAATAGACCAACACGCCGATAAACACCAAGAAAGCGATCAGCACCACAAAGTCGGTGTTGGTGAGCGAGAAAAACGGCCCCTTGGCGGCCAAGGCTGGTGTCGCAAAAAGCGCAACAGCCGCAGCGGGTAAGATCACGCGCATCGCCATCATCCTTTCATCTGCGCCGCAACGGCGCTGGCCACAGCCTCAGCATCGGTTGTACCCCCCATCGCGCTCACGATTTCCTGGGCCGTGTTATTCGCAACCGTCTTCACATTCTCAAGCGCCGAGGCCCGTATCGCGGAAATGGCCTTTTCGGACTCTGCCGCCTTTGCTGCGATCTCTGCATCCGCCTTTGCAATGGCAGCATCAAGGTCTTCCCTGATCTCCGCTTTAGCTGCATCCACGATGCGACCGGCTTCGGCCCGCGCGTCCAGCAGTGCCTTCTCATAGGCCGCTTCCGCTTCGGCGGCTTTGACCTTGAGATCTTCGGCGGCGGCGAGGTCGTTGGTGATGGAGCCCGCCCGCTCGGCAAGGATCGCGCCAAGGCGCGGCAGCGCAATGCGCGACAGCACCAAGTAGGTGGCGAGCAAAGCCAGCACGAGCCAGAAGATCTGATTGCCCCACCAGTCAAAGCAAAGCTGCGGCATGCCGATGGCAGAACCATCTGCGCCCACACAGGTGCCCGCGATTTCTTGGTCAATGGGTTCGGTGGCCATACGCCGTCTCCCTCGGGTCGGGTGTCTTGTCAGCGGACGAAAGCCAAGCCTCCGCCCGCACGCAAGGAGTCGTTTTTAGCTGTGTTAGACAGCAAACATCAGCAGGAGCGAAACGAGGAAGGCAAAGATGCCCAATGCTTCCGCAAACGCGATGCCGATAAAGAGGGTGGCGGTCTGGGATGCCGCCGCTGAGGGGTTGCGCAGCGCGCCTGCCAGGTAATTGCCAGCCACGTTGCCCACCCCGATGGCCGCGGCACCTGAACCAATTGCCGCCAGACCTGCGCCGATATGTGCGAGTTCGCCTTCCATGAGTATCTCCTATGCGTTGGAAGTGTGAGGGACAAGCGGGGGTGCCCCGCCCAAGTATCAGTGATGCGGGTGCAGCGCGTCCTTGAGATAGACGCACGTCAAAATGGTGAACACATAGGCTTGGATGAAGGACACCAAGACCTCGAGCCCATACATGGCCGTGATGCCCAGGATCGCCACGGGCGAGACCGCCACCAGCGCAGCAAAGCCTGCGAAGACCTTGATCACCGCATGGCCTGCCATCACATTGCCCGCGAGACGGATGGAGTGGCTCACGGGGCGCACAAAGTACGAGATGAGTTCAATCACCGCCAAGACAGGTCGCAAAGCCGCGGGCGCGGACGAGACCCAGAAAAGGCTCAAAAAGGCGCTGCCGTTGAGCACAAAGCCCAAAACGGTGACCGTGATAAAGACCGCAAAGGCCAGCACGATCGTCACCGCAAAATGCGAGGTCGGCGTGAAGGAGGCGGGGATCAAGCCAAGGAAATTAGCACAGACGATGAACATAAAGAGCGTCATGATGTAGGGGAAGAACTTGACCCCCTCTTTGCCGCAGATGTCCTCTACCATTTTGTAGACAAAGCCGTAGGCAAGCTCCGCCACCGATTGAGCGCGGCCGGGCACGATGGCCCGCTTGGAGGACCCGACGACAAGGATCAGGAATGTCACGACGACCGCCAGGGCCATCCAGACGGTCGTATTAGTCACCGTATACCAGGCCACCGGACCGTCGCCAAAGAAAGGCTTCACGATGAATTGGTCCATCGGATGAAAGACCAGGCCGCCGCCTTCTTCTGCTGCATCTGCCATCTCAGGCTCCTTCGTCGTCTTTCGCCGCTTCCGCGGCCAGCCGTTTATCCTGCACCTCTTGCGCGGAACGGAGCATCGTTTTCACCCCCGCCGCGAGGCCCAAAAATGTCATCAGCACCAAGAACACCGGCAAAGTCCCCAAAAGCAGGTCCAGCCCGTATCCGATGCCAAAGCCGATCCCAAGACCGGCCACAAGCTCGATCACCATGCGCCAGGCAAGCTGCGCCTGGGAATAGTGCTCTTCTTGATGCGCTCGGCTCGGCCCCTGCCGCTTCTCTTTCGCAGCCTTGATCCGCTCTTCGAGAGCTTTCAGATCCTGATCCGGCACGAGCTTACGCATCCTTCTTCTAGACAGGTGCTAGTCGCGCCGCGGCGCAGAGTCAACCGCAGCGCCTGCGCCACCAATCCATTGATTTATATCATCAAAAATAGCCTCGCCGGCCCCCGTCGTGGCCCCGCGCCCTCTCGATGGGCGTCCCTCAATATTCAACCATTTGGTTGATCTTGCCGGTGCCGCCAGAAAACCAGCCGCGCGCAACAGGTCCTTCCCTCGCGCCCGCGCACGCGGTAGGACGGCTCATGGCCTCACCCCTCGATCAGGTTTTTGCCGCTCTTGGCGATCCCACGCGGCGCGCCATCCTGGCAATGCTCTTGGAAGATGACATGGCCGTGACCGATGTGGCAGAACCCTTTGAGATGTCGCTTGCTGCGATCTCCAAACACCTCACCGTGCTGACTCAAGCGGGGCTGGTCTCGCAAGAAAAGCGCGGCCGGGTGAAATGGTGCAAGCTCGAGCCCGACGCGCTGCGCGAGGCTTCCGTCTGGATGCAGGGCTTTGGTCAGTTCGAGCCGGTCAACCTCGACGCGTTTGAGCGGTTTTTGGCAACAGAACTGCCTGATCCCCCGCAGGCCCTCACCACGGATGCGCCTTCACGTGGGCCTTCAGAAATTTGAGCAGCGCCTGCACCTTTGAGGTGCGGTGCAAATCAACATGGGTGACGAGCCAGAGCGGCACGGCCCATTCTGGGCGCGGCGCAAGCACTTGGGCGAGATCGGGCAGCCCCGCCGCGGCTGTGGTGCTCATAAACCCGATGCCCGCCCCCGCGCTCAGCGCGGCCAGCGCGGCCCGGTCGTCTGAGCAGCGAAAGCGCACCGCCGCCTCGGGCACCGCGTCTTTCAGCCAGACATGATAGGGCGCGCGGCTCTCGCGGTCATCGGGCCCGATAAAGCTGTGCTGCGCGTAGTCTTCCGGCCCCCGTGGCACCCCGTGCCGCGCCACGTAATCCCGGCTCGCAAATCCCGCGATCTCAAACTCCGTCAACGGCTGCACCACGTTGTCCAACTGATCGGGCGCCAGGCCCGCGCGGATCGCGACATGCGCCTCGCCGTACTCCAGCCGGAAAAGCCGCGCGCCGGTCACGTAGCGGACCCGCACCCCCGGATGGGCCGCCTGAAACCCGACCAAGGCCTGCGCCATTTCCGCCGCCATCGAGACCAGAGACGTCACCACAAGCTCTCCCGAAACGTCAGAGCCTTGCCCTTTCATCCGGCCAAAAAGCTGGTGAAACTGGTCATCTGTCGCCTGCGCCACGCGCAAAAGCTCCTCACCCGCCTCCGTCGGCGTGTAGCCCCGCGCGTGCCGCTGAAAAAGCTTCACGCCAAGCCGCCCCTCCACCGCATCCACGTGCCGGATCACGGTGGCGTGGTGCACGCCAAGCACCTCGGCCGCCCCGCTCACCGTGCCGATGCGCGCCACGTGATAGGCGGTCTTGATCTCGTCCCAACTCTCCATATGTGACCGGTTCCGCCCTGTGCATTTCTGAACACAGACTGCGCCCGCGGGCAGGTTGCGTTCGCGCAAAGAATAATCAGATCAACGGGTATCTCAAAGCATAAAGGGCAGAGCCATGAACATTCTCCGCATCGATAGCTCCACAAATCTTGAAAGCTCCGTCACCAGGGGCCTCGCCGACCGGGTCATCGCGCGTCTCGCACCGGCGCAAACCGTGATCCGCGATCTGGCGCGCGAGCCGCTGCCTTTCGTGACCCAAGAATGGAACACCGCGCGCCTTTTGCCTGCGGCGGACCGCTCAGCCGCACAGCAAGAGGTGCTGGCGCTCTCCGACACCCTGATCGCTGAATTGAAAGCCGCGGATACGGTCGTGATCTCCGTACCGATGTACAATTTTACCGTCCCCGCGGCGCTCAAGGCCTGGATCGATCTCGTCGCGCGCCCCGGCGAGACCTTTAGATACACCGCCGAAGGTCCCGAAGGCCTGCTGAAAGACAAGCGTGCCATTGTGACGATGGCCTCTGGCGGTGTGCCTGCCGGATCGCCCGCAGACTTTGCCACCGACTACCTGCGGCACTTTCTGGGCTTCATCGGGATCACCGAGGTCGATGTCATTGCCGCGGATGCGATTGCCACGGATAGTGAAAGCACGCTCGAGCGCGCGCATGCGGCCATCGCCAACCTCGCGAAAGCGGCGTGAGCGCGCGACGCGCGGTCCCAGCCCTCCGCGCGTGAACGACAAAGCGGCGGTATCCTGCACCCTCCCCAGGACGGACGGGAACTGCGCTTGACACGTGCAGGGCCGCGGATTAAGCCCGCGCAATCCGGAAGCGATCATCCCTTCCGGTCCCTCGCCCCGAGGCAGGGATCGCCCCCCGTCAGCGCGTTGCGCCCACGGGGGCAAAGGCCGTTGGCGCATCTGCACCCGCGGTCGGGTTTGGAATTTGCGCGGCGCTCCTTACGTTGGAGATTAACCGCAACCGTTGAGAGAGGGGGCGCGCCCCATGTTTGAAAACCTAAGCGAACGCCTCAGCGGCGTCTTTGACCGGCTGACAAAACAGGGTGCACTCAGCGACGAGGACGTTAAAACCGCACTGCGCGAAGTGCGCGTAGCGCTCTTGGAGGCGGATGTCTCGCTACCGGTCGCGCGCGACTTCATCAAACAGGTGCAAGAAAAGGCCACGGGCCAGGCGGTCACCAAATCCATCACCCCCGGCCAGCAGGTGGTCAAGATCGTGCACGACGCGCTCATCGACGTGCTGGAGGGGGAGGGCGAGCCGGGCGCGCTCAAGGTCGACAACCCGCCCGCGCCGATCCTCATGGTGGGCCTGCAGGGCGGCGGCAAGACGACCACCACCGCAAAGCTTGCCAAACGGCTGACCGAGAAAGACGGCAAGCGTGTACTCATGGCCTCTCTCGACGTGAACCGCCCCGCCGCGATGGAACAGCTCGCGATCCTCGGCGCACAGATCGGCGTCGATACCCTGCCCATCGTCAAAGGCGAGGACCCCGTCGCCATCACCAAACGCGCCAAAACGCAAGCGGGGCTAGGCGGTTACGACGTCTACATGCTCGACACCGCGGGGCGCCTCTCCATCGACGAAGAGCTCATGAGCCAAGTCGAAGCGGTGCGCGATGTCGTGACCCCGCGCGAGACGCTGCTGGTGGTCGACGGCCTGACCGGTCAAGACGCAGTCAACACGGCCGAGAACTTCGACGCCCGCATCGGCATCTCCGGCGTGGTGCTCACCCGGATGGACGGCGACGGGCGCGGCGGGGCCGCGCTCTCCATGCGCGCGGTCACCGGTAAGCCCATCAAATTCGTCGGGCTTGGCGAAAAGATGGACCAGCTTGAGACGTTTGAGCCAGAGCGCATCGCGGGCCGCATCCTCGGCATGGGCGATATCGTGGCCCTGGTTGAGAAGGCGCAAGAGACCATCGAGGCCGCAGAGGCCGAAAAGATGATGAAGCGCATGGCCAAGGGTCAGTTCAACATGAACGACCTCAAGATGCAGCTTGAGCAGATGATCAAGATGGGCGGCATGCAGGGCATGATGGGCATGATGCCCGGCATGGGCAAAATGGCCAAACAGGTGGAACAGGCGGGCTTTGACGACAAGATCCTCAAGCAGCAGATCGCCCTCATTCAGTCCATGACCCAAAAAGAGCGGGCGAACCCCCAGATCCTGCAGGCCAGCCGCAAAAAACGCATCGCGCGCGGCGCGGGAATGGAGGTGAGCGAGCTCAACAAGCTGATGAAGATGCAGCGCCAAATGTCTGATATGATGAAGAAACTTGGACGCGGCAAAGGCGGCATGATGAAACAGGCCATGAAGGCCATGATGGGCGGCAAAGCCCCTGGCGGCGGCATGCCCGCCGATATGGCGGCTGGCATGGATCCCAAAGCGCTGGAGGCTGCGGCCAAGCAGATGGGCGGTAAGATGCCTGGCGGCCTGCCGGGCCTCGGCGGCGGCGGCGGCGGCATGGCCCTCCCCCCCGGCCTCTCGGGCTTTGGCAAGAAGAAATGAACGCCACCGCGATCCATATCCCCATCCTCGAAACCGACCGCCTGCGCCTGCGCAGTCCTCAGATGTCGGACTTTGACGCCTTCGCCGCTTTCCGCATGAGCGACCGCGCCGTACACCTGGGCGGCCCCAACAGCCGCACGGAGGCCTTCGACAAGCTGGGCGAAATCATCGGTCACTGGCACCTGCGCGGCTATGGTCGCTGGATCGTGGCCGACAAAGACACCGACGCGCCCCTCGGCGTGGTCGGCCCCTTCTACCCCGACGATTGGCCCGAGCCCGAAATTGCCTGGTCCGTCTTTGCTGAGGCAGAAGGCAAAGGCGTGGCCTTTGAGGCGGCTGAGGCCGCGCTCCACTTTGCCTATGAGACCTTGGGCTGGCGCACTGCCATCAGCTGCGTCGCCCCGGGAAACAGCCGCTCGATCACCCTTGCCCTGCGCCTCGGCGCAAAACGCGAGGCCGACTTTTCCACCCGCGATGGCCTGCTTCTTCAAGTCTACCGCCACAGCGGACCCGGCCTGCAATGACCCGCCACATCCGCAGAACCGGTGATTCTGCTCTGGGTCAAGGAGCGCGCAGCGCCCGCGCCCCGCGCGGCTTGTCCTTGAGGCAGAGCGGAATCGCCCCACACCCTCACCGAGGTGCCTTGAGCGCAGACCTGCGGCTCAAGCACCTCTCAACAAATGCCCCAAGACACGCCGCAAAGGCGACCTTCCCGTTTTGCGAGAACGCCCCCACCGCCCCTCAGAATGACGTCGCGCGACAGCGCGGCCGCTGGATCACGACGCACCTCCCCGCAGAGGCCGCAGCATCATGATCCAGATGCTTGACCCCATCCCCGTGCTCGACACCCAGCGCCTCACCCTGCGCGCGCCCCGGCCTGCGGATCTGCCGACGCTCACCGCCTTTTTCGCCACCACCCGCAGCCACATGGTGGGCGGGCCCCGCGACGCGCAAGAGTGTTTCACCAGCCTTACCTCCCGCATCGGCCATTGGGCGATGCACGGCTACGGGCTTTGGCACATCGAAGACCGCGAAACGCGCGATTTTCTGGGTTGGGCCGGGATGCTGAACCCGCCCCATTGGGACGAGCCGGAGCTGGGCTGGACGCTTTTTGCCCATGCCGAAGGCAAGGGCTACGCCTTTGAGGCCGCCCGCGCGGCCCGTGCCTTCGCCGCCGCCCATCAAAGCCTTGACGGCGTCATCAGCTACATTGACCCGGCCAACACCCGCTCGCGTGCGCTCGCTGAAAAGCTCGGTGCCCGCTATGAGCGTGATGGCAAGGTGATCGGCAAACCCTGCCACATCTGGCGCCACCCCAAGGAGGCCGCATGACCGACACGACGATCCGCGCGGCCCAGGTGCTCAAAGAGCACCGCGCCTCCATCGACCGGCTCGATGCGATCCTCGTCTACACGCTGGGTGAGCGGTTCAAGCACACCCAAGCCGTAGGCGCGCTCAAAGCGCAACACGCCCTGCCCCCCTCCGATCCTGCCCGGGAGACCGCGCAGATCGAGCGGCTCGAAGATTTGGCGAAACGGGCCGACCTCGACCCTGAATTCGCCAAGAAGTTTCTCAACTTCATCATCGCTGAGGTCATTCAGCACCACAAACAACATCAGAAAACCTAAGGAAACCAAACCATGGCTATGAAAATTCGTCTCGCCCGCGGCGGCTCAAAAAAACGTCCCTTCTACCGGATCGTTGCCGCCGACAGCCGCATGCCCCGCGACGGCCGCTTCATCGAAAAACTGGGCACCTACAATCCGCTGCTGCCCAAAGACAGCGAAGAGCGGGTGAAAATGGACGTCGAAAAGGTGCAAGCCTGGATGGCCAAGGGCGCGCAGCCCACCGACCGCGTGCGTCGCATGCTCGAAGCCGCCGGTGCCCTGCCCAAGACCGAGCGCAGCAACCCCAAAAAGGGCACGCCCGGCAAAAAGGCGCAAGAGCGCGCGCAGGAGAAAGCCGACAAGGCCGCCGCGGCCAATGAGGCCGAAGCCGCGCCCGCAGAAGAGACCGCCTCCGAGTAAGAGATGCAGCGCTGCCGCAGCCCCCTGCCGCGCCCCGACCGCCCGAGGGCGAACCGGGTGCCGCAACAGCCCGGGAGGCCCCGGCGATGAGCGCGCTCATCCCCGTCGGGGCCATCGCAGGGGCCTACGGTGTGCGCGGCGAGGTGCGGGTCAAAAGCTACTGTGCCGTGCCCGAAGACATCGAAACCTACGGGCCGCTCTGGTCCGAGGATCGGGGCAAGCGTTTTGCCTTGGCGCTCATACGCCCGATTAAAAACGGCTTTGCCGCCCGCATCGCGGAGGTCCCGACCAAAGAAGAGGCGGACGCCCTGCGCGGCACCTTGTTGTGTGCAGATCGCGCCGATCTGCCGGCGCTGCCCGATGATGAATTCTACCACGCCGATCTCATCGGACTGGCGGTCTATGATCCGGGCGGCGGTGCGCTTGGGAAGGTCAAGACGGTCACCAATCACGGGGCGGATGACCTCTTGGAAGTCACTCTGACTGGCAGTTCGGAAACCGTCTTTGTGCCCTTCACCAAAGCCATCGTGCCCACGGTCGATCTCACCTCCGGACGGCTCGTCGTCGATCCACCGGTGGGGCTTTTTCCCGAAGGCCCGCTGCGCTGATGCCGAAACGGATCATCCTGCATCCGGGCTTTCACAAAACCGGCACCACCTCGGTGCAGCGTTTCCTGCGCCTCAACCGCGCCGCCCTCAGGCCATATGTGGCCCTGCGGCTGCGCTGGCACCTCAAAAACCTGCTCTTTGCCACGCGCAAATACGCCACCGACCGCGATGCGCTGGACTTGGTCAAAGTGCACGCCCGCTTTGGCCGGGTCTTGCACGAGCTGCCGGATATGCCGCGCCGGACGCTGCTCTTTGCCGCTGAAGAGCTCTTGGGACATCTGCCGGGCCGCGGCACGCTGGCCGACTATAGCGCGGCCCCCGAACTGCTCTATGGCTTTTGCGAAAGCCTCAAAACGCAGTTCCCGCAGGCCGAGATCGTCATTTATCTCAGCACCCGCGCGCAGAGCCCCTGGCTCGCCTCCGCCTATTGGGAGCATGTGAAATCCTCGAGCTTGACGATGGACTATGACGGCTTTGTCGCGCGCTACGCCCAGGCGGCGGAGCTGGATGCCATGGCCGCTGAGATCGCGGCCCGCGTGCCCGCGCGGCTCGAGACCTGCGCGCTGGAGGTCTCGCGCGATCTGCCCTTCGGCCCGGCAACGCCGCTCCTTGATCTCTGCGAGATCCCTGCCCCCTTGCGGAAGACACTTCAGGTGGAGCCCGCCGCAAACGTGCAAGGCACGGCCGAGGCGTTGGCCAAAATGCTCGACGTTAACCGCAACACCAAGGGCGCGCAAAGGCGCAACCGGCTCAAGGCGGCGATCCTCAAAGAGGCGGGTCTGGCGTGAAAAAGCCCCGCTCCCACGGGCGTCAATCGCTGCGCCCAAGCCTCAAACCGCAAGAACTGGTGAAGCCTCAGCCTGCCTACATCGATGTCTGGCAGGCCCATGTGATCACGCTTTTCCCAGACCTCTTTCCCGGGGTACTGGGCGCGAGCCTCACGGGCAAGGCGCTGCATGACGGGCGCTGGCAGTTGCACACCCACGACCTGCGTGCCTTTGGCCTGGGCCGTCACCGCAACGTCGATGACACGCCCGCGGGCGGCGGGGCGGGCATGGTGTTGCGCGCCGACGTGGTGGGACCGGCCGTTGTGGCCGCAACGGCCAAGGCCCGGGGAAGATGGCCAATTCTCTATCTGTCCCCGCGGGGACAGCGGTTTGATCAGGCCATGGCGCGGGATCTGGCCGCTTGCGACGGGGTCACACTGCTCTGTGGCAGGTTCGAGGGCCTAGACGAACGGGTGCTCACGCATTTCGGGATCACTGAAGTCTCATTGGGCGATTTCGTGATGACCGGCGGCGAGATTGCCGCGCAAGCGATGCTGGACGCCACGGTGCGGCTGATGCCCGGCGTGCTGGGCAACGCTGAGAGTGCAATCGCCGAAAGCCACAGCGACGGGCTGCTAGAGCACCCCCAGTACACCCGCCCCGCGGTCTGGGAGGGCCAAGAAATCCCACCGGTTCTGATGTCGGGCAACCACCAAGAAATCGCCAAGTGGCGCAGACAGCAAAGCGAGGCGCTCACGCAAGACCGGCGGCCCGATCTCTGGGCAAAGCAGGGGCCACGCTAGGGCCTTGATCCAGCAGGGGAAGGCTCCTATACGGTGCACTTGGAATCGGGCTTGCACCATGCCGGTGCGGGTCGACCAGACAGCACTGACGATGCATCCTTCGGCGGGGGCCACGCGCCGCCCGGCAGACAGGCCGAAGCTCTGATCGCGCAACAACCTTCGTGGGCAAACCACGAGCAGCATAGGAGTGGATCAGATGAACCTGATCGCAGAATTAGAGGCGGAACAGATCGCCGAACTGGGCAAAGAGATCCCAGATTTTAAGGCGGGTGACACCATCCGCGTGGGCTTTAAGGTGACCGAGGGCACGCGCACCCGGGTGCAGAACTACGAAGGCGTCTGCATCAGCCGCAAGAACGGCCATGGCATCGCGGGCTCGTTCACCGTGCGCAAGATCAGCTTTGGCGAGGGGGTGGAGCGCGTGTTCCCGCTGCATTCGACCAACATCGACAGTATTACCGTCGTGCGCCGGGGCCGTGTGCGCCGGGCCAAGCTTTACTATCTGCGGTCGCGCCGGGGCAAGTCCGCACGGATCGCCGAAGACACAACCTACAAGCCCAAGAAAGCCTGAGGAGCCAGATCAGATGAAAGCCGATACACATCCCGACTATCACATGATCAATGTGAAGATGACCGACGGCACCGTTGTGCAAATGAAATCGACTTGGGGCAAAGAGGGCGATCAGCTCTCGCTTGACATCGACCCCTCCGTGCACCCCGCCTGGACCGGCGGGTCGAGCCGCCTCATGGATACCGGTGGCCGGGTCTCTAAGTTCAAAAACAAGTACGCGGGCCTTTCGCTCTAGAGCCGTCCCTGCAGGTTCAATCAAAAGGCGTGATCCTGCAAGATCACGCCTTTTTCGTGTTTGAGCCGCTGTTCGGGGTTTGAGCGCCGTTCTCAGTACCCACGTTGCGCAGGCACCAAAGGACCGCCCGCCATCTGCCAGGCTTCGATCCCGCCGCGGTACCACAGCACATTTTGGTAGCCCAGGTTGATCGCCCGCAGCGCGGCGTTGTAAGACATCCAGCACTGCACCGACTGGCAGTAGAACACCAGCGGGATCTGCCTGTTACCCTGCAAGCCCTGCTGGAGGGCCTGGCCGATCTGCTGCGAGATCTGATCATCGAAGCGCCCCGGTTGCGCGGCCTGCACAAAAGGCGTGGCCCCCGGCATCATCTGCGGCCCGCCGAGCACGTCAAAGAGCACGTAAGGGGTGCGTTGCGATTGCACGAGTTCGATCAATCCCTTCGTGGTGATCACCTGTCCGCCCGGTATGGACGCAGGCGTTGGCCCGTGCATCGCTCCGGTGTGCAGTTGACCGGTGGCCCGCACACCAAAGTCCTGTCGCTCCTGCCGCGCCAATTGGTCGAGCATCTGCGCGTATTGCGGGCTGATGGCCCCCGGCTGCTGCGGCCGTTGCTGGCCGAAACCGCCGGGCTGCGGGGGCTGCTGGCTACCAAAGCCGCCGGGCTGCTGTTGCGGTTGCTGGGTCCACCCGTTGCTCACTGGCGGCGGTGTCTGACCGTAGGCGCCGCCCGGCTGACCGGCAAAGCCGCCCGGCTGCTGCGGCTGCTGACCGTAGCCCGGCTGCCCGCCAAACCCACCCTGCGGTTGCTGACCAAAGTTACCTTGAGGTTGCTGGCCAAATCCGCCCTGCGGCTGACCAAAACCGCCCTGCGTGGGCTGCTGGCCAAAAGAATTCTGCGCAGTCGCCGGGCCCGCACCCAGGGCAAGCGCCAAAGCTGCTGTCATCAAACGAAGTTTCATCGTTTTACTCCCATCTTTGAAGCTGTGTCCCGAATTGACCGGTCGATCCCAGCGGATTGAAGTTGTGATCGTCGGTGCTCACGTAGTTGCCATCATCCAGCCGCCACATGTTCTCACCGCTCATCGGCGCGTTGAGCCGTGTGCCATCGGTATCGCGCCAGTTTTCCCGCTCCAACATCATGTCTGAGAACTGCTGTGAGCTGCGGTCCATCGCGGCCATGCGGTTGTCGAAACTCTCTTGGTTCAGCCGCGAGATGTAATTGTTGGTGTCTTGCCGGATGCGGCCGATCTCCCGATTGGTGCGCGCGTTGTCTTTGTTGATGACCCTGTGATGCTTCAGGATCTCCTTTTGCCACGCGGGGTTGACCTGCACGGAGCGGCGGATCTGTTCGGCGATTTCCATATTGAGCTGTCCATCGGGGGCAAAGGCGATCCACGCGGGCAGCGTCTCTCCTTGGATAAAGCGCATGTCGGCCATCACCCCGCCCCCCGACATGAAGGTCTCATGCGCAGAGAGCAGGATCGCCATGGTCATGCGCATCGGCGCGCCCTGATCGCTTTGGAAACGGATCAGCGCTTCGCCCGCATCGACGTGGGTTTTCATCCAAGCGCCATGCCCGAGATCGAAGTGCGAGGGCTTAAAGCCCATCTCTTGCAGGAAATCGGGGCGCGGTCGGAAGTCGATGATCTGCGCCTGCGGCAACAGCCGAGAAAGGATCGCCTGGATCGCATCGCGCGCCGAACCGATCTGCAGGACGGCGCAGCCTTGCACGCCCGATTGCGCCGAACTCGTCCAACGCACGGCGGGCAGCATCGCAACGCCGTAGCGTTGATCGGGCGACATCGCCGCCCAGCTAAAGTCATAGCCGTAGCGGTTGCACATGCTCTGATTGCCCCAGACAATCCCGCCTTTGGATTGCCAGCCCTGCGGCACCGTTACCGCAAAAGCGGGCACCGGACGGCCAAATCCGTTCGCGTCCATGCCCAGAACCTGTTGGAACTGCGCAGCGGCAGGCAGTGCGAAGCCAAGCGCAAAAAGCACCGCAGCGACATGGCGCTTGAGAAGCGCAAAAAAGAGAAAAGCCATCCTGAAAACCATAGATATTGAAAAATTTGCAAAAGCGTAGAGCGCGAAATGGGCCAAAGCGAGTCATTTTTACGTCACTTGGCATGCCATCGGCGTCGGCGGAGGCTCGCGCCAATTGAATAGAGGTCATCGCGCGTTACTATTCGAGCAGCAGCAAGAACGCCGCGCAAAGAGCGGTGCAGCACGGCAAGGATCCGGGACATGGCGCATATCATCGTCGTAGGAAACGAAAAGGGCGGCGCAGGCAAATCGACCGTCTCAATGCATGTGGCAACGGCACTTTCGCGGATGGGTCACCGGGTCAGCGGGCTCGACCTCGATCTGCGGCAAAGGACCTTCGGCCGCTACATGGAGAACCGCAAGACCTTCTTGCAGCAGGCCAAGCTTGATCTGGCGAGCCCCGTCTTGGGTGAACTGCCGGAGATCGAGAGCAGCACGCTGAAGCCCGGGGAGAACGTCTATGACCATCGGCTGAGCGCGGCCGTCGCCGCGATGGAGGGTGACAGTGATTTCATTCTGATCGACTGTCCCGGCTCTCACACCCGGTTGAGCCAGGTCGCGCATTCGCTGGCCGATACGTTGATCACGCCGCTCAACGACAGTTTCATCGATTTCGACCTTTTGGCCCATATCGACAGCGCGGGCGAGAAGATCACCGGGCCGTCGGTCTATTCCGAGATGGTCTGGACCGCGCGGCAATTGCGGGCGCAGGCGGGTCTGGCCCCCATTGATTGGGTCGTGGTGCGCAACCGGCTTGGCGCACAGCGCATGGTCAACAAAGAGAAGATGGAGCGGGCGATCGACAATCTCGCCAAGCGCATCGGCTTTCGCGTGGCCCCGGGCTTCAGCGAGCGGGTGATCTTCCGCGAGCTCTTCCCGCGAGGCCTCACCCTGCTCGATCTCAAAGACATCGGCGTGAAGCAACTCAACATCTCAAATGTGGCCGCGCGCCAAGAGTTGCGCGAGCTTGTCAAAGCGTTGGAACTGCCCGGTGTGACGCCAGACTTCTGAGCCTCAGAGAACCTCTCAGACTTAGAGCGTCGACCGCAGATTTCACAAACGCCGTCGCGCAAGAGCGCAGATGCTGCAAGGCGCGTTCCCAAGCTGTTTTCGGCTGCGGCATCTGCGCCCAGGTCCCCGCGGGGCAAATCAGGTCCCCGCGGGGCAAAACGGCCCGGGAGACGGTCTTGGCGCAACTCAGATTGGTGGCTGTAAGGTTTGGGACGGGCTGCTCTAGCTTTCCGTATCGGACAGCGGAAACTGCATCAGCTTGCGCAGCGCACGGCGCAGCACCTCGGCCTCTTCGGCCTCCAAAAGATCGGTGAGCCGGCGTTCATGCCCCTCGGCAACGCCGCGCAGATCCTCAAACGCCCGCTTGCCTTTTTCGGTCAGATGCAGGTGTTCGACCCGGCGATCCGCGCTGTCTTTGACCCGTTTGACGAACCGACGCCCCTCAAGCTTGTAGACCGCGCGGCTGATCTTGGTCTTGTGGATCTTGGCGCGCGCGCTGATCTCTTTGGCTGTCAACGCGCCGTAAAGGCCAAGGTGAAAGAGCACGCGCCATTCCGCCCGCAACATGCCGTAGCGATCGCGATAGACTTTCTGGAAGGACAACGAACTGACCTCTGCCGCCTGGTTCAGCAGGTAGGGGAGAAAGGCCTCTAAATCGAATTCATCTGCCATCTGGACCTCATTGCGGCGCCGAGCCCGTGCTCAAATCGGGTGCGCGCCTCAGTTTGCCCCGGGGTAGCGCGGCTTTATGAATATTTGGGCAAGAAGACCGACGGTTTGAAGGCCAAGATCGGACAACCTGCGCGCATTTGCCTCCGTTTTGGCGTGCACCCACTTTGCGCAGGCGCGCGTTGGAGGTGCGGCGGCACGGCGGGGCGCACGGAGGGGCGCAAAGCCCTGCACTGCCTCAATATCCGGGCAAGCAAGGGTTGACCTCACTTTGCTCTTCCTTGAGGATCGTTTCTGCAAAAAGATGCTCACAATGTGTGCGGAGAACCGCGCCATCCAAAGCACACCGCAAAAGAATGGTGTCACCGACAGAGAGGAAGACAATGAGTTTTTTGACACGTAACGGCAAGCCCCTACCACAAGCGCTTGTGGACGGTGCTGAAGCCGCCAAGAAAGACGCTGTAAGCCGCCGCGAGTTCCTGGCGCTGGCTAGTACCTTTGGGGCCACGGCCGCCACCGCTTACGGCATGATGGGCATGACCGCCCCTGCCATCGCGGGCGGCCACCAAGAAGGCGGCACAGTGCGCATGCAGATGGAAGTCCGCGCGCTGAAGGATCCGCGCACCTACGACTGGTCGCAGATCGCCAACTTCTCCCGCGGTTGGCTGGAGTATTTGGCCATCTATGAGAACGACGGCACGTTCACACCAGCGCTTTTGGAAAGCTGGGAAATCAATGATGATGCGACGGTCTACACCCTGAACGTGCGCCGCGGCGTCAAGTGGAACGACGGCAGCGACTTCACCGCTGAAGACGTGGCGCGCAACATCACCGGTTGGTGCGATAAGGACCTGGAAGGCAATTCCATGGCCGGGCGTTTCGCAACGCTGATCGATGCCAACACCAACAAAGCGATTGATGGCGCGATTGAAGTTGTCGACAGCCACACTGTGAAGCTGAACCTGCCGGCCTCGGACATTACGTTGATCGCGGGCATGGCCGACTATCCTGCGGCGATTGTCCCTGCAGATTTCAACGCCGAAGATCCCCTTGCCAATCCGGTGGGCACGGGCCCCTACCTGCCCGAAGAGCTTGAGGTTGGGGTCAAGAGCGCGCTGGTGAAAAACGAGAGCCACACCTGGTGGGGCACCGAAGTTTACGGCGGACCCTACATCGACCGGCTCGAATACATCGACTACGGCACCGACCCTGCGGCCTGGATTGCGGCGGCTGAGGCGGAGGAGGTCGATGCCTTTTACTCCATGGAAGGCGAGTTCATCGACATCATGTCGACCCTCGACGGCTGGGTTGAGAACGAGATCGCCACAGCGGCGACCATCGTGATCCGTCCCAACCAATTGGCTGAGATTGATGGCAAGCGTCCCTATGAAGACAAGCGCGTACGTCAGGCGATCTCTATGGCCGTGGACAATGCAGTGCTCTTGGAGCTTGGTAACTCTGGGCGCGGCATCGTGGCGGAGAACCACCACGTGGGCCCCATGCACCCCGAATACGCCGAACTTCCGCCCCGCAAGGTCGACCCTGCGGCGGCCAAGGCGTTGATGGAAGAGGCAGGTATGATCGATTTTGAGCATGAGCTCATGTCGATCGACGATGCCTGGCGCAAGGACACCACCGACGCGGTGGCGGCGCAGTTGCGCGACGCAGGCATCAAGGTCAAGCGCACCATCCTGCCCGGCTCCACCTTCTGGAACGATTGGGCGAAGTATCCCTTTAGCTCCACCAATTGGAACCACCGTCCGCTTGGCGTCCAGATCTGGGCGCTGGCCTATCGTTCTGGCGAGGCCTGGAACGAGTTCGGCTATTCCAACCCGGAGTTCGATGCCATGCTGAGCGAGGCGCTGGCGATTGCCGATACCGACAAGCGGCGGGCGATCATGGCCAAAGCGCAGGCGCTGTTGCAAGAAGACGGCGTGACGATCCAACCCTATTGGCGCTCGCTGTACAACCACACGCGGGAAGGTCTGGTGGGTGCCGAGCACCACATCAGTTTTGAGTACCACCCCGCGCGGATGGCTTGGACGTAAGTCACGTAAACGTTTGAGAGGGGGCCGCGCGAGCGGCCCTTTTTCTTTCAAAGACGCACCATGTGCGGCCGCATGCCCGGGCGGTTCAGTTGGCGAATGCCGGGAGACGGATTTGACCAGAGTGCATTCGCGAAAACTGCCGTTTGACGGTGTTTTCCCAACGCACCGCCAGGGTTTCGGCCCGGGCGTGACTTTGCTGCTCCTCGGACCCTCGATTGCTCAGATGAAAACCAGGAAGATTTCACGCGTTTCGGGATTCACCTGGCGCATGACATTTGGCCAATGTCACGAGAGCGCGAAGCGCGGCGGTGTATTGGCGATTTAAGTTCATACCGAAACGCTCTAGGAGGCGGCGCTGCTGCGTGGCGACGCGTCCTGCCGCGGGATAAACCGGTGCTTTTCCATGACGGTGAGCAGGTCCTCAAGCGAGGCAGCGATATCGCGGTTGGCCGTGTTCACCTGCGCCTCCGCCTTGGCATAGAGCGGGGTGCGCAGCGCCAGCAAGGTCTTCAACTGCTCCATCGCGGCGGGATTGTCGCTCACGGCGCGGGGGGCATTTTGACCTCTGATCCGCTGCATGTGTTCACCCGGGCTCGTGCGGATCCAAACCGTATGGAACCGGTCAAGCAGATCGCCATAGATCTTTTCATCCGACACGATCCCCCCATCAACCGCCACGATGACCTCGCGAAACTGACCGCTGACGCGGGCCAGCGCCTCGGCTTCCATCCGGCGCACCCCGGCCTCGCCGTAAATGACCTGCACTTCAGCCATTGGCATGTCAGCGGCCTCTTCGATCTCATCGCTGAGCTCAACAAAAGGCACCTCAAG
Organism: Pseudomonadota bacterium; assembly: GCA_039197515.1. Lineage (GTDB taxonomy): Bacteria > Pseudomonadota > Alphaproteobacteria > Rhodobacterales > Rhodobacteraceae > Sulfitobacter. The sequence continues at coordinate 95,066 of JBCCUC010000007.1, read as the reverse complement.
CCGCTGAGCCGCCTTGCGGCCAAGGCTCGATTTGCCAGCCCCCCGCAGGCCGATCAGACACACCCGCCCGTCGCGCAAAACAGTGGGGTCTTGCGGGACCAAGAGGGCGCGGACCTGCGCCTGCACCGCATCGGGGGCCTGTTGAAAAAGATCGGAGAGGCGGTCGGCCTCGTAGTTCTGAGTGGGCCCCGACGACAAAAGCGCCTCAATCGACACGCCCAACGCCATCGCTACACGCTGCAGCAAAAGGACTGAGATGTTGCCCCCGCCTGCCTCAAGCTGCGCCAGATAGCGGGGCGAGACACCCGACATCTCTGAGAGGACACGGCGCGGCAGCCCCCGCTCCTTGCGCAACCGCGCCACGCGCAGGGCGAGCCGGGCGATCATCTCGTCTCCTGCTGCGGCTGCGCAGTCTGTGTGCTCTTCTGCCAGTTTCATCACCACGAATGATGGTGGCTGGGGCATTCGTTTCAATCCGATAATGTCAGGTTGGGCAATTGGTCGCGCCTCTCGCCCAAGTTGTTGCGCCTTAATCGGGCAAGAGAAACAGGGTGATCGCCGGGAAGGCCACCAGGAGCATCACGCGCAGCACGTCAGAGCCGACAAAGTACAAAACCGCACTGTAGGTCTTGGTCATCGGCGTGTCGCGGTCCATCGCGTTAATGATGAAGAGGTTCATCCCCACGGGCGGGGTGATCAGCCCCACCTCCACCACGATGAGCACGAGGATCCCAAACCAGATCGCCAGATGCTCGGGCGACATGCCAAAATCCATCGCTGTGATCACCGGAAAGAAGATCGGCACGGTCAGAAGGATCATCGACAGGCTGTCCATCAGGCAACCGAAGATGAGGTAGAAAACGAGGATCACGCAGAGCACGAACATCGGGCTGTAGCCTTGTCCCACAACCCAATCCGCCATGAACTGCGGCACGCCGGAGAGCGCCAGAAACCCGTTGTAAAAGGCCGCCCCCAGCACGATGAAAAAGATCATTGCGGTGGTGCGCGCGGTGCCCAGGAGGCTCTCCCCCAGCACGCGCCAGCTTAGGCTGCCTGAGAGCAGCGCGGCGAGCCCCGTGCCTGCCGCGCCGATGGCCGCCCCTTCGGTGGGGGTAAACCAGCCGGCGTAGATGCCGCCCACCACAAGGGCAAAGATGACCAGCACCGGCCAGCAGCCCGCAAGGGCGCGAAACCGCTCGCCCATGGGCACGGCGGCGCGGGTGCCTGCGCTATCGGGATAAAGCCGGACATAGAGCGAGATGGTGAGCATGTAGCCGAGTGCGGCCAGGATGCCGGGGATGAAGGCCGCGAGAAAGAGCTTGGCGATGTTCTGTTCGGTGATGATGGCGTAGATGACCAGGATCACAGAGGGCGGGATGAGGATGCCCAAGGTGCCGCCCGCCGCCAGTGTCGCGGTGGAAAAGCCGCCTGAGTAGCCGTAGCGCTTGAGCTCAGGCAGCGCGACCTTGGACATGGTGGCCGCGGTGGCAAGCGACGAGCCACAGATGGCGCCGAAGCCCGCGCAGGCCCCCACGGCGGCCATCGCCACACCGCCGCGACGGTGGCCCAAAAAGCTCTCGGCTGCGCGAAAGACCGCCTGGGACATGCCTGAGAGCGTCGCGAACTGCCCCATCAAGAGGAACATCGGGATGATGCTGAGCGAATAGCTCGAAAAGGTCGTATAGGTCTCGGACTTAAGCTTGCCCAAGAGCGGCGTGGCATTGCCCCCCATCGCCAGATACCAGCCGCCAAAGCCGCAGAGCATCATGGCAAGCCCGATGGGCGCGCGCAAAAACACCATCAGCAGCAGGACCGGGAAGGACCAAAAGCCAAGTTCGAGGTTGCTCACCCTAAGACCCCCCGTGCTCAGAGGGCAGGATATTGGTGTCGCGCAGCGCCTCAAGCACCCGCACCACGGCGCAATAGATCGCGGTGATGCAGGCAATGACGCCCGCCGCAAAGCTCAACGCGAAGGCCCACCAGACCGGGAACTGCAAAAAGAGCGTGGTCTGTCCATTGCGGATGTAGCGCTCCATGCCGCCGTAAAGCTGCGCAATCAAAAGCAGGATCACCGCGCAGAGCACGACCTCCCAAAAGGCAGCGATCCAGCGGTTGGCCCGGCGCGGCAGAAACGAGGTAAAAACATCCACCGTCGCATGGGCGCCGTAGAACTGCGCCAGCGGCAGGAAGGAGAAGATGGCAAAGGCCACGCCAGCTTCGAGGAGTTCATAGCTGCCGTTGATCTCGCCGATGCCCAGATCGCGCAAACTCTGCGCGGCGCCCGCCGCGATCCGCTCCACCGTTGCGCTGTTCAGAAGGGTGGCAAGCGTCCGGCCGAGGATCGACACGGTCGTCAGCACGATGAGCGCGATCAGGACGATCCCGCCCACCAGAGCCGTCAGGCGGGCCAGCAGGCCGATGAGCTTGTGCATCTGCGGGATCCGGTCCTGAGCGCGGCGCCCCCCCCCGAGGCCTTTGAGAAGACCGCGGGCAAGCGTCTCGCGGTTTAGCCGTCGTAGGCGTCCATCAGAGCTTTCGCCTCGTCAATGAGTGCCTGGCCGTCAATGCCGCGGTCCTTCATCTCTGCGATCCACTCGTCATAGATCGGGGCGGCGATCTCTTGCCAGGCTGTCAGGTCATCCCCGCTCACCGTGACGATGCTGTTGCCGGCTTGCAGGGCGATGTCGCGCGCGGGGGCGTCGTTGTCTTCCATCACGCCGCCCGCGAAAATGGAGAACTCCAGCCCAGAGTTTTCGTCCATCACCTGCTTGAGATCGTCGGGCAGGCCCTCATAGCGGTCCTTGTTCATCGCCAGCACGAACGTCAGCGAATAAAGCGCGTTGCCCTCAAACTCTGTGTGGTGGCCCACAAGCTCGGGGATCTTGAGCGCGGGTGTGACTTCCCAAGGGATGGTGGTGCCGTCGATCACGCCTTTTGAGATCGCCTCCGGGATGGCCGGTACGGGCATGCCAACGGGCGAGGCCCCGGTCTTTTTCAAGAGCGTGTTCACCGTGCGCGATCCACCGCGGATCTTGAGGCCTTGCATATCAGCCGGCGAGCTCACCTCTACGTTGGTGTGCAGCATGCCGGGGCCGTGCACCCAGGTGCCCAAGATGTGCACATCAGCAAACTCAGTATTCTTCATGTGCTTTTCAAACATCTGCCAATAGGCTGAGGACATGGCCCGCGCGTTGGTCATCATGAAGGGCAGCTCAAAAACCTCCGTGGAGGGGAAGCGCCCGGGCGTATAGCCCACCACGGTCCAGACGATGTCGGCCACGCCATCGATGGCCTGGTCCATCAGTTCGGGCGGGGAACCGCCCAGCTGCATCGCGGGGTAACGTTCGATCTTGATCCGGTTGTCGCTGGCAGCCTCAACCCCGTCGGCCCAAACGTCGAGGATCTTGGAGGGCACATTGGCCTGCGCCGGCAGGAACTGATGCAGGCGCAAGGTGACCTCTTGCGCCAAGGCGCCGGTAGCGATGACGCTGGCCAGCGTCGCCCCCGCCAGCCCCAGGAGTGTTCTGCGGTAAATCATGATCTTCTCCCTAAATCACATGGCGGCCGGGCTTCTTCTGGCCGGGCTCTTTGTTGGATGCGCAGGCCTCCGTTTGGCCCGCGCGCGGGTCACGCTACGCCAAGGCTGAGGCATTGTCACGGTGCAAATCGCCAAAATCCATGCGGCGGGGCGCAAAGCGATCTGGTGTGAATACAAGATGTTAAAGCGTTTCGCTTCAACTTGGATCACCAAGGCACTGTCATGCCTTCGGCGCTCTTGTGACAGTGGCGATGGTTGATTGCTCAGGCAAAAATCAAAAAGCTGCAGGGGGGCGTGTGGTGGCGTTAGGTGGACTTGAACCACCGACCTAACGATTATGAGTCGTTCGCTCTAACCAACTGAGCTATAACGCCAACGGGGCGGAGTTATGCCAGCGCTCGTGCGGGGTCAAGACCAAAACCCGCCCGCGGGTGCGCCGCGGTGCATGCCGATCTTGCGCGCGCCTTGCGGCTCTCAGATGTGCGCGAGACTAATGGGCGGCGGCCCGCACCGCGTCGAGCAGGCTGCGCCCCCCATCGACCACCATCACTTCCCCGGTCATGAATCCTGAACTTTCAGCCGCCAGAAACTGCACAGCATCGCACAGCTCGGTCGGGGCCGCGATCCGCCCCAGCGGCGTATGCTCGCGGATGTCTTGATGCCACTCGCGGTTCTCGGCAACTGAAGACTGCAACGACCCGCTCATCACCGACCCAAAAGAAATGGCATTGACCCGGATCCGGTGCGGGGCGAGCACAAGCGCCATAGAGCGGGTCATCTGTTGCACCGCGGCCGCAGCGATGGAATAGCCCATCAGTTCGGGCTGCGTGGAGGATGCGGCAATCGAACTGAGGTTCACGATGGCCCCTGCTTGCCCCTCCTCCTTGCCCTCGGCTTGCTTGATCATGCGCCGGGCGACGTATTGCGTCAGGATGAGCGCGGTCATCAGGTTTTGATCAAGCAGCTTGCGCACGGAGGTGTCTTCGGGGTCGAGCGCGTCGGTCTGCATCACTTGGCGCGAGGCGTTGACCAGAATGTCAATGTCGTCAAACGCATCGATGGTCGCTGAGATCAGATTTGCGATGGTCAACCGCTCGGTCAGATCACCGGCAAAAAGCCGGGTGCTGCCGTCTTCTGCACCATCGCCAAACTCTTCGGTGAGCTTTTTCTCATCCAGGTCGGCGCACATCACGTTTGCACCTTTGTCCGCCAAATGCCGGGCAATCGACAGACCGATGCCATTGGCAGCCCCCGTTACGATCGCGGTCTTGCCGCTGATTGCAAAGGACATGAGCCTCTCCTACCGAGTTGAGCGGGGATTGCGCGGCCGTCTGGCGCAAAAGAGTTTGAAACGCGCGTCGCCACCAATTTCATCAACTTGGGCAAAGTGCTGGGTCAAGTCAGCCTCATATGGCAGATGCCGGTTCGCCACCATCCACAGGGTGCCCCGCGCCGTCAAGAGGCCGCGCGCCGCGGCGATAAAGCCCCTTCCGATCTGCGGCTCAGCGGCGCGGGTCTGATGAAAGGGCGGGTTCATCACCACGGTGTCGAGGGAGGCGGGTGCTGTCCAGGCGGGGACATCCGCCCAGTGAAACTGCGCGCGCGGGTCCGTCACGTTGCGCTTGGCGCATTCGACCGCCATGTATCCAGCCTCAACCAGATGCACAGCGGTCACATCTGGGCGGGTCAGCACATGCGCTGAGAGAAATCCCCAACCGGCGCCGAGATCGGCAACGGCTCCGCCCATCTTATCCGGCAAAGCATCGGCCAGCATTGCTGAGGCCAGATCGATCCCATCCGCGGAAAAAACGCCGGGTGCCGTCCAAAACCCACCCGCCGTGCGCGCAGGCCCCGCCGCCCAGTCGCCCAGCAGATCCGCAGGCGGGCGCTCGATCCAGAAAAGCTTGCCATGTGATTTGGATATGGGCCCATGGACCCCTGTGCGGGCTTTCACCGCTTTCAAGATCGAATCGATCCCGTCGGTCTTTTGCCCATCGATGACAACAGGACCTCGTGTCAGCGCGCAGGCGTCCGCAAAGAGCGCGCGCGCCTCTTCTTTGGCGCGGGGCAGGCAGACAATGCTCGCCGCGTAATCGCCCCCGGGCTGACAAGCGACCCGGTAGCCACGTGCGGCCCAGCTGTCATATAACGGCTTGAAATCATGAATGACTTCCGTGCGGTCGCGACCTAAATGAGGCAGCTGAGCGACCTCAGGAGGTCGAAAAACGGCAATGTCACCTTTTTCGGGAATGCAGAGGCCCGCGTCGGAGAGCGCCAGGGCCAGGCGCGTATCGATCACGCGCTAGTCTTCTTTTTCCATCGTGCATTGCAGCGGGTGCTGATGGCGGCGCGCGAAATCCATCACTTGCGCCACCTTGGTCTCCGCGATCTCATGGCTAAAGACCCCCACAACCGCGACGCCCTTTTTGTGCACGGTCAGCATGATCTCAAAGGCCTGCGCGTGGCTGAGCCCAAAGAAGCGCTCCAACACGTGCACCACGAATTCCATCGGGGTGAAATCGTCGTTCAGCAGCAAAACCTTGTAGAGCGGCGGACGCTTAGTCTTGGGCTTTTCTTTGGTCAGAAGATCAATGTCACTGTCGTCGCCCGGCGTCTCCACTGTCATTGAAATGTCAACGCGCATTGTTTTTCCACCGAGCTGCGAGCGTGCCTGAATCGTTCGCTGCGTTATATAACCCGCAAGTCTGTTTAGAAAAGAGGTCTGTGCGAAAAGCGCAGCGTGCTGCGGCCCCGCGCCCGCCAGGCTGTCACAAAAGGCAGCGTTAAGCAGTGAGGCAAACCTGCCATGGTCTTGCCACAATCCTGTCACAATACTACCCCTCGTAGCCGGCCCCAAACCGCCCGCTACATCTGGGCAAATCGGGCAGAAGTTTTTCGGATCCCCTTTAATTCAAAGGGTTTATCGAAAAATCGAGCTGTGCTAGCGTTCTGACTAACGAAAATGGTCAGTCGAACAATCGGCGGCCGGAGGCAGAACAAGGCAGGTTACCATGAAGGCGCGACGCGTTTCGCTCGCCCGCTACGGGCTATTTTTACTTGCTGCGGTGTGGCTTATGGTGGTTGTGCCGCTGAGTGCGATGGCAGCCCCTTACGCGGCATACGTCATTGATGCGCGCACGGGCAAAGTGCTGCATTCGCGCAACGCCGATGCGCGGCTGCACCCAGCATCGCTGACCAAGATGATGACGCTCTATATCGCGTTCGATGCGGTGCGGCGGGGCGAGATTTCGCTCGATACAATGGTCAAGATCTCGGCGAAAGCGGCTGCAGAGCCCCCCAGCAAATTGGGGCTTAGGGCCGGACAAAGGGTGAAACTGCGCCATTTGATCCGCGCAGCGGCGGTGAAATCCGCAAATGACGCTTCCACTGCGATTGGAGAGGCGATCTCGGGCTCTGAGGCGCGCTTTGCCCGCCGGATGAATCGCACCGCCAAGGCGCTTGGGATGACCCGCACGACGTTCAAGAACATGCATGGGCTGACCGAGGCGGGGCATCTGTCGACCGCGCGGGACATGACGATCATGGGGAGGCACCTGCTCTATGATTTTCCGCAATACTACAATCTTTTTTCGCGCCAGACCGCCGATGCGGGCGTGCGCCGTGTGAGCCACACAAACAGGCGGTTTTTGAACAACTACCGCGGGGCGGATGGGATCAAGACAGGCTACACGCGCGCGGCGGGCTTCAACCTCACCGCGTCGGCCGAGCGCGGGGATGAGCGGATCATCGTGACGGTCTTTGGCGGCAAGTCGGCCACGTCCCGCAATGCCAAAGTGGCGGAGTTGATGGATCTTGGCTTTCGCCGCGCGCCAACCAGCGCGCCGCTGCGCAAGCCGCGACGCCCCGATGTGGCAGCCACAGCGCAGGTGGCGCAGAGCAGTTCGAGCACCGCCAAGGGCGCTGCGGGCAAGACCATCCGCCTGATCAGGGCCGTGAAAACGTCGAAGCGGCCGAAGCTGCGGCCCGGCGGCACCGCACCTGTCGTGGTGGCAGATGCCTCCAACACAGTCACCGATGCAGACATCACCGCGGCGCTTGAGGCGGCTGTGGCGGCACCGGCGACGGTTGAAGCTGCGAGGACAGTTGAGACGGCAGCACCCCCCACCCTGCGCCCACAAAAAAGGCCAAACCGTCGGGCCGCGCGCGCAGAAGAGAGTGTGGCGACCCAGGAGGTGGTGACGCGTGTCTCAACGTCGGGCGGGCGGCATTGGGGTGTGAACCTGGGGCGCTACCCAAGCCGGTTTGCGGCGGAGCGCGTGCTGTTGCGCACCGCCTTGACAGAGATGACCACCCTTGGCGGCAGCTTGCGCAAGGTGGTGAAACGCCCGCAAGGGTTCGACGCAAACTTTCTAGGATTGACGCGGGAGGGCGCGGACCGCGCCTGCCGCAGGTTGGCGGCCCGGAATGTAAGCTGTTTTATGATCGGACCGAGCTAGGCCGGATCACGCAGCACTCGTTTTGATGCGGCCTGCGCATCGGCCCGTGCTTCTCGCCGCAGCCAGGTCACGAAAGCCTTGGCGGCGGACCGGAGCACGCCCGGCAAGGTCACGATCTGGTAGCCGCCGCCATCAACCGCTTCGGTATGCAGGATGCGCAACCGGCCTGCAGCGATGTCTCGGGCGACAAAGGCCTCAACCGTCACGATGATGCCCTGCCCGTCGCGCGCGCCGTCCAGCCGGAGGTTGCCCGGCACTTGCACCATCGCATGTGCGCGCCGCTCGACCCCATGACGGCGCATCCATTGGGTCGCCTCGGAGGTGCCGAACTCTTCGAGCCAGGGGAAATGACCGAGATCGGACAAATCCTCAAAAGTCTCCTGCCCGACCAGGCCCGGCGCGCCCACCACAACCATCGGAGAGCGCAGCAACATTTCATGCGTGACACCCGCCCATGGCCCCTCGCCGTAGCGAATGGCGACGTCGATCCCACCCGGCGTGAGATCGACCAGCGCAGGGGATGGATCAATCATCAGATCAATGTCCGCATGCGCCTGGCGAAACTTGAGCAGGCGCGGCATTAGCCAGGACGCGGCAAAGGTCGGCGTGACGGAGACATGCAAGGGGCGCAGGTCTTGCGCCCCGGTGATTTCCGCCACTGCAACGCTGATGCCGCCGAAGCCCTTGTGCAGGGCGTCGGCCAGACGCTTGCCGTCGGGGGTCAGCGTCAAACTGCGACCCGACCGGTCGAGAAGCGCCGTGCCCAGATGCGCCTCAAGCGCGCGCAGCTGTTGGCTGATTGCCGCGTGGCTCACGCCCAGGGCGTCACCGGCCGCGCTCACATTGCCATTCTCAGCAAAAGCGCTGAAGGCGCGCAGCGCAGAGAGCGAGGGGAGATCGCGCCAGTTCATATGTTACTCTAGCTTACATATCATGAGGAATGATGACTCGTAATTTTCCCGCCAGCGTTCACATTGACGGACAAGAAGTCAAATTAGAAAGGACACGACATGCTGACGATCTACGCTGATGCCTTTTTGACCGCGACCCGGCACAAGGATTTTAACTTACATAAAAACCAGAAGCTGCGGCACCGTGGGCGCTGGCGCGGGCGGCGGGCCTATCTGGACGTTGATCTTGATCATCTGTGACGCCAAACGACCCGACGTTGCATTGTGAAGACAGCGTTTCATGCGGCCGGGGGGCCTTTGCGCAAAGGGACTAGGCTCAGGACGCGGCTTGCAGCAATGTGCGGGTGTATTCTGACTGCGGCCGGTCGTAGAGATCGGCCGCGGCACCGTACTCCACGACGTCCCCGCGCTTCATCACCATCACTTTATGTGACATCGCGCGCACAACCTTGAGATCGTGGCTGATGAAGAGGTAGGCCAGCCCGTATTTGCGCTGCAGATCGCGCAGGAGCGTCACGATCTGGACCTGCACGGTCATGTCGAGGGCCGAGGTCGGCTCATCCAGCACCAGAAGCCTGGGGCGCAACACCATGGCGCGGGCAATCGCGATGCGCTGGCGCTGGCCGCCGGAGAACTCATGCGGGTAGCGGTCCATCGTTGTGGGATCGAGGCCCACCTCAAGCATCACCTCATGCACCAGCGCGCGCGGGTCGCGGTCTGGATCGACGTTGTGGATGCTGAGCCCCTCTGAGATGATCTGAAAACAGGTCATGCGGGGGGAAAGGGATCCGAAGGGGTCTTGGAAGACGATCTGCATGTCCTTGCGCAAGCGGCGCAGCTCGCGCGTGGACCAGCGGCGGATGTCGTTGTCCATGAAGGTGATGCCACCCTCGGAGGCGATCAGACGCATGATGGCGAGGGCCAGTGTCGTCTTGCCCGAGCCGGATTCGCCGACAATGCCCAGTGTCTCACCCGCGCGGACCGTCAACGTCGCATCATTGACCGCTTTCACGTGGCCCACAGTACGACGCAAGAGGCCCTGCTGGATCGGGAACCAGATTTTGAGGCCTTCTGTGGCGATGACCTCTTCGGCTCCCTGCGGGACCTCATCGGGCTGCCCTGAGGGTTCGGCGGCGAGCAGTTTTTGCGTGTAGGGATGTTGCGGGCTGTCAAAGATCTGGCGGGTCGGGCCCTGCTCCACAATCTCGCCCTGCTGCATGACGCAGACGCGGTCGGCAATGCGGCGCACGATGCCAAGATCGTGGGTGATGAACAAGAGCCCCATGCCTTCGCTGTCCTTGAGCTCCGCCAGAAGATCGAGGATCTGGGCTTGGATGGTCACGTCGAGCGCGGTTGTCGGCTCATCCGCGATGAGCACATCGGGCTTGTTGGCAAGCGCCATGGCGATCATCACCCGCTGTCGCTGGCCGCCCGAGAGTTGATGGGGGTAGGCGTTGAGCCGGGTCTCCGCGTCTTGAATGCCGACCTTGCCCAAAAGCTCTAGAATGCGGTCGCGGGCGTCGTCCCCTGCAAGGCCCTGATGCAACGCGAGGCTTTCAGCGAGTTGCTTTTGGATGGTGTGCAGCGGGTTGAGCGAGGTCATCGGCTCTTGAAAGATAAAGCTGATGTCGTTGCCGCGCACCTTGCGCAACAGTGCCTCATCTGCACCGATCATCTGCTGACCGTCATAGGTGACCGAGCCCGAGACCTCTGCGCTGTCGCCCAAAAGCGCCACGGTGGAGAGGGCGGAGACGGATTTGCCGGAACCCGATTCGCCCACAATTGCGACGGTTTCGCCACGCTCAACGTGGAAGGACACGCCCTTGACCGCCTCGGTGCGTTTGCCGTCCTGTTGGAATGAGACCCGCAGGTCTTTGATGTCCAAAAGCGCGCTCATGCGGTGGGCCCCGGTTTGACTTCCGCGAGGGGATCAGAAATGGACGCGCGCGGCAGGCTCACGAGAAGGTCTTTCTGGGGTCAAAGGCATCGCGGATCCCCTCAAAAATAAAGACCAGCAGCGAGAGCATGATCGCGAAGGTGAAGAAGGCCGTGAAGGCCAGCCAAGGTGCCTGTAGGTTCTGTTTGGCTTGCAACGTGAGCTCGCCCAGAGATGGCGCGGAAGACGGCAGGCCAAAACCCAGAAAATCGAGGATCGCCAGCGTGCTGATCGTGCCGGTGATGATAAAGGGCAGCATGGTGATGGTGGCCACCATCGCAGTGGGCAGCATGTGGCGGAACATAATCGTCCAGTTGCCGACCCCGAGGGCACGGGCGGCGCGCACGTATTCCAGATTGCGCGCGCGCAGGAATTCGGCGCGCACAACGCCCACGAGTGACGTCCAGGAAAACAGCACGAGGAGGAAAACCAGCAACCAAAAACTTCGCCCCAGGATCGCAAACATGATGATGATCACGTAAAGCGAGGGGGTCGAGACCCAGATCTCAATGATGCGTTGAAAGATGAGATCGAGCCAGCCGCCGAAAAAGCCCTGCACCGCCCCGGCGATGATCCCGATGATGGAGGCAAGGCCCGTGACGATGAGCGTGAAAAGGATCGACAGGCGAAAGCCGTGGATCACGCGGGCCATGACGTCGCGCTTTGTGCCGTCGGTGCCGAGCCAATTCTCCCCGTTGGGCGGCAGCGGGGCCGCACCGGGGCGGTCAACGGCGGTATTGTAGGAATAGGGTATGATGGGCCAGATCGCCCAGCCCTGTGCGATCTCATCCCCCTCGATCACGCCGTCTTGCGCGTCTTCGATGTAGCCTTCCGGGTCGTCAAAACAGAGGTCCAAGCCGCCCGTCGCGATCAAGCACTTCACTTCCGGGTCCCGGTAGACAGCCTCGGTCCGGAAATCGCCGCCAAACTCCGTCTCGGCGTAGAAGTTGAAGATCGGCATGTAGTATTCGCCGCGATACTGCACCAAGATCGGCTTGTCGTTGGCCACAAACTCCGCAAAGAGCGAAATGCCAAAGAGCACCGCAAAGATCCAAAGGGACCAATAGGCGCGCTTGTTGCGTTTGAAATTCTGCCAGCGGCGCTGGTTCAAGGGCGAAAACCAGGCCTTGGGCAAGGGTTTCACGCTTGTCTCTGGAGCGAGCGCTTCGATCTCGGCCTGTGCCATCAGCCCTCCCTCCGCTCAAAGTCAATGCGCGGATCGACGAGCACGTACATCAAATCTGACAGGATGCCCACCACAAGGCCGATGAGACCAAAGATAAAGAGCGTGCCGAAGACCACAGGGTAATCGCGCGCCACTGCCGCTTCAAACCCCAGTCGCCCAAGGCCGTCGAGCGAAAAGATCGTCTCAATGATGAGCGAGCCGCCAAAGAAGACCCCGATGAAGACCGCCGGAAACCCTGCGATCACGATCAGCATCGCGTTGCGGAAGACGTGGCCATAGAGCACGCGGGATTCGGACAGCCCCTTGGCCTTGGCGGTCATCACGTAGTGTTTTTTGATCTCATCGAGAAAGCTGTTCTTGGTCAAAAGCGTGAGCGTGGCAAAGGCGCTGATGGTGGAGGCCAGGACCGGCAGCGTGATGTGCCAGAAGTAATCGGCGATTTTGCCGAAGAAGCTCAGGTCGTCGAAATTGTCGGAGGTCAGGCCGCGCAGCGGGAAGATCTGGTAGTAGGAGCCGCCCGCGAAGAGCACGAGCAGGAGGATCGCAAAGAGAAACCCCGGGATTGCGTAGGCCGCGATGATTGCCCCGGAGGTCCAGGTGTCAAAGCGCGAGCCGTCGCGCACGGCCTTGCGGATGCCCAGCGGGATCGAGACCAGATAGGCGATCACCGTTGACCATAAGCCTAAGGTGATGGAAACGGGCAGCTTTTCGATCACCAGATCAATGACGGTGATCTGCCGAAAGTAGCTCTCCCCAAAGTCGAGCCGCATGTAGTTCCAGATCATGTTGAGAAAGCGCTCAACAGGGGGTTTGTCAAAGCCAAACTCGCGCTCAAGTTCCGCGATGAACTCCGGCGGCAAGCCTCGGGCACCCACATAGGTGCTGTCGGAGGCGTTATCGAGCGGGTCGGCCCCCGCATCGTTGTTGCTGCCAGAAAAGCCGCCAAAGACATCGCCGCCGCCCTGCGCGCGGGCAATGGCCTGTTCGACCGGGCCGCCGGGCACGAATTGCACGAGCGCGAAGTTGATCAGCATGATCCCCAAAAGCGTGGGGATGATGAGCAGCAGCCGCCGGACAATATAGGCCCCCATGCCGGTGCCTACCGCAGCGCGCCGGAGGCTTTGAGCGCCTCTGCTTTTTCAGCGTCGAACCACCACCAATCGAGGTAGCCAAGACCAAAGGGCGGCTGATCCCCGGGATGGGCGTATTGGTTGTAATAGGCGACCCAGTGATCCTGCTTGTACCAGACCGGGATCATGATGAACTCGTGCCGCAGCGCGCGGTCGAGCGCCATCATGGCGGCGGTCTCTTCCTCGCGGGTTTCGGCGTTGAGCGATGCGTCAATGATCGCGTCGACCATCGGGCTGGCGAGCCCTGACGGGTTAAAAAGAGAAAACTCCGCCGCCTCAGAGCCAAACCGTTGCATGAGCCCAGTGCCGGTGCCCAGGAACGCCGGGTAGACGTCAAAGACCATGTCATAATCCCGGTCCCGTTCCCGGGCGGTGTATTGCGAGCTGTCGACCTTTTCCAACACCGCGTCGATCCCGAGTGTATTGAGGTTGCTCACAAAATTCTCGACGACGGCGGTGGTCGTGGGGGAACTGGCGGAATTGAAAAGGAAATTCAGCCTGAGCGGTTGGCCGTCCGCATTCTGGCGCTTGCCATCGACCACGGCCCAGCCGGCCTCATCCAGCAGACGCGAGGCGGCGCGGGCGTTGCGCCGGTCAAGCAGGCGTTCAGCGCGGGAGGTATGCGGCATGCGGGCGGGTTCGGTAAAGAGCACGGGGTCCACCACATCGCCGAGGCTTTCGAGCAGTTCAAGCTCCGCGCCCTGCGGCAGCCCCTCGGCCATGATCGGGGTGCCTTGGCTGAAAGAGGCGCGTTGCGAGAACAGACCGTATTGCAGCGACTCGTTGGTCCATTCGAAGTTAAATCCAAGCGCCACGGCCTCACGCACGCGGCGGTCTTTGAAGATCTCTGAGCCGAGGTTGAAAACCAAACCCGTGGCCGAGGGCGGCGCGCCATCGGGCAATTCTTCCAGCACCACCTGGCCCGCATCGACCTTTGGAAAGTCATACCCCGTGGCCCATTTCTTGGAGTCTCCCTCCCGGCGGAAGGTGTATTCGCCCGCCTTGAAAGCCTCAAAAGAGGCCGTGTCATCGCTGAAAATCTCCAGCCGGATGCGGTCAAAGTTGTGCCGTCCGCGGTTGATCGGCAGGTCCTTGCCCCAGTAGTCTGGGTCACGCTCAAGCACGATCCGGCGGCTCAAATCCACCTCTCCCACCACATAGGCCCCCGAGCCGGGCGGGGTTTCCATCCAGGAATCCTTGAGACTGGCCTCGTTCTCCTCAAACCACTTTTTCTGCCAGACCGGCACACCGCCAACTTGATCGATCAAGCTGCGGCGCGAAATGCCGTCCGCAAAGTAGAATTTGATGGTGTGATCGTCGATCACTTCAACCTTGGGGATGCGCTTGCGCACCGCATCGGCGTAGGATTTGAGCCCCTCGTCCAGCAAAAGGTTGTGCGAAAAGGCGACATCATGCGCGGTCACAGGCGTGCCGTCGGAAAACCGCGCCTCGGGGCGCATGTTGAAAATGACCCAGGTCTTATCAACCGGATACTCAAGGCTTTCGCACAGCAGGCAGTAGGCCTCGCTAAAGGTGTCCGAGGGCACTCCGTCGCCAGAGGGCGCTTCGGCCAAAAGGCTCTCATACCCGAAGATAGAGAAGAGATGCGCGCGTCCTTTGCCCGAATAGGGGTTCATGGTATCGAGCGTGCCGACAAAGGCGACCGACACCTCACCCCCTTTGGGCGCATCGGGATTTACGTAGTTGAGGTGCGGGAAGTCAGCCGGATAGCTCAACTCATTATAGAAGTTGTAGCCGTGGGTTTTGATGATCTCAGTCTCAGCCGCAGCGCTGCCCGCCGCCGTCAGTGCGATGACCGTGCCCAAGCCCCATTGCCGCAATCGCTGCCTCATGCGGTCATGAAAAACGGCCAGGGGCAACGAGCGGGTCATGGGCAAATCCTTTGCGTCACAGCTTTTCACCGATGGATGTAAGCTAATGGCGCGGGCTGCCAAGACACAAGTTGCGAATATGTTATCTGCTGAAACACATGCTCGGGGTGCCCTCAGGATGAGCAGCCCCCGCTGACGCGTCCGACCTTACTGCGTGCTTTGGAGATAAGCGATGACATTTGCCTTGTCTTCGGCCTTTTTCAGACCAGCAAACCCCATCGAGGTTCCCGGTGCCCATCCCTTGGGGTTGAGCAGGAAACCATAGAGGTTCTCAGGCGTCCAAGCCTGGTCCAACCCGGCCAGCGCGCCGGAGTAGCCAAACCCATCGACCTGTGCGATATCGCGCCCGACAACGCCGTTGAGATGCGGCCCAACCCCGTCTTCGCCGTTTAGCTTGTGACAGGCCGAGCACTTGCGAAACACGCTTTCGCCCTTGCCTGGATCAGCGGCGGCGAGCAGCGCTTCGACATCGACCACCTCTTCCACTTCGGGCTCTGCACTGGCAACCTCGATCACATACGACGGCTCGCCGTGCAGCTCGGCATGGTAGACTTCTTCGGCCGCCCACTTCCCTAAGAGAAGTATCAACCAGGCACCAAGGAAGCCGAAGCCCGCCTTTACCAGGGTCATCGTATCGAACATGGCTAGTATCCGTTCTTGCTATGAGGCTTTGCGGCGCTAGTTCTATTGCTTTCGTTTGGGGCAAGCAAGGTGTACTTAGCGCGACGAAACGCCCACCGGGCGAATAATATCAAGGATTTCAATCATGTCCGACGCCCCCTCAAAACGCATCGCTTTTCAAGGCGCGCTGGGGTCCTACAGCCATGAAGCCTGCCTCAAATCTCAACCGCAAATGACGCCAGTGCCCTGCACCACCTTCGAGGGGGTGTTCCGGGCTGTGAACGAAGGTCGGGCGGATCTGGCGATGCTGCCGGTTGAGAACACCACCTACGGCCGGGTTGCAGACATTCACCGGCTGCTGCCGCGCAGCGGATTGCATATCATCTCGGAAGAGTTTGTGCGGGTGCGGATTGCGCTGATGGCGCGCCCCGGTGTTGGGTTGGCTGACGTAAAACACGTGCGCGCGCACGTGGTTTTGCTGCCCCAGGCGCGCACCTGGCTTGACGCACGTGGCATCGCCTCCGAGGCCGCCGCGGACAGTGCAGGGGCCGCCGCAGAATTGGCGCAAGCAGAGCACAGCCGGGACGGCGTGCTCGCCGGAGAGGTCGCCGCGAAGATCAACGGGCTCAACATTCTGGCGCGCGATATTGAGGATCTGGATCACAACACCACGCGGTTTTTGCTCATGTCACCGCAGATCGACCGCGAACACCGCGCCGAGCGGATGATCACAACCTTTATCTTTGAAGTGCGCAACATCCCTGCAGCGCTATACAAAGCCATGGGTGGTTTTGCGACCAACGGCGTGAACATGACAAAGCTGGAAAGTTACATGGTCGGCGGCTCTTTCACAGCGACGCAGTTTTATGCCGACATTGAAGGCCATCCCGACGATCCGCCCGTCAAGCGTGCCTTGGAAGAGCTGCGCTATTTTACCCATGTTTTGGACATTCTAGGCGTCTACCCCGCCCATCCTGATCGCGGCGAGTAGGCTGCCCGCCTCACGCGGTGCCGCCGAGCCCGCCCCCTTGGGCTGCGGCGCGCTGATGGGCAACGACGCGGTCAAAGACATTCCAAGCACGCTACCCTCGGCGCTTACGATGCCGCAAGTCGTCGTCGAACCGGGGCATCCCCTCTGTCGGCAGACCTGCGTCCGCAACGCCCTCTTGCGCGAGAATGGACGTGCAGTAATGCGCGACGCGTTCTTTGAATTTCGTGCTCAGCGACCCTTTTGCCAGCTTCAAAGACTGTATCAAAAGGCGTCCAGACAGGTTGATCGGCCGTATCTCAAGCTGCACCCGGAGGCGCGTGCCCTGGGGCGGCAGGGCAAAGAACTCCAACGTGGTTGTGCCCAGCATGCCCGGAGAATTGCTTTCCATCACCATCTCGTAGGGCGGATCAAAGCTCACCATCTCCATTTCGACCTCCCGCCGCTTGCCCCGCAGATGGAAGGCGGCGGACCACATCATGCCGGGACCGGGCAACGCCAGACGGTCGAGCCTGCGCACCTCCGCCCCGCGCCGAATGGCGGCTTGCTCAAAGACATGAAAGTCAGAAAACCGCTGGAACACGCGGTCAATTGGGACTTGCACGTCCTGAGTTGCCGAAAATTTCATTGCCCATCCTAACTGCCCAGCGGCCGCGCTCGCGCTGCGAGCATCAAAAAACTTCCTTAATCGAGCGTGTCCGCGAGCCAGTTTTGCAACAAAAAATGCGCGATGGCACCCTTGCGCGCGGGCAAGATGGTGTCATGCGTGCCCGCAAAGATGCCCATCATCTCTTCGCGAGACACCCATTTTGCGTCCTCAATCTCCAGCGGGTCGATGGTGATTTCCCGGCTTACCGCTTCACCTTGACAGCCAAACATCAACGAGGCGGGGAAAGGCCAGGGCTGGCTGGAGAGATAGCGCACAGGGCCCACTTCGACACCTGCTTCTTCAAAAACCTCACGCCGCACAGCCGCCTCAACCGTCTCACCGGGCTCAATAAACCCTGCCAAGAGGGAAAACATGCCCTTGGGCCAACCGGGCGAACGCCCGATGAGCACATCATTGCCCTGCGTGATCAGCATGATCACCACGGGATCTGTGCGCGGAAAGTGACTGGCCCCGCAAGCGTCGCATTTGCGCTGCCAGCCCGCCTGCACCATGCGTGTGATCTGGCCACAAGCAGCACAAAAACCGTGTGATTTGTGCCAGCCGAGAATAGCTTTGCCGGTTGCGGCCAATTCTGCATCGCGCGGCGTGAGCCAGGTCATTATGCGGCGCAATTCGGCAAACACGAGCCCGTCTTCCAATGCCGGATGGATTTGCTCACTGGGATCGAGGAAGGCCCCGACCGCGGCGGGGTCAACGTCCTCAGGCACCCAATCGGCCAGATCGAACGCAAAGCGCGCGGCACCTTCCTCTCGGCCGAGCAAAATCGCATCTGGGTGGGCGTCGGCCAAAACCGGGTGATCCATCGGCAGGCGCGCAAGGGTCGCGGGCCGGGCGCGGTGGATCAGAGGTTTGCCGCGCCAGTAAAGCACCGCGCGCGTGTCGGCGGCGTGGCGTGCCACGCGCACAATGTCGGGGCTGTCCCGGATCTCTCCCGCGCGGTCCAAGGCGGATCCGCCAAAGGTGACCTCTTCAGCATGGCGCATGCTGTTTCCTTCTCCTCACCATACTTTCGCGCCCTTTGTGTGTCATGAATGCCCCCGATACAATGCTGCCTGTTGTATCGTTCTTGAAAACTCTGGTTGTTGAAGTTATGTAAAAAACACCTAAAGGTTGTTTTACCCTCGCGATGAAAGACAGCGCCAACACATCCTCTAGAGACGGAGAAGCTTCTGACCCTCTGTCGCAGCCGTCGGTTGATGCCGCAACGGTCCCATTGCGCATTCTGGCGACGACGGACGTGCACATGCAGCTGTTGGGTCATGACTACGTAAATGACACCCCGACGGAGAACAACGGCTTTGCAGGGCTCGCCACGTTGATCAAAACAGCCCGCGCCGAAGGGACGCCGAGCATTTTGGTTGACAACGGCGACATGATCCAAGGGGCGGCCTTGGGCGATAGCCTTGCTTTCGGTCGAGTTACCCCGCATCACCCCGTGATCGCCAGCCTCAACGCGCTGGCCTATGATGCGATTGGCATTGGAAATCACGATCTCGATTACGGTTTGGTCTATCTGCAGCGCTTGGCAGGTCTATCGCGCGCGCCGTTTTTGAGCACCAATCTTGATTTGGAGGCGGAGAGCGCGATCAGTCGGGCAACGCTGATCCCCTGCACGCTGCATGACAGCCAATCGGGCGAAGACTTTGCTTTGGACGTGGGCGTGCTGTCTGTCCTGCCCAGCCACACCAACATTTGGAACCGCCATAACCTCGCGGGGAAAGGGCGAGTGACATCGCCCCAAGACGCTCTGCGCAAAGCGATCCCACAATTGCGCGCTCAAGGCGCTGATATCATCGTGCTGCTTGCGCACATGGGGGTTGAGGAAACCCTGGTCGATGACGATGTCCGCAACGTGGCGGCGCTGCCGGGCCTGGATGCGGTCATCGCCGGGCACACCCACCGGCGGTTGCCGGGTATTGATCATGCGGGGCTTCCCAACGTGGACGTGAACCGGGGGGCCCTGGGCTCCTGCCCCGCCGCGATGCCCGGGTTCAACGCCTCCGATCTGGCGGTCTTGGACCTGAAGTTAACGCGTCGCAGTGATGGCACATGGCGGGTCGCCGATTACAGTGCGCAGCTGCGTCAGAACGCCCCTGACGTGCCCGCTGATCCAGAGATCGCGGCGCTCTGCGCGCCTGCGCACAAGCGGGCGCGGGCGCAATTGTCCGAACCGCTTGGCCAGAGCAAGCGGGCGCTGCACAATTTCTTTTCTCTGGCGATGCCGACGCTGACAGGCGATTTGCAGGCCGCAGCGCAGCGGTCCATCGTTTTAGAGGGGCTCGCAGGCCGGGCCGAGGCCGAGCTGCCTCTCCTCACCGTGGTCTCAGCGCATACCGCAGGCGGGCGCGGCGGCCCCGACCACTACCTCGATATCCCGGCGGGCACGCTTTATCGCCGTGCCTTGGCCGGTCTTGCACCCCATGACAATGAGGTCTGCGCCCTTCGGATCACAGGAGCGGAATTGCGGGCCTGGCTTGAGCACACGGCGGGCATCTATACGCGGCTGCACCCAGACACGCCCGATCTTCCCTTGGTACAGATGAACCGGGCGGCCTATCATTTTGATACGATTTATGGCCCGCGTTACGGCATTGACCCGACACAACCCGCAGGCCAGCGGATCCGCTATCTGCACCTGGATGGAAAGCCGGTTCGAGATGATCAGGCCTTTGTGCTTGCCACAACACATTACCGGGCGGCGGGCGGCGGCGGCGGCACGCCTTTTGGCGCAGAACGCGTGATTTTTTCTGCCGATACCTCCATGCAGGACGCGATGCTTGCTTGTTTGCGATCCGGGATACTCAATGATCTTCCGATGACGCCGCCATGGCGGTTTGCCTGCAAAACGCCCGTCAAGGCGGTCTTGCAAACCTCGCCCCAAGCGGCAGGATACCTCAGCGACATTGCGCATCTCGGCCCTGATCCGCAGCCTTTGGATGCGGAGGGCTTCCTGCCCATCCAGTTGGCCCTCCCGGCCTTGCACTCCGCGACGGCGTAACTTATCTTTCCGCTTGAGAGGTTGGTGCGGGCAGGCGCCTCGCCAACCCGGTCAGGTCCGGAAGGAAGCAGCCGTAACGGGTCCCGCTTGGGTCGTTATCAATCTCTCACCCCCCCTTTTGCTTTTTCGATCCGGCCTTTGGTTTGGTGCGGCTCGCCGCTGATCTCTTGAGATCAGCCAGAGGATCGGTGGCGGCGTAGGTGTTGAGCGGTTTACGGCCCTTTGTTTGCCGCATAGCCTGAGGCAGATCGCGATTCTGAACGAAAGCACCTTGCATGTCAGACCCTGGCGCATACCGCGTGCTGGCCCGGAAGTACCGGCCCGAAACCTTTGCCGATTTGGTCGGGCAGGACGCAATGGTGCGCACGCTGCGCAATGCCTTTGCGGCAGATCGGATCGCCCAGGCATTTATCTTGACGGGCATTCGCGGCACCGGAAAGACCACGACGGCGCGCATCATCGCCAAGGGCATGAACTGCATCGGGCCGGACGGCACCGGCGGGCCAACGACTGAGCCGTGCGGGGAATGTGAACATTGCACCGCGATCATGGAAGGTCGCCACGTTGACGTGATTGAGATGGATGCAGCCTCGAACACTGGGGTCGCCAATATCCGGGAGATCATCGATTCCGTGCACTACCGCGCGGCGTCGGCGCGTTACAAAGTCTACATCATCGACGAGGTGCACATGCTGTCAACGGGGGCGTTCAACGCGCTTCTCAAGACGTTGGAAGAACCGCCCGCGCATGTGAAGTTCATCTTTGCGACGACCGAGATCCGCAAGGTGCCGGTGACCGTGCTCTCGCGCTGCCAGCGGTTTGATTTGCGGCGGATCGAGCCCGAGGTGATGATCGCGCTTTTGAAAAAAATCGCGGCGGCGGAGGGGGCTGATATCGCGGAGGATGCGCTGGCGCTGATCACACGCGCCGCCGAGGGTTCCGCGCGGGACGCCACCTCGCTTTTGGATCAAGCTATCAGCCATGGCGCGGGGCAAACCACCGCCGATCAGGTGCGCGCGATGCTGGGGCTTGCAGACCGGGGACGGGTGTTGGATCTCTTCGATCTCATCCTGCGCGGCGATGCAGGCGGCGCGCTTACCGAGCTTGGGGCGCAATACGCCGAAGGGGCCGATCCCCTGGCCGTGCTGCGGGATCTGGCCGAAATCACCCATTGGGTCTCGGTCGTGAAGATCACGCCGTCGGCGGCGGATGACCTCACCATCTCACCGCAAGAGCGCGACCGCGGTCAGCAAATGGCGCAGGACCTGCCCATGCGTGTGCTCACCCGCATGTGGCAGATGCTGCTCAAAGCCTTGGAGGAAGTGGCCCTCGCCCCCAATGCCATGATGGCGGCCGAGATGGCAGTGATCCGTCTGACCCATGTGGCAGATCTGCCCAGTCCCGGCGATCTGGTGCGCAAGCTGCAGAAGACCGCGCCGCCTCCCGCTCCGCCCCCGGCCCCCAACGGCCCGACAAGCTCCACCGGCGCTCACGCGGTGCGCGCCGCACAAACGCGCATGGCCGCGCAATCAACTGCCCGCGGGCAAGCGACCGCTTTGGCGCAAGACGCTGCGGCTGCGCTCGCCCGGTATCCCACCTTTGATCACGTCGTTGAACTGATCCGCGCCAATCGGGACGTGAAGTTGCTCGTCGAGGTGGAAACCGCGCTGCGCCTTGCCGCTTATAAGCCTGGCCGGATCGAATTTGCGCCTACGGCGGAGGCCCCACCGGATCTCGCGCCGCGTCTCGCGCACCGGCTGCAAAGCTGGACCGGCAACCGCTGGGCGGTCACTGTGGTCAGTGGCGCGGCCGCCAAGACCATCGCGGAGGTGCGCGACGCCGACGACATCGCAAGGCGCAAAGAAGCGCAAGCTCATCCGATGATGCAAGCGGTCTTGGCGCGCTTTCCGACGGCCAAGATCACTGCCATTCGCAGCACGAAACAGATGATGGCTGATGCAGATGCGGCCGCCCTGCCGGAAGTGGAGGATGAATGGGACCCCTTCGAAGAGGGTTGACCGTCGCGCTCACCACGCCGGCGGCTGCGGCAGCGGAAGTTTGTGCGGACACACGCCCCGGCTGGAAGGGCGGGCCGGTCAGTGCCTTTGACGAGGCACTTTTTCTCGCCATGACGCCCGCAGCGCTGGTGTTGATCCTCGCCTCGGCCCTGGCCGTCCGGTTTCGCCACCAGTGGGGCGCGCTCATTGTCGTGGTGCTGTGGAGCATTTTCGTGAGCTTCATTGCTTTGGGCGATCCTACTGGGGTGCGCGCTTTGGAAATCGCCGAGGGCTGTATTGGCTCTCCTGCCTTGTTCATTGCGGGCGTGGCTGCAATATGTGGAGGAATGATTTATTACACAACGCCGCGCGAGAGCGGCACGGACACCTAAGGAGAGCGGCATGTTCAAAGGACTTGGCGGGCTCGGCGACATGGCCGGGATGATGAAGAAAGCCCAAGAGATGCAGGGCAAAATGGCGCAATTGCAGGAGGATATGCAGAACATTCTCGTGGAAGGCGAAAGCGGCGCAGGACTGGTCAAAGCGGTTTGCTCCGCAAAAGGCGAGCTCAAATCGCTCGACATCGATCCGTCGATCTTTAACGGCGATGACAAAGAGGTGGTCGAAGACCTGATCCTTGCCGCGATCAAGGATGCGCAGACCAAGGCCGCTGAGCGTGCCAGCCAAGAGATGGGCAAACTGACTGAGGGCATGGGCCTGCCCGCGGATATGAAGCTTCCTTTTTAGCTGCCCCTGAGGCGGGCCGCAAAGCGATACAGGTGATGGAGAGCGCCGCGTGAGTTCGACCCGCGACATCGAAGCGCTCATTGGTCTGATGGCAAAGCTGCCGGGCCTTGGTCCGCGGTCCGCGCGCCGGGCCGTGCTGCACCTTATCCGCAAGCGCGCCCTGCTGCTTACCCCGCTTGCAGATTTGATGCAGCAAGTGGCCGTGAGCGCGCGGGAGTGCCTGAACTGCGGCAACATCGGGACGAGCGAGATCTGCGACATCTGCGCCGACGAAAAGCGGGCCACGGGCGAGATATGTGTCGTGGAAGACGTGGCCGATCTCTGGGCGATGGAACGGGCGGGCGTCTACAAGGGCCGCTACCATGTGCTGGGCGGAACGCTCTCAGCGCTTGATGCGGTGGGTCCTGACACGTTGCGCATCCCACGGCTGGTGGACCGCGTGGCCACCGAAAATGTGCAGGAGGTGATCCTTGCGCTCAACGCCACCATCGATGGCCAGACAACGGCCCATTACATTGCGGACCAACTACAAGACCGGGTTCGCCTGACCTCGCTGGCGCAGGGCGTGCCTATCGGCGGAGAACTCGACTATCTCGATGACGGCACGATCACCGCCGCGTTGCGCGCGCGCAAGAGCCTCTAGTGTCAGCCGAAAAAGCTCGTTTTAGGACTTGTCGTTTGACGGTTTGTCCTCATCGTCCAGAGCATTCTCCCCTTCAGGCAGTGAAAAGAAGCTGTCGGCGTCCAGATAATCGCTATCGGCACCGGCCGTCTCCTCTTCTTTCATCTCTTCACCCGAAAGCGTGAAGGTCTCAAGCCCTTCAATCGCCGTCGGGATCTTGGGCTCTGGTTCCATGCCGAGGCTTTGCTCGGTGCTGACCAGCTTGCGGCGCTCGTCATCGCTCATCACATCTCCAGCGGCCGCTTTCTTCGCAGCAGCCTTTTGGACAACTGTATCGAGTTCCGACTGCTTGCACAGGCCAAGCGCAACAGGATCAATCGGTTGAATATTGCTGATATTCCAGTGTGTACGGTCACGGATCGACTGGATGGTGGGCTTGGTTGTGCCCACGAGCTTACCGATTTGTCCGTCGGTCAGTTCAGGGTGAAACTTCACCAGCCACAGGATCGCTGCAGGCCGGTCCTGACGCTTGCTGAGCGGGGTGTAGCGCGGCCCGCGTCGCTTCTCCTCACCCTTAGCGGCAGCGTTGAACTTGAGCTTGATTTTGTGCAGGGGGCTTTTTTGGGCGGCGTCAATCTCTTCCTGGGTCAGCTGGTTGTTGGCGATGGGGTCGAAGCCTTTCACGCCCGCCGCAACATCTCCATCCGCGATCCCTTGCACCTCAAGCTCATGCATGCCCACAAAGTCAGCGATTTGCTTGAAACTGATGGTGGTATTGTCGACCAGCCAGACGGCGGTTGCTTTTGCCATGAGGGGCTTTGCCATGCTGTGCACTCCAATCAAAAAACTTCGTCCCGCGCCTGGATCAGGCGGTCCCGGGGGCCGGAACAGTTTCCATTGTCGGGGAACTGGAGCGCTGTATAGTCCCAGGCGAAACAGAAGGAAAGACCCTATGGTGAGGCTCTTCGCTATGGCGATCGCCATGCTCATCGCTTTGGCCCCCATCGCCGCAGCAGAAGGAGAGCGGGCCGGAGAATTCGACTACTACGTCGTGGCGTTGAGCTGGTCGCCCAATTGGTGCCGTCTCGAAGGGGACGCACGCGGCTCTGAGCAATGCGTGGCAGGCTCTGGCCATGGTTGGATCCTGCACGGTCTTTGGCCGCAATTTCATCGCGGCTATCCCTCCTACTGCAAAACGGCGGCCCGCGCGCCGTCGCGCCGGATGACCGCAGAAATGGCAGATATCATGGGGACATCGGGCCTCGCGTGGCACCAATGGAAAAAGCACGGCAGTTGCACGGGCCTCACTGCCGCCCAATACTATGCCGCCTCCCGGGAAGCGTATCGCGCGATCAACCGCCCCGCCCTGCTGCGCGATCTCAAACGCGACGTGCGCTTGCCAGCCTCCGTGATCGAAGACGCTTTCTTGCAAGTCAACCCCGCGATGGAAGCGGATGGCATCACCATCACGTGCCGGTCCGGACAGATCAGCGAGGCCCGCATCTGTTTGTCTAAAACGCTGACCCCGGTGCCCTGCGGCCAAGACGTTGTCAAAGACTGCCGCGCAAAGAGCGCGCTCTTCACCCCGCTGCGCTGATCTCACCGCGGGCACCAGACGATTTGGCGGCGCCAAATCCATAGATCGTGTCGCAGGCTCAGCCTGCGGCCGGTGGATCACCCCGCAACGTCAAGCACGATCTTGCCAATGTGTCCGCTGCTCTCCATGCGCGCGTGGGCCGCCGCCGCCTCTTCGAGGGGATGGCTGCTGTCCATCACCGGTGCAATGCGACCCGCATCAAGTAAGGGCCAGACCGCCTCGCGCAGCCCCGCTGCGATCCGCGCTTTCGCCAGATCGCTCTGCGGCCGCAGTGTAGATCCTGTCAGCGTCAGTCGCCGGGTCATCATCGGGGCGAAATTCAGCTCAACCTTCGGTCCTTGCAAAAACGCAATCTGTACCAACCGCCCATCATCTGCGAGCGCTTTGATGTTGCGCGGCAGATAGGGTCCGCCGACCATATCGAGTATCAGATCGGCTCCGCCTTCTGCGCGCAGCACATCCACAAAATCGGTATCGCGATAGTTGATCGCCGCCGCGGCCCCCAAATCCATGCAGGCCGCGCATTTGGCGTCTGTGCCAGCGGTGGCAAAGACCCGCGCCCCAAAAACTTTTGCCAATTGGATCGCAGTGGTCCCAATTCCCGAGGATCCGCCATGCACCAAAAACCGCTCACCGGCCGTTAATCCGCCGCGCAGGAAGACATTGGACCAGACGGTGAAAAACGTCTCTGGCAGGCACGCGGCCTCTTTCAAACCCATCCCGGCGGGCATCGGCAGGCAATGCGCGGCGGGGGTCGCCACATATTCGGCGTAGCCGCCCCCGGGCAACAACGCGCAGACCTGATCCCCAACGCGCCACTCTGTGACGCCAGGCCCAATCTCAACGATTTCGCCTGCTGCTTCGAGACCAGGCAGGTCGCTTGCCGTTGGCGGGGGGGCATAAAGGCCTGCGCGCTGCAGCGCGTCGGGCCGGTTCACACCGGCAAAGGCCACTTTGATCACCACTTGCGCGTGCCCCGGCACCGGTTTTGGTCTCTGCGTCGGCGTGAGAACCTCCGGCCCGCCCGGCGTTGAAATTTCGACCGCTCGCATCGTTTCCGTCATGCTGCCCCTCCGTTCATCTTGGCGCAGCCTAGAGCCTCTTCCTGCGGCCTGCACCACGAAAGATTAGGATCGCAACCCGTGCGGTTCCCAAAAGTGCGGCATTTCGTTTTGAAAGAGCAGCGCTGATGGCTTGGGCGAGGGCCGCGCAGTCCTTGGGTGCAGTTCAAAGGAGGACGAACGGGCGGAGCAAACCCAAGTTCCGCGCCAGCGCATGCGCGGCGATGCACAGAGCGCGCAGGGTGATTTGATCGTAGCACGGCCCTATCAACGAGACCCGCAAAAACCATATCGCCCGGCCGGTCCGCACCTGCCCTCCTCTGCGCATGGAGCAGTCTACCGACGCTTTTCTGGCGCGGTGCCGCACTCTGGCGCTTGCGCCGATACCGCCAGATCGCATCGCCGTTTTGCAACTCGACAGCATGCCACGCATCACCTAGAGGATCACGGGCGTTGGCGTGGCGCAGGCGTACCAACTGTTCCCGCGCACGTTCCCAAAGATCCGCGACATTGATGAGGTGTCGCGCGGTCCTCACGACCCAAAGGCCCGTTGCATGAAGCTCACCGGTCCATTCCTGTTTATCCTAGCCACGCTTCTCATCGACGCGATCGGCATCGGCATTGTCTTTCCCATCATGCCAGATCTGATGGACCGGGTCGGCGCGGGCGACACCGCAGAAGGCGCGCTTTTGAGTGGCATCCTGATGTCTGCTTATGCGGCGGCCACATTCTTGTTCGGCCCCATCGTCGGCAGCCTTTCAGATGCGTATGGGCGCAGGCCGATCCTGATCCTCGCCCTCGCGACCCTGACCGTCGACTACATCATCATGGCCTTGGCCCAAACCTACTGGCTGTTGTTGCTGGGCCGCCTGATCGCGGGCGTTGCTGGGGCCACCTACATCACTGCCACCGCCTACATCTCAGACATTGCCTCTCCCGAAGAGCGGGGGGCCGCCTTTGGCATGATCGGTGCCGCCTTTGGCATCGGGTTTGTCTTGGGCCCCGCCCTCGGCGGTATCGCCTCGGCCATCGACATCAGTGCACCCTTTTGGATCGCCGCAGGCCTTTCTGCCCTGAACGTCGCCTTTGGCCTTGTCATCCTGCCGGAGTCTCTGAAAACGCAAAACCGACGGCGTTTCACCCGGCGGGACCTCAACCCCTTTGGCACCGTTTTGCGCGCCTTCGCCATGCCCGGGCTCGCCATCCCGTTGATCTGCATCTTTGTTTTTGAGTTCGCCAATCTGGTTTATCCGACCCTGTGGTCCTTTTGGGGGCGCGAAGTCTTTGGCTGGGACAGCTTCACCATCGGGGTATCGCTTTCTGTCTACGGGGTCTTGGTGGCGGCCGTTCAGGCGGGCGTGCTGCCGCAACTGACCAAGCGCTTGGGCGACTACCCCACGCTTTTGCTGAGCATTGCGGCAGCCATCATCGGAATGCTCGGCTTTGGATTTGCAAATGCCCTGTGGCTTCTGGCAATCTTGTTGCCCATCGCGGCGCTCTCTGACATGGCCCCGCCCCTAATGACCGCTTTTGCCGCCAATCGGGTCGGCGAAAATCAACAGGGGCTTGTTCAAGGCGTGATCGCATCTCTTGCTTCGGTCGCTGCTGTCGCCGCACCGCTTGCCTTTACGGGCGTTTTCAACCGGTTTGTTGGAGATCCCGCGATCTATCTGCCAGGCGCGCCCTTCCTGCTGGGCGTGCTTTTGATCTGCGCGATACTCCCGCTGCTGCCAAAGCTCTCCACCAAACCGCGGTGATCCCCGCAGTCATCCCGGATGTGCGATCCAGTTTGAACCCTGGGCAGGTTGTCGGTTCAATCGCCTCAAAGGCAATTGAGACAGAAAACGAGAGGTCGAGCCAGTCAGTCGCGACCCCAGCAGGTATCGTTCAGCCCCAGCCGCCCGCCATCGGCATCGATCGTTTCCCGGTGACAGAGCTGGCCTTTTCAAAGCACAGGTCCGCCACCCTGTCAGCACTTTCGTCAGCAGTGCCCGCCCGGCCCCCCGGGGTCCGAAACATGGTGTTTTTGCACGGCTCCGGATTGGCATGCACGCCCGCCGTAAATTCGGTGTCACTCGACCCCGGCCAAACCGCATTCACACCGATGTTTTACTTGCCCAGGTTGAGCGCCGCGACCTTCGTGAGCACTATGGCGCCCCCTTTCGATGCGCGATCGGCCAGCATTGCGGGGATGGTGAGCGGCGCTTTAACAGACGACAAATCGACAATCGCGCCCTCAATACTGTGATCAACCATCATCTGCGGCGCGCGCGGAGTGTCTGGCCCGCCCTAGCCACACCGACGTTCTGGGCATCCGCTCGGCTGGCGTTACAGCCATCCACCGCAAGCGCTTTTGCGCAGGCAAAGACCATCCTGTGAGCCACGCTATTGGACCTTTCGCGGTTTGATGCCGCTCCTTTGATAGCATTTACTGTAACAAAGGAGATGAGCTATGGGACCGTAACGGACGGACGAATTCCGCGCTGACGCGGTGCGGGTTGCTTTGACAAGTGGGCTTTCGCGTAAGCAGGTAGCATCAGACTTGGGTGTTGGCTTGTCGACGCTGAGTGAAGTGGGTCACGGCGCATCCATTGCCCCCTCTCGGGAAATTGCTGCGCAATGCCCTGCCGGGCAGTCATCAAGGCAGAGCTGATCTGGCGAAGGTCGTGGCTGACGCGCCGAGACGCCGAGTTGGCGATCTTCCATTAGATCAATGGCTTTTACAATCCGCGCCGACGGCACTCAGCATTGGGTTGGAAAAACCCGCCCTCTTGGCGGATTGTTGTGCAATCGCCTGCCGGGCAGCGGTAAGCGTTCGAACGGAAAGTGGCCTAAACGAGCAAGTGGGGCGGCACTAATGCCGGTCAGGTCTATACCCATGGCCACGTCAAGCTGGCCCCGATCCTCAATCGCCAATGTTGAACGCATCCCAAGATATCCATGCCATAGACTTCCAGAAGGCGGTTCTCGCCTTCCGGGGCGAGTGCCGGATTGCCAATCTGAGGGTCGCGGGTCCGGTAAATCTGTGTCGCTACTCTTCGACGTGGTTTCGGATTGCGCCGATTTTGGTGCAGAGGCTCGCCCGCTTGTCATGCGAGAGAGCCATGCAGGTCTCCCTTAGTTTGAAGCACGAACTCTACGAGCTGTGCGTCGCTGTTTTCTCAGATGCCCAACGCAACAAGGCGGATATCAAAATCACGCTGGCGAACAGCATTCGCCCCGCCGCTTGGGCCGAAGAGCAAAGTACATGGCGAAGGTCGAGAACGAGCTAAAGGCCGTTCCGCCTGTAGTGCATGACGATGCGCGCGGTTTGGCGTCCGAGACTGCTATCCAACTTCTAAAAGAGGCCGGTATCCCAGCATACAAGCCCCACAGGAAAGACCGCCCCGGCACGTGGGCACTGTTGAGACAGCTATCAAACAACTGGAAGACTGGAGACGGTCCCGGCATCTACTTCTCGCCGCGCTGCCAGTACCTCATCGAGACGATCCCGGAAGCACCCCGGTCGACCTTGAATGCCAACGTCATCGACGCAAGATACGACTGCGATCACGGGCTCGACGCTCTTGGTTACGGCGTTCGCGACCTCAAGACGCGCAAGGCCAAGACAGGCCGTGTGCGTGGCAACTCTTAGAAGGAGCACACAGCAACCGACCTCGCCAAACAGGCTGCGGAAGCACGCGCAAAGAGTGGCGAGCCACGCGACCCAAGCGAACGAGCTTCCATCGACCAACGGATGCGCCGGATGCGCAAACCGGCCTTGCTTCTGGGCGCGATGCTGACGATACCGGGACTGGACCACCGGCTGTTCAACAGCTTCAAGGACGAGCTATAGGCCAATCCTTTTACGCGGGAACTCTCGAACGGTGTTATGATGGCTCAGAAAAGGGCGTCCGATGCCACCGAGACCGTGGCAGATGCCGAGGACCAGATTGTCGAGAATCACGACAAGTCGGTCGCGGCAGGAACCGCAACTGGTCAAGTGCAAATGCTCGATGGTCGACCTCGGGCGATCCCAGGACGGTTAGAAGAATTGGCCGAGCTAGCCGGCACGAGCCTAGCCACCGCAAGCGACAAACTCGAAATCCGGGTCTATTCGCCCAAAGCCCGGATAGTTGGTCTTTTCCAACAACTGGAAGAAGCGACCATCGACGGTCCGACATCGCGCGACCAAACACTTATGGGTCAGGTCCGATTGGGCATTGCTTCACAGGGCAAGTCTGGCGTTAAAAACTTTGAATTTAGCCGCGTTGGCCGTCATGAACCGCATCGTAGCCGCGCGGAGTGCTGCATAGGACGCAGTCGTGTCCACGGCCGTTTCAGTGATCCCGTAGGTGGATGCGCCGGGAAACACGCCCAAAGGCTCGCCACCCGTACCGCTGCCGAGAAAAATAGCCCGATCCGTCTCTTGCTGGATGGCCGCGCTCATGTCGCGCCGCACCGCTTGCTCGAGACCTTGGCCCGCCTGTTTCAGCGCCTTGCGGGTGATTTTCATCTGAACGCCAAGCGTGTGATCCGGCTTCATGGGGCGATCCACGGTCGTGTATCCCATCGGCCCCGGCACGTCGCTAACCTCATCAGCCGCCCAACCGGGTTGTGCGCCGCCCGTGGCCACCGGATATTCAATCTCGCCCACGCCAACGTTGATCATCCGGCGTCCCATTTGCGCAGCGCTGGAATTGGCAAAGAGCCGTTCAATCGTCGGCGTGGTGCGAATAGGGTCCGGCACACCGCCCGAGAACCCCACAGCGAAACCGAACGCCGACTATGCCTGATCCCGATTCCGGGCTGCCAGCAGTATTTCCCGTTTCGGCTGGGGCGCAATCTCGCCCATGAGGTGCCCCAGGGCGAGGCCAGCAGATAGCGCCGTCTTGGCATTGCCCCGCCCGATGGACAGGCAACCGGCCTCGACGCCCTTGGCAAAGGCACCCCGCACAAACTCTTTCTGGTAGCTCGCCAGCTTCACCCGCTTTCCGGCCAGCCGTCCCTCAGGAACCACCAAGCGGGGAAGGAAGCGGAGAGCGGCTGCGGCGCCCTTCAATACACGCGCCATCTCATCAACAGAGACCTTTGCATGTCTTCAGCGTTCATTTTTGCGTCGTTCCGTGATACTCAGTTAGCTTTACGCAGTTCCAATGCCGCTTCCTCTCGTCAGATAACATGTTGTTTTCTTGCAAGAGGCGCAGTTGGAAATAGCGCGCGCCGAATTCTGCGAAAACGACCGAAATCTAGTACAA
Source organism: Pseudomonadota bacterium (assembly GCA_039197515.1). Lineage (GTDB taxonomy): Bacteria > Pseudomonadota > Alphaproteobacteria > Rhodobacterales > Rhodobacteraceae > Sulfitobacter. The sequence goes on along the minus strand of JBCCUC010000007.1, from coordinate 63,478 downwards.
AGCCTGTACAAAATCCGCATGTCCGTGCGGCTTTAAGGGCTACCCGATGAGGTGGCGGGTGGCTGTCGCAATTTTGGCAGTGGGACGCACAAGCAGATCATCATGTTTCCGCCGGACAAGGCCTCGAACGATGGCTGGGGCATCTGGTGGTCGAATGGGACGATCCAGCGACCCGCCAAGTTGGGCGACACGCGAAGAAGGCCGACGAGATGACTTCGAACGTACTTGGCTCTTCTGATAGCCCCAAACGCAAGCATACGAAGAGCAGCATGCTGTAGTCCGTTGACTTTGAAATCAGACAACAAAAACTGAACAAGGCTCGTGTCTAGGAAACTAGAGGTACCTCAGTTTTGGGTGGCCTTTCCTGGATAAAATCGACAAGGGCTTCGGGTGAGAGGGGTCTTGAGAAGTAGTAGCCCTGGAAGTACTGGCAGCCATGCTGTCGCAGCCAGGACACTTCTTCTGCACGCTCAACACCTTCTGCCAGAACTCCAATCCCCAAAGTCCTTCCAAGCTGGATAAGCGCGTTTGTGAAAATCTGCAGATCGCTTTTCAGGTGTATGTCCGTGACAAAGCTCCTTTCGATCTTGATCCGGTCGATGCTCAAGTCACGCAAGCTTGAAAGAATCGCATACCCGGTGCCAAAATCGTCTAGCTCGATGCTAAACCCGCTGCGAGACAGAGCGTTGATCTGTGCCGCCATGTCGCCGGATGTCTGACTGTCAACGGCAACGCTTTCGATGACTTCCAAATCGATTTTGCTCGGCTCCAGATTGTGCGCGCGCGTCTGCTGCAAAAGAATGTCCGTGCAATTCTCATTCTGTAAAAGCTGTGTCGTCATATTGAGGCCGAGTTTCAAGGAGAGGCCAAACCTTTCATTTACATCTTTGAGTGTCGTCATTGCTTTGTCGCGCACGACATGATCGATCCGCTCAATCAAACCGGTTTCTTCGGCAAGAGGCACGAACTGGTCTGGTCTGCGCAATCCCAAGTTCGGGTCATTCCACCGCACAAGCGCCTCAACACCGATAATGGACCCATCTCCGGCTGAAACTTGCGGCTGCAGCCAGGCCTCAAACTCATCCTTTTCAAGCGCCTCAATGAGTTCGCTTTCTGCCTTTTGCCGGCGCAGCAAGCTGTTGCGCACTTCAGGCGCGAAGAGCTTGTATTGTCCATGGGCGTCCTGCTTTGCAGCCGTCAGTGCAATCGAAGCGTCGTTCAAGATGTCTTGGGCGGAAAGACTGGAGAGCTTTGCAGTTGCCACACCGACATGCGCTGTAAGTGCCATTTCAGTTTTGAGCGATTTGCAAGCTTGGGCCACGCGCGTTTGGATGCGATCCACGCGCATGTCGTGCCCCCAGACATCCTTGTCCTCCCAGCTGAGAAGCGCAAAGGAATTCCCGCCCAATCGGTAGAGAGACCCATCCTTTTCGCATAAAACGGTGAGCGCATCCGCCACCAATTTTAGCGCCCTGTCGCCGACGTCTTCCCCATATTTGTCGTTCACAAGCGCGAATTTCGCGAGGTCGATCTGATAGATCGTGAGGTTTTCAGCATCCTGCGCTGCGCCGGTGTCTTCTTCCGCAAGGGCCTTGAGATCCGACAAAATTGACCGGCGGTTTGGAAGACCCGTGAGCGCGTCGTAGCGGTAGGCAAAGGCAATCTCGCCCAAGGTGCGGGTGTGAAAAGCTCTACCAACCAAGATCACCGCAACAAGAGCTACAAGCACTATAATGCCACCCAAAGCCAGCGTCTCAAGAATGACGATGGTCGTCGCGGATTGCACTTCATCTAGTTGGCCCGAGAGTTCTACGACCGCGAGTTGCCAGAACTGCAAAAGTGCGGTCACCATGGCATCATGGCGGGGATTAACGGCTGCTAAGCTGATTTCTGCTCCGGATTGCGCAGTCGGCATCAATCGGACTTGACTTCCGAACGCCCCTTGCACGGCGCGATTGGCCGCGCGGTAGACATTGGCCTGCTCGAGAAGAGCTGCACTAAAGTGCTCACCGGTTTCCCCGAAATGATCCCGGGATACTTGCCCGACAGTGTCGGCCATCATTTTGAATTGCCCGGCTTGGACTGGCACGGCCATGCGGTCCCATGGATTAAACTCCTCGCGCGCCGCCATGCGCCGCAGCACCAAGGCCGTGTGGTGTGTTTGCACGACCGTTGTGAGCAATTGCGTTTTGATCAAATTTGGCAGCGCGACACCGGCGGACGGGGTAACGGAGGCCAGATCAGAGCGGCGCGCGGTATCAAAGGTCAAGGCGCGCACAAACACAACGGAGGCGAGAAACGACGGATCCTCGCGCAATTCTGCAGCTCTTTTTGCAAACTGCTCAAGTTGTTCTTCGGAAAGACTGGCAAGGACCTTGTCCAGCGCAGTGCTAAACTCGGTCATGTCAAAATCAGCAGTGTCGATTTCAGGCCGCAAGAGATCCTGAAACTCAAGCACCACATCCAGGCTTTGACGCGCTTTCTGGATGGCTTGCCGATCTTCCCATGAGATGCGCAGGCCCAAGAAAAGCAAGATCAGGCTCGGCACAAGCAAAAGCAGGACCAAAAACGAGAACTGTGACTTTAACGAAAACCGATCCTGGTTCGCAAAGGTAGAGGTCATACGTGCCGGTCCAAACCGCTCATTCAAATGCCACGCATACTGGGAGCGGGTAAACTGAGAGTTAGGATTTCGCAGATCTGCACGGCGCGTGCAGATTGCTTTTCCGAATTTGAGGCAGATGAGCCAAGTGCGGCATGGGTTTTTCGCCTTTCATCAAAGTTGTCTCAAATGCGTGGCAAAAGCTTTACCTCGTCTTCAAGCAAACCTGCCATCTTGGGTGGCTGAGGAGTGCATGAGGATGCCAAGGGTTCTTGAGCTTGCATGCGCGCAGATGGGCATCGTGCTGATGATCCTGCGCCGCGATACGCCAAAGCGCTTGTTTGTAAGCGCTTCAATAAGCGCGGCCGTCGTCTATTTTGCTGACTGGTGGTGGGGGTATGCGACCGCAGCAGTTCTCCTGCTCAATGAGTTTATGTTCTACCTCGTGCATCGAAAGTCTACGGATCCCCGCGCTGAGGTCGGCGTGCAACGGACTGTTGCCGCGATTTTTTTCATCTCAGTCTCGATGCTGCCCTATACATTTCCAGGGATTGTCCTGATGTCTCAGCCTGACCAAGGCGCACAGATCTTGGGCCTTTTTTGGATCTGTGCCGCTCTCGTCTACATCCTGGCGATATACTCAATGACCGTCATTTTGGGCTGGAGCACGATTGTTGTGCACACCATCGGCCTCGGGATTGGCATCTTTGCGCTTCACCCGGGCCCTGTCACTCCCATGGGCAGTCTGGACATGGCAGTTCTGGTTTTTTTTACAATGCTTTGGATGTGGAACGCCTATGAATTCATGAACGCCAGCGCGAACAACCGCCGCGCCTTTGGGGAGGCGCGATCCCAAGCTGAAGCGCGGCTGAAAAAGCTCAACCATCTGGTGAACCATGATCACCTGACCGGTCTGATGAACCGTCGCGCCTTCTATGAAGCGTTGGGCGATGTTTTGCTCACGCATCAAGTCGGATCTCATCTGGCCGTCGTGCTCATTGATTTGGATGGTTTCAAGCCGATCAACGACACATACGGTCATGCGGCGGGAGATTTCGTGTTGGTCACCGTTGCTAAGCGCTTAACGGAGATTGACGCCTTCCGCGCGCCCGCCCGGCTTGGGGGAGACGAGTTTGTGCTGCTCTTGCCCAATCTTGGACCCTCTCACCTTCCCTCTTTGCTTGGCGACATGTCAGAAGCATTGGCCGCGCCGATCTTCTTTGAAGGCACATGGCTGTCAGTTGGCGCTTCTGCTGGCTATGCTTATGCGCGGGAAAGATCGACCGTGACCCAGTTGCTGGCCGAGGCAGACATGGCGATGTACGACATCAAAATGCAGCGGAAATCCAGCGGACCCGCCTCCCCCGTCGCGCGCTTGGGAAAGTATGCATGAACGGCTGTCGCGCTGAAAGTGTCAGACGCGGCAAAACATCTTAAAGGCTTTAACGTTGTGTGCGGTGCCGCCAACGCGCTCTACATGCTTGAATCAGCGTGCCGCGTCATGGTGTTTTACTCTCTCTCAAAAACCGAAAGAGCGCCAAATTAAACGCGTCCGCTTGATTGAAGAAAGGCGCATGCCGCCCCTTTGGGATATTCTGAGGCGCGCCTTGCCAAATGTTGCCGTAGCGCAGTTGCGCAATGTAATCGTGATTGAGAAATGGGTCATCATTGCCGTTCAAAATGGCAAATGACACAAGGCCCTCGCGCAAAAGCCGCATCTGACGCGGCCAATCGACGGTGCCCAGCCGACCCAGCATGTAGAACCGTGCCCGCCCATCTGTGCGCCTCAGATTGCGGTGCAAAAACGCGGAATCCTCTGAAATGGGCGCGGTGGCGCTGTTGGCGTAACTCACGACCTCTTGGCGCGAAAAGTACTGTTTGCTGGCCAAAACGAGGTGAGAGTCCGGATTATACCCTTTGCCAAAGTCGTCCGGGACCAAATTGAGAGGCGATGTGCCCGTGATGGCCAAGGCATGCACCGGAATGTTGCCGCGCGCTGCGAGTTCCAGCGCCACATAGCCGCCCAGAGACCAACCAACGACACAGATTTCAGTGACCCCGCAATCTGCTAGGACGGTTTCTGCGACTTCCGCATAGGCGGGCAGGTTATAGCTTGTCTCGGGGTCCGCGTTCGATGATACGCCGTGACCCGGATAATCGAACGCAATGACCCGGAAATCCGCAGCGAAGGCACGGAATTGCTTATAGAACGCCTCTTTGCATGCTGAATTCCCGTGCAGGAACAAAAGCGCGGGCGCGTCGCCTCCTGTATCGGCAACAGCGATTGTGCCGTGTGTGGTCTGTAACATCCGCTCAGGCGCGCCTGTGAGCGCCTCACGATCTGCGCGTTCCCGGCGTCGCCAGCGGGCCAGCAGGCCCGTGCGCAGCGCGTCAACCGCCTGTCGGATCTCTTGCAGCGCGGCCCATAGGCCGCCGGGGTAGAACACAACGACGAGGATAATCGCCAGCGCAATAATGATGTTCTGCCAGGGGCCAAACCCGCTCAGCCATTCGCTGGCCACGGAGATTGCAAAGGCCGCCATGACCGGACCCCAGAGTGTACCAGCGCCGCCAACCAAGAGGATCGACAGCAAAAGCGTCAGAAAGCCCAGGCCAAAGGCGTCTGGCGATGCGACCCGTAGGTAGGCTGCATAAAACGCCCCCGCCATACCGGTGAAAACGGCGCTCGCCATGAGTGTGAGCGCGCGCGTCCGTGCCTCGGATATGCCGCGCGCGATGGCGTAGTATTTGTTGTCTCTCAGGGCGACGATCGCGCGCCCGAGACGCGAGCGCGTGATCCAATAGAGAGAGGCAAGATTTGCCACCAAAAGGGTTAAACCGACGTAGTAGTATCCGATCCGGCCGTCGCGCGAGAGGCGGTAATCGCCGATCTTGAGTGTGGGCAGCGTAACCATGCCCGAGGTGCCGCCCGTGACATCGGAGGAAGAAATCACAATCAGATAGATCAATTGGCTCAGCGCGATGGTCACCAAGATCACATAGATCCCATCCAAGCGCAGCACTGGCAAGGCGATCAGCAGAGCGACAACTGCGCCAGTTCCGCCCCCCGCGAGTATAGAGAGCCAAGGCGAGAACCCCAGTGTTTTCGCCAAGATCGCATAGGTGTAAATGCCCACCGCAAAGAGCGCGACATGCGCGAAGTTGAACAAGCCCCCAAAGCCGAGGCTCAGATCCCAGCTTGTCGCCACGATGGCAAAGACGAAGGCCAGGATGATGACATGTCTGAAGTAGGTCGCGTCAAAGATGAACGGATAGATCACCAGAGCGACCAAGGCGATCAGAAGCGGCATGAACCCTTGTGTCCGATGGAGCGGTGGGTCGTAGCGCATCTCAAAGCGTCCTTTGGTATTTGCCAAAAAGCCCCTCAGGCTTGATCAGCAACACCACGATCATCGTGATAAAGAGCACCGCGGGAGCCCAGTAAAGACCAAAGACATAGATCGAGAAAGCCTCCAGGAGCCCGATGATAAAGGCTGCGTAGATCGGGCTGGTGAAGCGCGCAACGCCCCCAAAGATCACAACGATCAGCGCTTTCATGAGCGGTTCGGAGCCCATCGCGGGGTTCATGAAGCGGATCGTGCCCACAAAGACGCCTGCAAGACCTGCGGTCAGCGCGGAAAGGCCAAAAGCGAGCGCGAAATAGAAAGGGACATCAAGACCAAGCAACTGCGCCGCTTCGCGGTTTTGCGAAACCGCACGCATGGAGCGACCCGGTTTTGAGTATCGCAGGAACATCCCCAACCCGATGAGGATGGCTAAAACCACGAACAGAAGGAGGATTTCGGACCAGGCAACTTGCAGACCGCCCGCAACGACTTGCCCCTGCACAAGTTCGGGGATCTGCTTTGACCTGGGTCCCCAGATCAAAAGAAGCGCGTTCTCCAAAATGGCGGACCCTGCGAGCGTTGTGATGACGGTGATCAGCACGACATCCGCCCGCCGCTCGAAGGGTTTGACCAACATCAAATGCAGGAGAGCGCCAACCGCAAACATCACCGCGCAGGTGACAGCAAGCGCGACCCCCAGCGGCAAGCCGTAGGCATCCGCGCTGGAGAACTGCCATGCGACGTAAGCCCCAAGCGCGATAAACGCACCGTGCGCAAAGTTGAAGATGCCCAGCGTGTTCCACACAAGCGACAACCCCGTTGCCATCAGCGCATAGAGCGCGCCCAGGACCAGCCCCCCTTTGATGATCGAGAAAAGTGTGAGCGGATCCACTACGCGCGCTTTCCGAACAACAGGTCCATGAGGCCTTCATGGTCGGGCATGTCAGCACGGTCCATCACACGCGATATGCGCCCGTGATCAAAGAGATAGAGCCGGTCGATGATGCGGCCCAGAAAGCCGACGTCCTGATCAATCAGAATGATAGGAAGTCCGGTTTTGCGCACCGTCACCACGGCTTCGCAGAGCTCAGAGCGGACTTTGGGCGACAGGCCCAGCGTCGGCTCATCCAGGATCAGCAGGCGCGGGGCGGAGAGCAGCCCAGCGGCAACAGAAACCATTTGCCGCTCGCCGCCCGATAAAAACCTGATCTTGTAGCCCAAACGCTCCGCCACCCGCGGGAAGAGGTCCAGAATGTCCGACAACTGCCAGCCTTTCCTCCCGGATGCCGCGCTGGACGATATCGAGAGTGTTTCGGCAACCGTTAGCTCCGGGAACAGCAGATTGCCCTGTTGCACATGGATCAACCCCGCGCGGGCAACGCGCTTGAGATCCATTCGCCGGCGCGTGATGGTGTCGTAGTTGAAATTCTGCGAGCGGCGGCGGCCCCGCGCGCCTGGTCGGTTCATCCGCCGCCCGGCAAACCAAATGTCACCACTCCAAGGATCGATCAGCCCACTCAGCGTTTTCAGGAAAGTGGTTTTGCCATGGCCATTGGGGCCAAAAATCCCGATGCTGTCTCCATCGCCCACGCTGAGATCGATGTCGCGAAAGATCTGCACCGGATCGTAGCCACCCGAGAGCCCGCTGACCCTTAATAAGGCGTCATGCATGGGCGACACCCAAGTAGGCCTCAACCACTTTTGGGTCGGCGATGACGCTGGCCGGGCTGCCCGATGCAATCGCAGAACCTTGATCAAGCACAATGAGGCGGTCGGATACCTCCATCAGCAAGGACAGAACATGTTCGATCAACACGACAGTGACACCCGAGGCGCGAATGGCCAGAATGATGTCGCGCATGCGGTCAATCTCGGGCCCGGTCAGGCTTGATGCTGGCTCATCCATGAGGATGAGTTTTGGGCGCAAGGCAAGGGCTGACGCAATCATGAGCTGTTTGCGGTAAAAGATCGGCACCGCGCCAGCGGCGGCATTGTGCATGGTTGAGGGGTAGCCGACGAGATCCAAGAGATGCCCTGCACGCGCCACCTGCTGATCGAATTGAAGCTTAGGTGCCTGCGCCTCCACGGCGACGAGTACATTGTCCACAGCGCTCAGCGTGGGAAAGACGTTTTCGCGCTGAAACGTGCGGGCAATTCCAGATAGGGCAATCGCATGGGGGCTGGCCCCAGTCAGAGACCGCCCGTCAATGGCAACGGCACCGGATGTCGGGCCAAAAGGCACCTTTGTGATGATGTTGAAAAGCGTGCTTTTCCCGCTGCCATTCGGCCCCGCGATCCCCATGATCTCGCCCTCAAAGACATCAAAACTGACATCATCGACAGCTTTGAGGCCTCCGAAGCTTTTTGTCAGATGCTGCGCGGCAAGAAGAGGATCAGGCATAATCAACATCCCGCCGCGCGAAAAGTGCGGCGGGATCTTTCCTTGGGTTCAGTTGCCGCTCATCCACGGCGGGAGACGAAACTCACCGTTGGCAAATTTGTCCGGCCCGACAAGGACACGCTCACCCTCCCAAAGCTGCCAGAAGGAGACAGGGATGTGATCGTTGCTTTGCACGGCGACATGCGTCTGCGGGTCAAACTCGATGTTGCCCGCAACCGTCTCCTGCTTGATGCCGCCAATCGCTTTGCCAATGGCCGTGCGGTCAGTTGGATCACCGACCTCTTCCAGGGCCATGAAGTACATGTTGGTCATTTCGTAAAGACCAACACCATAGGCACCCGATTCCATGCCGAACTTATCACGATATTCCTGCATCAGCTTTTGGCCGCGCGGCCATTTGGGTGAATCGAGCGGCCCGCCAATGAGGTTATAGAGCACGCCTGTGGATTGATCCCCGGTCAGATCAACAAACTCCGGCACCGACGGCGCGTATTGCAAAAAGACCAGGCTATCCGTCGGGTTCTCCAAAAATTGCCTGTGAAAAAGGGCAGAGTTGCCGGGGATGTAGTCGGTGTTGATCACCAGATCTGGGTCAGTTTCATTGACTTTGGCCAAGATCACCTTCCAGTCGTTGACCTCGCCAAAGGGGACAAGTTCGTCGACAACAACGTCCCATCCGCCTTCATTAAAGGAGGTCTTCATGCCTTCGGAGATCGTTTTTGAGTAGGGGTTGTCAGAGGAAATGATGGCAACTGTGCGGGCGTCCAATGAGACTTTGCCCGCCTCGGCCAACTCCTCCACCATCGGGAGCACATCCGTCTCATAGCCCTTAAAGGACGCGGTGTAGGACCAGCAACATGTGTAGTAGTCAGGATCCTGGCCAACAATGGCCGCAAACCCAGGGCTTGGGCCAGCGGCGATGTAGGGCATGTTCTCCTCTGCCATCAGATCGACTTCGAACATCGACAGGCTGGCATAGCCCGTTAAAATGACCTCTACGCCATCCGTGCCCAAAAGCCGTTCAACAGCGCTTGAGACATTGGCGGCGGAGTGATCCTTCACATCCGCAACTTCGATCTCAAAAGTATGCCCGGCCACACCCCCGCGCGCGTTTGCCTCTTCGACGGCCCATTCCACGCCGCGTATGAATTCTTCGCCATCCGATGCGGTCGGCCCGGTTAACGGCGCCAAGACGCCGATTTTCATGGTCTCCGCCGTGGCGGTTCCCACGCTCAAGGCCACAAGGCTGGCAGATGCCCAGGCGATGCTTCTTACATTCAGAGTTTTCATGTCGAAAACCTCCCTGCTACCTGACCAGCGTGACCCAGGCTCCGGCGCGCGCGCAACTGGTAAATCTTGCAAAAAGAGCAACGCTCGCCGACACTCTGGTGGAGAACGCGTCAGCTGCCGCGTAAGTTTGGGGATCACATGACTGCGCAACTGGGACAGATCGGATTTTTTGAAGCCGCACCAGGCATGTCGGCAGCAACGCTGCACGCGCAGATCGCCGCTTTTCTGTCCCGCAATGAGCTCAAGCATTATAGTTTTGTGCAGCTGCATCGGGGCACTTGCACGCAACGATCACAGCATCTGAACCTGCACACCAATTACGATGGTGCCTGGGTCGACCGCTATATGTCGCGCCGCTACGACCAGGTGGACCCGGTCTGCGAGCTCGGGCGAAAAGCCACCAAACCCTTTTGGTGGGGCGGCGCAAGGTTTCTCTCCAACTTCGAGAAACGCCAAAAGCGGGTCTTTTGGGAAGCGGAAGATTTTGGCATCGTTCACGGTGTCTCAATCCCTGTGCGGGCAATTGACGGCGCGCTTGGCCTCGTTTCCTTTACCGCAGCCAGCGCCAATGACATCGCGAGCGTCCTTAAGCAAGCCGGACCACAGTTGCATGTTGCCGCGCATCAGCTCACCGACCTTTTGGTTGAGCGCGCGGACAGCGACGCCGATGCGGAAACCCCACTCAGCGCGCGTGAGCGAGAGACGTTGATCTGGGTCGTCCAAGGCATGACGAGCGAAGAGATTGCCGACCGCATGCTGCTTTCGGTCTCCGCAATCAATTATCATCTTGGCAAAGCGAAGCGAAAAATGAATGCCCGCAACCGCCATCATGCGGCGCTGCTGGCGATGTCCAAAGGGTTGGTCTGAAACCCGCAAGTGGCTTTTGGATGGACCCTTGAGGAGGCTGAGATGCAGGGCTTAAAACTTTGCTGCGCTTTTGTGGCTTTCTGGAGTGCGCTTTCCATGGGTCAGAGCGTGCAGGCGCAGCTCAGCGCGGCGGAAATTGCGGCTGGCCTGACGGCGTCCCCCGCGGAAGGCGGTGCTCGGCGCTGGCAAGTTCAACGTTCTGCGGGTTTGACGCTAAAGCGGGTGCCAGGTGGTGGCCAAGAGGTTGGGAACATGCTGTCAGAGGCTGCCGTTGTGCAGAACTTTGGCTGCGCTGAAACGAACGGCAGTCTCTGGTGCAAAGTCAGGCCTTTACATGGTGGGCCGCAGGGTTTTGCATCAAGCGCGGATCTTGCCCCGATTGCCGGTCCTGACGGGGTCATCGCACGGGGCATGAACGACAGCGCCAAGCGGGCAAAACGGAAGAGATTTGACGCGACGGCTGTGATCCAATGCGCGCAAGAAGCAGGCGAAGCGCTCGGCCCCTGCCCTGTGGGCGTTTCGCGCAGCGATGGAGGGGACGTAACGGCGGCGGTGACCTTCAAAACCGGCTTCACCCGTCTTCTCTTTTTTATGCATGGCGAGTTTATCTCGGCCGCAGCGACAATGTCTGGTGCAGGCCGCGACACGGATTGGCAGGTTGTGGAGGACGTGCATCTTATTCGCGCGGATGATCAGCGCTTTGAGATACCCAATGAGGTGCTTTTTGGCCAACCGTAGAGCCGCGCCGCCTGGACAAGCGGCGCGACCTCTCACGATGCCCTATTAGGGCGTGAGCTTGTGGATCATGCCTTCATCCACCGCAGCATAAAGGCTGCCGTCAGGCCCCACAACGACCGAGCGGAAGCGGCCCGCGTCCATGCTCTCCGGCAGGGTCATCTCCACGACGTCAAAAACCTCTTGCCCGTCGTCGGAGAGTTCAAAGACGTCGAGACGCTGGCCAATTGGCGTGCCGCCAAAGCCAATGCCCATGACGCCAACGACCATTTGACCAGCCCAATCACCCCAATTGTCGCCAAGGAAGGCGTTGGAGGAGGTCCCCTGTGACCAACCATTGTTGTCCCACATCGGCACCATAGCGTCACCGTAGGTTTCCGTGTCGGTCATCGGCATGAAGGAGGCACGCGCGTAGCGGTCCATGCCGTCCATCTGGTTCGGGCTGTACCCACAGTAGTCATCGGGGCAATCGGCTCTGCCAGCCATGTTGGGGCGCGGATCCCACCCGGCATTCCCGCCATTCACCAAATAGGTGATTTCATCGGAATGCCAGGGGCCGTGCTCTGCCGTGATCGGTGTGCCGGTCCCTGGATGAAAGGCGATGCCCTGCACATTGCGGTGCCCATAGGTGAAGGTGCGCGCGTCAAAACCATCGGGTGGCGTATTGTCAGGATGCGCGTTGCCATCCGTATCCATCCTCATGACTTTCGACCCCATCAGCGTTGGGCTTTGCGGCACCATGCCATTGTGGGTGTCCCCAGTGGTCAGCCACAACGCACCTTCAGGACCAAAGCGTACGCGCCCGCCGTTGTGGGCGCCCGGACCGCCAAAGGGGTGGTCGGATGCTTTGGGCTTGTACTCCACATCGTCCACGATGTCGGTGCGGTCTGAGACACCCGTGAAATCATCGTTGACCACCATGCGCATCAGCCGATTTGTGCCGGGCGCTGTCATGTTGGATGTCGAATAAACGTAAATCCGGCGGTTGTCCGCAAAGGCAGGATCAAAAGCCACGCCCATCATACCGGCCTGGCCCTCACAGAACAGATCAGCGCCAGAAGCAGGATAGCCATCAACGCCGCCCATGCCGTAAAGCGCATTCACAGTGCCGTCCGGCAATCGCACCGACAGTCCCTTGCACTTTTCAGTGAAGAGCATCGTGCCATCGTCCAAAAAGGCCATGTCCCAGGGGTTTTCCAGCCCCTCAAGCACCACCTCGTGATTGAGGCTCGTCGTATTTTGCGCGAGCGCGCTGCTGGCGCACAACACAGTGCCGAGCGCCAACACAGAACTCAAAGTTTGTTTAAGTTTCATAGTAGGTTCCTCCCTAACTGAATTTGACTGCTCGAAGGGTTTCGGAACTGGGCACCCACCTGCCCCGGTTGTGTCTTGCGGCGGTCGCCTGAAGGCGATCTTCTCACGCTTTCAATTGGGACAACGCCGTGCTGCGGCGATATCCCAATCATACACATAGAATGTTAGCTGTCCTCCAAGGATACGATGAATGCGGCGACATTGGCGAAATCTTGATCAGTCAGCTTTTTGACCCGCTGGGCCATCAGCGGCGTGTTGGGGCCAAACCGGTCCCCTGCCCGGTACCGTTCCAACTTGTAAATCAGGTAATCGGCTGGAAACCCCACGAGCATCGGGTAGCTTGAGGCCCCCATCGCCGTGGCCCCGTGGCAGCCTCGGCAATTGCGCCGGTAGAGCTTTTTGCCCGCCGCGATATCACCGACCAACTGCAGTGCCTCTTGGGTTGCTTCCTCCTCACCAGCCTCATCGGTTGCCGCTACCGGCCCCACTGCGATGATCAGTGCCGCGAAAGCGGCGATTGCAATCTTCTCTTTCATCTCGCCTTACGTTCCTTATTCAGGTGCGTTGGGTATGCCTGTCACGTCCTTTTGCCGCGCGCGCCTCCACGCTAGGTCCGTCGCGGCCGCGGCTAGGGCCATGCGCGTTTGGCGCCCGCGCCAATTCACTGTTGCCAGTTGCGCGGGATGGCGGTGCCGGAGGCTGATATTGGATCCAGACAGAGGCGCATCACCCCAAAGTGTCAGCGCGTTGGGCGCGCCAAGGTGTTCGCCTGGAAAAGGCAACGCTACACCTGCCATTCGTTCGGAAGAAACCGCAGCTTGTGAAGTTGCCCGCTTGCGTTCAATCCCATCCTCCCCGGTGGTATTGTTGAACCTTAGGAGGAAAACTCAATAGTATCAACAAACAGTCTCGCTGTGCTGCAGCATGCTCAGCCCGCCTTGGATCTCGCCCAGTGTCAGGCGAGCCCGAGCGATAAACAGCAACCCGCGCGGGGTGGACCGCATAGCCGCCGGTTGTTCCGAGGGTGAGCGCATAGCTGCAGATCACTATGGCATCCATCCAAAGCTGGTTGATCCGCACGGTGACAGCCACATCACCCGCCAGTTCACTGACGAGCTTTGGCAGGGCAATTCGCGCGTCCTCCTTCCGATCTGCCGCGACGCTCGCTTCCAGATCCAAAATGATCGTATCTGCCCCGCGGCTGGCGGCCTTTGCCACGAAACGTTCCTAAAGTATCGGGATAAAAGCGCAGAAGGCCACATCACAGAACTCGCTTATCTGTCAGCGCCTGTTGAGCGGCGGGATCATACCCCAGCTCGGTCAAGATATCGGCGTTGTCTTAACCCCGCTTTGGGGCGGGCGCGCGAACTGCGCAGGGCGTTTTACTCAAGCGTAAAAATGTGTGATGCATCGGCTGGCGCCGCATGCCCTCCGCTTCAAAGTCCTGTAAAACCGCGCGACCTCGGATGAAGGGGTGGTCAATCAGGTCGGGGATATCGCTGATCGGCCCAGCAATGACGCCTTGGCTTTCGAAATACGCGAGGTTCCCGTCCAGCCTCCCGGTTGCCATGACCTTCGAAATGATCGCATCGAGTTCTGCTTGGTTCTTGATGCGCGACAGAGAGGTTACAAACCTGGCGTCACTGATCAATTCCGGCTGTCCCATCGCATGGGCCAGTTTCTCCCACATCGATTGCATCGATTGCATCGAAACAGACATGGCGATGTGTTTGCAATCCTTGGTGGGGTTGAGGTTTCGAGCGGCCGCCACGTCACTGGAGTTTCCTATGCGCTGCGGCACGTTGCCCGTCGCCTCATACTGCCCGGCCCAAGGCCCCAGAACGAAGGTCTCGCAGAGGATCTCGGCGGTTAGGATGCGTTTCTCCAGAATTTTAGGCCCCTCGCGCGATTTGAAATCGGGAGACAAGGACCGCTTGGATCTTGCATAGACCTTCCACCAGCTCTCCGCCTCGCCAAACAGGCGCAGGTCATCGCCGCGGCCGGGGCGTTCTATCTTAATGACCTCGGCATCGAAATCAGCCAGCATATAGGTCAGCTTTTTGCCTGCAGCCAACCGGGTCATATCTACGACAGGCAATCCGTGGAGCGGCCCCTTATTAGTTGGGTCCATACGGTGTTTTCGTGAGTTTGCTCACTTTCTCAAGCGTCGGAGAAGCGTTTGCCGTCGCAGACCGGAAACCATGCAACGACAGGTGTCGCAGCCACCAGCACCAGTGCGAAGGGGTGTTCCAAGATCGCCATTGGGTTTCGGCTGAACAGGATCACAGACTGGCGAATGGAAAGTTCGATCATTGGCCCCAAGACCAAGCCGATGGTGAAGCAAACGACGGAGATCTCCAATTTCAACATCACTCACCCCAAAGCTGCAAAGCCCAGCATCAGCCATACCGCAAAGAAGCGGCCCTGACTGACGTAAATGCCGTCAACGCAGAGACAAAAAAACGATTGGGTATGTAAGTTAGCGCGGCACCTTCACGATCAGCGGAAAAACCCGCAGCCTCAAGCTGCAAAGCGCCAACACCAATACCTTCGCTATAATCACGGCGGCAAAAAGGCTGGACACAAGCTGGGCGTCACGTACTAAAATCAAAGGTCCCGGCGTCACGCCAAGGATGCGAAAGGCACCGACGAGCAACGCGGCGGTCAGGCTACCAGGAATTCCAAGGGTCAAAAGCGGGATGAGATTCGCCGCAGGGACCGCCAATTGGCACTTTCTGTTGCCGCCTGCTGCCGCCTGCCCTCTGGCGCGCCAGTTCCAAGTTGCTCACGTGCTTTTGAAAACGCTTGGTGGCGGTGTAACTGAGACGTGCCGCGAAGGTGGTGCCGAGAACTGGCATTGGCACGATGTCGACGGCGATGTCTTCCTTCTTGCCGACATATTGGATGACCGCACGATCCAGCGGAATGATCGAGGCGCAGTGTATCCAGCCCCGTTCCTTCGCGGTCGCGATCATTCCCGACCAATCGTCAAAAAGGGCGTCTTCGGGGGCTTTGTAGACAACGCGGTAGCCATGCGTCTTTGCGATGTAGTCAAGATCATCAATGCCGTGGGGCAAGCTGCGCCGTGAGCGGCGTGTATGAGAACGTCGTGTTAACAGCGAAACCGATGGTCTAGCCATCCGGTTTCTGGCCCATGATGTCCTGTGCAGCGACCGTACCGCCGGCCAAAGCCCGTGGCTCCGAGGTCGAGTTTGTAAAACCGGTCGCGCAAGAACGGGTAGGAAGCGGTCTGTCGCCTGGCGCAGAAACAATATAGCGCCGCTTCGCCGGTTGGCCCTCTCAACCGCGATTGATCAACTGAAGGCTACGAGTTGTCGCGCTCATCCCCGTTTTTTCGCGCGCAGGCTTGCACTGATCCCGCCTTCTCGGCTTCCGACTTGTTGCCTTATGGGAAAACCTACGCATGCTCGCGTAAAATCTGGTGAAAACGACTGCCATCAGAGGATCTGATGAATTTTGCATTTTGCGCATAATCAGAGCTAACCACCTTTGGACACCCGAAAGGGACTTCCGCACAACACGATGAGGCAGAGCGCCCGGAGACCGTAGAGCGCGCACCCAGAACAGCCCGCACGTTCCACCTTGTCGGGTTTGTCCCCGCTGCTGCAGAAGCTGACCGGAGCCACAAACTAAAGACAAACATCGATGATGCGGTCTTCGGCAGCAGGCTCGATGGTGGTGACTGTCGCAGGCCGAATGACCTAGCAGGCAAAATAGGGTCCGGTGAAACGGGTCACGTTTTGGCGCAGACGCGATTGGTTGGGATCATGACTGACGGTTCCGGCCAGCACGTGGACAAGACCTCAATCGCGTCGCGTAGCATCGGCACACGTTTGGGCCGAAAACTGTGTTCGGTGACCTGCAGGTTCTGCATCCGATCCAGCCGAAAGTTGCGATAGGCTTGCCGCAGATGGCACCAGGCGATGAGTGAGTGGGTTTCCTTCAGGTAGACAATGCTCAGCGGATCCACCTGACGGAGCGTCGCCTTCCCGCCAGCATCTAGATACTCGATTTCAATCCGCCGTTCATCCCAGGTCGCTTTGCGCAGCGCCCGTACATCAACCGTCGGCTGCGGTGGGCGGACAATTCGATCCGCAGCGAGTACAGCATATTGCAACCGATGCGCCTGGGCGCTTGGCAGACGTGCCTGCAACTTGGCCAGTGCATTCTTGGCCGAGGCTGCGAGGTCTGGGTCAGCAACCGCCTGAACCTCGCGCAAACCTAAAACAATTGCTTCAATCTCTTCATCTTCAAACATCATCGGCGGGACAGAAGCATCTTCGATCAGCGCATACCCGTAGCCCGCGGTGCCATCGACAATCGCGCCGAGGCTCCGCAGGGTATCGATATCCCGGTAGAGCGTTCGCAAAGACACACCGGTTTCTTGTGCGAGCAACCTTGCAGTGATTGGCGGCGGATTGCGCCGCAAAGCTTGCATCAGTTGAAACAGGCGCGCCGTTCGAGACATGGCGGAACCCTAATGCTGCTGCCGGAAATTGTCATCAGCCCGTGGCATATCAGCATGGATATGCAATGGAGACCCCCATGATCACGCTCATCACCTATCCATCCGGTTTCGGCCAACTCAGCTTCAGCCCGTTTTGCGTCAAGGTCATGTGGCTTTTACAAATGGCGGGCGTGCAATGGCAGCGCGAAGACAGCAACGATCCCCGCAAGTTCCCGCAGGGAAAACTGCCCGCGATTAGAGATGGTGGGCAAATCATTGGGGACAGCCACACGATCCAATCGCATCTGGAGACCAAGGGTGCAGATTTTTGGGGCGATGTTGACCCGGCCGCCCGCGCCATGGGTCATGCCGTAATGCGCATGGCTGAGGAGCATATCTACTTCCATTTGTTGTTGGACCGTTGGGAGAACGAGGAAATTTGGCCCATCATTCGAACGGAGTACTTCAGCGCGATCCCCGCCTTGCTGCGCAAGCCGATTACAGGGCGCTTACGACGGGGCGTTCTCAAGGGCATGGACACCCAGGGTCTGGGCCGCTTTACAGCGGGCGAGCGGTTGGCCCGGATCGAGCCAGACCTTCAAGCGATTGCTGATATGTTGGGGGGCGGTTCCTTCCTCTTGGGTGATATCCCGCGTCTGCCTGACTTGAGCGTTGGCGCGATGCTCGGCGCGATTATGGCCAGCCCCCGCCCGACGCCGCTCAGCGAAAGGGTGGCCAATGATGCGCGATTGGCTGAATATGCCAAACGCATAACGGATCGAATGGCCCCATGACGCGCCCGTTTGCAGATCCCAGCGTGAAAGCTGTTTTTGAAGGCTTTCCAATCGATGTCAGAGAGATGGCTCTTATTTTGCGCGAACTGATCTTTGATGTCGCCGCAGAAACGCCAGCGGCCGGGCGCGTTCAAGAAGCACTCCGTTGGCACCAGCCGTCTTACCTCACACCGGAGACAAAGTCTGGATCTACCCTCAGGATTGGGGCGTCAAAGCACGGCGGCTGTGCCCTTTTTGCCCACTGCGCAACAGACATCATCAGCACCTATGCCGCAACTTTCCAGGGGTGCGAGCGGATCGAGGGAAACCGCGCGGTCATTTTTAGGAATGCATCAGAGATCGTTCCCGACAGGCTGCGCCTTATGATTTATCACGGCCTGACCTACCATTTGGATGAGGAAAGAAAGAGGCCCTTTTCAGCAGCGCCGCCGAAACTGTAACGCGCAGCCTCTGTCAGAACGAACGTTTGCCGCTGACCTGCTGTCCGAATTCTCAACCGTTCTGATGTCAAGGGGGCTGACTGCTTTGCAGCGGCAAGCAAATACATAAGATCCGATTTACCAGAGCGACGATAGCCGGCAAACAAAAGGCAATGAGATCAGATTTTTTTTGCGCCCCGCCTTAATCCTGAATCGCCGATACGCTGCCACGCTTTGCGCTCTTGGGACATCGGGACATCGGCGGTCTTTGATGTTTCAACTTAAAGGCGGCACGTTTTAGTTGAGCAGCACGACAAGAACAAAGAAGCCCCAATACATGACCATGAAATGATTGGATTGCGCCCATTGGTGGCAATACCAATAGGCAAAGTAATTTCCCCCGATCACAAAGCCCGCCCAGATCAAAACGAAAAAGGCCACGCTGAGAAGCGCGACCGCTTGCGCAATCGAGGCGTCGAGCACGCCCAGGGCGGCACCGAGCAGCAATCCGGCGGCCAAAGTGAGAAGGCAGGCCGCAATCGTTTCTGCCAATCGCATGGCGCGAAACAAAAGACCAATGATCCGCGGGTCAGCGATCCGCCGGTGTGCCAGGGCCGAGAAATCGTCCGGGTATTGTTCGGCCATGAGATCAAAACGCACGACCATTGCGACCGCTTCTTCATTGAGTTTTGGATGGCGCCAGTTATCTGCCACGGCAACGACCATCCAGACAGCCAATGCCGCTACCATCACCGCATCCACCAAAAGGAGTATCGCGTCCAAACTTTAGGCCCCCACGGTCTTCGTTGCCTTACTTGGCAGGCCGTCTTCCGGGCGCACACTCGCACAAAGGCTGGCCAGCTTGCGCGGTTGCGCATAGGGCCAGGGCGTGCCGCGATGCATGACGGCGCGCTGGTCCCACAGCAGCACGTCTCCCACAGACCAGGAATGCGCATAGACAAACTGGCTTTGCGTGCAAAAGGCGATGAGTTCGTCGAGAAGGACTGCGCTCTCTTCGCGAGAATAGCCCTCAACCTGGAAGGCATGGCTCGCGAGATAGAGAGCCTCCCGCCCGTTGACCGGATTCGTCCAGAGGGCATTCCAGCATTGATCGGGCCACTTGTTGAACATCGGCAGCGCCGCTAACTCTTCCGATATTCTGCGACGGGAATGGCTGTATCGGTGCCAGATGTTGCGGTTTCTGATTTTAGCTTTGAGACCCTCCGGCATGGCCGCCCAGGCCGCGCGGGTGCTGGCAAGCTCTGTCGCGCCTCCCTCGCGTGTCACGATTTTCGCGGTGAGCACGTTCACCAAAGCAGGCACGGGCAAGAAGGTGCTGTCAGAATGCCATAGAAAATTGGCTTTCAGATTGAGTGTGTGCAGGTCCATCTTTTCGGTTGTGGAGCCATCATCGCGCACGTTCGAAACTTCCGGTATCTCCATGGCTTCATCGGGTTTGCGCTCGTCCGCTTTGCGGTCTTCGACCGGGCCAAAGAGGTTGGCCAACCGCCAATGGGTCTCTGGGGTCATCTCTTGTCGAGGGAACAGCAGGGCAGAGCGTTCCTCAAAGAGCGCGCGGACCTCAGGGAAAAGATGCGTGTCCGACACCTCGTTGATGTCGATGCCGCGCACCACCTCGCCAAAGGCCGCGCACAGCGGTTCTGTCTGCAGCGCGCTCACGCCGCGCTCTCCGTTGTCCCAAGGGCTTCAATTTCATCTGGGGCGAGATGGCTCAGATCGTCCCAGGCTGCGGATTTCCCAGGGTTGAGCAGACCTTTGGGATCAAGCCGCTTTTTCCAGGCCAGATGTCGGTAGTCGACGCTCTTGAGCCCACCGCCTTCAACGAAATAGGTATGGGCGTCGTAAACCGGAAAACCACCTGCCTCAAAGGCGGCATCGATCTCGCGCAGCCGTGCCTCGTCTTTGAACCAGATGATGGGCAGATCAAATGCCACGATTTCACCGTCCACGCGCGCAAACTCATGATGCGGCCACACCTCGTCGCCCAAACGCGCGGCCATCTCCGCGACCCGGTCTGCGTCAGACGCATCTGGGACCCCGACTTGCTGGTAGGTGGCGCTGCGATCAGCCTTTAGCACCTGGAGCGTTGTGTGATTGTAAGCGAATTCAAAAACATGGGGCAGTTTGAGCGCTTGGCGTTCCGCATCATCCATCGCGAGATGCAGATCACCGCCATTCGCGGACACAAACTGCCGGAAAGCGTCCATATCCTCTCGCGGAACCAGAGCTACCAGAAGGTTTGCGCCTTCGGGAATGTGGCCCTTGAGCCTTGGGAAGTAATCCACGATCCGCGCATCCACCGTGCAGCAAAGCTTGCGTCCAACATCGGCGGATGTGGCCAAGGCATAGCCCGCAGCATAGCAGTTGCGATAGGTATCAAACCCAACCATGCAGCCAATCCAATCGCGATGCGGGACCGTGCGCAGCGTCACTTCCGTAATCGCCCCATTCAGACCCCAGGCGTGATGGATTTGCAGGCTGTCTTCGGCGTCAAAGACGTGTTCGACCGGCGTGTCCTCGACCGAAAGCGCCTTGAGCTGGATGATGTTCCCCTTTTCTCTAAGCGCGCCATTGGCGATGGAGCCGATGCCTGCCGACCCACCGGCCACAAAACCCCCGATTGTGGCGATATCTTGGGTTGAAGGAAACATCGCCATTTCCCAACCCTGCGCGATCAAGGCCGCGTTGATATCGGCCATCAGCGCGCCCGCTTCGACACGCACGTATCCCTCGCCAATCTCCAAAATCTGGTTCATCGCAGTCGTCTCAACGATCAAGCCGCCCTGCAGCGGCACGGCTTGCCCGTAGTTCCCGGTGCCTCCACCGCGCATCACGACCGGCGCTTCGGCGCGAAACGCAACGCCGAGCACATGCGCAAGCTCGTCGCGCGTTTTGGGCCGAACGACCAGATCGCCAAAAGAGCGGCGCAGCTTTGCGTTGAGCAGAGGGCTGTACCAGAAAAAGTCGCGCGAGCGCTTCTTTACAGTGGTGGGATCGTCAATTACCTCAACAGGTGCAAGTGCAGCAGCGATCTGTGTCCAGTCATGATCAGCCATTTGCGAGATCTCCTTGGATAAACTCGGTTGCTCGGATGGGCACGGCGCGGCTCGCCAAAAGCTCTGATACGTCTGGCACAGGGACCACGATCAGATCTTTGATTTCCGCGGTATCGACATGACCAGGGCTCAAGCCCAGGGCTAGCCGCGCGCCTGTCGTGACCATGGGCAGATGCGCCGCCAGCGGCGGGTCAAGGTGCGCGGCGAGAACAGCAACGCCCAGACTATTCAGCGGGTCGTGTCGCCCCGTTGGGCAAAAGGCGTCGCGAACATTGTCGGAGCCCAACACGACATTCACCCCCGCTTTCGCAAGCTCATGGACCAGCGTCAGCCCGCGCCGCTGCGGTGTGCCCGCGACCCGGCCTTGAAGATAGAGATTGGTGGTGGGCAGTGCGGCAATGGAGATCTTACACTCGGCCAACCCTTCGGCAAGCGGGGGCAGCGCCTCGGGCCGACTGGCCAAGCTGCACGCGTGCCCGCAAAGAACCGGCCCTTCAAAGCCTGTCTGTTGGGCAACCTTCACGATCAGATCGAGCCCATCTAGCGCAGGGTCGAGGCCTTCATCCACGTGAAAATCCAGGGCAAGCCCTTGGGCTTCTGCGGCGGCAAAACACGCCCGCAGCCCAGGCTCACGGTTGGGGTGGTGCAAAAGGAAGGCCCCCAAAACACCGTTGTCAGAGGCGACGCGTTTGGCCACGGCATGGGCAAAGCCAGGCTCTGCCATCTGGTCAATGCCGGTCAGGGCCGCGATTTCCAACTCCAACCCGAGCGCTTGCGCGGCTGCCCGCAGCCCACAGGCGACCTCCCAGGCCAGCGGCGGGTCTGCTGTTCTTCCCCAGTCGATATGTGTGCGCACGGTGCCGCACCCGGCCTGCGCTAATTCGGTGAGGCCACGCCGCATGCGGGCCTCTAGATCCTCAGCGCTCCAACGCGCTTTGTCGCGCAATTGCGCGGCAAGCGCGTCTGAAAGATCCCCTCCGACGGCCCCCATCCGTTCGACCGTATGGCATTTGTCGAGATGCACGTGAGGCTCGGTCAAGCTTGGAAGAACCAAGCAAACAGGGGCGTCAGGATGCGCGGTCATGCCCGCCACGCGACCCGCGCGCAGGTGCAGCGTGCCAACACGGCAGCCCCCCTCAGGCCGCCCGCCAAAACGCGCGGGATCCGACAGCAGGCTTTCGGGCACCGCCGCGCGGGCGATGTCAGAGAGATCCATGTTGCTGATGTCAGGCTTCAACACGTATCATGACCTTCGCTGCGCGCCCCAAATGGAGACGCGACGCGGCCCTTTATCATCTGTGCCAGAGATGCCTCGGACCATCCCAGAAGTGATCACCCGAGGCAAGTTTGTTCTGTCGCGGCCCCTAGGCTTGGTCCCACCATAGCTGGTCGATCCGAATTTCCTGGGCCACATGAACGTCGAAGTTGATCAGGTTCGCCTTGCAATGGTTGTACATTGAGCGCCAGTAAGGCTGGATGATCACACCTTCGTCCACCATGAGTTGCTGGGCCTGTGCCATCAGAGCGCGGCGGGTTTCCAGGTCGGGCTCACCCAAGGCTTCGGTCACAAGCGCGTCGAACTCGGCATTTTCAAAACCCGCCTCGTTCCATGGCTCGCCGGTGCGGTAGGCGATAGCCAAAGTGGTCACGCCAAGCGCGCGGTGGTTCCAATTGGTCACCGAGAACGGGTACTTGTCCCAATTGTTCCAAAAGGAGTTCGAAGGGATCACCGTCCGTTTCAGGGGGATGCCCGCATCGCGGATTTGAGCGCCGATAGCATCTGCCGTGTCGCGCCAAAAGCCGCCATTGAGTGAGATCAAATCATGTTCAAAGTCCGCGAAACCGGCCTCAGCCATCAGCGCCGCAGCTTGCTCCGGGTCATATGTGGGGCGTCCGATATCGGCATACTCGGGATGGATTGAACAGACATGGTGGTTGTCGGCGGCCTCCCCCAGTCCTGCGTAGCCTAATTCCAGAACCTTGGCATTGTCCACTGCGAGGGCCAACGCTCGTCGGACACGGACATCATTGTAAGGGGCCTCGTCTTGGCGCGCGCGCGCAAGGATTGTACCGGCCGACACAACCTCGTTCTCGCGCCACCCATCAAGTGTCTGGAAGAGCAGGATAAACTCTCCTTCAGTGGCGTGCACCGCGTCGATCTCATCGGCGTCGGCTGCTGAGAGGAAGGCGGCCGGGTCAACGCCGTAATCGATAAATTCGATCCGGTCGAGCCAGGCCCCATTGTCCGCGTTCCACCATGTATGAGCCTCATTGCGCACCAGCGCGCCATCAACCCCGGGAGAGTATCCGTCCGGCAGGTAAGGACCGGTGCCAATGGGATTGTCCAGCATCGTGGCGGCGTCAAACCCTTCGGGCACAATGGCGGCGGGGTATTCAGCGA
Source organism: Pseudomonadota bacterium (assembly GCA_039197515.1). Taxonomy (GTDB): domain Bacteria; phylum Pseudomonadota; class Alphaproteobacteria; order Rhodobacterales; family Rhodobacteraceae; genus Sulfitobacter. The sequence continues at coordinate 39,763 of JBCCUC010000007.1, read as the reverse complement.
GGCTGGGAATGATCGAGATATCGGGGGCAGGCAGGTTCAAGCGCAAGGTCAGGTCGTCGACGACTTCAATCGTGCCCGGAATGGCGTTGTTTGTTTCTGGGTCAATCATGACGCCAAACCGAGACGCCATTGAGTTTGCCTCAAAGCTCCGGTCGCAGAACCGCTCGATGTTGCGTCCCACATCCGCCGCCGTGAACGGCGTGCCGTCATTCCAGGTCACGCCGGGGCGGACATTGAGTGTGTAGGCCGTCGCGTCGTCATTGATCTCCCAGCTTTCAAGGAGCTTTGGAGTAAAGGTGCCGTCGTTCTCATATTGCACGAGGTATTCGAGCCAACCGCGCGAGAAATTGGCCAACATGTTGAAATCAAAGGTGCGCGGGTCCTTCATTGCACGCAGCTCACCCTGGATGCGGGCGGTGCCGCCACGCACAGGTGTGGTGCTGGCAATGGCAGGCCGCGCCGTGCCGAGCATGGCATGGGCGGTTGCAGCCGAAGCACCGAAGGCTGTCGCCATGGACAAGAATTCGCGGCGCGACGGGCCGCCCCCCTTCTCTCGAGCGGATTTCGCCGAGAGTTCAAGATGATTGGGTAGCTTCGATCCAGTTCTGGCATAAAAGGTCATTTTGGGCTCCTGTCGGATAACGCGTAGGGAGCCGTGTGCCAGCATATGGCATCAGATATTGCACTATGATGAGTGTACACATCAGCCCCCACGCGAGTTACGTGTCAGGCCCTGTTTTTGACGTCCTGTGCCAGAGGATGCGGAACGGTGCGTGGGAATCAGCGCAAACACCAAGAAAAATCGGCCTGGGTTTTGCCTATCGCGGGCCGTCGCCTAAGAACTAGGCAGAGGGCCCCTTAAGACCGGTTCGGACGGCACAGGCATGTCGCGGACCTGCCGCAGTAAGTCGATAAAGCCGGCAACTTGGTGATCGACCGTCCGTTTTCCCTTCTCAGCGCTGGCACGCGAGGCGTCTCCAACGGTGCCTTGTGGGTTAAGGTCTGACGCGATCCACCCCCGGCTGATCGGGCCAACAGGCGGGATCAAATCCGTTTCAGCGCTAGAGGTGAAACGCGTCGCCTGTTTCATCTCCACCGTTTCGGGGCAAAAGCACAGCATCAAGGATGTCTCCACGTCGCCCCCATGCAGACCGAACTGGTTCTCCCAGGCATCATAGAGACCGTCCGGGTAGCCGAAATTGCCCCACTGACATTTCACCGCGAGCATACCGGCCTGAACCCGCAATTCACGCGCCAGAATAGAAATCAGGTCAAGATTGCCGCCATGGCTGTTCACAATCACGATCTTTTGGAACCCCGAGCGTGCAACCGATAGGCCAATTTCGGTCCAGCTCGCCTGGGCCGTCGTCGCATTCAAAGTGAGTGTGCCCGTGGCCCAAAGATGCTCATTCGATTTCCCAACGCTCTGAACAGGCAGGATCCAAGGGTCAAGATCGCTCGGGCACGCGTTCCGAAATGCAGCGAGCATGCCTTCCATGATCAATGTGTCGGTGCCTACGGGCAGATGGGGTCCATGTTGCTCAATAGCGGCAACCGGCAAGACTGCGATCGAAGCGCTCGGATCAACCTTTTCAAATTCCGGGGCGCGGCGGTCCGCCCAGTTCAGTCGTCGCATACCTGCTCACTCCACTGCGGCCTTTGCCTCATCCTTCATAGGGAGATCATTGCGAACGCGGCTTGTAAATTCCAAATGAAAGCCCCCCGCTGAGGCGCAACTGCACAATGTCTTGGCCGCGACCAAATCCTAGTCACACTTGTTCCCAGCCTCGCATTGGCTTTTCATGCATGAACGAAACGACCCGAAAGGCCCGCCATGCAAGACGATGACCGGATCAAAGCCCTCAGCCCACCTGGCATGGCCGCCCCGCTTGCCCGCTACGCCCACGGCGTCTTGCATCCCCCCAGCGGCCTCATCCTCACATCGGGTCAGCTGAGTATTGCCGAGGATGGCACTGTCCCCCAGGGCCCCAAGGCCCAGGCCAAACTGATCTTCCAAAACATCGAGAAGATTCTGTTATCCGGCGGAAGCGGCAAAGCCGGTGTTCTGCGCATCAACGCCTACGTCACGGACCGCGCGCATATGGCGGGGTATATGTCGGCGCGCGACGCTTGGCTCGCTGACGTCCCCCATCTTCCGGCTTCTACATTGATGATTGTGAGCGGTTTCACCCGGCCTGACTTCCTCGTCGAAATCGAGGTGGCAGCCATGCAGCTCAACCGCTGAGCCGCGCTTGCGATACCCACATGGCCATCGCGGCGGTCCGCTAAGATCTGGGCGCATACATGCGGCCCGATTGTGAGGGTCGATTACACCATGATAGAGACTGACCTGCTCCCCTGAAATGTCCTGCATTTAAGGTGAGCCTGGTCTCCAACAGAAGAGACAGACGATAAAGAGAAGCCGTTTCAGCGAAGAACAGATTATTGGGATTTTGAAGGAGCATCGGGCAGGCGCGACGGCGGCTGATCTGTGCCGCACGCATCGGATCAGTGATGCGACTTTTTACAAATGGCGACCGAAACAAGGCCGTATGGAAGTGTATGATGCAAAGAAGCTGAAAGCGCTTGAGGCCGAGAATGCAAAACTCAAGAAACTGTTGGCTGAGCAGATGATGGACGTGTCGACGCTTAAAGAAATGCCTGGTGGGCGAAGCAGCGCTGCGAGCTGGGCCATGAAAGAGAAACGATGTAATCAAAAACGAGCCTGTGCCTCGGCAGTTATCGATCCGCGTGTTTATCGGCGAATGTCGAAACGGCATGCGGATACTGAACTGCGGCATCGGTTGAACTAACTGTCGTCGGAACGGCGGCGCTTTGGATACCGTCGCCTGCACATCTTGTTGAAGCGTGAAGGTTGGCAGGTCAATTGGAAGAAGATGTATCGGACCTACCGGGAAGAAGGATCAACCTTTCGTCAACGGGGCGGCCGCAAGCGTGCCGTGGGCACCAGAGCACCAATGGCGATCCCGCAAGGGCCTAACCAGCCCCCCCTCTCGGCAGATTTGGCTACGCCAAATCGCCCGCCGGTCAAAGGGATCGCTCGACTTTGTGTCTGAAAGCCTGTCATGTGGTCGTTGGTTCCGCATCCTGAACGTGATCGACGACTTCAGTCTTGAATGCTTGCGGGCCGAACCAACCTTGTCGATCTGTCCTGTCTCGCCCCCCTCCGCGTTCGCCACGTGGCAGATTTGCCGGAGCAGGCGGCTTCGCCCTCTGACCTCCAAATCGCCCACGATTTTCCGATTGGGAAACGGGATCAGACGAGACAAGCGGGGCTATGTATGGGAAGCGGAGCGCGCCAAAATAGGTAAGATGCTGCCGCAATGGGAAGAACTATCTGTCGCATCACAAGTGGGGTGTGGCGGACCGAGGAGGATTCGAACCCCCGACCCCTTGATTCGTAGTCAAGTACTCTATCCAGCTGAGCTATCGGTCCGCGCGTGAGCGGTGTATGCGCGCATCCGCCGCTTTGCAAGCCCAGATTAGAAGGATCAAGTGGCCATTGCGCCGTCGCCTTTTGGCAAGTGGAGTTGAAACAAAGTGCCTGCCGTGTCGGATTTTGTCAAAGAGAGCTGACCTCCGTGGCCGCGGGCGAGTTCTGCAGCAATGGGCAGTCCGAGACCGGATCCCCCTTTTCGTGCATTGCCTTGAAAGGGGGTAAAGAGATGCTCGCGCGCTTTCGCTGGCAGGCCGGGACCGTTGTCGCAGACGTCGATGATCCACGCGTCGTGGGTTTCATTGGCCGTCACACTGATCTCGCCGCCCTGCCCGGCCCCCATCAATGCTTGGCGGGCATTGCGGACGAGGTTCGAGAGAATGCGGTAGAGCTGTTCGGGATCCGCGCGCACCATCATCTCCATGGGCACATCCTGCACGAAGCGGATCTCGTGATCGCCCAAGGCCAGTTGCTCGGCCTCGAATAGCCCGCTGACCAGTTCAGCGAGCGATACCATAGTGAGGGTCGGCCCCGGCTCCTCTGCTTTGCCAAAGGCCAGCGTGCTTTCGCACAGATGCACCGCCCGGGTGATCGACGCCACAAGCTTGGGTGCCATGCGCTTGACGATCGGATCCTCGGACATCTCGATCCGGTCGGTGAAAAGCTGCGAGGTGGTCAGTATGTTGCGCAGATCATGGCTGATTTTGCTCACCGCAGACCCCAATTGCGCCAGCCGTTCTTTCTGTTTCAGGGCCTGTGTGAGTTCGGTCTGCAGGGTGCGCAGAGCAACCTCAGCCTCATGGAGTTCGGTCACACTTGCCGAAGGTTCGATGATACGGCGCGCATCTTCTGGGGCTTGAGCGTAGCGCTGCATGTGCCCCACGACCCCCTTGATCGGCTTCAGCAACAAGGCCCGCATCGCGATGAAGAGCAGAACCGCCGTGATCACCGAGATCACCGCTGAAAGCGCTAAGATGCGCAGACCATAGTCGATCATGGCCATGCGCATCGGCCCGGTTTCCATGGTGATCTCAATAAGGGACCCTGCATCGCGCACCGGTGACCCGATCACACGGACGATCTCCTCTTCCTGCCGCACCATGCGCAGCAGCGCATCTCGGACCAACATCAGCGCGTTGGCATCTCGCAAATCATAGGTCTTGGCGATGGGTTCGGGCAGTTCGGACGACAAGATCAATTGCCGCACCTCATCGCGCCTGAGCACGACGTTGTAGACCTGCGCGTTGGTCAAAAGTTCTTTTTCAAGCGCGGGATCCAACATGTCGTCGGCCAGCAGGGCGAGCGAAGCGATCTGCGCGCGCTCCAGCCGGTTGAGCATGTAGTCCTCGCGAAACCGCGCAATTGACGGCACAAAAATCAGGACTTCCGCGATCATGACAAAGATCGTCGTCAGGATCAGCAACCGGCCGGAAAGTGAATTGAACATCTCTGGGTACTTTGTCAGGTCAAGCAGATTTAGGGAAGATAGCGCTGCACAAATCGCACCACCTGTTTCACCCGGTCGCTCTCAAAGAGCTTTGGACCAAAATACGCACCTGCAGCGCGTTTGTTGACCTCTCCAATCGTCGGATAGGGGGCCACCATGGCCGCGATCTGGCTCATCTTCATGGAATTGGCGAGCGCCAGCGCCCAAAGATTGATGAGCTCGCCTGCCTGGTAGCCAACGATGGAGGCACCAACGGGGCGGCCACCGACAACCATGACTTTGATGAACCCTTTCGTCTTGCGTTCTGCGATGGCACGGTCGTTGTGGTGGTAGTCAAAGCGCACGACCTCCAACTTGCGACCGTGTTTTTTGCGGGCCTGCGCCTCGGTAAGACCGGCCTGCGCCAATTCGGGATCCGTATAGGTCGCCCAGGGGATATGCGACGTCTTCGCCTTTGACGGCAGACCAAAGAGCATGGAACGGATGATCACGCCTGCATGATAACCCGCAACATGCGTGAACTGCAGCCCGCCTGCGACGTCGCCGATGGCATAGACTTTCTTGTTGCTCGTGCGCAGGCTCGGGTCGGTCTTGATCCCTGTCGGGGTTGTTTTGATGCCGGCCTTCTCCAGGTCGAGCGTTTCAGTGTTCGCTTTGCGCCCCATCGCCAGCAAGAGGTGTGAGCCATTGAAGACGCGTCCATCTTTAGCCTCAACCTCAATCTTGCCCGCGCTCCCGCGGACTTCTGCGACCATGGCACCCTCTTCGATCTCAACGCCCTCATCGCGCAGGGTGTCCAGGACAATTTGCGCCAATTCCGGGTCATCCTTGCCCAAGGCTTGCGCGCCTTCGATCACGGTAACCTTGCACCCCAGCCGAATGTGGGCCTGTGCCATTTCCATGCCGATGGGGCCACCGCCGATGATCAGCAAATGGTCAGGCTTTTCACGCAGGTCAAAGAGGGTCTCGTTGGTCTCATAAGGCACCTGATCCAGCCCTGGTATCGGCGGCACCAGCGGGGAGGATCCCGTGGCAATCACAATGCGCCGAGCTTCGATCACCGTCTCACCGGCTTGCACCTCATTTTTGGAGATGAAGCGACCGAATTCGCGGATCACCTTCACGCCGAAGCCTTCAAACCGCTCTTGACTGTCAACCGGCGCGATTTGCGCGATCACGTCCGCCACGTGGTCCTTGGCAGCGGCGTAATCTACCGTCGCGTCTGCGTTCGCCACCCCGTAGGCCGCACTGTTCTCTTGACCGTAGGCTGCTTTGGCACTTGCGATGAGGGCCTTGGAGGGCACGCAGCCAAAGTTCAGACAGTCACCGCCCATCTTGTGACCTTCAAGCAGCACCACCTCGGCGCCCATCTGCGATGCACCTGCCGCCACAGACAGCCCGCCTGACCCAGCACCGATAACCAGAACATCAGTCTTCAGACGTTTCATTTGATCAGGTCCTTCTTGCCGGTGACCGCTTTGATAACGATGGGTAGGAGCGACAGTGCGGTCAGGCCGAGGATCGGCAGCAAGATGTGCGGCTCAAAGATGATGCCGAGGTTGGGTGTCTCGCCTCTGGCAAAGACCTCGCTCAGTCCTGCGCCCACGGAGGTGTAGACCAGCGAGCCAGGAATGATGCCGAGAAACGTTGAGATGACGAAACGGTAGGTGGGCACCCCGACAAACGCAGGCACCAAGTTGGCCACAAAGAACGGCACCACCGGCACCAGTCGGATAAAAAAGAGCATCGACCACTGATTTTCGTCGATACCGCGCTTTATCTTCGAGACCAGCCCGTCAGAGGCGTCCATCCGCGCGCGCAGCTTGTCGCCAAGCCCCATGCGTGCGGCAAGAAAGATAAGCAGGGCCCCTACCGTTGCACCAGTGATGTTGAGGACCGTTCCAAAGGCGGTGCCGAAGAGAAACCCGCCGGTCAGCGTCGCAATGGCCGCACCTGGCAGCGAAAAGGCGACCACAATGATGTAGGCGAGCAAAAAGATCATCACTGTGAGTGCGAAATAGGTATCACGGTAGGCGATCAGCGTTTCGCGATTGTCGCGCAGAGCGTCGAAGCTGAGGTAATCGCGCAGGACAAAAGCGCCGAAGATCGCAACGGCCGCGATGATGATCAGCGGGAGATACGGGCGTACTCCAGCTTTTGGGGCTGTTCCATTACTCATATCCGACATCTCTCATCCATCCTCGATCTAGCGCTTGCGTTACAAAGTAGATGGCCGGTCTGCAGCAAAAGCGATAGCGCCCTCACGCGCGCTTGATGGCGGGTGCACGAATTGCGAGTTCCCGCGCGGGAAGAACGGGTATTTGAAACATTTGGCGACCTCAGAGCGGCTAAATGTTGCAGCAGATGGCGATTTTGACTGCTTATGCGTTTGACTTGGAGGTGGCCGCGCCGTAGAGAGCGGGCTTGATCCGACCCGCAGTTGATTCAGCGGCGGTGCTTTGTGCAAAGGAGACAGAGCGATGAAGCGCACTTTTCAGCCCTCAAACCTCGTGCGTAAGCGCAGGCATGGTTTCCGCGCGCGCATGGCAACCAAAGCTGGCCGCAAGATCTTGAATGCGCGCCGCGCACAGGGACGCAAAAAGCTCAGCGCGTAGGGTGCGTCTTGGCACCTTTATGCCGTCCTGCGGCGCTTCCCAATCGAGGGGCGCTCTTGAATGCTTGATGAAAGAAATGACTTGCCCCCGACGGCGCGGCCCCTGCGGAGGCTGAAAAAGCGGCCTGACTTTATCCGCGCGTCGCGGGGGAGCTTCACTCCTCAACCCGGTTTCGTTCTTCAGATGCGCCGACGGCAACCTTCTGAAACGCAAGCGCCAGAGGTCATCCGCATCGGCGTCACATGTTCCAAAAAACTGGGCAACGCAGTCGTGCGCAACCGCGCCAAACGCCGCCTACGGGCTCTGGCACAGGCCATATTGCCCAACGCTGGTCGCCCAGGCCACGACTACGTTCTGGTTGGTCGCGTGGGGGCGACAATCACGCGTCCGTTCGCCCAACTGCAGCAAGATCTGCAAGATGCGCTCCTCAAAGTGCATGCCGGCGGATCTTGACCCTACTGGCCCGCATCATTGCATTGCCCATTCACGCCTACCGGCTTGTCCTCAGCCCTTGGGTCGGTCACAACTGCCGGTTCCATCCGACCTGTAGCGCCTACGCTTTGGAAGCGCTACAAAAACATGGTGGCGTCAAAGGCAGCCGCCTCGCCCTGCGCCGCATCGCCCGCTGTCACCCCTGGGGGGCGAGTGGCATTGACAACGTACCCGACTGATCCGGCTTGATTGCGGCCAGATGCTTCGGTAGGGCGACAGCATGCTGGACCAACCAGAAGACATTCACCCCCTCTTTCACGGTGCTCCCCAATCCGTCTCGTTTCGCAAGCTGCGCAAACGTATCGTGCGGCACACTCGCGAGGCGATTGAGCAGTACGGGATGGTCGAGAAAGGGGCAAAGTGGCTGGTGTGTTTGTCTGGCGGCAAAGACAGCTATACGCTGCTTGCGGTCTTGTACGAACTGCAATGGCGGGGCCTGTTGCCCGTCGATCTTTTGGCCTGCAATTTGGATCAGGGGCAGCCGGGTTTTCCTGCGACCGTCCTCCCGGCTTTTCTCGAAAAGATGGGCGTGCCGCACCGCATCGAGTATCAGGACACCTATTCAATCGTGGTCGACAAAGTGCCTCAAGGTCGCACCTTTTGCGCGCTTTGTTCCCGGCTGCGTCGCGGCAACCTCTACCGCGTGGCACGGGAAGAAGGCTGCAGCGCAATCGTTTTGGGCCATCATCGGGATGATATCCTCGAGACCTTCTTTATGAACCTTTTTCACGGCGGACGCTTGGCCACCATGCCGCCAAAACTGTTGAATGAAGAAGGTGATCTCTTTGTGTACCGTCCGCTTGCGCATGTCGCGGAGGCTGACTGTGAGAAGTTTGCTCAAGCAATGCAGTACCCCATCATCCCCTGCGACCTTTGTGGCTCGCAAGACGGGCTGCAGCGCCAGCAGGTCAAGCAAATCCTCGACGGCTGGGAGGCGAACAGCCCCGGTCGTCGCCAAGTGATCTTTCGCGCTTTGATGAACGCCCGGCCGTCACATCTGCTCGACCCCAAACTCTTCGACTTCACGGCACTGCGTCGAGACTTGTAGAAAATTTTACGCAAAATCGGCTTGGATAACTGATCGGCGTTAACACACGGGACAATACTTTCGACTTAACTAACTTGAAATGAGGGACTGCCCCTTTGCGTTGGAGAGTTTTATGGCGAGTATCTGGTCGAAGGTTGTGGAAAAACTCGGCAGTGGTGGTCCACTCTCGATTGCAGCGCCCGCGGCTCTTGCGTTTTTACCGGCCATATCGCTTGCGGCCTATTGGTTTGGGGCGCAGGGCGTCTTGGTGGTACTCGCTTGTCTGCTGCCCGTGCTCTACATCGTGCGCAGCACAGCACGCGAACGGGGCGCGACAACCCGCGGCACCTCCGGCGGCTGGGTCGAGAAAATCGCGTTTGAACAACTGAGTGCAGGCATCTTTGCGCAAGCCAAGAACAGCGGCCGCCAGTCTGCGGCGCTCCACCTACAACTCGACGATTTTGACAAACTGATTGAGCAGCATGGCCAGACGGCTGCTGACATCGTTGTTGAACGCGTGGGACAGCGCATTGCCGGAACGCTGCGCGGCGGTGATTGTGTCACTCTACTCGGCGACGGGCGGTTTGGGATATGCCTTGAGCCCGTCCGGCATTTGGATCTCGAATTGTGCATCCAGATGACGGGTCGGCTCCAGGCTGCAGTTGAGGAGCCTGTTTCAGTCGATGATATCAGCGTTTACGTCTCTGCAAGCATCGGATTTTGCCAACTCAAGAACGTTCCCGGGAACACCTCCACCGACTGGATGAAAGCGGCGGCCACCGCCCTGCGCGAGGCGCGCCAGCGCGGGCCCTCTTCGGTTCGGGCCTTTTCAGATCAAATGCGCTTCCAGATGCAAGCCCGCGCCGAGTTGCGCGAAGAGGTGGCTGCAGCAATCGACAGTGGGCAGATCCATCCCTGGTTTCAGCCACAGATCTCGACAGATACCGGGCGTATCACCGGGTTTGAGGCGCTTGCGCGCTGGTCTCACCCGGACCGCGGCATGATCCCACCGATTGAGTTTCTGCCCGCGGTAGAACAGGCAGGGCAGCTTGAGCGGCTTGCGGAAACGATGATGTATCACTCTTTCACCGCCCTGAATGCATGGGACGAGGCAGGCGTCGAAGTGCCACAGATCGGGGTGAACTTTGCGGGCTCTGAATTGAGCAACCCAAAACTCCTCGACAAGATCAAGTGGGAACTGGATCGCTTTGAACTGACGCCCGACCGGCTTGCCGTAGAGGTTCTCGAAACCGTCGTCGCAAGCGCCCCTGATGATACAATCACGCGAAACATAAACGCTTTGAGCAAGATTGGCTGCCGCATCGATCTCGACGACTTCGGCACGGGCCATGCGTCCATTGCTTCCATTCGGCGCTTTTCCGTAAATCGGATTAAGATCGACCGGTCTTTCGTGATGAAATCGGACAAAGACCCGGATCAGCAGCGCATGATCGGTGCCATCTTGACGATGGCGGAACGGCTCCAGGTCGAAACGCTTGCCGAAGGTGTTGAGACTGTCGGAGAGCACGTGCTGCTCGCACAATTGGGCTGCGATCACGTACAGGGCTACGGCATCGCCAGACCAATGCCGTTTGAACAGACGTTGGATTGGATCCACACGCACAACGCCAAACTCAAGGACGTGCCAACTATTTTGCAGACCAAAAACAGTTAACTGCGCATACACTCCACTTTCGCGATCGTTCGGGTTAAGGTGCCAGAGATGGCGCAACTGGAGGAGCTGGCATGAGACCGCCATGGTTTCTGCTTGACCTTTGTTGTATCACTCTGTTGAACGCCCATATTCTTCCAAAGATCATCAGGTGGCGGTTCCTATGGACGAACAGAACAAGAATCTTCTCCTTGCGACCGCATTGAGCTTTCTCGTTGTTTTGGTTTGGTTCGTCCTCTTCCCACCGCCCCAGCCAGAAACTCCTGCAGACGGCACTGTGGAAACGTCTCAAGCTGTCGGACAGAACACCGGCGTACCGGCCGCCGCGCCCTCACCAACGCCTGCGCTTGATACGACCGCGGCGCGCAACGAGGCTCTGGCAGAGGCGCCCCGGGTCGCAATCGAAAACCCACGCGTCAGCGGTTCTATCTCGCTGCTAGGGGGCCGGATTGATGATCTGAGGCTCAAAGAATACCGGACGACGGTCAATCCAGAAGCCCCTATCGTGACCATGCTCTCTCCTGAGGGCAGCACCGACGCCTATTATGCCCTGCAGGGCTGGGCTGCAGGTGATGGCGTGACGCAAGACGCAGTCCCTGGCCCCGACACAGCCTGGACCCTGGCGTCGGGGGAGAGCCTCACCCCGTCAACCCCGATCACGCTCAGTTGGAGCAATGGCACAGGGCAAACCTTCGAGCGACGGATCTCGGTGGACGAAGACTACATGTTCTCGCTCACACAGACCGTCCGAAATAACGGAGAAGAGAGCATCACGCTCGCGCCCTACGGCATGGTTGTGCAACATACGCTGCCGGATGATCTTGAGAACTTCTTCATTTTACATGAAGGCGCTGTCGCCATCGCGGACGAAGAATTGATCGAAACAGATTGGGACGATATCGCAGACGCCGAGGTAAACGCCCGCTGGGGCCGCCAAGCCATCGTCAACGAAGGGGTGAGCGAGGGTTGGATCGGCTTCACGGATCACTTTTGGCAAGCGATCTTGATCCCGGAGGCTGGTCAGACATTCGACCAGGCACTGACCTATGATGCGGCCGCGGACATCTACCGGGCGGTAACGCGCCTGCCGACCCAGATCGTTGCCCCGGGGGCGACAGCTGAGGTCACAACGCAATTCTTTGCCGGGGCCAAAGAATGGGCCATCTTGCGCGCGTATGAGGCCGATGGCGTCAAAAAGTTCATCGACAGCATCGACTGGGGTTGGTTCTTTTTCCTCACCAAACCCATTTTCTGGCTCTTGCACGAACTCAATAAGCTGATCGGCAACATGGGATGGGCCATCATCGGGCTCACACTCATCATCAAAGCAATTTTGTTCCCCCTCGCCTACAAATCATACGTCTCAATGGCCAAGATGAAAGAACTGCAGCCAGAGATGGAAAAGCTCAAAGAACAGGCTGGCGATGATCGGCAGAAAATGCAGCAGGGCATGATGGAGCTGTACCAGAAAAACAAGGTGAACCCCGCGGCGGGCTGCCTGCCGATCTTGTTGCAGATCCCGATCTTCTTTTCCCTCTACAAGGTGATTTTTGTCACCATCGAACTGCGCCATGCACCTTGGTTCGGGGTGTTCCAAGACCTGTCCGCTCCGGATCCGACGTCGATCTTTAACTTCTACGGCCTCGCACCATGGGCGGCCCCCGATCCATTCAGCTTCATGGCGCTGATCTTTATCGGGATCTTGCCGCTGCTTTTGGGCATTTCGATGTGGCTACAGCAAAAGCTCAATCCCGCCCCCACCGATCCGACCCAACAAATGATTTTTGCCTGGCTCCCTTGGGTGTTCATGTTCATGCTCGGGGGCTTTGCGTCTGGCCTGGTGATCTATTGGATTGCCAACAACACAATCACTTTCATGCAGCAATACCTAATCATGCGCAGCCAAGGCTACACCCCTGACATCCTCGGCAACATCAAATCGAGCTTCCAGCGGGGGGCATCGAAATCCGAACCCCCTGCCAAAAAGGGCAATAAGTGATCCGTGAGCGGCTCTGCGGCGTGCTTCGACCCCCGCCACGGACATGACACAGATATCTTTCAAGATCGCTGATGAGCCATCAGCCGCAGCCCTCGAAGAAGGCCGTCTGCTTTTTGCGCGGCCTGCAACCTTCCTGAAAGGTGTGGTCGCCCTGCAGGGTTTGCCTCCGCCTGACCACCTTGAGGTTTGCTTTGCCGGACGATCTAACGTCGGCAAATCGAGCCTGATCAACGCTTTAACGGGCACACGAGGGCTCGCGCGCGCCTCCAACACGCCCGGCCGCACACAAGAGATTAATTTTTTTTCCGCAAGCGGCAGCCACTATTTGGTTGACCTGCCCGGGTACGGCTACGCAAACGCTCCAGTGCCAGTGGTGGAAAAGTGGCAAAAACTGCTCAAGGCCTATCTTGCGGGACGCCAAAACCTGCGACGTGCCTTTGTGCTCATCGATGCACGCCACGGGGTAAAAAAGGTCGACGAAGAGATCCTCACGCTCTTGGATCGCGCGGCCGTGACTTTTCAGGTTGTCCTAACGAAAGCGGATAAGGTCAAAGAAAAGGCGCGCGGTGAGGTCCTCGATCAGGTCCGCTTGGCCCTTGCGAAACACCCTGCGGCATACCCGGAAATGCTCGTCACAAGCTCAGAAAAGGGCTGGGGCATCCCAACCTTGCGTGCAATCATCGCGACACTTGAGTAGCACCACGATGAGACCACAAGATATGACCCGCGATTGGATTGGCACCGCACGCACCCTGAGCCAAGCCCTGCCGTTTTTGCAGCGCTATGCGGGTGCGACGGTTGTGATCAAACTGGGCGGCCACGCCATGGGCAGCGAGGATGCGATGAACGAGTTTGCCCGCGACGTCACCTTGATGCGTCAGGTCGGCGTCAACCCGGTGATCGTGCATGGGGGTGGACCCATGATAAATCAGATGTTGGACCGCCTCAACATCCAGTCCGCGTTTGTCGGCGGCAAGCGGGTCACCGATCCGGCCACGATGGAAGTGGTAGAGATGGTCTTGAGCGGGTCAGTGAATGCGCGCATCGTGCAGTCGATCTCTGCCCAAGGCGGGCGCGCTGTTGGCCTTTCGGGCAAAGACAGCGGCCTGATGCTTTGCGAAGCCGAGGACCCTGCGCTTGGCCTCGTGGGCAAACCGGTGCGCGTGGATCCGCAGGTTCTGAGCGATCTGGCAGACAAAGGGATTATTCCGGTCATTGCGCCTTTGGGCATGGGCACGAACGGCGAGACCTTTAACATCAACGGTGACACGGCGGCCGGTGTCATTGCCTCCGCCCTGCAAGCCGATCGGTTGCTGCTGCTTACGGATGTCTCCGGCGTGAAAGACGCCCATGGCACGGTGCTCACTGAACTGACAGCGAGCCAGATCGACCAGATGATCGCGGATGGCACAATCGCCGGCGGCATGATCCCCAAAGTGCAAACAGCGCTTGACGCGTTGGCGGGCGGCACCCGCGCGGCAGTGATCCTGGATGGCCGTGCGCCCAATGCCTGTTTGCTGGAGCTCTTTACAGAGCACGGGGCGGGCAGCATCATCCGCCGAGGATGACGACATATGCAGCCTTAGAAAGCGCCGCGCGCGCACGCCATCTGACCATCTTGGGCGGGTTTCATCCCACGTCTGCCACCGCCTTGGCCGAGGAAGCCTTGCCCAGGGGCAATCTGCCGGAAGAGTGCGAGACGCTCTTGCTGCTGGGCCCAGATGAGCCGCGGTTTTGGCCCGCATTTACGGCATCGCGTGAGTATCTGGACGGTGCGCCTCACCCGATGGACCGCTGGTCGCAGCGGGTGATCGGCACCTGGGCGGATGAGCTTTGCGCAACGGCGGTTTTTCCATTCGGCGGCCCACCCTATCAGCCCTTCTACACCTGGGCGCTGCGCACGGGCCGCATTCACGCCTCGCCTGTACATCTTTTGGTACATGATCGCGCCGGGCTCTTTGTGTCTTTCCGCGGGGCTCTGGCCTTGCGCTGGCATGTCGAACTGCCGCCACCACCGCCAAATCCGTGCAACACTTGCGCTGAGAAACCCTGCGGCACCGCCTGCAGTGTGCGCGCGCTCACAACGGCAGGCTATGACGTGCCGCGGTGCAAAGACCACCTCGCCACCACAGCGGGGCGCGTGAATTTGGAAACCGGCTGTGGCGTGCGCCGAAGTTGCCCAGTGTCACAACAGTTTCGCCGCTTGCCCGCGCAGTCTGCCTATCACATGCGCCAGTTTGCGGGGGGCTGAATGCGCCGCCTGATCCTCATGCGACATGCAAAGTCGGACTGGTCCACAGGAGCAAAAACGGACCATGCGCGGCCACTGAACGCCCGTGGCAGGCAGGCGAGTGCCCGGTTGGGCCAATGGCTGAAGGACAATGGGATCGTGCCAGATGAGGTGCTCTGTTCGACCGCCGCCCGAACGCAAGAGACTTTCGCAGGTCTTGCGCTCCCCTCGGCACCCGTACCAAAGCTTGTCAAAGAGCTTTACCTGGCTGATCGCGACACGATCCTCACGGCCCTGCGCGCCGCCACCGGTGCTGCCGTCATGATCTTGGGCCACAACCCAGGCATTGCCGCCGCCGCTGCAGGGTTCGTAGCCCAGCCGCTAGATCACCCGCAGTTCCAGCGCTATCCCACTGGGGCGACCTTGATTGCAGACTTCGACGTGCACGACTGGCAGGCTGCGGCCTGGTCACAAGCAAGCGCGCAGATGTTCGTCGTGCCGCGCGATCTTTAGCGCGGGTTAGTGTCCAAGGATTTGACTGAGGAACAGCTGCGTGCGCGGCGACTGCGGATCGTTAAAGAAGGGCTCTGGCGCATTTTGCTCAACGATCTGGCCCTGGTCCATGAAGATGACGCGGTTGGCCACCTGTCGCGCAAAGCCCATCTCATGGGTCACGCAAAGCATGGTCATGCCCTCTTCGGCCAGTTCGATCATGGTGTCGAGCACCTCTTTGATCATTTCGGGGTCGAGCGCGGAAGTCGGCTCATCAAAGAGCATGATGCGCGGACGCATGCAAAGCGAGCGGGCAATCGCGACGCGCTGCTGCTGACCCCCGGACAGCTGACCGGGGTACTTGCCCGCTTGATCAGGGATCTTCACCTTCTCAAGAAAATGCATCGCCGTCTCTTCGGCCTCCTTCTTGGGCGTCTTGCGCACCCAGATCGGCGCCAGCGTGCAGTTCTCCAGGATCGTGAGATGCGGGAAGAGGTTGAAGTGCTGAAAGCACATGCCGACTTCTGAGCGGATCTTGTCGATGTTTTTTAGATCCGAGGACAGGAGCGTCCCGTCCACCGTGATCGACCCCTTCTGATGCTCCTCCAGCGCGTTGATGCACCGGATGAGTGTGGATTTGCCCGAGCCCGACGGCCCGCAAATCACGATGCGCTCCCCTTGAAACACCGTGAGGTCGATGTCGCGCAGCACGTGGAAGGTGCCATACCACTTGTTCATCGCTTGGATGGTGATGGCGACCTCGTCTGAGACTTTCATTTCAGCAGCTTCAGCCATGTGCGTCAGTCCTTTCCATTCTACTCTGCGCTCCCGCTTTGCGCGCGGTCAGCGGTGATCTGTTGCAAGGCGGCGTTCCAGCCACTGGGAATACTGTGAGATGCCGTAGCAGACGACGAAGAACACGACGCAGGCGAAACCGAGCAGTTCCCAATAAACGCCATTCCATTCGGTCGACGCCAAGATCGGCCCCCGGATCATGCCCAGAATGTCAAACATCGAGATGACCGAGACCAGCGTTGTGTCCTTAAAGAGCCCAACGGCGATGTTGACGATGCCCGGGATTGAGATCTTCAGCGCTTGGGGCAAGATGATCAGCCGCATCGCTTGAGGGTAGTCGAGGCCCAGTGAGTCCGCCGCCTCGTACTGTCCCTTCGGCAGGGCTGCGAGGCCGCCGCGGATCACCTCTGCGATATAGGCGGAGGAAAAGAGCGTGATCATAATCACCACGCGCAGGAACAGATCGACGCCTGATCCGGGTGGGAAAAAGTAGGCCAGCATCACGTTCGCCACAAAGAGCAATGTGATCAGCGGCACGCCACGCACGAACTCGATGAAGATCACACAGATCCATTTGATCAGCGGCATTGAGCTTTGCCGTCCCAATGCCAACGCGATGCCGATGGGCAGCGAGAGCGAGACGCAGGTTACCCCCAGCATCATGTTGAGCATGTAGCCGCCCATGTCGCGCGAAGGCACCGCCTCCAACGCGAGCACGTTGGCCAGCAGCGCTGTGACGTAGCCCGACAGGCTCCAGATCACAATCGCTGCCGCGACACCGCCAAAAAAGCCTGCCGCGAAGCTCACCCGCTCAAAGCGAACATAGACCAAGTATCCCACGACGAAACCAACCAGCGCCAGCACGGGCACCAGCACCGTGCCACCCCAGATCAGCCAGTAAGCCAGAAAGGGATAGATGCCGGTGAAGATCAGCAGTTTGCGCGGCAGGTCAAAGAAGAGCACCGGCGCAATGGCTACGAAGAGCAGGACAAAAGCAACCGTGGGCCGCCAGTAAAGCTCTGACGGGTAGGTAAACCCGAACAGGAGTTGGTTCCAGCGCTCCGTAAGGACCGAGAAGCAGCCGCCTGTGACACCTTGCAGAATTTCACGGCATTCCGCGAGGCTCGACGTGGTCCAGACCCCGTTAAAGAGCCAAGGGAAGACAATGCGCAACACCAGAAAGATCACGTAGAGGGACGCAATGGTCAGCAGCGCGTTCGCCCACGTCGCAAAAAGGTTCTCGCGCAGCCACTTTACAATGCCCGTCTCAGCCGCTGGTGGCGGCGCAGGGGGCAATGAGGTTTCGCGCACAAAGGAGACAGAATGGGCATGTGTGTCACTCATCTTACCGCTCCTTCAGCTTCATGGCGTTGTTGTAGACGTTCATGAACGCCGAGATCAGCAGGCTGATCGTTAAATAGAAGAGCATCAGCAAAAGCACGCATTCAATCGCCCGCCCCGTTTGGTTCAGAGTGATGCCGCCCAGCGTTGCGGTCACATCCGCATAGCCCACCGCGATGGCGAGGGACGAGTTTTTGGTGATGTTGAGATACTGCGAAATCAGCGGCGGAATGATCACCCGCAAAGCCTGCGGCAGCACCACAAGGCTCATGATCCGGTTGGGCCGCAGACCAAGCGCACCGGCTGCTTCCGTCTGGCCCTTGCTTACGGCCTGGATACCGGCGCGCACATTTTCGGCGATGAAGGCCCCCGTGTAGATCGACAGCGCAAACCACAGCGCAATCAAGGGACCGCCGAGCTGGATGCCGCCGCCAAAGTTGAAGCCTCGCAACGCCGGGATATCCCAGCTCAGCCCCAGCACCGTGAGCAGCACGATGAGGGGGACAAACCAGATGGCCAAGTTCAACCACACCGTATTGGGGCGCACACCGGACTGCTCTTGCGCCCTGTTGGCGCGTGCAGTCACGACGCGCGTGGCGATGAAGGACCCGATAAGCGTCGCGATGACCAGCAGCCCGTTCAGAATGCTCCCATCTTCGCCGCCGATGCCGCGCGTGAAGACTGGTCCGGGAATGTAGATGCCGCGATTGGTGAAGGCAAAAGCGCCAAACAGCATGGAGGCGTCAGGTTCATCGCCGCGAAATGCCCGTGGCTGCGGCAAAACGGCAATCATGATCGTAAAGATGATCACGATCCAAATCAAAACGGGAATGTTGCGGAAGATCTCGACATAAAATGCCATCAGCTTGCGCACGAGCCAGTTGTTGCTGAGTCGCAGCACACCGGCCATCACGCCCAGTACGGTGGCGGTCAGACACGCCAAAAAAGCCACCAGCAGCGTATTCAAGATCCCGACAATCGCGGCCCGCAGGTGCGTGGACTGGCTGTCGTATTCAACCAGCGTCTGGTTGATGTCATAGCCTGAGGGCGCACCGAGGAACTCATATGAGATGTTGAGGCCCGCGGCTTGCAAATTCAGCGACAGGTTGCGCCCCAAGTACCATATGGCAAGTGCCAGCGCGATGGCCGCAATTGCCTGCATCGTCGCGGATCGGTACCGCGTGTCGTTCAACAGCATAGATAGCCGGAACGACCCCCCTTGAGGGTCACTGGTTGTCGACATGAAATTGTTCCCCGTGTGCCCAGATGTTTTTCGTTTTCAGTACTGGGTTTGGCCCGTGCTGCATGCGTATCTTGGACCGCAAAAGCGCGAGGGGCGCGGTTGACCCGCGCCCCTTGGTGTTGTGTTTACCGGAAAGGTGGGCTGTAAAGCAGGCCGCCTTCAGTCCACTGCGCGTTCAAACCGCGCGCCAGGCCGATTGGCGTTTCCTCACCGATGTTTTTGGCAAAGATCTCGCCGTAGTTGCCTTGCGTCTCGATCACACGCTTGGCCCAGTCTGCGTCAAGGCCCAGCATCTCACCCAGCGTTCCCTCGCTGCCCAGCAGACGCGCAACCTCAGGGTTGTTGGTGCCAGATGCCATCTCGCCCACGTTGGCGGAGGAGACGCCCAGCTCTTCGGCCGTGATCAACGCGTTCAGCGTCCAACGCACGACATCGCCCCAGTCATTGTCGCCGTGACGGACCAGCGGGCCCAGTGGCTCCTTGGAGACGATTTCCGGCAGCAGGACGTGATCGCCAGGGTTCTCAAAGGTTGCTCGTGTCGCGGCCAGACCGGAGGCGTCAGTTGTGTAGACGTCGCAAGCACCAGCCAAATACTGCTGCTGCGCTTCGGCGTTGGTCTCAATTGGCACAGGCTCATAAGAGATGTTGTTGGACCGGAAGAAGTCGGCCAAGTTCAACTCAGTGGTTGTGCCGGTCTGGATGCAGACAGTCGCGCCATCAAGGTCTTTGGCCGAGGTCACGCCCAGATCCTTGGGGACCATGAAGCCCTGACCATCGTAGTAGTTCACGCCGGTGAACTCAAACTTCAGGTCCACATCGCGCGAGAACGTCCAGGTTGTGTTCCGTGCCAGCATGTCGACTTCGCCGGAGGCCAGCGCGGTAAAGCGTGTCTTACCGGTTGTCGGCACGAACTCAACTGCCGTGGCATCGCCCAAAACCGCCGCCGCGACGGCGCGACAAACGGCAACGTCAAACCCTTTCCATTCCCCATTTGCATCCGGCGCGGCAAAACCGACCAGACCGGTTGTCACGCCGCAATTTAGTTTGCCGCGCGCTTTGACGTCATCTAGCGTGCTCGCTGCGGCTGCGCCAGCGCACAGTCCGGCGACCGTGAGCGCGCCCAATACTACAGATTTCTTCATTGTTACCTCTTCCTGATAGCCCGCCACATTTTTGGGCGGTTCCCCATAAACCCTAGTCAAAGGGGTGGTGATACATCGCGAAGGCTCCCCCCGCTTTGTGGCCTTTACTGTTCTTAAAGGTGTTTCAAAGGTCAAGGCCCGTCGCCTGAAAAAGCAGCAAAATCCAAGGAATACCGCATCGCGCATCCATCGAGTGCCTAAGCCCTATCCGCCCCACTGCGACAAAGGGTGAACATAAGATGGGCGTGCTGAAAACTGGCGCATTTCAAGGCAGCCGTTGCTTCAGCCTCATCGTCTTTGCCCCATTGCTCTGCTTGCCAGATCTCGTCAAGGCGCGAGACGTCCCAGAGCCGGTCGATGGGCTGCGCCTCACGCGTCGCGGCAAAACCGAGGATCAATGAGCCCGAAAGGCTGACCAGATCATGAAAGGCGGCGAGCTCAAAGGGCGTCAGCGCCCGCGTGTGATCGCGCAACCGGGCGAGAGCCTTCGGATCCTGCGGCGCATGCATGATCCCGGTGCGCGGGGCGAGGCGCGCGCCCAGCACCTCGGCTCCCCAGTCCAGCATTGGATCCCAAGCCGCTGCCTGACGCGCAACCAGCGCTTGCGGTGTCTCGGCGCGGTAGCAGAGCAAATCTGCGTCCCCATAGCCTGCCAGCATCTCGGCCACCTCATCAAACTGCGTGGCGACCTTGTCGATGGCCGCATTCACCGTTTTGGTTGCAGGCATGCTGTGCGGGTTGATCTCTCCCTCTTGTGCGTCCCATTCGGCGGCAACGGCTTCAGCCAGTGCTGCGGTGGGAAGCACAAGCGGCCGCTTGGCTGGCGTCTTGACCGGGCGACCGTCAAGCTCGACCGCAAAACCCTCGGCTTCGGGCACAACACGTGCCTCATTCCAAAATCGCTTGGCCTTCCACTCGCTCATTGCAGGGTCTCGAACGGGTCGTCCGACGCCAGATCTTCACGCCAGCCGAATGTTTCCCACGACTGCGCCATATGCTCAGGCAGGTCTGCCGTGACCGAGATGATTTTGCGCGTCACCGGATGCTCAAAATGCATGCTGCGCGCATGAAGGTGCAGTTTCTTGGAGATAATTCCGCCCAATTGCGCCCCCCAGCCGTCACCGAGGTTCTCTTGCCCCGAGCCGCCGTATTTGCCGTCCCCCACAATCGGATGCCCGATCTCAGCCATATGCGCGCGCAATTGATGGGTGCGCCCTGTCACAGGCTCCAGCGCGACCCAGGCCGCGCGCGACGCGACCCTGTAGAGCGTGGCATAAAGCGTATGGGCGCGTTTGGCCCCCGGCGTTGCGTCCATATCTCGAGGGTGCACAGCAAGCATCTTTTCGCCCTCGCCCCCACGTCCATGGCCCGCCGCCTTGACCAGACCATAGCGGATCTCGCCAAGATAAGGCGTGGGAACGCCCGCGACGAGCGCCCAATAGATCTTGCGCGTCTCTTTATGCCGCAGCGCGGCCGTCAGCGCCTGCGCCGCTTCCCGCGTGCGGGCGAGTAAAAGTACGCCAGAGGTATCCTTGTCCAACCGGTGCACGAGGCGGGGACGCTCCTCCAGATCAAACATCAGCGCCGCACTCATGCCATCGACATGCCGCGCCCCCTGACCAGAGCCGCCTTGCACCGCGAGCCCGGCAGGCTTGTTCAGCGCAATTACTGCATCGTCTTTGTAAATCACGCAGGCCCGCATGAAGGCCACGTCCGCCTCCGACATACGCTGGCGTTCGGGCACGGGGGCTGCCGCCTCCGGCAGCGGTGGCACACGCACCTCTTGGCCAACCTCCACACGGGTTGAGCCTTTGACCCGCCCACCGTCAACGCGGATCTCTCCTTTGCGGCACATCTTTTCAACGCGCCCTTGCGGGATGTGCGGGAACTGACGCTTAAACCAGCGGTCGAGACGCTGCGCGCCCTCCCCCGCGCCCACGGTCAGAACTTGGACCCGGCTCACGCGAAGACCCCGCGTGCGAGCCAGAGACCTGCCATGAGCCCGACAATCGACAACCCGACCGACAGCATCACATAGGCCCCTGCGAGCCCGTAGGCCCCCCGCTCAATCAACGTGACCGCTTCAAGCGAGAAGGCTGAGAAGGTGGTGAACCCGCCCAAAAGGCCCGTCATGACGAGGGGGCTCAGATGCGTCAAGCCCCGTTCGGCCGCGGCGATCACAAAAACGCCCATGAGAAACGACCCCAGAATGTTCACGGTCAGGATCGCCAGCGGGAACTCTTGCGGCCCCAGCAAACGCAGCATGGCAACGCCCGACAAAAAGCGCAGCGTGGCCCCCACGGCACCGCCGCAGGCAACAAGGATCAGGGTTGAAAACATGCCTGCTCTCTCCGTCTTTGGGGGCCGCTTGTCAAGTTGAGCCGGTCTCTTGCCGCTGCGCCCGCAGCCCCTTAAAGTAGGCCAATCGTTTTTTCATCTCCCGTTCAAATCCGCGGTCAACCGGCGCGTAAAAAGCTTCCCGTGGCATGCCGTCGGGGAAGTAATTCTGCCCTGAAAACCCATCTTCTGCGTCGTGATCATAGGCATAGCCTGACCCATACCCCTGCTCTTTCATCAACTGGGTTGGCGCGTTGAGGATGTGCTTGGGCGGCGGGGCGGAGCCGCTGGCTTTTGCCGATTTGCGCGCAGCCTTATAGGCCACATAAGCAGCATTGGATTTTGGCGCGAGCGCCAAATAAGTCACCGCTTGCGCCAGCGCCAATTCGCCTTCGGGCGAGCCCAACCGTTCATAGGTCTCCCAAGCCTGCAGGCACACGGCCTGCGCTTGCGGATCGGCAAGACCAATGTCTTCGACCGCCATGCGCGTGATGCGCCGCGCGAGGTAGCGCGGATCCTCGCCCCCTTCCAACATGCGCGCGAGCCAGTAGAGCGAAGCATCCGGGTCGGAGCCGCGCACCGCCTTATGAAGCGCCGAGATCAGATTGTAATGCGCATCCCCCGTCTTGTCGTATTGCGCCGCCCGCCGTTGCAACCGGGCACCCAAAGCAGCGGGATCAAGCTTGCCCTGCACCTGCCAGGCCGTCACTTGCTCAACGAGGTTCAAGAGCGCCCGACCGTCGCCATCGGCCATCTCCAAAAGCGCCTCACGCGCCGGACCGTCAAGGGGCAGCCCCCGGCCCACCTCCTGCTCTGCCCGCTGCGCCAAAAGCTCTAGATCGGCCAGCGGCAGACGTTCCAGCACCATCACCTGCGCGCGGCTCATCACGGCGGCGTTGAGCTCAAAGCTGGGGTTCTCCGTCGTGGCCCCCACCAGCAGGATCGTACCATCCTCCATGTGCGGCAAAAACCCATCCTGCTGCGCCTTGTTGAACCTGTGGATCTCATCCACGAAAAGCAGCGTGCCCGTGCCGTTCTGGCGCCGGATCTTGGCACCCTCAAAGACCCGCCGCAGTTCCGGCACGCCCGAAAAAATCGCGCTGATCTGCTCAAAATGCAGGTCCGTCTCATGCGCCAAGAGCCGCGCGATGGTGGTCTTGCCCACACCCGGAGGCCCCCAAAAAACCAATGAGGTGAGCGCGCCGGAGGCAAGCATCACCGTCAGCGGGCCTTCTGAGCCCAGAATGTGCTGCTGGCCAATGACCTCGGACAGCTTTTCAGGACGCAACCGGTCGGCCAGCGGGCGATGGCCCGTGCCCTCCGTCGCAACGCTATCAAAGAGATCCGCCATCAGACGCGAAACCGCAGCAGGCGCCTTTGCCCGTCCCGTTGAATCACCATCTCAATACGCCGGGTGTAGCCTGCAAGGGCCGATTGTACATCATTAGGATGACGCATCCTGGCCCCGTTGATCTCGGCAATCACATCGCTTGATCGAAGCCCGAGCCGTCGCCCGTGAGGTCCAGGTTCCATCACCACAACGCCCTGCGCGCCCAAAGGCAGGTTCAACTCTGAGAGCACGGCGGGATTGATCCGTGCAAGCCGCAGGTCGGGCAGCAAGGTGCGGTCGTTGAGGATGGTGAGCGCGCGCGGCGGCTCTTCCGGGGCGACCATAAGCGGCACGTCGATCTCTAGCACATCGCCTTGCCGGTCCAGGCGCACCTCTGCAGTGCGCCCCAAGCCGACGACCGACATCCGGTAGATCATCTCGGCGGGCGTGTTGACCTCTTGACCGACCACATGCGTGATCACATCGCCGACTTGCAGTCCTGCTGCGGCGAAGGGGCTGGCCGTATGCATGCCCGAAACAATGAGCCCGCCGGAACGGTTCCGCCCAAGGCTGACGGCCATGTCCGCATCCACCGGCTGACCAGCGATCCCGGCCCAGGGCCGCTGAAACGTCGCCTCCCCTTCGCGCGCCTGGGCGACAAAGGCCCCGACCAGATCGGCGGGGATGGCAAAACCGATCCCGTTTGAGCCACCCGAGCGGGTCAGGATCGAGGTATTGATCCCGACCAGCCGCCCTGCCATGTCAATCAGTGCGCCCCCCGAGTTGCCAGGGTTGATCGGCGCGTCAGTCTGAATGAAGTAACCAAGCCCGGCCTTCCCGCCGCCTGCGCGCGAGCGGGCGAGGCCTGAGATAATCCCGCTGCTCACCGTTTGCCCCACGCCAAAGGGGTTGCCGATGGCCAGGGCAAGCTCGCCCACTTCGACCGTATCGCTCTTTCGCAGCGGCAGGTAGGGAAACGGCCCCTCTGCCTCAATCAGAAGGATCGCGAGATCCGCCTCTTCATCGGCCAACAGCACGCGGGCGCTGAATTCACGGCGGTCATTCAGCACAATCGTGATCTCGGTCGCCATGCCAACGACATGGTAGTTCGACGCCACAATCCCGTCTTCTGACAGGATCACCCCCGAGCCCAGCGAGTTTTGCACCCGCGGGGCCTCAGAAAAGGGGGCGCGAAAGAAACGCTCAAAGAACGGATCCCGCTGCAATGGGGTGCGCCGCGGCTCTGCCATGATGCGCGCATAGATGTTGACGACCGCAGGCGTCGCCTCTTTCACCAAAGGCGCAAAGCTCAATTGGATCTGCTCTTTGGACGTCGGCACTTGCTCGGCCGCGACAGGCGCTGCGAGCAGCATGAATGCAAGGGCAAGAAATCTCATGCGCATTGATATGTGCAACGCACGCGAGTGAGGCAACACCCTGCGGCCATCTTCGGAGCGGCTTGCCAAACAAAAAGCCCCGCCGAGTGGCAGGGCTTTCTCATCGTGCGCGGGGTGGCCTATTCGGCGTTTTCCTCCGCCTCCAAGCGCGCCTTGTCGCCCGCGCCCTTGGCATCGCGGTCGCGATCGACAAATTCAATGATCGCCATTGGCGCCATGTCGCCATAGCGGAACCCCGCCTTCAGCACCCGGACATAGCCACCTTGCCGGTCTTGGTAGCGCGGGCCCAGCACCTCAAAAAGCTTGGTGACATAGGCGTCCTGCTTCAGCTTTGCCGCCGCCTGACGGCGGGCATGCAGGTCGCCCCGCTTGGCCAGGGTAATCATCTTTTCGATGATCGGGCGCAATTCCTTGGCCTTGGGCAAAGTCGTCTTGATCTGTTCATGCTCAATGAGCGAGCCCGCCATATTCGACCAAAGCGCCTTGCGGTGCTCATGGGTGCGGTTGAGGCGGCGGTAACCACGTGCGTGACGCATCTATCTTCTCCAAATCGGCCCTCTACGGGCGTTTATACATTGTCCGGCCAGCGACGCGTGTCCCTGGCTCTCCTTGGGGCGGCAAGCGCCCGAAAAGCGGGCCCGAAGGCCCGCGATTGGCGTCAAAAGTTGTCTTCGAACTTCTTGGCCAAGTCTTCGATGTTGTCAGGCGGCCAGTCCTCGACATCCATGCCGAGGTGCAGCCCCATCCCCGACAGCACTTCTTTGATCTCATTCAACGACTTACGCCCAAAGTTCGGCGTGCGCAGCATCTCTGCTTCTGTCTTTTGGATGAGATCCCCGATGTATACGATATTGTCATTCTTCAGGCAGTTTGCAGACCGCACCGAAAGCTCCAACTCGTCCACCTTCTTGAGGAGCAGCGGATTGAACTCCAGCCCGTCGTCCTCGTCGGCACGGGATGCTGACTCAGGCTCGTCAAAGTTCACAAAGATGCCTAACTGATCCTGCAAGATCCGCGCGGCGAAGGCCACCGCATCATCCGGCGTGATGGAGCCGTCGGTCTCAACCTTCATGGTCAACTTGTCGTAGTCGAGCACCTGCCCCTCGCGGGTCGGCTGCACGTCATAGCTGACTTTTTTGACCGGGGAGTAAATTGCATCGATGGGGATCAGACCAATCGGCGCATCCTCCGGCTTGTTTTTTTCAGCGGAAACATAGCCCTTGCCGGTGTTCACCGTCAGTTCCATGTACACATCAGCACCATCATCGAGGTGACAGATAACATGATCGCGGTTCAAGATCTCAATCCCAGCGGATTCAGAGATGTCCCCCGCCGTCACGACACCTGGACCCTTGGCGGAAATCGACAGACGCTTGGGCCCCTCGACCTCCATGCGGATGGAGACGCCTTTGAGGTTGAGGATGATGTCGGTCACGTCCTCGCGCACGCCCGCAACCGACGAAAACTCATGCAGCACGTTGTCAATCTGAACGGAGGTAATGGCCGCGCCTTGCAGCGAAGACATCAGCACGCGGCGCAGTGCGTTGCCCATGGTCAGGCCAAAGCCACGCTCAAGCGGCTCCGCCAGCACCGTGGCTTGGCGCGCAGGGTCATTGCCCGCTTTCACATCCAGTTGCTGGGGCTTGATCAATTCAGCCCAATTTTTGTGGATCATGCGTCCCTCCATTCCCGTCTTGCGCTGCATGTCCGTTCGGCGCAGACTCCCGAGGTTTCAAAAGTCGGAAGGGGGCCTCGCGCGTGCACGGACCCCGTAAATCACTTGTCACTTAGACGCGGCGGCGCTTGGGTGGGCGGCAGCCGTTATGCGCCATTGGGGTCACATCCCGGATGGAAGTGATATTGAACCCAGCGGCGGCAAGAGCGCGCAGCGCACTTTCCCGACCAGAGCCTGGGCCCTGCACTTCGACTTCCAGCGTCTTGACACCATGCTCTTGTGCCTTGCGGCCCGCGTCTTCTGCGGCCATCTGCGCGGCATAGGGCGTCGATTTGCGTGAGCCTTTGAACCCCATGGTCCCGGCAGAGGACCAAGAGATGGCATTACCCTGCACGTCAGAAATTAGGATTTTGGTGTTGTTAAACGACGAATTCACATGCGCCACACCTGCAGCGATATTTTTGGAGACTTTGCGCTTTACGCGCCGGGTATCACGAGCCATCTGAGCGCCTCCTTACTTCTTTTTACCCGCAATGGCCTTTGCCGGGCCT
Organism: Pseudomonadota bacterium; assembly: GCA_039197515.1. Taxonomy (GTDB): domain Bacteria; phylum Pseudomonadota; class Alphaproteobacteria; order Rhodobacterales; family Rhodobacteraceae; genus Sulfitobacter. The sequence goes on along the minus strand of JBCCUC010000007.1, from coordinate 12,521 downwards.
TTGCGCGTGCGTGCGTTTGTGTGTGTACGCTGACCGCGCACCGGGAGGTTGCGGCGGTGACGCAGACCGCGGTAGCAACCCAGATCCATCAAGCGTTTGATGTTCATCTGCGTGTCGCGGCGCAGGTCGCCTTCCACACTGTAATTCTCATCAATATGCTCGCGGATCTTGAGCACTTCTGCATCAGAAAGCTCGTTGATCCGGCGGTTGACCTCGATGCCTACAGCCTCGCAAATGGCTGATGCAGAGGATTTTCCGATACCGGTGATGTAGGTCAGGGCGATGGGCACCCGCTTTGCAGTGGGGATGTTGACGCCGGCAATACGTGCCACGTGGTCTATTCCTTTTCGTTGCGGGTCCGTAACGCCAGACCCTTTTTTCACAACTCAGCGTGCCTGTTTCGCACCGCACCGCTGGGGCTGATCAGGTGATCTTGCATGCAGCGCTTGCCGCCGACATACAAATTGATTCTCTTCCGAGATGGCGTTGGTTAGGGGGATTTGACCTGGCCGTCAACCCGAGCTGTTGCCTTGTCAAGAACGGGCTGCCTCGGTTACCTGTTCCAGCCGTTCTTTGCCAAAGAACATCTCGCCCCCCACATAGAACGTTGGCACCCCAAAAGCCCCGCGTGCGACGACGTCGGCGGTGTTCTCAATCAGTCTTTGCTTGATACAGGGCTCCTGCGCGCGGGCCAGATAATGCGCCCCATCCAGCCCGTGACGGGTGAGCGCTGCGGCATAGACATCCTTGTCGGCCATGTTCTCCCCCTCTTCCCAGACCGTGGTGAGGCCAGCTTCAATGTAGGGCATAAGCGCGCCTTCTTCTTCGGCCACGAGCGCGCCGCGCATCAGGGTCACGGTGATCACTGGAAAGTGCGGGTTCCACTTGAACGCATGCAGCCCGTGCCGCTCGACAAAGCGGTTAAACTCCAGCCGTTCATAGGCCAGCTTGTTGTCGATCTGAGCAAAAGCCTGCATCGGGGCCTGATTGTTTGTGGATTTGAATATCCCGCCTAAAAGGCACAGTTTGTAGTTGACCTTGACCCCGATCTCAGCTGCAGCTTGGGGCAAGACATTGTGCACCAGATAGGCATTCGGGCTGCCAAAGTCGAAGATAAAGTCAATGTCCGCCATGCTGTCGTCCTACCAGTTCTCGCGCCAGGGGCGCAGGTCCATTTCATGGGTCCAGGCTGTGCGCGGCTGTCTATGCAGCGCGACATAAGCCTGGGCGATGTGATCGGGGTTCAGGAGCGCATCGTCTTCGCGCAGGCTGTCAACATCCGGCACGTTTTCTCGGATGAAGTTGGAATCAATCGCCCCGTCAATCACCGTATGCGCCACATGGATGTTCTTGGGGCCCAGCTCCCGCGCCATGCTCTGCGCCAAGGCCCGCAGTGCATGTTTCGCCCCAGCAAAGGCGGCATAACCCGCGCCGCCGCGCATGCTGGCCGTCGCCCCGGTAAAGATGATGGTGCCGCGCGCGCGGGGCACCATGCGCGCCGCCACCTCGCGGCCCATGAGAAAGCCTGCAAAGCAAGCCATCTCCCATACCTTTCGATAGACCCGCGCGGTGGTCTCCGTGATGCCAAAGCGCACATTCGCGCCAATGTTGAAGACAGCAACTTCAATCGGGCCAACCTCTGCCTCGATGCGCGCGATCAGGGCAATCATCTGATCTTCGTCCCGGGCGTCGGTTGGCAGGGCCAGCGCCTCACCGCCATTCGCGCGAATGCGCTCAGCCAGTGCTTCAAGATCTGCCGCGTGGCGCGGTCGGCGGACCAGGCAGGCCACCATACCCTCCGCCGCAAAAGCGCGCGCCACCGCAGCGCCGGTGTCGTCCCCCGCCCCAATGACAAGGCACGCCTGTTTGGTCATCTTGGCACCTCCCCCGTCCCAGATGCTCCTTGAAGGTCATACCAAACGAAAAGCGTTGCAAGCCCAAAGACGCACGTGGACTGACGTCCGGGTCGTGATATCGAGGCTTCGCACTTAGAAAGAAATGCGGGTCAGCACCGGATCAGGCCGCCCATCCCCGTGTTAGCCGTCCAAAACCGATGCGATTTCTTTCTGAACTGCGTTGATCTCACCCAGACCGTCAACACCCCGCAAAAGGCCCTTCGCGTGGTAGTACCCGATCAAGGGCGAGGTCTGCTTGTAGTAGGCCAGGAGGCGCACTTGCAAGCTCTCAGCATTGTCGTCAGCGCGCACCGGCTCGCCCGCTTGCCGCGCTTCTTCAGCGCGGTTCACGATCCGGCCGACCAGCACGGCGTCGTCCACTTCCAACTCAACCACAACGTTGATCTTTTGACCCACTTCATCAAGAAGCTGGCCAAGCGCATCGGCCTGCGCCAAGGTGCGGGGAAAGCCGTCAAAAATGAAGCCGCCACCCGTATCGCCCTGCAGCTTTTCGCGGATGAGACCGATCACAATGTCATCGGTGACAAGGTCGCCACGCGCCATAACCTCGGCCACCATGTTGCCCATTTCGGTCCCAGAGGTCTTGGCCTCGCGCAGCATGTCCCCGGTGCTCAACTGAACCATATTGCGCGTTTCAACCAAATGACGCGCCTGCGTCCCCTTACCTGCGCCCGGAGGCCCAAGGAGTATTATATTCATCGACGTACAGGGCTCCGTTTCTTCCGCTGACCTTTGCCCTTACCACGCAGTTGGGACTTTTCAAGCAAGCCTTCGTATTGATGCGCCAGAAGATGGCTCTGCACCTGTTGGATTGTGTCCATCGTGACCGAGACCACAATCAAAACCGACGTGCCGCCGAAATAGAAGGGGATGGCAAATTGGCCCCGCAACACCTCTGGAAAAACGCAGACCAACGCCAGATACCCAGATCCTAGAACGAGGATCCGGTTCACGACGTATTCAAGATACTCAGACGTGCGCTTGCCAGGACGGATCCCAGGGACAAAGCCGTTCTGGTTCTTGAGGTTATCGGCCACGTCGTCCGGCTTAAAGCTGACGTTGAACGTGTAAAAGTACGTGAAGAAAACGATCATCAGCACGAAAAACAGCAGATAGAGCGGCTGACCCGGGCCAAAGTTCGCCAAAAGAATCGACATGAGCGGCCCGGTGGCATTGCCCGAGAACGTGCTGATCGTAACCGGCAGCAGCAGCAAAGACGAAGCAAAAATGGCCGGGATCACACCCGCTGGGTTGACCTTCACCGGCAGATGGCTTGACCCACCGTCATACATCTTCATCCCGACTTGGCGGCGCGGATACTGGATGTGGATCTTGCGCAGCGCCCGCTCCATAAAGACCACAAACATGATCGTCACAACGACCATGACCAAGACGCCAACGATAAGCGCCGGGCTGATCGCGCCAGAACGACCTGATGCAAAGAACTGCGCAAGCGCTGCGGGCACTTCCGCGATGATACCCACAAAGATGATCAACGAGATCCCGTTACCGATCCCGCGCGCGGTGATCTGCTCACCCAGCCACATCAGGAACATCGTGCCGCCCACCAACGTGATGATACAGGCTGCACGGAAGTACCAACCTGGATCGGCTGCGATATCCCCCGCCTCAAGCGAGACCGCGAGACCATAAGCCTGCAGCGTGGCCAAGGCCACAGTGCCCCAGCGCGTGTATTGGTTGAGCTTTTTGCGGCCCATCTCGCCTTCTTTTTTGAGCTGCTCCCAGGGCGGATACATCGACCCCAAAAGCTGCACGATGATCGAAGCAGAGATGTAGGGCATGATGCCCAAGGCAAAGATCCCCATCCGCCCCAAGGCACCGCCTGTGAACATGGAGACCATGCCGCCGATGCCCTGCCCGGCTTGATCCATAAACTCGCGCAGTGCCACGCCGTCGATCCCCGGCACCGGGATGAATGTCCCAACGCGGTAAACGATCAGCAGTGCGAGCGTGTAAAGGATACGGTTGCGCAGGTCCGTTGCCTTCCCCAGCGCGGACCAGCTGGTGTTGGCGGCCATGTTTTCGACGGCTGATACCATAAGGAACTCTTTCCGTTGAAGCGTTGGCCACCCTGCCCAAACAGACGCAGGCGGCTCTCAAAGGCTTGGGCGCAATGTAAGCGGGACGCCGCCCGCTCACAAGCCTTCCTGCCAGATTAGCCCGCGGCGCTTTCAGCTTCGGCAGGCAGGGTCACGGAGCCCCCAGCCTTTTCCACCGCCTCAATTGCGGATTTCGACGCGCCCGCCACGTGCAGATCAACTTTTGCAGAGATATCGCCCTTGGCCAGCACGCGCACGCCATCGCGCGCCCGGCGCACAAGACCCGATGCAACCAACGCCGCTGCATCAATGGGCTGGCCCGCATCCAGTTTTTTCTCGTCAATGAACTTTTGGATCAGACCGAGGTTCACCACGGCATAGGATTTGCGGTTCGGCTTGTTGAAGCCACGCTTGGGCAAACGCTGGTAGAGTGGCATCTGACCGCCCTCATAGCCTTTTATTGCGACGCCGGAGCGTGACTTTTGCCCTTTGATCCCGCGGCCACCCATCTTACCCATGCCAGAGCCCGGGCCACGCCCGACGCGCTTGCGCTTTTTAGTGGCACCCGGATTGTCGGAAAGTTCGTTCAATTTCATGTCGCTTCTCCTTCTGCCGGAACTGACCCCCAGCGACGGGAGCGGCCAGACGCGGCGTTGCATCTCTGCGGCCCTGGAATCGTGACCACCGCGCGCGTATAGCGGCCTCGGTACTGCGGATCAAGCCGGATGTCTGTAAGGCCTAAAGGCCCAAGAGCTTGCGCGTCCTGGTCTTTTGCGCAGCCCAGAGCAAGATCAAAGGCCCTAAAATCCCAAAGGTAAGACCGAAGGCCAGATGCACCCAGGCTGAGGTTACGCCCAGATAGAGCAGCGCGATGCGCAGCAAGGCAGAGAACATTGTGTGGGCCATGTAGATCGTCATTGACGCGCGTCCCAACGCGCGCAGTGTGACAATCGCGCGCGATGGGCTGCCGGACCCGGGATCAAGCGCTGCGATGAGGACCCACAAAAAGAGAACAAGATCCAACGATTGGAATACCTCACGCCAACCCTGGGAAAGCGCCCAAACATCAATGAGAAAACCACAGCCCGCCAAACCCACCATCCAGCGTTGAGGCCGATAGGATGCGAGCGCCCCAAACGCGATCCCGGCAGCAAAGTAAGGCACATGCTCAAGCGCGGCCCCGAAGTAGGGCGAAGGCCAGGCAATAAAGGGCATCACCCCGACCAACACGCCCGCGAGCGCGGCAAAACCCAGCCGCTTGCGCCGCTCTCGCACGCGCGCAGGCAGCAGGATGAGAACGGCAAAGCAGCCGATCTGAACCAAAAAGAGCGCCCACAGGAACCACAGATGTTCGTAGGGCGGCAGCGGCACCAGGGGAAAGTCTGCCCAGGTCACCGGCGCGTTGGCCGCATCGCCCGCGAGAAGCCGCGCGGCGAAAAACACCCAGGTCCAAAGCGCCATCGGCCAAAGCAAGCGCAGGATGCGCTGCCACAGGAAACCCGCGGCCCCATCGCGCGCCACCACGGATAAGAAGTGCAAGCCCGATAAAAAAAAGAACATCGGGATGTGCCAAGCGTAGATGATGCGATCCACCGCCTCAAAGAGGGCGGCGTTCGCCAACACGCCCGCTTCATAGAGACCACGCCAGGCATGACCGAAGACGACAAAGAGGATGGCAATCCCCTTTGCAGTATCGACGGCAGGCAAGTGTTTTCCGGTTGCGGATGATCGTGCCGCGGGCTGCACTGGCAAAACTCTTGGTAAGGTTGGATCAGATCTGCTGTTAGCCGAGATAGCGGCGTTCACTGAAGAGATTTTTAACAGCTAAAGCTCGAGCACCCGTAGCACTTTGGAAAAAACAAACGCCCCGCAAGGGGATGCGGGGCGTTCTGGATCTTTCCGGGGTGGCGACGGAGCCAAAAAAGCTCAGCCTTTCTCCTCAACAATCTCGACCATGTGCGAGACTTTGTTGATCATCCCGCGCACGGCAGGCGTATCTTCCAACTCGCGCACGCGGTGCATCTTGTTGAGCCCGAGGCCCACCAGCGTCGCGCGCTGTTTAGACGGGCGGCGGATCGGAGAGCCGGTCTGCTTGATCACAATTGTCTTTGCCATGTTGTTCCCCTCTTAACTCGCGGCCGCATCGGCCGGTGCCGCGTCTGACGCAGGCGCTGGGGCATCAACCTTGGGCAGGATCTCAGCCACTTTCTTGCCCCGGCGCTGCGCCACAGAACGCGGCGAGCTTTCCTTGCGCAGCCCGTCCATGGTGGCACGGATCATATTGTAAGGGTTCTGCGAGCCGATGGATTTGGACACCACGTCCTTCACACCGAGCATTTCAAAGACGGCACGCATCGGACCACCCGCAATGATCCCGGTTCCCTCCGGTGCTGTGCGCATCACCACGCGGCCCGCGCCGTGGCGGCCTTCCATGTCGTGGTGCAGCGTGCGGCCTTCGCGCAGTTGCACGCGGATCATGCCGCGCTTGGCCTGCTCGGTGGCTTTCCGAATGGCCTCGGGCACTTCCTTGGCCTTGCCCTTGCCGAAGCCCACACGGCCCTTTTGATCTCCAACCACGACGAGCGCGGCAAAGCCAAAGCGCTTACCACCCTTCACAGTCTTGGAAACGCGGTTGATTGCGACCAGGCGGTCCGCGAACTCCGGTGCTTCATCTTTGTCGCGACGGGGGCGACGGTTTTCACGTTCTGCCATGCTGGCGTCCTTTCATTAGGGCGTACGCCCCGTTGTCCCAATCCAAGTGAGCCGAGGCTCCCGGATCATCGAGAGGCCCGAAGGAGGCCTCTTCGCTTCGCTCATCGGCAAGGGGACCCCCCCTTGACTGTTAGAGTTTCAAGCCACCTTCGCGCGCGGCATCGGCGAGCGCCTTGACTTTGCCGTGGAACAGAAAACCACCCCGGTCAAAGTACGCCTCTTCTACGCCTGCCTTTTTGGCACGCTCGGCAATCGCGGCACCCACCTTGGTGGCGGCTTCGATGTTGTTCTTCCCCAATACGCCAAGATCTTTTTCAAGCGATGAGGCGGACGCCAGCGTCTTGCCCGCAACATCGTCGATCAACTGAACAAAGATGTTTTTGGACGACCGGTGCACCGAGAGGCGCATGCGCCCGGCGTTCACACGGCGTAATTTGTTCCGGACGCGCAGGCGGCGTTTTTGGAACAGGTCTCTTTTGCTCTTTGCCATCTGTGCTGTCCTTACTTCTTCTTGCCTTCTTTGCGGAAGACAAACTCCCCTTTGTACCGAATGCCCTTGCCTTTGTAAGGCTCTGGCTTGCGCCAGTTCCGAATGTTAGCAGCCACTTGACCGACCAACTGTTCATCGATCCCTTCGATCACCACCTCGGTCTGTTTGGGGGCGGTTACGGTCACACCTTCAGGGGCCACATAGTCCACGTCGTGGCTGAGGCCGAGGTTCAGCTTGAGCGTGTTGCCCTGCATCTGAGCGCGGTAGCCCACCCCCTGGATCTCAAGCTCTTTTTTGAACCCATCTGTGACGCCGGTCACTAGGTTCGAGACCATCGTGCGGGACATGCCCCATTGCTGGCGCGCGCGCTTAGATTTGCCGCGCGGCGTGACATGCACCACGTTGTCCTCGACCTTGAGATCTACATCATCGGTCGCCTTGAAGCTGCGGGCCCCCTTGGGGCCTTTCACTTCAATCGATTGGCCGGAGACCGTGGCGGTGACACCACTGGGCAGTTCGACCGGTTTCTTACCAATACGAGACATCAGCCCCTCCCTAGAATACGGTGCAAAGCACTTCACCGCCCACATTGGCCTGACGTGCGTTTGCATCCGACATTACACCCTTTGGGGTGGAGACAATCGACACACCAAGGCCCTGACGGACCTGCGGCAAGTCTTGAGCGCCCATGTAGACGCGGCGACCTGGCTTTGAGACGCGCTTGAGCTCGCGAATAACGGGCTCGCCCTCATAGTACTTCAGGCTAATCTCGATCGCGGGATGGCCCCGCTCATCTGTGGTCTTCTCATAGCCCCGGATGTAGCCCTCATCGGCCAGCACATCGAGCACCCAAGCGCGCAGCTTTGAGGCCGGTGTCATCACGGTGGACTTGCCCCGCAACTGGCTGTTGCGGATGCGGGTCAGCATATCTGCGATAGGATCGTTCATCTATGTGCCCTCCTTACCAGCTTGACTTGACCATGCCGGGGATCTGACCCGCAGAGCCAAGATCACGCAGCGCGATCCGTGAGATTTTCAGCTTGCGGTAATACGCATGCGGGCGGCCCGTCAGCTGGCAGCGGTTGTGCAGCCGCACCGCACTTGAGGAGCGCGGCAGCTTGGCCAACTTGAGGGACGCGCGAAAACGCTCCTCCATCGGCTTTTCTTGATCGCTGACGATCTCTTTAAGCTCCGCGCGCTTCGCGGCGTACTTCTTGACAAGTCTTTCGCGCTTTTTCTCGCGTGCGACCATGGATCTCTTTGCCATATCAGTGTCTCCCCGCGCTTACTTGGTGAAAGGCATGTTGAACCCGGTCAACAGCGCTTTGGCTTCGGCGTCGGTCTGTGCCGTGGTGGCGATGATGATGTCCATGCCCCAAGGCTCATCGACTTTGTCGAAGTCGATCTCTGGGAACACGATGTGCTCTTTGAGGCCCATGGCGTAGTTGCCACGGCCGTCAAATGACTTCGGGTTTACCCCCCGAAAGTCGCGCACGCGCGGCAGTGCGATTGTGACCAGGCGGTCGAGAAACTCGTACATCCGGGCACCGCGCAGCGTTACCTTGGCACCCATCGGCATGTCCTCACGCACTCGGAAGCCCGCGATCGATTTCTTGGCGGTCGTCGTCATGGCCTTCTGACCGGCAATCGCGGTCAGATCTTCTTGGGCCGACTTTGCCTTTTTGCTGTCCCGCACCGCTTCTGCGCCGCAGCCTATGTTGAGAACGATCTTGTCCAACCGGGGGATCATCATGTCGTTCTTGTAGCCGAACTGTTCTTTCATCGCAGCGCGAATGGTGTCGCGATAGACCGTCAAAAGGCGCGGCGTGTAATTCGTCTCATCAAGCATCGATCACGTCCCCCGTGGTCTTGGCAAAGCGCACCTTTTTGTCGCCGTCCATTTTGAAGCCGACGCGCGTGGCTTTGCCATTGGCATCCACGTACGCTAGGTTCGACAGATCAATCGGCATGGCCTTTGGGATGCGGCCACCTTGGCTTTCTTGGCTCTGCCGCGTCGCACGGATCGCAATGTTTATCCCGTCAACCACAGCCTTGTTGGCCTTTGGGTTCACCGAAGAGATCGTCCCCGTCTTGCCCTTGTCTTTGCCCGCAAGCACGATGACTTTGTCACCTTTTTTGAGTTTTGCAGCCATCACAGCACCTCCGGTGCCAGCGAGATGATCTTCATAAAACTCTTGCCGCGCAACTCGCGTACGACAGGGCCAAAGATCCGGGTCCCGATGGGCTCGTTATTGTTGTTGAGAATGACAGCGGCGTTGCGGTCAAAGCGGATGGCGGTGCCATCTTCGCGTCGCACTTCCTTGGCGGTACGCACAACGACGGCCTTGCGGACATCGCCCTTCTTCACGCGCCCCCGCGGGATGGCTTCTTTGACGGAGACGACGATGATGTCGCCCACTGAGGCGTATTTCCGCTTGGAGCCGCCCAAAACCTTGATGCACTGCACGCGGCGCGCGCCGCTGTTGTCAGCAACATCCAGGATGGTTTGCATCTGGATCATTTGGTTTCTCCCGACCTTTGGGGGGCTGATGCGTTTGGCCTTGGTCCCCAGGGTTTCGAATAATGGATGGGCCGCTCATCGTGCGCCTGCGCCGCCTCATCGCGAAGACAGCCGACGGCTGGATGAGCATGCCGCCTCAGGCTTCCGCCGTCAGCACTTCCCACCGCTTCGTCTTTGATTTCGGCGCACATTCAATGATGCGGACAGTGTCGCCCACTTTGAACGTGTTTTGCTCATCATGCGCCCGGTATTTTTTCGATTTCCGAATGGTCTTTTTCAGAACCGGATGGGTGAAGCGACGCTCCACGTTCACTGTCACGGTCTGTGCGTTTGCGTCGGATGTCACGACACCTTGCAAGATACGCTTTGGCATGTGTCGCTCTCCTATTCCGCTGCCGCGCGGGCTTTTTCGTTCAGGATCGTGCGCACCCGCGCGACGTCCCGTTTGACGAGACGCAACCGCGCCGGGTTCTCTAGCTGACCGGTTGCCTGCTGAAACCGCAGGTTGAACGCCTCTTTTTTGAGGTTCACGAGTTCGTCGCGCAACTGATCGGGGGTCTTGTCCCGCAATTCCTGTGCGTTCATCACGCATCTCCTTTCAACATCACCAGGGGGCCGCATCCGCGTTACCCCGATTCTGGTGGAGTTTGCCTCGAAGTGCGCCGTATAGGGGCGATCCTGGTAGCACGCAAGTCCCTTTCTCGGCAGACGCTTCACCGCCACCGGTATCTGTTCTCCTGGAGAGAATTAGGGGTCCACAGATTGCCCGCGCTCCGCTATGCCAACGCCATGACGGCAATCACATCGCTCTTTGCAACAAGGCTTTATCATGCGCCGCTCGCAGCGCAGGGTGCCAATGTAGACGCCACTGAGCTTGAGGCATCCTGCATCACCATCGCCAACGACGATGAAGCCGGACAGGACTGGTGTGAAGAAAACAGCTATGCTGGATATACGTCCTACGCATCGCTCGACGATCTGCCTTACCGTTTTCCGATCTTTGCCGATCTTGTCGGCGTGCTCGACGCGCATGTCGCAGCCTTTGCCCAAGATCTGGCGTTCGACCTTGGCGCGCGGCCTTTGATCCTTGACAGCATCTGGATCAACATCTTGCCCGAGGGCGGCATTCATACCGGGCACCTGCATCCACACTCTGTCATCTCGGGCACCACCTATGTTGCGATGCCACCGGGCGCCAGCGCTATCAAGTTTGAAGATCCACGCCTGCCCATGATGATGGCCGCCCCTGGCCGGACGCCAGATGCCCCCGAGGATCTGAAACCTTTCATCTACATCTCGCCAGAGGCTGGCGATGTGCTGCTTTGGGAGAGCTGGCTGCGTCACGAGGTCCCCATGAACATGGCAGAGGATGATCGCGTCTCCGTGTCCTTCAACTATGCCTGGGGTACGGCTTAGAGCCGCACCTGCGTCGCGGTGTCACTCGCCACCGCCTGGGCAGAACCCCCGCCCCGACTAGCTTTGCCGAAAAGAGGAGTTCTCATGGCCGCGCTCACGCTTCTTCTGGCATCCACGCTTTTTGGCGGTATGGTCTTTTTCAGTTTCGGTTTCGCCCCGGTGCTTTTTGCCCAACTACCGATGGCCCAGGTCCGACCGCTGTTGCGCGGGACTTTCCCTTACTACTATCTCAGCCTGATCGGGGTCTCAGCCATAGCCTCTGCCGCTGCCTTTACCCAAAGCCAACGCGCTGGTCTGCTGCTGGCCCTCATCTGTATGAGCACGGTTTACGCGCGGCAAATCCTGATGGCGCAGATCAACTCGGCAACAGACGGCGGCGATGAGAAGCTGTTCAAACGGCTGCACGGTCTGTCCGTTGGGATCCAACTGGTGCAGATCGGATTGGCCGCTTGGGCCGTTGTGCTTTTGGGGTAATGGTTTCGCCGACACACAGCAAAAAAGGCCCAGGTGACATCGCGCCAGGGCCTTTCTCAAACTCCGGAATGTAAAAGATCTACCAGTCTTCGCGGACGACGACTCGCGATTTGATCGGCAGTTTCATCGCCGCCAAACGCAGCGCCTCGCGCGCGATATCGTCGTTCACACCGTCGATCTCAAACATCACGCGGCCGGGCTTGACCTTACAGGCCCAAAAATCGACAGACCCTTTACCTTTACCCATGCGCACTTCGACAGGCTTGGAGGTCACCGGCACATCCGGAAAGATGCGGATCCAAACGCGGCCCTGACGCTTCATATGTCTCGTCATGGCGCGGCGCGCAGCTTCGATCTGGCGCGCTGTCACCCGCTCGGGCTCAAGCGCCTTTAGACCGTATGAGCCGAAGTTCAGCGTGGAGCCGCCCTTGGCCAGGCCCTTGATCGACCCCTTGAACTGCTTGCGGAACTTCGTCCGTTTTGGCTGTAGCATGTCCTACTCCTTACCGACGACCGCCCGCACCGCGAGGGGCGGGGCCGTCTTGGATCTCTTGTGCCTTGCGATCACGGGCAGAGGGGTCATGCTCCATGATCTCCCCTTTGAAGATCCAGGTCTTGATCCCGATGATCCCATAGGCCGTGGAGGCCTCCACATGGGCATAATCGATATCCGCGCGCAGGGTATGCAGCGGCACGCGGCCCTCGCGATACCATTCGGTGCGCGCAATCTCAGCACCGCCCAAACGGCCCGCAAGATTGCACCGAATGCCCTGCGCACCCATGCGCATGGCGTTCTGCACCGCCCGCTTCATCGCGCGACGGAAAGACACGCGGCGCTCCAGCTGCTGCGCGATGCTCTCACCCACAAGGGCTGCATCCAGCTCGGGCTTGCGCACTTCAACGATGTTGAGGTGCAGCTCGCTGTCGGTCAT